>CAVSIO010000002.1:0-1072541 GCA_963728095.1 uncultured Thermoleophilia bacterium | reverse complement strand
AGCACGATGGGCCCCGGCATCCACGTCGACCCGGCGAGAGCGCGGGATCGTCGAGGAGCTCGACGAGCAGCCCCAGGAGGCAGCTACAGTAGGCGCCTGACCGACTAGCGACCGCCGAAGACCGCTGGCAGCCTCCTCGCGAGGCGGAAGCCCAGCCGAGGTGGGGCAGCGCAGGGAACTCCGCTCTTCGCCCTTGCCCGCCTCCGTGCGGGCCTAGTCATTCCGGAGGAAATGACCCATGAGGAAAGAGCAGAAGGAGAAGGTCGTCGCGGAGCTGACCGACGGCTCAAGGCGCCGAGACGATGCTCGTGGCCGACTACCGCGGCCTGACGATGCCGCAGATCGACGCGCTGCGAACGCGGCTCCTGGAGAGCGGCGCCCGCTTCACGGTCGTGAAGAACACGCTCACGCGCCGGGCGGCCGAGGCGGCCGGCGCCGAGCGCTGCTCGCCCTGCTCGAGGGGCCGAGCGCGATCGCCTTCCTCGAGGCCGAGGGCGACATGGTCGCGGCGGCGAAGGCGCTCGCCGACTCGGCCCGCGAGACGAGGTGCTCGCGATCCGCGGCGGCGTCCTCCAGGGCCGGACGATGACGGCCGACGAGGTCGAGAGCCTCGCGAAGCTGCCGCCGATCGACGTGCTCCGCGGCCAGGTGCTCGGCGCGATCATCGCCCCGCTCAGCTCGCTGATCGGGCTGGTCAGCGCGCCGCTGCAGAACCTGGAGGGCCTGATCGACGCCCGCATCGAGCAGCTCGAGGCGCGGAGCGACACGTCGCCGCCGAGGTGGCAGCCGGCGGAAGAGCCCGCCGCAGAGGAGACGGAAGGCGGCGACCGAGCCCCAGGCGGCGCCGGAGGAAGGCCGGTCGCCGAAGAGGAGCCCACCGCCGCGGACGCCCCAGCGTCCGCCTCCGACGATGTCAGTACTGAGAACGAGGAGGCCTAAGTGGCTGCAGTAGACCAGGTGTTCGAATCGCTCGGGAGCATGACCGTCCTCGAGCTGGTCGAGCTGAAGAACAAGATCGAGGAGGAGTGGGGCATCACCGCCGCCGCTCCGGTCGCGGTCGCGGCCCCGGGCGCGGCGGCCGGCGACGCCGCCGTCGAGGAGAAGACGTCCTTCGACGTCGTCCTCACCGCGGCGGGCGGCCAGAAGATCCAGGTGATCAAGGTCGTCCGGGCCGTCACCGGCCTCGGCCTCAAGGAGGCGAAGGACCTCGTCGACTCGGCTCCCAAGCCGGTCAAGGAGGGCGTCACCCAGGACGAGGCCGACTCGGTCAAGGCCCAGCTCGAGGAGGCCGGCGCCGAGGTCGAGCTGAAGTAGCTCGGCTCTCGGCTCGAGACGCTGCGCGTCACGAGCCGCCGGTACGGAGTCAGGGCCGGGGAGAGCGTCGTCTCCCCGGCCCTTCGTGCTGTACTGGGGTTCCTCCTGGGTTCCTCGTGTCAACGGCACGACGCGTAGCGTCTTGCCGTCGAAGCGCCGTCGCGCTACAGTGCGGGGCGCATACCGGCGTTCGCCGCGGCTTCCGCTTGCGGTGAGGGGCTTGTTTCCGGTACCTTGACGGGTTGCGCCGACGTTCCGCTCGTCCGCAGCTCTGCACGCCCGAATTCACCTGAATCACGCACGTCCCCAAGGGAGGCTCCTTCTTGACCACTAGGGTCGCTTCGCCCCGCGCGCGCACGTCTTTTTCCCGGATCGAGCATGTTCTCGACCTCCCCAACCTCATCGACATCCAGAAGGCCTCGTTCCAGTGGTTCCTCGACGAGGGGCTGCGGGAGACGATCGACGACATCTCTCCGATCGAGGACTACACCGGCTCGCTCGCCGTCGAGTTCGGTCAGTACACGTTCGGAGAGCCGCAGTTCTCCATCAAGGAGTGCCGCGAGAAGGACCTGACCTACCAGGCCCCGCTCTCGATGACGGTCCGCTTCGTGAACAAGGACACGGGCGAGATCCGCGAGCAGACGGTCTTCATGGGCGACTTCCCGATGATGACCGAGTACGGCACCTTCATCATCAACGGCACCGAGCGCGTGATCGTCACGCAGCTCGTCCGCTCGCCGGGCGCCTACCTGATGGAGCCGAAGGACCCGACGAAGCAGGTCTTCACGGCGAACCTGATGCCGAGCCGCGGCTCGTGGCTCGAGCTGGAGATCGACAAGAAGGGCATCGTCTACGCCCGCATCGACCGGAAGCGCAAGCTGCCGATCACGACGCTCCTCCGCGCCCTTCCCGCCGAGGACCCGTCGACGGGCTTCGCGCTCGACACGTCGTCGAACGAGGCGATCCTCGCCCTGTTCGACAACTCGTCGTACATCGTGAACACGCTCGAGAAGGATCCCTCCACCCGCGAGGAGGAGGCGCTGATCGAGGTGTTCAAGAAGCAGCGCCCCGGCGAGCCGCCCACGCTCGACAACGCGCGGAACCTCCTGCGCGCGCTCTTCTTCGACCCCAAGCGCTACGACCTGACGAAGGTCGGCCGCTACAAGCTGAACCAGCGGCTCGGCGTCGGCGTCCCGGAGGACACGCGCGTCCTCACGACCGAGGACATCGTCGCGCTCGTCCGCAAGCTCGTCGCCCTCCCGGTCAAGCTCGGCGTGCCGGAGGACTCCAAGGACTTCGCGGCCGAGGCGGTCGCGCTGCCGCGGGCCCCGATCCTCAACGAGCTCGACGAGTACGAGCA
Organism: uncultured Thermoleophilia bacterium; assembly: GCA_963728095.1. Taxonomy (GTDB): domain Bacteria; phylum Actinomycetota; class Thermoleophilia; order Gaiellales; family Gaiellaceae; genus Palsa-739. The sequence continues at coordinate 1,069,867 of CAVSIO010000002.1, read as the reverse complement.
CTTCGGCAACCGGCGCCTGCGCACGGTCGGCGAGCTGATCCAGGAGGCGTTCCGGGTCGGCCTCTACCGCATGGAGCGCGTCGTCCGCGAGCGGATGACGACGGAGGACGTCGACACGATCACGCCGCAGACGATCATCAACATCCGGCCCGTGGTCGCGGCGCTGAAGGAGTTCTTCGGCTCCTCGCAGCTCTCGCAGTTCATGGACCAGACGAACTCGCTCGCCGGGCTCACGCACCGTCGCCGCCTGTCGGCGCTCGGCGCCGGCGGCCTCACCCGCGAGCGCGCCCCGATCGAGGTGCGCGACGTCCACCCGACGCACTACGGCCGCATGTGCCCGATCGAGACGCCGGAGGGACCGAACATCGGGCTGATCGGCTACCTCGCCTCGTACGCGACCGTCTCCGAGTTCGGCTTCATCCAGACGCCGTACCGGAAGGTCTCGGGCGGCAAGGTCTCGGACGAGATCGTCTACCTCGACGCGGTCGAGGAGTCGCGCTACACGATCGCGCAGGCCTCCGCGCCCGTGGACAAGAACGGCAAGCTCGTCAACGAGGCGGTGCTCTGCCGCTCCTCCGAGGGCGAGGCGGTCACCGCGTCGCCGAAGGACGTCGAGTTCATGGACGTCTCGCCGGCGCAGATCGTCTCGGTCTCGACCGCGCTGATCCCGTTCCTCGAGCACAACGACGCGAATCGCGCCCTGATGGGCGCGAACATGCAGCGGCAGGCGGTGCCGCTGCTCGTGCGCCAGGCGCCGCTCGTCGGCACCGGCCTCGAGTACCGCGCCGCGGTCGACTCGGGAGACGTCGTCATCGCCGAGCGGACCGGCGCCGTCGTCGACGTGGACGCCGAGAAGGTCGTCGTCGAGACCAAGGACGGCAAGGACGAGTACTCGATGACGAAGTTCATGCGCTCGAACCAGGGCACGCTGATCCACCAGAAGCCGATCGTGCTCGTGGGCGACAAGGTGAAGGCGGGCCAGGTGCTGGCCGACGGCAGCTCGACCGACGAGGGCGAGCTCGCGCTCGGCGCGAACCTGCTCGTCGCCTTCATGCCGTTCGAGGGCTTCAACTTCGAGGACGCGATCGTGATCTCGGAGCGGATCGTCAAGGACGACATCCTCACGTCGATCCACATCCACGAGTACGAGATCGACGCCCGCTCGACGAAGCTGGGCGACGAGGAGATCACGCGCGACATCCCGAACCGGTCGGAGGAGTCGCTCTCCCAGCTCGACGAGCGCGGCGTCGTCCGCATCGGCGCCGAGGTGGGGGCGGGCGACCTGCTGGTGGGCAAGGTGACGCCGAAGGGCGAGACCGAGCTGACCGCCGAGGAGAAGCTGATCCGCGCGATCTTCAAGGAGAAGGCGCGCGAGGTCCGCGACACGAGCCTCAAGGTGCCGCACGGCGAGGGCGGCGTCGTCATCGACGTGAAGACGTTCTCCCGTGAGGGCGGCGACGACCTGTCCCCGGGCGTGAACGAGCTCGTCCGCGTCTTCGTGGCGACGAAGCGGAAGATCGCCGAGGGCGACAAGCTCGCCGGCCGCCACGGCAACAAGGGCGTCATCTCGAAGATCGTCCCCGAGGAGGACATGCCGTTCCTCCCGGACGGGCGCCCCGTGGACATCGTGCTCAACCCGCTCGGCGTGCCGAGCCGGATGAACATCGGCCAGGTGCTCGAGACGCACCTCGGCTGGGCGGCCGCGCACGGCGTCTTCGCCGAGAACGGCTCCGCCGCCGCCGAGGTGGACTGGAAGCACCGCCGCCAGGTGATCAACGGCGGCAACCCGAGCCCGGTGGCGACGCCGGTGTTCGACGGCGCCACGCCGGAGGACGTCGACGAGGCCCTCATGTCCTGGGCGGAGCAGAACCCGGACTCGCCGATCCAGTTCGTGGTCGACAGGAAGCGGCCGGTCGGCCGCAGGGCCTCCGGGAAGGTGCAGCTCTACAACGGCCGCACCGGCGAGCCCTTCGAGCAGAAGGTCACCGTCGGCTACATGTACATCCTCAAGCTGCTCCACCTCGTGGACGACAAGATCCACGCCCGGAGCACCGGCCCGTACTCGCTCGTCACCCAGCAGCCGCTGGGCGGCAAGGCGCAGTTCGGCGGCCAGCGCTTCGGCGAGATGGAGGTCTGGGCGCTCGAGGCGTACGGCGCCGCGTACACGCTCCAGGAGATGCTCACGATCAAGTCCGACGACACCGTCGGGCGCGTGAAGGCCTACGAGGCGATCGTCAAGGGCGAGAACATCGCCGAGCCGTCGATCCCCGAGTCCTTCAAGGTGCTCCTCAAGGAGATGCAGTCGCTCGCCCTCGACGTCCACGTCCTCTCGGACGAGGGCCGCGAGGTCGAGGTGCGCGAGGAGGAGGACGAGCTGCTCCGCGCCGCGGAGGAGCTCGGCATCGACCTCTCGCCCGGCTCGCTGCGGGCCGTCGGCCGCGAGCCGACCGCCGAGGAGTCCGAGGAGGGCCAGGAGCGCGTCGACCAGGAAGGCGAGATGACCCTCCCGGCCGACGAGTCGCTCGGCGATCTCGACGACGTCGAGGTCTCGGAGAAGCAGGAGGCACAGGAAGAGGCCGACGCCGAAGTCGGCGCCATGGGCGATGCAGACCTCGTTGACCTTGAACTCGACGACTGATTAGGGGCTGAGGAGAGCTTTGATCGACATCAATGACTTCGACGCGATCCGCATTGGACTCGCGTCGAGCAAGCAGATCCGCGACTGGTCTTCGGGCGAGGTCACCAAGCCGGAGACGATCAACTACCGTACGCTCAAGCCCGAGCGGGACGGCCTCTTCTGCGAGCGGATCTTCGGACCGACCCGCGACTGGGAGTGCTACTGCGGCAAGTACAAGCGCGTCCGCTACAAGGGCATCATCTGCGAGCGCTGCGGCGTCGAGGTGACGCGGCAGAAGGTGCGCCGCGAGCGCATGGGCCACATCGACCTCGCCGCGCCCGTCTCGCACATCTGGTTCTTCAAGGGCGTGCCGAGCCGGATCGGCTACCTGCTCGACATCGCCCCGCGCGAGCTCGAGAAGGTGCTCTACTTCGCCGCCTCGATCGTCACGGCGGTGGACAACGAGAAGCGCGCGTCCGACCTGAACCAGCTCGAGGACCAGGTCAAGGCGGAGGCCGAGCGGATCGACGTCGACCGCGACGAGGCGCTCGCCGCGCTCGAGGACCGGCTCTCGCGCCGGCGCGACTACTTCGCGAAGAGCAGGGAGCGGAACTTCGACGAGGACGACGACTTCTGGGCCCGCGGCCTCTCCAACTGGGCCGAGGAGCAGGGGCTGCCGCCGCTCGAGGAGGCGCGCGGTCTCGTCGGCGGGCTCTTCGTCGAGCTCGTCCCGCAGATCACGACCGAGGACTCGAAGAAGATCCGCGAGCTCGTCCGCAACTCGGCGATCCGCGACGACCGCCGGCTCGCCCCGCGCGAGCTCGAGCAGGTCGGCACCGCGGCGGAGCAGATCCGCGAGGCGCTCGCCCCGCTCGAGAAGGATCTCGGCAAGGCGTCGGGCGCGAAGAAGGGCGCGATCACGAAGCACATCAACCGCATCGTGGACGCGCTTCTCTCGGGCGGTGACGTGCACGACGAGGACCAGGCGCTCGTCGAGGGCGTGGACATGAAGAACCTCGAGAAGGCGCGCGACCTCGGCAACGGCCTGCTCAAGGACACGCTCGACGGCGCCGAGCCGGACACCGACGTGCGGGAGCTGGCGAACGACCTCTGCCTGCGCACCGACGGCCGGATCCAGAAGGAGGACCTCGACGCGATCGTCCAGTGGGCGCTGAAGGTGCGCGAGATGTTCCTCGACATCGAGTCTCGCCGCGAGGACGCGCGCGAGGCCGCGATCGACGCGGTGCGCCGGCTCGAGCAGACGTGGCAGCTGTTCCGCGAGCTCGAGCCGAAGCTGATCGTCAACGACGAGCAGATCTTCCGCGAGCTGAAGGACCGCTTCGGCTCCCCGTACGGCTTCGGCGTCTACTTCCGGGGCGGCATGGGGGCGGAGGCGATCCGCGACCTGCTCAAGGACCTCGACCTCGACGCCGAGGCGGCGAGCCTGCGCGAGACGATCCGCACGGGCAAGGGCCAGAAGCAGCAGCGCGCGATCAAGCGCCTGAAGGTCGTCTCCGCGTTCGTCACCTCGGAGAACCGCCCCGAGTGGATGGTCCTCGAGGCCGTTCCGGTGATCCCGCCGGAGCTGCGCCCGATGGTCCAGCTCGACGGCGGCCGCTTCGCGACCTCCGACCTGAACGACCTCTACCGCCGCGTCATCAACCGGAACAACCGCCTCAAGCGGCTGCTCGACCTCGGCGCGCCGGAGATCATCGTCAACAACGAGAAGCGCATGCTGCAGGAGGCCGTCGACGCGCTGTTCGACAACGGCCGCCGCGGCCGCGCGGTCACCGGCCCCGGCAACCGGCCGCTCAAGTCGCTCAGCGACATGCTCAAGGGCAAGCAGGGCCGCTTCCGCCAGAACCTGCTCGGGAAGCGCGTCGACTACTCCGGCCGCTCGGTGATCGTCGCCGGCCCGCACCTGAAGCTGCACCAGTGCGGCCTGCCGAAGCTGATGGCGCTCGAGCTCTTCAAGCCGTTCATCATGAGCCGGCTCGTCGAGCGGAAGATCGTCCAGAACATCAAGGCGGCCAAGCGGCACGTCGACCAGATGCAGGGCGAGGTCTGGGACATCCTCGAGGAGGTCATCCAGGAGCACCCCGTCCTCCTCAACCGCGCGCCGACGCTCCACCGCCTGGGCATCCAGGCGTTCGAGCCGACGCTCGTGGAGGGCAAGGCGATCCAGGTGCACCCGCTCGTCTGCCACGCGTTCAACGCGGACTTCGACGGCGACCAGATGGCGGTGCACGTGCCGCTGTCGGCGGAGGCCCAGGCCGAAGCGCGAATCCTGATGCTCTCGGCGAACAACATCCTCTCGCCGGCCTCCGGCCGCGCGCTCGCCACGCCGACGCAGGACATGGTGCTCGGCTCCTACTACCTGACCTACTCCGACCAGGACTTCGACGGCGTCGCGGCCGAGGACCTCGACCCGCGCCCGAAGCGGTTCCGCACCGAGGAGGACGTCCAGTTCGCGCTCGACGCGAAGCAGACCGGGCTCCAGGAGGCGATCGAGTACCTCTGGAACGGCGAGCTGATCGTCACGACGGCCGGTCGCGTGATCTTCAACGCGGAGATCGACCGGGCGCTGCGCGACGCGATCGGGAGCAGGGACCAGGGCGGGGCGCTGCACGAGTACCTCAACCGGACGCTCTCCAAGAAGGAGCTGGGCGACTTCATCTCGACCCTCGTGGACGCGTACGGCGCCCACGCGGTCGCGAGCGTGCTCGACACGATCAAGGAGCTCGGGTTCCACTACGGCACGAAGGCCGGCGTCACGATCTCGAAGAACGACATCGTGATCCCGCCCGACAAGGAGAAGATCCTCGCCGGGTACGAGGAGCGCGTCGCGAAGGTCGAGCAGGCGTACGAGCTGGGCCTCATCACGGAGTCCGAGCGTCACGAGTCGATCGTGAACATCTGGACGGAGGCGACCGAGACCGTCGCCGACGCGATGATCGCCAACCTGAACGAGCTGAACCCGATCTACATGATGGCCAACTCCGGCGCCCGCGGCTCCTTCACGCAGCTGCGCCAGCTCGCCGGGATGCGCGGGCTGATGGCGAATCCGAAGGGCGAGATCATCGAGCGGCCGATCAAGGCGAACTTCATGGAGGGCCTGTCGGTGCTCGAGTACTTCATCTCGACCCACGGCGCCCGGAAGGGCCTCGCCGACACGGCGCTCCGCACGGCCGACTCGGGCTACCTGACGCGGCGTCTCGTCGACGTCTCGCAGGACGTGATCATCCGCGAGGAGGACTGCGGCACGAAGGAGTGCATCGAGATGCCGCTCTTCCTGCCGGACGGGCTCAACAAGAGCGTCGCCGGCCGGATCGCGGCCCAGGACATCCACAAGCCGCTCGCGTCCGGCAAGCCGGGCAAGACGGTGCTCGCGCGGAAGGGCGAGGAGATCACCATTCCGCGCCTGCGCGAGATCGTCGCCGAGCTCGAGGACGCCGCCGAGGGCTTCAAGGTTCCGGTGCGCTCGGTGCTCAAGTGCGAGGCCGACACCGGCGTCTGCCGGGCCTGCTACGGCACCTTCCTCGCCACCGGCGAGCTGTCGGAGATCGGCGACGCGGTCGGGATCATCGCCGCCCAGTCGATCGGCGAGCCGGGCACGCAGCTGACGATGCGGACGTTCCACACCGGAGGCGTGTCGCTCGCCGGCGGTGACATCACGCACGGCCTCCCGCGCGTCGTCGAGATCTTCGAGGCGCGGAACCCGAAGGGCGCCGCGACGCTCGCGGAGATCGGCGGCACCGTCTCGCTCGAGGAGACGGAGCGGCAGATCAAGCTCACCGTCATGCCGGAGAGCGGCAAGGAGGACGAGGAGTTCTCCGTCACCGTCCCGCGCCGCACGCGGCTCCTCGTCGCTGCGGGCGAGGTGGTCGAGCCGGGCGACCCGCTGCACGAAGGCTCGCTCAATCCGGCCGACTACCTGCGTCTCAAGGGCTACACCGCGACCGAGCTGTATCTCGTGACCGAGGTGCAGAAGGTCTACAAGTCGCAGGGCGTCGAGATCCACGACAAGCACATCGAGCTGATCGTCCGGCAGATGCTGAAGAAGGTGCGCATCGAGATGGCGGGCGACGCCGAGCTTCTCCCCGGCCAGCTCGTGGACAAGATCGTGCTCGACCGCGAGAACGCCCGCGTGAAGAAGGCGAAGAAGGAGCAGGCGACCTCCGAGCCGCTGATCCTCGGGATCACGAAGGCGTCGCTCGCCACCGAGTCGTTCCTCTCGGCCGCCTCCTTCCAGGAGACGACGAAGGTGCTGACGGACGCGGCGATCGAGGGCAAGGTCGACCGGCTGCTGGGCCTGAAGGAGAACGTCATCATCGGGAAGCTGATCCCGGCGGCGACCGGCCTGAAGCGGTACCGGGCGATCGAGATCGGCCCCTCCGACTCGGTGCCGGCGAGCGCGCTCGCGCGGCCCCGGACGGAGGAGCAGCTGCTCGCGGCGCTCGAGGAGATCGGCAGCGACGGCGGCGACGGCCTCGCCGGTCTCGGCCTCGACTTCGGCGACGATCCGAAGTCGCGCGAGAACGACAAGCCGCGCAGCGACCTGGAGGCCGACGAGGTCCCAGAGGTGGACACTCCGCTCGACGACTAACCCCGTGGGGGAACCCCTGGTTCCCCCACGGACCCCCCTCCTCCGGCGCGAGCGGCGTGGTGGTTGTGTGGCTGCGGCGGGAGCGCGGTCCCGCCTTCGCCTACGCGACCGCTCTCGTCCAAGAGCGATCTGGACGAAGCCGCTCCCTTGGCGCTCGCGGACGCGCCCTGTCGGGCGGGTCCGCTGTCGCTCGTTCGCGGGCGCCTAACGCGGCTGCGCCCGCGTTACGCGCCCGCCTTTTCGTCCCGTGGCCCGAGGCCGCCGAGGGCCGGAGCGTAAGCCTGGGCGTAGCCCGGCTTACGTGGAGGCCGGACGAGCGGGTGGACCTGGCGAAGCCACGTCCGCCCGCGCCGGGGCAGCCAGCCCGTCCAGAGCATCGAAGATCAGAACGGCACGGAGCGCGCCGGAGACCGCGCTCTCCGGCGCGCGCAGTTCCCCTGAAGCCGTTCGAGAAGCGCAGCTTCTCGAACGGAGCGAGCTATCGTGGCAGCGGGTCGTTGGTGAAGAAGATTGCAGTCCTCATCGTCTGCTGCGCGGCGCTGGCTGCGCTCGGTCCCGGACGGGCCTCGGCGGCGGCGTCGCCTCCGATCTGGGCGGGGCAGTGCGGGCTGCCGGCGTCGGGGCCGATCTGGGGCGACTACGGCTGGCCCGACCTCGAGTCGGTCTTCGGCCGGCCGGGCGTCGTGCTCGCCGTCTCGAGCGGCGTCTTCCCGCAGCGGATGCGCGACGCCGGCGCCGCGACCGTCTACTTCGACCTCTACCTGAACAAGCGCGTCGGCACGACGACGGCCCCCGCCGACCCGGCCGGGCTCGCCGACAAGGCGAAGACGTTCTTCGACTACGCGGTGCAGCAGTCCGGCTGCCCGAACCCGGTGATCGTCGAGAACGAGCTCTTCGGCGCGAGCCTCGTCACGCCCTGGTCGGACGCGAACGCGCAGTACCGCGCAAACGTCCTCTCGTTCCTCCAGCACCTGACGTGGCTCGGCGCGCATCCGATCCTGCTGGTGAACAGCAAGCCGTACACCGGCGGTGAGGCGCTCGCCTGGTGGCTCGAGGTCTCGAAGTACGCGGACATCGTCCGGGAGGTGTACGTCCCGGCCAACGCCACCTGGAAGGCCGGGTCGCTGATCGGCAACCGGACGCTGCGCCAGCGCTACCGGCGCGCGATCGAGGACTTCACCTCGATCGGGATCGCGCCGAACCGCCTCGGCCTGATGGTGAGCTTCTCGTCCACGCGCGGCTTCGGGGGCCGCAACGGGCTCCAGCCGGCCTCCGCCTGGTTCCAGGTGGCGAAGTGGCAGGCGTTCGCGGCGACGACGGCGGCCGCCGACACCGGTCTCGGCTCGATCTGGTCGTGGGGCTGGGCCGAGTGGAACGCGGCCGAGAAGGACCCGGCGAAGCCGCTCGCGGCGTGCGCCTGGCTGTGGGCGCGCTCGCCCGGGCTCTGCGATGCGCCCTCGACGATCGGCGCCTCGTTCGACGCGTCGCTGACGGACGGGCAGATTGCGCTCTCGACGGGGGAGCAGTGCCGCGTCGGCGGCCGGGCGATCTCGGCGCTCGCGATCAAGGGCCTCCAGCGGCTCACTGGCGACCGCGAGACCGCGTTCAGCGCGCTCTTCGAGCGGACGGTCGAGCGCGAGCACGCGCCGGTGCGCGCGAGCGACGTGCTCGCCGCGGAGCGGGCGATCGTCGCGCGGTCGTTCGGCGGCAGCCGGGCCGGGTACGTCGCCGCGCTGCGCAAGGCGGGCGCGACCGTCGCCGTCGCCCGCGGGGTCATCGAGGACGAGCTGCGCCGCGCGACGCTCGAGGCGCGGCTCTACGCGCCGCCGCCGTCGGCCGCCGAGGTGCAGACGTTCTACTCCTCGTACCCGGACCTGCTCGCGCGCACCGTGCAATCGAAGCCCGCTCCCGCCTGGCTCGGTGGCCGCGCCGTCGGGCTCGCGCTCTCCGAGGTCGCCCCCGAGCGGCTCTTCTCGCTCTCCGTCGGCAGGAAGGCCGTCGTCCGCACCGCGGAGGGCGCCTTCACCGTGAAGGCCCTCGACGAGGCGGTGCCCCTCGGCGCCGTCCCGCTCTCGCGCGCCCGGCCCGCGATCGTCGCCGCCCTGCGCCGCTTCGCCCGCGCCTCCGCGTTCGAGCAGTGGACGATCGTGCGCCAGCACTCCGCGCTCGACGAGACGACCTGCGTCCGCGACGACCTGCCTGCGCCCGCCGCCGTCGATCTCGTGCAGTACCTGCCGTTCCTCCGGCTCGAGCTCGGACTAGCTCGGAACCGCTGCGCTTTCCTCGCTCTGGAGGCGGAACTGCGCGCGCCGGAGAGCGCGGTCTCCGGCGCGCTCCGTGACTGTTCTCGGTTTTCGGTGCTCTGGACGGTCTGGCTGTCCCGGCGCAGCCGGTCGTGCCCTGCGGGCAGGACCGTCTGCTCGCTCGCGTCGCCGTAACGCGCCTGCGGCCGCGTTACGTCGACGCCTGGGCCGGCTCGAGGCCCGCAGCCGCGAAGGCCGGAGCGTAAGACGGGCGGAGCCGGCTTACGCGCAGGCGAACCAGCAGCACGGTCCTGCGCAGCACGACCGGCTGCGCCGGGGAAGCCAGACCGTCCAGAGCATCGGAAAGCAGAAACGGCACGGAGCGCGGCCGAAACCGCGCTTTCGGCCGCGCGCAGTTCCGCCTCAGAGCTCGGAAACGCTTCGCGTTTCCGAGCTACGCGGAAGCGGCCTGGCCCTTCCCGGACTGCTTGGCCCGGTAGAGCGCCTCGTCGGCGCGCTCGAAGAGCGCCGGGCCGTCGTCCTCGGGGCGCAGCTCTGCGACGCCTGCGGAGAACTTCAGCCGGCCCGCCTCGCCGAGCGGGCGGCCGGAGACGGTGCCCTGGATCCGGGCCACGAGCTGGCCGGCCTCCTCGAGGCCGGACTCCGGGATGAGCACGGCGAACTCGTCGCCGCCGACCCGGCACGCGACGTCCGCGGTGCGAACGACCTCCAGCACGCGCTGCGCCGCCTCGGCGAGGACCGCGTCGCCGGCGAGATGGCCGATCCGGTCGTTGACCTCCTTGAAGTCGTCGACGTCGAGGATGACGAGCGCGAGCCGCCGGTCGTAGCGGTGGGCGCGCGCGACCTCGCGGACGAGGGTCTCGTGGAAGTAGCGGCGGTTGTGCAGGCCGGTGAGCCCGTCGAGGTCGGCGAGCTGCCGCGCCTCGCGGAAGCGGCGGGCGTTCTCGATCGCCGGGCCGGCCCGGGTCGCGAGCTCTTCGAGCCTGCGCGTGTCCTCGTCCGCGAAGCGCCGCTCCGGGTCCTTCGTGAACACCGTCAGGTAGCCGATCCGGCCCACGTCGTCCGCGAGGGGCACCACGAGGCCGGCATGGACGAGGTCGCCGTTGCGTTCCCGCTCGTCCGGCCGGTACCGGTAGACGATCTCGATCGACCGCGCCTCCCGGCCGTCGGGCGGGCCGGCGACCGCCTGCCGCTCCGCCTCCTCGGCCGAGAGCCCGAGCGTCGCCACGATCGGCTTCGGCTCCGGGGTGTCGAGCCGGATCAGCGCGGCGTCCGCGCCCGGCAGCGAGCCCGCCGCCTCGAGGGTGCGCGCCAGCACGTCGTCGAGGTCGATCGAGCCCGCGATCTCGCCGAGGAAGCTGCTGCGCCGGCTCTCGTCCTCCGCGCGCTCGACGGCGCCCGCCAGCTCGGCCGCGAGCTCGTCCATGCGCGCCTCGAGCGTGAGCACGACCGCGTCCACGCGCGCGTCGCCCCGCCTCGCGGAGCGCCGCGCGAGCAGCGGCAGCAGCACGGCCAGGACGAGGACGACGGCTCCGAGAGCCGCAGAGATCCCGATGAGCAGGTGATTCACATCCGCAACTGAGGCACCTCCGGCCGGCCGGCCGGAGGAGTCTCACTGTAGTTCCGGTCATTCCCGGAGGCTATGGTTTGCAACGCGTATTTCGCATGACCGCACTGTTTGACGGTCGCTCCGGCCTTCCGCTACCATGCCGCGGGCGGTTGGCAGGGGCACGACCCCAGCCGGCCGTCTCTTTGTGATCGGCATTTTTTTCTGGAAAAGGGAAGACACGGACTCATGCCCACGGTGAACCAGCTCGTCCGGAAGGGCCGCAAGGCCCCCCAGGCGAAGACCAAGACGCCGGCGCTCGCCGGCTCCCCGCAGAAGCGGGGCGTCTGCACGCGCGTCTACACGACCACGCCGAAGAAGCCGAACTCGGCTCTGCGCAAGGTCGCGCGCGTCCGGCTCACCAACGGCATGGAGATCGGCGCCTACATCCCGGGCGAGGGCCACAACCTGCAGGAGCACTCCGTCGTGCTCGTCCGCGGCGGGCGCGTCAAGGACCTGCCGGGCTTCCGCTACAAGATCATCCGCGCCGCACTCGACACCGGCGGCGTCGCGGACCGCAAGCAGGCCCGCTCGAAGTACGGCGCGAAGCGGGGCTCGTGATGCCGAGGCGCGCCGAGATCCAGGTTCGCACGATCGAGCCCGACTCCGTGTACGGGTCGGCGCTCGTGACGCAGGTGATCAACAAGGTGATGCTCGACGGGAAGAAGTCGACCGCCGAGTCGATCGTCTACGAGGCGCTCGAGACCGTGGGCACGAAGACCGGCCGCCCGCCGGTCGAGGTGCTCGAGCAGGCCGTGAAGACGGTCACGCCGGTGCTGGAGGTGCGCGGCCGCCGGGTCGGTGGCGCGAACTACCAGGTGCCGGTCGAGGTGCCGCAGCGCCGGGCCCGCACGCTCGCCGTGCGCTGGCTCGTGACCTATGCGCGCGAGCGCCGCGAGAAGGGCATGGGCGACAAGCTCGCCAACGAGATCATGGACGCGCTGAACCAGCAGGGCGGGGCGTTCAAGCGCAAGGACGACGTCTACCGGATGGCGCAGGCCAACAAGGCCTTTGCGCACTACCGCTGGTAGACCAGAGAGCCAACGAGAGAGCCAGGGAAGACTTGAGCACCAAAGCAACAGAGACAGTCGTCGGACTCGACCGCGTCCGCAACATCGGGATCATGGCCCACATCGACGCGGGCAAGACGACGACGACCGAGCGGATCCTCTACTACACCGGCCGCACCCACAAGATGGGCGAGGTGCACGAGGGCGCCGCGACGATGGACTGGATGGCCCAGGAGCAGGAGCGGGGCATCACGATCACGTCGGCCGCGACGACCGCGTTCTGGCGCGGCCATCGGGTGAACATCATCGATACGCCCGGACACGTGGACTTCACCGTCGAGGTGGAGCGGAGCCTGCGCGTCCTCGACGGCGCGGTCGCCGTCTTCGACTCGGTCGCCGGCGTCCAGCCGCAGTCCGAGACGGTGTGGCGGCAGGCCGACAAGTACAAGGTCCCGCGGATCGCGTTCATCAACAAGATGGACCGCACCGGCGCGAACTTCTTCGCAGCCGTGCAGTCGATGCGCGAGCGGCTCGGCGCCAACCCGGTGCCGCTCCAGATCCCGATCGGGGCCGAGGACAACTTCGCGGGCGCCGTCGACCTCGTCGAGATGCAGGCGGTCGTCTACAAGGACGACCTCGGCCAGGAGCGCGAGGTGCTCGAGATCCCGGCCGAGCTCGCCGAGCAGGCGCAGGAGTACCACCACCAGATGATCGACGCGATCTCGCACTTCGACGACGAGGTGCTCGAGGCGTACATCGAGGACGAGTCCTCGGTCTCGCCGGAGATGATCCGCCGCGCCGTCCGCGCCGCCACGCTCGCCGACGAGATCACGCCGGTGCTGCTTGGCTCGGCCTTCAAGAACAAGGGCGTTCAGCTCCTGCTCGACGCGATCGTCGACTACCTGCCGAGCCCGCTCGACGTGCCGCCGATGGTCGGCATCGACCCGAAGACGGAGCAGGAGATCGAGCGCATGCCGTCACCCGACGAGCCGTTCTCGGCGCTCGCGTTCAAGGTCATGTCCGACCCGTACGTCGGCAAGCTCACGTACTTCCGCGTCTACTCCGGGAAGATCAAGGCGGGCGACCGCGTCCTCAACACGATCACCGGCAAGACCGAGCGGATCAGCCGCATCCTCCAGATGCACGCGAACCACCGCGAGGAGCGCGACGAGATCATGGCGGGCGAGATCGCCGCGGGCGTGGGGCTGAAGAACACCACGACCGGGGACACGCTGGCCGCCGAGAACGCGCCGATCGTGCTCGAGTCGATGACGTTCCCGGAGCCTGTGATCCAGGTCGCCGTCGAGCCGAAGTCCAAGGCCGACCAGGACAAGCTCGGTGCAGGGCTCGCACGGCTCGCGGAGGAGGATCCGACCTTCCGCGTCACGAGCGACGAGGAGACCGGCCAGACGCTGATCGGCGGCATGGGCGAGCTGCACCTCGAGATCATCGTCGACCGCCTCAAGCGCGAGTTCAACGTCGACGCGAACGTCGGCCGCCCGCAGGTCGCGTACCGCGAGACGGCCGGCAAGCCGGTCGAGAACATCCGCGAGAAGTTCGTCCGCCAGACGGGCGGCTCGGGGCAGTACGCCGACGTCGTCATCAACCTGACGCCGCGCCGGCCGGGGGAGGGCTACGAGTTCGCCGACAAGATCACCGGCGGCAAGGTGCCCAAGGAGTACATCCCGGCCGTGGACGCGGGGATCAAGGAGGCGATGGATTCCGGCGTCCTCGCCGGCTACCCGGTGGTCGACATCGGCATCGAGCTCGTCGACGGGTCGTACCACGAGGTCGACTCGAGCGAGCGCGCCTTCAAGATCGCCGGCTCGATGGCGTTCAAGGAGGCCATGAAGCGGGCCAAGCCGAAGCTGCTCGAGCCCATGATGGCGGTCGAGGTGACGACGCCGGAGGACTACCTCGGCGACGTGATGGGCAACCTCAACAGCCGCCGCGGCCGCATCGAGTCGATGGAGCCCGTGGGCAACGCCCAGGTCGTCAAGGCGAGCGTTCCGCTCTCCGAGATGTTCGGGTACGCGACCGACCTGCGCTCGATGACGCAGGGCCGGGCGCAGTTCCACATGGAGTTCGATCGGTACGAGGAAGTCCCTCAGGCGATCGCGAGCGACATCATCGACGCTCAGGTCTAAGCGAGAAGAAGGAGCACAGGGAGCCACCTATGGCCAAGCAGAAGTTCGAGCGCACGAAGCCGCACGTCAACGTCGGCACGATCGGTCACATCGACCACGGCAAGACGACGCTGACCGCCGCGATCACGAAGGTCCTCGCCGACCAGGGCGGGGGGACGGCGGTCGCCTTCGACGAGATCGACAAGGCGCCGGAGGAGCGGCAGCGCGGGATCACGATCAACACCGCGCACGTCGAGTACGAGACGGCGAACCGCCACTACGCGCACGTCGACTGCCCGGGGCACGCCGACTACATCAAGAACATGATCACGGGTGCCGCGCAGATGGACGGCGCGATCCTCGTGGTCTCCGCCGCCGACGGCCCGATGCCGCAGACGCGCGAGCACATCCTGCTCGCCCGCCAGGTCGAGGTGCCGGCGATCGTCGTCGCCCTGAACAAGGCCGACATGGTCGACGACCCCGAGCTGATCGAGCTCGTCGAGATGGAGGTGCGCGAACTCCTCTCCAAGTACGAGTTCCCCGGCGACGACATCCCGATCGTGCAGGTCTCGGCGCTGAAGGCGCTCGAGGGCGACCCGGAGTGGACCGCCAAGATCGTCGAGCTGATGGAGGCCGTGGACTCCTACATCCCGGAGCCGCAGCGCGACGTCGACAAGCCGTTCCTGATGCCGATCGAGGACGTGTTCACGATCACCGGCCGCGGCACCGTCGTGACCGGCCGCATCGAGCAGGGCCAGTGCAAGGTCGGCGACGAGATCGAGATCGTGGGCATCCACCCGCAGGTCGCGAAGACGGTGGTCACGGGTCTCGAGATGTTCCAGAAGACCCTCGACTACGCGCAGGCCGGCGACAACGCGGGTGCACTCCTCCGCGGCGTCAAGCGCGAGGAGGTCGAGCGCGGCCAGGTGCTCGCGAAGCCCGGCTCGATCACCCCGCACACGCACTTCAAGGCAGAGGTCTACGTCCTCTCGAAGGAGGAGGGTGGCCGCCACACGCCGTTCTTCAACGGCTACCGGCCGCAGTTCTACTTCCGGACGACCGACGTCACGGGCTCGATCAAGCTCCCGGAGGGCCAGGAGATGGTCATGCCGGGCGACAACACGAACATGGAGATCGAGCTGATCCAGCCGATCGCCATGGATCAGGGACTCCGGTTCGCGATCCGCGAGGGTGGCCGCACCGTCGGCGCCGGCGTCGTCACCGAGATCCTCAAGTAGAGACCCACGACCGAGTGAGAGGAGGACGCCGGTGCCGCAACAGAAGATCCGAATCAGGCTGAAGGGCTACGACCACCAGCAGGTGGACCGCTCTGCGAAGGACATCGTGGACACGGCCCAGCGCACCGGCGCCACCATCACCGGTCCCGTACCGCTGCCGACCGAGAAGAACGTGTACTGCGTGATCCGGTCCCCGTTCAAGGACAAGGACTCGCGGGAGCACTTCGAGGTGCGGACGCACAAGCGGCTGATCGACATCCACTCGCCGACCCCGAAGACGGTGGACTCGCTGATGCGGCTCGACCTCCCGGCCGGCGTCGACATCGAGATCAAGCTCTAGCGATGAGAGGCATCGTCGGCAAGAAGCTCGGTATGACGCAGCTCTTCGACGAGGAGAGCGGCGGCGTGACCCCGGTCACCGTGATCGAGGCCGGCCCGTGCCCGGTCGTCGCCGTCCGCACCCCGGACGTCGACGGCTACGAGGCCGTCCAGCTCGCGTGGGAGCCGGTCGCCGACCGGAAGATCACGCGGCCCGAGCGTGGCCACCTCGCGAAGAACGGGGTGGACGGCGCCTACCGGCATCTCGTCGAGATCCGCGGCCATTTCGCCGAAGCGGTCCAGGGCGAGAGCGTGACGGTCGAGATCTTCGAGGCCGGCGACAAGGTCAAGGTCTCGGGCGTCTCGATCGGGAAGGGCTTCCAGGGCACGATCAAGCGGCACCGCTTCCATCGCGGCCCGGTCACGCACGGCTCGCACAACGTTCGCAAGCCGGGCTCGATCGGGGCGTCGGCGACGCCGTCCCGCGTCTTCAAGGGCGTGAAGATGGCCGGTCACATGGGCGCGCGGCGGGTCACCCAGGTCGGGCTGACCGTGCACTCGGTCGATCCCGAGCGGAACCTGCTGCTCGTCAAGGGCGCCGTCCCGGGCCCGAAGAACGGGCTCGTCGAGATCAGAGAGGACGCGAGGTAGCCGTGGCGGCTCCGAAGGCACCGCTGCTCGACGCGGCCGGCAAGACGACGAAGGACGTCTCCCTCGAGGAGGCGGTCTTCGGAGCGGAGGTCAAGCCGCACCTCGTGCACGAGGTCGTGCGCGCCGAGCTGAACGCGAACCGTCAGGGGACGCGCGCGGCGAAGAGCCGCGGGCTCGTCTCCGGCGGCCGCGCCAAGCCGTGGCGCCAGAAGGGCACCGGCCGCGCCCGCCAGGGCACGATCCGTGCCCCGCAGTTCGCCGGCGGCGGCGTCGCGTTCCCGCCCACGCCGCGCTCGTTCGCGGTCAAGGTGAACCGGAAGGCGGCCCGCGCCGCGTTGCGCGCCGCGCTCTCCGACCACGTCCAGGCCGGCACGCTCGGTCTCGTGTCCGTGTTCGACTCCCCGTCCACGAAGGCGGCGGCCGCGCTGCTCGAAGCGTGGGGCAAGGAGCTGCCGCTACTCGTCGTCGCCACCGAGGACGAGGAGAGCCTGATCAAGTCGTTCCGCAACCTCGACGACGTGCTCGTCACCGTCCCGTCCGAGCTCGAGGTCGCGCGGGTCGTGTGGGCGCGCTCGCTGCTCGTCACCGAGGCCGCGCTGCCGGTCGTCCAGAGGAGAGCGCAGTGAGCCTCCATCCGGGCCAGATCCTGATCGCGCCGGTCGTCTCCGAGAAGAGCTACGGCCAGATCGCGCAGAACCGCTACACGTTCAAGGTGCACCAGGACGCGCACAAGACGCAGGTCCGCCAGGCCGTCGAGGAGCTCTTCGACGTCAGCGTCGTGCGCGTGAACATCCTCAAGGTGCAGCCGAAGCCGAAGCGCCGCGGCCTCATCCGCGGCACGCGGCCCGGCTGGAAGAAGGCCGTCGTCCAGCTCAAGCCGGGCGACTCGATCGAGATCTTCGAGGGGGCACAGCTCTAGTCATGCCGATTCGCCGCTACAAGCCGACCTCTCCCGGCCGCCGCTTCATGTCGGTCTCCACGTTCGAGGAGGTCACGAAGACGGAGCCGGAGAAGAGCCTGCTCGCCCCGCTGTCGAAGAAGGGCGGCCGGAACAACAACGGCCGCATCACGACGCGGCACCAGGGCGGCGGTCACAAGCGCCGCTACCGCCTGATCGACTTCAAGCGTCTGAAGGACGGCGTGCCCGCGAAGGTGGCCGCGATCGAGTACGACCCGAACCGGTCGGCGCGGATCGCGCTGCTCCACTACGCCGACGGCGCGAAGAGCTACATCCTCGCCCCGGCGCAGCTGCGCGTGGGCGCGACCGTCGAGTCCGGGCCCGGCGCCGACATCCGCGTCGGCAACGCGCTCCCGCTCGAGAACATCCCGACCGGCACGCTCGTCCACAACGTCGAGCTGAGGCCGGGCCAGGGCGCGAAGATGGCGCGCTCCGCCGGCTCGGGCGTCCAGCTCGTCGCGAAGGACCAGGGCTTCGCGGTGCTGCGGCTCCCGTCCGGGGAGATGCGCCGCGTCCCGCTCGAGTGTCGTGCGACGGTCGGCCAGGTCGGCAACGTCGACCACCAGAACATCACGGGCGGCAAGGCGGGCCGGAGCCGCTGGCGCGGCAAGCGCCCGTCTGTGCGCGGCTCGGCGATGAACCCCGTCGACCACCCGCACGGCGGCGGCGAGGGCAAGTCGAAGGGCGGCCGCCACCCGGTCACCCCGTGGGGCGTGCCGACGCTCGGCAAGCGCACCCGCGCCAAGCACAAGGAGTCCGACAAGCTGATCGTCCGCGGCCGGCGCCGCGGCAAGGAGGGTCGTCGCTGATGAGCAGGTCGAGCAAGAAGGGGCCCTTCGTGGAGGAGCGGCTGATGAGCCGGATCACCGCCATGAACGAGTCGGGCGCGAAGAACATGGTGCGCACGTGGTCGCGCTCGTCCACGGTCTTCCCGGAGATGGTCGGGCACACGATCGCCGTCCACGACGGCCGCAAGCACGTGCCCGTGTTCGTCTCCGAGCAGATGGTCGGCCACAAGCTGGGCGAGTTCGCGCCGACGCGGACGTTCCGCGGCCACTCGGGCGACCGCGGCGCGAAGGTCAAGAGATAGGCGTATGGCGGCTGTCGAGACAGAACGGCGGACGGTCCGCGCCCAGGCGAAGTGGGTGCACTCGAGCGCGCGCAAGGCGCGCCTGGTCACCGACCTGATCCGCGGGCGCAGCGTGCCGGAGGCGCGGACGGTGCTCGCGTTCTCGAAGCGCGCGGTCGCACGCGACATCGAGAAGGTGCTGCGCTCGGCGGTGGCGAACGCCGAGTCGCGCCCCGACCTGCTCTGGAACGGAGACGACCTCGTCATCTCCACCGTCTACGTGGACGAGGGGCCGACGCTGAAGCGCTGGCGCGCCCGCGCCCGCGGCCGCGTCGCCCGCATCCGCAAGCGCACCTGCCACATCACCGTCGAGCTCGCGCAGAGCCCGGCCGCGGTAGCCGTCGCAGCCGAGGCCGCCGCGAAGCCGAAGCGGCAGCGCGCGCCGAAGAAGACCGAGGAGACACCGACCCCGGAGGAGACGCCGGCCGCCGAGGCTGCCGACGCGCCGGCCGAGAGCGAGGAGAGCTAGTGGGACAGAAGATCCATCCGGGCGGCCTGAGGGTCGGCGTCATCCACGACTGGAAGTCCAACTGGTACACGGGCAAGAAGGAGTTCCCGGCGTACATCCTCGAGGACGTCCGGATCCGCGAGCACATCTACAACAAGCTCTCGCACGCGGGCCTCTCGGACATCCTGATCCGCAAGGACAAGCAGCGGATCACCGTGGACATCTACACCGCGCGCCCCGGCATCGTGATCGGCAAGTCGGGCGTCGAGGTGGATGCGCTCCGCAAAGAGCTGCACGCGCTGACGCAGAAGAACGTCCACATCAACATCAACGAGATCAAGCGCCCGGAGCTCGACGCGAAGCTCGTCGCGCAGTCGATCGCCGAGCAGCTCTCGAACCGCGTCGCCTTCCGGCGCGCGATGAAGCGCGCGCTGGCGTCGGCGATCCGCTCCGGCGCGGCCGGCGTGAAGATCCAGTGCTCGGGCCGTCTCGGCGGCGGCGAGATGAGCCGGCGCGAGACCTACAACGAGGGCCGCGTTCCGCTGCACACGATCCGCGCCGACATCGACTACGGCTTCGTCGAGGCTCGCACCAACGCCGGCCGGATCGGCGTGAAGGTCTGGATCAACAAGGGCGAGATCATGCCCGAGGGATTCGAGGGCGCCGTCACCGGCGACGTCCGGCTCGGCGACCAGGACGCTCGTCGCCGTCGCGGCGGCGCCACCGAGGGTCTCGGCGCCTCCCGCGAGGGCGGCCGTGGCCGCGGCCCCGACCGTGAGGGTCTCGGCCCGGTGCGCCAGCGCCGGCGCGGCCCCGGCGGCGGCGGCGGATCCGGCGGCGGCGGCGGATCCGGCGGCGGCGGTGGACGCGGACGCGGACGCGGCGGCTCCGGCGGCGGTGCCGGCGGCGGCGGACGCGGCCCCGGCGCGGGCGCCCGTCCCGCATCGGCGCGCCCCGGTTCGCGCGACCGCGCACGCGGCCAGGACCCCGTCGAGCAGCCGCGCACGGACGAGCAGGCCACGTCGGCCGAGGGCCGTGAGCAGCCGCAGGTGCAGCCGGAGGTCGCGACGACGCCGACGCCGGTTGCCGACGCGCCCGACACGACGACCTCGAAGAAGCAGGCCGAGGACACGGCGCCGATCGAGCAGCCGGACGACAAGGGGGCTGACCGCTGATGCTGATGCCGAAGAAGACGAAGTTCCGGAAGGTCCACCGCGGCCGCCGGCGCGGCGACTCGAAGGGCCAGACGACCGTGCAGTTCGGCGACTACGGCCTGAAGGCGATCGACCGCGGCTGGATCACGAACCGCCAGATCGAGGCGGCTCGTATCGCGATGACGAGAAAGATCAAGCGCGGCGGCAAGGTGTGGATCAACGTCTTCCCCGACAAGAGCTTCACGAAGAAGCCCGCCGAGACCCGCATGGGCTCCGGCAAGGGCTCGCCCGAGGGCTGGGTCGCCGTGATCAAGCCCGGGCGCGTGATGTTCGAGCTGGCCGGCGTGCCGGAGCCGCTCGCGAAAGAGGCGCTGCGCCTGGCGGCCCAGAAGCTGTCGGTGAAGAGCAAAGTGGTGAAGAGGGAGGCCGAGCTCTTTGACTAGGCCAAGCGAGCTGCGGGACCTGACGGACGACGAGCTGGAGCACCGGCTCCTGGAACGCCGGCAGGAGCTGTTCAACCTCCGCTTCCAGTCGGTCACGGGCGCACTCGAGAACACGACGCGCCTGAAGCTGACGAAGCGCGAGATCGCACGGATCCTCACGGTCGTGAACGAACGTGAATCTGCAAAGACGACGGGAAGCTAGAGAGATGGCGGACGAAGAGAAGAACGAGACAACCGAGGACGCTCCGGTCGAGGAGACGCCCGCCGCCGAGGCGGAGACGCCCGAGGCCGAGACGCCCGAACCGGAGGAGACTCCGGTGGAGCCGGAGGCTGCCGCCGAGGAGCCTGCCGCCGAGGAGCCTCCCGCGGAGGAGGACCCGGTGGAGCCGGAGGCTGCCGCCGAGGCGCCTGCCACCGAGGAGGCCCCGGTGGAGCCGGAGGCTGCCGCCGAGGAGCCTGCCGCCGCAGAGACCAAGGCGGAGCCGGAGCCTGCCGCCGCGGAAGCGCCGGCACAGTCCCAGCCCAAACAGAAGAGCAAGCGCCTGCCGCGCCGGCTCCGGCCCCAGAAGACGCGGCCGAGCCGTCCCGCGCCGTCGGGCGAGCGCAAGCAGATCGTCCGCGAGCCGAGGCCCGAGCGTGAGTTCGGCCGCCGCCAGGAGCGGCGCGGCGTCGTGGTCTCGAGCGCGATGGACAAGACCATCGTCGTCAAGGTGGAGATGACCAAGTCGCACCGGAAGTACAAGAAGGTCATCCGGCGCTCGGCGAAGTTCCACGCCCACGACGAGCAGAACGCCGCCAACGTCGGCGACGTCGTCCGTATCGTCGAGACGCGCCCGCTCTCGCGCACGAAGAACTGGCGCCTGGCCGAGGTGCTGGAGGAAGCGAAGTGATCCAGCAGGAATCCCGCCTGAGGGTGGCCGACAACACCGGTGCCCGCGAGATCCTCTGCATCCGCGTCGTCGGCGGCCACCACCGCCGCTACGCGCGGGTCGGCGACATCATCGTCGGTACCGTGAAGGCCGCGACGCCGCAGGGCGCCGTGAAGAAGGGCGACGTCGTGCGCGCGGTCGTCGTGCGCACGCGCAAGCCCTTCGGGCGGAACGACGGCACGACGATCGCGTTCGACGAGAACGCCGCGGTCATCATCGACGCCCAGCGCAACCCGCGCGGCACCCGCATCTTCGGGCCGGTCGCGCGCGAGCTGCGCGAGAAGAACTTCATGAAGATCGTGAGCCTGGCCCCGGAGGTGCTGTAGCGAGATGTCGCAGACGATGAAGGTGAAGAAGGGCGATCTCGTGCACGTCATCCGCGGCAAGGACCGCGGCAAGGAGGGGCGCGTGATCGAGGCCCTGCCGAAGGAGGGCCGCGTCGTCGTGGAGAACGTCAACGTCATCAAGCGGCACCAGCGGCCGCGCCCGATCCAGAACGCAAGCCGGATGGGCGGCCCGCAGATCGTCCCGGGCGGGATCATCGAGCGCTCGGCGCCGATGCCGATCTCGAACGTGATGGTCGTCTGCCCGACGTGCAAGCGCCCGACCCGCGTGGGCACGGTCGTCAAGACCACGAAGGACCAGAAGCTCCGCGTGCGCATCTGCAAGCGCGAGGGCTGCGGCCAGGAGATCGACCGCTGATGGCCGCCACCGAGACGTACACCCCGCGCCTCAAGGACGCCTACCAGCGGGAGATCCGCGCGCGCCTCAAGGAGGAGCTCGGCCTGAGCTCGATCATGCAGGTGCCGCGCGTCGAGAAGATCACGCTCAACATGGGCGTCGGCGAGGCGAAGACCGAGGCGAAGGTGCTCGACGCCGCGATCGAGGAGCTGACGACGATCGCCGGCCAGCGCGCGCAGGTGCGCCGGGCCCGCAAGTCGGTCGCGCAGTTCAAGATCCGCGAGGGGATGCCGATCGGCGCGAAGGTCACGCTCCGGGGCGCCCGCATGTACGAGTTCCTCGACCGGCTGGTCTCGATCGCGCTGCCGCGCATCCGCGACTTCCGCGGCCTCAACCCCGACTCGTTCGACGGACGCGGCAACTTCTCGCTCGGCGTGCGCGAGCAGATCATCTTCCCGGAGATCAACTACGACGACATCCAGCAGGTCCGCGGCCTCGACGTGACGATCACGACGAGCGCGCAGACCGACGATCACGCCCTCGCGCTGCTGCAGGCCCTCGGCCTCCCGTTCAGCGCCGAGGGCCAGAGAAGGGAGTTGTGATGGCGAAGACATCGCTCGTCGTCAAGCAGCGGCGGCCCCAGAAGTACCGGGTGCGCAACTACACCCGCTGCAACCGTTGCGGCCGGCCCCGCGCCGTGTTCCGCAAGTTCGGGCTCTGCCGCATCTGCCTGCGGGAGCTCGCCCACCAGGGCGCGATTCCCGGCATGACGAAGTCGAGCTGGTAGGAGAAACGCAGTGCTGACCGATCCCATCGCCGACATGCTCACCCGCATCCGCAACGCCAACAAGGCGCTGCACGAGCGGGCCGTGATGCCGACCTCGAAGATGAAGGTCGAGATCGCCCGCATCCTCAAGGATGAGGGCTACATCCGGGACTACCACGTTGAGAAGGGCGAGTCCTTCGATACGCTGGTGATCGACCTCAAGTTCGGCCGGAACCGCGAGCGGGTCATCTCCGGCCTGAAGCGCGTCTCCACGCCGGGCCGCAGGGTCTACGCCCGAAAGGACCGTCTTCCGCGCGTGCTGGGCGGGATGGGCGTCGCGATCCTGTCCACGTCATCCGGCCTCGTCACCGGCCGGACCGCGCAGGAGCGCGGAATCGGCGGCGAAGTCGTGGCCTTCATCTGGTGAGCGCATGAGCAGAATCGGCAAGAGACCAATCGAGATTCCGGACGGCGTGACCGTCACGATCGAGCCGAGCCGCGTCGCGGTCACCGGCCCGCTCGGCGTGCTCCAGCAGACCGTGCCGCAGCGGATGAGGGTCGAGCAGGCCGGCGGCGAGGTTCTCGTCACGCGCCCCACCGAGCGCGGCGAGGATCGCGCGCTGCACGGCCTGACGCGGACGATCATCGCCAACATGGTCGAGGGCGTCACGAAGGGCTTCGAGAAGCGTCTCGAGATCCAGGGCGTCGGCTACCGCGCCGCGCTTCGGGGCACCGACCTGGAGCTGAGCGTCGGCTACTCGCACACGGTCACGGTCAAGCCGCGCCAGGGCATCACCTTCGAGGTGCCGGCGCCGACGCAGATCGTCGTCAAGGGAACCGACAAGCAGCAGGTCGGCCAGACCGCCGCCGAGATCCGCAAGGTGCGCCCGCCCGAGCCGTACAAGGGCAAGGGCATCCGCTACGAGGGCGAGTACGTGCGCAGGAAGGTGGGCAAGCGTGCCTAGTCTCAGCGTCAGGGACGCCCGCGCCCGCCGGCACCGCCGCGTGCGCGGCAAGGTGCACGGGACGGCCGAGCGGCCGCGCCTCGTCGTCTTCCGGTCGAACCGGGGGATCGAGGCGCAGCTCGTCGACGACGTCACCGGTCACACGCTCGCAGCCGCCTCGTGGCTCGGCCTGCCGAAGTCGTTCAAGGGCGACAAGACCGGGCAGGCGGCCGAGGTCGGCAAGCAGCTCGCGGCAGCCGCCGGAAAGGCCGGTATCGAGACCTGCGTCTTCGACCGCGCCGGCTACCTCTACCACGGACGTGTCAAGGCGCTCGCAGACGGCGCCCGCGAGGGAGGACTGAGTTTCTGATGGCAGTCGACTACACCGACACGCGCGAGCTGAAGGAGCGCGTCGTCGAGATCAACCGCGTCGCCAAGGTCGTCAAGGGCGGCCGGCGCTTCTCCTTCACGGCGCTCGTGGTCGTCGGCGACGAGGTCGACCGCGTCGGCGTCGGCTACGGCAAGGCGCGCGAGGTGCCGCTCGCGATCACGAAGGCCGTCGAGGACGCGAAGAAGAACCTCTTCACGATTCCGAAGCACGGCTCGACGATCACGCACGAGGTGCTCGGCCGCTTCGACGCCGCCAGGGTGATGCTGCGCCCGGCCTCCGAGGGAACCGGCGTGATCGCCGGCGGCGGCGTGCGCGCGGTGCTCGAGCTCGGCGGCGTCCGCAACGTGCTCGCGAAGAGCCTCGGCACGACGAACCCGATCAACATGGCGAAGGCGACCGTCGCCGCGCTGCGCGAGCTGCGGCGCCCCGAGGACGTCGCGAAGATGCGTGGCAAGACGATCTCCGAGGTGCTGCCGCTGCCGGCCCGCAAGCCGCAGCCGGAGGTCGAGGAGGCCGCCGCGGCGGTCGCGGCCCCGGCCGAGGCGCCCGTTGAGGAGGCGCCCGTCGAGGAGGCCGCCGCGGCGGTCGCGGCCCCGACCGAGGCGCCCGTCGAGGAGGCTCCGGCCGAGACGGCGGAGGCGCCGGCCGCGAAGCCGAAGGCCGCGAAGAAGGCGAAGGCGGAGAAGGAGCCGAAGGCCGGGCAAGAGCCGGAAGCCGAGGCTGCCGCGGAGCCGAAGGCCGAGAAGGAGCCGGTGGCCGAAGCCGCCGCAGAGCCCGCCGCCGAACCCGCCGCCGAGGCCGAGAAGCCCGCCGAGGCGAAGCCGAAGCGCCGCGGCGTCCGCCGCAGGAAGAGCGAGGACGCCTGATGGCGAAGGTCCGGATCACACAGGTCAAGAGCAAGATCGGCCAGAGCGAGCGCCACCGCGGTACCCTGCGCGCGCTCGGGCTCGGCAAGATCGGCCGCAGCGCCGAGCACGAGGAGGGCCCGGTGCTCGCCGGGATGCTCCGCAAGGTCCGTCATCTCGTGAAGGTGGAGACCGACTGATGGCCGAACGCAAGCTCAGCCTGTCGAACCTGACCCCCGCGCAGCCGCGTGAGGACCGCAAGCGCGTCGGCCGCGGCATGGGCTCGGGCAAGGGCCGCTACTCCGGTCGCGGCATCAAGGGCCAGAAGTCCCGCTCGGGCTCGCACAAGATGCGCGCCGGCTTCGAGGGCGGCCAGATGCCGATCTACATGCGGATCGGCAAGCTGCGCGGCGCCACGTCGAAGGACGCGATGCCGGTCGGGCCCTTCCGCACCTCCACGGTGCCGGTCAACATCCGCGACCTCGACCGCTTCGAGGCCGGCGACGAGGTCACCCCCGAGTCGCTCGTCGAGAAGCGGCTGATCAAGAACACGAAGACGGACGTGAAGCTGCTCGGCGTCGGCGAGATCTCGAAGAAGCTCACCGTGCGCGTGCACGGGATCTCCGCCACCGCCCGCGAGAAGATCGAGGCGGCAGGCGGCACCGTCGAGCTGCTGCGCGAGCCGAAGGTGAAGAAGACCCGGCACCACCGGCAGCGGCCGGAGGCCGCGCCCGAGGTCGAGACCGAGACCGAGACCGAGACGCCGCAGGACGAGGCTGCGGAGGCTGCCGCCGAGGAGCCCGAGGTGGCCGGCGACGCCGACGCGGACGCCGACGCGGGGGCGTAGATGCTCTCCTGGCTGACCAACGCCTGGCGCGTTCCCGAGCTGCGCCGGCGCGTGCTCTTCACCGGCGGCGTGCTCGCCGCCTACCGGCTGGGCTCGTGGATTCCCGCCCCGGGGATCGACCAGGCCGCGATCCAGAGCTACTTCAGCGGCGCCGGCGGCTCGATCCTCACGCTGCTGAACCTCTTCTCGGGCTCGGCGCTGTCGCGCTTCTCGATCTTCGCGCTCGGGATCATGCCGTACGTCACGGCGTCGATCATCCTGCAGCTGCTCACGGTCGTGATCCCGTCGCTCGAGCGTCTCCAGAAGGAGGGCGAGGCGGGGTA
This sequence comes from uncultured Thermoleophilia bacterium, assembly GCA_963728095.1. Classification (GTDB taxonomy): domain Bacteria; phylum Actinomycetota; class Thermoleophilia; order Gaiellales; family Gaiellaceae; genus Palsa-739. The sequence goes on along the minus strand of CAVSIO010000002.1, from coordinate 1,043,573 downwards.
CGCCAAGATCACGCAGTACACGCGCTACCTCACGGTCGCGCTCGCGGCGGCGCAGTCGGTCGGCTACGCGTTCCTGTTCAAGCGGCAGGGCGCGCTCCCCAACGTGAACGCGGGGAAGATGGTGATCATCGTCCTCACCCTCACGGCCGGCACCGCCCTGCTGATGTGGATGGGCGAGATGATCACGAAGCGGGGCATCGGCAACGGCATCTCGCTGCTGATCTTCGCCTCGATCCTCGTGTACGCCCCGAGCGGGATCAGCGCCTGGGTCAACGGCGGCACGGCGGAGCGCCTCTTCTTCCCGCTGATCGCGCTCGGCGTCGTCGTCGCGGTCGTCTTCGTGCAGGAGGGCCAGCGCCGGATCCCGGTGCAGTACGCGCGCCGGCAGCTCGGAAACCGGCAGACGACCGGCGGCTCCACGTACATGCCGCTGCGCGTGAACATGGCCGGCGTGATCCCGGTGATCTTCGCCGCCGCGATCATGGCCGTCCCGCCGACGGTGGGTCAGTTCGTGCCCGCATGGACGGGCTTCGTGAACCGGAACTTCCAGCCGACGAGCTGGTGGTACCTCGGCCTCGAGGCCGTCCTGATCATCCTCTTCACGTACTTCTACACGTCCGTCCAGTTCAACCCGGTCGACCAGGCGGACAACCTGCGCAAGTACGGCGGCTACATCCCGGGCATCCGTCCCGGCCCGCCGACGGCCGCGTACCTCGACCGCGTGCTCCAGCGCCTGACGCTTCCCGGTGCGCTCTTCCTCGCGACCGTGGCCGTCGCGCCGAGCCTCTTCATCCGGTACTTCGGCTTCTCGCAGGCGACGTCGCGCGCGCTCGGCGGCACCTCGGTGCTGATCGTCGTCGGCGTGGCGCTCGACACCATGCGCCAGATGGAGTCGCAGATGATGATGCGCCACTACGAGGGCTTCCTCCGCTAGATGAACGTCCTGCTGCTCGGGCCGCAGGGCGCCGGGAAGGGAACCCAGGCTGCGCGGATCGCGGAGTCGTACGGCGTGCCGCACGTCGCCACCGGCGACATGTTCCGCGCGGCGGTCGCCGAGGGCACCGAGCTGGGCCGGCAGGTCGAGCCGCTCCTCGCGAGGGACGGCTCGTCCCCGACGAGATCACGGTCGCGCTGATCCGCGAGCGGCTCGCACGGCCGGACGCCGGCGCAGGGTTCGTCCTCGACGGCTTCCCGCGCAACCTCGCGCAGGCGGAGTCGCTCGACGCGATGCTCGGGGAGATCGAGCGCCCGCTCTCGATCGTGCTGCTGCTCGAGCTCGCCGACGACGTCTGCCGCGAGCGGATGCTCCTCCGCGCCGAGACCGAGGGTCGCGCCGACGACACTCCCGAGGTGATCGAGCGGCGGCTCGCGACCTACCACGAGGAGACGGAGCCGGTCGTCGAGCACTACCTCGGCACGGGCAACCTCGTGAAGCTCCACGCCGAGCGCTCGATCCCGGAGGTCTTCGCGGAGATCGAGCAGGCGCTCGACCAGGTGGAGGCCAGACAGGCGTGATCATCCGCAAGTCGCAGCAGGAGATCGAGGGGATGGCCCGGGCCGGCGCGCTCGTCGCGGAGACGCTCGCTCTCGCCGCCGACCTGCTCGAGCCGGGCATCTCGATGCTCGAGCTCGACCGCGCCGCCGAGGAGCACATCCGTGCCCACGGGGGCGTGCCGACCTCGAAGGGCTACAAGGGCTTCCCGGCCGCGCTCTGCCTCTCGCCGAACTCGATGGTCGTGCACGGCATCCCGACCGGGTACCGGGCGAAGGAGGGCGACCTGATCTCCGTCGACCTCGGCGTCACGCTCGACGGGCTCGTCGCCGACAGCGCGGTCACGCTGCCGGTCGGCGAGATCGACCCCGAGGCGCAGCGGCTGCTGGACGTCTGCCAGGAGGCGCTCGCCGCCGGAATCGAGCAGGCGCGGATCCACAACCGGCTCTCCGACATCTCGCACGCCGTCCAGGCGGTCGTCGAGGAGGCCGGCTTCTCGGTGATCCGCAGCCTCGTCGGTCACGGCGTCGGCCGCTCCTATCACGAGGACCCGCAGATCCCGAACTACGGCCCGCCCGGGCGCGGCCCGCTGCTCCAGGAGGGCATGACGCTCGCGATCGAGCCGATGATCACTGCGGGGGCCGCGGACGTCTACGTCCACGACGACGACTGGTCGATCTCGTCGGTCGACGAGTCGCTTGCGGCCCACTTCGAGCACACCGTCGCGGTCACCGCGGAGGGCCCCAGGATCCTCACGAGGGCGGGGGCGGCTCTGCTACGATGACGACCCGCCGCGCACGGGCATCGCCGTGCGCGTGTGTTCGTCTGAAGGAAAGGATTTGTCCGCCAAAGAAGAGAAGATCGAGGTCGAAGGAGAGGTCGTCGAAGCGCTTCCGAACACGATGTTCCGGGTAGAGCTCGACAGCGGTCACGCTGTGCTCGCCACCATCTCCGGGAAGATGCGCAAGCACTACATCCGCATCCTCCCCGGCGACAAGGTCAAGGTCGAGCTCAGCGCGTACGACCTCAACCGCGGCCGGATCACCTTCAGGCAGAGGTAACCACCATGAAAGTACGCCCGTCCGTCAAGCCCATGTGCGAGCGCTGCCGCGTGATCAAGCGGCACGGCACGACCATGGTCATCTGCACCAATCCGCGGCACAAGCAGCGGCAGGGATAAGGAGAGCGAAGAGCAGCGTGGCGCGTATCGCCGGAGTCAACCTCCCGAATCAGAAGCGGCTCGAGATCGGGCTGACCTACATCTACGGGATCGGCCAGTCCACGGCGCGGAAGGTCGCAGCCGAGCTGGGCCTGAGCCCGGACACGAAGATCCGCGACCTCACCGACGAGGAGGTCACGAAGCTCCGCAACTACATCGACTCGGATCTCGAGGTCGAGGGCGACCTCCGTCGCGACCGCCAGCAGGCGATCAAGCGGCTCTCGGAGATCGGCGCCTACCGGGGCATCCGTCACCGGCGCGGGCTGCCGGTGAACGGGCAGCGGACGAAGACGAACGCGCGGACCCGCAAGGGCCCGAAGAAGACCGTCGGCCGCGGGAAGAAGGCGAAGTGATGTTTGCAGTCCCCACCTCCGTCCCGCGCACTCTGCGGGGCGCTGCAAACCTGCGCCCTGCGGCGTCCTCGGTCGCGCCCGTAGCCGCCGGCTACGAACGCTCCCTGCGTCCTTGCATGGCTTGGTTTTCGCGGCCGCAGAGCACGCGTGCCGAAGGAGGGAACTGCTGATGGCGCCTCCCCGTCGTCAGGCGACCAGAGGTCGCACGCGCCGCCGCGTCCGCAAGAACATCGCGGTCGGTCAGGCCCACATCAAGACGAGCTTCAACAACACGATCGTGGCGCTCACCGACAAGGAGGGCAACGTCATCGCGTGGGAGTCCGCCGGCTCGGCCGGGTTCAAGGGCTCGCGCAAGTCGACGCCGTTCGCCGCCCAGGTGACCGCCGACTCCTGCGCCCGCAAGGGCATGGAGCACGGCCTCCAGAAGGTCGAGGTCTTCGTCAAGGGCCCGGGCTCGGGCCGCGAGACGGCGATCCGCTCGCTCCAGGCCGCCGGGCTGGAGATTCTCGGCGTCAAGGACGTCACCCCGCAGGCCCACAACGGCGTGCGGCCGCGGAAGCGGAGGCGGGGAGGGGGTGTAAGTGGCGAGGGATCTCGGACGAAGTGCCGCGTCTGCCGGCGCGAGGGCATGAAGCTTTTCCTCAAGGGAGAGCGCTGCCTGACGGAGAAGTGCGCCATCGAGCGCCGCTCGTACCCGCCGGGTGAGCACGGCCGCGGCCGCATCAAGCAGAGCGAGTACCTGCTCCAGCTGCGCGAGAAACAGAAGGCACGCCGCTACTACGGCCTGCTCGAGAAGCAGTTCCGCACCTACTACGAGAAGGCCTCGAAGCGCTCCGGCGTCACCGGCGAGGAGCTGCTGCGGATGCTCGAGACGCGGCTCGACAACGTCGTGTACCGCCTCGGCTTCGCCGTCTCGCGCGCGCAGGCGCGCCAGCTCGTACGGCACGGCCACTTCCAGGTGAACGGCCGCCGCGTGAACATCCCGAGCTTCCAGGTGCGCCCGAACGACATCGTCACCGTGACCGTGAACTCGCCGGCGGAACAGCTGATCCGCGACGCCACCGATCTCGTGTCGACGGTCGCCGGCTGGCTCCAGGCCGACCACGACGGCCTCACCGGCAAGGTGTTGAAGCAGCCGGAGCGGTCCGAGATCGACACGCCGGTGCAGGAGCAGCTCATCGTCGAGCTCTACTCGAAGTAACGGAAAGAGGGAACTTCTTTGGCGACACGTGAAATGACTTTCCAGACCCCGAAGATCGTCCACGAGGAGGTGGGGGAGTATCGCGGCGTCTTCGCGATCGAGCCGCTCGACCGCGGCTTCGGCCACACCTTCGGCAACTCGCTGCGCCGCGTCCTGCTCTCCTCGCTCGAGGGCGCTGCCGTGACCTCGGTCAAGGTCGAGGGAACGGCGCACGAGTTCACGACGCTCCCGGGCGTTCGCGAGGACGTCACCGACATCGTCCTCAACCTGAAGAACCTGATCGCGCGCCTGCACGGCGACTCGCCCGAGATCGAGGTGCACATCGCGCAGAAGGGCCCGGGCGTGATCACGGCCGGCGACATCGAGGCGCCGGCGGAGCTCGAGATCCTCAACCCGGAGCTCGAGATCGCGAACCTCTCCGACCGGGGCCGGCTCGAGCTGACGCTCACGATCGGCCGCGGTCGCGGCTACGTGCCGGCGGAGCTCAACCGCGGGCCGCAGCACACGATCGGCGTGATCCCGATCGACTCGATCTTCTCGCCGGTGCGGCGCGTCGCGTACGCGGTCGAGGCCGCGCGCGTCGGGCAGCGCACCGACTACGACAAGCTCACGCTCGACATCACCACCGACGGCTCGGTCGATCCGAAGGACGCGCTCGGCGAGGCCGCCGAGATCCTGATCCGGCAGCTCGCGATCTTCACCGACATCGAGAAGATGGAGGGCTTCGGCGAGGCCGCGCAGGTCGAGGGCGGCGCCGTCGGCCCCGAGGCTGCGCTCGCGCACGGGATGGAGAACTTCCCGATCGAGGAGCTCGAGCTCGGCGTCCGCTCGTACAACTGCCTCAAGCGGGTCGGCATCGAGACGATCGGCGATCTCGTGATGAAGACCGAGCAGGAGCTCGCCGCGATCCCGAACTTCGGCAAGAAGTCGATCGAGGAGGTCAAGGAGACGCTCTCGCAGCACGGTCTCGTCCTCCGCGGCGACAACGGCGCAGGCACAGCGGAGTAACGCTGTGCGCCACGCCCGCATCGGCAAGAAGCTCGGCCGCGACTCCTCCCACCGGAAGGCGCTGTACGCGAACCTCGCGTGCTCGCTGATCGAGCACGGGCGGATCAAGACGACCGAGGCCAAGGCGAAGGCGGTCAAGCCGTTCGCCGAGCAGATGATCACGCTCGGCCGCCGCGGCGACCTCCACGCCCGCCGGCAGGCGCTCGGGCACCTGCGCTCCCAGGAGATCGTGCACAAGCTGTTCGCCGACGTCGGCCCGCGCATGGCAGACCGGCCCGGCGGCTATTCGCGAATCGTCAAGCTCGGCCACCGGCCCGGCGACGCGGCCGAGATGGTCTATCTCGAGCTCGTCGACTACCAGCCGTAGCGCTCCTCGTCGGCATTCTCCTCGCGGTCTTCGTCGTCCCGGAGCCGTGGGGCTATGCCACGATCGCGGGCGGCGGCGCGGTCGAGGTCGCCGAGGCGGTGTTCTGGCTGCGCTGGAGCCGCCGGCGGCGGCCTGCGGTCGGGGCCGAGGCGCTCGTCGGCGCCGAGGCGGAGGTGGTCGAGCCGTGCCGGCCGGTCGGCACGGTGAGGGTGCGAGGCGAGTTGTGGCGGGCGCGCTGCGAGCGCGGCGCGGGGGCCGGCGAGCGGGTGCGCGTCCGCGCGGTCGAGGGGCTCGAGCTCGTCGTCGAGCCGGCCGGCTAGCCCGCGGCGTTGCCGAGCGCGCCGCTGACGACGACGATCACCGCCGCGGCGAGCAGGATCCAGGCGAGCGAGCGGAAGAAGGCGGCGTTGAAGAAGCGCCAGCGGATCCAGGCGAGCCCGACCATCTCCACGCCGACGACCACGACCGCGGCCACGAGCGCCGCGTGGTAGTGCGGGATCAGGAACGGGAGCGTGTGCAGGATGCCGCCGAGGAACGTCCCGACGCCGGTGATCGCGCCGCGCACCGCGGGATGGCCGCGGCCGGTCAGCTCGCCGGTGTCGGAGAGGCCCTCCGAGTAGGCCATGCTCACGCCGGCGGCGATCGCGCTGGCCAGGCCGGCGATGAACGCGTAGTGCGGCTTGTGCGTCGCGAGCGCGACCGCGAAGATCGGCGCCAGCGTCGCGAGCGATCCGTCGATGAGGCCCACCATCGCCGGTTGGGCGCGCTGAAGGAGGAAGGCTTGCTCGTCCGGCACTGTGTTAGAGTATATCAGACGGTGTGCAAGTACTTAGAACATAAGGCACACCTGACAAAGCGCGTCAGGGACGCCTGACGTGCTCCTGAGGATGACGATCGAGTACGACGGTACGCCCTTCCGCGGCTGGGCGGCGCAGCCCGGGCTGCCGACGGTGGAAGGCGCGCTGCGCGAGGCGCTCGGGGAGACGTTCTCCTCGGTGGCCGGGCTCGCCGTCGCCGGCCGCACCGACGCGGGCGTGCACGCCCTCGGCCAGGTCGCCTCCGTGGAGGTCGGCGGCGGCCCGCCGCCCGAGCGGGCGGCAGAGGCGCTCAACCCGCGGCTGCCGGACGAGATCACCGTCGTGGCGGCGGAGCAGGCGCCGCCGGGGTTCCACGCGCGGCACTCGGCACGGTCGCGCAGCTACCGCTACCGGATCTTCACGCGTCGCACGCCGTCGCCCTTCGAGATGCGTCGGAGCTGGTGGGCGCCGCGCCCGCTCGACGAGGAGCGGCTGGCCGCGTCGGCGGCGCTGCTTCCGGGCGAGCACGACTTTCGCGCCTTCACGCCGACCGAGACGCAACACGAGGTCTTCGTTCGCGCCGTCGAGCGGGCGGAGTGGATCCGCCGCGGCGACCACCTCGACTTCGAGATCACCGCCGGCAGCTACCTCCGGCACATGGTGCGCAGCCTCGTCGGCACGATGCTCGAGCTCGCACCGGAGGAGATCGCCCCGCTGCTCGAGGGCCGCCCGCGCGGTGAGGCCGGCGCGACCGCCCCGCCCTGGGGGCTCTATCTCGTGTCCGTCTCGTACTGAGCTCCGAAGCCGCCAAGTAACAGACTGTTACTTGGCAACGGGCGGGAGAGCTTCCTGTGTCGGGGCCGCGCAACGGGCGCGGATACGATGGCTCCAGATGCGCTTTCCCGTCGTCCTCTTCGACCTCGACGGCACCGTCGTCGACTCCGGCGCGATCATCCTCGCGTCCATGCGCCACGCGACGCGCGAGGTGCTCGGGCGGGAGTACGGCGACGAGGAGCTGATGGGCGCCGTCGGCGGGCCCGGTCTCGAGGCGCAGATGGCCGCGCTCGCACCCGACCGCGTCGAAGAGCTCGTCCGCGTCTACCGGGCCCACAACGAGCCGCTCCACGACGAGCTCGAGGCCTGCGTCGGCATGGACGACGCCCTCGTGCGCCTGAAAGCCGAGGGGCGCCGGCTCGGCGTCGTCACCGCGAAGCGGCGCTCGACCGTCGAGCTCGCCTTCGCGCGCGTCCCCGTCGGGCACCTGTTCGAGACCGTCGTCGGCGGTGACGAGACGGAGAACCACAAGCCGCACCCCGAGCCGCTCCTGCTCGCGGCCGAGCGGATGGCGGCCGACCCCGCCGAGACCGCCTACGTCGGCGACTCCCCGTTCGACGTGCGCGCCGCGAAGGCGGCCGGAATGCACGCGGTCGCGGTGACGTGGGGCCGTATCCACGACCGGGAGCGCCTCGAGGCGGAGGAGCCCGACGCGGTCGTGGACACGCCCGAGGAGCTCCTTGAGCACCTCTGAGAGGGCCGTCACCGCCGCGGCTGCCCGCGCGGCGGAGCTGCGCGAGCTGCTGAGCCGCGCGCAGATCGCCTACTACGCCGAGGACGCGCCGCTGATGGACGACGTGGCCTACGACGCGCTCTACGACGAGCTGGCGGCGATCGAGGCGGAGCATCCGGAGCTCGTCACCCTCGAGTCTCCGACCCGTCGCGTCGGCGCACCGCCCTCGGAGCGCTTCGCGAAGGTGCGCCACCTGTCTCCGATGGGCTCGCTCGAGAAGGTCACGACCGACGAGGCGGTGGCCAAGTGGGCCGAGGACGTGCGCAAGCGCCTCTCGAGCGACGAGCCGGTCGCCTACGTCCTCGAGCCGAAGATCGACGGCTCGGCGATCAACCTCGTCTACGAGGACGGCGTCTTCGTTCGCGGCGAGACGCGCGGCGACGGCGTCGAGGGCGAGGACGTGACGCCGAACCTGCGCACGATCGGCGCGATCCCGCTGCGCATGCGCCTGCCGGCGGGCGAGACGCCGCCGTCCGTGCTCGAGGTGCGCGGCGAGGTCTACATGCCCCTCTCCGGCTTCAACGCCGCCAACGAGAAGCTCGCGGCCGAGGACAAGGCGACCTGGCCCAACCCCCGGAACGCGGCCGCCGGCTCGCTCCGTCAGAAGGACTCGGCGATCACCGCGCAGCGGCCGCTCTCGATCTGGATCTACGGCACCGGCGCGCGCGAGGGCCTGGAGCACCTGACGACGCACTCCGGGACGCTGGCCTGGTTGCGCGAGCGCGGCTTCCCGACGAACCCCTTCGCGGAGCGCGTGGAGTCGGTCGAGGAGGTCGCCGAGCGCTGCCGCGCCTGGGAGTCCCGCCGCGGCGAGCTGGACTACGAGATCGACGGGATCGTGATCAAGGTCGACTCGTTCGACCAGCAGGAGCGGCTCGGGGCGCTGCACGAGCGGCCGCGCTGGGCCCGCGCGTTCAAGTGGGCGCCGATGACCGCGGTGACGCGGCTGAACGAGATCCGCATCCGCGTCGGCCGGACCGGCGCGCTCAACCCGTGGGCGCTGCTCGAGCCGGTCGAGGTCGGCGGCGTCACCGTCTCGAGCGCGACGCTGCACAACGAGGAGGACATCAACCGCAAGGAGATCCGCGCGGGCGACGACGTGATCGTCCAGCGCGCCGGCGACGTGATCCCGCAGATCGTCGGCCCCGCCGGGAGGCACCGGCCCGGCACGAAGGAGTTCCGGATGCCCGAGCGGTGCCCTGTCTGCGGCACCGAGGTGGTGAAGCCCGAGGGCGAGGCGACGCACCGCTGCCCGAACCGCGCCTGCCCGTCGCGCGGGCTCGAGACGCTGATCAACTGGGTGCAGGGGCCGGCCGACGTCGACGGCGTCGGCGAGCAGACGATGCGGACGCTCTGGGAGCGCGAGCTCGTCCGCTCCCTGCCGGATCTCTACCGGCTGACGAAGGAGCAGCTCCTCGGGCTCGACGGGTTCGGCGAGATCTCGGCGACGAACGCGATCGAGCAGATCGAGGCGTCGCGGACGCGGGTGCCGTTCTCGCGCGTGCTCCTCGGGCTCAACATCCCGGGGATCGGCTGGGTGCTCGCGCAGAACCTCGCACGGCACGTCGGGAACGTCGACGTCCTCATGGCGGCGACGCAGGAGGAGCTGTCCGAGGTCGAGGGCTTCGGCCCCGACCGTGCCGAGGCCGTCGTGGACTGGTTCGCCGACGAGGAGAACCGGGCGCTGGTCGAGGAGTTGCGCGCGCTCGGGCTGCGGTTCGAGGCGGCCGAGGAGGAGCAGCCCGCCCAGGGCCCGCTGACCGGGCGGGCATACGTCATCACGGGGACGCTCGAGAGCATGACGCGCGAGGAGGCGACCGAGGCGCTCGAGGCACTCGGCGCGAAGGTGAGCGGCTCGCCGTCGTCGAAGACGACGGGGCTCGTCGTCGGGGAGGAGCCGGGCGCGTCGAAGCTCCGCAAGGCCGAGGCGGCCGGCGTCCCGATCCTCTCCGAGGACGACCTGCTGCGGCTACTCGGTCGCGGCTAGCACGCTCGCGAAGCGGTCCTCGGCGAGCCGCGACCACGTCCACGAGACCGGCCAGCCGTTGACGAGCACCGAGAACGCGTAGCGGTCGCCGGCGAAGCCTGAGAGGGCCGAGGCGTTGCTCGTCGTCCCGGTCTTCGCGCGGACGACGCCGCGCGCCGGCCCCGTGCGCATCCGGTGGCGCAGCGTGCCCGTGCGCCCCGCGACCGGCAGCGCCGCGAGCAGCTCCGGCCGGACACCGGGGTCGTCCCACATCGCCCGCAGCAGCGCGACGAGCGCGGCCGGCGTCCACCGGTCGAGCAGCGAGAGCCCCGACCCGTCCACGAGCCGGACTCCCTCCAGCGGCACGCCCGCCTGAGCGAGCAGCCCAACGGTCACGCCGACGCCCTGCGCGGTCGTCCCGGCGTCGCCCTGCACGGCGCCGATCTCCTTCAGGAGCATCTCGGCCGTGAAGTTGTCGCTCTCCCGGTCCATGAAGCGCACGAGCGCCGAGACCGGCGGCGACTCGACGTACGCGAGCGCGACCGCGTCGGGCGCGGCCGCACCGAGCGCCGCGGCGCCCACGACGCCGACCCCGGCGCCGAGCAGTGCCGTCCGGAAGCGCTGCGCCGCGGTGAGGGCCGGCGTGGTGCTCGTCCGGTGGCCCGTCCAGCCGCGGTCCACGATCAGTGCGGATAGCGGCGGCGACTCGTGGATGAAGAACGTGGGCTTCCAGCCGAGCGCCGTCCGGCGGGCGTCGAACCAGGTCTCGTCGGCCAGGATCCGGCCGGTGACGAGGGCGATGCCGGCCGCGCGCACCTGCCGCGCGAGCGCGGCGAGGTCTCGCGTCGACAGCGACGGGTCGCCGTAACCCTTGAGAACGAGGTCGCCCTGCCAGACGCCGTCGGCCTCGACGCCCTGGCCCAGCACGTCCGTCTCGATCCGGAAGCCGGGGCCGAGCGCCGTCAGCGCCGCGTAGGTCACCGACAGCTTCTCGTTCGAGGCGGGGAGGAGCGAGATCGACGCGTTGTGGGCGAAGACCGTCGCACCGGTCTCCAGGTCGATCACGGCGGCGCCGGAGGCGGCGAGGCTCACGTGCTGGACGCGCAGGGCACGGGCGAGCCGCTCCTGCAGCGTCGCGCCCGCTGCTGCGGGGACGGCGACAGCCGCGAGGAGCGCCACGACGACGGCGACGCGGAGGCGGACGGGCACGACGCGTTCCATTCTTCGAACAGGTGCCCGCCGCGTCAAGGGAGATGGGCCGTCCGGCGCTCGAAGATGGGCCTCACGGCCCATACCCGCCGCGGCGGCGCCGTCCGATAATAAAAGCTCGACAACTCGTGACCGGAGATGACGCCAACATGATGGAGCAGATCGAGGAGCTTCTCCGGGCCCCGGCCGCCGGGTCCGGAGCGCCCACGCTCGCGCGCGTCGAGGACACGCTGACCGAGGGGTACGCGCAGGCCCTCGCGCTGGAGGCCGAGCGCTGGCGACTCGAGCGGCGCCTCGCCGAGGTCGCCCGCGAGGCCGACGGCGACGCGCCCGTCCTGCCGGGAGAGCTCGCTTCGCTCGCCTCCCGGATCCACGCCGCGAACGAGGAGATCACTCGTCTCCGCAGCCTTCTCGGCGTCCTGAACGACCGCGCCCGGACAGCTCGGAACCGCTGCGCGGTTCCTCGCTCTTGAAGGGACTGCGCGCTCCGTGCCGTTTCGGTTTTCGATGCTCTGGGCGGGTTGGCTGCCCTGTCGCGGGCGGACGTGGCTGCGCCAGGTCCACCTGCTCGTTCGGCCTCCGCGTAAGCCGGGCTACCGCCCAGGCTTACGCTCCGGCCTTTGGCGGCTTCGGGCTGCGGGACGGCAAGGTGGGCGGGTAACGCGGGCGCAGCCGCGTTAGGCGACCGCGAACCAGCGAGTGCGGACCCGCCCGGCAGGGCGCGTCCGCGAGCGCCAAGGCAGCGGTTCCGTCCAGATCGCTCTTGGGCGAGCGCGCCCCCGGCGGCGGAGGCGGGACCGCGCTCCCGCCGCAGCCCCACCACCCTCCCGCCACTTCGCGCCGAAGGAGGGGAGCCCTGAGGGGAACCCTGGGTTCCCCTCAGATTCAGACGATTCCGCTCCGGACCGCGTACACCGCGGCCTGGATGCGATTGTCGATCTGGAGCTTCATCAGGATGTTCGAGATGTGGTTCTTGACCGTCTTCGGGCTGATGTGAAGCTCGGCGGCGATCAGGGCGTTGTCCTTGCCGTTCGCGATCAGCTTCAGCACCTGGATCTCGCGGTCGGAGAGCTCGGAGCGGATCGTCTCGGCGATCTCGGGCTGCGTGCTCGTGGCGCGGATGCGCTGGAGCACCTTTGCCGCGATGTGCGGCGAGATGAGCGACTCGCCGCGCGCGGCCGCGCGGATGCCGGCCATCAGCTCCTGGATCGAGGAGTCCTTCAGCAGGTAGCCGCAGGCGCCGGCGAGGATCGCGTCCATCACGTCGCTGTCCCCGTCGGAGATCGTCAGCATGACGACCCGCGTCAGCGGTGCGATCGCGGTGATGTGGCGCGTCGCCTCGACGCCGCCCATCCCGGGCATGTTCATGTCCATCACGACCACGTCGGGGGCGACCTCCCGCACGATCTTCACCGCCTCCGTGCCGGTCGCGGCCTCGCCCACGATCACGACGTCCTGCTCCTCGAGCAGGTTTCGAAGACCCGTACGGAACAGGTCGTGGTCGTCGGCGATAAGCACACGGAGCGGCTCGTTGTGCCGCTCCCCGGCCGGTTGCAGCAACTCACTCATCCGGCAACCCTTCGTGGCTATCGGAATTCTAGTGGAGGGTGATCGTGACCGTCCGGCGGCCCCAGGCGCGTGCCTTCGCGAGCGTCGGGAACCAGAGGTCGATCGTCGCGCCGCGGACCGCGCTGCCCGTGTCCGCCGCGACGCCCTCGCCGTAGCCGGGGATCGTGAGTCGCGTGCCGAGCGGGATCACGGAGGGGTCGACGGCGACGACTCCCCAGCCGACGGGCATGCCGGTCGCCGTTCGGCCCGGGAGCGCATAGCCGGTCGCCGAGACGGTCATCGTCCGGCCGCTCGACGGGGCCGCCGGGGGCTCGGGCGCCGCTGCCGGTGGCGCGCTGCTCTCGCCCGGCACGGTTTCCACGGGCGCGTCGCCTCCGCCGTCGGCCGACGAGGCCTGGATCTCCTGCGACTTCCTCTCGACCCGGAGCGCTGCCGCCTGGAGCGTGACGACCTGGGCGCTCTTGAGGCGCGCCTGCGAGCGGAGCCCCCGGACGTAGGAGGCGCGCTCGGTGCGGGCGGAGGCGAGCTCGTGCTCGCTCTCGCGTGCGGCCGCGAGCGACACGCCGAGGGCCTTCCTGCGCGCCGTGAGCACCGTCCGCAGACGGACGAGTCGCTCGCGCGCGTTCGACGTCGCGGCGACGATCCGGCGGCGCTGGTCGGCGATCCGCGCGAGCGTGTCGAGGCGCGAGATCGCGTCGTCGAGGGAGGCCGCGCCGAGCACGACGGCGATCGGGTCCACGTTGCCCTGCTCGTAGAGCTGGCGCAGGTGCTCGGCGAGGGCCTGCTGCGAGACGGTCAGCGTGCGCTGTGTGACGGCCAGCCGCCGGACGAGCGTCGTCTGCTCGGCCCGGAGCCGCTGCGACCGCGACTCGAGCCCCGTGACACGCCGGCGGGAGGCCTCCAGGCGCGTGTCGAGCGCGTACAGGTCGAGCAGGGCGCGGTGCGCTTTCGAGTCGAGCTGCTCCGCCTGCACCTGGATCTGCGAGGCCCTGGTGCGGTAGCCGGAGCCGGGGCCCGCTGCCGATGCCGCCGACACGGCGACGAGGACGAGCAGTGCGGAGGCGCCTGCGAGCCGCGCCGCCGATCGTGTCCTGCGGCAGCCCACGGTCGCGGGACCGTACCACAGCCCACCGCCGAAAGCCCGACTTTGTGCGACCCTCCGAGAGAGGCTTTCGACAGGATCCGGACCCCGAATGCGGCAGTTTTCGGAGCATTACCCGGTTGCAGGCATCCGGTGACGCTGCTAGCCTGCCGAACTTGTGACGTTCCGGACCTCTCCGGTGCGTCTGTCGCGGATCACGTCGGGAGTTTGGCATTAGGTCACTGAAGCGACAGGCGCCGGCAATCGTCCTCGCCATAGCTGCGGCCTGCGCCGTGGCGGGCACTGCGTCCGGCGACCCCTCGCTCGCCTCGAAGCAGGCCGAGGCGAAGCGTGTGCTCGTGCGGCTCCAGCAGCTCGACTCGAACGCGCAGCGCGCCCAGAACCAGTACGACGCGTCGAGCGCGAAGCTGCACCGGCTCGAGCACAACCTCAAGATCAACCGTCAGGCGCTGCACATCGCGCGCGCCAACCTCGCCCAGGCGCAGACCGCGCTCGCCCAACGTCTCGTCGTCATCTACACGATGCGCGACGACCAGTCGACCCTCGCCGTCCTGCTCGGCGCCCACAGCGTCGACGACCTCGTGAACCGGATCGAGACGATGCAGTCCGTCTCGCGGCAGGACGTCGCCGTCATGAACCAGGTGATCGGCTTCCGTAAGCAGATCAGGCGCCGTGAGCGGCTGCTCGAGCACGCCCACGTCCTCCAGGCCCGGCTCGTCAAGCGCCGCGCGGCGGCGAAGCACCGCGTGGACGCGCAGCTCGCACACGAGCAGCGGCTCTACAACTCGGTGAAGACGGAGATCTCGCGGCTGATCGAGGCGCAGCACGCACGCCAGCTAGCGGCGGCCAGCGCAGTGCGTGCCCGCATGGCCGCCTACCAGGACGCCACGAGCCAGTACGGCGCCACCGCGATCGCCGGTGCGGCCACGGTCGCGCCCCCGACGCAGTACTCGGGCGTCGTCGGGATCGCCATGCAATACCTCGGCGTCCCCTACGTCTGGGGCGGCTCGAGCCCCTCCGGGTTCGACTGCTCCGGCTTCGTCGCGTACGTCTACGCGCAGGTCGGCGTCTCGCTGCCGCACTACTCCGGCGCGCAGTGGGGCTACGGCGTCCCGGTCTCGCGCAGCGACCTCCAGCCCGGCGACCTTGTCTTCTTCGACGGGCTCGGGCACGTGGGGATCTACGTCGGCGGCGGCCAGTTCATCCACGCTCCGCACAGCGGCGACGTGGTGAAAATCTCGAGCCTCGGCGAGAGCTGGTACGCGGCGACGTATGTCGGCGCCAGGCGCATCACCGGGTAACGCTGCGCGTTCCCCGGTGAGGTGATGGAACTCCGCGCCGCCGAGAGCGCGGTCTCGGCGGCGCTCCGTGCTGTTACTGCTTCCGATGCTCTCGACGGGATGCCTGCCTCGGCGCGCCCGGTCGTGCCTGCGGCACGACCGGGCGCTGGTTCGCCTGCGCGTAAGCCGGCTGCGCTCGTCTTACGCTCCGGCCTGAGCGGCCTCGAAGCCCGAAGCCGCCCAGGCGCCGGCGTAACGCGGCCGCAGGCGCGTTACGGCGACGCGAGCGAGCAGACGGTCCTGCCCGCAGGGCACGACCGGCTGCGCCGGAACAGCCAGACCATCCAGAGCACCGAAAACCAGAAACAGCACGGAGCGCGGCCGAAACCGCGCTTTCGGCCGCGCGGAGTTCCGGATCCCACGCCTGAGACGCGCAGCGTCTCAGGCGTAGAGCCGTTCGATCTCCGCGGAGAAGTGATCCACGATCACCTTTCTGCGGAGCTTCAGCGTCGGCGTGACCTCGCCCTCCTCCAGTGAGAAGTCTCGGGGGAGGATCGCGAAGCGCTTGATCTGCTCGACGCGGACGCGGTCGCGGTTGACCTCGTCCACGAGCTCCTGGACGAGCTCCTGCGGGTCGCGGCCGCTCGCGGCGACCTCGTCCCCGTCGAGTGTGATCAGCGCGGTCACGTACGGCCGCCGGTCGCCGATCACGACCGCCTGCGAGACGAAGCGCGACGACTTGAGCGCATTCTCGAGGTTCTGCGGGGCGATGTTCTTGCCGCCGGCGGTGATGATCAGGTCCTTCTTGCGGTCGGTGATCCGGACGAAGCCGTCGTCGTCGATCACGCCGACGTCGCCGGTGCGGAACCACCCGTCCTCGGTGAAGGCCGCCGCGGTCGCCTCCGGGTCCTTGAAGTAGCCGCCGAAGACCGTGTCGCTGCGGACGAGGATCTCACCGTCGGTGTCGAGGCGGATGTCGGTGCCCTCGACGGCGCGTCCGACGGTGCCGAAGCGGAAGTCCTCCGGGTCGTTCACGGTCGTCGAGCTCGACGTCTCGGTCAGGCCGTAGCCCTCGACCACGAGCATCCCCAGCGAGTGGAAGAACTCGAGCACGTCCTCCGCGAGCGGGGCGGCGCCGGAGACGCCGATTCGCAGCCGGCCGCCGAGGCGCTCCTTCACCTGCGAGAAGACAAGCCGGTCGGCGAGGCGCTCCTGGAGCGCGAGCGACGGCGACACGCGCCTCCCCGCGCGGCGGAGCCGGCTCGCACGGGCGCCGACGCCGAGCGCCCAGCGGCCGATCGCGGTCTTCGCACCGCCCGCGCGCTCGATCTCGCCGAGCACGTTGGCGTGGATCTTCTCGTAGACGCGCGGCACGGCCGGGAGCATCGTCGGCTTCACGGCTGCGAGCGCCTCCTGCACGCGCGTCGCCTCGGCGACGAACGCGACGGTCGTCCCGTGGTAGGCGGCGGCCTGGTGGGCGAGGCGGCCGAAGCTGTGCGCGAGCGGCAGGAAGAGCAGCACGACGTCGCCCTCGTCCTGGAGGTGGTTCTGGACGCGGAGCGCCGCGGTGACGAGGTTCCGGTGCGAGAGCATGCAGCCCTTCGGCGGCCCGGTCGTGCCCGAGGTGTAGATCAGCGTCGCGAGGTCGTCGTCGCCGGTCTGCGCGGAGGCGTCCTCGACGGCGCGCGGATTCCGCTCGCGGTGCGCGCGGCCCTCCTCCTCGAGAGCGGGGAGTCCGTCGAACCGGATTACGTCGCGCAGCGCGGGCAGCGCCGGCCGCACCAGGTCGAGCTTCGCCTGCTGCTCCTCGTCCTCGGCGAACGCGAGCACCGCGTCGGAGTGATCGAGGATGTACGCGCACTCCTTCGCGGAGCTCGTCGGGTAGAGCCCGACGACGACGGCGCCGATCGACATCGTCGCCCAGTCGAGCAGCACCCACTCGAGCCGTGTCCGCGCGAGCACCGCGACCACGTCGCCGCGGCGGACGCCGCGCGCCAGCAGTCCGTGGGCGAGCGCGTCCACCCGCTCGGCCGCCTCCTGCCACGAGACGGGCGTCCAGCCCTCAGGGCCCTCCTCGAGGTACGCGGGCGTCCCGGCCCCGCGTGCGAGCGCGCGCTCCCACAGCGCCGGTGCGGTGCGCCGGCCGCCGAGCTCGTCGGCCGCGGGCGCCGAGGGCGAGGTCGTCGTCATCCACCTCCAATCGTACGCAGGGAAGGGGAACGGCGTCAGGTGGAGAACCGAACCGGTCCCACTAGACTTCGGTGACGGATGCGCACTATCTGGAACGGATCAATCAGCTTCGGGCTCGTCAACATCCCGATCGGGCTGGCGCTCGCGACGCAGCGCAGCGACGTCTCGTTCCGGACGCTGCACCGCGAGTGCGGCACGCCCATCAAGCAGAAGCGCTGGTGCCCGCTGCACGAGCGCGACGTCGAGGCCGACGAGCTCGTCAAGGGCTGGGAGTTCGCGAAGGGCCAGTTCGTGCTCGTCGAGGAGTCCGACCTCGAGGCGGTCGCCCTCCAGCGCTCCCAGTCGATCGAGATCGTCCGCTTCGTGAAGCTCGAGGACGTCGACCCGGTCTACTTCGACCGCACGTACTACCTCGCCCCCGCGGCCGCGGAGGCGCAGCGCCGGCCGTACGTGCTGCTGCTCCGAGCGATGCAGGCGTCCGGCACGGCGGCGGTCGGCAAGTTCGTGCTCTGGGGCAAGGAGAACCTCTGCCTGATCCGCCCGCAGGGCGACACGCTCGCGCTCGAGACGCTCTTCTTCGCGGACGACGTCCGCTCGAAGGCGGAGATCGAGGAGGCCGTCGGCGAGACGGAGGTGCGGCCGCCGGAGCTCGAGCTCGCGGGCCAGGTGATCGAGAGCCTCGTCGGCGACTGGGAGCCGGGCGACTTCGAGAACGAGTACCGCCGCGACCTGCGCGCGATGCTCGAGGCGAAGCTCTCCGGCGAGGAGGTCGCGCGCCCGGAGCCCGTCGCCGAGACGCCCGTGATCGACCTGATGGACGCGCTCCGCAAGAGCGTCGCCGACGCGCAGGGCCGGCGCCGCGGCGGCTCGACGCAGAACGGCTCCCCGAAGACGGCGAAAGCCGCCTCGAAGAGCGGCTCTCGCGCGAAGAAGGCGTCGGCGCGCAAGAGCGCCTGACGCGAAGACTCTCGCTGCCCGCGGGACGCCTCCGGCGTCGCCGGCGACGCGTCCAGCCTCAGTGGTGCTGCGGGGTTGCCCCCAGCGCCTGGAGCTGCACCTGGAAGAGGTACTTGTCGATCTTGCCCTGGTAGATCGGCACCCCTTCCTCCATACAGACTCGGATCACCTCCTGCCGATCGATACCGAGCTCCTTCGACAGTTCCTCGGGCGTGAGGTGATTCGCCATTCCGTCGTGACTCCTTCCCTGGGCAACAAAAAGCCCGCCGGCGTCGAGCGCGCGGACGGGCTAGTCGAGACCCTCTCTTGTCGTTCCGACGGGCATCACTGCGCCCGTCCCACGGAAGCATTCATCGTGGAGAGAATATGCCCCCGTGCAGACGGAATCAAAACCGCGGATTCCCGGATTCTCGTCGCGGGAGATCCTCTGGCGCGCGACCCCGCTCCGGTACGCGGTCGGCGGCACGGGAGAGCCGCTCGTGCTCGTCCACGGGCTCGGAGGAGCCGCTGCGAACTGGCGGCTCCTGGCGCCTGCGCTGGCGGCCGAGTGGCGGGTCGTCGTCCCGGAGCTGCCCGGCCACGGCGGCTCCGCCCCGCTGCCGGCCGCGCCGAACGTCGACGCGTTCGCCGAGGCCGTGCTGGGCGTGCTCGAGGCCGAGGACGCGCTGCCCGCGCTGTGGGTCGGGCACTCGCTCGGAGGGCTCGTCGCGCTGCGCGCCGCCGTACGCCGGCCGGAGGCGGTGCGGGGGATCGTGCTCGCCGCCGCCGCCGGGATCTCGTCCACCGAGCGCGCGGCGGAGGTGACGCTCGGCCTGCTGGCGCTCCTGCAGCCGGGGCGCCTGATCGCGCCCTTCCGGCGCGGCTGGTCGCGTTCCCGGCTCGGGCGGAGGCTCGCCTTCGGCTGGTGGGGCGTGGCCGACCCGGCCGGCTTCGACCCCGAGATGGCCGAAGTGTTCCTCTCCGGACCCGCCGAGCACAGCGACACCGTCTCCGCGGGGCGTGCGCTGCTCGCCTCCGATCCGCGGGAGGACCTCGGCCGCGTCTCGTGCCCGTGCCTCCTGCTCTGGGGCGGGGAGGACAACTGGGTGCCGCCGCAGGACGGAATGGAGTACGCGCGCCGCCTTCGCGCGCCCCTCCGCACGATCGCCGACTGCGGCCACCTGCTGATCGGCGAGCGGCCGGACGCCTGCCTCGCGGCGATCCGCGGCTTTCTCGCGGATCTCTAGTGATGTGGCCGGTGACGTTGCCCGGTTCCCGGGTCGCGAGCACCAAGCGATGCAAGGACGCAGGGAGCGCTCATAGCCGAAGCTATGGGCGCGACCGAGGACGCCGCAGCGCGCCGCGTGACCGCGGGCCGGGGGCCCGGCAAAGGTTGCCGGTTACATCACCAGCTCGAATCCCTCGCTACGACGCCGCGGCCGCCTCGAAGGGGATCACCTCGCCGCCCTCGCGGCCGTCGCGGGGGCCGCCGAGGAACTCGACCCGACGGGCGACCACCTCGACCGCGCTCCGCCGCTTGCCCTCCTCCTCCCAGGAGCGTGAGCGCAGGCGGCCCTCGACGGAGACGCGCCGGCCCTTCTCGAGGTACTCGCCGCAGACCTCCCCCTGCCGGTCCCACGCCGACACGCGCACGAAGTCCGCACCGCCGTCCGCGCTCTCCCGGTCGACCGCGAGCAGGAAGCTCGCCACCTTCTTGTCGTCGCCGACCTCGCGCACCTCGACCTCCGTCGCGAGGTTCCCGATCAGCGTCACCACGTTCATCCGTCTCCTCCGTCGTCGCTCGCCGCCGAGGCTAACGGAGGAAGCGTCACGACTCCTGCGAAAATCCGTTACCGCTTCCACGTTTTTCACCGCTACACTCGGGACGGTCGCATGGGCCTCTTTACCTCGATGACAGGCTTCGGCGGCCGTGACATGGCCGTGGACCTCGGCACGGCCAACACCCTCGTCTACGTGCGCGGCCGCGGCATCGTGCTCTCGGAGCCCTCGGTGGTCGCGATCGACCAGCGCTCGGGCGAGGTGCACGCCGTCGGCGTCGAGGCGAAGCGGATGCTCGGGCGCACGCCGGGAACGATCCAGGCGATCCGGCCCCTGAAGGACGGTGTCATCGCCGACTTCGACGTGACCGAGCAGATGCTCCGGCACTTCATCCAGAAGGTGCACCAGCACCGCTTCGCGCACCCGCGCGTCGTCGTCTGCGTCCCATCCGGCGTCACCGGCGTCGAGAAGCGCGCGGTCGAGGAGGCGACGCTGTCGGCCGGCGCGCGCCAGGCGTACCTGATCGAGGAGCCGATGGCCGCCGCGATCGGCGCCGGGCTGCCCGTCGCCGAGCCCACCGGGAACATGATCGTGGACATCGGCGGCGGCACGACCGAGGTCGCCGTGATCTCGCTCGGCGGGATCGTCGTCTCCCAGTCGCTGCGCGTCGGCGGCGACGAGATGGACGAGGCGATCATCAACCACATCAAGCGCGACTACAAGCTTCTGATCGGCCAGCAGACGGCCGAGGAGATCAAGCTCGAGATCGGCTCCGCCTGGGACATGAAGGAGGAGCTGCAGGCCGAGGTGCGCGGGCGTGACATGCTCACGGGGCTGCCGAAGACGGTGATCCTCACCTCCGAGGAGATCCGCCGGGCGCTCGACGAGCCCGTCACGCAGATCATCGAGGCGATCAAGTCGACGCTCGACAAGACGCCGCCCGAGCTCGCCGCGGACATCATGGATCGCGGCATCGTGCTCGCCGGCGGCGGCTCGCTCCTGACCGGCCTGGACGAGCGGCTGCGCCACGAGACGCAGATGCCGGTGCACCTGGCCGAGAGCCCGCTCACGTGCGTCGCGGTCGGCTCCGGGCGGAGCCTCGAGGAGTTCGAGGCGATCCACCGCTCGAACAGGGCCCGCGCCCGCGGCCGTAACGGCCGCCGCTACTAGTTTCTTCCGGCGCGAGACGCTCCGCGTCTCGCGCCGCTGAGACGGGACTGCGCGCGCCGGAGAGCGCGGTCTCCGGCGCGCTCCGTGCGGTCTCGATCTTCGGTGTCTGGACGGTCTGGCTGTCCCGGCGCAGCCGGTCGTGCCCTGCGGGCAGGACCGTCTGCTCGTTCGCGTCGCCGTAACGCGCCTGCGGCCGCGTTACGTCGACGCCTGGGCCGGCTCGAGGCTCGCAGCCGCGAAGGCCGGAGCCCGTCGAGAGCATCGGAAGCAGTAACGGCACGGAGCGCGGCCGAAACCGCGCTTTCGGCCACGCGGAGTTCCGTTTCCAATCGGGCGAGCGCGCAGCGCTCGACCGATGAGGAGGAGCGCCGCTTCTCGCGGTACTCTGTGGCCGGTGGCACCTCCGAACCGCACCGCGCGCGTGGCGGTGCTGGGCTCGTCGGTCCAGCGCTCCAAGTCGGGCCAGTACCCCTCGAGGGTCCGCAACGCCATGGTCCGGCGCATCGTGCTGGCCGTGCTCGTGCTCGGCGCGCTCACGCTGCTGACGATCTCTTTCCGCTCGCCGACCGCCGGCGCGCTCCACTCCGCACAGAGTGCCGGGGCGTCCGCGCTCCGGCCCTTCCAGATCGCGGCCGGGCGCGTGGCGCGCCCCTTCCGCGACGTCTACGGCTACTTCGATGGGCTCGCGGGCGCGAAGTCGGAGAACAGTCGGCTACGTGCCGAGCTGCGTCGCTACCGGGCGCAGGCGCTCGCGAACCGGGCCGCGGCGCTGAAGGCGGGCGAGCTCGAGCGGCTGCTGCACTACCAGCAGGGCGCCACCTACCCGAAGGGCTTCCTCTCCGTGAACGCGAGCGTCATCTCCTTCCCGTCGGGGCCCTTCAACCAGCAGATCGCGATCGCCGCCGGCACCGACTCCGGCGTCCGGCTGAACACGCCGGTCGTGACCGCCGACGGGCTCGTCGGTCGCGTGACGAACGCGGGCTCCTCGACCGCGGTCGTGACGCTGCTCACCGACGCCGACAGCGCCGTCGCCGCTCGCGACCTGAAGACGGGCGTGAAGGGCCTGATCCGGCACGGGCAGGGGAACACGCTGATTCTCGACCAGGTCGCGAAGCAGCAGGTCGTCCGGAAGGGCGACGTGCTGGTCACCGACGGCACCCGCGACCCGCGCTATCCGGACCTGTATCCCTACGGCATCCCGATCGGGACGGTTCTCTCGGTCGGCATCAGCGACACGGCGACGTTCCTCCAGGTGCAGGTCGAGCCCTTCGCGCAGCTCGGGGCGCTCGATTCGGTCGCCGCGCTCGTTCGGGCGAAACAGAAGAAGTGAGCGCGCTCGACGGCGTCAAGGCCGCGGTGCTCCTCTTCGTCGCGGCGATCGTCCAGGTTTCGATCCTCTCGCCGGTGCACGTGCTCGGCGGCGGGCCCGACCTGCTGCTCGTCACCCTCGTCGCGCTCGCGCTCCTGCGCGGCTCGGTGCTCGGGGCGGTCGGTGGCTTCTACGCGGGCCTGCTCGTGGACACGGCGATGCTCGCGCAGCTCGGGCTCACGTCGCTCGTGCTGACGCTCTCCGGCTACTGGATCGGGCGCTACGGCGAGACGACGGGACGCGACCGCGCGCACGCGCCGTTCCTGTCGGTCGCCGTCGTGACCGTCCTCTACGCCTTCGGCGTGCTGCTCGTCCATTTCGTGCTCGGAGAGCGCGCGCCGGCCGGGCCGCTCGCCCGCGGGCTGCTGCCGGCGATCGTGGCGAACCTCGTGCTGACGGCGCCCGTCTACGCGCTCGTGCGCCGGCTGCTGCGCCCGATCGAGCGCGAGGACTACGCGACCGAGGTCCAGCTCCTTGGCTAGCACCACCGCCGAGCGTCCCCCGAGCCGCCGGCGCCGGCGTCCCGCGGGCCAGGCGGAGAGCCCGGTGCAGGAGTGGCGGGTCACCCCGAAGCTCGCACTGCGCCTCGCGGTGCTCGGCGGGATCGTCTTCGTCGTCTTCGCGGCGCTCTTTCTCCGTCTCTGGGCGCTCCAGGTGCTCTCCGGGACGAAGTACGTCGCGCAGGCCGAGGCGAACCAGTACCGCACCCTGCGCGTCCAGGCGAAGCGGGGGCCGATCCTCGACCGGAACGGGCGCGTGCTCGTGACGAACGCGGCCGCCACCGCGGTCGAGCTCTGGCCCGCGGACCTGCCGAAGCGCTACGTCGACCGCTACAACGAGCTGAAGGAGCTCGCTCACGTGACGCGGGTGCCGCTGTACGAGATCGCCGCGAAGATCAAGGCGCGCAAGGGCGACCGGCTGACGCCCGTCGCGATCCGCGAGAACGCGCCGAAGGCGATGGCGACCTACCTCTACGAGCGCGGTTCCGAGTTCCCCGGCGTCGTGCTCGCGCGCAACTACGTGCGCCGCTACCCCTACCACTCACTCGCCGCGCAGGTGCTCGGCTACGTCGGCGAGGTCTCCCAGCGGCAGCTCGACGCCCTGGGCAAGAACGGGCCCTACAAGCCCGGCGACGAGATCGGCCAGGCCGGGATCGAGTCCGCGTACGACACCTACCTCCGCGGCGTCGCCGGCTTGGCGCGCGTCCGCGTCGACTCGCTCGGGCGACCGCGCTCGAACGTCGAGGCGACGATGCCGGCGGCGCCGGGCCACGCGGTGCGGCTCACGCTCGACCTCGGGCTCCAGAAGGCGGCGGAGCAGGCGCTCGCCTACGGGATCCGGCTCGCACAGAACGACGGCAAGTGGGCGGCGCACGGCGGCGCGATCGTCGCGATCGATCCCAACGACGGCTCGATCCTCGCGCTCGCCTCCGCGCCCTCCTACGAGCCCGCCGTCTTCACCGGCCGCGTAACCGAGAAGGAGCTCGACGCCCAGGGCCTGACGCCGAAGACGGCGCTGGAGAAGAACTACCCGTCGCTCAACCGCGCCCTCATGGGCACGTATCCGCCCGGCTCGACGTTCAAGCCGCTGACCGCGATCGCGGCGATGCAGGAGCACCTCGTCTCCCCGTTCGCCTACCTCCCGTGCACGGGCGTCTACTACGCCCCCGAGGACAAGTCGCACCAGGCGTTCCACAACTGGGACCCGAACGTGAACCGGCCGATGGACATGCCGACCGCGCTCGCGTACTCCTGCGACACGTACTTCTACGAGCTCGGCAACGCCTTCTACTCGCTGCCGACCGACCGCGGACAGCCGCTCCAGAAGTGGGCGCGCGCCTTCGGCTTCGGCTCGCCGGCCGGCTCCGACGGCGGCCCCGAGGCGTCGGGCCTCGTCCCGGACCTCCCGTGGCGCCGCCGCACGTACACGAAGAAGAAGGATCCGTGCTGCTGGGAGGTGGACCGGCTCTGGAAGCCGGGCAACTCGATCCAGCTCGCGATCGGCCAGGGCGACCTGCTCGCGACCCCGCTCCAGATGACGCGCTTCTACGCGGCGATCGCCAACGGCGGACGGCTCGTCACGCCGCACCTCCTGCGCGACGTGGAGAACCCCAACGGGACGTCGGTGCCCGTGCCGGCGTTCCCGGCGCCGCAGCAGGTCGAAGGCCTCGACCCGAACGCGCTCCGGGTCGTGCAGCAGGGCCTCTACGAGGGGACGCACCTGTCCTTCGGCACGTCGTACGGCGTCTTCGGGGCCTTCCCGGTGCCGATCGCCGGCAAGACGGGCACGGCCGAGAAGGTCGTGACCCTGCCGGGCTACGTCGGCAAGCAGGACCAGTCGTGGTGGTGCGGTTATGGTCCGGCGACGGACGCGCCGAAGCTCGCGGTCTGCGTCGTGATCGAGAACGGCGGGCACGGAGGGACGGCCGCCGCGCCGGCCGCGGAGCGGGTGTTCGCGCACTTCTTCCACGTCAAGGCCACGCAGACCGGAGCGATCCACTCCGACTGATGCTCGAGTACGCCGGATCCCAGAGAACGGGCCTGCGGGCCGAGCGCGGCGAGGGCGTGGCTCTGCTGAGCGTGGTCCGCTCGCTCGACTGGCTGCTGCTCGCGGGCGTCGCCGGGCTCGTCGCGGTCGGGCTCTGGGGGATCGCCGGCGTGACGAAGTTCGACGTCGTCGGCAACCCGAGCTACTACCTGAACAGGCAGATCATCTTCGCCGGGATCGGCGGCGTGGCCCTCGTGGCGACCGTGCTGCTCGACCCGGATCTCTACCGGCGCTACTGGCGGCTCGTCTTCGGCACGACGATCGGCCTGATCGCGATCGTGCTCGTCGTCGGCCGCGCCGCCCGCGGCTCGACCCGCTGGATCAACGTGGGCTTCTTCACCTTCCAGCCGTCCGAGTTCGGGAAGCTGCTGTTCGTGCTCGCGGTCGCCGGCTTCCTGGCCGAGCGCGCCCGGGCGCTCGGCTCGGCGAAGACGACGCTGCGCGCGCTCGGGCTCGGCGCCGCGCCCGTGCTGCTCGTCTTCCTCCAGCCGGACCTGGGGACGGCGCTCGTCTACCTGGCCGCGCTGGGCGCGATGCTGTTCGTCGCCGGAGCGCCGTGGCGCCACCTCGCCGTCCTCGGCGCGACCGGGATCGCCGTGGTCGTCGTCGTGCTCTGGGCGGGGCCGGCGCTCGGCCTCCAGTTCCTCAAGCCGTACCAGCAGCAGCGGCTGACCTGCTTCACCCATCCGTCCACGTGCCCGATGGACGCCCGCTACAACGTCGAGCAGTCGATCGCCGCGGTCGGCTCGGGCGAGCTGCGCGGGCGGGGCCCGAACGGGGCGACGCAGACGCGGCTCGACTTCCTGCCCGAGCACCACACGGACTTCGTGTTCGCCTCCTTCAGCGAGCAGCGCGGCTTCATCGGCGCCTCGCTGCTGCTCGCCCTCTACCTGCTCGTCCTCTGGCGCGGGCTGCGGGTGGTGACGGTCGCGCGCGACCTCTACTCGGCCGTCGTCGCGGGCGGGATCGTCGTCGCCTTCCTGTTCCAGGTCTTCGTCAACGTCGGCATGACGATGGGGATCGCCCCGATCACGGGCATCCCGCTCCCGTTCGTCAGCGTCGGCGGCTCCTCGATGATCGCGAACCTGGCGGCGATGGGCGTCCTGCTGGCGATCTATGCGCGCGGCCGTGCCTCGCGCAGGCGGCGCTGATGGCGCTGCCGGTCTCTGCCAGGGCACTGCGCTCGCTCGTGAACGAGGTCGAGGCGTCCACGGGCGACGCCCGGCCGCTCGTCGTCGGTGGCGCGCGGGAGCTCGCCGCGGTGCTGAGGCGCGAGCTGGGCCGGGGCGCCGCCCCGGGAGCGGTCAGGGACGGCGACTCGCCCGAGGGGGCGGCAGTCCTCGTCTACGTCGTGACGCGGGACGCCTCCGACGAGGACGCACGGGCGCTGCGGCGGGCGCGCGCGACGGCCGTGCCTGTCGTCGCGGTCGTCGTCGGGCCAGGCGACGGGGTCCCATACGTGCCGCACGTCTTCGCGACGGACATCGTCCGCGTCCACGCCGGGGAGGGCTTTCCGCTCGATGCGATCGGCGCGGCGGTCGCGGCGCGGCTGGGGGAGGCGGCGGCGCCGCTCGCCGCCCGCGTCCCTGCGCTACGCGGCCCGGTCTGCGACCGGCTCGTCGGGCTGTTCGCCCGGAAAGCGGCCGTCCAGGCGGCGATCGTGCGCGCTCCCGCCGCCGACATGCCGCTGCTCCTGCTCACGCAGGCGCGGCTCGTCCTGCGGCTCGCCCAGGCCCACGGAGAGGAATCCGGACGGCAGCGCCTGCCTGAGCTGCTCGCGACGTTCGGGGCCGGCTACGGGTGGCGCAGCGTCGCGCGCGAGCTGCTCGGCCTGATCCCGGTAGCGGGGTGGGCGGTAGAGGGCGCCGTAGCGTATGCGGGCACGCGCACGCTCGGCGAGGCCGCCGTCCGGCGGTTCGAGGTGGAGGCCCCAGGAGGCTGCGGGCCGGCCGGGGCTAGGCGGCCGCAGGGTTGAGCCTCGCCCGGCGCGCCCCGATCGCGCGCAGCCTCTGGGTGAGGCGGGCCCACGCCCACGGCTCGACCTCGCGGTAGCGGGTCTCCGACTGCGCCCTCGTCGCCTCGAGGTACTCGAACCAGGCGTCGGCCTCCTCGATGAGCAGCAGCTCTTCGGCCTCCTGCTTCCCCGTCACGGCTGCACCTCCAAGGTCATGAATGGGCGGATCGTAGGACCGGGGTCGGACGGCAGCCTCGCGGGCACGCTCGCGCAGGGGGGCTTCTGCCTCCCTGCTACCCTGCGGGGAAGGCTCCATGCCGACGTTTTCTCTTATCAACCCGCAGCGCGCGCGCCGCCCCGAAGTGGGTGTCGCCGTCGCGCGCTTCCTTTCCGAAGGAGTTTCCGCTTGCCCTGGTTCCGTCGACGCAAGACCACATCCGACAGCGACGCCGCCCCTGCAGATGCAGGGCGCGCGAGTAGCACACCCGCTGAGGCTCGCTCCGAGCCTCGCGTAGCCGAGCCGGCCGCCGACGCGGCAGCCGCCTCGATCGATCAACCGTCCAGGCCCAAGCGCCGCCGCGGCAGCCGTGGCGGGCGTGGCCGGAAGAAGCCCGGCGCCGGAGCCTCCGCCGACGCCGCCGAGAAGGCGGACGCGGGCGAGCCCAAGCCCCGGCCCGGCGCGAAGAAGCCGGAGCCGAAGCTGTCCGAGGCGAAGAAGCCCGAGGCGAAGAAGCCCGAGCGCAAGCAGGAGCGCAGGCAGCTCTCGCAGCGTCAGGAGCGCCGCCGCGACCAGTCGAGCCGGCGCCGCCAGGCGCCCCGGCGCGCCCCGCTGCCGGCCGCGAAGCGCGAGCTGATCGTCTCGGTCGACGTCGGCGAGCAGCGCGTCGCCGTGCTCGAGGACGACCGGGTCGCCGAGGTCTACCTCGAGCGGCCGGAGCGCCGCTCGATCGCCGGCAACATCTACCTCGGCGAGGTCGACAACGTCCTCCCCGGGATGGAGGCCGCGTTCGTCGAGATCGGCCTCGAGAAGAACGGCTTCCTCTACGTCGACGAGATCGTCGGACCGGAGCTCGAGCGTGGTCACGGCCGCAAGATCCAGGACCTGATCTCGCGCGGCCAGACGATCCTCGTCCAGTCCGTCAAGGATCCGATGAAGACGAAGGGCGCGCGGCTGACGACGCAGATCTCGCTGCCCGGCCGCTTCGTCGTCTTCGTCCCGCAGGGCGAGGGCCTCGGCGTCTCGCGCCGCCTCGAGGACGACGAGCGCCAGCGCCTGAAGGACATCCTCAAGAAGCTCGACGTGAAGGAAGGCGGCGTCATCGTCCGCACCGCCGCCGAGGGCGCGTCCGAGGAGGACATCGAGCGCGACCTCGTCTTCCTCCAGCGGCTCTGGAAGTCGATCGAGGCGAAGGCGAAGACCGCGAAGGCCCCCGAGCTGATCTACCAGGAGGCCGAGCTGCCGCTCCGGCTCACCCGCGACCTCTTCACCGGCGACTTCGAGAAGGCGTACGTGGACAACGACCAGGCCTACAAGCGGATCGTCGGCTACCTGAAGAAGACGTCGCCGCACATGGTCGAGCGGGTCGTCCGCTACAAGGAGAAGCCGCCGCTGATGGAGTCGTTCGGCGTCGAGCAGGAGATCAAGTCGACGCTGAACCGCCGGGTCGACCTGCCCTCGGGCGGCTACCTGATCTTCGATTACGCGGAGGCGTTCACCGTCATCGACGTGAACACCGGCCGCTTCGTCGGCGGGCGCGGCAAGAACGCCGGCGGCCGGCTCGAGGACACGATCACGAAGAACAACCTCGAGGCGGTGAAGGAGGTCGTGCGCCAGCTGCGGCTGCGCGACATCGGCGGGATCATCGTCATCGACTTCATCGACATGGCGAACCCGAAGAACCGCGCCACCGTCGAGGAGGCGCTGCGCAACGAGCTGGAGCGCGACCGCACGAAGACCTACGTCGTCGAGATCTCTCCGCTCGGCCTCGTCGAGATGACGCGCCAGAACGTCACCGACGGCCCGCGCGAGCTGATGACGCGCAAGTGCCCGACCTGTGGCGGCGACGGGATCGTCTACTCGGACGCGTCTGCGGCGATCGACGTCGAGCGGCGCGTGCGGGCGCTCGCGACGGGCTCGCGCAGCCAGGCCTTCCGGATCGAGCTCGCCGACACCATCGCGAGCGCGCTCGTCGGCCCCGGCGCGCGCAGGCTCGTCGAGCTCGAGACGCTGACGAAGAAGCGCTTCTTCCTCGAGGGGAAGCCCGGCATGCACGCTCGACCACTTCGTCGTCCTCGCCGAGGGCAAGCTCGCCGACCTCGCGCCGCAGGCGCCGGTCGAGGAGGGAGCTGAGATCCAACTCGAGCTCGTCGAGGTCGACCGCTACGACGCCGCCGCGGCGGTCGGGAAGCTCGACGGGCTCGACGTGGTCGTCGCGGAGGCGGCCGGGCAGGTCGGCAAGAAGCTCGAAGGTGCGGATCGAGCGCGTACTCGACGGCATCGCCTATGCGACGGTCATCCGCCGCGCCGGCGAAGAAGGCCGCCGGAGCCGCTGACGGCCGAGGCCGAGGCCGAGAAGCCGACGCGGAAGCCGCCGGCGCGCAAGACGGCACGGCCGGAGCAGGGGGAGCCGGCCGCCGAGGAGGCGCCGGAGTCCGAGGTCTGGAAGCCGAGGCCGAGGAGACCGAGGCCGAGGAGGCACAGGTCCTCGAGGAGCCCGAGGCCGCGGAGGCGGACGAGTCCGAGGGTGCGGAGGGGGCCGCCGGGGAGGCGGCGGCGCCGAAGAAGAAGACCCGGCGCGGCTCGCGCGGCGGCCGGAAGCGCAAGAAGCCGACGGCCGGGGAAAGCGAGACGGAGGCTGCCGACGCGGAGGAGGCTCCCGAGACAGAGGCTCCCGAGGCGGAGGCTCCCGACAGGGAGGCCGAGCCGAAGACCCGGGAGAAGCCCGCTGCGGCGAAGCGCGTTCGCATCCACGTCCCGGGCGCCGAGCTCGGCCGGGACGGTTCCGCCGAGGCCGACGAGGCGCCTGCGCCCGAGGCCGCGGAGCCGGACGCCGAGGCCGGAGCCGACGGGGAGGCGCCGAAGCCGAAGAAGAAGACTCGCCGCGGCTCGCGCGGCGGCCGCAAGCGCAAGAAGCCCGCGACTGCCGGAAACGGCGCCGGCCCCGGCGAGGGGCCCGGTTCCGAGGATGAGCCGGAGACCGCAGCCTCCGAGCCGGAGGCGCCGCCCAGGGCGGTCGAGGCCGTCGAGGAGCCCGAGGAGGCCCCGGCGCCGTCGCGGAACGGCGGCGACGCCGAGGAGGACGAGTCCGGCGACTGGGGCTACGTCCCCATGTCGGAGTGGCTCGACGAGATCGATTCGTCGTCCCGCTGATGAAGCCGTTTCGCTACACTGCCGACGCTCGCGGGCCCCTGCTGATTCAAGCCGGCCCGCGTTTCCACGTATGAGTTACGCGATCATCCACGTCGGCGGCAAGCAGTACCGCGTCCGGGAGGGCGAGCGGCTGCTCGTCGACCGTCTCCCGACCGACGAGGGCAAGACGTTCAACCCGCGCGTCCTCTTGGTCGGGGGCGACGGCAAGACCGATCTGTCCCCGTCCACGACGGTGACCGCACGGGTGGTCGGCCACGTGCTCGGCGAGAAGATCCGCATCGGCAAGTACAAGCGGCGCACGGGCTACAAGCGGCACAACGGCTACCGCAGCCGGCTCACGCAGATCGAGATCGAGGCGATCGGCGCGGGCGGGCGCAAGACGGCGGCCAGGAAGCCGGACGCCGTGACAGAGGCCCCGAAGGCCGAGCCGAAGCCGAAGGCCGAGGTGGCCCCGAAGGCGGAGGCGAAGGCCGAGGCGCCCGCGCGCACGGCGCACCCGCCGAAGGGCTACGAGGACATGACGGTGGCGCAGATCTCCGAGGCGGCCCCCGGCTGGCGCAGGCCGAACCTCGAGGCCGCGCTCGAGTACGAGCGCGCCCACGCGAACCGGAAGACCGCGATCGCCGCCCTCGAGTCGGCGCTCGCCGCGAAGGAGGACTGAGAGCCCGATGGCACACAAGAAGGGACTCGGCTCGTCGCGGAACGGCCGCGACTCGAACCCGAAGATGCTCGGCGTCAAGCTGTTCGCCGGCCAGGACGTCTCCGCGGGGATGATCCTCGCCCGCCAGCGCGGCACCCGCTTCCGCCCGGGCCCCGGCACGGGCATCGGCAAGGACGACACGATCTTCGCGAAGCGCGCCGGCAAGGTCGCCTTCCGCACGAGCGGCGAGCGCCGCTTCATCAGCGTGGTGGACTAGCTAGCCCGCTTCGCCCGCTCCGCGCCCGGCTGCGCCGGGCGCTGCGCTTTCCGCTCGCTCGGCAGCGCGCCGGGCTGCGCCCGGCACGCGCCCTCCTGCCGGCAGACCGGGTCGTGCCGCGGCCGCGCATGTCGGCCGCGGCCAGGGTCGGTTCCCACCCTCCTTCTCGGGCGCGGCGGCGCTCCGGCGCCTCCACGGGGGCTGCCTGACCGCCAAGTTGCAGACTGCAACTTGGCGAGGGGTACCGTTCGCGCGATGTTCCACGATCGTGCACGACTGACCGTGATCGCCGGCCGCGGCGGTGACGGGTCGATCCACTTCCGGCGCGAGAAGTACGTGCCGAAGGGCGGCCCCGACGGCGGCGACGGCGGCGACGGCGGCGACGTCGTCCTCGTCGCCGAGCCGCGGCGGCGCGATCTCTCCGGCTTCCGGCCGAACCAGAGGCTGCGGGCGGGCCGCGGCGGCCCCGGCGGCGGCCGGATCTCGCACGGCGCGCGCGGCGAGGACGCCGTGCTCGCCGTCCCGGTCGGGACGCAGGTGCTCGACGGAGACGGGCGGGTCGTCGCAGACCTCGCGCACCCCGGCGCGCGGGTCGTCGTCGCGCACGGCGGGTCCGGCGGTCGCGGCAACCGCCGCTTCGCCAACCCGACCCGCCAGACGCCGCGTTTCGCGGAGATCGGCATGCCCGGCGAGGAGAAGGAGATCGAGCTGCGGCTGAAGCTGCTCGCCGACGCGGCGCTCGTCGGCTTGCCCAACGCGGGCAAGTCCTCCCTGCTCGCGCGGATCTCGAACGCGCGGCCGAAGGTGGCCGAGTACCCGTTCACGACGCTCTCGCCGGTGCTCGGCACCGTCGAGGCCGGGGACGGAGGGCAGCTCGTCGTCGCGGACGTCCCCGGCCTGATCGAGGGCGCGAGCGAGGGCGTCGGGCTCGGCCACGAGTTCCTCGCCCACCTCGAGCGGGCGGGGCTGCTCCTGCACGCGATCGACGCGTCCGAGGGGGACGCCGACGAGCGCTGGCGCGCAATCGACGGGGAGCTGGCCGCCTACGGCGCCGGGCTCGACGAGCGCCCGCAGATCGTCGTCCTGAACAAGATCGACCTCCTGCCCGAGCCGCCGCCGTTCGGGATCGAGAACGCCAGGATCCTGCGCGTCCTCCGCGTCTCGGCCGCGACCGGCGCCGGGCTCGACGACCTGCGGCGCGCCCTGTTCGAGCTCGTGCCGGCGGACGCCCCCGCGCCCGAGCCGCAGGACGGGGGCGAGCTCGTCGACTTCCTCGTCTACCGGCCCCAGCCGGCGCGGCGCGCGTTCCGGGTCTTCCGCACCGAGCGCGGCTTCCGGGTCACCGGCCGCCCGCCGGCGGCGGCGGAGCTCGAGGCGATCCTCAAGGCGGCGGGCGCCCGCGACGGCGACGAGGTCGAGGTCGGCGACGAGGTGCTCGAGTGGGAGTGATCGCGCCGAGGTGTGCTGCGCGCGTCTCGTGGGTCCCGCGATGACGGGCGTCTACGGCGGCGCCTTCGACCCGCCGCACGTCGGCCACGTGGAGGTCGCGCGGGCCGCGAAGGAGCGCTTCGGGCTGCCGCGGCTGCTCGTCCTCGTCGCGGAGCGGCCGGGGCACAAGGCGGTCGCCGCGCCCGCGGAGGCGCGGCTCGAGTTGGCTCGGGCGGCGTTCCCGGACGACGAGGTGCGCCTCGACCCGCACCCGCGCACGATCGACATGCTCCGGGCCGAGCGGATCGACGATCCGCTCCTCGTCGTCGGCGCCGACCAGTTCTGCGAGTTCCTCACCTGGAAGGAGCCGGGCGAGGTGCTCGAGCGCGCGCGGCTCGCCGTCGCCACCCGGCCCGGCTTCCCGCAGGAGCGGCTCGACCGTGTGCTCGAGCGGCTCGACCGCCCGGAGCGCGTCGTCTTCTTCGACGTCGAGCCGAACCGGGCCGCCTCCAGCGACCTGCGTGCCCGGGCCGCCGCCGGAAAGCCGCTCGACGACCTCGTCCCCTCTGCGGTCGCCGCCCTGATCGAGCGTCGCGGCCTGTACCGCGCCTCGTAACGTCCGCAAACGACGGCTACACTGCACACGAGCACTTCTCCGAGGAGACCGATCCAGCCCTGACCTCGCTCGAACAAGCCCGCCGCATCGCCGCTCTCGCCCAGGAGAAGCTGGCGGAGGACGTCGTCATCCTCGACATGCGGCCGGTGTGCACCTTCACGGACTACTTCGTCATCGCCACGGGCCGCAACCCGAGGCAGACGGCCGCCATCTGGGACGAGGTGCACGGCACCCTCAAGCAGGAGCGCCGCCTGATCCCGCGCAGCGTGGACGGGAAGCAGGAGGGCACGTGGATCCTGGCCGACTACCTCGACGTCGTCCTCCACGTCTTCACGCCGGACGCCCGCGCGTTCTACGGCCTCGAGGACCTCTGGGGCGACGTGCCCGCGGTCGAGCTCGGCGCCGCGGCCGCCAGCTAGCCCGCAGGCGAGAGCCCGCTCGCCGTCAGGACGACGTTGCCGGGGTGCGCGGGCAGGCCGGCCACGATCTCGCCGCCGAGCCGGACGTCGAGGTTCCAGGGGGCGCCCACGCGCAGCCAGACCGCGTCGGAGAGCGAGACCGGGAGCGTCCCGCCCTGTTGGAGCACACCCTCGAAGAGCACCTTGCCGGTCGGGCCGCCGGCGCGGACGAGCAGCCAGACGCGGCCGCGAGTCGCGCTTAGCACGGCCCGCGCCGGCGTGGGTGCGGCCGGCTTCGCCGAGGGCTTCGTCGCGGGGGCCGCCTCCGGCGCGGGCGCCGCGGCTGCGGACGCCGCTCCGGGGGCAGTCGGGGACGCCGACCCCGTGCTCCCCGCGGTGTCGGTGCTGCGGAGCTGCCAGGCGGCGACGGCCGCGACGACGGCCACGATCGCGCCGATCGCGAGCAGGGGCCGCAGCACGCCGACCCGCGGCAGGTCGACCACGGAGAGCGACTCCGGCACGAGCGACCCCTCCTCGCCGTGCACGTAGCGGCTGTTGAACTCCTCGACGTAGAGGTTGCCGTCCAGCCCGAGGAACTCCGCGTACGTCCGCAGAAAGCCCTTGACGTACGCGTTCCCGGGCAGCAGCTCCCAACGCTCCTCCTCGATCGCGGTCAGATAGCGCTCGCGGATGCGAATCGCCTTCTGCACGTCCTTCGAGGAGAGGCCGCGACGGCTGCGCGCCTCCCGAAGGCTGGGGCCGATTGCAAACACCGGTGCCCCGATTGTGACGAACTCTGTGGACAAGCGCCAACGCCGGCGAGGAAAGTCTGTGGATAACCTGTGGAAATCGAGTGTCGGCGCGCACGCCCAGACGCGGCTACAATGGCGCCTGCGGGGCCATAGCTCAGCTGGGAGAGCGCCACGCTGGCAGCGTGGAGGTCGCCGGTTCGAGCCCGGCTGGCTCCACCTTACGAGGCATTGCGCGAACCGTCGCCGGAATCCTGTAGGTACGGATGATCCGGCGGCGGTTGCGCACTTGGATGTCTTTGACGAGCAGCCGGAGTAGTTCTTCTGCTTGTTCGGGGTTCTCGTCGGCGACGATCGCTTCGAGTTGGTCGCCGAGGCGGGCGAGGGCGGCGCCGTCGGGCGGTGTGTGCGCCTGTGTGCCGAGGCGCGCGGTGAGGAACGCCGTCTGGGAGCTATCCCCCTACATAGATAGGCCATTTCGGCGGCACCTCTTGCATTCGCCGGCACCCGTCAGCTCCCGGCAGCTGCCAGTCGGTGTGGCGTGTCAGTGGTGGGTCGGCGAATCACCCGATCGCGGCGGCCCGGCTCAGGACGGCTCCTCGAGCAATCTGATCAGCATGTCGATGAGCGCGGGCTGGAAGGTTGCGTCGTCGATCCCGTAGAGGCGGGCGTGGGTGGTGAGGCCCTCGGTCGCGGCGAAGACCTGCGTCGCGAGCAGGTCGGGGTCGCGGTCGGCGCCGACCCAGCCGCCCTGCTGGAGGGCGGTGATGAAGCCGGTGAGCCCGTCGTGCCAGCGGCGGTAGGTATCGGCGAGCATCGTCTGGGCGTCAGGGTCGTGGCGGTGCTGTTGGAAGAAATCGACCATCACCAGCACCCAGGCCGAGACGCCGTCTTCGGTGGCGGCGAAGCGGGCGAAGACGCGGCCGAGCACCTGTTCGAGGCCGGTGCCGGCCGGGTCGAGGCCGTCGAGAATCTCGCTCGGCCAGTCGCCGCGGAGCTTTTCCCGGTAGGCGATCACCTGCCAGAAGCAGTCGGCCTTGTTCTTGAAATGGAAGTAGTACGCGCCGCTCGTGTAGCCGGTGCCCTCGACGATGTCCTCGACGCGCGTGGCGGCGTAGCCGCGCTCGTGGAAGCACCGCATCGCCGAGCGGACGAGCGCGTCCAGGCTCGCCTCCCGCTTGACCTGCCACTTCGTCTTCGTCGGGTCTTGAATTGCCACGTCTATCTATGTTAGATGGGCCGTGGTGGGTGACCGGGGATGAGGCTGCGGCCGAACGGTGGACGGGTGCTCGTGTGCGTCACGCTCGCGGTGCTCGCGGGGAGCTTTGCCGCCGCTGCGCACGCGCAGACGGTGACCCCGACCGGGATCGGGTCAAACACCGATAACTCTTCGGCGAGCTCGCTGGCGGTGACGACGACGCAGGCGGTGGCGGCGGGCGCATCGATCGTCGTCATCGCGGTCGACGACGACGCCCTCGGACCTCCGACGAGTGCAACGTGCTCGGACAGCGCCGGCGACAGTTTCACGACCGAGGTGAGCCAAAGCAGCGGCTCGAGGCTGGCGGTGCTCTGCTCGGCGCACGCGCTCGCCTCGCAGCTGGCGAGCGGCTCGACGGTCACGGTCACTTTCACGGGCGCCGGCGCCGCGACACAAGACAAGGTCGTGCGCGTGTTCTCGGTCGCCGGGCTGGCGGGCTCGCCGCTCGATCGCACCGCCTCCGCAGCTGCGACCAGCACGACGCCGTCGAGCGGTGCGACTGCGACGACCACGCAGGCGAGCGAGCTGCTGTTCGGCGCGATCGTGGACGGGAACGCGAGCGTTTCGGCCGGCGGTTTTGCCGCGGGCGCGAATGGCACCTCGAACAACTGCGCGGCAACCGGCACCACGACCTACAGTTCGCTCGGCGGCGTCGACGTAGGGGGAGGGGACTCAACGTACGGCATGTACTGCGTCGTTTCGGCGACCGGCGCCTACGTCGCGCAAGCAACGCTCGCCAACAGCGACAACTACCTCGCGCTGATCGCCAGCTACAAGATCTCGGCAACCACCAGCACCACCGCGCTCAGCTCCTCGCAAAATCCGCAGACGGCCGGCCAGTCGGTGACCTTGACCGCAACGGTGACCGGGGACAGTCCGTCCGGCACCGTGAACTTCAGGGACGGCGGGACGACGATCAGCGGCTGCGGCGCGCAAACAGTCAGCAGCGGCACCGCGACCTGCACCACCTCGAGCCTGTCTGCGGGCAGTCACAGCCTGACCGCCGTTTACGGGGGCGACGCGACCGACACGACGAGCACCTCCTCGACCCTCACGCAGACCGTGAACGCCGCCGCCAGCGCGCCGGCGCACGCCGGCGTGCCCGGCGCGCCGACCGGGGTCTCGGCGTCGGCGGGGGACGCGCGGGCGACGGTGAGCTGGACGGCCCCTGCCTCTGACGGCGGTGCGGCGATCACGGCCTACACGGTGACGGCGTCGCCGGGCGGCAGGACGTGCTCCTGGTCGAGCGGGTCGCTCTCGTGCACGGTCACCGGCCTGGCAAACGGAACCGCGTACACGTTCACGGTTACCGCGGCCAACAGCGTCGGCACCGGGCCTGGGTCGGCAGCCTCGAACCGCGTCACCCCGACATCGGCGCCGGGCGCGCCGACCGGCGTCTCCGCGGTCGTCTCGGACGGGCAGGCGACGGTCAGCTGCGGCGCGCCGACCGACGACGGCGGCGCCGCGATCGGCTCCTACACCGCGACCGCATCCCCCGGCGGCGGGCACGCCTCCGCCGCCTCCTGCCCGATCACGATCAGCGGCCTCACCGACGGCACGACGTACACGTTCACCGTCACCGCGACCAACAGCGCCGGCACCGGGCCTGCCTCCGCCGCCTCGAGCGCGGTCACCCCGCCCGACACGCATCCGCCCACCTCGCCGATCGCTCTCACCGGCCGCGTCTCGAAGGGAAGCCTCGTGCTCAGCTGGCAGGCCGCGAGCGACAACGTCGCCGTCGACCACTACCAGCTCTACCTCAACGGCACCCCGATCGAGCGCATCCTCGGGACCGCGACCAGCGCCAGCCTGCGCGACTTCGACCCGCACGGTGCGAGCGTGTACACGCTGCGCGCCTTCGACGCTGCCGGCAACCAAAGCGGCCCCAGCATCACCGTCACCGCCGAGCCGGCGAAACGGCCGAGCAGCGCGCCCAAGCGGATCCCCCACTGGGCGTGGCGGATCCTCGTCTGGCAAGACCACGGCCGAACCGGAGCGCGGCCGCACGCGCCGACCAAGCTCCCCGCCTGGTACTGGGCCTGGAAGCGCTGGCGCGAGCACCCCTTCCGGCTCGCCACCTGAGCGCTCACAATCCCAGCGGCTGCGCCACGATCGCCGTCACGTCGCGGTTCGCGCAATACCCGGTTCGGCCCACTCCAAGAGCCGGCTGCGCCGGCTCTTGATCGTTCTGCATTTTCCGCTTCGCCCGCTCCGCTGGGCCGGGCGCGCCTGCGGCGCGCGCGGCCAAGCGCTCCGCTTTCCGCTCGCTCGGCAAGCGAGCCGGCGAAGCCGGCTCGCTGCGACTCGGGGCCGCGCCGTGGGTGGGCCGCGCCCGCGCAGGTCGGTCGCGGCCGCCGTGCGTGAATGCAAGACCTGACCCCGGCTCCACCTGGACTCCGTAACGCGCGACGACCTCAGCGTCCCAAGTCGAGCGACTCGGCGCTGACGTGGTTTGTACAACACCAAGTTGAGTCCATGAACTTGGGGTTGCACTAACCCGTCGGCGTGGCGAGAGCGGGCCGCGCCCGCGCAGGTCGGTCGCGCCGGCCTGGGTCGAATTCTCCGAGCCAAGCAAAAAAGGGTGCGTCCGCATGGCAAGCACTTCGCGACGACAGCCGGGGAGAGCCTGCCCGGGATGAAACTGCTCGCCGCAGCGTGGCTTCACATGAACGGTTGCCGGCTGAGATCGCGATCGAAGTCGAGGCGCATCTGGGTGACGCGCTCTTGCCACGTGCGAAGCTCAAGCGTGATCGAGCCGCCTTCTCCTTCAAGCCAGGTGACGAGGTCGGTCAGCGCCATC
Organism: uncultured Thermoleophilia bacterium; assembly: GCA_963728095.1. Lineage (GTDB taxonomy): Bacteria > Actinomycetota > Thermoleophilia > Gaiellales > Gaiellaceae > Palsa-739. The sequence goes on along the minus strand of CAVSIO010000002.1, from coordinate 1,004,962 downwards.
TCGGCCGCCAGAAGATGATGGTTTGCGTCCTGAAGCTCGCTCCGTATCGCGATTGAGGGATGCTCCCGCCGTAGCTTCGCCTTCCCTCTAGCGGGATCGCGTCGGCCGATCACGGCGCTTGCTCCTCCGGCCAATGCACCTGTGCGAAGCGGTTGCGTAACAGTGGGAGGTGCTGCCACCACGGGCGAGCGGGTTCCTGTACTTGCTCCTCCACTCTCTGCCACCGAAGTAGAACGTCGGACGACGGCTCAACCTCAAAAGCTGTCGAGTAGTAGTAGTGGGACATACCGCTGTACTCGAATCTGCCTGAGTAAATCCGAGTATCGGTGCCGAGGTCGCTCCACATGAAGGCTCGGATTTCGCCGGGAGCGAGTGTTGTGCGGATGCGGCTACCCACCCCGCCAGGCCGAGCCGCTGCACCAAGCGGTACTCCGTAACCCAGGCCCGGCAGGTCGTAGCCGTCAAGGTATGCCTCCACATCGAAGGCAGGCCCCCGGCCAACGTTCTCGACAAACATGCTGAGACTGCCAGCCCCAGCGATGATGCCTGGCCCTAGTCCTGTCGTCGTGTCCCCCTCCCTGTGTACTTCCATCTGGTCGCGCACAAGGACGACAGGGGCGAATTGCGCGCGCACGTCCGCCTCGGCTTGCGTCGCTAGTGCTCTCGTCACACGTACGAGCCCGTACGTCACCGAAGCAAGCCCGATCGTGCCCAACGCGACGAAGAAGCTCCAGCCGTCCCATGCGAAGAAGCTGTGCAGCGAACCAATCACGTCGCTTCAGCGTAGGACGCGAAGCGGATGCAACTCTGTTGACGCTCGCTTCTCGGCACCGTGTCGAGTTAGGGCGGTTCTGCCGCTGCTTCTATCTCGACACGACACAGCCGGCCGCCGTCCGTGGTCGAGCAGTTGATCGCGATCGAAGATAGCGCCGAGCCTCAACGCCGCTGCTGCTGCCCGCCTGGGTCAGTGCGCCGCCTGATCAACCGTGCAGTGTCGCGCTCCCGAGGTCGAGCGGCGCCGCCTCGACGTGGTTTGTACAACGCCAAGTTGGGTCCATTCCCGCTTCGCCCGCTTCGCTTTCCGCTCGCTCGGCAAGCGGGCCGGCTGCGCCGGCTCGCGCCTGTTGACGGCGGATGGCGGTGGGCCGCGCCCGCGCATGTCGGGCGCGGCGACGAGCGGTCTCTGTCGAGACGCGACGACTGCGACACGAGGCGCGGCTGCCCGCGCTTCGCTTTCCGCTCGCTCGGCAAGCGGGCCGGCTGCGCCGGCTCGCGCCTGTTGACGGCGGATGGCGGTGGGCCGCGCCCGCGCATGTCGGGCGCGGCGACGAACGGTCTCAGTCGAGACGCAACGACTGCGACACGACGCGCGGCTGCCCGCGCTTCGCTTTCCGCTCGCTCGGCAAGCGGGCCGGCTGCGCCGGCTCGCGCCTGCTGGCGGCGGACGGCGGTGGGCCGCGCCCGCGCATGTCGGGCGCGGCGGCGAACGGTCTCAGTCGAGACGCAACGACTGCGACACGAGCCCAAACCCCGAGCGAGTCGCCTCCCGGGGCGCCGGGCGGCCGCAGCGCCTGGTTCGCCGGCGTCGGAACGGACGGCCGCCGCCGTAGACTGGCCCGCGTGAGCGCCGACACCGTCGACCTACTGCTGCGGGGGTACCGCGCCTTCGTCGCAGGTGATCTCGAGGCAATCGGGGAGATGCTCGACCCGGACGTCGAGTGGGTCGGGGCGGACGAAGATGCGCTGCTCGTCAGTCGCGACGTCGTGCTCGGCGTGCTCGGCGAACGCGTCGCCGAGGATTACCGCGTCACGGTCGACCGGGCGATCGGGCTCGGCGACCGGGTCGTCGTCAGCATGCGCTTCTCGCGCGTCGAGCGGGACGAGACCGACGAGCGGCAGCTCCAGAGCCGGCGCACCTTCCTCGTCGGCCGCTACGCCGCCGTGGTCACCGCCCGCGACGGGCGCGTCGTCCGCGTCGAGGAGCACCCGCACCTCGCGGCGGCGCTCGAGTCGGTCGGGCTCGAGGACGACGTCGCGTGACGCGCGCCCTCGTCACCGGCTTCGAGCCCTTCGGCGGCTCCGACGTGAACCCCTCGCAGCTGCTGGTGGAGCGGCTCGCCCACGAGCCGCCGCCCGCGATCGAGCTTGCGACCGCCGTGCTCCCCGTCTCGTACGCGCGCGCCGAGGACGCGCTCGCGGACGCCGTACGCGCCGCGGAGCCGGACGTCGTCGTCTGCTTCGGGCAGGCCGACGGCCGTCCGGGGATCTCGGTCGAGCGCGTCGCGCTGAACCTCGACGACTCGCCCTCCGCCGACAACGAGGGCGTCGTCTCGGCGCGCGAGATCGACCCGGCGGGCCCGGTCGCGTACCGCTCCACGCTGCCCGTGGAGGCGCTCGTTGCCGCGCTGCGCGCCGAGGGAGTCCCGGCGACTCCCTCGCGCGACGCCGGCGGCTACCTGTGCAACCACGTCTTCTACGTCCTCATGCGCCTGCTCGAGCGGGAGCGGCCGGTCGCGCGCGGCGGCTTCGTGCACGTCCCGCTCCTGCCGGAACAGGCGCTCGACCGCGAGGCCGCCTCGATGCCGCTCGAAGCGCTCGACCGCGCCGCACGCTCGATCCTCGCCGCCGCGGTGCAGTAGATTCAGATCATGCGCACCGGTCTGATCGTCGAGCTGGGCCGGCCGCCGGAGCCGGCGGAGGCCGAGGAACCGAAGGCGGGGGCGGGGGAGACGCTCGTCGCCGTCGAGGCGGTCGCGCTGAACCCGCTCGACGTCGCGATTGGCAGAGGCGCCTTCTACGGCGGCCACCCGCCGCTCCCGTATGCGCCGGGCTGCGAGGCGGCCGGACGGACCGAGGACGGCGCGCTCGTCTACCTCTTCGGCGACGGTCGTGGCATCGGGAAGCCGGGCTTCCTCGCCGGGCGCGTCGCCGTCCCCGAGGAGCTGCCGCTGCGGCTCCCCGAGGGCACCGATCCCGCGACCGCAGCCGCCGCGGGGATCGCCGGGATCGCGGGCTGGGTGCCCGTCGCCTGGAAGGCCGACGTCGGGCCGGACGACCGCGTGCTCGTCCTCGGCGCCTCGGGCGCGGTCGGGCTCGTCGCCGTCCAGGCCGCGAAGCTGCGCGGCGCGCACGTGATCGCCGCCGGCCGCGACCGCGCGAAGCTCGAGCGCGCCGCAGAGCTCGGCGCGGACGAGGTCGTCACGCTCGAGGAGATCCCCGAGGGCTTCACCGTGTGCATCGACCCGATCTGGGGCGAGCCGCTCGCGCGGGCGCTCGCCCAGGCCGCCCGCCATGCGCGGATCGTCCACCTCGGCCAGTCCGCAGGCCCGGAGGCGCCGCTCCGCTCCGCCGACGTCCGCGGCAAGGAGCTGCAGGTCCTCGGCCACTCGAACTTCGCGCTCTCGCCCGACGAGCGCAACCGCGCCTACCTCGAGCTGCTCGAGCACGTCTCCGCCGGCCGCATACAGATCCCGCTCGAGCGCTTCCCGCTCGACGACGTCGCCGCGGCCTGGGAGCGCCAGGCCGCCGGCCCCGGCGGCAAGGTCGTCGTCGAGCTCTAGAGACGCCACGGGCCCCGTCGCCGGGGCCCGTGGCGCGCGTACCCTTCTGCGGGCAACCGCTAGATCTTCTTGCGGGCCGCCCACTTCTTGTAGATCGCCTTGATCTGCTTCTGCGTCGACGCCACCGACTGCGCGGCGCTCATCTGTCCCTGCGACACCTGGGCGAACATCTGCGGGATCAGGTACTTCGAGAAGACCTCGTCCATCGCGGCGTTCGTCGTGCCCGGGAAGCCGATGTTGTGGGTGTACTTCTCCGCGATCGTCGTCAGGACGCCGTACTTGCCCTTCGGCTTGTGCGGGTCCTGCGCGGCGACCTTGCGGATCTGGCTGAACGGGAACGCCCCCGGGAAGCTCGGGAAGTTGTAGAGCTTCGAGGCGATCGTCGCCTCCTTGTAGTTCGCGATCAGGTCGATCAGGAACCGGCTCGCGTTCGTCTTGTTCTTCGCGAACTTCCAGATCGAGTAGCAGCCCATCACGTGCTCCAGCCCGAAGCGGCCATGGGGCCCGCGCGGGATCGGGTAGATCCAGAGGTCGTCCGCGAACGGCAGGTTGAGGTCCTCGGGCGTCCGGGTCGCCGAGATCGCGTTGAGGATCATCGACAGGTGCCCGGAGATGAGTCCCTGGTTGTTCGAGGCCGGGTTCCAGGCGAAGATCTCGTTGCTCTCGCCCGACTTGTAGATGTCGACCATGAACTTGACGGCCTCGACCGTCTTCTTGGTGTTGAAGTCGGGCCGGTTCGCCTCGTTCTGGATGAACGAGCCGAAGCACATCAGGAATGCGAGCAACGCCATGTTCGAGTCGAGCTCCTGGGATTGCCCGATCCCGATCGGGTTGCCGACCGCCTTCAGCTGCGGGGCTGCACTGCGGACGTGGTCCCACGTGTAGGGGGCCTCGCCGACGCCGTTCCAGAGGTCGTGGCGCCAGACCACCGGGTCCGGCACGTAGTTGTCCGAGACCGCGAAGTACCTCTTCGTCCTCGGGTTGTACGTGCTCAGCCGGCCGAGGTCGCCGTACTTGCCGACCTTGGCCTCGCACGCCTTGATGATGTTCGCGTGGTTGATGACCTGGTCCTCGTACGAGGCCAGCGGGTGGAGGCTTCCGAACAGGTCGTGCCCGCTCTGTCCCGCGACCTCCGCGGCCGCGCGGGTGTCGAGCAGGGTGTTGTTGATGTGGTCGACGGTGACCTGGACGTCGTTCTTCTGGCCCCAGTCCTTGCAGTACTGGTCGAACCAGACGTCGTAGGCGGGGACGAAGTGGACCCACTGGATGATCGAGAGGTCTCCCGAGAGCCAGCGGCCCGTGTACTTCATCGGCCCGGCGAACGAGAACGGGGCCGTGGCGCCGGCGGCACCGACGGCGGCGGCTCCGACACCGGCCTTCTTGAGCAGGTCCCGTCTGCTGAGACGCTGCTCGTCTTGCGTCGAACGGTCGTTGTTCTCCGACAAGTCGCCCTCCTTTCCAAGGGCTAGCGGAACGCTCCGCCGGTGAACCCGGCGATGAACCGGTTGAGGAACGCGTTGTAGACGAGGGCCAGCGGGATGCTCGGAATCAGGATCGCGGCCATGATCGCCGGCCAGTTGTAGAGGTCGGCGCGGATCAGATCCGTTGGGACGCCGACCGACAGCGTGCGGTTGGTCGAGCTCGAGATGAACGTGATCGCGTAGACGAACTCGTTCACGACGAGGGAGAAGGTGAAGATGATGACGGTGAGGATGCCGGGGATCGAGATCGGGAAGACGATCCGGAAGATCGTCGAGAGCCGCGAGCAGCCGTCCACGAGCGCGGCATCCTCGAGCTCCTGCGGGATCGTCTTGAAGAAGCCCATCAGCAGCCAGATCGCGAACGGGATCGTGAAGGACGGGTAGACGAGCACGAGTGACCAGAGCCGGTCCTCGAGGTGCAGCGTCGAGATCACGCGCGACATCGGCAGGAACAGCAGCGTCGGCGGCACGAGATAGGTGAGGAAGATCGCCACGCCCATGCTCTGTCCCACGCGCCCCGAGAGCCGCGCGAGCGCGTAGCCGGCCGGCACCGCGACGAGCAGCGTGATCGCCACGACGAGCAGCCCGACGAAGCACGTGTTCTCGATCCAGCGCACGTACTTCGTCTGCTGGAAGAGGAAGCGGTAGCCGTCGAGCGTCGGGCTGAAGCGCCACGTGTGCGCGGGATCGAACACCTGCGCCTGGCCCTTCAGCGACGTGACGCCCATCCAGAAGAACGGGAAGCCGAGCAGGACGGCGAACGGGATCACGATCGCGTAGACGACTCCCTTCTCGCGCCAGACCTTGAGGACGCCGGCCATCACGTGACCTCGGCCCTGCGCGCGAAGAAGAGCATCCCGACCGCGACGAAGGCGAGCACGGGCAGCATGAAGAGCGAGATCGCCGCGCCCTCGCCGATGTTGCCGGCGTTGATGCCCGTCTGGAACGCCCAGGTCGTGATCATCTGCGTCGAGTTGAAGGGGCCGCCGTTCGTCAGCAGGAACGGCACGACCATGTCCGTCGCCGTGAACACGATTCCGAACAGGAGCGCGACGAGCGCGATCGGCAGCTGGAGCGGCAGAGAGACGTACCAGAACTTCTTCAGGCCCGTCGCGGCGTCGATCGCCGCCGCGTCGTCCACCTCCTGCGGGATCGAGGAGATGCCGGCGATGAAGATCACGGTCGCGAAGGGCAGGATCCGCCAGGCCTGGACGATGATGATCGAGGTGAGCGCGAGCTTCGGCGTGCCGAGCCAGTTCGGCGGGCTGTTGTGCGCGACGAGGTGGAGGTGGATCAGGAACCAGTTCCAGATCGAGGCGAGCGGGTCGAAGAACCAGAGGAAGCCGATCGTCGTCAGCGCCACCGGCGCCGCCCACGGCAGGAGCACGACGAAGCGGAGCAGCCAGCGGCCGCGGAACTTCTTCACGAGCGCGTGCGCGAGCAGCCCGGCGCCGACGAGCACGATCGCCTGCGAGATGACCGTGAACAGGAACGTGTGCCAGAGCGCGTCACGGAAGATCTTGTCGTGCCAGGCGGCGGTGAAGTTCCCGAGGCCGACCCACTTGCCGGTCAGCGAGCCCGCGGTGGCGTCGGTGAGGCTCAGGTAGCCCGCGAGCACGAGCGGCGCGCCCACGAGCGCGCCGATGAACAGCACCGCCGGCGAGATCAGCAGCCCGGCGAGGAACCGCCGGCTGTTCGTCAGGTGAGAGACGCGCCTACCGCGGCGGCCCCCCTCAGTCGCCGCGACGGATGCCATGCGCAAATCTACTCGTGCGCTTCATGACATTTCAAGAGGCAAGAGGAACGTTTTCAAGAGACAATCGGTCACGATCCTTGCACGAGACAGGCGTCACGTTAAGGTTCTCGCATGGCGGGGATCACGCTCGAGCGGCTGACGAAGGTCTACGCCGACGGCACCCTCGCTGTGGACGCGCTCGACCTCGAGGTCGAGGACGGCGAGTTCGTCGTCTTCGTCGGGCCGTCCGGGTGCGGCAAGACGAGCGCGCTGCGGATGATCGCCGGGCTCGAGGACATCACCGCGGGCACGGTGCGGATCGGCGACGAGCTCGTGAACGACCTGCCGCCCAAGTCGCGCGACATCGCGATGATCTTCCAGAACTACGCCCTCTACCCGCACATGAACGTCGCCGACAACATGGCGTTCGGACTGAAGATGCGCCGGGTCGACCGGGGCGAGATCCGCAGCCGCGTCGAGGACGCGGCCCGCATCCTCGGGCTCTCCGAGGTGCTGGGCAAGCGGCCGCGCCACCTCTCCGGCGGCCAGCGCCAGCGGGTCGCGATGGGCCGGGCGATCGTGCGGCACCCGCAGGCCTTCCTGATGGACGAGCCGCTCTCCAACCTCGACGCGAAGCTGCGCGTCCAGATGCGCGCCGAGATCGCGCGCATCCAGCGCGACCTCGCGGTGACGACGATCTACGTCACGCACGACCAGAGCGAGGCGATGACGCTCGGCGACCGCGTCTGCGTGCTGCGGGGCGGCGTCCTCCAGCAGGTCGCCCGGCCGCAGGTGCTCTACGACCGGCCGGCGAACCTCTTCGTCGCCGGGTTCATCGGCTCGCCCGCGATGAACATGGTCGAGGCGCAGCTGTACGAGCAGGACGGCCGCTACGCGCTCAGCTTCGGCCCGCACCGGCTCCCTGTCGGCGAGGACGTGCTCGCGGCGCATCCGGCGCTGAAGCGCTACGCGGGGAAGACGGTCGCGCTCGGGATCCGCCCCGAGGACCTCGAGGACGCCTCGCTCGACCCCGACTCGCCGGCCGAGCGGCGCCTCTCCGTCCAGGCGGACATCAAGGAGGACATGGGCTCCGAGATCTACGTCCACTTCGCCATCGACGCCCCGACCCCGCAGGCGGCGCTCTTGCGCGAGGTCGTCGGCGACGAGGCGCTCGACGCCGCGGAGGAGCAGACCCACCATCACGGCAGTCCGTGGGTCGCCCGCGTGGGGCGGACCTCCGGGGCGCGCGAGGGCGAGCGGATCGAGCTCGCCGTCGGGACGGCGCACCTGCACTTCTTCGACCTCGACTCCGGCGACGGCATCTACGGCGGCGACGCCGCCGAGCCCGCCGCCGGCGGCGCGCGCGAGCCCGCCGCAGTCTAGTGATGTAACCGGCAACCTTTGCCGGGCCCCCGGCCCGCGGTCACGCGGCGCGCTGCGGCGTCCTCGGTCGCGCCCATAGCTTCGGCTATGAGCGCTCCCTGCGTCCTTGCATCGCTTGGTGCTCGCGACCCGGGAACCGGGCAACGTCACCGGCCACATCACTGGCGCTCACGTCACGGTTCTTCCTCCGTCCCGTGGGGCGTGGACGAGCACGCCCGTCTATCGGTACAATTTTGATACCTGCTATACGGAAATGGAAGGAACGCAGCCTTGACTGACCTGTTGCTCGTCCCGCTCGAGGACACCGTCGTGTTCCCCGGCATGACCGTCACGCTGACGGTGGACGTGGGCGACGAGGAGCGCGTGCTGCTCGTGCCGCGGCACGAGAGCGAGTACGCGAAGGTCGGCACCGTCGCCGAGGTGACCGACCGCGTCCGCATGCCCGGCGGCGGGCACGCCGTCGCTCTCACCGGCCTGCACCGCGGCGTGATCGGCGCCGCCCACACGGATGCGCTCGGCGCCCTGCGCGCAGACGTCGAGGAGCGCCCCGACGAGAACCCGCCGCCCGTGCAGACGCGCGAGCTCGAGCGCGAGTACCGCGCCGTCGTCGAGGAGATCCTCGAGCTGCGCGACGCCGACGACCGCGTGCGCGAGTTCCTGCGCGCGATCTCGGAGGCCGGGGCGCTCGCCGACACCTGCGCCTACGCGCCCGACATCAACTTCGCCCAGCGCGTACAGCTGCTCGAGAGGGTGGACGTCGTCGAGCGGCTCGAGCTCGCGACCGAGCTCCAGCGCGAGCGGCTCGCCGAGCTCCAGGTGCGTCACCGCATCCGCGAGGACGTCGAGTCCGGCGCGCAGAAGCAGCAGCGCGAGTGGTTCCTCCGCCGCCAGATGGACTCGATCCGCAAGGAGCTCGGCGAGGACGAGGGCTCCGTCGTCGAGGAGTACCGCGCGAAGATCGACGAGGCCGGGATGCCGGACTCGGTCCGCGCCCAGGCCGAACGCGAGCTGCGCCGCCTGGAGACGATGGGCGACGCCTCCGGCGAGGCCTCGATGATCCGCACCTACCTCGACTGGCTCGTGTCGGTGCCGTGGTCGAGCCGCTCCGAGGAGACGCTCGACCCGAAGGGAGCGCGCGACGTGCTCGACGCCGACCACGCGGGCCTCGACGACGTGAAGGAGCGGATCGTCGAGTACCTGGCCGTGCGCAAGCTGCGGCAGGACCGCGGCATCCCGAATGACAGGCGTTCGGGCGCGATCCTGACGCTGATCGGCCCGCCCGGCACCGGCAAGACGTCGATCGGCGAGTCGGTCGCCCGTGCGCTGAACCGCGAGTTCGTGCGCATGTCGCTCGGCGGCATCCGCGACGAGGCGGAGATCCGCGGCCACCGGCGCACCTACATCGGCTCGCTGCCGGGCCGCCTCGTCCGCGCCCTGCGCGACGCCGGGACGATGAACCCGGTGATCCTGCTCGACGAGGTGGACAAGGTCGGCGCCGACTGGCGCGGCGATCCATCCGCGGCGCTGCTCGAGGTGCTCGATCCCGCGCAGAACCACTCGTTCCGCGACCACTACCTCGACGTCGAGCTCGACCTCTCCGAGGTGTTCTTCATCGCGACCGCGAACGTCGCCGACACGATCCCCGGCCCGCTGCTCGACCGGATGGAGGTCATCCGCTTCGACGGCTACACGGTGGACGAGAAGACGGCGATCGCGCGCGGCTATCTCTGGCCGCGGCAGGTCGAGCGGAACGGCCTGCGCGAGGAGGAGGTCTCGGTCGCCGACGACGTGCTCCAGCTCGTCGTGGCCGAGTACACGCGCGAGGCCGGCGTTCGCCAGCTCGAGCGGGAGCTCGGGACGATCCTGCGCAAGACCGCGACCCGGATCGCCTCCGAGAGCGTCGAGCCGCCGGTCGCCGTGGACGTGGACGTCGTGCGCGACGCGCTCGGCCGCCAGAAGTTCTTCCAGGAGGCGGCGGAGCGCACCGCCGTCCCGGGCGTGGCGACGGGGCTCGCCGTGACCGGCACGGGCGGCGACGTGCTCTTCGTCGAGGCGACCTCGATGGACGGCGGCAACGACCTCCTCCTGACCGGCCAGCTCGGCGACGTGATGAAGGAGTCCGCGCGGATCGCGCTCTCCTACGTCCGCTCGCACGCCGAGGAGCTCGGCGTCGACCCCGCCGCGTTCGGCGACCGCTCCTTCCACGTGCACGTTCCCGCCGGCGCGATCCCGAAGGACGGGCCGAGCGCCGGTATCACGATGGCGACGGCGCTCGCCTCGCTGCTCTCCGAGCGACCGGTGAAGCACACCGTCGGCATGACCGGCGAGGTCACGCTGCAGGGACGCGTGCTGCCGATCGGCGGCCTGAAGCAGAAGGTGCTGGCCGCCCACGCGGCCGGGCTGACCGACGTGATCATCCCGGAGCGGAACCGTGCCGACCTCGACGACGTTCCGGCCGACGTCCGCGAGGCGATGCGCTTCCACCCGGTGATGACGCTCGGCGAGGTGCTCGGCCTCGCGCTCGAGCCGAAGCCCAAGACGCACCTGCACCCGGTCTCGTAGGGACGGGGATGCGCTGCCGCCGCTGTGAGCCGCTGCCCGAGGAGGTCGCCCGCGCGGCCGACCTCCTCGGGCGGCGCTGGGTGCTCGCGATCCTCTGGGCGGCCGCCGAGTCGGGCGCCGTCCGCTTCAACGAGTTCAAGCAGACGCTCGAGGGGATCCCGCCGCGCACGCTCGCCGCGCGGCTCGCCGAGCTCGAGAGCGCGGGCGTCCTCGAGCGCCGCGTCCTCGACACGCGCCCGCCGCGCGTCGAGTACCGCCTCACCGCGGCCGGGCTGCGCCTCGGACGCGCAGCGCGAGAAGCGTTGCTTCTCGCGCTGCGGTGACGGAACTGCGCGCTGTTTCTGGCTTGCGATGCTCTGGACGCGGTGCCTACCCCGGCGCAGACGGTCGTGCTGCGCAGGACCGTCTGCTCGTTCGCAGGCCTTGGCGGCCGCGAAGCGCGAAGCCGTTCAGGCGTTGCCGTAACGCGGCCGTAGGCGCGTTACGACGACGCGAACGAGCGGGTGGACCCGCCGCAGGCGCGTCCGCCCGCGTCAGGGCAGCCAGACCATCCAGAGCACCGAAAACCAGAAACGGCACGGAGCGCCGCCGAGACCGCGCTCTCGGCGGCGCGGAGTTCCGTTCAACCAGCGCGAGAAGCGCAGCTTCTCGCGCTGCGGAGCTACGCGGCGTTGAGCGCCGCGACCTCGCGCCGGAGGGCAAGGCGTTGGAGGGCCTGCGTTTCGATCTGGCGTACGCGCTCGCGCGTGACGCCGAGCTCGCGGCCGATCTGCTCGAGCGACATCGGGTCGGCGTCGCTGTCCATGCCGTAGCGGAGCTTGATCACCTGCTTCTCGCGATCGGGCAGCGTCTCGACCGCCTTGCGCAGCGCGCTCTCGCTGAAGCTGAGGACGACCTCCTCCTCGACGCCGCCGGCCTCGGTCGCGACGATGTCGCCGAACGAGGTGTCGCTGTCCTCGCCCATCGTCTTGTCGAGGCTCGCCACCGTCCGCGCCGCGGCGCGCACCTCGCGCACGTGCTTCTCCGAGAGCTTCGCCCGCTTCGCGATCTCCTTGTCCGTCGGCGGCCGCTCGAGCTGGGGGTGAGCTCCCGCTCGGCGCGCGCGATCTTCTGCTCGCGCTCGACGATGTGCACCGGGATCCGGATCGTGCGGGACTTGTTCGCGACGCCGCGCTGCACCGCCTGGCGGATCCACCACGTCGCGTAGGTCGAGAACTTGTAGCCCCGGCGCCAGTCGAACTTCTCGACGGCGCGGATCAGCCCGATGATCCCCTCCTGGATCAGGTCGAGCAGGGACAGGCCGTGCCCCTGGTACTTCTTCGCGATCGAGACGACGAGGCGGAGATTCGCGTTGATCATGCGATCCTTCGCGGCCTTGTCGCCGCTCTCGATCCGCTTTGCGAGCTCGACCTCCTCCGCCGCGGTCAGGAGCGGGTAGCGGCCGGCCTCGTTGAGGAAGAGCTGGAGCGAGTCGGTCGTCATCGCCGCGACCTGCTCGTTCTCGTACTGGACATCCTCGGACGTCTCGACCTCGATGCGGGCGCAGTCGTCGGTGAGCTCGATCCCGCGGTGCTCGAGACGCTCGTAGAGGGCCGCGATCTCCTCCTCGTCGAGCTCGAGCTCCGCCACGAGCTCGTTGAACACCGACAGGTTCACGCACCCCTGCTCCTCGCCGTGCTCGAGGAGCGCCGTCAGCTGGTCGTGGCTCATGGGTGGGCTATTTCCTGATAGGAAGAGTCCTAACCCGTCCCCTTCTGGGCGTTCGTCCCTCGTCCCCGGTGGGTAGACTCCGACTCGGTGGCGCCGGACTCGATCTGGGAGATCGTTTTCCTCATGGTGATCCTGAAGATCCCCATCGTCTATCTCTGCATGGTCGTCTGGTACGCGATCAAGGCCGAGCCGAAGCCCGGTACGGGCGACGCCTCGGCGGCGGGAACGCGTCCCGACGAGCCCGGTCCCGGCTGGGGCCGCCGCCCGCGCCCGCGCCGCCTGCGCCCGCGGCCGCCGCACGGCGGGCCGACCCGTCGCCACCCGCGCACGCCGCGGACGGCGTTCGCACGCGCGAGGACGGGCCGCCGGTGAGCACGGAGGCCGGCCGCTACGAGGAGATAGGGCGCGCGCGTCCGGCGGACGTCGTCTCCGGGTACCTCGCGGCGATCGGGATCTTCGCGGGCCTCGTCGCGCTCGCGTGGCACCCGCTGCGGCTGGTGCCGATGGCGATGCTGCTCTCGCTCGTCGCCTCTGGGATGGCCTCGACGCAGCGCACGCGCCGCCTGGCGCTGGCCGCCGTCCTCATCACCGCGCTCTGCTTCTTCCTGGGGATGACGATCTCGGTCGTCACTCAACGTCCGCTCTGGTAAGGAGCCGTTGCTACAAAGAGAGTCGACATGAGCCGACCCGAGGTCGACGGACTCAACGCGGGCTACGCGGCGCTGCTGCTCGAGCAGTACCTCGACAACCCGTCCGCCGTCCCCCTGGAGTGGCGGTCGCTGTTCGAGAGCGCGCCCGAGGCGCTGCTCGCGGCCCAGCCCGGGCTCGCCCGGCTGCTCGAGGCCGTCGAGCGCAACGGCGGCAACGGCCACGCGACCGCGCCGGCCGCTGCGCCGCCGCCGGCGCCCGCTCCGCCTGCGGCGCCCGCGCGCCGCGGCGCCCCGTCGCCAGACCCCGAGCTCGTCGGCGGAGTCGCCGCCGCGATGGCGCTCGTCAAGGCCTTCCGCATGCACGGCCACCTCGCCGCGCACCTCGACCCGCTCGGCTCGGAACCGCCCGGCGACCCCGCGCTCGAGCCGCAGCGGCTGATCCCCAGGCTGACGCCCGAGCTGCAGGCCCGCATCCCGGCGTCGGTGCTCCGCCTCTACGTCGAGGGCGACACGCTCGCCGACGCGCTGCCGCGCCTGGAGGAGACGTACACGGGGACGCTCGCCTACGAGATCGAGCACATCTCCGACCACGAGGAGCGCGTGTGGCTGCGGCGGGCGATCGAGTCGGGCCGGTACCGGCAGCCTCTGGCGCCGGAGGAGCGCACGCGGCTGCTCGGACGGCTGAGCCAGGTCGAGGCGATGGAGCACTACCTGCGCCGGTCCTTCCTCGGCCAGAAGCAGTTCTCGGTCGAGGGTCTCGACGTGATGATCCCGATGCTGGACGAGGCGATCGAGATCGCCTCCGACGCCGGCGCGCACGAGATCGAGATCGGGATGGCCCACCGCGGTCGCCTGAACGTGCTCGCGCACATCGTCGGGCGCCCCTACGAGACCGTCCTGCGCGAGTTCGAGGGCGAGCGGACGATCGAGGCGGTGGTGACGAGCGACGAGGGCGGCACCGGCGACGTCAAGTACCACCTCGGCGCGACGGGCACCCGCTCGACGCGCGCCGGCGACATCACCGTCACGCTCGTCTCGAACCCGAGCCACCTCGAGGCCGTCGACGCGGTCGTCGAGGGCCGCGCCCGCGCCGAGCAGACCGACCGCTCGTCCGGCGAGGGCTTCCACGACCCGAGCGTCGCCCTCCCGATCCTGATCCACGGCGACGCCTCCTTCGCCGGCCAGGGCACGGTCGCCGAGACGCTGAACCTCCAGGGGCTCGAGGGCTACTCGACCGGCGGCACGCTCCACCTGATCGCCAACAACCAGGTCGGCTTCACGACCGACCCGGAGGAGGGCCGCTCGACGCGCTACTCCAGCGACATGGCGAAGGGCTTCGACATCCCGATCGTCCACGTCAACGCCGACGACCCCGAGGCGGCGATCTCGGCGATCCGGCTCGCGCTCGCGTACCGGCGCAAGTTCGGCCACGACGTCGTCGTCGACCTCGTCGGCTACCGCCGCCACGGCCACAACGAGCAGGACGAGGCGGCCTACACGCAGCCGCTGCTGGCCGCGGCCATCACCGAACACCCGACAGTGCGCGAGCAGTTCGCCGCCCGGCTCGTCGAGGAGGGCGTGCTCGCGAAGGATGCGGCGGAGGAGCTCTTCACCGAGGTGCAGTCGCAGCTTCGCAGCGCGCACGCGGCGCTGAAGGAGACGTTCGGGGCGGGGTCGGCACAGGCGCCCGGCGACACGCGGCTCCCGGTGGCCACCGGCGCCGAGGTGGTGACGGCCGTTCCGGCCGACCGGCTGCGGCGCCTGAACGAGGAGCTGCTGCGCGTGCCGGACGGCTTCGACCCGCACCCGAAGCTGATCCGGCAGCTCGAGCGTCGCCGCGGGGCGCTCGAGGAGGGCGGCATCGACTGGGGCCAGGCGGAGGCGCTCGCCTTCGCCTCGCTCGTCGTCGACGGCATCCCCGTCCGGCTCACCGGCCAGGACAGCCAGCGCGGCACCTTCGCGCACCGCCACGCCGTGCTCCACGACGTGAATACCGGCGAGACGTTCGCGCCGATCCAGCACCTCGACGAGGCGGCGGCGGCGTTCGAGATCTTCAACTCGCCGCTCTCCGAGTATGCGTGCGTCGGCTTCGAGTACGGCTACTCGGCCGCGGCCCCGGAGGCGTTCGTGCTCTGGGAGGCGCAGTTCGGCGACTTCTCGAACGGCGCGCAGGTGATCATCGACCAGTTCATCTCCGCCGGCCTCGCCAAGTGGGGCGAGACCTCGCGGCTGACGCTCCTGCTCCCGCACGGCTACGAGGGGAACGGCCCTGAGCATTCGAGCGCGCGACTGGAGCGGTTCCTCCAGCTCGCCGCGCAGGAGAACATCCGGATCGCGAACGTGACGACGGCGGCGCAGTACTTCCACCTGATCCGGCGCCAGGCGCTCGACGCCGTCGCGCGACCGCTGATCGTGATGACGCCGAAGGGGCTGCTGCGCCTGAAGCAGGCGTCGTCCAGCCTCGACGACCTCTCGACCGGCCGCTTCCACCCGATGCTCGACGACGCCGAGGCCGACCACGAGAAGGTGCAGCGGCTCGTGCTCTGCCAGGGGAAGGTCTACTACGACATCGTCGGCCACGAGGAGCACGAGGCGAACGGCGCCGTGGCGGTGACCCGGCTCGCGCAGCTGTATCCGTTCCCGGTCGAGACGGCGAAGGGGCTGCTCGGCAGCTACCCGAACCTGCGCGAGATCGTCTGGGTGCAGGAGGAGCCGCAAAACATGGGCGCCTGGCGCGCGATCCGGCACCGGCTCGAGGAGGCCAAGCCGGACGACGTGCCGCTGCTCTACGTGGGCCGGCCGTGGCGGGCGAGCCCGAGCGAGGGCTATCCGACGGCGCACCTGCGCGAGCAGGACAGGATCGTCCGCGCCGCGCTGACGCCGTCCTCGTAGGCGCGCGCTAGCGGCGGCGGCGGGCCTGCGCCTGCAGCGCGCGGGCGGCGAGCTTCGGGCCGTGCTCGCGGGCCAGGCTCATCACCTGCTTGCGTTGTTTCGGCGGCAGCCGGCGCCAGACGTCGTACAGCGCGAGCGCGATGCCGACGGGACCGGGACGGAGCTTGCCGAGGCGCGCCACGGCCGAATCCTCGCAGATCGCGACCGCGGTCGCGCCGGCTCGGCCGCGCCGTTACCCCCGGCCGCCGGTGTTGCCCGCGTTCGCCGCCGGCGTATCCGCGACCGCGGCGGCGGCGGCGACGTCGGCGGCCGGCGGATGCGCGTTCCCGTTCCCGTTCCCGTTCCCGTTCCCGTTCCCGTTCGGGGGGCGGTCACGGTTCTCGCCGTGTCGCTGTTCGTCGTTTCCCTTCGTCTTCGCGTCGCCCTTCGGCTTGACGCTGGAGTCGACGACCGCCGGGCTCGTGTGCGCCGCGACGGCGCGCGTGGGCTCCGGCGCGGTCGGCTGCGCAGGCTCAGGGGCCGGCTGGGCGGGCTGGGGCGCCGGAACAGGTGCGACCGCGGGTGCTGCCGCAGGTTGCGCCTGCACGGGCTTCGCGGCCGGCTCGCTTGCCGGGGCGGCGTGCGCGGCCGCTGGCCGCATCCGCGTCGTCTGAGCGGGCGCGATCCGCACCGGGCCGGCCGCCGCCGTGGCCGCCGGACGTGGGCGTGGGAAGGTGGGCACCCGGACGACGGTCGGGCCTCCGGAGGCGGGCACGACGAGCCGCATCGGGCCTCCGGCGTCCCGGCCGGAGAGGAACCGCGGGATCAGCGCCGGCCCCGTCATCGCACCGGCGAGGAGGATCGCCGCGACGAGCCGCTGAATACCCCTCATGCTTCTGCGTGTTTCAGCCGACAACATCCCTCGAAGGAGGTATCGGCAAACGGTCGTCGAGGCTTGAATATGGAACCTGGTGAGAAGGGCAGCGGTGGGTAGCTTCAAGGTCAAACTGGCCGTCTACTTCGTGCTGCTCTCGCTACTGCCGATGGCGGCTGCATTCTGGGGCTTCACGACGGTGGCGGGGCAGAGCGAGACGCGGCGCGTGGACGCGCGCCTCCAGGCGGGCCTCCGCGCCACGCTCACCGCGTACCAGGAGCAGCTCGACCGCGCCGAGCAGGCCGCCGAGGGGCTCGCGCGCGTCCGCTCGTTCCAGATCGACCTGGCCCGCCAGGACCGGTTCGCGCTCACGCACCTGCTCCGCGACTCGCCGGACATCTACATCGTCGCGCCGAACGGCTTCCACGTGGGCCTGCGGCCGACCCTCGCAGCCGAGCGGCGCGTCGAGGTCATCACCACCCGGGGCTACCTCGGGTCGGTCATCGCCTCCGTCCCCTTCGACACGGCGCTCATCGACGGGCTCCGCGCCCGCTCGGGCCTCGAGCCCGCCGACTCGCTCGCGATCCTCCACGACAACGCGGTCATCGCCTCGTCGCCGCGGATCATGGGGAAGCTCCGGCTCGCGCCCGGCCACACCGCAACGGTGTCCGTCGGCGGCGACCGCTACCGCGCCCTCGTGGCGCCGGGGCTGGCGGACGTGAACGGCGCCCGCTTCGCGGTGCTCAGTCCGCAAGCCCTGATCGACGCGGCGGACAGCAGCTACCGGAACCGGATTCTGCTCGGACTGCTCGCGTGCCTCGCGCTCGGAGCGATCGTCGCGTACGTGGAGGGCCGCTCGATCGTGCGGACGCTGCGCGGCCTTTCCGAGGCGGCTCATGCGATCGCGCGCGGCCGGCTCTCGGAGCGCGTCCCGGTCCGCGGGCGGGACGAGTTCGCGGTGCTCGGCGGCGCCTTCAACGAGATGGCGAACCAGCTCGAGGCGCGGCTCGCCGAGCTCCAGGCGGAGCGCGAGCGGCTCCGGGACGCGACCTCCCGCTTCGGCGAGGCGCTCTCGGCCACCCACGACGTCGGGCAGCTCCTGCGCGTGATCGTCGAGGCCGCCGTCGAGGCGACCGGGGCGACGGGTGCGTGGCTCCGCACTCCGGACGGCGCTCTCGTCGAGGCCGGCCGTTCGACGCAGGAGGGCGAGCGGCTCGAGCTGCCGCTCCGCGCCGCCCGCGAGGAGTTCGGCACGCTCGTCCTCGTCGGGGAGGCCTTCGACGAGGAGCAGCGGCTCGCCGCAAACTCGCTCGCGTCGCACGCGGCGATCGCGCTCGAGAACGCGCGCCTGCACCGGATCGTCGAGGCGCAGGCTCTCGTGGACGGCCTCACCGGTGTTGCGAACCGCCGCCGGTGCGAGGAGGCGCTCGGCACCGAGGTTGCGCGCGCCGATCGGCTCGGCACGCCGCTCTCGCTCGTGCTCGCCGACCTCGACGACTTCAAGTCCGTGAACGACGTGCACGGCCATCCGGCCGGCGACGAGGTGCTGCGCGCGTTCGCCGAGGTGCTCCACGACACCGTGCGCGAGTCCGACCTCGCCGGACGCTGGGGCGGCGAGGAGTTCCTGCTCTTGCTGCCCGGCACGGACGCCGAGGGTGCCGCCCGCCTCGCCGACCGGATCCGGAGCGCGTTCGCCGGGCGGTTCCTGACTGCGCCCGACGGGAGCCTCTTCGCGGTCACCTGCAGCTTCGGGGTCGCCCAGCACGCGGCGGGCGAGGACGAGAGTGCGCTCTTCGCCGCGGCCGACCGCGCGCTCTACCGCGCGAAGCGCTCCGGCAAGGACCGGGTCGTACTCGAGGCGCCCATCCGGACCTTTTAGTAGTCTCGAACGGGAAATCGTTCAGGTTTCGGGCTATGATGCCGCCCGAGGAGCACGTCCCGCGTCGGGAGGAAGGAATGCCGGTAGAGACACCGAGCTTGTTCGCGCAGGTCATCAGGGATCATCTGGAACTGAAGGAACGGAACTCGCAGCTCGCGTCTGCGATGCCGATCGACCGCTACAAGGTCGAGGATCCGTTCCAGAACCACCCGCTCTTCAAGACGGAGGAGCAGGCTCGCATCGAGGAGACGATGGACGGCGCGGAGCCGACCTTCGTCGAGGCGAGCCTCGAGAACGCCCTTCAGTGGCCGGGCGAGGAGACCGCGGAGAACGCGGTCGCGGCATCCGCGGAGCTCGAGGACTCGGGCTTCTGGAGCGCCGACCGGACACGAGACTTCGACTGGGGCGACTGAGTTTTCGTAGGGGGAACCTGCGGTTCCCCCTACGCGACCCCCTCCCTCGGCTCGCGTGGCGGGCTGTGTGGTGTGGCTGCGGCGGGAGCGCGGTCCCGCCTCCGCCTTCGCGGCCGTTCTCGCCCAAGAGCGGATCTGGACGGTGCCGCTGTCTTGGCGCTCGCGAACGCGCCCTGTCGGGCGGGTCCGCTGTTGCTCGTTCGCGGTCGCCTAACGCGGCCGCGCCCGCGTTACGCGCCCGCCTTGCCGTCCCGTAGCCCGAGGCCGCCGAGGGCCGGAGCGTAAGGCTGGGCGGTAGCCCGGCTTACGTGGAGGCCGAACCAGCGGGTGGACCTGGCGAAGCCACGTCCGCCCGCGCCGGGGCAGCCAGATCGTCCAGAGCACCGAAAGCGGAAACGGCACGGAGCGCGCCGGAGACCGCGCTCTCCGGCGCGCGCAGTTCCGTCAAGCCGTTCGAGAAGCGCAGCTTCTCGAACGGAGCGACGAACCGCCTAGCGGTTCCGAGCTAGCGTGAGGTCGGAGGCGAGCCGGCGGAAGGGGCCGTCCTCGGCGAGCAGCTCGCGCTCGCTGCCGCGCTGCACGATCCGGCCGCGCTCGACGACGAGGATCTCGTCCGCGCGGCGGACGGTGGAGAGCCGGTGCGCGATGATGATCGAGGTGCGGCCGTGCAGGAGCCGGTCGAGCGCCCGCTCGATCAGCACCTCGGTCGGCCGGTCGATGTTCGAGGTCGCCTCGTCCAGGACGAGGATGCGCGGGTCGGCGAGCAGCGCGCGGGCGATCGAGATCAGCTGCCGCTCGCCGGCCGAGAGCCCGGCGCCGCCCTCGCGCACCTCGTGCTCGAGCCCGCCCGAGAGCCGCGCGGCCACCCGGTCGACGCCGACCGCCGCCGCGGCGGCCGCCACCTCGTCGTCGCCCGCGTCCGGCTTCGCGAAGCGGATGTTGGACGCGATCGTGCCGCTGAAGAGGAAGGGGTCCTGAAGCACGACGCCGATCTGGCGCCGGTACGAGCGCAGCTGCACGTCCCGGAGGTCGGCGCCGTCCACGCGCACCGCGCCCTCGTCGGGGTCGTAGAAGCGGCCGACGAGCCGCGCCAACGTCGACTTGCCGCCGCCGGACTCGCCGACGAGCGCGAGGCAGCCGCCGGCGGGGATCCGGATGTCCACGCCGTGCAGCACCGGCTCGGCGCCGTAGGCGAAGACGACGTGGTCGAGCTCGAGCTCGCCCTCGATCCGCGGCAGCGCCTTCGCGCCGTCCCGGTCGCGCACCTCCGGCTCCTCGTCGAGGATGCTCGCGATCTTGACCATCGCGGCCGCGCCCGACTGGAGCTGCCCGTACACGTCCGAGAGCTCCTGGAGCGGCTGGAACACGAGCTGGAGCAGGTAGAGCGCGGTGATCAGCGTCCCGATCGTGAGCGCGTCGTGCGCGAGCAGCCGCTGGCCGGCGAAGAGCACCGACGCGGTCGCGACGACGCCCAGCATCTCGATCGACGGGAAGAAGACCGAGAAGATCTTCTGCGTGTACGCGTTCTGGCGCAGGTTCGCCTGGTTCAGCTCGTCGAACTGGGCCTGGAAGCGCCGCTCGCGGTTGAACGCCTGCACGACCGCCATGCCGGCGACCGACTCGGCGATCTGCGCGGTCACCGCCGCGATCCGGTTCCGCGTCTCGACGAGCGCGACGTGCGAGGTGCGCTGGAACCAGCGCGTGAGGAGGAGCGCCGGCGGGACGATCCCGAAGACGACGAGCCCGAGCCGCCAGTCGGCGATCAGGAGCGCGGTGATCGCCGCGGGCAGCAGCACGACGTTCGCGACGAGCGTGGGCATGCCCTGCGAGAGCACGTCCGAGACCGCGTCCACGTCGCTCGTCAGCCGCGCGATGATCCAGCCCGCCTTCTGCTGCGAGAAGTAGCGGAGCGAGAGCCCGGTCAGGTGGTCGAAGAGGTCGCGGCGAAGGCCGAGCACGATGCGCTGGCCGATCCCGGCGAGGCCGCGGATCAGCCACGCCTGCAGCAGCCAGCCGGCCGCCGCGACGCAGAGGTAGATCACGACGACGATCGTCAGGCGCCGCTCGTCGTGCGCGCGGATGCCGTTGTCGATCGCGTCGCGGACGAGCAGCCAGCCGCCCGTCTGCGCGACCGCGTTGCCGGTGGCGACGAGCACCATCAGCGCTGCCCGCAGCCTGCGCCCCTCGAGGTACCGCAGCAGACGTCTCACGCCGCCGCCACCTCGTCGCCGAAGAGGGTCGCGAACACGCCGCCGGCGGCGAGCAGCTCCTGCGACGTACCCGACTCGGCGATCCGCCCGTCGAGGAGCACGACGGCGCGGTCGGCGAGCTCGACCGTGGAGAGGCGCTGCGTCGCGACGAGCACCGTCCGACCGGCGAGCGCCGGCCGAAGCCGGGAGACGAGCCTCCGCTCCGTCAGCGTGTCCACGGCGGAGAGCGGGTCGTCGAGGACGGCGACGCGCGTCCGCGTCACGAGCGCCCGCGCGAGCGCCACCCGCTGGCGCTGTCCGCCCGAGAGGTTGACGCCGCGCTCGCCGATCAGCGTGTCGTAGCCGTCCGGCAGCTCCGGCGCGAACGCGTCCACGCCGGCCGCCTCGCAGGCCGCGAGCACCTCCTCCCAGTCCGCGTCCTCGCGCCCCGAGAGGAGGTTCTCGCGCAGCGGCACGGAGAAGAGCACCGGCCGCTGCGTCACGAGCGCCACCGAGGCCCGCAGCTCGGCGATCGGCACGTCGCGCGTGTCCACGCCCCCGACGAGCACGCGCCCGCCGGTCGGGTCGTAGAAGCGCGGCAGGAGGTTCAGCAGCGACGTCTTGCCCGCGCCGGTCGGGCCGCAGACGGCGACGATCTCGCCGGGCTCGAGCTCGAGATCGAGCCCGCGCAGCACGTCGGTCTCGCCGCCGTAGGCGAAGCGCACCGCCTCGAAGCGGACGCCGAGCGGCCCTTTCGGCAGGTGCCGCGGCTTCGCGGGCTCCGGCAGCGGTCGGATCCCCTCGAGCCAGGCGAAGCTGCGCCCGGCCGACGCGAGCGCGCGTTGCGCGAGGTTCGTGATCCAGCCGAGCGCCTCCAGCGGCCACACGAGCTGGAGCAGCAGCGTCTCGAAGAGGACGAACTGCCCGATCGAGAGGTGGCCGCCGATCACCTGGCGGCCGCCGAAGAAGACGACCGCGGCGATCGAGAGCGAGGGCAGGTAGTAGAGCCCCGGCAGGTGCCGCGCCTCGACTCCGGCCTGCTGGAGCACCGTGTCGCGCACCGCCTCGGCGCGGCCGCCGAAGCGGCTCCGCACGTCGTCCTCGCGGCCGAACGCCTGCACCATCTCGATCCCGACGACGGCCTCGTCTGCCGCCTCGGTCACGTCGCCCTTCCGCTCCTGCACCCGGCGCGAGAGCGGCGAGACGCGGCGCGCGAAGCGCAGCGCGAGCACGGTGATCGGCGGCATCGCGATCGCGGTGTAGAGCGCGAGCCGCGCGTCCACGAGCACGAGCACGACCGCCGCGGCCACGATCATCATCAGGCTCTGCATCCCCTGCACGAGTCCCCAGCCGATGAAGTAACGGATCGGGTAGAGGTCGTTGGTCGCGCGGGAGAGCACCTGGCCGGTCGCGTGGCGGTCGTAGAACGCGCGCGGGTAGCGCAGGTATGCCTCGTAGAGCAGCTCGCGCATGCGCGCCTCGATCCGGATGCCGATGCGGGCGGTTGCGTAGCGGCGGTTGAAGTTGATGACGAACCGGAACGCGGCGAGCACGACGATCGCGAGCAGGTACGGCCAGAGGCGTTGCGTGTGCGCGACGACCGCGTGGTCGATCGCCTGCTGGATCAGCAGCGGGATGGCCGTCGAGATGAGCGTGTACACGAAGGCGCAGGAGAGGCCCCACAGCGCGAGACGCCACTCCGCGCGCCAGAGCCGGAGCAGCCGGCGGAACGTCGGCAGCAGGCCGAGGTCGGGGGGATCGACGGGGTTCGCGTGTTCGGGCATGGCGACGCGCCCGCCGCTCCTGCGTGCTCCCGCGACAGCGGGCAACAGGCGACGATAGCAGCAGCGTTCGGGCTCGCCCCGGCGCCGCTCAGCGGCGGCGCACGCGGGGTTGCGAGCCGCTCGGGTCGGCCGCCGTCGCGGCCGGAGCGTGAGGCGCGGGCTCGGCCGCGGGCTCGGACGGCGGCTCGGGCTCGGACGGCGGCTCGGGCTGCGACGGCGGCTCGGGCTGCGCGCGTTCCTGCGTCGGCGGCTCCGGCTCCTCGGCCGGCGCGGCCGGCGACCGGAGCGCCGCCTGCGCCTGCTCGAGCTGGACGCGCCTGCCGGCGAGCTCCCGCTCGACCTCGTGGGCCGCCCGCTCACGCTCCTCCAGCCGCTCGCGCTCGGCCCGGGCGAGCGCGAGCTCGGTCTCTGCCTCCTGCTCGCGCGCGCGGACCGCCTCGAGCGCCGCCGCGAGCTCGCGCTCGCGCTTCACGAGCCTCCGCTCGCGCTCGGCGAGCGCCTCGGCTTCCGTCGCCTCGCGCCGCTCGGCCCGGTGCGCGGCGCGGCGTTCCCGTACGCGGTCGCGCGTGGACGGCTGGGCGGCGCTCTCGAGCCGGCGGGAGAGCTGCGCGTGCAGGTCGGCGAGCTCGCGCTCGCGGGCCGCGACGGCGTCGGCCCGCTCCCGCAGCGTCCGCTTCAGCTCCTCGATCTCGGCGAGCGCGTGCTCGCGCCGCGCCTGCTCCCTCGCGGCCTCGCCGGCGGCGTTCCACGTGCCCGTGTCGGCGTCGCCCCAGTCCTCCATCGTCCCGAAGTGTCTCCTCCGCGGCGGACGGGGGCAAGCCGTCGCCGCTCAGCCCGCCGTCGTCCTCGCCGGCGCGGGGCGATCCGGCCTGGGTGTCGGCAGCACGAGCTGGAAGCGCGCGCCGCACGGTGTCACCGGCTCGTACAGAAGGTCGCCTCCGTGCGCGCGGGCGTACGAGCGCGCGATCGCGAGCCCGAGCCCGGTGCCTCCGGCGTGCGCGCGCGCGGCATCGCTCCTCGTGAAGCGCTCGAAGAGGTCCGGGACGAATTCCGGCGGCACGCCCTGGCCGGCATCCTCGACGATGAGGCGGAAGTGGCGGTCGCTCTGCTCGGCCCGCACGCGCACCGGCGGCTCGCCGTAGCGGAACGCGTTCGCGACGAGGTTGCCGAGAATCCGGTCGAGCGCGTGCCGGTCGACGACGGCGACGAGGTCGTCGCTCACCTCGACCTCCACTTCCGACGGCTCCGGGATCGTGCCGGCGAGGATCTCCGTCACCTGCTCGCGCATCCGCACCGGCTCGGGCGCGATGTCGATCGCGTCGGCGTCGAGGCGCGAGAGGTCCAGGAGCTGCTCGATCAGGAGCGCCATCCGGTGCGTCTGCTGGACCAGCGCCTCCCCGAGCTGATCGCGCTGCTCGTCCTCGAGCCGGTCGCCGAGGTGGTGGAGCGTCGTGACGAAGCCGTGGATCGTCGTCATCGGCGTCCGCAGCTCGTGCGCGGCGAGCGCGACGAAGTTCGTCTTCACCTCGTTCGCGCGCTCGAGCGCGAGACGCGACTCGTGCTCCGCCTGGAAGAGCCGGACGCGGTCGAGCGCGAGGCCCGTGAGCGCGCCGAGTGTCCGCAGCAGCCGCAGCTCCTCGTCGCCGAAGAAGGGCGCGTACGGCGAGGTCCACACGACGAGGCTGCCGCCGGGAACCTCGACGTCGACGACCCCGGCGTCCGGCCAGGCCGTCGAGGGTCGTCCCGCCTCGAGCTCGTCCCAGGCGCCCGCCGGCACGTTCCAGGCGCCGACGATCGTCCCCTCCTGGTTGCGGATCGCGATCGCGCGCGCGCCGACGATCGCCGCCGCCGGCCCGAGCACGCGCCCCGCGACCTCCTCCTGCGTCGAAGCGAACGCGAGCAGGCTGGCGATCGCGTGCTGGAGCCGGGCCTGCTCCGGGCCGCGCCACCAGAGCCGGACGAGTGCCGGCGGCGCGAGACCGAGCAGGAACGCCGCGACGGCGACGACCGCGAGGACCTGCGCGCCGAGCGCGAGCGCCGAGTCGGTGTTGCTCGAGGCCGCCGAGAGGAACAGCGCGACGGTGATCGTCGCCGCCGCGAAGGCGAGCATCTGCATCCGCCGGCGCGCAACGGTCGGCTGCGCGCGCCCGGCGAGCAGGAGCCTGGTCGCGGTGAGCGCGGAGAGCGCCGTCCAGTGGATGAGGAAGGCGATGAGGTAGGCCGAGAAGTACCCGGGCCGCGGCTCGCCCGGCTGCGGGTAGCTGGGCATCGCGAAGGTCCACACGAGCAGGAGCGCCGTGAGCCCGAACAGTGCGTCGGCTGTGCGGCGCGCGGCCGTCCGGAAGACGGTAGTGAAGCGGAAGAGGAGATACGGGAAGAGGACGAGCAGGGCGATCGCGAGGCGGCCGACCGCGCGCTCGGCGATGTTTCCCGGATGGTCCGGGACGAGCGCGAGCAGCTCGAGCGCGCCGATCGACCCGAAGGCCAGCGCCGCCCACATGCCCGCCCGGTCGCGGCGCCGCCGCCACGACGCCGTCGCCAGGAAGGCGAGCGTGACGAAGCCGACGATGTTGATGTACCGAAACGCCTGAACTGCTGCGTGCACGTGCCCCCCCGGGCCGCTGGCGTGCAGGGCGCAATCTAATTGCAACCGCGGCCCGCGTGCAGGGAATTCGCTCGATCGAGGGGGTTCTCCTGCGGAGCCCGGCGGCCGGTCGGCGGCCTACGCGGGACGGCGGCGCCGGGTGCGCAGGCGGAAGACGACGCCGGTGGTCAGTCCCAGGAGCCAGCCGAGGATGGCCGCGGCGACGACGATCCAGACGAGCGACGCCTGGCCGCTGCCGAAGACCCAGCTCAGCTTGACCTGGCGCGTGTTCGCGACCGCCAGTGCGATCACGACGACGAGGAGCGCCACGAGCGCGAACGCCGAGCTGTAGAGGCGGGTGCGGCGTCCGAGCCGGCGCAGGCGCGCGCCGCGCGACTCGACAGGCTCAGTTGCGACAGGCTCGGTTGCGGGGGTCGCTTCCGATGGCTGCGGCTCGTCGTGCATCGTTCCGTCCTTCCCTCGACCCTGGCGACGAGGCTGCTCGTGGCGCCGCGTACTCTTGGGCGTGCCGCGCTAAAGTATAGAGGCCCCACAAGGGAGTTACGCCGGTGCTCGAGAACGAGAGCAAGCATCTTCGCGTCTTGATCGCGAACGAGCGGCGCGACCGGCTCGAGCTGCTCGCCCAGGTTGTGGCCGGGCTCGGCCACGAGGTGATCGCGCGTGAGATCGACGTGCGCGAGGTCGCCACGGTCACCGCACGCGAGCATCCCGACGTGGCTCTCGTCGGCCTCGGCTTGTCCTCGGATCACGCGCTCGAGCTGATCTCCGAGATCGTCCGCGAGGCCTCCTGCCCGGTGATCGCCCTGCTGACCGTGAAGGACCCGGCCTACGTGCGCGAGGCGGCGAGGCGGGGCGTCTTCGCCTACATCGTGGACACCACGCCCGAGGAGCTGCAGAGCGCTCTCGACATCACCCTGCAGCGCTTCGGGGAGTACCACAACCTGCAGGGAGCGTTCGGTCGCCGGGCCGTGATCGAGCAGGCGAAGGGCATCCTGATGGCCCGTCACGCGGTCGGCGCCGATCGCGTGGCGGGCCATCAGGATGCCCTTCGCCTGCTCGATCAGAGCGCGGCGCCCGAACGCGCCTTGCAGGTTCTGGTATTCGGCGAAGCGCTGCAGCGTGATGTCGATCGCGCTCTGCAGCTCCTCCGGGGTGCCGTCGATGATGTAGGCGAACACGCCGCGCCTCGCGGCCTCGTGGACGTAGTCCGGGTCGGCGGCGTGCAGGATCGCGATCACCGGGCAGGAGGCCTCGCGGACGATCTCGGAGATCAGCTCCAGCGCGTGATCCGAGCTCGAACCGAGCCCGACGAGGGCGACGTCGGGGTGCTCTCGGGCGGTGGCCGTCCCGACCTCCTTCACGTAGATCTCACGTGCGATCACGTCGTGTCCGAGCCCGATCACGACCTGCGCGAGCAGTTCGAGCCGGTCTCGCTTCTCGTTGGCGATCAGGACGCGCAACTGGTGTCTCTCGGTCTCGATCATGGCTACAGGAACGACCTGACCTCCTTGCGCTCGATGCGCAGGCCGATCGCCTGCATCCGGTCGTCGATCTCCGCGATCGAGTCGGCGGGGACGAGGCGGCGGCGCCACCGAAGACGGCTGAAGCGGACGGACAGCGCGTCGGGCGTCTTCTCCGAGGCGCCGTACATCAGGGACTCGACCCGTCCGACGACGCGCCCCCGCGAGTCGGAGACGAGGAAGCCGGCCGTCCCGCCGAGGTCGAAGTGCCCGAACGGCGGCAACGGTCTCATTGCGTCTCTCCAGGCGAGCGCCGCGGCGCGTGCCCGCTCCGGTCGACGACGAAGAACCGGTCGGCTGCTCTCACGACCGTGCCGCCGGCGAAGTGCCGCGGCACGACCACGAAACGATCCGGCTTGCCCCTGTGAGCCTCGGCGGCGGAGGGCCACGTGTCCGTGCAGTCCGGCCGGCCGCACTCGCACCGCAGCTCGGCGACGAGACCCGCGCGCTCGCGGTTCCCGGCACGCCGAGCCTCGCTCACGGCGAGCCCGAAGTTCGACCGAACCCGAGGCGCTGTTGCGGTGCCCGGGCCGTTCGGCGGCCTCGGACGCGTCGCGGCGCGAATGGGTCGGGACGCACCCCCGCGGGTGGGAAGTGCCAGTACGGGTGCTTCAGTCACAGACTCCTCCGGTGATCGAGACGCGATCGCCGACCAAGCTGATCGGGTCGGCCAGACTGCTCCAACCCGCACACCTGTGGGAGGACGTTTCACCGGGCCACGCTGCTTGAGGCCCGGTGAGCACTCAGCGGCACCTTTCCTTACGTCACCGCTAGCCAGGACATTACCACGTTTACCCACGGCCTCCCAGCGGCGGGGCCCGAGGGAGAGGGTGAACGCGCTTGCCGAGCGAGCGGAAAGCGAAGCGGGCGAAGCGGAAAGGTGGATCCAACTAGGCGTTGTACAAACCACGCATCGATCGCCGCTGACGCGCTCCGAGTCTGAGCGATGCGCATGTCCTGCGTCGTGCCACATGTGTGGTATAAGGATGGCATGGCCCGTGTGAGGATCAGTACGACCGTTGACGAGCAACTTCTTGCCACGGCGCGCCAGACACGGCCCGGCATGAACGATTCGGCGCTCATCGACGAAGCGCTCGGCGCCCTCCTCGCACGCAATCGCGCAGGGGAGATCGATGCGGCCTACGCCGCATACGACCGTCTTCCGCTTGAGGCGAGCGACGAGTGGGGCGACCTGGCTTCGTTTCGGGCGGCAGCCGGCTCGTCGTGACGGCGCTCCCGGCGCGTGGAGAGGTCTGGTGGTGCGAGCTCCCCGAGGTCGGGCGCCGGCCGGTCGTCGTGCTGTCGCGAGATGTGGCGATCCCGCGCCTTCGGCGCGCGCTGATCGGACCGTGCACGACAACGATCCGCGGAATCCCGAGCGAGGTGCTGCTCGAACCGGGCGACGATCCCGTACCCCGCACCTCGGCCGTGAACCTCGATTCAGTGGAAAGCGTGTCGCTCGCGACGCTCGTCGAGCGGCTCGGCCGACTCAGCGACGAGCGGATGCGTCAGATCTGCCGAGCCCTTGAGGTCGCGGTCGCCTGCGAGGGCTGACCCACAGCCGCGACTGCGGTTGGCGCAACCCCAAGTTCATGGACTCACTTGGCGTTGTTACAAACCAGCCCGAGCTCGCGGCACAGCCGCTGCGTCTGGAGTGAGGCGGCCTGCCGCCGGCCCCGATATGCGCGGGGGTGGCACTCCGCTCGCCGTCAGCACCTGGCGCGAGCCGGCGAAGCCGGCTCGCTTGCCGAGCGAGCGGAAAGCGCAGCGCTTCGAAGCGGGAAAGTGGGCTCACTTGGCGTTGTACAAACCAGCCCGAGCTCGCGGCACAGCGGTTGCGTCTGGAGTGAGGCGGCCTGCCGCCGGCCCCGACATGCGCGGGGGTGGCACGCTCCGGCTCGCCGTCAGCACCTGGCGCGAGCCGGCGAAGCCGGCTCGCTTGCCGAGCGAGCGGAAAGCGGAGCGCTTCGAAGCGGGAAAGTGGGCTCACTTGGCGTTGTACAAACCAGCCCGAGCTCGCGGCACAGCGGCTGCGTCTGGAGTGAGGCGGCCTGCCGCCGGCCCCGACATGCGCGGGGGTGGCACGCTCCGGCTCGCCGTCAGCACCTGGCGCGAGCCGGCGAAGCCGGCTCGCTTGCCGAGCGAGCGGAAA
Source organism: uncultured Thermoleophilia bacterium (assembly GCA_963728095.1). GTDB lineage: Bacteria > Actinomycetota > Thermoleophilia > Gaiellales > Gaiellaceae > Palsa-739. Next base: position 975,594 of record CAVSIO010000002.1, on the reverse strand, counting down.
GCGCAGCGGGCGAAGCGGGAAAGTGGACACAACTTGGCGTTGTACAAACCAGCCCGAGCTCGCGGCGCAGCCGCTGCGTTTGGAGTGAGGCGGCCTGCCGCTGCCCCCGACATGCGCGGGGGCGGCACGCTCGGGCTCGCCGTCAGCATCTGGCGCGAGCCGGCGAAGCCGGCTCGCGTGCCGAGCGAGCGGAAAGCACAGCGGCCCGGCAGAGCCGGGCCGCGAAGCGGGCGAAGCGGGAAACATGCGTAGGGAACTTGGCGTTGCGCAAACCGTGTCATCGCAGCTGAACCGCTGGCGATCGGGTGACAGGCTGGACGACGAGATCAGGCCGCGACGCGATACTTCGCTTCTCACGGTGAGTTCAACACGAGGAAGGGTGACTCGATGGCGAAGGCAGCAGCTGGCGGTGCCGGCGCGGATAGCTCGGTCGTGGACCAGCTCCGCGCGCTCGGTGTGAAGGGTCTCCTCGTGCAGATGGCCGAGCGCGGCCAGCTACTCGCCCTGAGGTGCGAGATGCCGCAGTGCTACCACCACAAGGGGCGCGGCGCGTTCGATCCGGTCACGACGCCGCGCACCAAGTGGGCGCCTTCGCCCGACCACTACCCGATCCTTAGGTCGGCCGGCGGGCAGCTCGTCCCCGAGAACGTTCGACTGTCCCACATCTGGTGCAACAACCGGGACTATGGATGGCGGACGCGGATCCGGACGCTGCTCGCGAAAGGCAAGTCCCTCGCCGAGATCGCCGAGGCCCTGAACAGCAAGGGGATCCCTCCGGCCCACGGTACGAACCGATGGACGGCCACCATGGTGCGCAAAGCCTACGTGTCCTAGGCCAGCCGTAGAAACAGCAAGTTGAACTGCGTCACGTCTTGCGATCGAACGCTCGTCGCCCGCACCGACATGGCGGGCGCTGGCCACTGCCGCCCGGGGAGCCAGCCGATGGAAATGCTGGCCTCCGGAAAGTCCTCAGGCGCCGAAGGCACCGGACTTTCCGGCGAGATGGGCGGAACCAACATTGCTCAAACCACCTCCTCGTGGTGCGAAACCGCTGAGTCTTGAGTAGCCGCTCGTGGAGCCAGCCAGCTTCGGGCCGGGCGCGGCGTCAGTGGCTCTCTCCCAGCTTGTCGAGTAAGAAATCGCTGATTGTCCCCATCGTGCGGATCGCCGCGCGCGACGCGGAGAGGGTGACCGTCGATGGCCCACGGTCGTCCGTGCCCTGTCCCTTGCTTGTTGCGTAGACCATTGATCGCGCAGCCGGCCTCGTAGAGGCTCCGCTCGACGCGGCAGGTTCTCTGGCTCCCCGGGCTGCGTTGGGTGCGCCGTCGTCATCAGTCCGAGCGCGGTGAACGCTTGGCCGAGCAGTGTCGGGAAGTCGGCGCGCTCGTCGTACTTCCCCCACTTCTCTGTCGCGACGTGTGCGGCGGTCGCTTCGAGCAAGTCTTTGCTCGTACCGACAACGAGCGGGTCGTCGTCGGCGCCGCGCGCGGCTCGCCGCGCGTACGCGCGAAGAACCTCTGTCGCTTCCGGGCCGGAGAGCCCATCGAAGCCGAGGGCAGAAGTACGCCATCCGCAGACAGGTCGAATCCCTCGGTGCGAAAGGCGGCCCGAGCGTTCTCAATAGCGTCGGCGCCGACGTAGTTCGTCGATTCCGGCCGGAAGCCGCCACATCCTCGAATCTCCGCGAGCAGGTAACCGATGAACCTTCGCCCGGCCGCCTCGTCGTTCTCGTACGCCCAACTGAGCACTGCCCGAACACGCTTCTCTTTCCCTTTTGGCTCTGTCGGGTCGCCGCCAACTTTGGCCCGCTTGATCTGGCTCGTGATGTCGGAGTGCGTCGGATCGCGGGGACTGCCGTGATCCTCCACGAGTCGCGCGACAGCCGTGATGATCGCGTCTGAGAGCGGCGGCTCCGCACTCATTACATGAACTTGCGGCGCTTGAACGCGGTGATGTCGGCACGCGTGAGGTCGAACCATTCGCCGTTCTTGCGGCGGCTCGCGAAGCGCTCGTGCCAGTAGCGCTCGATCCCTGCCGGATCATCGGTACGAATCGCGTGGACTTCCTCGACGGCTTCGGGAAGCTGTATGGCGAGGTCGTAGCGACGTCGCCCCACATCGAACGTGTATCCGATCTTGTAGTGACGCCCGGACTTGAGCAGGTAGACGAATCCGTCGGGCTGCTTTCCGGCTCTGCCGTCATCGGCTTCGTCGGTCGCCTGTTCAGCCAGGAGAGGGGTGAGGATTGCTAGCACGTCTGGCCGATCCGGGAAGGCGTCGGCAACGCGGCGCGCCCAACCCGCCTTCGGACCGAGCCGATCAAAGACCTTCGGGCTGGGGAAGTCGATATCGACCCGCCGTCGGAGTGCGAGTTCGGCCGACGTTGGCATCTTCCCCAGGCGCACAATCTCGTGTGCGAGGCTCGCGAGAAGCATCTGCTCCGGGATGGCGGCTTGATACTCATTCGGGCCGAAGCCTGCCTCCGCAAGCGCGTCGCTCCAGCGAGCCCAGTACCGCCCGCGCCAGTCTGTCTCGCGGATCCCCGTCGCGGCCGCGAACCGAGCCTTCCCAAGAGCTGCGCCGCTGTTGGGCCACCGCCGTGCGCCGAATCTCCGCGAGGATCTGCTCCTTCTCCATCGCCGGTGAGCCTAGTCCCGGCGTGGGCTCAGGCGTTCTTGCACGCGGCATCAGCCTGATGGGCGTAGGTGTTCGACTGGGCATCGAGGCTTTTCACGGTCTGCAGAGCTGCAGCCCACTTCTTCTTTGCGTTCGTGAGTGCTGGGTTCGCCGCGCCGATCGCCGACTGGACCGCACTCGCGGAGGGCATCCCCGCGGGGACGTAGCCGCTGGCCGCGGCTTGATCGGTCGCAGCCGCCTGCGCGTCCCTGCGCAGCTGGGTCGTGTCGCCCGTGACCGACTGCTCGTCATTCGTGATCGAGTACTCGTCCGTGGAGGTGATCTGGTAGTCGTCGGTCGAGGTCACCTGGTAGTTGTCGGTGCTCAAGACCTGGTAGTCGCCGCCGCTTGAGCACGTGGACCGATGCGCCCAGAAGGTGATTCAAGTCCTGCTTCTGGGTGCCGAGATCGGTGCGCATCTGCTGCAGGTCGGCGGGTAGCTGGCCGAGGTCCGCGTTCAGCTGGCTGACGTCGTTCTGCAGGCTCGAGATGTCCGAGCTGACGGCGGTCGCATCGCCCGTCACCTGTTCCCGTGCTTTCTGCGCGGCTTGCTGCTGGGCATGCGCTTGCTGGGCAGCCTGGCCTTGCCCGTTCACACCCTGCACGGCGGCGTTGTAATCGGCGACTGTCGCGGGTCGAAACGTGAACGAGCTGATCTGGCCGTTGCTCCCCGGCGGCGCGTTCAACGTGACGCTCGAGCCCGTGATCGTCCCGTTCCAGTTGTCACCGGAGTCGAGGGTGATCGTGATGCTCGACCCGTTGATGACGCCCGTGAACGTGTGCGACTCGTGCGAGATCTGCGTCGGGTTCGAGAGATCCGCATACGACTCGGCGAGCGTGCCCGTGACCGTGTTCCCCGTCCGCGTCCATTGGATGAAGAGGACACCGTTCGACGCGTATGCGAGGTAGCCAGGCTGCGCCGCGCCCGGCGCCGCCTGCGTTGTCGTGGTCGCCGGCTGCGCCTGCGACTTCGTCCACCTCGCGTTGAACTGAGCACCCCAGGTCGAGCGCATCTGGGCGAGGTAGTCATCGAGGACTGCGGAGCAGACATCCGACTTCGAGACGGGAAGAGCGCACTCGATCCGCGCAGCGTCATCCGACCACTTCCCGTGCGGCGGCAGGTAGAAGACGAGTCCTTGGACCCGGTTCACGCCGCCCGAGTTCGCACCGTTCCCCTTCACGTTCGCCGGGTCCTCGAATCTGACGACGTTCGGTGCGACGTGCGTGACGATCTCGTCCTGCAGGTTCGATGAGCCCGAGCAGGTGAACGCGTACCCGAGGTTCTTGCCAGCGGCGGGAAGAACGCGCAGACGAGGTCAGCCATGCAGCCCTGGCAGGCAGGCACCTCCTGCACAGTCACACCCGCAGTGGGATGCTGCGGATCACCGCCCGTGGGGACGATCGTGATCCCGGCGCTTCCATCAGCGCCCTCGCTCGAGGCACACTTGCCTCCTGCAGGCCCGAGCACCGTGATCGCGCCCGCGTAGAGGCTCACCTTCCTCGCCACCGCCGAGGCCAGGGTCACCGGCATCGTCGCCGGCGGAGTCTTCGTTTTCTCACCCTGAATGCCGAACGTGGTCGGGCAACGGCTCACCGGAACCTGCACGAGCGAGGCGTGCCCCGAGCTTCCGCCGCAGCCGGAGGCGGCGAAGGCTGAAATGGAAGCGACCATGGCTCCCAGGACGGCACGGCGTGATCGGGCCAAAGGCATATTCATCCACGTCCGGCTGACACAGGCAACTGAACCGTGCCTACGAGGCTACTCGATGGCGCCGAGGCTTTTGAGCTGCGCCATCCAATCGCCGATTTGCGATTGAACCGGCTCGAGACTTGAGCCGAACCGGAGCTTGATCGGTTTCGCGCCGGGGAGCCGACTCTGGAGTATGTCGACGACCGATTGCGAGCCGGGCTCGGTGTCCTCCCATGTCTTCGCGCTCGGGAGGACTGTGACGCCGATACGCGTCTGAGGCTCCACGTTCTCGAGGAGCAGGCGAACGAGCTGCTCGTCGTTGAGCGAATGCCCTATGACGAGGACGCGTTGCGCGCGTTCGAGCGCCTGGCCGAACTGACGCCAGAGGGGCACCGATCACGTTCGTCGGACTCGTACGGCTTTACCGGGTTCGGGAGCATCACGATCGGGATGCCGTATCCAGGGTCGTGCTGGGTCGTTGAGATCGCATACGGGCCAGTGGGGCCGTATCCGTCCGTGCGCCGGTACCAGCCGAGCCGGCCGTGCAGATGCAGCACGGGGACGTAACGCGAAAGGCGTTCACCGACGAGTCCGTTCACGTCGACGACGCGATCGCTTCCCTGTCGGACTCGCGGCGGCTCACCCCAGTCGGCGTGGAACCCGAGCTGCTCGAGTGCGACCTCGCCGAACGAGTCGTAGTTCGTGGTCGCGTACACCCACGGCGTGTCCCGGCCGATCCCGAGTAACTGCAGCAGCTCGCCGTACGCGGCGGACGCCTTGTTCCAGTCCAACCGGTCATCGCCGAAGAGGCTGTACAGAGAGCCGCGGATCACGTCGACCGCCTGTTCAAGATGGCGATCCACGGTCGACCACCACGTCTCGAGCGCACCCTCGTGGCTCAGCGTTGCGAACTGGCCGAACGAGAGGTTCTTGCTTTCCGCGGTGATATCGCGCACCTGCGCGAACGCTGCGCGCTCGTTCAGGAACTTCCCGAGCTGCTGCTCGAACGCAGGCCCATCCATCTCAGGCGAGAGTCCAGTGAGCTGTACAAGGTTCATCGCTGGAGTAGAAGCGAGAGCCTTCACGAGCGCGGTCGACCAGTCGCGCATCAGCGGCATCGGCTCGTCGCGGCCAAGGTCCCGGCTGACGCCCGCGCCCGTAACGATCACCCACGCGATGTCTCGATCGGGCATCTTGGAAAACACGCTACTACGCCGCCTGCGTTGCTTGGCCGGCTGCTCCGCGAGGCGGGTGGCGCTGCTCGCTGATCTGCTGCTGCATGCGGCGCGGAGGCGGGGCATCGGCCCTCTTCCCGATCACCAATGGCCCGGTTCGGAGGCGGTGAGTCGGCTTTCTCGGGGTTTCTAAGGCGCAGCGTAGAAAGTCGGAGAATCAATCGTCGACCTCAGCTGCAGCCCGGCGATCCGCCTCGCGTCAGGTGCTTGCCGAAGCCCTCTGAGCAGGGAAATGTCCGAAAGCCCAGCGTTTTGGTCCTTACCTATGTGGGGGGATTCCTGCGTCCGGCCGCCTCCGTTGCCTGGCTGCATTACTAAGTGCGGCCTTCCGGTCTGGCGCTCGTTCGATCTAGAAGGAGGTCGTTCTGGACGAAGAGTTTCGGCTTGGCCGTCCTCGGCTTACGCGCCTCTCAAGCTCTCAACGAGCTGAGGCGGTCGAGCTTCTCGCCCGCATGTTCCTGGACGCTGCTGCACGCCATGACCCTTCTGCTCGTCGTCGCCAGCGCGCGCGACGTCGCGTCGCTTCGGGTCCCGCGCCGCACGCACGCGGCGCGGCCGGCGAATGACAGATGCAGCCGTCGAGGACGCCTCTCGGAGGACCGCTGAGCGGTTGCCAATCGGGCTGTCATCGTTGCTGGCAGCGGGTGTCAGCATCGTTGCCAGTAGCAGGGTGCCTGCCGCGTGCCCGCGTTCCCGCTTAGTGGTGCGGGTTTGCGGGGCGCTCCCGTTTCCTCCGTCTTCGACTCCGGATTCCTGACCACCCTCTCTCTACGTCGCAAAAACGCGAGGGTGGTCAGGAACCACGGGAGCGCTGAGGTTTCTGAGGCGAGCGGGAACGCGGGCACGCAATCGGAGAGCGGGCGGAACAGTGCAAGTGCCAGGTCAGAGCAGAGCCAATGAAAAAGAGCGGGAGTGCGGGCTGCCGGCCTGTGAAGAAATGACAGTTGGCGAGCGGCAGCGGCGGCTGCAGCTTCGTGGGCAGCGGGCGGCGAGTTGGCGGGCAGCACGAGACACGATCGTTCGGCCGCTTTCGTCGGAGATCGCAGGCTGGCCCCTTGTCGTCGGTGGCGCGGGCTTGCGGCTTTGAGTATGCGGGCTGCGCGCCGGCCGTCAAGCCGCCTGCGGCGGCTCACGCTCGCTGCGCTCGTGACTGACGGCTCTCCGCAGCCCGCGCGAACCGCAACACGAAGCCCGCACCACCGGTCGGCCTCGAGCGGTCCACCCAGGTATGGCGATTTCGCCATAACCCGGCAGATGCAGTTCGGCGACGCGTCGTCCCGCCGCCCGGGCTGCTATCACGTGTTCTTCGAGGAGAGGAAGGAGTCGCCCTTGCGTGTGTGCCTGTACACGCGGATCTCGACCGATGAGGAGAACCAGCCGACCTCGCTGCACTCGCAGCGGGAGCGGCTCGAAGCCTTCGTGCGCTCGCAGGAGGGCTGGCGGGTCGTCGCCCACGAGGAGGACCGGGCGACGGGGACGAAGCTCGACCGGCCCGGCCTCCAGGCGGCGCTCGAGCTCGCGCGCGAGGGGCAAGATCGATCTGCTGCTCGTCTACCGCGTCGACCGCCTCACCCGGAAGGTGCGGCAACTGGCGCAGCTGGCCGAGGAGCTCGACCGGGCCGGGGTCGCGCTTCGCTCGGCGACGGAGCCGTTCGACACGGGCGCGGCGGCGGGTCGGATGATGTTGCAGATGTTGGCGGTGTTCGCGGAGTTCGAGCACGCGACGATCGTCGACCGGATCACCGCCGGGATCGAACGGCGCGCGAAGGAAGGCCGCTGGGCCTCCGGCCGGGTCGCCTTCGGCTACACGCCGCAACGCCGGACAAGCTCGTCGTCCCCGACGAGCGGGAGGCGCCGGTCGTGACGCGGATCTTCCAGCCTCTACACCGCGGACCGGCTCGGCACGACCTCGATCGCCCGGCTGCTCACCGAGGAGCGTGCGCCGGCGCCAGCGCGCGGCTGGCAGCCCGCGGTCGTGCAGTGGCTGCTGCAGAACGAGGCCTATCTCGGCCGGGTGCACTGGCGCGGCCAGAGTTTCCCCGGCCTGCACGAGCCGCTCATCGACGAGCACACCTTCGCAGGCGCGCAGGCGCTGCTCAGGGAGCGCGGCGAGGACCTGACGCGGCGGCGCGGCAACCGCTCCGACTTCCTGCTCTCCGGCGTGATCCGCTGCGGCCGCTGCAGGCGCGCCTACGTCGGCATGTCGGCGAAAGGCAACGGCGGCCTCTACCACTACTACGCCTGCTCGGGCCGGCAGAAGCTCGGCCGCAAAGCCTGCGACGGCGAACGCCTGAACCGCGACAAGCTCGAGCCGCCGTCCTCGACCCAGCTCGCCGGCCTCTACCGCGACGGCGACCTGATCGCCGCACTCGCTCCAGCCGCGCCTACGGCGACCAGACGGCCGACCGGCCGGCGCTCGAGGAACAGCAGCGCACGGTCGCCGAGGAGATCCGCCGCGGCGAGCGCGCCCTCGACCGCTACTACCAGGCCTTCGAGACACGGCGACCTCGAACCCGGCCAGTTCAAGACGCGGCTCGCCGACCTCGAGGCGAAGCTCGAGACGCTCCACGACCAAGAGCGGGCGCTCGCCGCGCAGCTCGCCGACCCGGCCGAGAGCTTCGACCCGCAGGCGCTCGCGCGCGTCGCCGACCGGCTCCGCGACACGCTCGCCGCCGGCGAGCCCGAACAGACCAAAGCGCTGCTGCGGCTGCTGATCAAGGAGCTCCGCGTCAACGGCAGGTCGGAGATCCTCCCGACCTACCGCGTCGTCGCGCCCGAGGTTTGCGCAACGACAAGTTCAGTGGAGCGTACCGGGATCGAACCGGTGACCTCCGGCTTGCAAAGCCGGCGCTCTCCCAGCTGAGCTAACGCCCCGTACGGGACCAGTGTAGAGCGGGAGTCCGCCGGCGGGAGGACGCGTTGTGCCGACGCGGAGCGCTGCGAGGCCGGACGGCTACACGGCCTTCAGCGGCCGACCGAGCTGCTTCGTCCACCACTCGGTGTCGTCGGGAGCCTCCTCGCCGCCGCCGAGGCGACGCCTGCGCTCGGCGGCGGCGAGCTCCTGCTCGCGCGCTTCGAGCATCGCCTCGCGGGCGACGAGCTCGTGCCGGGCGCGCTGCAGCTCGGTCGACCGCGCCGCGAGGATCTCACGGCGCTGCTCGTACTCGCCGCGGATCGCCTCGAGCTGCCCGCGCTGCGCCTCCAGCGCCTCGGCGAGCTGCTCCAGCCGGCGCTCGCGCTGTCGTAGGTCCTCCACGTCCACGAGCGGCTGCGGGGACGGGACGGGCACGAGCGACAGCTCGACCCGGCGCAGCGCCGCCTCGCGGCGGTTCAGCTCGGCCTCACGGGCGGCGAGCGCCGCCTCGCGCGACGCGAGATCGGAACGAAAATCGGACGATGTGACGGTCACGGCGCAACCCCTCTCTGACAGAAACCTCGCGCCGCAGACTCCACGTCAACGATCGCGCGAGAGGGCGCACCTGTCGATCCCCCAGGTGGGGGTTCGACAGCCGCGCGGCCTTTTGTCATACGGCGTGCGCCGTGCCGGCGTCAGGCCGCCCGCTCGAGCCGCTCCTCCACCCGGGCCCGTGCGACGATCGAGTCGCGGTCGCCGAAGCGCACGCGGGCGCGGAGGGAGCGGTGCTCGTCCCACAGCCGGTCGAGCTGCTCGTCCAGGGCGCGGATCTGGGCGCGGATCTCGGGGTCGTACTCGGCGGAGAGGCGGTGCCAGAGCTCGGAACGCTGCTCGCTCAGGCGCTCGATCTCCTGGTGGATCTCGCTCAGCGTCTTCATGATCGTCTTCAACGGACATCATCCCTCGAACATTCCGGGTCAATCCTCAGGAATACCCGAGGTCGTCGAGGCGGTCCTCGTCGAGGCCGAAGTAGTGCGCCAGCTCGTGCAGGACGGTGATCCGGATCTCCTCCTCGAGCTCGGCCGGGTCGGGGAACGACTCGACGAGCGGCAGCCTGAAGATGCGGATCCGGTCGGGGAGCGAGCCGGCCCAGTCGTGGCGCTCGGGGAGCGGGACGCCCTCGTAGAGGCCGAACAGGTCGGGGTCGTCCGGATGCTCGTCCTCGACCGAGATCTCGACGTTCCGGATCGCGGCGCGGAGCTCCGGCGGCAGTGACGCCACGGCTCGCTCCACGTGGGCCTCGAACCTCACGCGACCCTCACCAGACCGGGTAGCGGCCGACCGGCGCCTGCGGCCGCCGTCTCGCGACGAGCTTCACCGTCAGCACCCCGAAGGCGAAGCCGCCGATGTGGGCGAAGAACGCGACCCCGCCGCCGCTCTCCGGGTGCATCAGCGAGAGGCCGCCCGTCCAGACCTGGAGCCCGATCCAGACGAGCAGGAACCAGAAGGCCGGGATCTCCCGGATGAGGATGATCCCGACGAAGATCAGCGTCAGCACGCGGGCGCGCGGGAGGAGCAGGAAGTACGCCCCGAGCACGCCGGCGATCGCGCCGCTCGCGCCGATGTTGGGGATGCTCGCGGCCTGCGCGTCCGCGAGGGCGAGCGTGACCGCGGTCTGGGCCGCCATCGCCGCGACGCCGGCCGCGAGGTACCAGGCGAGGAAGCGCACCCGGCCCAGCGCCTCCTCGACGTTGTTCCCGAAGATCCAGAGGAAGAGCATGTTGCCGAGGATGTGCTGCCAGCCGGCATGCATGAACATCCCCGTGAAGGCGCCCTCGTACCACGGCAGCGGCTGGACGCCGCCGACGCACGGCCCCGCGACCGCGCACGGGTAGAAGCCGTCGCTGAAGACGTGGACGCTCACGCCCGGCTGCGAGAGCTCCCAGAGCCAGACGGCCGCGTTCGCGGCGATCAGGGCAACCGTCACGACGGGGAAATCCCGCGTCGGCACGTTGTCGCGCAACGGGATCACGGCGCTCGGAGTCTACGTGGCCATCAACTTGACAAGCAGCGACTCAGGTTTTATTCTGTCTTACGTAACAGGTTGTAGTCTCGATGTATCAAGGAGGATTCATGGCAACGCTTGTTCGCTGGGAGCCCTTCCGGGAGCTCGCCGCACTCCAGAACGAGATGAGCCGCTTCATGAACGGCCTGCTCGAGGGCGACGGCCGCACCACGCAGAGCTGGGTGCCGACCGCCGACGTCTGGGAGACGGAGGACGAGGTCGTGTACGCGTTCGACCTGCCCGGCATCCCGGAGGACACCATCTCGGTCGAGCTCGACGACGGCGCGCTGACGATCAGCGCCGAGCGCGAGCGCAAGGAGAAGGTCGAGGACGGCCGCTACTTCCGCTTCGAGCGGCGTTTCGGCGCCTTCTCGCGCACGATTGGCCTGCCGCAGGGCGTGACCGAGAAGGACGTCTCCGCGGCCTACGAGCACGGTGTGCTCGAGGTGCACGTGCGCAAGCCCGAGCAGCCGAAGCCGCGCAAGATCGAGATCGGCCTCGGCTCCGGCCGCAAGACGATCGAAGGCACGGCGACGAAGAAGTAGCGTCCCCGGACGCTCGACCGGACGGGCGGCCTCCGGGTCGCCCGTCCCCTACGCCGCGGCGAGCGCCTCGCGCACGCGGTCGGCGGCCGCCTCGAGCTCGAGGGTCGCGCCCGTGACCTCGGCGAGCATCTCGTCGGCAGTGTGCTTCTGGCCCTCCGACCACAGCTCGCGCAGGAGCGAGCCGGCGTCGCGGCGGGCGAACCAGGCGTTGCCGAACTTCTCGCGCAGGTACGAGCGGAGCTGGGCCTCGAACGCCCAGGCGCGGAGGTACTGCGAGGCGTAGAAGCCGTCGTCGATGTCGGCGAGGTAGTCGGTGTCGCTCGGCTCGACCTTCAGCGCGTCGCCGAGCAGCTCGACGTAGCGGGGGCGCATCGTCGTCACGTCGGTCGCGGCGTGGAACTCGACCTCGTACAGGAGCTTCGCGCAGTAGCGGCGCAGGAGCCAGAGGAGCTGCGTCGCGCCCTCGGCGGCGAACTCGTGCGGGCGCGGGAAGTCGAGGCGCCGCTCGAGCCAGACCGGGTCGATCGTCAGGTGTTCGAGGAGCATCGCCCAGCCCTCGGTGACCGCGTTGTCGCCGAGGCGCTTCTCCTCGACCGAGAGCGACGAGTCCGTGTGCGCGAAGTGCTCGGTGTGGCCGGCCTCGTGGAAGAGGGCGCGCCAGTCGTCGGGGCCGCCTTGCGGCTTGATCACGAGGATCACGCGCTCCGGGATCTCGATCGGGACGCAGAAGGCGCGCGGCGACTTGTTCGGGCGGTCGTCGAGGTCGAGCTCGACGTTGCGCTGGCTGCGCAGGTCGACGCCGAGGTCGGCGAGGCTCGCCTCGAGCGCCGGCACCATCCCGTCCTTGGGGAAGGCGGAGTCCCACTGCACGCCGCGCCAGACGCGCGAGACGTCGTGGCGCTGCACCTCGCCGAGGCCGAGCCCGATGCGGCTGCGGAAGAAGCGGTCGCCCGCCTCCTCCCAGAGCCGCTCGGTCGAGTCGAGGAAGCGGCGGCACTGCGCGGCGAGGTCGTCGAGCGGGTACTCGAAGCCTCGGTACAGCTCGGTGTAGCTCGGCGCGCCGAGCCGCTCGGTCTCACGGTGGATCACCTGCGCCGAGCGGAGGTAGAGCGGGTTCATCTCGGTCTCCGTCAGCTCGTTGCGCGCACGCTCGAGGCGCTCGCGGGTGGCGCGGTCCTCCTCGTTGCCGATGCGGGGGCGGAGCATCCGGTAGGGGATCTCCTCGTCGCCCACCGTCGCCTTCAGCGTCGCCTCCAGCTCGGCGACCCGCTCGGACTCCTCGCGGACGAAGTTGCCGAGATAGCCCTCGCAGGCGAAGCGCCAGAGCTCGCGGACGGTGCGGCCGCCGTCCACCGACGCGCCGAGCGAGAGCGCCGTGTCGAGGCGCGTCAGCTCCTCGTGGCGTTCGTAGATCGGGACGATGTCGTACGTGTCCTTGATCCCGGCGAAATGGAGGTAGGCCTCCTCGTCGAGCTCGGCGATGAAGCGGTCCGCGTCGGCGCGGAGCCCGTCGATCTCCCGTTGGCTGAGCGGTTGTGTCACGGCGGGCCGTAGGATAGTCGGCGTGCAGGAGATCGTCCTCGAGACCGCCCGCCGGACGCAGCTGATCGAGATCACCGACCAGGTGCGCGAGGCGCTCGGCGACGCGAACGGCGCCGCGGCGGCGCTCGTCTACGTGCCACACACGACGGCCGGCGTCGCGATCAACGAGCGGATCGACCCCGAGCTCGTGGACGACCTAGAGAACGCGTTCCAGCGGGTCGTCGGCGACGACTGGGAGTGGAAGCACTCCGACGCCGACGGGCCGAACGCACCCTCGCACGCACGCGCGTCGCTCGCCTCGAGCCCGCAGGTGCTGATCCCGCTCCGGGACGGCGCGCTCGGGCTCGGCACCTACCAGGGCATCTTCTTCTGCGAGTTCGACGGGCCGCGCGAGCGCAAGGTCTACGTCACCGCGCTCGCCTGACCAGCCGGCGCACGCGGCTCAGAGGCCGACGGGCGCAGATGCGCCGAGCACGGCGCCGTTGCGGTCGAGTGCGGCCACGGCGGCGTAGGCGACGCCCGCCGGAGGGGCGATCGACGTCTCGAAGCCCTGCTTCGGGACCGTGAGCGACGTCTCGAGCGCCGTTGCGTCTGCCCCGGTGCGCAGCTCCCAGGCGGCGACCTCCGTCGCTCCGTTCCAGCTCGCGTGGAGCATCCCGTCCGCGGCGGAGCGGGCGAGCGTCGGGCTTCCGCCCGGCCGCCCGACCCACGGGAAGCGGAAGGCGCGGTAGTTCTGGCCGCCGTGGGGCAGTTTCGCGTCGAAGCGGATCGTGCCGTCGGGGGCGAACTCGGTGAGGTACGGCTCGCTGCCCCAGCCGACGAAGACGTCGCCGTTGCCGAGCATCTGGGCGTTGCCCATGAAGTGCGCGACGAGCCGTCCCGGGCGATGCGTGTACGCGTGGACGAGGCTCGCGCGCCGTCGGGGGTGGTCGAGCTTGATCAACAGGGCCTTCGACTGCGGCTGCACCTGCGGCGCGGCGCCGTCGTCGAAGATGCTGACGAGCTCTCCTCCCTCGTGCAGGCGGGCGTCGTGCTGCCAGGCGAAGATCGTCCCGGGGCCCATCGCGAAGTCGCTCTTCTTGCCGCCGAGCCTCCAGAGCACCCGACCGGTTCGCCGGCTGACCTTGTAGACGGCCCACGTGTTGCGGGCGGAGACGAGCAGGTCGCCGTCCGCGGCGACGTCGATCGAGTTGACGTGGAAGTAGTCGTAGGGGTTGCCCGGCTTGCCGTGCGACTCGTCCACGGGCACGTGCGCCAGGCTCCGCCATTCCCAGAGCACCCTGGCGCTCGGCACCTCGACCTCCTGGACGATCGCGTCGACGACCTTCGCCCGCCGGGCGCCTCCGAGCCTCGAGAGGTCCATCGGCACGATCTCGTAGCTCGTGACGTACGCCGTGCCGCGCGGGGTGAGCAGGAGCTCGTGGAGGTCGGAGGGGCGGCGGTTCCCTGCCGGAAACCGCGCGACCTCCCGGTACGCGGCGTCGACGACCACGTGCTCGCCGCGGCCGAGCCCGTGCTCGGTCTTCCCCTCCCACCAGGTGAGCACCGGGGCGCCGCGGTAGGTCCCGGGACGGAAGTTGACCGCCGTGGACGGAGTCGTCGGATGGAACCAGACCACCTCGCCGGCGTCGTCCAGGATCAGCACGCCGCGCTGGCCCGGCCCGGAGGACGGCGCGATGAAGACGTAGCCGGGAGCGGTCCCCGCCGCGGCGTGCAGCACCGTGACCAGGGGCGGCCTCAGCTCCGGGCGCGAGACGAAGCGGTGGACGGTCGGGCCGCCGCCAGCCGCGGACCGCGCGAGCGCGTCGGCGACCCGGAGCAGCTCCGATGTGCCGCCCGCGGCGAGGCCGGCCGCTCCGGCGGCGGCCCGGAGCAGAAATTGCCCACGCGTCGCCCGTCCACCGCCTGAGCCTGCCCCGGGCTGCATCGGCACGAGCACGCTCCTCCGGAGACGGCGGAGAGTCTAGCGCCGTGCGGTGCGGTTTCGAGACGCCGGCGCAGCTCCGTCGCCAAGCGCAATCGAACGTGAACGGAGGATCAACAATCGGCTTCTACGGTTGAACCGTGAAGCGGCTCGGGGTCTCTGCGGCGGGGCTGGCCTGTGCTGCTGCCGCGCTGCTCGGCAGCGCCGAGCTCCCGTCCGCGCGCCACGCGGCGCACGCGGCGATGCGGCTCGCGGGGATCCACAAGATCCGCCACGTGGTCGTGATCATGCAGGAGAACCGCTCCTTCGACTCCTACTTCGGTACGTATCCGGGGGCGGACGGGATCCCGATGCGGCACGGCGTCCCCACGGTGTGCGTGCCCGATCCGGCGAGGCGGCGTTGCCAGCGTCCGTACCACGACACCGCGAACCGGAACGCCGGCGGCCCGCACGACCACATCGACGCCGTCCGCGACATCGCCGGCGGGCTGATGAACGGGTTCATCCGCTCGGCGCGCGGCGGGCGGCGGCTCGCCTGCGTCGCGCACGTCGACGCGCCCGCGTGCTCGCTCGCGCCGCGCGCGCCCGACGTGATGGGCTACCACGACTGGCACGAGATCCCGAACTACTGGGCCTACGCCCGGAACTTCGTGCTGCAGGACCACATGTTCCAGCCGGATCTCTCGTGGAGCATGCCGGCGCACCTGTATATGGTTTCGGGCTGGTCGGCCAAGTGCGCGACGGGCGCGCCGGCGAGCTGCGTGCCCGCCGTGCAGGCGCCCGGCTCGCCGCCGGGGGAGCCGCAGAACCCGACGGGCGCGATCCCCGACTACGCGTGGACCGACCTCACGTACCTCCTCCACCGCGCGCACGTGAGCTGGCGCTACTACGTGGCGAAGGGCAACCAGCCGGACTGCGCGGACAACGCGATGTTCTGCGCGCCGGTGCCGCAGGACTCGAAGACGCCCGGGATCTGGAACCCGCTGCCCTGGTTCGAGACCGTGCGCCACGACCACCAGCTCGCGAACGTCGCGCCGCTCCAGGACTTCTACGCGGCCGCGCGGGACGGCACATTGCCCGCGGTCTCGTGGGTCTCGCCGGCGCAGGCGGTCGGCGAGCATCCGCCGGGGCTCGTCTCCGCGGGGCAGAGCTACGTGACCGGGCTCGTGAACACGATCATGCGCAGCCGCGACTGGCCGTCCACGGCGATCTTCCTCAGCTGGGACGACTGGGGCGGCTTCTACGACCACGTGCGCCCGCCGCACGTGGACGCGCAGGGCTACGGCCTGCGCGTGCCCGGGCTCGTGATCAGCCCGTACGCCCGGCGCGGCTACATCGACCACCAGGTGCTGAGCCACGATGCGTACCTGAAGTTCATCGAGGACGACTTCCTGCGCGGCCAGCGGCTCAACCCGAAGACGGACGGCCGCCCCGACCCGCGCCCGACCGTGCGGGAGAGCGTGAAGATCCTCGGCAACCTCGTCAACGACTTCAACTTCGCTCAGAAGCCGCGGCCGCCGCTGCTGCTGCCGCTCCACCCGCCGTACAGCTGAGCACGGCTACGCTGGCCTCATGGCCGCGCCCGTCACGAAGGACCAGGAGCTCGAGCTCGACGTCGAGTCGCTCGCCTACGGCGGCAACGGCGTCGCGCGGCTGGACGGGTTCGTCGTCTTCGTGCGCCGCGGGCTGCCGGGCGACCGCGTCCGCGCACGCGTCACGAAGGTGAAGCGGAGCCATGCCGAGGCGCTCGCGACCGAGGTCGTCAGGCCGGGGCCGCAGCGGGTCGAGGCGCCGTGCGCGCACTTCCCGGCCTGCGGCGGCTGCCGCTTCCAGGACCTCGCCTACGAGGCACAGCTCGCGCAGAAGCAGATGCAGGTGCGCGACGCCTTCCAGCGCCTCGCGGGGATCCCCGAGCCGCCGCTCGAGGAGATCGTCCCCTGCGCGCCGGAGATCTTCCACTACCGCAACAAGCTCGAGTACTCGTTCACGGCGACGCCCTCGGGCCCCGCGCTCGGCTTCCACCGGGCCGGCCGCTGGGACGAGGTGCTCGAGGTCGAGCGCTGCTGGCTCACCGACGAGCTCGGCAACGGGATCCGCGACGCCGTGCGCGACTGGGCGCGCGAGGAGGGGCTCGAGGCGTACTCGCAGGAGGACGGCAGCGGGTACCTCCGCCACCTCGTCGTGCGCCAGGGGCGGAACACCCGGCAGGCGCTCGTCCAGCTAGTCACGGCGCCCGGCGAGCGCTTCGAGCGCGGCTACCTCGTCGAGGTGCTGCGCCGCTTCCCGGAGGTGCGCTCGATCCTGTGGACGGTGAACGACTCGCCGGCCGAGGTGACGAACCTGCCGAGCGAGCTGCTCTGGGGCGAGTCGTGGATCGAGGAGGAGCTGTGCGGGCTGCGCTTCCGCGTGCGCCCGAACGCGTTCCTGCAGACGAACACGTGGATGGCCGAGCGGCTGTACGCGCTCGCCGGCGAGGCGGCGCAGCTCACCGGCGGCGAGACGGTCTGGGACCTCTACTGCGGGATCGGCACGATCGGGCTCTCGATGGCGAAGGACGCACTCACGGTCTGGGGGATCGAGGTCTCGGAGGAGTCGGTCGCGTGCGCGCTCGAGAACGCGGAGCTGAACGGGATCACGAACGCCGCCTTCTTCGCCGGCAACGTCGGACAGGTCGTCGAGGAGCTGCTCGAGCGCTCCGGCCCGCCGGACGTCGTCGTCGTCGACCCGCCGCGCGCCGGGCTCGCGGGGAAGGCGCTGCGCCGGCTCGGCCGGATCGGCGCGCCGCGGCTCGTCTACGTCTCGTGCAACCCGGCGACGCTGGCCGGCGACGTGAAGCTGCTGCGCGCCGAGCACGGCTACGAGCTCCTGCGCGCGACGCCGGTCGACATGTTCCCCCACACCCCGCACGTCGAGTGCGTCGCCCTGCTCGAGCATCGCGGCGAGTGAGCCCGTTCGAGCGCGTGGAGACGGAGCGCCTCGTGCTGCGCCGCCCACGCCTCGACGACCTCGACGACCATCACCGGATCCATGCCGACCCGCGGACGTGGGAGCACAACCCGGAGGGCCGGCACACCGACCGCCCGGCGAGCGAGCGCCAGCTCCTCCACTGGCTCGCGCACTGGCAGGAGCGGAGATTCGGCTACTGGACGGTCGAGCGGGAGGGGCGCGTGATCGGCTTCGGCGGGCTGTGGGTGCTGCCCGACTGGCACGGCCTCGGCGCCGTGCTCAACATCTACTACCGCCTGGAGCCCGAGGCCTGGGGGAACGGCTACGCGACCGAGCTGGTGCGCGCCGCGCTCGAGCTGTACCGGCGCGAGCTCGCGGATCTGCCGGCGGTCGCGCGCGTCCGGCCCGGCAACGTCGAGTCGATGCGCGTCGCCGAGCGGGCCGGGCTCGAGCGGCGGCCCGACCTCGACGACGAGGAGTTCATGGTCTACGCCGTTGCAGGCACGATCCCGGCATGAGGATCACGCTCGTCCGCCACGCGACGCTGCTGCTGGAGCTCGGCGGCCGGCGCGTGCTCGTCGACCCGATGCTCGGCGACGCCGGCGCCTACCCGCCGATCGAGAACACGCCGGAGCCGCGCCGGAACCCGCTCGTGCCGCTGCCCGCGCTGGCGCTCGAGCCGCTCGACGCCGTCGTCGTGACCCACCTCCACAACGACCACTGGGACCCGGCAGCGGCGGCGACGCTGCGGAAGGACGTGCCCGTCTTCACGCAGCCGCCCAGCGCGAAGAGGCTGCGGGCCGACGGCTTCCGCGACGTGCGCCCGGTCGAGGACGAGCTCGACTGGGACGGCATGGCGATCGCCCGCACCGGCGGCCGCCACGGCCACGGCGCCGTCGCCGAGGCGCTCGGGCCGGTCTCCGGCTTCCTCTTCCGGGCCGAGGGCGAGCCCGCGCTGCTCGTCGCCGGCGACACCGTCTGGTGCGACGAGCTCGCGGCCGCGCTCGAACGGCACCGCCCCGGCGTCGTCATCGTGAACGCGGGCGCCGCGCGGTTCCTCGACTCGGAGCCGATCACCATGGACGCCGCCGACGTGCTCCGCGTCGTCGAGGCCGGCCCGCGGGTCGTCGCCGTCCACATGGAGGCGGTCAACCACTGCCTGCTCGGGCGCGACGAGCTGCGCGCCGCCGTCCCCGAGGCGCTCGTGCCCGAGGACGGCCAGACGCTCGAGCTCCAGTGATGTAAGCGGGAGCCGAGCGGGGCGGTCACGCGCGGGCGCGGCGGAGCCGGCGCCAGAGGAGGTCGGCGTTCGCGGCGATGAACGCAAACGAGAGGAACGGCAGCGCCGGCAGGCCGCCGACGTCGAGCGAGTTCGCGAGCACGACGGTCAGGCCGTAGATGCCGGTCATCGCGACCCACGTCCAGCCGACGCGCAGGCCCCAGCGGGCGGCGGCGGCGAGGAAGAGCGCGTAGAAGAGGATGTCCGGCGGGCCGAGGTACGCGGCGCCGCCGCCGGGCACGAGGAAGGCGACCGCGACCGATGTGTAGACCTCGAAGTGGTGTGTCGTGATCGCGTGCGTCGGGCCGCGCCAGACCGAGAGCGCGTCCACGACCGGGATCACGACCGCGACGAGCACGACCCACGAGAGCTCCTCGAAGAGGCGGAGGAACGCCCAGCCGGCGAAGACCGCCGCCCAGAGCTTCGCGAAGTTCGCCGCGAGCCCCCAGCCTGCGAGCGTGCAGCCGAGCGCGACGAGTGCGAGTACGACGGTGACGGCAAGATTCCAGCGGTGCGGCCAGAGCGGCAGCACGACGAGGACGAGCAGCAGGGTCGCCGGTATCACCCCGGCGGCGACGATCGCGATCGCCGGCCACAGGCCCACGCGCGGCAGGTGCGGCGCGACGACGAACCACGTCCCGACCGCGGCGCCGACGGCGGCGAACACCGCCACGCGAGACCGCCGGGCTAGTAGGGGGGAAGCGAGCGCCACCAGTCGCCGAGCAGCTTGAAGGCGTTCCAGAACCGCGTCTTGGCCGGCTGCTCGTCGAGCGACCCGTCGATGTCGGGCGTGTAGAGCGCCTCGATCGTCGGCGTGAACGACTGAAGCTCGCCCTCCGTCGCGGCCAGCTCGCGCGCGAGCGGGAACTGCACCGCGTTCAGGAACGCGAGCGCCTGCTCGCCCATCACCACGATGAGCTTCGGCTGCACGATGTGCAGCTCGCGGAGGAGGAAGGGCCGCGACTCCTCGTCGTCGCCGTCGGTGAACTTGAGGCAGTTCGTCCCGTAGACGGCCATCGGATCGACGTTCAGCCGCTGGAGCGACTTGAGCAGCGCGTTGCCGGCGCGGCCGTAGAAGGCGACGCCTTCCTGGAGCTCGGAGGCCTGCGGGGAGTGCTTCAGGAGGAAGACGTCCGCGAGCGGGTGGCCCGACCCGACGACGGGCACCCGGGCGCCTCCGCCGGTCCGCGCGACCTCGTCACCGAGCGTGTTGATCTCGGTGATCGCTTTTTGCAGGTACTTCTCGTAGATCTCGTCTGTCGCCACGGTCACAGGAGCCCCACGGATGGTTCTCGCTCAGCGGACCCTTTCCTTGGCCTGGGCCACCCACTTGAGGCCCTGGAGGTAGACGAGCGACTTCGGACGCCGCAGCACGTCGGCGCTCCGGAGGGAGATCATGAACTCCTCCGGCCCGTGGAAGCGCCGCATCCGCACGGCGCCGGTGCCGACCCCCGGCAGGACGTGCGCGTCCGAGCCGGCGCCTGGGGTGAGGTTGTACTTGCGTGCGAAGCGCATCGCCTCGTCGTTGTAGCCCTCGAACAGGAGCCGCGCGTTGTAGACCTCGAAGACGTCGATCTCCGCGAGGTGGCGGTGCAGCGTCGCCGCGTCCGGGATCGCGTGCATCCGGTCGAACGGGTGCGGCATGTAGACGAGCCCGCCCTGGGCGCGGATCGCGGTCACCGTGTCCGCGAAGGACATGCCGCGCGGGATCTCCTCCTTCAGGAAGAGCCCGATCACCTCGCCCTGCTCGTCCGTCTTCACCTCCTCGCCGGGGATCACGACGATCCGCCGGCCGCGTGCGCGCTCCACCGCCTCGAGCGCGCCGCCGAGGGCGTTGTGGTCGGTGACGGCGATCGCGCCCAAGCCTTGCGCCTCCGCGTGGTCGAGCAGTTCGGCGACCTCGATCGAGCAGTCGTGCGACCAGACGGTGTGCATGTGCAGGTCGGCGAGGATCCAGTCGCGGTCCTCGAGCGCCGGCGGGCGCGGGGCGACGCTGCGCCGGCGGCGGCCCATGCCGGCGTAGATCTCCTCGGCGCGGTCGGCGAGCACCGCGACGCTCTGTGCCTCCGCGGCCGTGCGCCCCTCCTCGGCGCGCCGGGCCCGGAACTCCTCGTCCTCCACGAGCCGCGCGGTCTCGGCCGCGGCCAGCTCCGGCTGGAGCAGTCGCCGCGGCGGCGCCGCGACCGCCGCACCGGCGGCCTGCGCCTCGGCGGTGACCCGCGCGAGGCCGTCCGCCGCCGGGACGAAGACCGAGGCGTGGCGCAGCAGCTCCGCGCGCGCGGGCCCGTCGAGCGCCGTGCGGACGTGGATGCGCCCGCGCAGGGCGCGCGCCTGCGGCGCCCGGCCCCCCAGCGGCTTCGTCCGCAGCAGGACGAGCTCCCAGTCCGGCTGCTGCGCCAGCTCGCGGACGAGCGCGCGCAGCAGCGGCCGCTCCGCCTGGCGCCACTCGAGCACGACCCGGCGCCGCTTCTCGGCCGGCCGGAACAGCTCGAGATCGACGCCGGCCGGCACGATCTCGTAACGGCCGGGGAAGCGCGCGGCCGCCGCCTCCGCCGTCTCCTCGCTCGTCGCGAGCAGCGCGTCGATCCGGCCGAGCAGCCGCGCCCGCTGCGCCTTTCCGGGCGGATAGCCGAGCCGCTCCGGGGAGAAGAACGTCGCCGCGGTCAAGGCGCCCGAGTCGCGGAGCGCGAGGTACGAGAGGCTCGGCAGCGCCGGCTCGAACCCGTGCACGACCTCGTAGCGGCCGGCGGTGAGCGCGATCGCGAGGTTCGCGCGGACGCCCACCGGCACGCCCATGCGGCTGCGGCGCGAGATCGGCACCGCCGGGCCGATCGCGATCAGCTCCCCGTCGGCCTTCCCGAGCAGCGCCCGCCGGCCCGCGGCGAGCTCGCGCGGGCTGTTCGACGGGGCGAGCACCGTGACCGCATGGCCGCGCCGGCGCAGCTCGCGGGCGAGGCCGTCGACGTGCTCGTTGACGTCATGCGGCTGCGACCAGTCGAAGGGGGTGACGAGGGCGACGCGCAGTCCCATTCGTGCGTCGAGTGTAGTGCCGCCTCACCGCCCTTGATGCGGGGCGCGGGAAGGAATAGCCTCCACGGCGGTCTGCGGAGTGCCTGCGGCAGGTCTGCGGCAAGGAGGCAGGGAGACGTGCCGAAGACGACGTCGCGAGCGAGTGCGGCCCGACGGGGCACGGTCGCCGCCGCGCGAACGCTCCATCTCACGAACCCTCTGATGACCGGGCCGGACGTGAAGGCCGTCCAGAAGCTGCTCGCGCCGTACCACCCTGGAAAGGTGGACGGGGAGTACGGGCCGGCCACGGCGGCCGCGGTCAGGCGGGCGAAGCTGGCGCTCGGCTACCCGCCGGCACAGGTCAACGGAGCCGCGGGCGAGCTGCTCGTCGCGTACCTCCAGGAGACGAAGCCCCTCCCGTCGGACTTCGCGGCGCGCCAGGAGGCGCGGGCTCACGACGCCTCGAAGGAGATCACGATCCGCGAGCACGTCGTGGCGAACGCGCGCTGGGGGATCGCCCACGAGCCGCAGATCCACTACGAGCAGCTCCGGCCGATGGAGGGGCTCCAGGCGGCCCGGAAGCTGCCGCTGCACACCGACTGCTCCGGCTTCTCGACGCTCTGCTACGCCTGGGCGGGCGCTCCCGACCCGAACGGGCTCGGGTACGACGGCTCGGGCTACACGGGGACGCTGCTCCGCCACATGCAGCGGATCCCGCAGAACGCCGTGCAGCCGGGCGACCTCGTCGTCTGGGGGCCGGGCACGGGGCACCACGTGGCGCTCGTGCTCGAGAGCGAGGGGAACGACCCCGTGCTGTGCTCGCACGGGCAGGAGAAGGGCCCGCTCGAGATCCGTTTCTCGGTGGAGTCGCAGTACCAGCCGAAGCCGGTGACCTGGCTGGCGCTGCCGGACTGGAGGGAGGAGCGATGAGCAGCAATCCGAACGCAGCCGCGGCGGGAGGGACGACCGGGTTCGGCGTCATCGTCGTGTGGCTGCTCGGCCACTTCGGCGTCGACATCGGCGCGGAGGCCGGGGCCGCGATCGCAGGCGGTGCCGCGACGGTCGTGCTCTTCGTCGGCCATCGCGGGCTGCGGAACGTCCTCAAGATCGTCTGGAACGGCGAGGGGAGCCCCGGGCAGCAGCAGACCTGAGGCGGTTCCGGAGGCGCGGGCGCCGCTCTCTCGGAGCGGGCCCCGCGCCTCCGGGCTCGTGCGGAGCGCGCTAGGGCGTGGTGCTCGGCTCCGGCTGCTCGGCCGGCGCCTGGCGGCGGTTCCGCTCGATGAACTCCTCCGTCAGCTCGGCCGCCTCGTCGTCGACGATCTGCTGCGGCGGCGACTTCATCAGGTACGAGCTCGGCCCGACGAGCGCGCCCGCGAGCCCGTTGTTGAGCGCGAGCTTCGAGAGCCGCACCGCGTCGATGACGATTCCGGCTGAGTTCGGCGAGTCCCAGACCTCGAGCTTCAGCTCGACGTTGAGCGGCACGTCGCCGAACGAGGAGCCCTCCATGCGGATGTAGGCCCACTTGCGGTCGGTCAGCCACGGCACGTAGTCGGACGGGCCGACGTGCACGTTCCCGGGGCCGAGGTCGTAGTCGAGCATCGACGTGACGGCGTTCGTCTTCGAGATCTTCTTCGACTCGAGGCGCTCGCGCTCGAGCATGTTGAGGAAGTCCGAGTTGCCGCCGACGTTGAGCTGCATCGTCTTGTCGAGGTGGACGCCCCGCTCGCGGAAGAGCGAGGTGAGCACGCGGTGCGTGATCGTCGCGCCGACCTGCGACTTGATGTCGTCGCCGATGATCGGAACGCCGGCCTCCTCGAACCGCTTGCCCCAGTACTTCTCGCGGGCGATGAACACGGGCATGCAGTTCACCATCGCGCAGCCGGCGGCGAGGATCTGCTCGGCGTACCACTTCGTCGCCTCCTCGGAGCCGACGGGCAGGTAGTTGACGACCACGTCGGTCTCGGTCTCCTTGAGGATCCCGACCACGTCGGCGGTCTCGCCGGGCGCCTTCTCGACGATCTCGGAGAGGTACTTGCCGATGCCGTCGTGCGTCATCCCGCGCGAGACCGTCACGCCGGTCTTCGGCACGTCGGCGAACTTGATCGTGTTGTTGGGGTGGGCCCACATCGCGTCGGCGAGGTCCTCGCCGACCTTGCCCTTGACCACGTCGAAGGCGGCCGTGAACTCGATGTCGCGGATGTGGTAGCCGCCGAGGTTCACGTGCATGAGGCCCGGGACGAACTTGTCGTCCGGGGCGTCCTTGTAGTACTCGACGCCCTGGAGCAGCGAGTTGGCGCAGTTCCCGACGCCGATGACGGCGACGCGTACCTTGCCGTCGTCGCGGCGGGCGCGGCCGTTCGTCTTGCTTCCATTCGAGCTAGTGCTGCTCGACATTCGTTCCTCCGTTGCTGAGTTGCTTGCGGACGTACAGGATGCGCTGCAGGACGGTGAACCAGGCGGTCACCGCGAGCAGGACGATCGCCCACTGGAGACCGCCCCACGGCGCGAAGACGAGCCCGGCCGTGATCACGACGACGCGCTCGGCGCGCGAGCCGAGCCCGACGTCGCCGCGCAGCCCGAGCGCCTCCGCCCGGGCGCGCGTGTAGCTGACGAGAAAGGAGCCCGCGACCGCGGCGACCGCCAGGACGACCGCGAGGTCGTTCCCGTGCCGCGCGAAGACGAGTGCGATCGCGCCGAGCATCGCGCCCTCGCCGACCCGGTCGGTCGTCGAGTCGAGGAACGCGCCGAAGGGCGTCGTCCTGCCGCCTGCTCGGGCGAGCGCCCCGTCGAGGATGTCGAGGACCGAGCCCACGACGAAGACGGCGGCGCCGAGCCAGTAGAAGAGGATCCGGTTGCGGTCCTCGAACGGGACGACCACCGCGGCGGCGAGGCAGAGCGAGACGCCCGCCGTCGTCAGCGCGTTGGGCGTCACCCGTGTTCTGGCCAGCCCGGTGACCGAGCGGCTCGCGAGCGAGCGGGCGCCGGTCGTG
The DNA here is from genome assembly GCA_963728095.1 of uncultured Thermoleophilia bacterium. Taxonomy (GTDB): domain Bacteria; phylum Actinomycetota; class Thermoleophilia; order Gaiellales; family Gaiellaceae; genus Palsa-739. Next base: position 950,840 of record CAVSIO010000002.1, on the reverse strand, counting down.
TATCCCTGCTTCACCCGGCGCAGCCGTGGAGCGTCGTTCATCGCATGCACAGGTACCGTCTCGAGGTCGAGTTATATCGCAACCTTGCTATGGGCCGACTATAGCAGGTTTGCGATGACTCGCCTGCGCGCGAGCAGCCGCGGCGCGGCCGTCACGAGCGCCATCGAGAGCAGCGCCACGGCGATCCCGGCCAGCACGTCGAGCAGGAAGTGGTTCGCCGTCGCCATCACGCAGAACCACACCCAGACGGGCCAGAGCGCCCAGATCGCCTTCGACCACCAGTGCCTGCACGCGGCCACCAGGACGACGCCGACGATGAGCGCGTCGGCCGCGTGGAGGCTCGGCATCGCCGCGTACGGGTTCGCCGCGAGCTGGACGAGGCCGGAACCGTGGTTGAGGCCGCCCACCGAGTCGAGCGTGTCGGTGAAGCCGAAGCTCGGGAACATCCGCGGCGGTGCGGTCGGCGCGACGACGTAGCCGACGAGCCCGATCACGTTCGCGAGCAGCACCGTGTTGCGGAAGCGGCGGAAGTGCTCGTGCCGTCGCAGGTAGACCCAGAGGATCGCGATCCCCATCACCGTGAACTCCGAGTTCCAGTACGTCCACGCGGCGGCCGTCAGCAGCCAGCCGGAGGAGTCGGCGATGTTCTGCGCGGTCAGCTCGACGATCCGGTGCGTGAACCGCTGCTCGAGCTCGAGGATGTGGTAGCCGTTCGAGAACGCCTTCGCCGGGTTGCGGTCGGCGAGCCCGCGCACGACCTGGTACGCGAGCAGGAAGCCGAACCAGATCACGAGTTGCCGTCCGAAGTCCATCCAGCCACGGGGAAGGACGCGGCGGCCGGCTGACACCACGGCAGTCACGCGCGGATTCTATCGCGAGAAGCTGTCGCTTCTCGCGATGCCTACGGAACTGCGCGCGCCGGAGAGCGCGGTCTCCGGCGCGCGCAGTTCCCTATTCAGCGGTGCGAAGAGCGCAGCTCTTCGCACCGGGCCTAGCCGCCGATGTACGACATCTCGACCTTCGGCAGCGCGGCGGTCTCGCTCGTGCGCTGTTCCGAGTAGCGGTCGGTGCGCGCTCCCCAGATCCCGCGCAGGATCTCGGCGACCTCTTCGTCCGAGTCGCCGCGGCGAATCGGCGCGCGCAGATCGTGCCCCTTGAGTGCGAACAGGCACGTGTAGAGCCGCCCTTCGGCCGAGAGCCGCGCCCGCGAGCAGCCGCCGCAGAAAGGCTGCGTGACCGAGGCGATGACGCCGATCTCGCCGGCGCCGTCGCGGTAGCGCCAGCGGCGTGCGGTCTCGTCCGGTCGTGCGGGTTCGACGGGCTCGAGCGGCCATGCGGCGTCGATCCGCCGGACGATCTCGTCGGCCGGGACGACGTCGTCGAGCCGCCAGCCGTTCGTGTGGCCGACGTCCATGTACTCGATGAAGCGGAGCGTGTGGCCGGTGCCCCGGAAGCGCTCGGCGAGCGCGACGACGCTGTCGTCGTTGACGCCGCGCTTGACGACCGCGTTCACCTTCACCGGCAGCCCGGCCGCGGCGGCCGCGTCGATCCCGTCCAGCACGCGCTGCACGGGGAAGTCCACGTCGTTCAGGGCCGAGAACGTCGCGTCGTCGAGCGAGTCGAGGCTGACGGTCACGCGCTCGAGCCCGGCGCGGGCGAGCGCCTCCGCCTTCTGGGCCAGGAGCGAGCCGTTCGTCGTCAGCGCGAGGTCGAGACGCCGCCCATCGAGTGTGGGGACCGCGGCGAGCAGCTCGACGAGGTGCTCGACGTTACGGCGGACGAGCGGCTCTCCACCGGTGATCCGCACGGTGCGGACGCCCAGTTGCGCGAAGACGCCGGCGACGCGGGCGATCTCCTCGAGGGTGAGCAGCTCCTTGCGCTCGAGGAAGACGTGGTCGCGCCCGAAGACCTCCTTCGGCATGCAGTAGACGCAGCGGAAGTTGCAGCGGTCGGTGATCGAGATCCGCAGCGTCTCGAGCGGGCGTCCGAGCCGGTCGAGCAGAGGCTCCACAGGCCCCAGCCTACCGCCCGCCCCAGGGGCTCCACGGCTCCTGCACAAGTAACAGTCTGTTACGAGGCCGCTCCTCGGTGGGCAGCGCTCGCACGCGCGGAGGGGGAGACCGCGCTCTCCCCCGGAGCGCACCACTCCGTCACGGCACGCGCGCGCAGGAGAAGGGGGCCCACGGGGAAACCTGGTTTCCCCCGTGAAGCGAGCGAGCCGGCGGAGCCGGCTCGCTAAGCGTCGGCCCAGACCTTGGCCAGCTCGAGCAGCGAGGCGCTCGCGAGGCCCATGTCCTCGACGCAGATCCACTCGCGCTCGCTGTGCGCGTCGTGGCCGCCGGTGAAGAGGTTCGGCGTCGGCAGGCCCATCTCGGTGAGCGCCGAGCCGTCGGTGCCGCCGCGGATCGCCGTCTTCCTCGGCTCGAGCCCGACGCGGCGGACTGCCTCCTCGATGTTCGCGACGATCTGCGGGTGCCGCGCGAGCCCGTCGCGCATGTTGCGGTACTGGATGCGCGACTCGACCTCGATCGAGCAGCGCGCGTCGGTCGCCTCGACCTGTCCGGCCAGTCCGCGCAGGAGCTCGACGTGCTCGTCGAGCAGGTCGTTCTCGAAGTCGCGCACGATGAAGCGGAGCTCGACCTCCGAGGAGTCTCCCTGCACGAGGATGGGGTGGACGTAGCCCTCGCGCTCCTCCGTCGTCTCGGGCGAGAGGCGGTTCTTCGGCAGCCGCTCGACGATCTCCGCGGCGAGCTTGATCGCGTTCACCAGCTCGCCCTTCGCCCAGCCCGGGTGGATCGCGCGGCCGCGGATCCGCATCCGCACCTCCGCGCCGGAGAACGTCTCCGACTGGACCTCGCCGGCGGTCGAGCCGTCGACCGTGTAGGCGGCGACCGCGCCGAACGTGTCCACGGGGAAGTGGATCACGCCGCGGCCGACCTCCTCGTCCGGGTTGAAGGCGATCTTCACGGGCCCGTGCGGCACCTCCGGGTGCGCGACGAGATACGCCGCGGCGGCCATGATCTCGGCGATCCCGGCCTTGTCGTCCGCGCCGAGCAGGGTCGTGCCGTCGGTCGTGATCAGGTCGTGGCCGACGTGGTTCGGCAGCTGCAGGGACTCCTCGGGCCGGATCGCCTGGCCGGAGTCGCCGAGCGGGATCTCCCCGCCCTCGTAGCGGATCCGCTGCGGGCGGACGTTCGCGCCGCTGACCTCGCGCGCCGTGTCCACGTGCGCGAAGAACGCGATCGTGGGCACCTCGCGCTCCACCGTCGCCGGGATCGTCGCCGTGACGTAGCCGTGCTCGTCGATGGCGGCGTCCTCGAGCCCGAGCTCCCGGAGCTCGCCGGCCAGCAGCCGGAGCAGGTCGAGCTGCTTCGCGGTGCTCGGGTAGGTCTCGGAGTCCCCGTCGGACTGGGTGTCGATGCGGACGTAGCGGAGGAAGCGCTCGGCGGCGTCCTCGGCGAGCTGGGCGGCGAGCGCCGCGGTGGTGTCGGTGGCCATGTCTCCGAGTCTATGCGGGGCGCCGCAGGTAGCGTCCGCGCGCGTGACAGCCATCGCCCTCGGGTGCGCGTCGGCCGTCCTCTTCGGCGCGATGAGCGTCGGACTGCGGCTCGGGCTGGCCCGCGTCCCGGACGTGGAGCTGGCCACCGTCGGAACCGTCCTCGGCGGCCTCCTCGTCGCGCTCGCCGCGGCGGCGGCCGAGGCGCCGTCCCGCGGCCTGCACGGAGTGAGCGCATGGCCGTTCGCGTTGACGGGGCTGCTCCACCCGGGGGTGGGGCAGATCCTGATCACGCTCGCGATCCGGGAGGTGGGCGCCTCGCGCACCTCCGTCGTGCTCGGGACGGCGCCCCTCGTCTCGGTGACGGTGGCGCTCGTCGTCCTCGGCGAGCCCGCGAGCGCGCCGCTGATCGTGGGTGCGCTGCTGATCGTCGCCGGCGGCCTCGAGCTCGTGCGCGAGCGTGAGCGCCCACGGCACTTCCGCCGCCGCGGGCTCCTGCTCGCCTTCGGCGCGTGCGTCCTCTTCGCGGCGCGCGACAACCTCCTGCGCTGGCTCTCCCGGGGCACCGCCGCACCGCCTGCCGTCGCCGCCGCCGCGGCGCTGGTCGGCGCCGCGGCGCTGATCCTGCTCGTCCTCGCCCCGCGGGTGCGCGGCCGCGTCTCCGCGCGGTCGCTGCTGCCGTTCCTCGGCGTCGGCATCCTCTTCGGCCTCTCGTACGTCTCGATGTTCGAGGCGTACTACCGGGGTCGCGTCACGGTCGTCTCGCCGCTGATCGGGACGGAGTCGCTCTGGGGCGTGGCGCTCTCGGTGCTGCTGCTCCGGCACACGGAGCTCGTCGGCCGGCGCCTGCTGCTCGGCACGCTGCTCGTCCTCGCGGGCGGCGTGCTGATCGGCGTCTACGGCTAGAGGATCTTCGAGAGGAACTGCTGCGTGCGCGGCTCGCGCGGCGAGGAGAAGAACTCCGCCGGCGGCGCCTCCTCGACGATCACGCCGTCGTCCATCATCACGATCCGGTCGGCCGCCTCGCGGGCGAAGCCCATCTCGTGGGTGACGACGATCATCGTCATCCCCTCGGCGGCGAGCTCGCTCATCACCTCGAGCACCTCGCCGATCATCTCCGGGTCGAGCGCGCTCGTCGGCTCGTCGAAGAGCATCAGCGCCGGCCGCATCGCGAGCGCGCGGGCGATCGCGACCCGCTGCTGCTGGCCGCCCGAGAGCTTGTTGGGGTACGCGTCCCGCTTGTCCGCGAGGCCGACGCGAGCGAGCAGCGCCTCGCCCTGGGCCACGGCCTCGGCCCGCGCGACCTTCCGCACGCGGGTCGGCGCCTCGATGACGTTCTCGAGCGCCGTCTTGTGCGGCCAGAGGTTGAAGCGCTGGAAGACGAACCCGATCTCGGTGCGCTGGCGCGCGATGTTCCGCTCGCTGTCCTCGACGAGCGCGTCGTCCTTCCCGGTGCGGTAGCCGATCAGGTGGCCGTTGACCTCGATCCGGCCGCCGTCGATCCGCTCCAGGTGGTTGATGCAGCGCAGGAACGTCGTCTTGCCCGAGCCCGACGGCCCGATGATGCAGACCACCTCGCTGGCGGCGCACCTCGAGCGAGACGCCGCGCAGCACGTGGTTGCGCCCGAAGTACTTCTCGACGTCCTCGGCGTGGACGATCGGGCCGTCCGAGACGCTCACCGCGCCCCTCGCGCCGGCGCCGCCTGGATCCCGAGCAGGCGCTGGGCCCAGCCCTCGCCCTCCTCGCGGTCGCTCGCGCCGAGCTTCCGCTCGATCTGCACCTGGATCAGGCTCCACACGGTCGTCAGCACGAGGTACCAGAACGCGACGGCGGCGAAGTACTCCACCGGCTTGAACGTCACCGAGTACCCCTGCTCCGCGTCGAGGAAGAGCTCGTAGACGCCGATGAACGCGAGCAGCGACGTCGTCTTCATCATGCCGTTGAACTCGTTGCCGAGCGGCGGGACGATCACGCGCGCCGCCTGCGGGAGCACGATCCGCCGCATCGCGAGCCCGTAGGTCATGCCGACGCGACTTCGCCGCCTCCATCTGCCCGCGGTCGATCGACGCGATCCCGGCCCGGATGATCTCGCTCATGTACGCGCCCTCGTTGACGGCGAGCGCGACGATCCCGGCCACCGCGGCCCCGCTCCACCGATCCGAGGCCGAGGTTCACCGTGCGCGGGAAGATCGAGAAGCCGACGAGCAGGTTGGCCCCGTAGTAGATGAAGAAGATCTGGACGATCAACGGCGTGCCGCGGAAGACGAGCACGTAGACGTACGCGAGGATGCGCAGGACGCGCCAGACCGCGCCATCCGGAAGAGCGCGGACACGAGCCCGAGCAGGACGCCGAGGATCTGGGCGAAGACGGCGATCCACACCGTGCGGCATCAGCGCCTGGGCGAACGCGTGGTCGGGCGAGAAGATCCGGTCCCTGATCAGGCTCCAGTCAACCGCCGAAACGACCGCGTGCAGTCGCCGTCCTCCTCCCAGCTCTCGGCTACTTCGTGAGCGCGAACGCGGTCATGTTCCACTGCTTGAGGATGGTGTCCATCGTGCCGTCGGAGTACATCCCGTCGATCGCGTCCTGGATCTTCGCCTTCAGGTCGGTGTTGTTCGGGTCGACCGCGATGCCGACCGGCTGCGGCTCGATCGGGTCGCCGATGATCTGGAGTGACGGATCCTTGGTCGTGTACCACGCCGCCGGGGGCGAGTCGGACTCGTAGACGTCGATGTGGCCCGTCTTGAGCGCCGTGACGCCGAGCGGTGTCCTCCGGGAACGAGATGATCTTGATCCCGCTCTTGCCCTGCGCCTTGCAGTCCTTGTCGAACTTCTGCGAGCGTCTGCAGGTTCGTGGTCGCGACCTGCGCGCCGGCGACCTTCCCGCACACGTCGAGCGGCGTGTTGATGTTCTCCGGGTTGCCCTTCTTCACGATCAGCGACTGCCCGACGCTGAGGTAGTCGACGAAGTCGACGCTCTTCGCCCGCTCCGGCGTGTCGTTCATGCCGCTGATGATCGCGTCGCACTTGTTCGAGAGCAGCGCGGCGATGATTCCGTCGAAACCGGTGTTCGTCGAACTTGCCCGTCATGCCGAGCCGCTTCGCGACCTCGTTGCCGATGTCGATGTCGGAGCCCTTCGGCCTGGCCGCCCTCCATGAACTCCTCGGGCGGATAGGTGATGTCGCTGCAGAAGACGAGGGTTCCTCCGCCCGAGGCGCCCGTCGCCGTGGTCGACGAGCCGCCTCCGCCGCAGCCGGCGGCGAGTGCAGCAGCCGCCGCCACGACGGCGGCGAGGGTGATCCGGGTCAACATCGCTCTGCTCCTTTCGGGGGGTGCGGGGACTCTTTCACGTCGATGAGCCGTCTGAGGTGCCGTGCGGCGCGGTCGAGGTGCTCCGTGAGCGCCGCAACGGCCGCCGCGCGATCGCCGCCGCGAAGGGCGGCGACGATCCGCCGGTGCTCCTCGACCTGGGGCGGCTCGTACTCGCGGTCGAGCTGGAGGAGCGCCAGCCGCAGCTCGCGTTGCGCGCGCTCGTGGACGGCGGCGGCGCGCGGGCTGCCGAGCCCCGCGACGAGGACACGGTGGAAGCGGAAGTCGCACTCGAGCGCCTCGATCTCGTCGCCGCGGGCGAGCGCGTCCGCGAAGGCGTCCGTCGAGCGCTCGAGCTCCCCGATCCTCGCGGCGTCGACGTGCGCGAGCGCGGCGTGCTCGAGCACGCCGCGGAGCCGGTAGAGGTCGGCGACGTCGTCCTCGGTCAGGTCGGTGACGACCACGCCGCGGTGCGGCCGGTGGACGACGAGCCCCTGCTCGGCCAGGACCCGCAGCGCCTCGCGCAGCGTGTTCCGGGAGACGCCCAGCTCGGCGGCGAGCTGCACCTCGCGCAGCGGCGTTCCCGGGACGAGGCGCCCGGCGAGGATGTGGCCGCGCAGGACCTCGACGACGCGCCGCTCCGTCGTCGTCCGGTCGAGCCGCGGAGCCTGCGCCGCCGTCACGCTCCCACCGCTTCCGGGAGGCCGCCGAGCACGTCCGCGACCCGCTCGAGCGCGGTCGCGAGAAACTCCGGCTCGAAGCCGACGCTGATCCGGACGTGGCCCTCCGCGCCCATCATCGAGCCCGGGATCACGAGCACCGAGGCCTGCGTGCGGAGCGCGTCGGCGACCTGTTCCGAGGAGAGCCCGCCCGCGTAGCGCGGGAAGGAGAGCGCGGTCGCCGCCGGCCGGTGCGCCGTGACCAGCTCGGCGTGGCCGGCGAGCCAGCGCTCGTACAGCTCCGCCCCGGCGGCGACGAGCGACCGCTGCCGGGCGAGGAGCTCCGTCCGCTTCGCCGGGGCGAGCGCGCGCTCGGCGAGGAACACGCTCGGGAGGCTCGCCGAGATCACGGCGTACTCGTGACGCCGCCAGAGCTGCTCCACGAGCGCGCGGGGGGCCACGACCCAGCCGACGCGCAGCCCGCAGAGCCCGTACGCCTTCGAGAGGCTGTTCACGCAGACGGCGCGCGGGTGGGCTCCCCAGAACGACGCGCTCTCGACGCCGTCCCGCTCCGAGCCGCGGTAGACCTCGTCCGCGAGCAGCCAGCAGCCGCTCTCCTCCACGAGCTCGACGATCGCGGCGCGCGCCTCCCCGGAGAGGATCGTGCCCGTCGGGTTGTTCGGGTCGACGACGGAGAGGAGCTTCGTCTCCGGGCCGACGGCGCGGCGCAGCTCGTCGAGGTCGAGCTCCCAGCCGCTCTCCTCGTGCAGGCGCACGACGTCGATCGTGCAGCCGAGGTTCTCGGCGAGCCCGCGCACCTGGCGGTAGGCCGGCTCGATCACCGTCACGCGGTCGCCGGGCTCGAGCAGCGTCTGGCAGACGAGCGCGTTCGCCTCCGCGGCGCCGACCGTCACGAGCACCTCGTCGGCGGACGGCGGCGTCGCGTAGGTGGCGGCGATCCGCTCCCGCAGCGCATCGGTACCGTTGACCTGCGGGTAGAACAGCTCGAGCCCGGCCAGCTCCTCGAGCTCTCCCTCGTCGAGCAGCAACCCGAGCGGCGCGCAGCGCACGGCGCTGTCGGCGAGGTTCAGCTCCACCTCGTGCTCGTGCAGCGACTGCCATTGCTCCATCAGGAAGGGCCGGAAGGGGGCGGCGGCCGTCACAGCTCGATCGTCCTCCCGGTCCCGGTCTCCGTCGCGCGCCGGACGACCTCGGCCGCGACGGCCGCGTCCTGCACGCCGACGCCGACGAGGTCGCACACGGTCACGTCGTCGTCGCTGCCGCGGCCCGGGTGGTCGCCGACGACGAGCGCGCCGAGCGGGACGACCTGCTCGATCCGGACGGCTCCCGCCTCGACGGCGTGGTGCAGCTCGCCGTTGGCGGCGGCAACCGGTGGGTGGTCGGCCGCGACGACGTCCGCGCCCGCGAGCACGTCCACGTCCAGCTCCTGCTTCTCGGCGAAGTCGGAGCCCATCGCCGTCACGTGCGTGCCCGGCTGCACCCACTCGGCCCTGACGACGGGCTCGCGCGCGGGCGTGGTCGTGACGACGAGCTGCGACGAGCGCACGGCGGACTCGACGTCGGGTGCGACGGAGATCTCGATCCCGAAGGCCTCGCGCATCTCCGCCGCGTAGGTCTCGGCCGTCTCGCGGGTGCGCGATGCGACCACGACCCGCGCGGGACGGCGCACCCCGAGCAGCGCCTCGAGCTGGTAGCGCGCCTGCCCGCCCGCGCCGACGATCGCGGCCTGCTCGATCTCCTGCGGGGCGAGCAGGTCGGCGGCGAGCCCGCCGGCCGCTCCGGTGCGGAGCTCGGTCAGGTAGCCGTTGTCGAAGAGGATCGCCGCGAGCAGGCCCGTCTCCGCCGAGAAGACCAGCGAGAGGCCGCTCGTCACCGGCAGGCCGAGCGCGCGGTTGCCCCAGAAGCCGGTCGCCGCCTTGACCGACCAGTACGGGGAGCCGTGGACGTGCGCGCCCTTGAGGTGCGCCTCGCCGTCGGCGTCGGGAAACTCCAGGTCCATGATCGCCGGCTGCGTGACCTCGCCGCGGTACAGCGCCGCGAAGGCGGAGCGCATGCACGCGAGCGCCTCCTGCGGCCCCAGCAGCGAGCGCACGTCGGCCTCCGAGAGCACCAGCACCCCTCGCCGCGCGCCGGCGGCGGGAGGAAAGGCGGCGCTGGGCGTCTCAGCCGCCAAGGGCGCCGCGGATCCGGTCGAGGAGCAGCGGCTCGTCCGCCTCGGCCACCGTCTCGAGGCAGAAGACGAGCTGTCCGTCCAGCGGGACGCAGACGATGCTCGGGTCGCCCGCGGCGAGCACGTCGGCGAGCTCGCCCTCGCGTCCCGCGAGCCCGTCGCGGAGGTCGAGCACGAGCGAGTTCGGCGGCTCGGGGACGAGGCGCTCGTCGAGCGTGAACTGCGCGACGCCCGGCTCGACGCCGTCGAGGCCGCGAAGCTCGTCCGCGAGCCGCTCGCCGCGCGTCCGGTACGAGCGCCAGCGCGCGTCGTGGTCCAGCTCGAGCCACTCGCGCAGGGCGAGCACCGTGCCGACGACGGCGCCGCGGTCGAGCTTGAACGCCCGGCCGAAGATCAGGTGGGGGCCCGACTCGAAACGGGTGAAGTCGATCCCGGCGACCGCCTCGACCAGCTCTCGCGTCCCGTAGACGAACCCGCCGGCGTTCGGGCCCCAGAAGTACTTGGCGCTGAAGCAGACGAGGTCGGCGCCCGCCTCGCCGTAGGTCGCGATCAGCCCGGTCGGGTAGCTCATGTACGCGGCGTCCACGACGACGGGGACGCCGTGCGCGTGCGCGACCCGCGCGACCGTCTCGAGCGGCAGCGTCCCGCCGCGCGTCTCGAGGTGCGCCGGGTGGAGCACGCAGGCGATCTCGCCGGCGAGCGCGGCCTCGAGCGCCTCCTCGTCGGGATCGCACTCGACGATCGCCGCGCCGGTCATGCGCGCGCAGCGGTCGTACTTGTAGTGGTGCCCCTTCTGCATGAGGACGCCGCTGCGCATCCCCGCCGTGTCGGGCAGCTGCTCCATCAGCGGCCCGTCCGCGCGCGTCATGCAGGCGCCGACGGAGAGCGCGATCCCCGCCGAGGCGCCGGGGACGACGCGCGCCGCGGGGACGCCGAGCAGCGCGGCGAGCGCCTCGCCCGTCCGGTCGAGCAGCTCGGGCATCGCCGCGAACGTGCCGTTGACCGCGTCGACGGCCGCGCGCACCGTGGGGGAGAGGACGGAGCCGCCGAGGTCGGTGTAGATGCCGGCCGCGTTCACCACGGGCCGCACGCCGAGCTCCCCGTAGACGGCCGCCGCGTCCCGCTCGCGTGGCTGATTGTTCAACAACGCCGCCGACCCTACAGCGGGGCGGCGGCCGCGGTCAAGCAGGCGAGGCGAGGATCCGCTCGAGCGTCCCGAGCGCGCGGTCGACGTCGGTCTCGTCGTTGAAGAAGTGGAGCGAGAAGCGCGTCGCGCCGAAGCGCGGCGAGACGATCACGCCGGCGTCGTTCAGCCTCGCAGCGACCTCCTCGCCGTCGCGTCCCGGGTAGCGGGCGGTGACGATCCCGCCTCGGTGCGCGTCGTCGCGCGGCGTGAGCACGGTCGCGCCGAGCCGCTCGAGCCCGTCCGCGAGCCGCGCCGCGAGCGCGAGGTCGTGCGCGAGCACCCGCTCGACGCCGAGGTCGAGCACGTAGCGGAGCGCGCGGCCGAGCGCGACCGCCGAGCCGTAGCCCATCGTCGAGTACTCCATGCTGCGCGCGGTGCGGGCGAGCGGCATCGTCCGCGCGTCGAAGGTGTACGGGTCCTCGGTGCTGCGCCAGCCGACGAAGGGCGGGTCGAAGCGCTCGCGCAGCTCGGGTCGGAGCCAGCAGACCGCCGCTCCGAACGGCCCGCAGAGCCACTTGTAGCCGCCGGCGACGAGCAGGTCGATGTCGTCTCGGGCCACGTCCACCGGCGCCATCCCGGCTGCCTGCGTCGCGTCCACGGCGAGCAGCGCTCCGTGCGCGTGCGCCAGCTCCGCGAGCTCGGAGAGGACGAACCGGTAGCCGGTCGAGTACTGGACGTAGCTGACCGCGATCACCGCCGTCCGCTCGTCCACGAGCTCCGCGACGCGCGCGAGCGAGAGGGAGCCCGGGTCGTCCCAGACTCGGACGAGCCGCTGCTCGGCGCCGGTCTCGCGCGCCACGCGCAGCCACGGGTACGCCGTGCTCGGATGCTCGATGTCGATCGTGACGACGTTCGAGCCGGCCGGCGGCCGCACCCACCAGGCGAGCATCGCGAACGCCTCGGTGGCGCTCTTGACGATCGCCACGTCGTCGCGGCCCGCTCGGAGCAGCGCGGCCGCCGCGTCGCGCGCCTCCTCGAGGCAGTCCGTCTCCGCGGCCTCGTCGAACCCGGTCGTGCCCCGCAGCCAGATGTCCCGCTCGAACGCCGCCGCCGCCTCCTGCACGGGCAGCGGCATCAGCCCGATCGAGCCGCTGTTGAGGTAGACGACCTCGGCGAGGTGCGGGAAGTCGTCGCGCGGGGCGAGGGACGGCACGGCTGCGACCGTCCCTCATCCCCGCCGCGCGTGTCAAACGGGAACCGGCGCCCCCGCCTCGATCCGCTCCTCGAACACGATCCCGCTCTCGACCGCGCGGCGGACGGGGCACGACGCCGCGACCTTCTCCAGCCGGTCGAGCTGCTCGGGGGTCAGGTCGCCGCCGAGCCGGATCGCGATCTCGAACCGGCGCGGCGTCGCGACGTGGTCGTAGACGACGTCCACCTCGACCTCGCCCAGGTCCCAGTCCTTCGTCCGCGCGTACATCACGAGCGTCGTCGAGACGCAGGACGCGAGCGCGGCCGGGAAGAGCTCGTGCGGCGCGGGCGCCGAGTCCTCGCCGCCGAGCGACTCGGGCTCGTCGGTGACGAGGTGGAAGCGACCGTCCACGAGGACGTCCGTCCGCAGCGTCCCCGGGACGGCGCGCGCGGTGGCGGTGAGGCTCACGAAGCCTCCGCCTGGGCGCTCTCCTTCTCGAGCACCTCGTCGAAGAAGCGGCCGATCGCCGGAGCCGGGTAGGCGCCGATGAAGCCGGTGACCGGCTCGCCGTCGCGGAAGACGGCGACCGTCGGGATGCTCTGGACGCCGTAGCGGGCCGCGAGCGTGCCCTCGGCGTCGACGTCGACCTTGACGAGCTCGATCTCGCCCTCGCGCTTGCCGACCTCGCTCTCGATCGCGGGCCCGAGCGCGCGGCACGGACCGCACCAGGCGGCCCAGAAGTCCACGACGACGGGCAGCTCGCGCGAGCGCTCGATCACGTCGCGCTCGAAGCTCTCGGTGGTTGCGTTGGTCATGCGTTCTCCTTCGGTTCGTTCGGACTCAGTGCGCCAGCGGCCGGCGGCCGCGGCTGTCGATGCGGAACAGGCGGTAGAGCGGGCAGAAGCCGCTCACGGCTGTGGCGGCCATGATCACGGCGACGGCGAGCAGGACGATTCCGGCGATCGAGCCGGGGCCGGCCACGAACGCGACGATCAGCGCCGCCGGGGCGACGAGGAAGCCGCGGAGCCTGCGGTCGAGCATGCCCATGTTGATGCTCATCTCTCTTCTCCTCCTCCGACGAGCACGGTCAGCGCCCGCAGCTGCTCCTGCACGGAGCCGCACACCTGGTCGCAGAGGCCGAGCACGCCCTCGTCGGCGATCCGGTAGTAGACCCGCGTCCCGTCCTTGCGCCGTCCGAGGATGCCGGAGTCGGCGAGCAGCGCGAGGTGCTTGGACACGTTCTGCTGTGACGCGTCGAGGCGCTCCGCGAGCTCGTTCACCGTCGCCTCGCCGCCGCGCAGCGTGTCGAGCAGGCGTACGCGGAGCGGCTCGCCCATCGCGCGGAAACGCCGCGAGATCAGCTCGACGAGCTCGTCGGGGATCGGGTGGGGAAGGGTCGTGGTCATCTCCTACTAATCAACTGAACAACTGAACAACTGAATAGTAGTGATAACCGGCCGGCTGCGCAAGTGGAAGGGCCCGGCAGCCTGCCGGGCCCCTCCCACCCGCTTCTCGGCCCGCGCTAGTGGCCGAGCGAGTCGTACGACGTGCCGGAGTCCACGGCGGCGTGCGCCGCGTCGTGCGGGACGCCCACCGTGGCCGTGCCCGAGCACGGCGCCCCGTGGTCGTCGGTCACGGTGTACGCGATCGTGTACACGCGGCCGTCGCCGCGGCCGTCGCGCTCCGCGCGGATCCAGACGGCTCCGCCGGAGGCGAGCTGGGCGTCGGGCGTCGTGCTCCCGGAGCCTCCGCCCTGGACGGGCTCGTCCTGGGTCACGCCGGTGACGGCGTAGGTCAGGGTGTCGCCCGTGTCCGGATCGGTCGCGCCCGTGAGCTGCACGAGCACGAGCTTGTGATTCGCCGGCCAGAGGATCGACGGCGTCGCGGCGACCGCCGAGCAGACCGGCGGCCGGTTGAACGTCAGCGACACCGACGCGGGCGCCGAGACGCCGCCGTCGTCGTCGCTCGCGGTGGCGGAGATCGTCGCCGCGAGGACTGCCGCTGCGTAGGTGTGGCCCGCCGTGCAGACGCCGCCGGAGACCGGCGCCGTCTCGGACGGCGACCCGTCGCCCCAGTCGATCGAGCAGACGAGCGGATCGTTGCCCGGGTCGGTCACGCCGGCCGAGAAGGACACCGTTCGGTCGGACGCGCCCGCCGCGGGGCTCGTGATCGCGAGCGTCGGCGCGACGTTGTCCACCTGGAGGTGCTCGCTCGCGGTCTGCGGCGGGTTCAGGTGGTCGTCCGCCGTCAGCGTGAGCGTGTAGAGGCCGTCGTCGTCGCAGGTGACGGTCGTGTCGAGCGCGGAGGGGTCGGCGAACGTGCAGTGCCCCGTGCCGCCGGACGCGCTCCAGTGCGTGTCCGCGCTGGTCGCGAGGGTCGCGCCGACCGCGAACGCCGTGCCCTCGGGCACCTCGCCCGCCGGCTCACCGTTCGGGCCGTCACCGCCGGTGAGCGTGATCGCCGGCGGCGCCTTGAGCGTGACGTGGATGCATTCCTGCACGTCGCCGCTGCCGCCGCCGTCGCTACCGGACGCGCGTGCGCAGATCTCGTGCGTGCCGGCCGCGAGCCCGCTGAACGTGTGCGTCCACGCCAGCGAGGTCGGCCCGGGCACCGGCCCTCCGGAGACGGTCACGGGCGCGCCGCCGTCGGCGCTGACCTCGACGGAGCTCAGCTGTGAGGCGATGACGTCCGGGACCGCGGTCGCCGCGTCCTCGGGGTTCGAGAGCTCCACGCACGTACCGCCGGTCTGCGACGCGATCATCTCCAGTGAACCGAGCAACGGGTCGGGCGTCGGAGAGCCGCACGAGGCGGTGTTGCCGATCGCGAAGGTGATGAACTTCACGCCCATCCCGGCGAGCATCGTCGGGATCGGCGTCGGCCCTGTTTCGGTCGGCATTCCGTCCGAGATCAAGACCGCGATCTTGTTCGGCGCCGAGCTGAGGGCCGCGAGCTCTCCCACCCTGTACACGGCGGCCCAGTAGTTCGTCGACTGTCCGACGTCCACGCCCGTGTACCGGTTGAAGCCGCCGCGGGTGCCGAAGGTCGGCACGTACGGAAAGACCCCCGAGTGGATGTACGCCGAGGCGAGCACCTGGTCGACGTTCGGGGTCCCGCCCGTCGTCGTGCCCGGCGGGATCAGCTTCTGGACGAGGAAGTCGGGCGACAGATCGAGGACGGCGCCGTCCAGCTCCTTGTTGCTGGACACACCGCCGGCGAAGCCGACGAGGCCGACCTCGGAGACGGTGCCCTGGGCGGCCGCGGCGTCGTTGAGGTTCTGTGCCGCTCGCAGCTCGCAGTCGAGAACGGTGTTGGCGGCGTGGTCGACGCCCGCGTTCACGTTCCCGCAGAGCGTCGTCGCGACCAGGGCGCCCGTGCTCCCCGACACGTCGATCGCGGTGAAGAGCGCCGTGTTCGCCACGGCCTCCCCCTCCCCGACGTCTGCCGTGCCCGTCACCGTCACCGGGCCGAGCGCCAGCACGTCTCCGTCCCCGGGGCTCGTGATCCCGACGGCGATGCTCGTGCCTCCCGGCAAGGTTCCCGTAGCCGCCGCGACGCCGCCGACCAGGGCAAGCGCCCCGGCCGCCGCGACCGCCGCGACGATCGACTTGCTCCGCATGAAAGTCACCCCATTCCCCTCGAGTGTCCGGCCCGGCCGGATCTCCGGCGCGGGCCCCGCATGTGGCCCTCGTTCCCGACCGTATTCCACACTGCCGAAGGGCTGCGGGTCAACCGGGAAGGGCTGGCGAAGACGCCCAGTATCTGCTATAAACCGACTTAGATTTTCTCAATCAGGAGGCACGAAAAGGATATGGCGAAGACCATCGGTATCGACCTGGGCACGACGAACTCGTGCATGGCCGTCTTCGAGGGCGGCGAGCCGACCGTGATCCCGAACGCCGAGGGCGGGCGCACCACGCCGTCCGTCGTCGGGTTCACCAAGGACGGCCAGCGGCTCGTCGGCGCCCCCGCGCGCCGCCAGCAGGTCACCAACCCGCAGAACACCATCTTCTCGATCAAGCGCTTCATGGGGCGCAAGTACTCCGAGGTGACCGAGGAGATGACGATCGTCCCGTACGAGGTCGTCCAGGGCCAGAACGGCGACGTTCGCGTCACGGCGGAGGGCAAGGAGTACGCCCCGCCGGAGATCAGCGCGATGATCCTCCAGAAGCTGAAGGCGGACGCCGAGGCGTACCTCGGCGAGCCGGTCGACGACGCGGTGATCACCGTTCCCGCCTACTTCAACAACGCCCAGCGCGAGGCGACCAAGGACGCCGGCAAGATCGCCGGCCTCAACGTCCTGCGCATCATCAACGAGCCGACCGCGGCCGCGCTCGCCTACGGGCTCGACAAGGAGGGCGCCGACCAGACGATCCTCGTCTTCGACCTCGGCGGCGGCACCTTCGACGTGTCGGTGCTCGAGCTCGGCGAGGGCGTCTTCGAGGTCAAGTCCACCGCCGGCGACAACCACCTCGGCGGCGACAACTTCGACAAGGCGATCGTCGACTGGATGGTCGCGGAGTTCAAGCGCGACCAGGGCATCGACCTCGCCGCCGACCGGATGGCGCTCCAGCGCCTGTACGAGGCGGCCGAGAAGGCCAAGATCGAGCTCTCCTCGACGATGACGACGCAGATCAACCTGCCGTTCGTCACCGCGACGCAGGAGGGCCCGAAGCACCTCGACCTCCAGCTCACCCGGGCGAAGCTCGAGGAGATCACGGCCGACCTGCTCGAGCGGACGGTGGGCCCGACCAAGCAGGCGCTCGCCGACGCCGACCTCGACGCCTCGAAGATCGACCACGTCGTGCTCGTCGGCGGCATGACCCGGATGCCGGTCGTCCAGGAGAAGGTCAAGCAGATCGTCGGCAAGGACCCGCACAAGGGCGTCAACCCGGACGAGGTCGTCGCCGTCGGCGCCGCCCTCCAGGCCGGCGTGCTCAAGGGCGAGGTCAAGGACATCCTCCTGCTCGACGTCACGCCCCTCTCGCTCGGCATCGAGACGAAGGGCGGCGTGATGACGAAGCTGATCGAGCGCAACACGACGATCCCGACGAAGAAGTCCGAGGTCTTCACGACCGCGGAGGACAACCAGCCCTCCGTCGAGGTGCACGTCCTCCAGGGCGAGTCGGAGATGGCCGCGTACAACAAGACGCTGGGCAAGTTCCAGCTCGTCGGCATCCCGCCGGCGCCGCGGGGCATGCCGCAGGTCGAGGTCGCGTTCGACATCGACGCGAACGGGATCATCCACGTGACCGCGAAGGACATGGGCACGGGGAACCAGCAGCAGATCCGGATCGAGGGCGGCTCCGGTCTCGCCGAGGACGAGGTGCAGGAGATGATCCGCAACGCCGAGTCGCACGCGGAGGAGGCGCACCGGCTGCGCGAGACCGCCGACGCGAAGAACCAGGCGGAGACGCTCGCCTACCAGACGGAGCGCTCGCTCAAGGAGCACCGCGACAAGCTCGACGAGTCCGAGGCCTCGACGATCGAGGGCCGGATCATGGAGCTGCGCCAGGCGCTCGAGAGCGACGACGTCGCGGACATCCGCGCGAAGACGGACGCGCTCCAGGAGGCCTCGCACTCAGCTCGCCGAGGCGGTCTACGCCCAGGCGACGGCGCAGGCGCAGGCATCCGGCGGCGACGGCGGCTCGACTCCCGACGACGAGGTCGTCGAGGAGGGCGAGTACGAGGTCGTCGACGAGGAGGCCAAGACCTCGTGACGGACGAGCAGGTCCGACACGAGGCCGAGGAGACCCCGGTCGAGGAGGGCGGCGAGGCCGAGGACCGTCTCGCCGCCCTCGAGGCCGAGCGCGACGAGGCGGTCGACCGCTGGACGCGGACGGCCGCCGACTTCGACAACTTCCGCAAGCGCGCGGCGCGCGAGCGGGAGGAGTACGTCACGCTCGCGAACGAGCGGCTCGTGACCGAGCTGCTGCCGATCCTCGACGATCTCGAGCGGGCGCTCGTCGCGGCCGCCGAGCACGAGGAGGCCCGGCTCGAGGAGGGCGTGCGGCTCGTCCACCGCTCGCTCGCCGAGCTGCTCGGGCGCCACGGGGTGCAGCCGATCGAGACGGACGGGCGCTTCGACCCGCACGTCCACGAGGCGCTGCTCTCGCAGCCGTCCGAGGCCGAGGAGGGCTCGGTGATCGACGTGATCCAGAAGGGCTACCGGCTCGGTGAGCGCGTCGTGCGCCCGGCCCGGGTCGTCGTCGCGGCGCCGCCGCAGGGGAGCGATGGCCAAGACGTTCTATGAGACCCTCGGCGTGGCGAAGGGCGCCTCGCAGGACGAGATCAAGAAGGCCTACCGCAAGCTCGCCCGCAAGCACCACCCGGACGCGAATCCCGGCGACACCGCCGCGGAGGAGCGGTTCAAGGAGGTGCAGCACGCCTACGACGTGCTCTCCGACGCGGACAAGCGGAAGGCGTACGACCGCTTCGGCACGGCGAACGGGCGCCCGGGCGCGCCGAACGTCGACCTCGGCGACTTCGACCTCGGCGACCTCGGCGACCTGTTCGGCGGGCTCTTCGGCGGGATCGGCGGGACGCGGGGCGCGCGCGGCGGCCGCGCGCAGGCCGTGCGCGGCCCGGACGTCGAGGCGGAGGTGCACCTCTCGTTCGAGGACTCGCTGCGCGGGGCCGAGGCGAAGGTTCCGGTCGAGCTGACCGTCGCGTGCTCGCAGTGCGGCGGCACCGGCGCCCGTCCCGGCACGTCCCCGGTGATCTGCCCCGAGTGCAACGGCCGTGGGGTCAAGTCCGAGAGCCAGGGCCTGTTCGCGCTCTCGCAGCCGTGCCCGCGCTGCCGCGGCAACGGCACCGTGATCGAGAAGCCGTGCCCGAAGTGCTCCGGCTCGGGCCGCGAGCGGCGGCTGCGCACCTACACCGTGAAGATCAAGCCGGGCGTCAAGGACGGCACGAAGATCCGCCTCAAGGGCAAGGGCGAGGCGGGCGCGAACGGCGGCCCGGCCGGCGACCTGATCGTCGTCACCCGCGTCGCCTCCTCGCCGACGTACGAGCGGCGCGGCGACGATCTCGTCGTGCAGGTGCCGGTCTCGTTCCCCGTCGCGGCGCTCGGCGGCAAGGTGGACGTGCCGACGCCGGAGGGCACGGTCGCGCTGAAGATCCCCGCCGGCTCGGAGGACGGGAAGCTGCTGCGGATCAAGGGCCGCGGCGCGCCGCGGCTCCAGGGCTCCGGGAAGGGCGACGTGCTGGCGCGCGTCCGCATCGAGGTGCCGAAGCGCGTCAACAAGAAGGAACGCGAGCTGCTCGAGGAGCTGAGGAAGGTGACCGGCTGATGGACACGGGCGACCGCCCGATCTACATGATCAGCGTCGCTGCGGAGCTCGTCGGCATGCACCCGCAGACGCTGCGGATGTACGAGACGAAGGGGCTGGTGCGGCCGAAGCGGACGCCGGGCGGGACGCGGCTCTACTCCGAGGCGGACGTCGAGCGGCTGCGGATCATCCAGCGGCTGACCGGCGAGCTCGGCCTCAACCTCGCGGGCGTCGAGCTCGTGCTGCGGCTCGAGGACGAGCTGCGCCGCGCGCACGCCCGCATCGAGCGGCTCCAGGAGCAGCTCAGGCAGGACGTGGAGAACGTGCACAGGCAGTACCGCCGCGACCTCGTGGTCTACCGCGAGGAGCGGCTGCCCGGACAGGAGATAGGGAGACGTGGACTTCAACAAGCTGACGATCAAGGCCCAGGAGGCCGTCGCCGCGGCGCAGGAGCTCGCGCGCCGCAACGGCAACCCGGAGCTCTATCCCGAGCACCTGCTGCTCGCGCTGCTCGACCAGGAGCTGCCGCGCGCAGCTCGTGCCCGACGCCGGGGCGCTGCGCGCGCAGGCCGAGGCGGCGCTTGCGCAGAAGCCGAAGATCGAAGGCGCGCAGCAGCAGCCGAGCGTCTCGGCGCAGCTCTCGCGCGTGCTCGACCGGGCCTTCGACGAGGCGAAGCGGATGGAGGACGACTACGTCGCGTCGCAGCACCTGCTGCTCGCGCTCGACGTCGTTCCGCGCGACGCGCTGCTCGCGAAGATCGCCGAGGTGACCGCCGGCCGCCGCGTCACCTCGCAGGATCCCGAGGGCACGCTACCAGGCGCTCGCAGAAGTTCGGGCGCGACCTCACCGAGGCGGCGGAGAGCGGCAAGCTCGACCCGGTGATCGGGCGCGACGAGGAGATCCGCCGCGTGATCCAGGTGCTCTCGCGCCGCACGAAGAACAACCCCGTCCTGATCGGCGAGCCGGGCACCGGCAAGACCGCGATCGTCGAGGGGCTCGCGCAGCGGATCGTCGCCGGCGACGTGCCGGAGGGCCTGAAGGGCAAGCGGGTCTGGGCGCTCGACATCGGCGCGCTGCTCGCCGGCTCGAAGTACCGCGGCGAGTTCGAGGAGCGGCTGAAGGCCGTGCTCGAGGAGATCCGCGAACGCCGAGGGCGAGCTGATCCTCTTCATCGACGAGCTGCACACGATCGTCGGCGCCGGCGCGGCCGAGGGCGCGATCGACGCGGCGAACATGCTCAAGCCGATGCTCGCGCGCGGCGAGCTGCGCGCGGTCGGCGCGACGACGCTCGACGAGTACCGCAAGCACATCGAGAAGGACGCGGCGCTCGAGCGGCGCTTCCAGCCGGTGTTCGTCGGCGAGCCGTCGGTCGCGGACACGATCGCGATCCTGCGCGGCCTGAAGGAGCGCTACGAGGCGCACCACGGCGTGCGCATCCGCGACGCCGCGCTCGTCGCCGCCGCCGTGCTCTCGCACCGCTACATCGCCGACCGCTTCCTGCCCGACAAGGCGATCGACCTCGTCGACGAGGCCGCCTCGCGGCTGCGGATGGAGATCGACTCGTCGCCGATCGAGCTCGACGAGGCGGAGCGACGCGTCCGCCAGCTCGAGATCGAGCTCGCGGCGATGGCGAAGGAGTCGCACGAGGTGCGCGACCCGCTCGAGCGGGAGCTCGCCGAGGCGCAGGAGGCGCGCAACGAGCTCGCGGCCCGCTGGGACACGGAGAAGCAGGCGCTCGAGCGCGTCAAGGAGATCACGAAGCGGATCGACGAGCTGAAGATGGAGGCCGAGCGCGCGGAGCGGCAGGGCGACCTCCAGCGCGTCGCCGAGATCCGCTACGGCGAGCTGCCGGCGCTCGAGCAGCGAGCTCGAGGAGCGCGACGCCGGCACGACCGAGCGCATGGTCAAGGAGGAGGTCGACGAGGACGACGTCGCCGCGGTCGTCGCGCGCTGGACGGGCATCCCCGTCGACCGCCTGCTCGAGGGCGAGACGGAGAAGCTCGTCCACATGGAGGATCGGCTGCACCAGCGCGTCGTCGGGCAGGACGAGGCGGTCGACGGCGGTCGCGAACGCGCTCCGGCGCGCCCGCACCGGGCTCCAGGACCCGAACCGGCCGATCGGCTCGTTCGTCTTCCTCGGCCCGACCGGCGTCGGCAAGACCGAGCTGGCGCGGGCGCTCGCCGAGTTCATGTTCGACGACGAGCGCGCGATGGTCCGGCTCGACATGTCCGAGTACCAGGAGCGGCACACGGTCGCGCGGCTGATCGGCGCGCCGCCGGGCTACGTCGGCTACGACGAGGGCGGCCAGCTCACGGAGGCCGTGCGGCGGCGGCCGTACTCGGTGATCCTCCTCGACGAGATCGAGAAGGCGCACGCCGAGGTCTTCGACGTCCTGCTCCAGGTGCTCGACGACGGGCGCCTCACCGACGGCCAGGGCCGCACGGTCGACTTCCGCAACACCGTCCTGATCATGACCTCGAACGTGCGCAGCGCCGCCGAGCTGCGCGACCGCTTCCGGCCGGAGTTCCTGAACCGGATCGACGAGATCGTCGAGTTCGAGCGCGCTCTCGCGCGAGCAGATCGGCGAGATCGTCGAGCTCCAGCTCGAGCGGCTGCGCGAGCGGCTCGCCGAGCGGCGGATCGCGCTCGAGCTGACCGACGCCGCGAAGGAGACGCTCGCCGAGGCGGGCTGGGATCCCGCGTACGGCGCGCGGCCGCTGAAGCGGGCGATCCAGCGGCTCGTCGAGAACCCGCTCGCGCTGCGGCTGCTCGAGGGCGACTTCGCCGACGGGGACGCGATCCGCGTGGACGCCGTCGAGGGCGAGCTCGTGTTCGAGAAGGCGGAGACGGCGGCGCCGGCCGCGGCCTGACGAACGCGAGGAGCTCCGGCCCATCGAGGGCGTCGCGGCAGCAGCTCCAGGTGCGCGTCCGGGGGATCAAGGGCGACCTGCACCGCGCCGATGAACGCGCCATGCGGATCACCGCCCTCGCCACGGCCTCCATCGTCGCGCAGATCTGCGCCGGGCAGGTCCGCGCCGCGGCGTGGCGGCTGCAGGCCGCCGTCGCCCGCTAGCCCCTCCCGTGCCCGCCGGGTAGCGTCTCCCGGATGCTGCTCGTCGTCGCCGCCACCGAGCGGGAGCTGGAGTGCGTCCACGGGGGCGCCGAGACGCTCTGCTGCGGGATCGGGCCGGTCGAGGCTGCGCTGCGGACGGCCGGGGCGCTCGCCGCGCGGCGCCCGGACGCGATCCTGCACGTCGGCGTCGCCGGCGCGCGGGCGCTCGAGCCGCCGGCGCTCGTGCTCGGCTCCGAGGCCGTCTACTGCGACCTGGTCGACGCGGCGTTCACGCTGCCGCGCGTCGAACGGGTCGAGCCGGACGCGGCGCTGCTGGCGGCGGCACGCGCGGCGCTGCCGGAGGCGCACGTGCTGCCGATCGCGACCTGCGCGAAGGTCGGCGGTGGGGCGCCGTTCGACGTGGAGGCGATGGAGGGCTTCGGCGTCCTGCGCGCGGCGCAGCTCGCGGGCGTGCCGGCGCTCGAGCTGCGCGCCGTCTCGAACCTCGTCGGCGAGCCCGACCGGAGCCGCTGGCGGATCCCGGACGCGCTCGCCGCGCTCGAGCAAGCCCTGCCGAGGCTCGTCGCGGCGCTCGACTGACCGCGTGGCGCCTCTGCGCCAAGTAACAGACTGTTACTTGGCCGGCGGCACCTCGACGACGTCGTCGAGGAACTCGGTGTTGCCGGACACCGGCGGCGCGCCGTAGACGTAGAAGAGGATCTCCTCGTCCGTCTCGTTCCGCGCCTGGAGCGGCGTGCCCGCGTGGACGGCGACGACGCCGCCCGGCTCGACGTCCACCCGCTGCGGCGGGTCCTCGAGCAGCAGCGTCAGCGTGCCGCGCAGCGGCACGAACACCTCTTCCTGGTCCGGGTCGAGGTGCCGGCGCCCGCGCGAGTGCGGCGGGTAGCGCCACATCCGGGCGCGGGACTCCGTCAGCCCGGCCGGCTCCGTCACCGCTGCCTGGCGGCGGGGCTCGGCCCCGTCGGCGGCCTCGCGGTCCTCCCATTCGAGCGCGGAGGCGTGGACGACGTCGTAGCCCATGCGCCGATTCTGCCCGATACCCTCCTCCCGTGGCCAGGCTCTCGTATCCGCGCGCCGGGGAACCGCGCCCGGCGGCGCTGCCGCCGGCGGAGCGGACGGTCGGGCAGGTCGTCGCCGAGTCGATCCGGCTCTACGGCAGCCGCTTCCTCCCGTCCCTCCTGCTCGGCGTGCCGGCCGCGGCGATCGTCGGGCTCGGGGCGTGGCTGCACGGCGCCGCCAACGCGGCCGCCGTGCTCGGCGCGGGCGCGCTCCTCTCCCCGGCGGCGCTCGTCGGCGCGGTGCTGCTCGCGTATCCGGAGAGCAGCCGCGACCGCAAGGTGCTCGCCGCCGCCTTCGCCGTCGGCCTCGTCGCCTTCGCGCCCGCTCTCGCCGCGCGGATCGTCGTCTTCCCCGGGATCTACCTGCTCGTGCTGGCGTGGCTCTCGGCGACGATGTTCGCGGTGCCGGCGCTGCTCGTCGAGGGCGTCCCGGCGCGCGGGGCGTTTCGCCGCTCGTTCCGGCTCGCGCGAGCCGACGCCGTGCACGCGATCGGCACGCTCGCGACGCTGACGATCGCGATCGTCCTGACGGCCCTCGTCCTGACGTTCCTCCTGCGCGGCTTCGGCGACCAGGGCATGCGGGTCGCAGCGGTCGTCGCCCTGCTCGTCGTCACCCCGCTCTTCTTCCTCGGCGCGGCCGTGCTCTATGCCGACCAGGCGGCCCGCGCTAGGGTCGATCCCCCGACCTAGGAGGAGCCCGATGCCGACCTACATCCTGCTCTCGCGGCTCTCGCAGCAGGGCGTGCAGACGCTCGCCTCGAACCCCGACCGGCTGCGCGAGGTGAACCGGGACGTCGAGGAGCTGGGGGCGAAGGTGCTGCACCAGTGGGCGACGCTCGGCGACGTCGACTTCGTGAACGTCGTCGAGGCGCCGGACACGGCGACGATCGCGCGGGTGTCCGTTGCGCTCGGCGCGCGCGGCTCGACGCGGGTGCAGACGCTGCCCGCGCTGACGATCGACGAGTTCCTCGACGCGCTCGGCTAGTCGCCGGCGGCGGCCATGCGGCGCACGGTCACGCCCCAGGCCTTCCCGGAGGCGAACAGCTCGTCCCGGTCGACCTCGTTGGCCCAGCCCAGGAAGTGCGGCTCGGGGTCGTCCTCGGTGCAGCCGTAGACGGCCGGGTAGACGGCGACGTCCGGCTGGACGTGCTTGACGCGGGCCGCTTCCTCGGCGAGCCGCTCCGCCTCCTCGGAGGCCGGGCCTTCCATGTAGCCGCGGGGCATGTCCCCCAGAGTACTGTCGGTAGGCTCGTCCTGTGCCGCCTGCCCTCGCCGTCCGCGGGCTCGAGAAGCGCTACGGCTCCGTCCAGGCGCTGAGGGGCGTGGACCTCGAGGTGGGCGAAGGCGAGCTCGTGGGGCTGCTGGGCCCGAACGGCGCGGGCAAGTCCACGCTCGTGAAGATCGCGGTCGGGCTCGTCCGCCCGACGCGCGGCGGCGCCGAGGTCGCAGGCGCGGCCGCCGGATCGCGCGCCGCCCGCGCCGCGCTCGGGTACCTCGCCGAGCTGTTTCGCTTCCCGGGCTGGTACACGGCCGACGAGGTGCTGGAGCTGCACCAGCGGCTCGCGGGCTCGCGCGGCGGCGTGGCCGAGCGGGCGCGGCTGCTGGAGCTCGTCGCGCTCGCCGATGCGCGCGACCGCAGGGTGGACGGCATGTCGAAGGGGATGCAGCAGCGGCTCGGGATCGCGCAGGCTCTCGTCGGCGAGCCGCGCCTGCTGCTCCTCGACGAGCCGACCTCGGCGCTCGACCCAGTCGGCCGCCGCACCGTCCGGCTGCTGCTCGAGGAGCTGCGAGGCCGCGGCGTCTCCGTCCTGCTCAACTCCCACCTGCTCTCGGAGATCGAGCTCGTCTGCGACCGCGTCGCCATCCTGCTGGACGGTGAGGTCGTGGCCGCGGGCACGCCGGCCGAGCTGGCGCGGCCGCGCGGCGTCGAGCTGGAGACGGACGAGGGCGCGCGCACGATCGACGGCGCGACCCGCGAGGACGCGCCGAGGCTCGTCGCGGAGGCGGTCGCGGCGGGCCGGCGCGTCTACGGCGTCCGCACCCTGACCTCGACGCTCGAGGAGACGTACCTCGAGGCCGTCGGCGGGGAGACTGATTGAGCTCGGTCGCGGCGATCGTCGGCTACGGCTTCCGCGAGGCGGTGCGGCGGAAGGTCTTCGCGGTCGTCCTGCTGCTGACGGCGATCTTCCTGTTCCTGTTCTGGCTCGCGAACCACTACGTGTTCCGGGAGCTCGGGAACATCCAGCCCCCGGCCGACGTCAACGTGGACACACGGACGTTCGCCGGCGCGTTCCTCGTCGGGCTCGCGATGTTCGCGACGCTGTTCCTCGGCGTCGTGCTCGCGGTGTTCCTGACGCTCGGCGTCGTCTCCGGGGATGCGGAGCGCGGGTTGCTGCAGCCGCTCGTGGTGCGGCCGGTGGGGCGCGGCACGCTGCTGCTCTCGCGGTTCCTCGGCGCGGCGGGCGTCTGCGTCGCCTACGTGCTCGGCGTCTACTTCAGCGCGATGGCGATCACCGGCGTCACGGGCCACTGGTGGCCGGCGGCGAAGGTCGCGCCGGGGCTCGAGCTCGCAGGCGGCGTCATGGTCGTGATCGCGCTCTCGCTGCTCGGCTCGGTCGTGCTCTCCTCCACTGCGAACGGGATCGCCGTCTTCATGCTCTTCGGCGCGGGCCTCGTCGCCGGGCTGCTCGGGACGATCGGCCACGCGCTGAACTCGCACGCGATCAAGCACGCCTCGACGATCGCCGCGTGGGCGCTCCCGTTCGAGGC
This sequence comes from uncultured Thermoleophilia bacterium, assembly GCA_963728095.1. GTDB lineage: Bacteria > Actinomycetota > Thermoleophilia > Gaiellales > Gaiellaceae > Palsa-739. The sequence continues at coordinate 924,694 of CAVSIO010000002.1, read as the reverse complement.
GCTCTACCAGGACGGGCTGCGGCTGATCACCGCGAACGAGAGTGGGGTCACGGGCTTCCTGCTCCAGCTCGGTCCCTTCGGCGGCGCGTACGTGCACGGCTGGGGGATCCGCGTCTGGGCGGTCGCGTACCTCGGGCTCGCGCTGGCCGCGGCGCTCGCTGCGTTCTCGCGCCGTGACCTCTAGCACTCGGCATCGTCTCGCACGGACACGTCTGGTGCCAGGCACCGGGACGTGGCTCGCGTGGACATGTCTCGAAAGAACCGCCTGCTCAGCCGCTGGTTCTGTTGAGGCGGCGGTCCGACATGGACACGTCCGGTGCCTGGCACCGGACGTGGCTCGCGGAGACGCGTCGGTTCGGGACTGCTACGCGGCGGCGATCTCGCCCGCGAGGCGGGCGTTCTGCGCGACGAGGGCCCTGTTCGCCCGCTGCGTGCGGCCGCCGCTTTCGCGGTGGAGGTAGGAGAGGACGAACGGCGTCACGGCCTGGCCCGTCACTCCCTCGCCGTGCGCGGCGCGGAGCGCCTGCTCGATGAGCGGCTCGACGTCCTCGAGCGGCTCGTCCGGCGGGCGGCCGAGCAGCAACCCGCCGCCGCCGAGCTCCCAGTGCGCCCGCGCGACCGTCGCAGCCTCGCCGGGCGACTCGACGCGGGCGGAGACCGGCGGCCCGCCGGCCGCGGCGTAGAAGAGCGGCAGCGTGTCGACGCCGTAGCCGAGCACCGGGACGCCGAGCGACTCGAGCAGCTCTGACGTCGCGGGCACGTCGAGCAGCGACTTCACGCCGGCCGAGACGACGAGCGCGGGCGTCCGCGCCAGCTGGGCGAGGTCGGCCGACACGTCGGGCGGGTCGGGGAAGCCGCGGTGGACGCCGCCGAGCCCGCCGGTCGCCATCCAGGGGATGCGTGCCGCGCGCGCGACGGCGAGCGTCCCGCCCACGGTCGTCGCGCCCACAGCGCCCTGGGCCGCGCAGGCCGCGAGGTCGCGCGGCCCGACCTTGCGCGCCTCGGCGCCGAAGCGGGCGAGCTCGTCCTCGCTCAGACCGATCCGGATCTGCCCGTCGAGCACGCCGACGGTCGCCGGGACGGCGCCCGCCGCCCGCACCTCGCGCTCCGAGTCGAGCCCGACCTCGACCCCCTCGCCGGGCGGGAACCCGTGCGCGACGAGCGTGGTCTCGAGCGCGACCACCCCGCCGCCCGCGGCGAGCGCCTCGCGCACCTCCTCGGCCATCCGGATCACGGCATGGAACCTACTCGCGCCACGCAGCGCGCCGCCGCCTCCAGGCCGCGCCTCGCCGCCTCCTCGAGGGAGCCGCCGAGTAGGAAGCCCGGCGGCGAGCGCGTCACCGGCGCCGGTCGTGTCCACGACCTCCGCCGCCACGGGCGCGAGGTCGAGGCGCGCCTCCGCGGTCATCACCGTGCAGCCGCGTGGCCCGCGCTTGAGGACGCCGACCGGGGCGGTGAGGTAGGCGCCGCCGAGCAGCTCCCACTCCGCCTCGGTCGCGAAGAGGACATCCGGCGCGAGCTCGTCGAGCAGCTCGCGGAAGCGCACCGGCCCGTAGGCGCGGATCTCCGTCCACGCGGCGAGGTCCACCGAGACGCGGGCGCCCGTCTCGCGCGCCAGTCGCGCCGCGAGCAGCGCCGCCGCGTCGATCGGCTCGCGCAGCAGCGCGTACCCGGAGAGGTGCAGGACGTCGCAGGCGAGCCAGGCGGCGTCGAGCTCGTCCGGCGCGAGGCTCGGCGCGACGCCGCGGTCGGACGCCAGCGAGCGCTCGCCGTCCTCGACCATCGAGACGACGATCCCCGTCCGGCCCGCGCCCACGGGCCCGACGAGCTCGACGCCGTGCGTCGTCAGCTCCCGGGCCACGAGCTCGCCCGCCGCGTCGTCGCCACGCTTCGCGACGCAGCGGGCCTCCGCGCCGAGGGCCGCCGCCCACGCCGCGACGTTCGCCGCCTGCCCGCCCGCCCCCGCCCGCGTGGCCGCGCGCACGTCGGCGCCGCGGGCGAGCGGCTCCTCGAGCAGCACGACCACGTCGAGCATCACGTCTCCAAGGGTTGCGACGAGCATCCGTAGAATCGTCCCATGGACGGCGACGACAGGCGCGGGAGAGCCCGCTCCTTCCTCATCGGCGGTGTGGTGGGCGCCTCCGCCGCGATCGCCACGGCGCGTCGCCGCCGCGACGTCGGCCGGCGGAGGGAGGATCGCCGCGAGCGTCCCGCCGGGCTCGCCGCGTTCGAGGAGGCCCCGTGCTTCGACGAGCGCGTGGACCCGTCGGAGAGCGAGGGCTCCTAGTGTTTCGGCTCCGCGACCCCTGATCGCGGCCGCTCCTGCGCGCGAGGCGGGCGTGCCGACCACGTTCCTCCGCACCGCGTTCTACTGGGAGAACTTCATCTACTTCGGCCTGGGCCCGAAGCGGGGCGAGGACGGCGTGCTCGCGCTCACGTTCCCGATGGGCGACTCGCGCCTTCCGGCCATGGCCGCCGAGGACATCGGTAAGACGGATCCCGCTGGAGTAGCGATGACGGAATCGACGGCAGCGGCGGCGGGAGCTCCGGCTTCCGCGCGCACCGCCACCTCGACGCTTCTCGCCGGCCTCGTCCTGCTCGCCGGCACGATCGCCCTGCTCTGGTACGCGCCCGGCTCGTACAGCGTCTACAAGGCACTGCACGTGCTCGCGATCGTCGTCTGGGTCGGCGGGGACGTGACGCTGACGACGCTCGGGATCGTGTTCGAGAGGCGTCGCGACGGCGAGACGCTCGCCGCGCTCGGCAAGCTCGGCGCCTGGATCGGCGTCCACGTCTACACGCCCGTGCTGTTCGTGCTCGACATGACGGCGAAGCCGTCTTTCTGACGCGACGCTAGCGCCCGGCGGCCGCGGTCCGCTGTGCGGGCCGCGCGTCCGCCTGCTCGGCTGTCAGCGACGGCACCCATTCGAGCCAGCGCGGCATGTACCAGTTCCACTCGCCGAGCAGCTTCATCGCGGCCGGCAGGAGCACGCCGCGGATCACCGTGGCGTCGATCAGCACCGCGAGCCCGAGCCCGACGCCGAGCTGCTTCATCATGATCATCCGCAGCGTCCCGAAGATCGCGAAGACGGCGACCATGATGATCGCGGCGCTCGTCACCGTGCCGGCCGTGCGCCGGATGCCGCGCGACACGGCCTCCTCGGTCGAGAGCCCGCCGTCGCGCAGCTCCTTGATCCGGCTCAGGATGAAGACGTGGTAGTCCATCGAGAGCCCGAAGAGGACGACGAACAGGAACATCGGCAGCCACGAGGTGATCGCGTGGTTGGAGGTGAAGTCGAGGGGCCCCTCGGCCCAGTCGTTCTGGAAGATCAGCACGAGCAGCCCGTAGGCGGCGCCGACGGAGAGCAGGTTGAGTGCGATCGCGGTCAGCGGGATCACGACCGAGCGGAACGTCGCCAGCAGCAGCACGAACGCGAGCCCGAGCACGAACGCGATCACCCAGGGCATCCGCGACTTCATGCGCTCGTTGAAGTCGTACGTGCCGGCGGTCTCGCCTGTGACGGCGTAGGCGATGTCCGAGACCCGGCCGAGCGTGCGCGGCAGCACCTCGCCGCGCAGCGTCGAGAGCGCCGCGAGCGAGGCCGCGTCGTCGCCGTTGCCGGCGATCGGGATGCTCACGAGCGCAACCGTGTGGTCGCGGCTCGGCACCTGGATCACGGGCGTGAACATCTGCCCGGTCGCGATCGCCTCGTCCGCGAGCCGGCCGATCGCGGCCTGCACGCCGGGTTGCCGCACGTCCGCGGCGCGGACGACGACCTGGGCGGGCGTCGGCGCGCCGGGGAACGCGGCGATCAGATCCTGGTAGGTCTGCACGATCGGCAGCTCGCGCGGCATGTCGGTGAAGCTCGGCAGCTTCGTGTGCATGCCGAGGATCGGGATCGCCGCGGCGAGGAGCAGCCCGCCCGCGAGGAGCAGCGCGAGCACCGGCCGGCGCAGCACGCGGTCGAGCACGAAGGCCCAGAAGCGCGACTCGCCGGCGGCGTGCTTCCGCCGCCCGATGTACGGGACCCGGCCGCGGTCGACCCGGTCGCCGAGCTTCGAGAGGAGCGCCGGCAGCACGGTCAGCGAGCCGATCACCGCCGACAGGACGACGAGCATCGTCCCGATCGCCATCCCGGTGAAGATCTTGTTCCCGGCGATGAACATGCCGGCCATCGCGATCAGCACCGTCGCGCCCGAGATCAGCACCGCCTGCCCGGAGGTGCTCGCCGCGCGCAGCAGCGCCGGGCGCGGCTCGGCGCCCACGGCGCGCTCCTCGCGCTCGCGCCGCAGGTAGAAGAGCGAGTAGTCCACGCCGACGGCCATCCCGATCAGCAGGATCACGGCCGAGGTGGACTGGTAGTCGGCGGTCGTCACGTGCGTGGCGAGGGAGAAGAGGCCGAGCGAGGCGAGCACCGCCGAGAAGGCGAGCAGCACCGGCAGCCCGGCCGCGACGAGCGCGCCGAAGGCCGCGAGCAGGATCAGAAGCGTGATCGGGATCGTCATCCGCTCGGCGTTGGCGAAGTCGTGCTCGAACGTCTTGCCGATCTCGTAGTTCGCGCTCGCGGTGCCGACCTCGCGCACGCTGAAGGTCGGGCTCGCCGCCTGCACGCCCGGCGATCGCGTCGAGGATCGGCTTGATCTTGTCCTTTGCCTTGTCGGCGTCCCCGCGCACGTCGAACTGGACGAGCACCGAGTGCCCGTCGGCCGAGATCTGGCCGCCGCCGCCCTCCTTGATCAGCGGGTTCTGGAGGTGGACGGCGTCCTTCTGCGACGAGAGCGTCTGCACGACGAGCCCGACCGTGCTGAGGAAGGACGGGTCGTCCGCGGTGACCGCCCTGCTCTGGATGAGCACGCTCTCCCCGGCCGGCTGCGTCATCCCGGCGGCGTCCATCATCCGGATCGCGGTCGCGGCCTCGCCGGAGGCGAACTCGGCGTCGCGCATCTGCACGTGCCCGGCGACGCTGCCGACCGCCATCGCGAGCGCGGCGAACACGAGCCAGCCGAAGAGCGAGCGCTTCCAGTGCTCTGCGCTCCAGCGGCCCGCGCGGCCTGCGAGGTTGAGCGAGTCCATGCCGCGTACTCACGCACGGGCGGCCGTGGCGACCATCCGGGAGCGCCCGGATCCGGCTTCGGGGGACTACGCCTGCGGGATCCCGGCGGGGCCGCTGGTAGCCTTGCCCGGCCGATGCCGATCTACGAGTACCGCTGTCCCGAGGGGCATCTCTTCGAGCGTTTCCAGTCGATGACGGCGCCCGCGCCCGAGACGTGCGACGTCTGCGAGGCGGGTCCCGTCGAGCTCGTGCTCTACCCGGTGGCCATCCACTACAAGGGCTCGGGCTTCTACACGACCGACTACGGCAAGGGCAAGGCGGCGAAGGCGAAGGAGGGCGCGGCCGCCTCGGGGTCGGGGTCGGGCGAATCGTCCGCCAAGAGCGACGGCGGCTCCTCGAACGGCGGCTCGGAGAAGAGCGGCGGCTCGGACACGAAGGCCGCGGCCTCCGGCGACTGACCGACGCGCCGCGCTACCTGAACGTCTGGCTGCCGACGACGCAGCCCGGCCCGTAGGACCCGATCCGGGCGCCGGCGGCTGCGGCGCGGAGTTGCCGAGCACCTCCTGGATCACCTGGATGTTCTCCGGGCCGCCGACGATGTAGGAGCCGCCGCCGATGGTCGTCGCGCTGCCGCCGAGGCGGCAGTGGAGCGTGCTCGACGCCGAGGCGCGGAACTTGACCCACCCCAGCTGGGCGAAGTCCCACGTGGACAGGTCCGTCGCCAGCGGCGCGAGCAGGTCGCCGCCGTCGAAGGGCAGCCGGAAGAACGTCGAGACGCTCGCGAGCTTGCTCATCGTCGCCTGCATCACCGCCTGCTGGTTCTGGCCGCGCGTGAAGTCGGTCCAGGACGGGTCGAGCCGGTTCTCGCGGATCCGCGAGTAGATGAGCGCGCGGTGCCCGTCCATGTGCTGGACGCCCTTGCGGAACTTCCAGCCGGGCCAGGACGCGCACTGGCTCGCCGGGAAGGGGCAGTCGAACTTGTTCGAGAGGATCTTCTCGGGCACGTTCACGTCGATCCCGCCGACCGCGTCGATCAGCTTCTGGAAGTCGCCGAAGTCGACGACCACGACGTGGTTCACCTGGAGCGACGCGCCGAACAGGGCGTCGACCGTCTTCACCGCGAGCGCCGGTCCGCCGAGCTGCATGGCGGCGTTGATCTTCTGGTCGCCGTAGCCGGGGATGCCGGCGCGCAGGTCGCGCGGGATCGACAGATAGATGAGCCGGTGCCGGCCCGGGTCGGTGCGCAGCAGCAGCATCGAGTCGGAGTGCTGGTCGGAGCTGCGGCCGGCCTGCCCGTTCGCCGAGTGGTCGGTGCCGAGCAGGAGGATGTTCGTCGGCGAGGAGAGGATCAGCCCGCCCTGCGGCTGCAGCGCGGCCGCCGCGCCCGGGGCGAGGCGGCCGTTGGCGCTCGTCACGCCGCTGCGCACCGACAGGTAGCCGGCGACGGCCCAGATCAGGAGCGCCGCGACGAGGACGAGGAGCGTCAGGGGCACGATGCGGCGCCACGTCCAGCGCCTCCGGCGCACGACCTGGGGCTTCCCGGGCCCGCCGCCGTCCCCACGGAACGAGCGGCGTTTCTCGCGGTCCCGCCGGTCGAGCGGCACCTTCCCCTTGGCGCGGCCGCCTTTGTAGACGCGATAGGGCTTCTCTCCGGCGGCCATCCGTCGGGTTACGGTACCCGCTGGCTGTGAAGGGCACGCATGCGATCGGCGTCGACCTCGGCGGGACGAAGATCCTCGCCGGCGTCGTCGCGCCCGACGGGAGCGTCGTGCGCCGGCACGAGCGGCCGACGCCGCTGGAATCTCAGGACGCGGTGCTCGCGGAGCTCGCCGCGGCCGTGGAGGAGCTGCTCGACGACAGCGTCGGCGCGATCGGCTTCGGCGTGCCCTCGCCGATCGACCGGCGGCGCGGCGTCGTCGTCGAGTGCGTGAACGTGCCGCTCGCCGACGAGCCGCTGCGCGACCGGATGCGCGAGCGCTACGGGCGCCCGGTCGGCCTCGACAACGACGCCAACGCGGCGGCGATCGGCGAGTGGCGCGCCGGAGCGGGGCGCGGGGTGGACGACATCGTGATGCTGACGCTCGGGACGGGGCTCGGCGGCGGAGTGATCGCGGGCGGGCGGCCGCTGCGTGGCGGGAACGGCGCCGGCATGGAGCTCGGCCACGCCGTGATCGTCCACGACGGGCGCCCCTGCCAGGGCAGCTGCACCGGTCGCGGGCACCTCGAGCCCTACGTGACCGGGGTCGCAGCGGGCGCGGCGGCGCGCGAGGCGTTCGGCCCGTCCGCGGATGCGCACCGGCTCGTCCGGCTCGCCGACGAGGGCGACGAGACCGCGCGCGCGATCCTCGCCGAGATCGGCGGCTATCTCGGCTCCGGCATGGGCTCCTTCGCGAACGTCTTCGGCCCGGAGCTGATCGTGATCGGCGGCGGCTTCGGCGTCGCCGCGTGGGAGCACCTGATGCCGCGCGCCGAGGAGATCATGCGCCGCGAGACGCTCAGGCCGATGCGCGACGCCGTGCGGGTCGTGCGCGCGGAGCTGGGGACGGCGGCAGGGCTGATCGGCGCCGGCTTCGTCGGGTTCGAGGCGCTCGACGTGGCCTGATGCCGCTCGCCGTCTGCGCCACGCCGATCGGCAACCTCGAGGACGTGACCCTGCGCGTGCTCGCGGAGCTCGCGGCGGCCGACGTCGTGCTCTGCGAGGACACGCGGCACACGCGCGGGCTGCTCCGGCGGCACGGGATCGAGGCGCGGCTGCTCTCCTACCACGAGCACAACGAGGCCGAGCGGACGGCGGAGCTGCTGCCGCGGCTGGAGGCGGGGGAGCGGGTCGCGCTCGTCTCCGACGCGGGCATGCCGGGGATCTCCGACCCGGGCGCGCGGCTCGTGCGGGCTGCGCTCGAGGCGGGCGTGCCGGTGACGGTGCTGCCCGGCGCGTCGGCGGTCGAGACCGCGCTCGTCGCGTCGGGGCTCGTCGGCGGCCGTTACGAGTTCGTCGGCTTCCTGCCGCGCGGCGAGGCGGCGCGCGCGGCGCTCTGGGAGGAGCTGCGCGGACGGGCGTGGCCGGTGGTCGCCTTCGAGTCGCCGCAGCGGCTGCCGCGAACGCTCCGCTCGCTCGCGGCGGTGCGATCCGGAGCGGCCCGTGGCGGTGTGCCGGGAGCTGACGAAGCGCTTCGAGGAGGTCGCGCGCGGGACGGCGTCCGAGCTCGCGGAGCGCTTCTCGGAGCCGCCGAAGGGCGAGATCACGCTCGTGCTCGGGCCGGCCGGGTCGGAGCCCGGGACGGGCGCGGCGGACGACGCGCTCGCGGCTGTGGCCGAGCTGGTCGAGGCGGGCGTGCCGCGAAAGCAGGCGGCCGAGCTCGTCGTCGCGGCTGACCGGCGTGCCCCGGAACCGCCTCTACCAGCGGCTCGTACGCTGTAGCCAGAGTTGACAACAGCCGACGCGCGCTGCTACCGTCTGCGGCTCGAGCATTGTCAAGATCTGACAACGAAGGCGGTGATGTCCGATGCGGCGACTCGCTCCGCTCGTCCTCTTCCTGGTGCTCTGGGTGCCGGCCGCCGGCGCCTGGACGTGGCCCGTCGGCGGCCCCGTGCTGCGCGGCTTCTCCTTCGACCCCGCGCACCCGTACGCGGGGGGCAGCACCGCGGGATCGACGTCGGCGCCGACGCCGGCGCGCCCGTGCTCGCCCCCGCGTCGGGCACGGTCTCCTTCGCCGGGACGGTGCCGACGAACGGGTTGACCCTGACGATCGACATCGCCGACGGCTCGCCGTCACCCTCACGCACCTCGGCTCGCTCGCGGTGGCCAAGGGCGCCGATGTGGCGGAGGGCGACGTCGTCGGGACGGTCGGCCCGTCCGGCGTGCCGGAGGTCGGCGGCCCCTACGTCCATCTCGGCATCCGGCTCGCCGCCGATCCGAACGGCTACCTCGACCCGCTCTCGCTGCTGCCCGTCGCCGCGCCCCCGGCGGAACCCGCGCCCGCGGCGGCGCCGCCGGCGGATCCGGCAGCTACGGGTGACTCCGCAGAGCCTGCGGCGGAGCCTTCCGCCGTGCCGCCGGCCACGGGCGCCGGGCCGGCCGAGCCGACGCCCGCGGTCACGGACGCGGCGCCCGCCGAGCCTGCGCCTGCGGAGCCCGCGGCGCCTGCGCCGGCGGAGACCGCTCCGGCTCCTGCGGCGCCTGCCCCTGCGCCCGCGCCGGTTGCCGTGGAGTCACCTGCCGCGCCCGCCCCGGCGCCGGCGGAGCCTGCGCCCGCGCCGGTCGCCGCGGAGCCGCCTGCGGCGCCCGCCCCTGCCCCCGCCGAGCCGCCGGCGCCGGCGCAGCCCACCGCCGCGCCGGCGACTCCGCCCGATCCTGCGGCCGGCGAGCCGGCGGAGCCCGAGGTCCCCCTCCCGGCCGCGCCGGCGCCGCTGCCGGCCGACGCGCTCGTGCACGCCGAGCCGACGCATCCGGGCGTCCCGCCGACCGCGTCGCGCCCGCGCTCCGAGCCCCGCCCGACACGCCGGGCGGCTCCGGTTGCGCCCGCCGCGCCCCGCGCACGGACGCTCGCTCCCGCCGCCTCTCGCGGGGCGGCGGAGCCCGCACCCGTCCGCGCCTCCATGCGCCCGCGCGGCCGCGTGCTGCCGGCCCTGCAGGTGACGCCCACGGGAGCGGAGCGCCGCTCGGGCCGGCTGCCCGTGCTGCTCGTCGTGGGCGCGCTCGCAGCCGTCGCGGCGGGCCTCGGCGCCGTTCGTATGATCTCTAGCCCGTCCCCGACCCCGAAGGACGCATCCCCGCGTGACGCAGCAGACGCCTCAGAAGATCCTCGTGGCCGTCGCCTGGCCGTACGCGAACGGGCCGCGGCACATCGGCCACGTGGCCGGCTTCGGCGTGCCGGCGGACATCTTCGCGCGCTACCACCGGCTGAAGGGCAACGACGTCCTCATGGTCAGCGGGACGGACGAGCACGGGACGCCGGTCATGGTCGCGGCGGACGCCGAGGGGACATCGCCGCGTGAGATCGCCGATCGCTACAACGCCGTCATCCGCGAGGACCTGCGGAGGCTCGGGCTCTCGTACGACCTGTTCACGCGGACGACGACGCGGAACCACTACCGGGTCGTTCAGGACCTCTTCCGCACGCTCTACGACCGCGGCTTCCTGCTCGAGCAGGTCACGCGGGGCGCGTTCTCCGCCACGACGGGCCACACGCTGCCCGACCGCTACATCGAGGGGACGTGCCCGATCTGCGGGTTCGCGGAGGCGCGCGGCGACCAGTGCGACAACTGCGGCAACATGCTCGACCCCATCGACCTGATCGATCCGCGCTCGAAGATCGACGGCCGCCCGCCGGAGTTCCGGGAGACGAAGCATCTCTTCCTCGACCTGCCGGCGTTCGCCGAGCGGCTCCGCGACTGGATCGAGCGGCAGACGCACTGGCGGCCGAACGTGCGCAACTTCTCGCTGCGCTATGTCGACGAATCTGCGTCCCGCGCGCGATCACGCGCGACCTGGACTGGGGGATCCCGGTGCCGGTCGAGGGCTATCCGCCGGAGCACGAAGCGGATCTACGTCTGGATCGACGCGGTCGTCGGCTACCTCTCGGCGGGCGTCGAGTGGGCGGCGAACCGGGGCGACGCCGGACGCCTGGCGCGACTGGTGGCAGAACCCCGACGCGCGCCACTTCTACTTCATGGGCAAGGACAACATCGTCTTCCACTCGGTGATCTGGCCGGCGGAGCTGCTCGGCTACGAAGGCGGCGGCGAGGTCGGCGCAGGCCGGGGGGCCCTCGAGCTGCCGTACAACGTCGTCTCGAGCGAGTTCCTGACGATGGAGGGCAAGCAGTTCTGCACGAGCCGCAGTGTGGTCATCTACGTGGGCGACTTCCTCGAGCGCTACGACCCCGATCCGCTGCGCTACTACCTCACCGCCGCCGGGCCGGAGAAGCAGGACACCGACTTCACCTGGGTCGAGTTCGTCCGGCGCAACAACGACGAGCTGCTCGCGAACTGGGGCAACCTCGTCAACCGGACGCTGACGAGCGCCCACCGGAACTTCGGCGCCGTGCCCGAGCCGGGCGGCTGACCGAGGACGACCGCGCGCTGCTCGCCGCGGTCGCGGACGGCTTCGACGCGGTCGGCGGCCTGATCGAGGGGGCCCGGTTCAAGGCGGCGCTCGCCGAGGCGATGCGGCTCTCGTCGAGCCTCGAACCAGTACGTCGCCGACCAGGCGCCGTGGGCGCTCGTGAAGAGCGACCGTGAGCGCGCGGCGACCGTCCTCTACGTCGCGCTGCGCGCGGTCGACAGCCTCAAGACGCTCTTCGCGCCCTTCCTGCCGTTCACCTCGCAGACCGTCCACGAGCTGCTCGGCCACGACGGCCAGCTCGCAGGCCCGCTCGAGTTCCGCGACCGTGGAAGAGGAGGACGGCTCGACGCACGAGGTGCTCACCGGCGACTACGCCGAGTGGGTCGGCGCGTGGACGCCGAGCGAGCTGCCGGCCGGACAGGAGCTCCGCGAGCCGCGGCCGCTCTTCCGCAAGCTCGACCCGGACACGGTCGTCGCCGAGGAGCTCGAGCGGATGCGGCGCAGCGCCGAGCCGGCGTGATCGACACGCACGCGCACCTCGACGCGCTCGACGACGACCCCGCCGACGTCGTCGCGCGGGCGCGCGAGGCGGGCGTGACGCGGATCCTCACCGTCGGCACCGACCCGGCCGGCTGCCGCCGGGCGCTCGAGCTCGCCGAGGCGCACGAGGAGGTGTTCGCGATCCTCGGCATCCACCCGCACGAGGCGGGCGCCGCCACCGGCGAGGACCTCGCCGAGGTACGCCGCCTGCTCGACCACCCGCGCGCGGTCGCCGTCGGCGAGACGGGGCTCGACTACTTCCGCGACTACGCGCCGCGCGACGCCCAGCGCCGCCTCTTCGCGCCGCATGCTCGAGCTCGCCGCCGAGACGCGGAAAGCCGGTCGTGATCCACACGCGCGCGGCCGACGAGGACACGCGCGCCGCGCTCGCAGACTTCCCGGGCACGGTCGTCCTCCACTGCTTCTCCTCGCCGCACCTGCTCGCGACGGCGCTCGAGCGCGGTTGGTACGTCTCGTTCGCCGGCAACGCGACCTACCCGAAGGCGACCGACCTGCGCCTCGCCGCCACCCAGGTGCCGGCCGACCGGATCCTCGCCGAGACCGACTCGCCCTACCTCGCCCCGCAGCCGCGTGCGCGGGCGGCCGAACGAGCCCGCGCACGTCGTGCACACGCTCGCCGGGCTCGCGGCCGCGCGCGGCGAGGACCCAGCCGAGCTGGAGCGGCGGATCGAGGAGAACGCGGCCGCCTGCTTCGGGCTGCCGCGATGACGATGTCCCTCGGAGCCCTGTCCCGGTGTCAGACGTGCGTGCGAGAGCGTCACCGCTTCCGCACGCCCGATTGCGCTCCTTCCGGCCGTTTCGACGCCAAACGTCACGGCGCGATGGCCCCGGGGGCCATGTCTCGGTGTCGGACACCGATACGAGACGCTCGCGGGAGCGTCACGTGATGAGCGTCCACCCGAAGAAGGAGCTCGGCCAGCACTTCCTCGTCGACGAGAACATCCTCGGCGTGATCGGCCGGCTAGCCGAGCTCGCGCCCGAGGACGTCGTGCTCGAGATCGGTCCCGGGCTCGGCGTGCTCACGCGCTTCCTCGCCGCGCGGGTCGCGCGCGTGCACGCGGTCGAGCTCGACCCCTCCCTCGAGCCGCACCTGCGCGACGCCGGCGCGAACGTCGACCTCCACTTCGGCGACGCGCTCCGGCTCGACCTCGCCGCGCTCGCGCCGGCGCGACGAAGCTCGTCGCCAACCTCCCGTACAACGTCGCGACGCCCGCTGCTCGTCGAGAGCCTCGACGGGCTTCCCGGGATCGTGCTCTGGTGCGTGATGGTGCAGCGGGAGGTCGCCGACCGGCTCTTCGCCGTCCCCGCGACGAAGGCCTACGGCGCCGTCTCGGTGCTCGTCCAGCTCGCGGCCGAGCGCACCGGCTTCCACCCGGTCTCGCGCACGGTCTTCCGGCCGCCGCCGAACGTCGACTCCGCGCTCGTCGCCTTCCGCCGCACCGGGCTGCCGCCGGACTACAGCGCGTGAAGCGCGTCGTCGAGGCCGCCTTCGCGCACCGGCGCAAGACGCTGCCGAACTCGCTCGCGCTCGCCGGTCTCGCCCCGCGCGAGCGCGCCGCGGCGGCGCTCGCCGCGATCGGCCGCGATCCCGCGACCCGCGCCGAGGCGCTCGCGCCGCCGGAGTTCGTCGCGCTCGCCGAGGCGCTCGGATGAGGGCGCCCGCGCCGGCGAAGATCAACCTCGCGCTCGTCGTCGGCCCGGTGCGCGAGGACGGCAAGCACGAGCTGCTCACGATCTACCAGCGGCTCTCGCTCTCCGACCGGATCGAGCTCGACCCGGCCGACGCGCTGCGGGTCGCCGGCTTCCCGGAGGACACGCTCGTCCGCGGCGCGCTCCAGGCGCTCGCGGCCCGTGCCGGCGTCGAGCCGCACTGGCGCGCGCTGATCGAGAAGCGCGTCCCGTCGCCGCCGGCCTCGGCGGCGGCAGCTCCGACGCCGCGACGGCCCTCCGGCTCGCGAACGAGACGCTCGCCGAGCCGCTGCCGCCGGACGAGCTGCACGCGCTCGCCGCGCGCCTCGGCGCCGACGTCCCCTTCTTCCTCGCCGAGGGGCCGCAGCTCGGCTCCGGCGACGGCACGACGCTCGAGCCGCTCGACCTGCCGCAGGACTTCTGGGTCGTGCTCGTGCTCCCGCACGGCGCGGCGAAGCCATCGACCGCCGCCGTCTACGCCGCCTTCGACGCGCGCGACGGCGCCGCGGGCTGGGAGGAGCGGCGCGCCGCGCTCCTCGGCGCGGCGGGCCGATCCGCCGCCCGCGCGACCTCGCCGAGCTGCCGGCGAACGACCTCGCCGTCTCGCCGCTCGCCGACGAGCTGCGCGGGCTCGGCGCCTTCCGCGCCGACGTCTCCGGCGCCGGCCCCGCGCTGTACGGGCTCTTCCACCACCGCGCCGCCGCGGAGGCCGCACGGCGAGCGCTGCGGCGCCGCGGGCGCACCTGGCTGACCGTTCCCGCGTGGTACGGTTGAGCCGTGCTCAGCGACTCCCCCCACCGGGTGGTCGAGCACGGCACGAGCCGCGCGGGCCGCTGGCTCCGCGCCCGGCGCATGCGCATCGCGCTCTGCATCGCCGCGCGTCGAGGGCTCCTCGTCTACGTCTTCCACGACGCGTCGCGCTGGACGGTGATCGGCCTCGCCGCCGCCGCGCTCGCGGTCTACCTGTTCGTGGGCCGCGAATCCCGCTTCGACACGCTCCGGCAGCTCTCCTGGATCTTCGCCGCGTCGCAGCTGCTCGCGGTCGTCGCGGCGATTCTCGCCTTCATCGTCGTCTGGACGGCGATCGTCGCGGTCGCGGTCTTCGCAGCCATCGCCCTCCTCGTCGTCTTCAGCGACCGCCGGTAGACTCGGGATCCCCGATGGGGCGTAGCCAAGTGGTAAGGCAGCGGGTTTTGGTCCCGCGATCCCAGGTTCGAATCCTGGCGCCCCAGCCATTCTGACCTGACCCTGACATGGCGAACGATCTCGCAGCAGTCGTGATGGCCGGAGGCCTCGGCACGCGCATGCGCAGCGCGACGCCGAAGCACCTGCACCCGCTGCTCGGGCGGCGGGTCGTGGACTGGGTGATCGAGGCCGCCCGCGACGCCGGGGTCGCGCGCGTCGTCGTGGTCGCCTCGCCCGAGACACACGACGCTGTTCGAGGGGCTCGAGGTCGCGGTGCAGGAGCGGCCGCTCGGCACCGGCGACGCCGTGCGCGCCGCCCGCGCGGCGCTCGAGGGCTCCGCCGGAGACGTGCTCGTCCTCAACGGCGACGTCCCGGCGCTGACCGGCGAGACCCTGCGCGCGCTCGTCGAGGAGCACCGGGCCGCCGGCGCCGCCGCCACCGTCCTCTCCTTCGAGCCGGCGGATGCCCGCGCGTACGGTCGCGTCGTCCGTGGCGGCGACGGCCGGCTCGCACGGATCGTCGAGGCTGCGGACGCCTCGCCGGAGGAGCTCGCGCTCGGCGAGGTCAACTCGGGCATCTACGCGTTCCGCGCCCAGAAGCTCTGGCCCGCGCTCGAGCGGCTCGAGCCCCACAACGCGCAGGGCGAGCTCTACCTCACCGACACGCTCGGCCTCCTCGTCGGCGACGGCGAGACCTGCGCCGTGCAGCTCGCGGCCGACCCGGTCGAGGTCGAGGGGATCAACACGCGCGTCGAGCTCGCGGCGGCGGCGGCCGCGCTCCGCGACCGGATCAACGAGCAGCACATGCTCGCCGGCGTCACGATCGTCGACCCCGGCTCGACGTGGATCGAGGCCGGCGTGGAGATCGAGCCCGACGTGACCGTCCATCCCTTCACCGTGATCCGCGGCCCCGTGCGCATCGCCACCGGCGTCGAGATCGGGCCCTTCGCCTACGTCCGCCCCGAGACGGTCGTCGGCGAGGGCGCGAAGATCGGCACGTTCGTCGAGGTCAAGAAGTCCCGGATCGGGAAGCGGACGAAGGTGCCGCACCTCTCCTACATCGGCGACGCCGAGATCGGTGACGACACGAACGTCGCCGCGGGCAACATCACGGCCAACTTCCCGCACGAGCCGGGCAGGCCGAAGGGCAGGACGCGCATCGGCAGCAACGTCAGGACCGGAGTCGACAATACGTTCAGTGCTCCTGTCGACATTGGCGACGACGCTTGGATTGCGCCGGGCGCGGTCATCACCGATGATGTCCCTCCCGGCTCGCTCGCCGGGTTCGCGCCGCGCCAGGTCACGAAGGAAGGGTGGGTCTACGACAAGCATGGAGAGCCTGATGGCGACTGAGGCCGCGCTGCCGGGGCTCGAGAGGGGGATCGTGACCGAACCGTCCCATGCGCACTGGATCGAGCGGGCGCCGCAGAAGCGACTGATGGTCGTGTCCGGCCGCTCGCACCCGGAGCTCGCGGACAAGATCGCCGGGAAGCTCGGCTGCGAGCTCGGCCAGATCGAGTTGCAGACGTTCGCCGACGGCGAGACGTACGTCCGTTTCGCCGAGTCGGTGCGCGGCACCGACATGTTCATCGTCCAGACGGGCTCCAAGCCGATCGACCAGAACCTGATGGAGCTGCTGATCATCGTGAACGCCGCGAAGCTCGCCTCCGCGAAGCGCATCACCGCGGTCGTCCCCTGGTTCTTCTACGCGCGCCAGGACAAGAAGTCGCGGCCGCGCGAGCCGATCACGGCGAAGCTCGTCGCCGACATGCTCCAGGTCGCCGGCGTCGACCGCGTGCTGACGATGGACCTGCACGCCGGCCAGGTGCAGGGCTTCTTCAACATCCCGGTCGACCACATGACCGCGGTGCCGATGTTCGCGCAGCACATCCGCGACCTGCTCGGGCCCGACGTGCCGCGCGTCGCCGTCGCCCCGGACACCGGCCGCGCGAAGCTCGCCGGCAAGTTCGCCGAGATGATCGGCGGCGACCTCGTCGTGCTCAACAAGGACCGGCCCGCGCACAACGAGGCGCGCGTCACGGCGGTGATCGGCGACGTCGAGGGCAAGGTCGCCGTGATGACCGACGACATCATCGACACCGCCGGCACGCTCGCCGCCGGCGCGGACGCGCTGAAGGAGGCGGGCGCGAGCCGCGTGATCGCCTGCGGCACGCATGCCCTCTTCAACGGCCCCGCGCTGGAGCGGATCGAGGAGAGCGTCCTCGACCACGTGATCGTCACCGACACCGTGCCGGTCGACCCGGTGGCGAGGCCGGACAAGGTGGACATCCTCTCGATCTCCGGGATCCTGGCGGAGACGATCCAGAACGTCTTCGCCGACGATTCGGTCTCCGCGATCTTCGCAGGCGAGAACCAGCTCTTCTGAGTTGCCCGCTTCGCCCGCTTCGCGCCCGGCTGCGCCGGGCGCTGCGCTTTCCGCTCGCTCGGCAGCGCGCCGGGCTGCGCCCGGCACGCGCCCTCCTGCCGGCAGACCGGGTCGTGCCGCGGCCGCCCATGTCGGCCGCGGCCAAGGAGCCGCGCGAGTTCGACCCTTCTCATTCCTCGGATCTCGGCCGATACTGCTTGGAGATGCGCCGCCTCGCCGTCCTCGCGCTGACCGTGCTCGCGCTCGCCGCGCCCGCCGCGGCGTCCGCGCAGACCGTCCTGCTCGGGGTCAAGGGCCCGCCCGACCGATTCGCCTCGCTCACCGGCCAGGACTCGCACGTGCGGCACACGATCGTCGGCTGGGGGCAGGGCCAGGTGTGGGGATCGCACTTCCCGGCGCTCTTCGGCCAGCTCGGCGGGATCCCGATGATCGGGCTCTCCACCGGCGCGCGCGGCGGCGGAGAGGCGATCACCCCGCAGCAGATCGCCCAGGGCAAGGGCGACGCGTACCTGATCGCGCTCAACGGCGGTCTCGCCGAGTTCGGACAGCAGGTCTTCGTCCGCCCGTTCGGCGAGATGAACGGCTACTGGAACAAGTACTGCGCCTACACGAAGAGCGGCCGCGCCAAGGCGGGCCACCAGACGCGCTGGTTCCGCAAGGCGTTCGCCCGCGTCTACCTGATCGTCCACGGCGGCGCGGCGGACGGCCTGAACGCGCGCCTGCGGTCGCTCGGGATGCCGCCGCTCGCGGGCGGCGCCGACCTGCCTGAGAACCCGGTCGACCTCGTCCAGGTCGTCTGGAACCCGCAGGGCTACGGGGCGCCGGACATCCCGGGGAACAGCGCGCAGGCGTACTACCCCGGCGACCCGTACGTGGACGTGGTCGGCGACGACCTCTACGACATCCGCGGCAAGGCCGAGTGGAAGGCGGCCGAGGCGCTGTACAAGGCGCACCCGCGCAAGCCGTTTTCCTTTCCGGAGTGGGGCCTCTGGGGCCTCGACGACCCGTCCTTCATCCAGACGATGGCCCGCTTCGTGAAGACGCACCGGCGGACGATGCTCGTCGCGTACTTCGACGCCGTCCCGGGCTCGGTCTTCGACCTCGCGTCGAAGCCGAGGAGCCGCGCCGCCTACCGGAAGCTGATCACGCCGCTGGGCGCCTGAGGCGCCGCTCCACGAGTCGCTCCGCCGCTGCGGCGGGCGTGATTCCCTCGCCGTCCGCCTCGCGGTAGAGCTCTCGCAGCGTGTCGCCGACCCCGGCGAGGCGCCGCTCCAGCTCCGTCTCGTCCCAGCCCTCGTCCTCGATGCCGACGAGCTGGATCACGCCGCCCGCGTTGATCACGTAGTCCGGCGCGTAGAGGATTCCCGCCGCGTGCAGGCGCTCCGCGTCCTCGGGCTCGGCGAGCTGGTTGTTCGCGCTGCCGGCGACCACGCGGCAGCGCAGGCGTGGGATCGTCTCCGCGCTGAGCGTGCCCCCGACCGCGCAGGGTGCGTAGACGTCGCAGTCCGCGCCGACCGCCTCGTCGGCCGGGACCGCCTCGCAGCCCGTCTCGGCCGCGCGCCCGGCGTCCACGTCCGAGACGAGCACCCGCGCGCCGTCCTCGCCGAGCAGGCGCGCGAGGTCGCGGCCGACCGCGCCGGCGCCCTGGACGAGCACCGTGCGTCCCGCGAGCGACGGCGAGCCGAAGGCGTGCTCGACGCTGGCGCGAATCCCGTGGGAGACCCCGAGCGCGGTGCCGCGGCCGCTGTCGCCGCCGCGGCCGCTCGTCCCGTAGACCCACGGGCAGCGCTCGGCGACGACGTCGAGGTCGGCGGGGGAGACGTTCATGTCGCCCGCGGTGCGGTAGCTGCCGCCGAGCGAGGCGACGAGGTCGCCGTAGCGGAGGAGGAGCCGCCGCCGCGCCTCGCCCTGGGGCAGCTCCGGCACCGCGAGCACCGCCTTGCCGCCGCCGCGCGGGACGCCCGCGGCCGCCATCTTCTGCGTCATCGCCCGCGAGAGCCGCAGCGCGTCCGCAAGCCCGTCGGCGGGCGCGGGGTAGACGCGCATCCGCGTGCCGCCTCCTGCGGGGCCGAGTGCGGTGGAGTGGACGCAGACGAAGATCCAGGCGCCGTTCTCGGCGTCGTAGCGGGCGACCGCGTGCTCGCCGTCCCAGCCGGCCAGGAGCTCTTCGAAGCTCACCGGTGCAGCGTACGCGAGCGGTGTCGCGCACCCGTCGGGCGCCGCTCCCCGCTCACGCCCATGAACGGGAGTTCGGCTACACTCCGCCGCCGGAATGGCCGGAGAACGGACAAAGCTGATCGTCGAGGCGCGCGAGCACCTCGGCTCGCGCGAGTCGCGCCGCCTGCGCCGCCGGGGCATCGTGCCCGGTGTGCTCTACGGCAGCGGCGAGCCCGTGGCGATCGCCGTCGAGGAGCGCGAGCTGCGGCGCGCGCTGACCGGCGCCGCCGGCCTCCATTCGATCCTCGACGTCGAGATCGGCGGCCGGGGCTCCTCGCACGCGTCGATCCTCAAGGAGTACCAGGTCGATCCGGTGCGGGGGTTCCTCACGCACATCGACCTCCAGGAGGTGCGGCTCGACCAGGCGATCACCGCCTCCGTGAACGTGCAGCTGATCGGCGGCGACGACGCCCCGGGCGTCCGCGAGGGCGGCGTGCTCTCGCAGCCGCTGCGCGAGATCAACGTCGAGGCGCTGCCGCTGGAGGTGCCGGAGCACCTCGACCTCGACGTCTCCGGGATGGAGATCGGCGGCACCCTCCGCCTCGCCGACATCGCCGTGCCGGAGGGCGTCGTCTTCCTCGACGACCCCGAGACGGTCATCGCCACGCTCACACCGCCGACCCGCGTGATCGAGCCCGAGCCCGAGGAGGGCGAGGAGGGCGAGGAGATCGAGGGCGAGGAGGGCGAGGAGGCCCCCGAGGGCGGCTCCGAGGCCCCGGCAGCGCCGGAGGCGGACGCCGCCGGCGACGGCCAGAGCACCGTCGAGGGGTAGCGCCTCGTGCGGTTGTGGCCGCGCCGTCAGGGCTCGTCGCTCGACCTGCTCGTCGTCGGGCTCGGCAACCCGGGCCGCGAGCACGCCGGCAACCGGCACAACGTCGGCTGGATGGTCGTCGAGGAGCTGGCGCGCCGCCACGGCGGCGGCTGGCGCTCGAAGTTCTCGGGGCAGCTCGCCGAGATCCGCCTCGACGGGCACAAGGTCGCGCTGCTGAAGCCCGAGACGTACATGAACGAGTCGGGCCGCTGCGTGAGCGGCGCCGTGCGCTTCTACAAGCTCGAGCCGGGCGAGGTGCTCGTCGTCCACGACGAGGGCGACTTCGACCTCGGGCGGCTGGAGCTGAAGGTGGGCGGCGGCCACGGCGGCCACAACGGCCTGCGCTCGATCCAGCAGCATCTTCGCAGCCCCGAGTTCCTGCGCCTGCGCGTCGGCGTCGGCCGCCCCGAGCGCGGCGACCCGCGCCCGCTCGCCGACTACGTGCTCTCCGACTTCGAGCCACACGACGACGCCGAGACCCTCGTCGCGCGCGCCGCGGACGCGGTCGAGCAGCTCGACGGCGACGGCCTCGAGCGGGCGCAGGCGGCGGTCAACCGCCGCTAGCCGGACCGCCGCGGCCCCACCGCCGGCGGTGCAGGGCGTTCGATTTCGAGGACGCTCTGGGCGTGCCGGCTCGAGGGGCGGGTCGTGCATCGCGCGCGCCGTGGCGCGCGGCCGCCCCGGTACCATTCGCCGCCGCGGAACCGCCGGTTCCGCCGCTCGTCATGGACCGTCCGGTACTCCACGCCTTCGTCCGCGAGCTCGTCGAGCTCGAGCGCCTCGGGGAATTCGCCGAGGCGCTGCCGACGCGCGCCCGCGTGTCCGAGCCGGCGCTGCCCGTCCTGCTCGCCTCGCTGCACGAGAAGCTCGAGCGGCCGCTCGTCGTGCTGCTGCCCGAGGACGCAGACGCCCGCGACGCCGCCGACGCGGCCGCCTGGTTCCTCGGCGAGGAGCGCGTCGGCTACCTGCCGAGCCGCGGCGTCTCCTGGGAGTCGGGGCTCGAGCCGCCGCCGCACCTCGTCGGCGAGCGCGCCCGGGCGCTGCACGTGCTCGCCCGCGGCGGGCTCGTCTGCGTTTCGGCACGGGCGCTCGCCGAGCTCGCTCCGCCGCCGGAGGCGCGGCCGGAGCCGCTCGAGCTGCGCCCCGGCGCCGAGCCGGGCGTCGAGGGGCTCGCCGAGACGTTCGCGCTCGCCGGCTACGCCCGCGTCGAGCGGGTGGACGAGCGCGGCCAGTTCGCCGTCCGCGGCGGCATCGTCGACGTCTTCCCGACCACCGGCCGCGAGCCGCTCCGGGCCGAGTTCTTCGGCGACGAGATCGAGTCCGTGCGCGCCTTCTCCCCGTTCACGCAGCGGGCGCTGCACCCGGTCGTCGAGGCCGTGCTCTACCCGGCCGCGGAACGACGGCTCGACCTGACCGACCCAAGTAACAGTCTGTCACTTGCCGAGGGGGGAGAGCCGCCGCCGGTTCCGGACGACCTCGTGCCGATCCTCGGTCGCGCGCCCGATCTCGTCTTCGAGCCGGATGCCGTGCGCCGCGTCTGGGCCGAGGAAGGCGTCGCCTCGCCGCCCTCGCTCGCCGGCGCGACCGAGCTCGACCCGTTCCCGCAGGCGCAGCCGTTCGCGTTCGAGGCGCAGCGGCCGGCGATCGCGTCGCGCGGCCTCGCCGAGGCGGAGAACGAGCTCGCCGCTTTCGTCCGCTCCGGGCAGCGCGTCGTCGTCGCGTTCGCGCACCGCGGCGAGGCGCTGCGCACCCAGAACCTGCTGCGGAAGGTCGCCGCGCGCGTGCTCGAGCCCGGCGAGCCGCTGCCGGCCGACCCGGAGCTGCTGTTCGCGGTCGCGCCCGCCCGCCGCGGCTTCGTCTGGCGCGACCTCGGGCTCGTCCTGCTGCCCGACCACCAGGTCTTCCGCCGCCGCGCGCCGCGCGAGCGCCGCCTCGGCGGCCGCGCGCTGCAGTCCTTCGCCGACCTGCGCACCGGCGACTACGTCGTCCACGAGGACCACGGCGTCGGCCAGCTGCTCGGCTTCGAGACGAAGGACCGTCGCCGGCGTCACGCGCGACTACCTCCTGCTCGCCTTCCGCGGCGAGGACCGCCTCTACGTCCCGCACGAGCAGCTCGGCAAGGTCTCCCGCTACGTCGGCGCCGACGCGAAGGCGCCCGCGCTCTCGAAGCTCGGCGGCAAGGCGTGGCAGCTGCTCAAGTCGCGCGCGCGCGAGTCCGTCCACGAGCTGGCCGGCGAGCTGATCCAGCTCTACGCGCAGCGGCAGACGCGCGAGGGCATCGCCTACGAGCTCGAGCACGAGTGGCTCGCCGCGCCTCGAGGCGGACTTCCCCTACCGCGAGACGCCCGACCAGCAGCGGGCGATCGAGGCGGTGAAGGAGGACCTCGAGGCGCCGCGCCCGATGGACCGGCTCGTCTGCGGCGACGTCGGCTTCGGCAAGACCGAGGTCGCCGTCCGCGCCGCCTTCGCCGTCGCCGTCAACGGCCGGCAGGCGCTGATGCTCGCGCCGACCACGATCCTCGCCGAGCAGCACTGGAACACGTTCCGCGAGCGCTTCCGCGACTTCCCGGTGCGCGTCGAGATGGTCTCCCGCTTCCGCAAGCCGGCGGAGGCCAAGGCGGTGCTGCGCGACTTCGCCGAGGGCAAGGTCGACGTGCTGATCGGCACGCACCGCGTGCTCTCGCGCGACGTGATCCCGAAGGAGCTCGGGCTCGTGATCCTCGACGAGGAGCAGCGCTTCGGCGTCGCCCAGAAGGAGCTGCTGCAGGTCGCTGCGGCTCGAGGTCGACGTGCTCACGCTCTCGGCGACGCCGATCCCGCGCACGCTGCACATGTCGCTCTCCGGCCTGCGCGACATCTCGATCATCGAGACGCCGCCCGAGGGGCGCCGCCCGATCCGCACGCACGTCGGCGAGTACGACGAGGAGCTCGTCAAGCTCGCGCTCGAGCGCGAGCACGAGCGCGGCGGCCAGGCGTTCTACCTGCACAACCGCGTCGAGACGATCGACGAGGCGCGCGGAGAAGCTGCGGCAGCTCTGCCCCGGCCTGCGCTTCCTCGTCGCGCACGGCCAGATGCGCGAGCGCGAGCTCGAGGAGCAGATGCACGCCTTCCTGCGCGGCGACGCCGACGTGCTCGTCTCGACCACGATCATCGAGTCGGGCCTCGACATCCCGCAGGCGAACACGCTGATCGTCGAGCGCGCCGACGCGCTCGGGCTCGCGCAGCTCTACCAGATCCGCGGCCGCGTCGGCCGCTCCGACGTGACCGCGTACGCGTACCTCCTCTACCCGGACGCGGCGGAGCTGACCCCGGAGGCGCGGGCGCGGCTCGCGACGCTCGCCGACCACACCGAGCTCGGCGCCGGCTTCGCGATCGCGATGCGCGACCTCGAGATCCGCGGCGCGGGCGACCTGCTCGGCGCCGAGCAGTCCGGGCCACGTCGCCGCGCTCGGCTTCGAGCTCTACGTCGAGATGCTCGAACGAGGCGGTCGCCGAGCTCTCAGGGCCAGCGGCGCGCGGCCGCCCGCCCGGTGCGCGTGGACGCGCGGATCGACGCCTACGTGCCGGCCGCGTACATCGCCTCGGAGGCCCTGCGGATCGACGTCCACCGCCGGCTCGCGCTCACCGAGACCGAGGACGAGCTGCGCGAGCTCGCAGGCGGCGCTCGAGGACCGCTACGGCCCGCTGCCGGAGCCGGTCGAGAACCTGTTCGCGATCCAGGAGGCGAAGCTCAAGCTCGCCGCGCTCGGCGCCGACTACCTCGTGTTCCGCGGCGGCCGGGCGACCGTCGGCCCGCTCGTGCTCGGCTCCGGCGAGCTGCGCGAGCTGCGCGACCGCGTCGACACCGCCGTCTACACGATCCGGCAAGCCGTGAGGTTTCGCTAAGCAGCCAGGACGGATTCTCGCAGGCGCGTCGGCCTGGTCGATGCTATCCTCGATCGCGCGTCAGGCGGCTTGAAGCTCCCACGGATCTCTCTCCGCCGCCCGACTGCTCGCGACTCCGATCTCACTGGATGGAATGAGAAAGCTTCGCTTCCTGCCGTTGCCCCTTCTCGCTCGTCGCGTGCGCTGCTCGCGGCGGGCTGCGGCGGCGGCTCGAAGAGCGTCCCGCAGGACGCCGTCGCCGTCGTCGGCGGCACGAGATCCCGCAAGACGCAGTTCGACGATCTGCTCCTCGGCCGAAGCGCAGCTACAAGGCGCGCAAGACGCGCCTTCCCGAAGCCCGGCACGCCCGAGTACACGACGCTGAAGGACCAGGCGATCAGCTCCTCGTCCAGGCGTCCGAGTTCGAGCAGAAGGCGAAGGACCTGAACTTCCGTGACCGACAAGGAGTTCAGGACGCGGATCAAGCAGATCAAGAAGCAGTACTTCGGCGGCGACGAGAAGAAGTACAAGCAGCAGCTGAAGCAGCAGGGCCTCACCGACGCGCAGCTGCGAGCACGACATGCACGCGCAGCTGCTCTCGGAGAAGCTCTACAACAAGGTCACGGCCGACGTGAAGGTCACCGACGCCGAGGTCACCAAGTACTACAACGACCACACGTCGCAGTACACGACGCCGGAGAGCCGCGACGTCCGGCACATCCTCGTCACGAGCAAGAAGAAGGCCGACGAGCTCTACGCGCAGCTCCGAAGGACGGCGCCGACTTCGCGGCGCTCGCGAAGAAGTACTCGACCGACACGCAGTCGGCAAGGTCGGGCGGCAAGCTGACGATCACGAAGGGCCAGACGGTGCCGCCGTTCGACCAGATCGCGTTCGCGCTGAAGAAGAACGAGATCTCCGCGCCCGTCCACTCGCAGTACGGCTGGCACATCATCCAGGCGCTCTCCGACGTCACGCCCCGCGAAGAGACGCCGCTCAAGGACGTCAAGGAGCAGATCCGCCAGAACTCCTGCAGACGAAGAAGACCGACGCGATGACGAAGTGGGTCGACGACCTGAAGAAGTAGTACGCGAGCAAGGTCTCCTACCAGGCCGGCTACGCGCCGGCGACGACGGCGACGACGACCGGCGCCACGACCACCGGCACCGCGACCAGAGCGTGACGGGCCTGGACCTCGCAGGCCCTCCACGATCTCCAGCGCCTGACCGAGCGGCTGCGCCGCGACTGCCCCTGGGACCGGGAGCAGACCGCGCGCACGATCGTCCCGCACACGGTCGAGGAGGCCTACGAGGTCGCCGACGCCGCGCTCGCCGGCGACGACGAGAAGCTGCTCGACGAGCTCGGCGACCTGCTCTTCCAGGTCTACTTCCTCGCGCTCCTGCTCGCAGGAGCAGGGCAAGGGCGACCTCGAGCAGGTGGCGCGCGCCGTCCACGACAAGCTCGTGCGGCGCCACCCGCACGTCTTCGGCGAGGCCGAGGCGCGCACCGCCGGCGCCGTGCGCGGCCGCTGGGAGGAGATCAAGCGCGAGCAGGAGGGCCGCGAGGGCGTCTTCCACGACGTCCCGGAGACGCTGCCGGCGCTGCTCCACGCGCGGAAGGTGCAGCGGCGCGCGCGCGGCGGTCGGGTTCGATTACCCGGACCTCGCCGGCGCGCTCGCCGATCTCGACGACGAGCTGCGCGAGTTGAAGCGAGGCGGTCGCGGAGGCGGGCGGCGAGCCGGAGCAGGAGGCCGAACCTGACGCGCACGTGTTCGAGGAGCTGGGGGACGTCCTCTTCGCC
This sequence comes from uncultured Thermoleophilia bacterium, assembly GCA_963728095.1. Lineage (GTDB taxonomy): Bacteria > Actinomycetota > Thermoleophilia > Gaiellales > Gaiellaceae > Palsa-739. The sequence continues at coordinate 899,065 of CAVSIO010000002.1, read as the reverse complement.
TCGGTGAACGTCGCGCGACGGCTGAACGTCGATCCCGAGCTGGCGCTGCGCGCGATGAGCGACCGCTTCCGCGCCCGCGTGGAGAAGGCGCAGCAGCTCGCGGCGCAGGATGGGAAGCTGTGGGTCGAGCTCCCGCTGGAGGAGCAGGACCGCTACTTCGACCAGGCAAAGGAGGCGTTCAGCTTTGAGCCGCGATCGCTGAGGTTCGTGCCCGCCAGATCCTCGACTCCCGCGGGAACCCGACCGTCGAGGTGGACGTCCAGCTCGAGTCGGGCGCGCTCGGGCGCGCCGCCGTTCCCTCCGGCGCCTCGACCGGCGCCCACGAGGCGGTCGAGCTGCGCGACGGCGGCGACGCGTACGGCGGCAAGGGCGTGAGGCAGGCGGTGGCGAACGCCGCCGGCGAGATCGCCGACGCGGTCACCGGCATGGATGCGGCCGAGCAGGAGGAGCTCGACCGGCGGCTGATCGAGCTCGACGGGACGCCCAACAAGGGGCGCCTCGGCGCGAACGCGATCCTCGGCGTCTCGCTCGCGAGCGCGAAGGCGGCCGCCGCCGACGCGGGCGAGTCGCTGTTCCGCCATCTCGGCGGCCCGGACGCGACGACGCTGCCGGTGCCGATGATGAACGTGATCAACGGCGGCGTGCACGCGGAGAACTCGATCGACCTGCAGGAGTTCATGGTCGTCCCGGTCGGCGCCGGGTCGTTCGCGGAGGCGCTGCGGATCGGCGCGGAGGTCTACCACGCGCTGAAGAAGGTGCTGAAGGAGCAGGGCCTCGCGACCGCCGTGGGCGACGAGGGCGGCTTCGCCCCCGACCTCGCGACGAGCGAGGACGCGATCCGGGCGATCCTCGAAGCCGCGGAGCGCGCGGGCCACGGCGACCGGGTCGCGATCGCGCTCGACCCGGCGTCGAGCGAGTTCTTCTCCGACGGCGTCTACCGCTTCGAGGGCCGCGAGGCGACGCCGGCCGAGATGGCGGACTTCTACGCTGGCCTCGTCGACCGCTTCCCGATCGTCTCGCTCGAGGACGGCAACGCCGAGGACGACTGGGACGGCTGGAAGCTCGCCACGGAGCGGCTCGGCGCCCGGATCCAGCTCGTCGGCGACGACCTCTTCGTCACGAACCCGGAGCGGCTGCGGCAGGGGATCGAGCGCGGCGTCGCCAACTCGATCCTCGTCAAGGTCAACCAGATCGGGACGCTCACCGAGACGATCGAGGCCGTCCGGCTCGCGCACGAGCACGGCTACAGCGCCGTCATGTCGCACCGCTCCGGCGAGACCGAGGACGCGACGATCGCCGATCTCGCCGTCGCGCTCGGCACCGGCCAGATCAAGACCGGCGCGCCCGCGCGCTCGGACCGCGTCGCGAAGTACAACCAGCTGCTGCGGATCGAGGAGGAGCTCGGCCCGCGGGCCGTGTATCCGGGCCGGGACGCGTTCCCGCGCGCAGCGCGCTGACCCCAGGGGCTCCGGCGCTACCCTGCGCCCGTGACCCCGGAGCGCCGGACGAAGATCGTCGCCACGCTCGGTCCGGCCACGGAGTCGGCCGACCGGCTGCGCGCGCTCATCGGCGCGGGAGTGGACGCGGTGCGGTTCAACCTCTCCCACGGGACGCACGAGGAGCACTCGCAGCGCGCCTGGCGCGTCCGCGAGATCGCCGCGGAGGCGGGGCGGCCGGTCGCGCTGATCGCCGACCTCCAGGGGCCGAAGCTGCGCATCGGCCACCTCGAGGAGCCGGTCGTCCTCCGTGCCGGCGAGGAGGTCGTCGTCTGCGCCGAGGAGGCCGCGAACGACGGCGAGCTGCCGATCGCTCCCGCCGTGATCTCAGACGTGCTCACCCCCGGCCACGACATCCTCATCGACGACGGGCTCGTCCGCCTGCGCGTCGACGAGGTGGAGGCGGGGCGCGCCCGCTGCGCCGTCCTCGTCGGCGGCAGCGTCAGCTCTCACAAGGGCGTCAACCTGCCGGGCGTGCCGATCCCGATCCCGTCGCTCACGCGTAAGGACACCGTCGACCTCCAGTGGGCGCTCGACACCGGAGTCGACTTCGTCGCGCTCTCCTTCGTCCGCTCCCCGGCCGACGTCCGTGACCTCCGCGCGCTGATCGAGCAGGCCGGCTCGCACGCGCACGTGATCGCCAAGATCGAGAAGGCGGAGGCGGTGGACGTGCTCGACGAGGTGCTCGTCGAGACCGACGTGGTGATGGTCGCGCGCGGCGACCTCGGGGTCGAGGTCGGGCCGGCGCTCGTGCCGCTCCTGCAGAAGCGGATCATCCAGATGGCGCTCGAGCGCGGAAAGCCGGTGATCACCGCCACGCAGATGCTCGAGTCGATGATCCACTCGGCCGAGCCGACCCGCGCCGAGGCGAGCGACGTCGCGAACGCGATCCTCGACGGCACCTCCGCGGTCATGCTCTCCGGCGAGACCGCCATCGGCGACTACCCGGTCGAGGCGGTCGCCTACATGGACAGGATCGCGCTCGCCGTCGAGCCGAGCATGCACTACCGGCACGAGCTGCCCGAGGCGACCGAGAGCCCGACGATCGGCCAGGCGATGTCGAACGCCGCCTGCGACCTCGCCGAGGCGCTGCGCGCGAAGGCGATCCTCGTCCCGACCTTCACCGGCCGGACGGCGTCCGGGGTCGCGCGGTTGCGCCCGCGGCGCCCGATCGTGGCGCTCACGCACGTCGACTGGGCGCAGCGCCAGCTCGCGCTCGAGTGGGGCGTGACGCCGCTGGCGATCCCGGAGGGGCACGACGTCGACGACCTCTGGCGCCTCGCCGTCGAGGCCGCCCGGGACGCGGGCCTGATCGAGGTCGGCGACCGGGTCGTGATCACCGCCGGCACCGCCGTGAACATCCCCGGCTCGACCAACGTGATCAAGGTGGACATCGCGTAGCTCGGCGCGAAGTTCGCGCCGCCGAGTTCGGCGGCGCAGACGAGCCCGCTTCTGCGTGAGATACACGCCGCGTGCTTCGGCGTGTATCGTGGCACGCGATGGCCCGCACGAACCCGAACCGCGTCAACGTGACCCTCGACGACGCGCACGCCGAGAAGCTTCGGCGGCTGGCGGATCGTACCCACGTGAACGAGGGGACACTCGCCCGATCGCTTCTGATGACAGCGCTCGACGACGCCGATCCGGACCCCGCGAGCGTCACAGCGCTTCTCGACGCGATCCCCGGGGCCTTCGAGCGCGCAGAACGAGGGCTTGCCGAGGTCAAGGCAGGTCGAGGCCGGCCTCTGACCGACCTCCGGTGAGCCGCGTCCTCGTCGCGCCGGCAGCTGCGGCCGACCTCGCGCGCCTGGCTACGACGCACAGTCTCCCCGCCGATACACCCTCTCGGGTGCGTCGATCGATTGAGCCACTGGCGCGCTTCCCGCTGCTCGGCGCCTCTCTCGAGGGTCGCTGGCGTGACTATCGGTTCGTCCTCGGCCCTTGGCGGTGGATGCTGATCGTCTACGCCTATGACGATAAAGCCGACCTGGTCGCCGTGGTCACGATCCAGGACGGCCGGGCATCGACTGCGGCTACGTCGAGCCGTTGACCGTCGCTTCGGGGGTCATTCCGGAACACTCGCCCGTGCGTCTGTTGCATGAGCGGTGCGTGCACCGGCGCCAACTCATGAGGCGCCGGATTCGACTACCGGGCCGATGGCCTGTTCAGGGCTGCAGCGGCGCGTATGAGCGTCTTGAAGGCGCCCTCGTCTATCTCATCACCCTCATGGAAATCGATCGCGCGCCTGGCGTTGCCTTCAAGGCTGGAGTTGAAGAGTCCTGAAGGGTCCTGGAGCGAAGCGCCCTTGAAGAACGTCAGCTTCACGACGCTCTTGTACGTCTCGCCGGTGCAGATCAGTCCATCGTGAGACCAGACCGGAACGCCTCTCCACTTCCACTCCTCGACCACCTCAGGGTCGGCCTGTTTGATGAGGGCGCGTACCTGGGAGAGCGTCTTGCCCCGCCAGTCGTCCAGTTCCTCGATCCTCGCGTCGATCAGCCGAGAAGGGGATTCGCCCTTGGTCGTCGCGCTCTCCTTCATCGTGCTTGCACCTCATTCGGGTGTTTTCTCTCTTGCGAAGGTACCAACCACCACGTGGTGAGCGGTGTACGATGTCCTGTACTGGCCCTGCGGCCAGAACCCCGCGGCCGACGCCCGGCGTCGGCGGACAGAGCTCCTGCCAGGGCCGGCACTCTCTCACCTGCCACTGGAGAGGACACGCCGTGGAAACCTTGACGGACACCCTGACCGAGCGGGTGGAGAAGCTGATCCAAGCCCGCAAGGCGCCGCCCGAGTGGGGAAGCCCGCGCCTGTCGGTGACACCGATCTCCATTGCGGTTCAGCAACTCGCCGCGGAAACCGAGGCGCTCGAGGATGCCGTGCGGGAGATCGCACTCGAAGTCCAGAAGCTCTCGGACGAGGCCAGAGCGGCAGAGGCGTAGCGCCTCGGGCTCGGGCTCGGGGACGGTCGTTCCCGCGCCATACTTCGGGCGTGGACGACGAGCGCCCGCCGATCTGTCCCGCGTGCGGCGTGACGATGGTGCCGGCGGCGCTGAGCGCGCGCGACGACCCCGCGGGCGACTGGATCTGTCTGGAGTGCGAGGAGACCGACGAGCCGGACGACTAGGCGGCGTCGAGGCGCCGGCCGCAGAGCTCGCACACCACCGCGTACCGCTTGACCCCGGCCGGCGTGACGGCGATCTGACGCCGGACGAGCCTGTGTCTGCAGGCGCGCACCTCCGGAAGGAGCTTGGGCATCGGAGGCAGGTCGGGCAGGTACCGCACCGGACCGCCCACGGCAGGGCAGGCGGCCGCGTGCTCCGCCCAGACCAGATGGGCCGGCTGGCTCGTGACCGCCAGCCAGCCGCACGCCTCACAGGAGACCTCGATCACGACGGCACCCGTCGCAGGCAGATGAGCGAAGCGCACATGGTCGAGTCAGACTAGCCCGCTTCGGAGGACGCTCCCGGCGGCCGGCCGCGCTGCCTCCGCAAGGCCGTGTAACAGGCTGTCATCTGGCGCCGGTCTCGACGGTTCCGGGCGTGGCGCGGGAGGACACGTCCCGGCGGCCGCGAACTCCCGCGAGATGCCCACGAAGAGGGGTCGCCGCGTCGCGCGCGGGGCGGTCGCCCGCCGCTGGATCGCGGTGGGGGCCCTCGTGCTCGTCGCCCTGCTCTACTACCGGCCGGCACGCGCCTATCTGGACGCGCGCGGCACGCTGGGCGAAAAGCGCGCCGCGGTTCACACGCTCCGGGTCGAGCGGGACGCGCTCGAGCGGCGGCTCCAGGCGTCCTCGACGCTCACCGTGCTCGCGCGCGAGGCGCGCACGCTCGGCTACGTCCGCAAGGGCGAGCACCTCTATATCGTCAAGGGCATCCAGCAGTGGCGGAAGCGGGAGCGCGGCGGTAATGCTCCCCGCAGTGGACGCTGATCCCGACGCCGACCGCGCGATCGTCGAGTGCCAGCTCGGCCGCCCGCCGCGGGCGTTCCTGCGCGTCGCCGTCCGCTGCCCGTTCGGCGCCCCCGCCGTCACCGAGCAGAGCCCGTACGACCCCGGGGGCGAGCCGTTCCCGACGACCTACTACGCCACCTGCCGCCACCTCGTCGCCGCGATCTCGCGGCTGGAGGCCGCCGGCGGAGTCGAGCGCTGGAGCGCCGCGGCCGCCGCAGATCCCGTGCTCGGCGAGAGCCGCGCCCGTGCGGACGACGAGCAGCGGCGCATCCGGCGCGGGCTCGCCGCCGGCCGCACCGGCCGCGACGGCGGGGCCTCGCTCGAGCTCGGGATCGGCGGCTCCGGCCGCACGGGAAGCCTCAAGTGCCTCCACGCGCACGCCGCGTTCGCGCTCGCGCGCCCCGGCTACGAGCTCGGTGAGCGGATCGTCGCCGAGCTCGGCGTGCTCTGGCCTGATCGGTGCTGCAGCCTCCCCGGCCCCGAGTAACCTGCCCGGATGACCGACTCGTTCGAGCTGACCCGTCAGGAGTGGGAGGAGGGGCACCGCCGCCTCGAGGCGCAGCGGGGCGACCCGCGCCGCTACCGGAGGCTCGTCGGCCAGTTCGAGATCGTCCGCGACGAGCTGCGCAAGCGCGTGGGGCAGACCTACACGCTGCGCGAGCTCGCCGCCGCCTACGGCGACGCCGAGCGCTGGGCGCGCGAGCTCGTCGCGGAGCGGGCGCCGGGCCCGGGCTGGCCGCGCGACCTCTCGCTCGTCCTCGCCGCCGCGTTTCACGCCTACCAGCGCGGGGCCGTCGACTACCTGCCGTGAGCACGGCCCGCCCGAGACGCCGCCGCGAGCCCCGGCTCCTCCGCTGGCTACTCGGGCTCGCCCTCGCCGCCGCGATCTTCGCGGTCGGGGTCGCCGTCGGAGAGGCGCTCCACGACAACCCGACCCCGGGTCAGACGACGACGAGCCTCCGCACGATCCGGCCGTAACCTCCGGAGATCCCCGGCTTTCTGCGGCGACACCGTGCTCATGGTGTAAAAAGTGTGAGCTTTGGTCAGATTCCCTCCGATGGCTCGCGACGAAGGCAGCGGACACCGCGGAGATCCCGAATGGCTGACGCTCGGACAGGCGGCGCGGTTTCTCGGCGTCGCCCAGAGCACGATCCGGAAGTGGTCCGACCAGGGTCGCGTGCCGGCCTTCTACACGCCCGGCGGCCACCGCCGCTACAAGCGCGCCGACCTGGACGCGTTCCTCGAGCGCTCCGGCCCCGGCGGCAGGACGAAGGCAGGGCCGCAGGTGCTGCTCGTCGACGACGACGACCGCGTGCGCGAGCTCGTCCGGGTCACGCTCGAGCTCGAGGGCTACACCGTCCAGGAGGCGGCCAGCGCCGAGGAGGGCATGAGGGCGATCGACGACACCACGCCGGACCTGATCCTCCTCGACGTGATGATGCCGCACGTGGACGGCTGGGAGATGCTGCGCCGGATCCAGGAGCGCCACGGGGCGGGCGCGATCCCGGTCGTGATGTTCAGCGGCAAGCTCGACGAGCAGGTGCAGGAGCAGGCTGCCTCGCGCGGCGCGCAGGGCTTCGTCGGCAAGCCCTTCGACCTGCAGACGCTGATCGAGCAGACGAAGCAGATCGCCCCCGTCTGAGCGGCCCGGCCTGAACAGCCTCGACCGGCACCTGGAGCGCTGGGTCGTCCACCACCGGTGGCCGCCGATCGACGACGCCTTCGTCTGGCTGACACGGATCGGGACGTGGGGCGCCGTCTGGCTCGCGCTCGCCCTCGCGCTCGCGCTGCTGCGCCGCCGTCCGCTGCTGCTCGTCGCCACAGGTCTCGCCGTCGCGGCCGCCGACCTCTCCGCCTCGGGGCTCAAGCTCGCGACCGGGATCGAGCGGCCGGCGTACCGCGACCCGTCGCCGCCGCCGCTCGTCCACGTCCCCCACGACGGGTCGTTCCCGTCCGGGCACACCTCGACGAGCTTCGCGGGCGCGACGGTCCTCGCGGGGGTCGCGCCGCGCCTTGCGCCCGTCTTCTACCTGCTTGCGCTCGCGATCGGGTTCTCGAGGATCTACGTCGGCGCGCACTGGGTCTTCGACGTGCTCGGCGGGATCGTGCTCGGCGTCGCGGTCGGGCTGGCCGTCAGAGCTCTTCTGCGGCGCGCAGAAGGCCAGCGACGATCAGGATCACCGCCGAGATCAGGCTGATGTAGATCCCGACCCCGCGGCCCGCGGTCGTGAAGTACGTGTCCGGGATCGAGATCAGCCGGATCAGCACGAAGATCGTCGCCAGCGCGCCGAGGAAGATCAGCACGAGGCTCTCGGGCACGGTCGCGGGCAGCTCGACGCCTGCCTCCCGCAGCGCCTCGAGAATCAGCGTCGCGAGCCCGACGAAGAACACGAGCTTGCCGAGGGCGCCGGTGTGCCAGCCGGTGACGGCGAGGGTCAGCCCGTCGGCCTGGCCGCTCGCGTACCAGTCGGTGAACGCGGAGACGGCGAGCACGAGCCCGGAGACCCACGCGAGCCGCTCGCCCCACTCGCCGGGGATGATCGGGCGGGGGCCCGGGCGCGGACCGGGCGACTCGGACTCCGTCCGGTACGGCGGCTGGGGCTCGGGCGTCTGCACACTGCGCAGTATGGGGAAAACCGCTCGGCAGCGTGGCGGCCATCGGGGAGACGCGAGAGGACGGTCTCGGAGCGGAGCGGGTCTCCCTCTGCGCCGGGCGCACGCGGCCCCGGTAGGAAGGCTAGAGGCCGAAGAGACGCTGGATCTCGTGCCAGCTGCCCACGACGAACGCGACCGCCAGCGCGACGAGCACCGCCAGCACGATGTAGAAGCGGAAGCGGGCGAGCCTGTTCTCCTGGCGGCGGCGCACGCGCGCGTGCCGCTGCGCGCGGTGATAGCGGTAGCGGAGCTCGACCGCCGAGGGGTCGAGTGGGGCGTCCTCCTCGTCCGCCGGCGTGCGCGAAACGGTCTGGGCCATGCTCGAATGGTAGAGAACGGGGCCGGATCGCGATACTTCAGGAATCGCCGTGCAGGCTGACACGCCGTTCGCGCGCCGCGCGCCGGGCCTCGCCGCCGACGCCCTCGCCACGCTGGCGCGGGCCGCCGGGGCGGCCGCGGCGAGCTCCGACCTGCTCGACGCGCTCAGCGGGCTCACGGTCGCGGCGCGCGAGGTCGCGCGCGCCGAGCTCGCCCTCGTCCGGGTCCTGGACCCCGCTCGCGAGCGGCTCGAGGCGGTCGCGGTCGCCGGGCCGCCCGCGCTCGCGGCCGAGCTCGAGGGGACGCAGCTCGTGCCGGAGGAGCTGCCCGAGGCGACGCTGGCCGTGCTCGAGCAGGCGCCGGAGGCGGTGCGGCGCGCAGCCGCGCGGGCCGCGGCGCGCGCCGTCCTCGTCGTCCCCGTGCGCGCCGGTGGAACCGCGGCCTCGCTCGAGCTGTATCGCGCCACGTCGGAGTTCACCGCGGACGAGCGGCTCGCCGCCGAGCTCGCCGCCGCGCAGATCGGGCTCGTCCTGCGCGCGTTCGCGGGTGGAGCGGCCCTCGCCGGCGCCGCGCTTGCCCAGCCGGCGCTGGAGCTCGCCGGCGAGGCGCTCGCGGCGGCGTTCGACGAGGCGCGCACCGAGGCCGAGGTGGTTCGCATCGCGGCGAGCGCCGTCGGCGCTCCCGTGGGGTTGCTCTGGGAGCGGACGGAGGACGGCGGGCTCTTCGTGGCGGGCTCGCACGGACTCGACGGCGCCGCCGACCTCGGGTCTGCGCGCGCGCTCGCCGAGCAGACGCTCGCCGGCGCGGGCCGGGCGCATGCCGTCGAGGCGGAGCGGCTGCCCAACGGGTGCGCCGTGTCGACCACGCTCGCGCTCGGCCAGCCGCCCGTCGGCCTGCTCCAGCTGCTCTTCCTGCCCGGCGAGGCGCCCGGGGCGGAGCAGCTCGGGCGGCTCACGACCTTCGGCGTCCGCGCCGCGCACGCACTCCGCGCGAGCGCGCGGGCCCGTACGCTCGCCTCCGAGCTCGAGCGGACGCGCGCGCTGCTCGCGGTCGGCGGCCAGGCGACCGCCGAGCTCTCGCTCGCGCACACGCTCGACACCGCGGTCAACCGCCTCTCCGACCTGTTCGGCGTCGAGCAGGTCGCGGTCTACCTTCGCTCGTCCGAGGGGCCGCTCGAGACCGCGGCCGACCGCGGGCTCGCCGGACCGCACGTGCGCGTCGCCGAGTGGCTGCTCGAGCTCGCGCTCGGGCCCGCGCGCAGCCGCGCCGTCGTCGAGCTGCACGATCTCGACCGCGAGCCGCGGGACGCGGGCGCCGCAGCCCGCGAGACGGGTATCCGCGGCGCGCTGGCCGTGCCGCTGCTCGTCCGCGAGGAGGTGATCGGCCTGCTCGCCGTCTACACGCCGGCCCGGCGGCGCGCGACCGAGAACGAGACGGCCCTGCTCGCCGCGCTCGCCGGCCAGCTCGCGGTCGCGGTGCAGAACGCGCAGCTCCACGAGCAGACGAAGCTGCTCGGCGAGGAGCGCGAGGCCGCGCTCGACGCGGAGCGGGCGGCGTCCCGCCGGCTGCGCGCCCTCTACGAGGTCTCCCGCTCGTTCGCGGAGCGGCTCTCGCTGGACGCGGCACTCGACGCGCTCGCGCAGACCGTCGTCGAGGTGCTCGACGTCGACGCCGCCGTGATCCGGATGCCCGACGCCCGCCGCGAGCTCGTCGTCCCCCGAGCCATCCACGTCAAGGACGCGCAGCTCGCCGACGCGACGCGGGCGATGCTCTTTCGCTCGGAGCCGTTCGGCGCGCGCGAGGTGCAGCGCGTCTTCCGCACCGCCCGGCCCGTCCGCGTCGACCGGCGCGACACCGGGCGGCAGGGCGGCTCCGCGCAGCTCCTGCGGCCGTTCCTCGAGAAGGGCTGGACGGCCGCGGTCGTCCCGGTCGCGAAGTCGGGCGAGGTGATCGCGTCGCTCGGCATCTTCTCCTTCCGGCCCGGCAGCCCCATCTCCGAGGAGACCGTGGACGCGGCGGTCGCGATCGCCGGCCAGGCCGCGCTCGCGATCGACAACGCGCGCCTGTACCAGCAGCAGAAGGAGTTCTCCGACACGATGCAGCGCTCACTGCTGCCCCGCTCGCGTCCGGACGTCGAGAGGCTGGAGGTCGGCGAGCTGTACGAGTCCTCGGCCCGCGTGGACGTCGGCGGCGACGTCTACGACTTCCTCACCCTCGACGACGGCCGCCTCGCCGTCGTGCTCGGCGACGTCACCGGCCACGGCGTCGACGCGACCGCCGACATGGCGATGGCCAAGTTCGTCTTCCGCTCGCTCGCGCGCGAGCACCCGGAGCCCGGCGACTTCCTCGCCGCCGCCAACGACATCGTCTGCGGCGAGATCGCGCCGGGGAAGTTCATCACGATGGCGTACCTCGTCGTGGACGGGGTCGGCGGCGAGGCGGTGTGCGCGAGCGCCGGCCATCCGGCGCCGAGGCTCGTGCACCCGGACGGCGAGGTGCGCGCGCTCGACTCGCGCGGGCTCGTGCTCGGGATCGACCCCGGCCAGGAGTACGCCGAGCTGCGGGCGGAGATCCCGCCGGGCGCCGCGATCGTCCTCTACACGGACGGCGTTCTCGAGGCCCGGCGCGGCGGCGAGCTGTACGGCGTCGAGCGGCTCGACGCGCTGCTCGCCGAGCGGCGCGACCTCCCGGCCCGGGAGCTCGCGAGCGCCGTGGCCGAGGACGCGCGCGCGTTCGCGGGCGGCGAGCTGTCCGACGACCTCGCCGTCGTCGTGATCCGAAGGACATAGTGCCCCTGGCGGCGATCCGCGCGAGGGCCGGCGCGCTGGAGGGGCTCGTGCTCGCCGCGGGCGCGGGCTCGACCGCGACCGAGATCTGCGCGTCGCGGCTGCTCGCGCCGTACTTCGGCTCCTCCACGGTCGTCTGGGCGAACGTGATCGGGCTCGTGCTCGCCGCGCTCTCGCTCGGCTACTGGCTGGGCGGGCGGATCGCGGAGCGGCGCCCGCGGAGCGCGGTGCTCGGCCGGATCGTCGCCGGCGCGGGCGTGCTCGTCGCCGTCGTCCCCTTCGCGGCGCAGCCGCTGCTCGACCTGACCGTCCGCGGGCTCGACCAGGTCTCGGTCGGCGCGATCGTCGGCTCCTTCGCCGCGTCGCTGCTCCTGTTCGCGCCGCCGGTCGTGCTGCTCGGGATGGTCGCGCCGTTCGCCGTGCGACTCGCCGTCACCGGCGTCGAGGGCTCGGGGGCGGTCGCGGGGCGCCTGTACGGGCTCTCGACGCTCGGGAGCATCGCCGGCGTGTTCGTGCCGGCGCTCGTGACGATCCCGCTGCTCGGCACCGACCGGACGCTCGTCGGCACGGCGGCGGTCGTCGCGCTCGCCGGGGCGCTCCAGCTCTCCGGGCGCTGGCTGCTCGTCCCCGCCGGGGCGGCGGCGCTGCTCGCCGTGCCGCCGGGGGTCGTGAAGGCGACGCCGGGCCTCCTCTACGAGACGGAGTCGCCGTACCAGTACGTCCAGGTCGTCCAGGACGGCCCCGAGCGCGACCTGTACCTGAACGAGGGGATCGTGCGGCACTCGGTGTGGCGCGCGGACACCGTCCTCACCGGGGACGAATGGGACATGTTCCTCGCCGTGCCGCCGCTGCTCGACCGGCCCGTGCGCCGCGTCGCGATCCTCGGCAACGCCGGCGGCACGACGGCGCGCGCCTTCGGCGTCTTCTACCCGCGCGCCGTGATCGACGGGGTCGAGATCGACCCGGCCGTCACCGCGGCCGCGCGGCGCTACCTCGGGCTGGGCGACAACCCGCGCCTGCACGTCGTCACGGCGGATGCCCGCCCGTTCCTGCGCCGCACGAACACCCGCTACGACCTGATCTTCGTGGACGCGTACCGGCAGCCGTACGTGCCCTTCTACCTCACGACGCAGGAGTTCTTCCGGCTCGTCCGGGACCGGCTCGCGCCCGGCGGCATCGTGGCGCTGAACGTCGCCACCATTCCGGGCGACCACCGGCTCGCCCGGGCGATCGCCGGCACGCTCCGGACGGTGTTCCCGCAGGTGCTGGCCTGGCAGGCGCTGGAGCTCAACCGGCTCGTGCTCGGGTTCCGGCGACCGCTCCCGCCGGCCCGCCTGCGGGCGGCGGTGCCGCGGACGCCGGCCGGGATCCGCTCGCTGACGCGGCTGCTCGCGGCGGACGCCGTCCCAGCCGCGCCGTCCGCCGATCCGTGGACGGACGACCGGGCGCCCGTGGAATGGGTGACCGACCGGATGATCCTCGACTTCGCGGTGCGCGGCGAGAGCCGGGACGAGCAGCTGCTGCCCACCGCCCCCTGAATCGGGAAAGCCCTGGTCGAACGGGGATCCGCCGCTATCATCAACTCGTTCCGCGGATGCTCAGACGCACCGGATCCATCCTCTGCCTCACGCTGGTCTGCGTCCTCGGCGCGGGCGCCGCTCCCGTGCTCGCGGCCGACCCGCCCGCGCCCACCGACACGACCGCCCCGCCGGCCGAGACGATCCCGGACGGCGTCGTCCTCGGCCCTGTCGCGGTCGGCGGGATGACCGCCGAGCAGGCCGTTGCCGCGGTGACCCAGGCGTATGCGCGGCCGCTCGTCCTCCGAGTCGCCGGGCGGAAGGTCACCGTGGACCCGAGCCTGTTCAGGACGACCGTCCCGGCCGAGGCGGCGGTCGCGGTCGCGCTGATAGCGGCCCCCGGGACGGCGCTGGGCCTGCGGGCGAGCCTCGACCGCTCGCTCCTGAGGCCGTTCGTCGCCGGGCTCGCGAAGCGCTACGACCGCCGGCCGCTCGAGTCGCGGCTGCTGCTCCGGCACATGAAGCCGCTCGTGACGAAGGCGCGCGCCGGGCTCGTCATCCGGCAGGCGGCGGCGACCGCGGCGCTGCGCAAGGCGCTCGTCCGCGGCACGCGCGCCCCCGTCGAGGTGCCCGTGCGGACTCCGAAGCCCAGCATCACGCTGACGACCATCGGCCCGGTGATCGTGATTCGCCGCGGCTCGAACAGGCTCACGCTCTACCGCGGGATGAAGCCGGTGCGCAGCTTCGGGGTGGCGACCGGGCAGACGGTCTACCCGACGCCGCTCGGCCGCTTCCAGATCGTCGTCAAGTGGAAGAACCCGTGGTGGTACCCGCCGAACTCTCCGTGGGCGAAGGACGAGAAGCCCGTCCCGCCGGGCCCCGGCAACCCGCTCGGGACGCGCTGGATGGGGATCAGCTCGCCGGGCGTCGGCATCCACGGCACCCCCGAGGACGGCTCGATCGGGTACTCGCTGTCGCACGGATGCGTCCGGATGCATATCCCGCAGGCGGAGTGGCTCTTCGACCACGTGACCGTCGGCACCCCGGTCTTCATCGTCCCCGGCTAGTGGCGGCACGGCTGAAGCTGGGGGCGCAGGCGGTCGCGGTGGCCGGCGTCGCCGCGCTCCTCGTGCTCCTCGTCTGGCGGATCACGCACCGGCCGCCGCCGCCGCGGGTGGGGGCGCCCGCGCCGGGCTTCTCGCTCCGCCGCCTGGACGGGACGAAGACGGTGAGCCTCGCCGGCCTGCGCGGCAAGACCGTCGTCCTCAACTTCTGGGCCTCCTGGTGCGGCCCGTGCAAGGCCGAGGCGGCGACGCTCGAGCGGCTCTGGCAGCGCTACCGGGGCAAGGGCGTCGTCTTCCTCGGCGTGGACTCGAACGACGCCGCGAGCGACGCCCGCCGCTTCGTCGCCGCGCACGGGATCACCTACCCGGTCGTGCGGGACGCGCACGGCCTCGTCGCGGCGAACCGCTACGGAATCGCGGCCCTGCCGGTGACCTACGTGATCGACCCGCGGGGACGTCTCGTCGGCGACCGCGTGCTCGGACCGGTGAACGAGAAGGTCCATCGCCGACCTGTTCGAGCGAAACCTCGAGGCGGCGATGGGCTCGTGACGAGGGCGCTCAAGCTCGGCGGCCAGCTCGTCGCGCTCGGGTGCGTCGCGGGCCTGCTCGGGCTGCTCGTCTGGCGGCTGACGCACCAGCAGCACGCGCCGAAGGTCGGCGCCGCCGCGCCCGGCTTCACGCTCCCTCGTCTGGCGGGCGACGGCTCGATCGCGCTGGCGTCGCTGCGCGGGAAGGCGGTCGTGCTGAACTTCTGGGCCTCGTGGTGCGTCCCGTGCAAGGCGGAGGCGAAGGCGCTCGAGACGGCGTGGAAGCGCTACCGCGGCCGGGGGGTCGCGTTCGTCGGCGTCGACTACCACGACGTGACCGGCGACGCGCGCCGCTTCGTCGCGGCGCACGGGCTCAGCTTCCCGATGGTGCAGGACGGCTCCGGCGACGTGACCAGCGGCCGCTACGGGATCACGGCGGTGCCGGAGACCTACATCGTCGACCGCAACGGCCGGCTCGTCTCCCACATCGCGGGGCCGATCACCGGCTCGGCCTTCGCGGAGGCGTTCACGCAGGGACTCGAGGAGGCGCTCGCGTCGTGATCGTCCGGCTGCTCGCCGTCGCCTTCGCCGCGCTCGCGCTCGCAGGCCCGGCCGCGGCGGCCTGCGCCCACCCGCGCACCTCGCTCTCCTATCTCGAGGGCCAGGTGATGTGCCCGACCTGCCACACGACCCTCGACCAGTCCGACTCGCCCGCCGCCCGCCAGATCGAGGCGTTCATCCAGAAGCGGATCGCCCAGTGCGCGACCGCCGATAGGATCAAGGCCGACCTCGTCGCGAACTTCGGCGCCGGGATCCTCGCGGCGCCGCCGCGCAAGGGCTTCGACCTGCTCGCGTGGTGGCTGCCGATCGGCGGCGTCCTGCTCGGTGCGGCGCTGCTCGCGTTCGGGGTCTGGCACTGGAGCCGGACGCGCGAGGACGATCCCCCGGCCGCGGCGGCCGCCGGCGGGCCGCAGGACGGCAACGCCCCCTCGGCCGGGCTCGACCCGGAGGAGGAGCGGCGCCTCGACGAGCTCCTCGCGCGGCTGGACTGATGGGGACGCGCCTCGCGATCTCGTTCGCCGCCGGCTTCGCGTCGGTGATCACCCCGTGCGTGCTGCCGCTCGTCCCCGGCTACCTGTCGGCGATCTCGAGCGTCGAGCCCGGCAGGCTCGGCGAGCGCGGGACGACGCGCCGCGTGCTCGTGGCGAGCGTCCCGTTCATCCTCGGCTTCACCGTCGTCTTCGTGCTGCTCGGCGCGGGCGCTGCCGCGCTCGGCAGCGTGCTCTCCGCGACGGCGCAGACCGAGGTCGCCGGCTTCGTCCTCGTCGTGCTCGGTCTCGCCTTCCTCGGCCTGCTGCCCGTGCCGGAGCGGATCGTCGCGCCTGGCCTGCTCTCGGGCGCCCGGCGGCGCGGCTCGGGCGCGCTGCTCGGCGGGGCTTTCGCCGTCTGCGCCGCCCCCTGCATCGGCACGGTGCTCGCGGCGGTGCTCGTGCTCGCCAGCGACACGGGTACCGTGCTGAAGGGCGCGGTGCTGCTCGCGGCGTACGCGCTCGGCCTCGGCGCCGCGTTTCTCGCCGCGGGGGTCGCGTTCGGGACGGGCGATGGGCGCCTTCCGCTGGCTGCGCGACCGCTACGCGCTGATCCAGGCTTTGAGCGGCGTGACCCTCGTCGCGCTCGGCCTGCTCCTCTTCTTCCACCGCGACTGGTGGCTCCACGTCGCCCTGAACCGCGCGCTCGAGGCGATCGGGGTCACGAGCCCGTAGCGCCCCCGGCCGCCCAAGTAACAGACTGTCACTTGCTCGCCGCCGCTCCGAGTTCGCCCGGCCAGGCGGCTCCCGGACGCCAGGTAACAGTCTGTTACGAGGCTAGAGCTGCGGCGGATCGAGCTGAAGCGAACCCGCCGCGACCTGCCCGCGGGCGCGCTCGACCTGGGCCAGCACGGCCGCGACGTCCACGCCGCGGTGCGACGGCGCGTACGGGCCTAGCCGGCGCCCGGCCTTCTCGAGCTGGCGGCCGGTCGCGACCGGCCGGCCGCGGCCCGCCTGGTACCACGCCACCGCCACGTGCACGAGCCCCTGGAAGAAGTCCCGCTCCCCGGGCTCGGCGGCGCGCCACGCGAGCTCCAGCTCCTCGTGCGCGTCGAAGAAGCGCCCGCTCCGGATCAGGGCGAGCCCCGCCTCGAGTCGCTCCTCGGTCACCGCGTCAACCGTACGACAGAGTTGAGCAGGACGCGCGATCCGGGTTACCCTCCCTTCGTGGCGACGATCCTGCTGTGTGGGGTCGACCTCTTCTTCCGGGGCAAGCTCGAGGCTCTCCTGCCCGAGCATCACCTGATCACGCCCGACCACACGGACGAGCCGGACCTCGTGATCGTGGACGTGTCGCGGGTAGACCCGGAGGAGGCCGCGGACGCGTATCCCGACGTCCCGCTGCTCGGCTACACGAACCACACGGACACCGCCGGGCTGCGCGCGGCGCACGCCGCGGGCTTCGACCAGGTCGTCGTCAAGTCGGCGCTCGTCGAGCGTGCACGTGACCTCGTGGTGGAACTGACGCCGTCGCTAGAGTAGGCGCCGTGACCTACATCATCGCGGAACCCTGTATCGACATCAAAGACCGCTCGTGCGTGGACGTCTGTCCCGTCGACTGCATTCACGAGGCGGACCGGATCCTCGTCATCGACCCCGAGGAGTGCATCGACTGCGGCGCCTGCGAGCCCGAGTGCCCGGTCGAGGCGATCTTCCCGGAGGACGCGCTCCCCGACAAGTGGGAGCCGTTCGTGCGCATCAACTACGCCTATGGCGACGGGATGGACGTCGTGAACACGCTGACGAACGAGTACGCGACCGAGCACAACGTCCAGAACGAGCCGATCGAATAGCACGGCCTCGGGCCGACGGGCGCCGCTACGCTGGCGTCCGTGAAGCCGAGGACACTCGACCACGTCGCGTACTGGCTCGCGGACCGGGACGCGCTCGCGGATTTCGCGACCGCACACCTCGGCATGCACGTCATCGACCGGACGGACGCCTTCACGCTCCTCGGGGTGGACGCCCGGCGCGGCAAGCTGACCCTCTTCGCGGCACCCGGCCCGCGCGACCGCGGCAGTCTCGAGCACGTGGCGCTCCGCGTCTCCGACCTCGAGGCCGCGCTCGCCCGTCTTCCCGCCGGGCTCGCCGTCGAGCGGCCGCGCGAGGGGGAGGCCTACGTCGATCTCGACGAGGGAGTCCGCATCGGCCTCGTCGAGAAGGCGACGGACTCCGAGTACGACCTCGACCACGTCGCGCTCCGTTCCGCCGATCCCGTCGAGACCGCGTCGGAGTACGGCTCGCTCGGCTTCTCCGCGGCCGTCGACGGCCCGTCGGGCTGTCCGCGGGTGGAGGTCGGCGGCGCCTGGGTCGAGTTCCGCCCCGGCGAGCCGGGCACGCCCGAGCGGCCGCTGCTGAACCACATCGCCGTCCTCGTCGACTCCGCCGAGGAGCACATCGCCGCGGCCCGCGACCTCGGCGTCGAGATCGACGACATCGTCGACGCGCCGAACACGATCGCCGTCTTCCTGCGCGGCCCCGAGCGCGTCCGCATCGAGTACGTCGAGCACAAGCCGACGTTCTCGCTCACCTAGTGGCCGGCATCACGGTCGCGGGCGCCGGGATGGCCGGGCTCGTGGCCGCCGCGCGCCTGCGCGAGCTGGGGCGCGAGGCGCGCGTGCTCGAGAAGGGGACGCGCGCCGGCGGCTCGATGCTGCTCTCGAGCTGCGTGCTCTGGCGGCACCGCGAGTGGAAGGACTTCCGCGCCGAGTGCCCGGGCGGCGACGAGGCGCTCCAGCGGCTCGTCTGGGAGCGCCTCGACGACGCCCTCGCCTGGCTGGAGTCGCGCGGCGCCGAACCCGTCTGGCGCGACACCGAGAACCCCCTCACGACCGGCCGGCGCTACGACCCTCGCGCCCTCACGGCGCTCCTCGCACGGGACGTCGAGCTGGAGACCCCGCTGCCGGAGGACGCCGAGGCGCCGCTCGTGCTCGCGACCGGCGGCTTCCCGCGGCGCCTCGCCGCGGAGCGTGGCCTGCTCCTGCGTGCGAACCCGTGGAGCGACGGCGCCGGCCTCGACCACGCTCGTACTCGGGGCGCCGCGGTCACGGCCGACCTGCACGAGTTCTACGGGCGCGCGATGCCGGCGCCGCCGGCGCACATCCGCGAGGAGGACTTCGTGCCGCTCTCGCAGCTGTACGGCTGCGAGGCGCGCGTGCTCACCGACGCAGGCGAGGACGTCACGCCCGCGTCTGTCGCCTGGCACGAGAACGACCTCGCGCAGCTGATCGGGCCGAGCGCGTGGTACGTCGTCGAGGAGACGAACGAGCGGATCGAGGCCGCGCGCGCCGCCGGCGGCACCGTCCTCGTGCGCGACGACGGACGCCTCGCCGTCCACGTCGCCGCCGCGGTCACGCACACGATCGGCGGCCTGCGCGTGGACACGCAGGCGCGGGTGCTCGACGAGCGCGGCGCGCCGCTCGAGGGCCTCTGGGCGGCGGGCGTCGATGCGGGCGGGATCGCCGCCGGCGGCTACGCGAGCGGTCTCGCGCAGGCCCTCGTGCTCGGTCTCGCAGCGGCGGAATCCGCGGCGGGATAGACGAGCGGGCTCCCGTCGGCGTGTCGCTCCGGCTGGAGTGCGCCGGTGCGTCACCGGTCGTCTAACATCCGCGCCGATGTCCGAGGGTCACCTTCTCTTCGTCTGGAGCACGAACGGCTACGAGCTGCGCGAGCAGGACGGCGACGTCCCCGCGCTCGGCGACGAGGTGGAGGCCGACGGCAAGACGCTGTGCGTGATCAAGGTTGCGCAGTCGCCGCTCCCCGGCGACCGCCGCCTGTGCGCATACCTTTCTGTCTGAGGGGAACCCAGGGTTCCCCTCAGGGCTCCCCTCCTTCGGCGCGCGTGCCGGTTGGTGGTGTGCGCTGCGCGGAGAGCGCGGTCTCCGCTCCGCGCCTGGGAGCGCGCTCGCCCAAGGGCGGGTCTGGGCGTGAGCGTTGTGGTGTCGCGGCCGGTCGTGCCCTTTGGGCAGGACCGGCCTGCTGGTTCGGCCTGCCCGTAAGCCGGCTGGCGCCTGTCTTACGTGCAGGCTCGTGCGGCTGCGTGCATGGTGCGGTTCAGGCGTGGACGTAACGCGGGCGCAGCCGCGTTACGGGAACGCGAGCCAGCGGGCGGACCTGCCCAGGAGGGCACGTTCGCCCGCGCCGGGGCAGCCAACCCGTCCAGAGCATCGAGACCGAAACGGCACGGAGCGCGCCGGAGACCGCGCTCTCCGGCACGCGCAGTACCGCCCCAGAGCGAGGAACCGCGCAGCGGTTCCGAGCTACCCGAGACCGCGCTCTCCGGCGCGCGCAGTTCCTTCAAGAGCGAGGAAACGCGCAGCGTTTCCGAGCTTTAGGTTGCGTAGAGCGGCAGGTCGAGGCGCATCGTCGTGCCGGTTTCGGTCTGCTCGACGGTGAGCGCGGCGCCGAGCGTGCGGGCCCGCTCCTCCAGCACCTCGATCGAGCGGCGGCGCCTCTCGCTCGGGGCGTTGTCGCGGATCAGGACCTCGAGCCGCTCGGGCTCCGGGTGGGTCACGCCGACCGAGAAGACGCTCGGCGGCCCGCGCCGGATCGCGCCCTCGAGCGCTTCGCGGACGATCGCGTACAGCGCCGCCTGCGTCCGCTCGCCGAGCGTCTCGGCCGGGCCGACGTCGCTCTCGATCCTGATCCCGTGCTCGGTCCCGCGGGTCTCCGCGAGGGCCGCCATAGCCATGCCGAAGCCGTGGTCGCGGAGGACGACCGGCTCGACGTTGAAGGAGAGGTCGCGCAGCTCGCCGATCGTCGTCCGGGTGCGGGAGAGCGCCTTGTCCACCACCTCGCGCGCCTGGTCCGGCCGTCCGCGCTCGATGAAGTCGACGGCCGCGTCGAGCATCAGCGCGACGCCGGAGAGCGACTGGACGGGCCCGTCGTGCAGGAAGAGCGCGATCCGGCGCCGTTCGTCCTGCTCGGCGGCGAGGACCTGCTCGGTCAGTTCGCGGCGGGCGGGCTCGCCGCTCAATCGATGATCGACTCGCGCAGCGCGATCGCGACCGCATGCGTGCGCGTGTCGGCCTCGAGCTTGGCGAGGATGTGGCGGACGTGGCTCTTCACCGTCTCCTGGCTGATGAAGAGCTTCGCGGCCGCGTCGGCGTTCGACATGCCGTCGGCGAGCAGTTGGAGGATCTCCCGCTCGCGGCCGGTCAGCATGTCGTCCTTGTCGCGGCCGGTCAGGAAGGCCGGCATCAGCGCCGGATCGACGTAGCCCTCGCCGCCCGCGACCTTCTCGATCGCGCGCAGGAGCGTCTGGTGCGGCGCCTCCTTGAGGATGTAGCCCTTCGCGCCGGACTCGAGGCCGCGGCTGAGCAGGCTGCGCTCGCTGTACGCCGTGAAGATCAGCACCGACGACTCGGGCACCCTCTCCGTCAGCAGCTTCGTCGCCTCGAGGCCGTCCATTCCCGGCATGCGCACGTCCATGATCACGACGTTCGGGCGCCGGCGCTCGGCGAGCGCCACCGCGCTCTCGCCGTCGGAGGCCTCGCCGATCACGCGGATGTGCGGCGCGCGGCTCAGCGACAGGCGCAGGCCTTCGCGGACGACCTCGTGGTCGTCCACGATCAGACACGTGATCTCGTTCGTGCTCACCCGGCCCAGGGATTGTATTGCGTGCGGTCGGAAGTCAAAGCGTCAGACGGCGAGATGGAGCGTGCAGCGGTGGGCGCGGCCCATGTGATACTCGGAGCGCACCCCCTATGGCGCATCGTACCGAACACGT
Source organism: uncultured Thermoleophilia bacterium (assembly GCA_963728095.1). GTDB lineage: Bacteria > Actinomycetota > Thermoleophilia > Gaiellales > Gaiellaceae > Palsa-739. Next base: position 877,934 of record CAVSIO010000002.1, on the reverse strand, counting down.
GTTCGCATCGCCCGTTGAGCTCGAGCCGGGCATCCTGCGGGTGACGCTGCCGCTGCCCTCCGGGCCGAGCCACGTGCACTGCTACCTGCTGCGCGGCGACGACGGCTGGACGCTCGTCGACACCGGCCTCGGACTTCCGGAGACGCCCTGGGACGAGATCGTCGCCGGGCTCGACGCGCCCGTCGTCCGGATCTTCATCACGCACATGCACCCCGACCACGTCGGCGGCGCGGAGGCGGCCGCGCATGCCACCGGCGCGCCGGTGCTCCAGGGGCGGCTCGACTACGAGCAGTGCGAGCGCGTCTGGGGCTCGCCGGACTGGCCGCGACGGATCGCCGACTGGTTCCTCCTGCACGGCGTCCCGCCGGAGACCGCCGAGGAGCTGATCCAGTCGGGCCACGTCTTCGCCGACTTCGTCCGCTTTGCCTGGAACCCCGTGCCGGTCGACCCCGGCGACGAGGTGGACGGCTGGCGGGTCGTCGCGACCCCGGGCCACGCCGACGGCCACCTCTGCCTCGTCCGCGAGCACGACGGCCTGCTGATCGCGGGCGACCACCTGCTGACGCCGATCACGCCGGCGATCGGGCTCTACCCGGAGAGCCGCCCCGACCCGCTCGGCGACTACGTCTCCTCGCTCGGCCTCGTCGAGGAGATGGCGCCGCGCGTCGCCTATGGCGGCCACGGCGAGCCGGTGACCGCCCCGGCGCCCCGGGCGCGCGAGATCGTGTCGCACCACGACCGCCGGCTCGACGCGGCGCAGTCGGCGCTCGGCGCGGAGCCGCGCAGCGGCTTCGAGCTCTCGCACGCGCTCTTCGGCCGCGAGCTGCCGCCGATCCAGCGCCGCTTCGCCGTCGCGGAGACGCTCTCGCACCTCGAGCGGCTCGTCGCCCTCGGCCGCGCCGTCCGCCGCGAGGACGACCGCAGCGTCGCCTATACTGGGTCCTAGCCGGTGGACGAACTACCGCCCAGTACCAGCGCCCCCCACCGGCGACGGAGCGTGGGGGCGTGACTCTTCTTCTTGAGCTGATCGGCGTTGCGCTGCTGATCCTGCTCAACGCGTTCTTCGTCGCGGCCGAGTACAGCCTCGTCACCGCGCGGCGGACGCGGATGGTCGAGATGCACCATCAGGGGAACCGGCGTGCCCGTGACGTCCTCCGGATCACGGGCGACCCGCCGCGCTTCATCGCCGCGATGCAGCTCGGCGTCACGCTCACCTCCCTGGGCATCGGCGCCCTCGGCGAGCAGGCGCTCGCGCACGCCTTCGAGGCGTGGGCCGCGACGGCGCTCGCGATCGCGCTCGCGTACGCGATCCTGAGCTTCTTCCACGTCGTCCTCGGCGAGCTCGTCCCGAAGGGCGTCGCGCTCGGCCACCCGGAGCGGACGGCGCTCTGGGCGTCCGAGCCCATTCGCGCCTTCTTCGTCGTCTTCCGGCCCGCGATCTGGCTGCTGCGCGTCTCGAGCGACGGCCTCCTGCGGCTGCTCGGGCAGGAGCCGCCCGGCGCCGAGCGCGGCGTGCATTCCGAGGCGGAGCTGCGGATGCTCGTCTCCCGCTCGACCCGGGAGGGCGAGATCGAGGAGGAGGAGCGCCAGATGATCGACAAGGTGTTCGTCTTCGGCGACAAGGACGCGGCCGACGTGATGGTCGCGCGGCCCGACGTCGTGGCGGTCTCGGCCGCCCTCGACCCCGAGGAGGCGCTCGCGGTGGTCGTCGACTCGCCGTACACGCGCTATCCCGTCTACCGCGAGTCGCTGGACGACATCGCAGGCGTCCTGCACATCCGCGACCTGTTCAACGCGATCTACGACCGCGGGCTCGCGAGCGTCGAGCTCGAGCAGCTGCTGCGACCGGCGACGATCGTCCCGGAGACGAAGGATCTCGCCTCGCTGCTCCAGGAGTTCCGCCGCACCAGCAATCACTTCGCGATCGTGGTCGACGAGTACGGCGCGATGGTCGGGATCGTCACGCTCGAGGACCTGCTCGAGGAGATCGTCGGAGAGATCGAGGACGAGTTCGACGTGCCCGACGAGCCGGTCGAGCAGATCGACGAGGACACGTACACGATCGACGGGATGTTCCCGATCGACGAGTTCAACGAGCGGTTCGGCACCGAGATGCCCGAGGAGGACTTTCATACGCTCGGCGGCTTCGTCTTCGGCCAGCTCGGCCGAGCGCCGGAGCCGGGCGACGCGGTGGCGTGGAACGGCATCCAGTTCGACGTGACGGAGGTCGAGGGCAACCGGGTCGAGCGGATCGACGTGCACTTCGTCGAGCGGCCCCTGCCGCGCGCCGGAGACGAGTTCTCCGGGGACTTCGTCGACGAGGACTAGTGATGCTAACCACTAGACTCCGCCGCGAGGGTCACCCGTCTCAAGGAGCACCATGAATCGCACCCGCACACTCGCGGTCGCCGCGGCGGCGGCGCTCGCCGTCGCCGTTCCAGGCGTCTCGGCCGCCGTCGCGAAGAAGCCGATCAAGCTCGTCGCAACCGTCGCCGACCCGCTGACGATCTCGCTCACGAAGGGCGGCAAGAAGGTGACCCGCCTGAAGGCCGGCACCTACGTGATCGTCGTGCAGGACCGGGCCGCCGACCACGACTTCCACCTGTCCGGGCCGGGCCTGAACAAGACCACCTCGGTCGGCGGCGAGGGCACCTTCAGGTGGAAGGTCAGGCTGCGCAAAGGCGCCTACACGTACGTCTGCGACCCGCACGCGAGCTTCATGAAGGGCTCCTTCACGGTCTCGTAGCCGAGCGAAGCTCGAGTGATGCGATGCGTCCGTCGCGGATCGTCCACGCGGCGAGCTCGTCGCGGGCGACGCAGTAGATCAGGTACGGCTTGCCCTCCCAGAGGCCGATGTTCTCGACGTCGGTGCGGGACGGGCGCGGCGGCGCCGAGAGGTGGGAGTGGAACACCGCGAGCTCGTACCCCTCGTCCTCGAGGAACCACAGCTCCGGGTCGACGTCCAGCTCGAAGCGGTACGGCGAGGAGGCGGCGTTGCGGCCGCGTTCGTAGCGCTCGGCGACGCCGTCCCGCAGGACGACCAGCCCGCAGGCCTCGTTCGGGTCCTCCTCGCGGGAGTGCGCGACCAGCTCGGCGCGCACGGCCGCGGGGACGGCTACCACCAGAGCGTCTTCTCCATCGACTCGCCGACGTCCTCGGCGCTCCAGAAGTCGGCCGAGAGGTACTTCCAGCCGGCGTCGGCGAGCACGCCCACGACCACGCCCTCCTCGAGCTCCTCCGCGAGCTTCCGCATCACGTGGATCACGGCTCCGGCGGAGACGCCGCCGAAGATGCCCTCGCGGGCGAGCAGCGCCCGCACGGCCGCCACGGACTCCTCGTTCGAGACGAGCACCTTCCGGTCGAGCTTCGAGACGTCGAGGATCGGCGGCACGTACCCGTCGTCGAGGGAGCGCAGGCCCATCACCGGGTCGCCGGGAAGCGGCTCCGCCGCGGCGACGACGATGTCCGGGAAGCTCTCGCGCAGCCGCTCGCCGGTGCCCATCAGCGTGCCGCCCGTGCCGAGGCCCGCGACGAGCACGTCCACGCGGTCGAGCGCCTCCGCGATCTCCGCGCCGGTGCCCTCGTAGTGGGCGCGCGGGTTCATCGGGTTCGCGTACTGGAAGGGCATGAAGTACCTCGGCTCCCGCTCGGCCAGCTCGAGCGCGAGCCGCACGGCGCCGTTCGAGCCCTGGTCGGCGGGGGAGTCCACGATCGTGGCGCCGTAGAGCCGCAGCAGGCGGCGGCGCTCCTCGGTCGCGTTCTCGGGCATCACGCAGGTGAGCGGGTAGCCCTTCAGCTTCGCGATCAGCGCGAGCGAGATGCCGGTGTTGCCGCTCGTCGGCTCGAGCAGCTCGCGGCCCGGCTCCAGCTCGCCGGAGGCCTCGGCGGCGTCGATCATCGCCTTCGCGACGCGGTCCTTGATCGAGCCGGTCGGGTTCTGCCCCTCGAGCTTCGCGTACAGGCGCACCGACGGCTTCGGCGCCAGCCGCGGGAGCTCGACGAGCGGCGTGAGCCGACGAGGCGCGAGCAGGCGGCCGGCGACGGGACCCTAGGCACCCGCCGGCCATCGCGGGGAGCAGAATGACCGTGGCGCCGCTCCCGCACCGGCGTCTCGAGGCCGTCGAGGGTGCGCACGTCCTCGCCCTCGACGTAGACGTTCACGAACGGGGCGATCTCGTCGTTCTCGACCAGCTGCGAGCGCAGCCCGGGGAAGCGGGACATCAGGTCCTCGAGCAGCTCGCGGACGGTGCCGCCCGCGGCGGCCACCTGGCGCTCGCCGCCGACCTCGCTGCGGAGCGTGGGCGGGATCCGGACGGTCGTGCTCATGCGTGCGCGGGCCGTCCCTGGCAGAACTCGACGTAGTCCATGTACTCGGTGATCGTGGGGCTGTCGCCGCAGACCGGGCAGTTCGGGTCGCGGCGCAGCGTGACCTCGCTGAACTCGGTCGTGAGCGCGTCGAAGAGCAGCAGCCGGCCGGAGAGCGTCTCGCCGATCCCGAGCGCGAGCTTCAGCGCCTCGCTCGCCTGGAGCGAGCCGACGATGCCCGGCAGGACGCCGAGCACGCCGCCTTCCGCGCAGCTCGGCGCCAGCTCCGGCGGCGGGGGCTGCGGGAAGAGGCAGCGGTAGCACGGCCCCTCGTGGGGCTTGAAGACGGTGACCTGGCCCTCGAAGCGGTAGATCGAGCCGTGGACGAGCGGGATGTCGTGCCAGACGGCGGCGTCGTTGACGAGGTAGCGCGTGGGGAAGTTGTCGGCGCCGTCGACGATCACGTCCCAGCCGTCGCCGAGGATCCGGTCGACGTTCTCGGAGGTGAGCCGCTCGAGGTAGGGGATCACCTCGACGTCCGGGTTGAGCGCCTCGATCGTGCGCTTCGCCGACTCGGCCTTCCACTCGCCGAGCGTCTGCGTGGAGTGCGCGATCTGGCGCTGGAGGTTCGACTCGTCCACGCGGTCGTCGTCGACGATCCCGATCTTCCCGACGCCCGCGGCGGCGAGGTAGAGCGCTGCCGGGGAGCCGAGCCCGCCGGCGCCGATCAGCAGGATGCGCGAGTCGAGCAGCTTGAGCTGGCCCTCCTCGCCGACCTCCGGGATCAGCAGGTGCCGGCTGTAGCGCTGGCGCTTCGCCGCGTCGAGCGACTGCGGGAGCTGCACCGGGAAGCCGTTCCGCTTCCAGTCGGTGAAGCCGCCCGAGAGGTTGACGACGTTCTCGTAGCCGAGCTCTTCGAGCGTCTTCGTCGCGAACGCGGAGCGCGAACCGCCGGCGCAGTACAGGAGGAGCGGCCGCGCGCGGTCGGGGGCGACCTGCTCGATCCGCGACTCGAGGTGCCCGCGGGGGACGTGCACCGCGCCCGGGATGTGGCCCTCGCCCCACTCGTCGCGCTCGCGCACGTCGACGAGGAGCGGCGCCGCGGCGCCCTCCAGCAGGTCGCGCGCCTCGGCGGGGGCGACCTCCTCGATCTCGGACTTCACCTGTTGCAGCAGCTCGCGATAGCTCGGCATGACTTTCCGGAATATAGCGATGCGGCGGCGGCCTCCGTCGACCGCGACGCCGGCCCGGTACTTTGGGCGCAGGATGACCGCACGTGCCCGAGTCCTCGCGATCGTCGCGCTCGCCGCCGTCGCGGCCGCCGTGGCGACCGTCGGCGCGACGGTGCTCCAGACGCGCGGCGAGACGACGACCGCGGCGGGCGCGGTCACGAAGCCGCGCGCGGGCTCGCCGCCGCTCCAGCTCGCCTTCGGACTGCGCGACGACGCGCAGGCCCGCGACCTCGCGCGCGCCGCCTCGCTCTACAACAAGGGTCACCACGCGGCGGCCGCGGTCGTCTTCTCCCGCTACGACTCGCTGCCGGCGCAGATCGGCGCTGCGTTTGCACGGTGGCCGAAGGGCGGCCTGGACGAGCTGAAGCGGATCGTCGCCGCGCACCCGAAGAGCTCGCTCGCCGCGCTGCACCTCGGGCTCGCCTACTACTGGGCCGGGCGGAATGCCGACGCGCAGGAGGCGTTCACGCGGGCGGAGACGCTCCAGCCGGACACGCCCTACGCCCTCAGCGCGGCGACGATCCTCCACCCGCAGATGCCGCCGCAGCCGCTGCCGGTCTTCCTGCCGAGCAGCCCGGCGCCCCCGGGCGTCGAGCAGCTCTCGGGACGGCGCCAGATCGAGACGCTCGCGCGGCTCGCGCGCGGCCGGGACGTCGCGGCGCGGATCTACTACGGGATCGCGCTCCAGAACCTCGGCCGCGCCGTCTCCGCCGAGCGCGCCTTCGCGTCGGCCGCCGCGATCGCCCCGAACGACCCCGAGGCGCTCGCCGCGGCCGCCGTCGGCCGCTTCCGCAAGGAGCATCCGGAGCGGGCCTTCTCGCGGCTCGGCCCGCTCGCGCAGCGGTTCCCGCACTCGGCGGTCGTCCGCTTCCACCTGGGCTACCTGCTGATCTGGCTCGGCAACCGCACGCAGGCGCGGCAGGAGCTCCGGCTCGCGATTGCGGACGGCCCGCACACGGTGTACGCGAAAGATGCGAGGTTACTGCTGGCGAGCTTGCCCAAATAATGGGACCAGGTAAGGAAAATATGAGCCGAACGGCCTATGGCGCCACGTCCGGCCCGCGTGGCACAGTGCGGCATCTTCGAATGTCGTGAAACTTGATACGAGCGGTGCGGGCATTCGACCGGCCAGGGGGAGGCAGGACGTGACGACAGGGGTTGAGACGAGCGTGACGCGCGACATCGCCGAGATTCTCGAGACGGTGGAGGCGCGCAGTCTGTTCGAGACGGCCCAGGCGGCCGGCTCGGTCAGCACGGACGAGATCGCCCTCGCGCTCGACGAGCTCGACCTCGACGCAGGGCAGATCGACGACGTCTACCGGGCGCTCGAGGAGCTCCAGATCGAGGTGCTGGGCGTGTCGGGCGTGGAGGAGAAGGAGGAACCGGTCGTCGCCGAGGCGCGCGAGGTCTCGACCGACGCCCTCCAGCTCTTCCTCAAGGACATCGGCAAGGTCGAGCTGCTCACCGCGGCGCAGGAGGTCGAGCTGGCGAAGCGGATCGAGCGCGGCGACCATCGCGCGAAGCAGGAGATGGTCGAGGCGAACCTCCGGCTCGTCGTCTCGATCGCCAAGCGCTACCGCAACCAGGGCCTGCCCTTCCTCGACCTGATCCAGGAGGGGACGATCGGGCTCGTCCGCGCCGCGGAGAAGTTCGACTACCGCAAGGGCTTCAAGTTCTCGACGTACGCGACCTGGTGGATCCGCCAGGCGGTGGCGCGGGCGCTCGCCGACAAGGCGCGGACGATCCGCATGCCCGTCCACGTGGTCGAGAAGCTGAACAAGATCGTGCGCTCGGAGCGGAAGCTGCGCGCGGAGCTGTGCCGCGAGCCGACCGCCGACGAGGTCGCGCGCGACCTCGACCTGCCGGTCGACGAGGTGGAGCAGATCCTGCGCAGCGCGCAGGCGCCGGTCTCCCTCGAGAAGCCGGTCGGCGACGAGGAGGAGTCCGAGTTCGGGCACTTCCTCACGGACGAGAACGCGCCGCTGCCCGACGAGGCCGCCGACGTGACGCTGCGCAAGGAGACGCTGCGCAAGATCCTCTCGACGCTCTCGCACCGCGAGCGTCGCGTCCTGGAGCTGCGCTACGGGCTCGACGGGGAGCACCCGCGCACGCTCGACGAGGTCGGACGCACGTTCAACGTGACCCGCGAGCGGATCCGGCAGATCGAGAACCAGAGCCTGAAGAAGCTGCGCGCGCTCGCCGAGTCGAACAGCCTCAGAGACGTCGCCTAGCGCGCTCCCTTGAAAGCGGGGACGCCGGAGTTCATGCTCCGCCGATCCGCAGCTCGTCATCTCTCCAGAGAGGGGTCCTTACGTGACTCGTCTGTTGCTTGCGCTCGTCGCAGCATGCTTCGTCTTCGGCGCCGGGGTCGCCGCCGCCGACCCGCCGTCTCCGGACAACCCTGCCGGCCGCGAGAACGGCATCCTCGGCGTCGTTCCCGTCCGCGGGGAGGCCCATGGCGGCGGCAAGGGGGGCGGCTCCGGCGCCAACCTCGTCTACCACAACGGCAAGGTCCTGCGGACGAACCGCACGGTCGCCGTCTACTGGCTGCCGTCCGGCTACTCGATGGCGCCCGGCTACGCCTCGACGATCGACCAGTACCTCACGGACGTGGCCGCCGCGAGCGGCTCCACCGACAACGTCTACGCCGCCGAGACGCAGTACTACGACGGCACCGGCTCGATCGCCTACAACTCGTCGTTCGGCGGCTCCGTCACCGACACGAGCCCGTACCCGGCGAGCGGCTGCTCGGACACCGTCGCAGCCACGAGCAACTGCATCTCCGACGCGCAGATCCGGGCCGAGCTCCAGTCGCTGTTCTCCGCCGGCCGGCTCGGCTCGCCCGACGCGAACACGACGTACTTCGTCTTCACGGCGAAGGGCGTCGGCAGCTGCTATTCCAGCTCGAGCTGCGCGTTCTCGAGCTACTGCGCCTACCACAGCAACATCTCGGTGGGCGGAACGACGGTGCAGTACGCGAACCAGCCGTACGCCGACACCGTTCCGTCCGCGTGCGACGCGGGCTACTACCCGAACGGGGCCTCGACCGAGGCGGACGCGACGATCAACGTGGCGAGTCACGAGCACCGCGAGTCGATCAACGACCCGCTCGGCACCGCCTGGTACGACCGCCGAGGCTACGAGGGCTCGGACAAGTGCGCCTGGAACTTCGGCTCGCTGACCGGGAACTACAACCAGACGATCAACGGGCACCACTACGCGCTTCAGCAGGAGTGGAGCAACGCGATCTCCGGCTGCACCCTGCACGGCTAGCCGGCAGGGCACGATCGGGGCGAGGGGCGCCGTGTGAGCGGCGCCCCTCGCCGCTCAGGCGGCGAACGCCTTCAGCGACGCGCGGATCCCTGCGGCGTCGAGCCCGTGTGCGGCGCGGTGCTCTGAACCGGTGCCGTAGTGCCTGAACTCCTCGTTCGGCACGCCGAGCGCGAGCAGCCGGTGCGGCCGGTCGACGAGCGCGGCAGAGACGTCTGCGGACGAGGTGCCCGCGAGGTACGGCTCGACCAGCACGACGTCGGTGCCGTCGCCGAGCGCCGCGCGAAGCCCCTCGCGGTCGAACGGGCGGACGGTGGCCAGATAGGCGACGGTCGCGTCGAGGTCAGCGGTCGCCTCGAGCGTGGGGCGGAGGGTCGGGCCGACGGCGACGACCAGCGGCGCGCCTTCGCCGCCACGCCGCAGCACCGCGAGCCCGTCCGCGTCCACGCGCGCGTGGTTCGCCTCCTCGGAGAGGCGGAGGTAGACGCGGTCGTCGCCCCGCAGCGCCCTGCGGAGCAGCCGCTCCGCCTCGTCGACGTGCCCGGGAACGTGGATCGTCCAGCCGGGCAGCGCCGCGAGCGCGGCGACGTCGCCGGGCGCCTGATGCGTCCGCCCCTCGTGCGCGGCGTCGTAGGAGGCGCCCGTGCTCACGAGCACCGCGCCGAGATCCTGGTGGCCGAGGTCGAGCTTGACCTGCTCGTAGGGCCGCTCGACGAGGAAGGTCGCGTACGAGTGTGCGACCGGCCGGTAGCCCTCGAGCGCGAGCCCGGCCGCGACGCCGATCAACAGCTGCTCGCGGATGCCGACGTTGAAGTGGCGCGGGTGCGGGCCGATCGCCGCCGTGCCGATCTCGGCGGTGACGAGTACGACCCGCGGGTCGTCGTCGAGCGCCTCGCGAGCCAGCTCGTAGAATCGCTGCCTCATCGTCGTCATCGAGTCACCTCCGCGACGACGCAGCGCGGCCGGCTCGTGCCGGGGCCCGGTGCGAGCGCCTCGGCGAGCTCGTCGAGGTCGCGCCCGTCCACGCGCGTCGCCACCCATCCCTCGAGTGCGAAGCGGCGCTCGACGCCGCCCGGCCAGCCGTGCGTGGAGGAGCCGTTGTCGACGACGATCGCCGTCAGCGAGGCGAGCCCCTCCCTGCCGGCGTGCTGCACCGCTTCCCAGTTCGAGCCCTCCTCGAGCTCGGCGTCGCCGACGAGGCAGAAGACGCGCCGCCCTGCAAGCGCGACGCCGACCGCGATCGGGAGGCCGTGCCCGAGCGAGCCGCTGGAGATCTCCACGCCCGGCGCGAGAGCCCGGTCGGGGTGGTGGCCGAGCGGCGAGTCGAACGCGCCGAAGCCGTCGAGCAGCTCGACGGGAAGGAGGCCCTTGGCCGCGAGCACCGCGTAGTACGCCGCCGGCCCGTGGCCCTTCGAGAGCAGGAAGCGGTCGCCGTCCGCCAGCACGCGGTCGTAGAGCGCCCAGAGCACGTTCAGGGTGGAGAGCGAGCTCCAGTCGTGCTTCTCGTCTCCCGTCAGCCGCGTCAGCAGTTCCGGGAGGTGGTCGTATCCGAGCGGTGGTGGCGTGATGGTTGCCATGCAGATACCGTAGAACCTCAACTAATATTCAAGTCAAGTCCCATGGCGCGCGAGTTTTCCATCGGCGAGATCTCGGCTCGGAGCGGCGCCTCCCAGTCGGCCCTCCGCTTCTACGAGCGGCAGGGCCTGATCGAGTCGCGCCGCACCGGCGGCAACCAGCGGCGCTACGCCCCGATCACGCTGCGCCGCGTCGCCTTCGTCCGGGCGGGGGGTGCGGCCGGCATCCCGCTCGCCGAGATCCGCGCGGCGCTCGACACGCTCCCTCGCGGCCGGACGCCGACCAAGCGCGACTGGGAGCGGCTCTCGCGTCGCTGGCGGGCCGACCTCGACTCGCGCATCGCGGCGCTCGAGGCCTTGCGCGGCCGCCTCACCGGCTGCATCGGCTGCGGCTGTCTCTCCCTCCGCCGCTGCGCGCTGCTCAACCCGGACGACGAGGCGGCGCGGCTCGGGGCGGGCGCCCGGTACCTGCAGCGGGACCCCGCCGCGCGTGCGTAGAGTCCGGCTCGTGGACGACGCCCAGCGCGCAGAGCTGCAGGAGTTCATCGCGATCCCGAGCGTGAGTGCGGACGCCGCGCACCGCGAGGACGTCAAGCGCGCCGGCGAGTGGGTCTGCGACTACATCCGGAAGATCGGCGGCACGGCCGAGCTGACGCCGTTCGGGGAGAAGGAGCTCGCGCTCGGCGACATCCCGGCCTCGAGCGACCCCGCGAACGCGCCCACCGTCCTCTGCTACGGCCACTTCGACGTGCAGCCGCCGGCGCCGCTCGACCTCTGGGAGTCCGAGCCGTTCGAGCTGACGGTCCGCGACGAGTGGGCGTACGCGCGCGGCGTGACCGACGACAAGGGCCAGGTCTGGATCCTCCTGCGCGCGGCGCGGCAGCTCGCCGAGGCGGGCGCGCTCCCGGTCAACCTCCGCTTCGCGTGCGACGGCGAGGAGGAGATCGGCGGCCACACGATCGTCGACTATCTCGCCCAGGACGAGCGCGGCGCCGACGCGGCGATCATCTTCGACGGCGGCATGCTTCGCCGCGACGTCCCCGTCTTCGACCTCGCGACGCGCGGGCTGATCGCCTTCGACGTGAAGGTGCGCACGGGCGAGCGCGACCTGCACTCGGGGATGTACGGCGGCGCGGCGCTCAACGCGATCCACGTCCTCATGCGCTGCTTCGGCGCGGTGCTCGCCGGGCCGGACGGCCGCCTGCCCGAGCCGCTGCGCGTGGGGATCGCGCCGCCGACCGCCGAGGAACTCGACGCGTGGGCGGCGCTGCCGGCCGGCGCCGACGAGATGCGCAACCAGGGCGCCCGCCCGCTCGACGCCGGCGCGGAGGACGAGTTCTACCTCCGCACCTGGGCCGAGCCGTCCGCGGACGTGAACGGGATCATCGGCGGCAAGCCGGGCCTGCGGAACACGACGCTCTCGGTGGAGGCCTCGGGCGAGTTCACGGTCCGGCTCGCGCCGGGCCAGGAGGTCGAGACGATCGGCGCCGCGGCCGAGCGGCTCGTCCGGGAGGCGGCGCCCGAGGGCGCCGAGGTGGACGTCCGCTGGGCCGGCTCGCCGGCAGGGCTCGTGCGACCGGACGAGCCGGCGATCCGGCTCGGGCTCGACGCGTTCGAGCGCGCGCTCGGCGTGCGGCCGCTGCTCGTCCGCACCGGGGGCACGCTGCCGATCATGCCCGCGCTCGCCGACAAGGGGATCCCGACGGTCCTCACCGGCTTCGGCCTCCCGGAGTCGAACGTCCACTCGCCGAACGAGCGCTTCCTGGTGCGGTACTTCGACCAGGGCATCGCCACGGCGGCCGAGCTGTTCACGGCGCTGGCCGGGCTGCCGCGCGACTCCGGCTGAGGATCAGGCATCCTCCTGCCGAATAGAGCAGGGTGATCTTGACGGAGACCGGCCAGAGCGCGGACGAGCTACAGGCGGCGTGGGCCGCGGTCACCGACCGCGACCGCCGCGGCGACGAGCTGCTGCGACGCAGGCTGGCCGAGGTCGAGGAGCGGATCTCCCGGCTCGCCGTCAGCGAGCGGGAGCTGTCGCTGCGCGCCGCCGAGCTCGACCGGCGCGAGGCCGCGACCGCCGAGCAGCGCCGGGCGGTCCAGGCGCGCGCGGACGAGGCGGACGAGCGGGAGCGACGGCTCGCCGAGCGGGAACGGCGGGTGGAGAGCGTCCTCGGGCGCGAGGCGTCCGTCTCCGAGCGCGAGGTCGAGCTGGACGAGCTCTCGGCCCAGCTCGACGAGCGCATGGACATCGTCGTCCTCACCGAGACGACCCTCGCCGAGCGCGAGCGCAGCGTCGAGGCGCGCGAGCAGCGCGTCACCGGCCTGGAGCCGTGGAGCGTCGAGCTGGCGCGGCGCGAAGAGGAGGTCGCGCAGGCCGAGCTCCGCGCCGAGCGGCTGCGCGTCGACCTCGAGCAGCGGGACGCCGAGAGCGCGCGCCGGGCCGCCGAGCTCGACGGCCGCGCGGCGACGATCGAGCCGCTGCTGGAGCAGATCGCCGCGAAGCAGTCGGAGCTGAGCCTCCGCGAGGGCGAGGTCGAGCGGCGCGAGGAGCACGTCGCACGGGTGAGCGCCTCGCTCGGCCATCGCGCGGCGAAGCTCGCCTCCGGCGAGGTGCGGCTCTCGCACCGGGAGCGCGAGGCGCGCGAGCTCGAGCAGCGGGCGGGCGCCGTCGAGCGCCGCGCCGAAGTCATCGACCGGCGCGCCGGCGAGCTGGTCGCCCTCGGGGCCGACCTCGAGGAGCGGACATCATGGGTGGTCGCCGCGGAGAAGGCGGTGGAGACGCGCGAGCGCCGCGTCGCCGAGACGGAGGAGCAGGTCGCGGCGACGGAGGCCCGGCTGCGGCGGTTCGACCAGGAGCTGCGCGACCGCCACGAGGCGGCGGATGAGCGCGAGCGGCGGCTGCTGCTCGCGGAGGAGGAGATCGTGCGCCGGAAGGTGAGCGGCTAGTGGTCGCGTCCGCACGTTCGGTTGTCTTCCCGGCCGGCTGCAAACGCGTCGGATGCCGGCGTCCTCAGTCGCCCCGATAGCTTCGGCTGTCGGGGCTCCCTGCGTCCTTGGCCTCCTCGGTTTTCGCTCGGCCGAAAAGGAACGAACCTACGGACGCGACCACGAGCGCCGCAGCCGGCTCAGCCGTGCACGTGGCCGGAGTGGTCGCAGTGCAGCCACTCGTGACCGAACTCGCGCATCGCGTCGATGATCGGCAGCAGCGCCGCGCCCTTCTCCGTCAGCTGGTACTCGACGCGCGGAGGAGACTCGGGATAGCTGTGCCGCTCGACGATGCCCTCCACCTCGAGCACGCGCAGGCGCTCGGCGAGCGTGCGCGGGCTGATGCCGATGCACGAGCGCTCGAGCTGCGAGAAGCGGCGCGGGCCCTCGGAGAGATCGTGGACGAGCAGCGCCGTCCACTTGGCGCCGACGATCTCCGCCGAGGCTGCGACCGCGCAGGTCGTGGACTCGTGGACGGCGTTCATCGTCCTGGTCATGTCCCAATTGTACGTATCGGCGCGGCGCCCGAATCCGCGCGCGCCCGGATGGGACACTCGACGCCCCGGAGCAATGTGACATCCAGCACGAATTTCGCGAAGGAGGCAACATGAACAACGCGCTCACCGCACTCGCGATCGTCATCGTGGTCGTCGTGCTCGCGCTCGCCGCCTGGACGCTCCTGATCGCCCCGATCGTCGTGCCCCGGCGGCACGGGCGGCACCACTCGCCGCGCTTGTAACAGTCTGTCACCAGTCGGCGCGCGGGCTCGGGCTCAGTCCCACGGCGGCGGGTCGTGCACCCAGCGCCCGCCGACCATCGTGGCGACCACCCGCACCTCGCGCAGCTCGCCGGGCTCGCACCCGAAGGGGTCGCGGTCGAGCACGACGAGGTCGGCGAGCCGGCCGGGCAGGAGCGTCCCGCGCTCGCGCTCGTCGCGCGACAGCCAGGACGGCGCGACGCACGTCGCGTGCAGCGCCTGCCCGAGCGTCAGCGCCTGGTCCGGCCGCCAGTGGTCGAGCACGCGCGGCGACCACGCCGCGCCCACGGGTCGAGCTCCTCGACCGGCGCGTCCGAGCCGTTCGCGAGGCGCGCCCCCGCCTCGAGCAGCGAGCGGAACGAGTACGTCCCGTCGAGCCGGTCGGCCCAGAAGCGCCTCGCCAGCGTCTCGTCCGAGGGCGCGTGCGTGAACTGGACCGAGGCGGCGACGCCGAGCTCGCCGAAGCGGGCCACGTCCTCGGGCGCGAGGCACTGCGCGTGCTCGATCCGCTGCCGCAGCCCGAGCGGCGCCCACAGCTCCCTCGTCCGCTCGAACGCGTCGAGCGCCTCGCGGTTGGCGCGGTCGCCGATCGCGTGCACGGCGACCGGCCAGCCCGCCTCGGCGCCCTCGCGGACGATCCGCTCGAGCTCCTCGCCGCTCGTGATCGTGACGCCGCTCCCGTCGAGCATCCACGCCGTCTGCGAGCCGAGCGTCCCGTCCATGAACGTCTTCAGGTAGCCGAGCCGCAGCAGCGGCGAGCCGTCCCGCTGCGGAGCCCGAGCGCCCGCAGCTCGGGGAGCCGCTCGGCCGGGGTCGACTGCCAGACGCGCAGCGTCAGGTGGTTGCGCTCCTCGAGCCGCTGCCAGAGGCCGATCGCGCCGAACCAGCCGTCCTTGTCGTGGACGCAGGTGACCCCGCGCGCGTTCGCGAGCCGCACGCCGGTGCGCATCGCGTCGAGGTACTCCGCGTCGGCGACGTGCACGTGCCGGTCCTTGAAGCGCCACGCCGCCTCCTCGCGCAGGATCCCGGTCGGCTCGCCGCGCTCGTCGCGCTCGACGACGCCGCCCTCGACCTCGAGGTCGCCCCCGGCGAGCGCGAGCGCCGCCGAGTTGAGCCAGAGCGAGTGGTAGTCCTTCGAGAACAGCGCCGCCGGCCGGCCGCCGGTCAGCACGTCCAGGTCGCCGCGCGCCGGCTCCCGCTCCCAGCCGGCGCTCCGCCAGCCGTAGCCGCGCAGCCAGCGGCCGTCGGGCAGCCCGTCGAGCCCGGCGCGCGGCGCGCGCGAGCGCCTCCTCGAGCGAGGCGGCGCCGTCGAGCCGCACCTCGTTCTGCCCGAGCGCCCAGGTGGGGAAGTGGACGTGCGAGTCGGTGAAGCCGGGAAGCACGCAGCGGCCGCCGAGATCGACGGTCTCCGGGCTCGGGAGCGCCGACTCGTGCGTGCCGACTCCGCCGGCGACGCGGTCGCCGGCGATGGCGAGCGCGCGCGCCGTCGGCAGCGAGGGGTCTAGGGTTCGGATGACGCCGTTGCGCAGGATCATGGGGCGAGCGTAGTGAAAGGAGCGACCGATGATCGACCACGTCATCCTCAACGTGACCGACTACGAGGTCAGCCGCGACTTCTACGAGCCCGCGCTCGCCGCCCTCGGCTTCGAGGTGGTGCTCGCCCTGCAGTACGGCGCAGGCTTCGGGCACGGCGGCAAGCCGGAGTTCTGGATCGCGCAGCGCGAGCCCGTCTCGGCCGGCACGCACGTCGCCTTCCACGTCGACCACCGCGCGCGACGTGGACGCGTTCCACGCCGCCGCGCTCGCGGCCGGCGGCCGCGACCACGGCGCGCCCGGCGTTCGCGAGCACTACCACCCGACTACTACAGCGCCTTCGTGCTCGACCCGGACGGCAACAACATCGAGGCGGTCTGCCACACCCCGGGCTGAGGCCGCGGCCGCCGTCGAGGGCAGGACTGCGAGGCAACTCCTCGGCGTACAATCGCGTTCGTGCCCTGGGACGTCCTCAGCGACGAGCAGCGCGAGCTGCGCGACCTCGTGCGGACGCTCGCGCGCGAGCGGATCGCGCCGCGCGCGGCGGAGATCGACGCGTCGCACGAGTTCCCCTGGGACGTCGTCGAGCTGTACCGCGAGAACGACATCTTCGGGCTCCTCTACGGCGAGGAGCACGGCGGGCTCGGCACGGGGACGCTGCTCTCGCTGATCGCGATCGAGGAGGTGGCGAAGGTCTGCGCGACGAGCGGCGCTGCTCCTGGCCGTCCAGGAGCTCGGCTCGCTCGGGCTGAAGCTCGCCGGCACGGACGAGCAGCGCGAGCGCTGGCTGCCGCGGCTCGCGACCGGCGAGTGGCTCGCGGCGTACGCGCTCACCGAGTCCGGCTCCGGCTCCGACTCGGCGGCGATGCGGACGACCGCGCGGCGCGAGGGCGACGAGTACGTCCTCGACGGCTCGAAGCGCTTCATCACGAACGCGGGCGTCGCGAACCTCTACACCGTCTTCGCGAAGACCGACCCCGAGGCGGGCCATGCCGGGATCTCGGCCTTCGTCGTCGAGGCGGACACGCCCGGCTTCGAGGTGGCGCGGCTCGAGCCGAAGATGGGGATCTCCGGCTCGACGACCGGCGAGCTCGACCTTCGACGGCTGCCGGATCCCGGCCGACGAACCTGCTCGGCGGGGAGGGCGAGGGCTTCCGGATCGCGATGCGGATCCTCGACCGCTCGCGGCCGGGGGTCGCGGCGCAGGCGCTCGGGATCGCGCAGGGCGCGACCGACTACGCGCTCGAGTACGCGAAGACGCGCGAGACGATGGGCAAGCCGATCGTCCAGCACCAGCTGATCCAGGCGAAGCTCGCCGACATGGAGACCGAGTGCGAGGCGGCGCGCGGCCTGCTCTACCGCTTCGGGCAGATGGCCGACGCGGGCGTGGACGAGGCGGAGCTGACGAAGGCCTCGGCGATGGCGAAGCTGAAGTGCGCCGACGTCGCGATGGCCGTCACCACCGAGGCGGTGCAGATCCTCGGGGGCTACGGCTACATCCGCGAGTACCCGGTCGAGCGCTTCATGCGCGACGCGAAGATCACGCAGATCTACGAGGGCACGCAGGAGATCCAGCGGCTCGTGATCGCGCGCGAGATGGCGCGGGAGAGCCGCGCGTTCCTGCTCGCGGGTGTCGGGTAGCCGTCTTCCGGGGCGTGCTAGTGTTTGAGCACGCAAGTACTTTCCGGAGGAGAGGGCACCAGTGAGACTCGACGGCATCCACCACGTCACGTGCATCACCGGCGACGCGCCGCAGAACGTCGACTTCTACGCCCGCGTGCTCGGGCTACGGCTGGTCAAGAAGTCCGTGAACCAGGACGACCCGACCGTCTACCACCTGTTCTACGCCGACGAGAAGGGCAGCGCCGGCTCGGACATCACCTTCTTCGAGTACCCGGGCGCCGGGCCGGGGCGCGCCGGCGCCGGGATGATCCACACCGTCGTCTGGCGCGTCGCCTCGGCCGCGGCGCTCGACTTCTGGGCCGGCCGCCTCGACGCCGAGGGGCACCCCGTCACGCGCGAGGGCGACGTGCTCCGCTTCGCCGACCCGGAGGGCCTCCGCCACGAGCTCGTCGTCGCCGACGTGCCCGACGCGCCGCTCGTCGCCGACCATCCGGAGATTCCGCGTGAGGTCGCGCTCCAGGGCTTCGAGGGCGTCCGCGCCTTCGCGCGGAATCCCGAGCTGCGTACGCGGCCCGTTCGTCGAGGCGCTCGGCTTCGAGCGCCGGACGGGCAGCGCTGGGAGACGCGCGGCGACGACCGCGGCGGCTGGATCGAGTACGAGGCCGCGCCGGAGGAGCCGGGGATTCCGGGCGCCGGCACTGTCCACCACGTCGCGTGGGCGTCGGCGATGGACGACCACGAGGCCTGGCAGCGCCGCGTCGCCGAGGCCGGTGGGCGGCCGACGCCGGTCATCGACCGCTTCTGGTTCCGCTCGATCTACTTCCGCGAGCCGAGCGGCGTCCTGTTCGAGATCGCGACGCTCGGGCCGGGCTTCGACACCGACGAGGAGCCGGAGCACCTCGGCGAGAAGCTGATCCTGCCGCCGGACTTCGAGCACCTGCGCGAGCAGGTCGAGCCGCTGCTGACGCCGCTGCCGGATCCACGCGAGAGCTGGACGAAGGCCTCCGGATGAGCCTGCGGGCGCTCGAGCGCCCGGCGGCGGCCGAGCCCGAGGGCGCGCTCGTCCTGCTGCACGGCCGCGGCGCCGACGAGCACGACCTCTTCCCGCTGCTCGACGCGCTCGACCCGGAGCGGCGCCTGCACGGCTACACGCCGCGCGCGCCGCTCGCACTGCCGCCCGGCGGCGCGCACTGGTACGCCGTCCCCCGCGTCGGCTACCCGGATCCGGCCACGTTCACGGACGGCTTCGGTGCGCTGGCGGAGTGGTTCGACGCACTCCCGTTCCCGCCGGAGCGGATCGTGCTCGGCGGCTTCTCGCAGGGCGCGGTGCTGGGCTACGCGCTGGGGATCGGCCGGGGCGGCCGCGTCCGGCCGCGCTGCTCGCGCTCAGCGGCTTCGTCCCGGTCGTCGCGGGCTGGGAGCCGGATCTCGAGTCGCCGTTCCCGCCGGTCGCGATCGCGCACGGGACGCTCGACCCGGTGATCCCGGTCGAGTTCGGGCGCCGCGCTCGCTCGCTGCTCGAGGAGGCGGGCGCCGACGTGCTCTACCGCGAGTCGCCGATCGGGCACTGGATCGACCCGGAGATCGTGCCGGAGCTCCGCCGGGTCGCTGCCGCGGCGCTCGAGCCGCGTCCCGCGTAGCGGGTCCCGGCGACATGTGCCGACCGGCCTGCGGTGACAGGTCCCGAACCGTCACGTCCGGTGCCAGGCACCGGACGTGACTCCGCAGGACAGTGGCTGTTTCGAGCGGCGTTGAGATCGCGGTCGCGGAGCGGGATCGCGGCGATCGTGCCGGGACGCGGCCGCAACGGCCACGTCCCGGTGCCTGGCACCGGGACGTGGCTGCGGGAGACATGTTCGTCGCGGGCTCAGCCGCCGGGGTGCGGCAGCGAGGACGTGTCGACCACCTCGAAGTCGGCTCCCGCGGCGCGGCCGAGCGTGTGCAGAGCGTCCGTCTGAAGCGGAGCGCGTGGTCGATGACTCCGCGGGCGACCTCGTCGTAGCGCGCGAGCCCCGCGGGAAGATGGGCAACCCGGCCGCGTCCGGGACGTCCAGCCGGCGGGGCGCAGCCGGTTCGAGCGAAGGCTCCAGACCGCGCCCGAGCCCGCCGTCCAGCCGCCGCGGGACTCGCCGGCGTACTCGAAGGACACGCGCGAGCGCGGCGTCCGCCGCGTGACGACGTCGAAGGGGATCCCATGGTGCCGAACGCCGCGGCGGCCGCGTCACCCGACGGGGGAGTCTCCGATCGGCAGCGCGACCGTCACGCGGGTGCCCTCGCCCTGGCGGCTCTCGAGCGAGATCGTGCCGCCGTGCTGCTCGACGATCGCGCGGGCGATCGGGAGCCCGAGGCCGGTGCCGGGAATCGCGCGCCGGACCGCGGTCGAGGCGCGGAAGAAGCGCGAGAACAGCTGGGCCTGCTCGTCGGTGGGGATGCCGACGCCGGTGTCCGCGACCACGAGCAGCGCCGTGGCGCCGTCGAGCTCGACGGTGACCGTGACGGAGCCGCCCTCGTCGGTGAACTTGATCGCGTTCGAGACGAGGTTGTCCAGCACCTGACCGAGGCGTCCCGCGTCCGCGAGAGCTGTCGGGCCGCCATCTGCGCGCAGTTCCAGCGCGACCCCCTTCTCCTCCGCCGCCGGGCCCGCGGCGTCCACCGCGAGTGCTGCGACGCGGGCAACGTCGACCGGGGCGAGCGCCAGCTCGAGCCGCCCGGCTTCGATCTGGGCGACGAGCAGGAGGTCCTCGATGATCCGCAGCAGCCGGTCGGTGCCCCGCCGGATGACGGCGAGGTAGCCGCGGCCCGTCTCGCCGAGTGCCTCCTCCTCGTCGGCGAGCAGCTCGAGGAAGCCGGAGATCGAGGTCAGCGGCGTGCGCAGCTCGTGGGAGACCGCGGCCACGAAGGCGTCGCGCAGCCGCTCCAGCTCGCGGTCCGCGGTGATCTCGCGCAGCGTCCAGACGCGCCCGGGCGAGCCTCCGCCGGGATCCTCGACCGGGGCCGTGAAGCCGCGGAAGACGCGGCCGCTGCCGGCGAGCTCGAACTCGTCGACGCTCACCGCCTGGGGTTCGCCCGCCAGGTCGAGCATCCGCTGCCGGTAGCGCTCCGGCTCGGTGGTGCGGTCCACGACCGCGAGCAGCCGCTCGGGCACCGTCCCGGTGTCCGGCATCCCGAGCTCGACGCCGAACCGCCGCAGAGGCGCGTTCGAGATGAGGATGTTCCCGTGCCGGTCGGTGAGGCACATCCCGTCGAGGGTCGAGTCGATGAGCGCCGCCTGGAGCGAGGCCACCGCCCGCGCGGTCGCGGCGCTCGCCCGCAGACGGCGTCCGGCGACGCCCGCTGCCACGCCGACGGCGACCAGGGACGCGGCGCGGACGGTCATTCCCGCAGGCCCCGCCGACCCGCCGACGATCGCAGCCGCACCGGCGTAGAGCCCCGTCGCCGCTGCGGCCGCGAGCACTCCTCCCACGATCCCGGTCTCCGCTGCCAGCAGCGCCACCCAGGGGACGAGCGCGATCGCGCCGATCGATCGCCGCGTCTCCGACCGCGAGCATCACGGCGAACGTCGCGAGCAGCCCCGCCGCGGCGAGCGTGGCAGGGAACCGGGGGTGCCGGGACGCGTGAGTCGCGAGCGCGCGGGACACGGAGTCGATCGGCCGTCGCAGCTCGCCCGCCGGGGCGCTCACGGCCTCGTCGCCACTACCTGGCACTTCTTGATCGAGGCCGGCGGGGTGATCGAGGAGACGACGCAGAGGTCGCCGGCCTTGTTCAGGCCGTTGAACGTGTCGCTGCCGGCGCCGCCCACCATGCACGCGGTCCCGGCGCCGCCGTCGTTCAGCGTGTCGGCCCCGCTGCTGCCGAGCACGAGCTGGTTGGCGGCCGTCGAGGTGACCGTGCCGGAGCCGCCGACGATGCTCGTGACCGTGATCCCGTTCGCAGCGCACTCGGCCGGCGCCAGCTCGGCGGGAGAGATCGCGCGCGCGAACTGGCCGATGTTCGTCGGCGGGACGGTGTTGCTGGCCGTGAACGCCTTGCCGGTTGCGAAGGCACATACGGCCACCGCCGCCAGCAGGAGCCCGAAGAGCACGCGGCGGCGCCGGTCGGGACGGCGCCCCCGCGCCGGGCGCCGGCGGGTGCGGCGCAGCGCCGTCACTGGGCCGCCACAACCGTGAGGTGGTTCGCGCTCGTCGCCGCCGCAGCCGGCGAGGTCGTTGCACAGGTGACGCTCCCGGCGATGTTCGTGCACGCATACCAGGAGCCGGCGTCGAAGAGGCGTGCCTTGACGACGCGCGGGTTCGAGGGGCTGACCGTGAACGTGACCTGCGCGACGTTCCGCGGGTCGTTGACATCGAGGGCGTAGGCGACGTTCGAGATCGTATACGGGCTCGCCGCCTGCGAGCCCTGCCCGGCGAGCCCGGCCGGAACCGTGTTCCCGGCCGTGGCGGCGTGCCCGAGCCACCCGCCGGCCATGAGCGCCGTCAGGAGGAGCGCGAGGGGGAGGAGCAGCCGCCGACGAAGGGTCACGCCGGACGCCTCTCCGCGAGTCGGAGCGTGTCTCCCGCGACCGGCTGTCCGTCTCGCCTCCGGCGCCGCGTCCGCGTCCCCGTAGAGGTAGCGGACGTCGGCGTCCTCGACGACGTACGTGTGCCGGCCCTCGTGCTCGAGGTGCAGGATCATCCGCTCCGACTGCTCGGCGATCCGGACGAGGCCCGCGAACGACGTGGTCCTGACCTCGCGCAGCGCCGGGTCGGTACGGAGTTCCGTGACAGCCACGATCAGGTCGCCGTAGAGCCGCTGCGACCAGCCCGTGCTCGTCGGTCCGGCGGGCGCGCCGGGCGAGCAGCAGGCCCACGAGCAGGGCGACGAGCCCGATCGCGACGCCGGCGAGCGAGAGCTCCCGGGCGAGCGCCACCGGCAGGCGGAGCGTCAGCAGCGAGAGCCGGTTCGGAACGACGACCGTGCCCGAGCCGGAGCTCGTCTGCGTGAGCTGTGAGGCCGCGCCCGCATCCGCCGCGCTGCCCGGCTGGAGCTGAAGCTGGTTCGGGTCGAGCAGGAACGCGAGCTTCGGCGCGAAGCCGCCGCCCAGCGCCGTGCCGCCGACGACCCCGTGCAGCTTCACCCTCGGCAGCAGCGTCAGCGTGTAGGTGCCGCCGTTCACGTTCGTGAGTGCGTCCACCCGCCGGAGGAGGCGTGCGAGCGAGCGGAAGCTCAGGTCGCCGCTCACGGTCGCGCGGTCGCCGCTGAAGGGTCGGGCGGCGGCGAGGTGGAGCGTCCGCGTCCAGCCGTTCGCGGCGGTCACCTTCGCGTCGAGCCCGACGGTGCCCGTGACGTTGTGAGCGGCCGCGGATGCAAACCCATAGGAGAAGCGGAAGGTCGCGCCGTCGACGAGCTGCAGGAAGAGCGGCTGGCCGGTGGAGGCCGTCGTGCTCCCGTAGACGGGGGCGCCCCCCGGGGCCGCGGCCTCGTAGCCGAAGCGGCCGGTCTGGGTGTAGAGGTCCATGTTGCGTCCCCGTGGTCGAGAGCGGCCGCGTGTAGCCGAGGGCGGCGAGGCCGGCCCCGGCGAGCAGCAGTGCTGCTCCGAGGGCGGGAAGCGCGCCGAACGAGCCGTGCTGGCCGTGGGCCGCCGGCCCGGCCGGGGTGGCGGCCGGGCGCCGCACGCGCCGCCGGACGCCGCCGAGCTCGAGCGAGAGCGCGAGGATCGCGAGCAGGCCGAGTCCGCCGACGAGCAGCAGGTTCCGTCCGTGCAGCCACACGAGGTAGCGCCCGGCTGCCGGAACGTGGACCCACATCCGCCCGACGAGCTCGCTCTGGGCCGGATGGTAGGAGTCCACGAAGTCGTTGTGGTCGCCCTTGAAGACGTAGCGGTCGCCGGCGACGCGGATGATCCGGTGCAGCACCACGTGGCCGCCGAGCGCGCCGTTCCGGTAGGCGACGACGTCGCCGACGCGGTACGGGCCGCCGCCGCGGACGACGACGAGGTCGCCGCCGTGCAGGCGCGGCTCCATGCTCGTCCCGTAGACCTGGACGTAGGAGCTCGAGCCGCCGAGCTGGGGCGGGGCGAGGAAGAACCACCCCGCGCCCAGCACGACGACGGTGAGGAAGGTGGTGACGATCTGTCCGATGGTGATCTTCATCTCAGGCTCCTCGGCGGCGCGCCGGAGCGCGCCGCCAGGTCGTCTTCTTCTACTGGCTCGCCACCACGTTGAGCGAGGTCGCCGTCCCCGCGTCCGCCTGCGGAGACGTGGTCGGGCACGTGACGGCGCCGGCCGTGTTGGTGCAGCTGTACCAGGAGCCGCCCGAGGCGAGCTGGACCTCACCGTGCTCGCCGTGGCGGGGACGATCGTGAAGTCGACCGCGTCCACGTTGGCCGGGATCGAGGTGTTCAGCGTGTACGTGACCGAGCTGATCGTGTAACCGCTGATCGTGTTCGCGCCCTGGCCGACGGACGCGTCCGGCACGGTGTTCGAGGCGGTGAACGCGCCGCCCGACGCCATCAGCACCCCGCCGGCCGCGACCGCGGCGAGCGCGACGAGCCTGGGCCTACTGAGACGCGACAACGTTGAGCGAGGTCGCCGTCGCCGCAGTCGCCTGCGGGGACGTGGTTGCGCAGCTGACGCTGCCCGCCGTGTTCGTGCAGCTGTACCAGGAGCCGGCCGCGGCGAGCTGGATCTTCACCGTGGTCGCCGTGGTCGGGCTGATCGTGAAGCTCACCGAATCCACGTTGCCGGGATTCGTGGCGTTGAGGTTGTACGCGACCGAGGCCACGGTGTAGCCGCTGATCGTGTTCGCGCCCTGGCCGAGGGCGGCGTCCGGCACGGTGTTCGAGGCCGTGAACGCGTATCCCGCGACCGAGAGCATGGCCGCCAGGGCGGTGGCCGCGACGATCGCCCGCCTTGCGGCGCGCTGCCGTCTGTGATGCATGAGTCCTCCTTCTCGGGAGCCGCAGCTCCGGTTCAGTCCTGCGTTGCCATGGGTGGAAACCGTCATGGCTGAAGAATCGGCGACGCAGGACGGCATTCCGGGTGCGGGAGGTATGAGGCGCGTATGGCTCGGCCTCACCCTTCCGGGGGAGAGAGAGGGGACGGATCGCCGCCGCGGACGCGCAGAAGCGAGGATCGACCGGGCGACCGGCGGCGCTCACCATTACGGTGTGCGGCACAGGAGGAGACACAGCCGGAAGGCCGGGTTCGCCGGCGTCGTGCTCGCCGCGGCCTCGCTGTCGCTGGGCGTCGCCCATGCGAGCCCGGGCGCCGCTCCGGCCGGCGGCGTCTCCGGCTACGCCGTCTCGAACGTGGGCTGGCGGCTCGACGCCGAGGGCGCGGTGGCGGCGGTCGTCTTCCGGCTCGCGCCCGCGCGCGCACACACGGTGCGGGTGCGCCTCGCCGCCGGCGGCCGCTGGCTGGACTGCGCGCTCCGCGACGGGCGCGCGTCGTGCCCGGTGCCGGGGGGCGCGGCGGCGTCCGGCCTCGGCGAGCTCTCCGTGATCGCCTTCTGAGGGCGGCTACAGCTCGACGGCCGGGTAGCGCGCCCGCACGTCGTCGATGAAGGCCGCGGCCTGGTCGGCGAGCCCGGCGTCCGCGAGCTCGAGCACGTTCTCGGCGTTCTCCTCGCCCGAGTGGGAGAGGTTGAAGCTGCCGACGAAGACGACGTCGTCGGCGACGGTCATCTTCGCGTGCATGTAGTCGTGGACGGTTCCGGGCCCGTACGGCGTCGAGCGCTTGCCGGAGAACGCCGCCCGCTCGAGCGTCCGGCGCAGGAGCGGCTCCTTCCACGGCGCGTTCCCGTTCTCGTGCCACTGGTGCAGCACCTCGCGCACCTGCGTCGCGTCCACGACGCCGGCGAGGTCCACCTTCCCGTCGGATGCGACCTGGGCGAGCGTGGCGAGCACGGGCGCCGAGCTGATCACGGGCGATGCGATGCGGATCCGGCGGCGCGCGGAGCCGACCGCCTTCGCGATGCGGTGCGCGAGCTTGTCGCCGCGCCCGGGGCAGAACCAGGCGCGGGCGGGGGTGTCGCCGATCCGGAGCGGCGAGGTGTCCACCTTGCCGGTGCGCGAGACGTCGCGGGTCGTCCAGAGCTGTTCGAAGTCGGCGAGATAGCGGGCGGCGAGCTCCGCCGACTCGACGGTGACGATCACGTTCTCCTCGCGCGTCCACGAGTCGGCGGTCCAGTTCGTCGAGCCGGTCCAGACGGCGGCGCCGTCGCGCACGACGTACTTGTGGTGCATCAGGTCGGGGACGCCCGGGATCGCGGCGGTCGGGAAGGGGAGCGACTCGACGAGTCCCGGTTCCGTCCGCGGCGGCGGCGGCACCGGCGCCTTCTTCGCGTGGTCGACGTTGTAGGCGAGCCGGACAGCGACGCCGCGCGCGGCCGCGTCTGCGAGCGCCCCGTGGACGATCCCGTCGAGCGGCGGCGGCAGGTGCACGTCGTAGATCGCGATCTCGAGCGTCCGCTCGGCCGTCGCGAGGAAGCCGGCGAGCGTCCGCGCCGTGTCCTCGGCCGGGTGGCCGCCGTCGGTGAGCGTGCGGAGCTCGATCAGGACGTCTTCGCGGCGCGCAGCGCGGCCTTGTGGGCGCGCTTGGCCGCCTGGTAGTCGGTGAGCGCCTGGGGCGAGTCGACGTCGCCGAGCGTCCGGTGCGTCGGCGCGAGTGGCTCCGCGGCGGCGACGCCGAAGCGCCGGGCGAGGATCGCGGCGAGCGCCTTCACCTTCATCTCGCCGAAGCCGGGCAGCGCGGCGATGCGGTCGCGCAGGTCGTCGGAGTCGCGCGCGTCGCGCCAGATCCGGGCCGCGTCGCCGCCGTGCTCGTCGGCGACGACCGCCGCGAGCTCCTGCACGCGCCCCGCCATCGAGCCGGGGAAGCGGTGCACCGCGGGCTTCTCGCGGCACGCCTCCTCGACCCGCGCGGGATCCATGGCGGCGATCGCGCCCGGATCGAGCGTGCCGAGCCGCTGCTTGAGCTTCAGCGGGCCGGCGAACGCGGTCTGGACGGTCACCTGCTGGTCGAGCGCGAGCCCGACGAGGAGTGCGAACGGGTCGTCCGCGAGCAGGCGGCAGGCCTCTTCGTCGTCGGTGAACCAGAGCCGGTCGGGCACTCCGCGATCCTACCCCGCGGGCGAGTGCCGACCTCCGCTCGGGCGGGCCGGAAGCGCGGCCTACTGCCCGCCGAGCAGCGGGACGAACGAGCGCGAGAGCGCGTCGACGTTGCCGATGATGTCGCTTCCGGCGGCGAGGGCTCCCGTCGGGGCGGCGTCCCAGCGGGCGGAGGGGCCGAAGGCGTAGAAGGCGTCCCAGACGACCCAGCCGTCCCCGCCGAGCCCGGCGATCGTCCGCTTGCCGAACCAGGCGCCCGAGAGCTTCCGGGGATCCCAGAACGTGACGACGCGCGGGTCGTCGAAGAGCTTCCGGTCGATCCGGGCGCGCGAGTCCCCGCCGAGCATCGGCTCCCAGAGGACGAGCACCGCCAGCTTCGCCTGCGGGTGGTCGTCCAGGATGTGCAGTCGGACCCAACTGGCGCCGATCCGGCAGACCGGTCAGGTGGGCGAGGCGAGCACGATCAGCCGCGGCACGCCGCGGTGCGCGTCGAAGGCCTTCCGGAACTGGTCGATGCTCTGCAGGTCGGTGATCCCAGCGGCCGGCCGCGCCGTGGTCGCCGTCTGCTTCGACCCGCCGCCGCAGCCGGCGGCGCCGAGCAGCGCCGCGAGGAAGAGCGGGAGTGCGAGCGCGGCACGGCTCACGAGTCCGCCGCCTCCGTACCGACCCGCGGGCGCCCGCGCGACCGGGTCACGAGTCCGGCGGCGGCGCCGGCCGCGACGATCACGGCCGCTGTGACGAGGATCGGCGTCCCGTGCCGCCCGGCGAACCCCTGGAGCTGCGACGAGTAGCGCGTGACGAAGCCGACCACGGGGTCGTCGGCGAGCGTGACGCTGTCGCCGAAGCGGATGCGGGCCCAGTAGTAGACGAGGTAGCCGCCGGAGGCCGCGAGCAGCAGCCCGGCGAGCCGGCCCACGTGCGGCAGCAGCGGCCTGATCGCGCGCGCCGCGCCCTCCCGGGCGAGCGCGACCCCGACCGAGAGCGCCATCAGGACGAGCGCCATCCCGACGCCGTAGGCGAGGAAGACCGCGAGCTTCGCCGCGCCGAGCGAGGCGCCGACGAGCGCGAGGAAGATCGGCAGCGTGCAGCCGAGCGAGGCGGCGCCGTAGGCGACGCCGAACAGGAGCATCGCGCCCGCGCGCCGCTCCCGCCGCGCCGGCACGCGCAGGTGCACGGGCAGCGAGACCCGCGCGCCGGCCAGCGCGGCGAGCCCCGCCAGCGCGAGCAGCGTGCCGGTCGCGAGCCCGAGCCACGGTACGGCGTCCGCGAGCGCGCCCACGCCGTAGCTGATCGGCAGCCCGACCGCGGTGAAGAACCCGACGAACCCGGCCGCGACGAGCGCGCCGACCGCGAGCCCCTGGAGCAGCCGCGTCGGCGCCCGCGGCAGCCGCCGCTCCTCGGCGCCGAGGTAGAAGGAGAGGAACGCGGGCAGCAGCGGAAACCCGCACGGGTTGACGACCGCCAGCCCGCCGGCCGCGAGCGCGATCGAGATGGGGACGCCGTCCACCGCCACCTCCGCCGACGCTAGCACGGAGGCCGGGCGCAACCCCTACCGGTTCCTTGTCGTGGGCGGCCTGGCACAAACACACGTTCGGGAGCTAGGCTGCGCTCGTGGATCCGCTCTCCGTGTTCAGCCCCGGGACGCGGGCCTGGTTCGAGAGCGTCTTCGAGGGCCCGACGCCCGCGCAGGAGCAGGGCTGGCCCGTGATCGCGAGCGGCGCGCACACGCTGATCCAGGCGCCCACCGGCTCGGGCAAGACGCTCGCCGCGTTCCTCTACGCGATCGACCGCCTGACGCCCTCGCCGGGCGAGGGCCTGCGCGTGCTCTACGTCTCGCCCTTGAAGGCGCTCAACTACGACATCGAGCGGAACCTGCGCGGCCCGCTCGCCGGCCTGCGCTCCGAGCTGGCGGTCGCCGTCCGCACCGGGGACACGCCGCAGAAGGAACGCGCGGCGATGCTCCGCCACGCCCCGGACATCCTGATCACGACGCCCGAGTCGCTCTTCCTCATGCTCACCTCGCAGGCTCGGGAGCTGCTGCGCTCGGTGGACACGCTGATCCTCGACGAGGTGCACGCGGTCGCCGGCACGAAGCGCGGCGCCCACCTCGCCCTCTCGGTCGAGCGGCTGCAGGCGCTCGTCGAGCACCCGCTCCAGCGCATCGCCCTCTCGGCGACCCAGCGTCCGCTCGAGGAGATCGGCCGCTTCGTGGCGGGTGGCCGTCCGATCGAGCTCGTCAACGCGGGCGTCGCGAAGGAGCTCGACCTGGAGGTCGTCGTCCCGGTCGAGGACATGCGCGAGCTCGCTACCACCGCCGGGCTCGACCAGCGCGCCTACGAGGCGGGCGGCGGCGAGTCCGGGATCACCGCCGGCCTCGAGACCGGTTCGCACTCGATCTGGCCCTCGGTCTACCCGGCCCTGCTCGAGCTCGTACGCGCGCACCGCTCGACGATCGTCTTCGTGAACAACCGCCGCCTCGCCGAGCGGCTGGCGCTGCGCCTGAACGAGCTGGCCGAGTCGGAGATCGCCCGGGCGCATCACGGCTCGCTCTCGCGCGAGCAGCGGACGCAGGTCGAGGAGGACCTGAAGATGGGCCGGATTCCGTGTCTCGTCGCCACCTCGTCGCTCGAGCTGGGGATCGACATGGGCGCGGTCGACCTCGTGCTGCAGGTCGAGTCGCCGAAGTCGGTCGCGCGCGGGCTGCAGAGGATCGGCCGCGCCGGCCACTCGCTCGGCGCGGTCTCCAAGGGCCGGATCTTCCCGAAGTACCGCGCCGACCTGCTCGAGGCCGCGGTGGTCGCCCACCGGATGCGCGAGGGCGCGATCGAGGAGACGCAGATCCCGCGCAACCCGCTCGACGTGCTCGCGCAGCAGATCGTCGGCATCTGCGCGGACGAGGAGATCGAGGTCGCCGAGCTGCACCGGCTCGTCCGCGGCGCCTACCCGTTCGCCGACCTCTCGCGGACACAGCTCGAGAACGTGCTGGACATGCTCGCCGGCCGCTACCCCTCCGACGAGTTCGCGGAGCTGCGGCCCAGGATCGTCTGGGACCGCACCGCGGGCGTCGTCCGGGGCCGCCCCGGCGCGCGCCGGCTCGCGGTCACGAACGCGGGCACGATCCCCGACCGCGGACTCTTCGGCGTCTTCATCGTCGACGGCGGCGGCCGCGTCGGCGAGCTCGACGAGGAGATGGTCTACGAGGCGCGCGCCGGCCAGGTGATCATGCTCGGCGCCTCCTCCTGGCGGATCGAGGAGATCACCCGCGACCGCGTGCTCGTCTCGCCCGCGCCGGGCGTGCCGGGCGCGGTGCCGTTCTGGAAGGGCGAGGGCGTCGGCCGCCCGTACGAGCTGGGGGAGGCGCTCGGCCGCTTCACGCGCGAGGTGTCGGCGCTCGACGACGACAAGGCCCTCGCCCGGCTGCGCGAGGACCTCGACGAGCGCGCGGCCCGCAACCTGCTCGCCTTCCTGCGCGAGCAGGAGCGCGCGACCGGCGCCGTGCCGTCGGACCGGACGATCGTGGTCGAGCGCTTCCGGGACGAGATCGGCGACTGGCGGATCTGCATCCTCTCGCCGTTCGGGGCGCGCGTGCACGCGCCGTGGGCGATGGCCGTCGGCGCGCGCCTGCGCGAGTCGCTCGGCGTGGAGGTGCAGTCGATCTGGTCGGACGACGGGATCGCGTTCCACCTGCCGGACGCCGACTCGCCGCCCGCGACCGACCTGCTGATGCTCGACCCGGCCGAGCTGGAGGAGCTCGTGCTCGGCGAGCTGGGGCAGACGGCGCTCTTCGGCGCCCGCTTCCGCGAGAACGCCGCGCGTGCGCTGCTGATCCCGCGCCGGCGCCCCGGCGAGCGGACGCCGCTCTGGCAGCAGCGGCTGAAGGCGCAGGGCCTGCTCCAGGTGGCGCGGCGCTACGCGAGCTTCCCGATCGTGCTCGAGACCTACCGCGAGTGCCTGCAGGACGTGTTCGACCTGCCGGCGCTGACGCGGCTGCTGCAGGGCATCTGCACGCGCGCGATCGACGTCGTCGACGTCGAGACCGCCTCCGCCTCTCCCTTCGCGTCGTCGCTCCTGTTCGACTACATCGCGACGTACATGTACGAGGACGACACGCCGCCGGCGGAGCGGCGTGCGCAGGCGCTGTCGCTCGACCGCGACCTGCTTCGCGAGCTGCTCGGCCAGGAGGAGCTGCGGAGCCTCCTCGACGCCGACGCGCTCGCCGACGTCGAGGCGTCGCTGCGGCCCTTCCCGTCCGACCCCGACCGGCTGCACGACCTGCTGCGGCTGCGCGGCGACCTGCGCGCCGGCGAGTTCGACGAGACGCACGCCGCCATCCTCGAGGCCGAGCGGCGCGCGATCCGGATCCGCGTCGCGGGCGAGGAGCGGCTCGCCGCCGCCGAGGACGCCGGGCGCTACCGGGACGCACTGGGCGCGATGCCGCCGTCCGGGCTCCCGGCCGCGTTCCTCGAGGTCGCGCCGGACGCGCTCGTGACGCTCGTGCAGCGCTACGCGCGCGGGCGCGGCCCGTTCACGACCGCCGAGGCGAGCGCGTGGTTCGGCCTCGACCTCGAGCCGGTGCTGCGCGAGCTGGAGCGGGGAGAGAAGCTCGTCCGCGGCGAGCTGCGCCCCGGCGGCAGCGAGCGCGAGTGGTGCGACCCCGAGGTCCTGCGCCGGCTGCGCCGCGCCTCGCTCGCCGCGCTGCGGCGCGAGGTCGAGCCGGCGGAGCAGGCGGCGCTCGGCCGTTTCCTGCCGAGCTGGCACGGGATCGACCGGCGGGCCTCGCTGCGCGAGGCGCTGATCCCGCTCCAGGGGCTCGCGCTGCCGGTGTCGCTCTGGGAGTCGGAGGTGCTGCCGCGCCGCGTGCCGTCGTACCGGCCGGCGGAGCTCGACCAGCTCTGCGCCTCGGGCGAGCTCGTCTGGGCCGGCACGGGGCTCGACCGGGTCGCGGTCTTCTTCCGCGAGGACGCGCCGGTGCTCGGGCGGCCGCCCGCGGCGCCCGCGCCGGAGGGGGCCGGGCACGAGGCGATCCGCGCCGCGCTCGCGGGCGGCGCGCTCTTCTGGCCCGACCTGCTCGCGGCGACCGGTCTCGACCACGCGGCCGCGCTGCCCGCGCTCTGGGATCTCGTCTGGGCCGGCGAGGCGACCAACGACGCGTGGGCGCCGCTGCGGTCGGAGCGCCGCTACCAGGCGCCCCGCCCGGACCGGCGTGCGCGCCGCTTCTCCCGCGCCCGCGCCGCGCGGGCGACCGCGACGCAGGGCCGCTGGTCGCTCGCCGCCGGGCTCTTCGCGGGCTCGGAGCCCGACCGGCGCGCGCTCGCGGAGCTCCTGCTCGAGCGCCAGGGGATCGTCACGCGGGACTCCGTCCGCGGCGAGGGGATTCCCGGCGGCTACGGCGCCGTCTACGCAGAGCTCCGCGCGCTCGAGACGCTCGGCACCTGCCGGCGCGGCTACTTCGTCGAGGGGCTCGGCGGTGCGCAGTTCGCCCTCGGCGGCGCCGTCGAGCGGCTGCGCGAGCTGCGGCCGCGCGAGGGGGACGAGCCGGAGCCGCTCGTGCTCGCCGCCGCCGACCCGGCCCAGCCCTACGGCGCCGCGCTGCCGTGGCCGAAGCGCGCCGACGGTCGCGCGGCCCGCGTCGCGGGCGCGCACGTCGTCCTGCTCGGAGGCGAGCCTGCGCTCTTCGTCGAGCGCGGTGGCCGCTCGCTCGTCCCGCTGCGGGAGCCGGACGCAGCCTGGCTGCGGCCGGCGCTCGCCGCCCTCGTCGCGCACGTGAAGCGGGGCGGCGCCAAGCGTCTCGCGGTCGAGCGCTTCGACTCCGAGCCCGTCGGCG
The DNA here is from genome assembly GCA_963728095.1 of uncultured Thermoleophilia bacterium. Taxonomy (GTDB): domain Bacteria; phylum Actinomycetota; class Thermoleophilia; order Gaiellales; family Gaiellaceae; genus Palsa-739. Next base: position 845,746 of record CAVSIO010000002.1, on the reverse strand, counting down.
ACTCGATGGTGATGCCGCTCCTGCTCGAGGCGGGCTTCCTCGCCGGCCCCCGCCGCGCGGTGCTGCGGGGCTAGTGCGGGAACACCGCGGAGCCCGTCGGCGTTGGAGGGGGAGATGAGCGACTACAACCGCGCGATCATCGAGGAGTTCCGCGCCAACGAGGGGCGCGTCGGTGGGAGCTGGGAGGGCCGCGACCTGCTCCTGCTGACGACGACCGGACGCCGGAGCGGCAATCCGTACACGACGCCGATGGTCTATACGCGGGACGGCGAGCGGCTGCTCGTCTACGCCTCGAAGGCGGGCGCGCCGAGTCATCCGGACTGGTACCTGAACCTCGAGGCGAACCCGGCGGTGACGGTCGAGGTCGGCAGCGAGCGCTACGAGGCCACCGCCTCGACGCTCGAGGGCGAGGAGCGCGACCGCCTCTACGCGGAGCAGGCGGCGCGCTGGCCGGCGTTCGCGGAGTACGAGCAGAAGACCGACCGCGTCATCCCGGTCGTCGCGCTCGAGCGCCGTCCCTAGGCGGAGAGCCCCGCTTCGGCCGCGAGCGTGCGCACGAGCTCGGCCGCCGGCAGCTCGCGGCCGCGAGCGGCGCCCGTGCCGCCCATGTAGAAGCCGTAGCCGTCGCGGGCTCGGAACGGCCGCAGCAGCGAGGCCTGGAGCGGGAACGGCAGCGGCGCGGGGCCTGCCTCCAGCTCGGCGAGGAACGGCGTCCGCGCCGCGCGCGCCGGGCGGCCGGTGTACGCCGCGGTGACCACCGTCTCGCGCTCCCGCAGCGCCTGCCGCCACGCCGGCGACACGGCCGCCTCCGGGCAGAAGAGGAATGCCGTCCCGAGCTGGGCGCCGTCCGCGCCGAGCGCGAGCGCCCGCACGACGTCGGCGCCGTCCATCAGCCCGCCCGCCGCGACCACCGGCACCGCGACCGCGTCGGCGACCTCGGGCACGAGCCGCGCCAGCGGCACGAGCCCCTCCTCGAAGGAGCCGATGAAGGTGCCGCGGTGGCCGCCCGCCTCGGCGCTCTGCGCGACGACGACGTCGACCCCGGCGCGCTCCAGCTCGCGCGCCTCGGCCACCGTGGTGGCGGTGCCCAGCACGACGATGCCCGCCTCGCGGAGCGGCGCCGGGTCGATCGGCCCGAAGGTGAAGCTGAAGACGGGCGGCCGCTCCTCGAGCACGACGGCGAGCTGGTCGTCCACGGTCCACGGCGGCAGCTGCGGCTCGCCCGGCTCGCCGTGCGGCGCGAGCGCCGCCCGGACGCCCGCGATCGCCTCCGCGTCCGCCTCCGGGAGCGGGAGCGGCGCGAACAGGTTGACCGCGAACGGAGCGTCGGTCCGGCCGCGGATCTCCCGTATCGCCTCGCGCAGCGCGTCCGGGGAGGAGACGGCGCCGCCGAACGAGCCGAGCGCGCCCGCGTCCGAGACGGCCGCCACGAGCTCCGGGGTCGTCGTCCCGGCCATCGGCGCCTGCACGAGCGGCAGCCGGACGCCGAGAAGGCCGGTGAGACGGCTCATGCGGGCACGAGCTTGTAGCCCATCCCGCGCACGGTGACGAGGCGCTCGGGCCTGGTGGGGTCGCGCTCGATCTTCCGGCGCAGGTTCGAGATGTGCACCTCGCATGCGTGCTCGTCGCCGACGTGCTCGCTCGCCCACAGGTGCTGCATCAGCTCGCGCCGCGAGATGACCGAGTCGGGCTGCTCCGCCAGCAGGGAGAGCACCTTGAACTCCGAGAGCGTCAGGTGCACGCGCTCCCCGTCGACGAGCACCTCGTGGCGGCCGAGGTCGATCTGGATGCCGCCGAGCCGCCGCACGGTCGCGCCGCCGTTCGCCCGGTCGAGCTCGCGGCGGCGGAGGATCGCGCGCACCCGGCTGAGCAGCTCCGCGGTCGAGAACGGCTTCGTCACGTAGTCGTCCGCGCCGAGCTCGAGCCCGAGAATGCGGTCGATCTCCGCGTCGCGCGCCGTCAGCATCAGGATCGGCACGTCGCTCTCGGCGCGCAGCGCCCGGCAAACGTCTGTCCCGGACAGCTCCGGCAGCATCACGTCGAGGATCACCACGTCGTAGGCGCCGCCGCGCGCCGCGCCGAGGGCGGAGGCGCCGTCTCGTTCCTCGTCCACCTCGAAGCCCTCGCGCCGGAGCGTGAACGCGACGACGTCGCGCACGCCCGGGTCGTCGTCGACGAGCAGCACCCGCGGCCGGGGCTCGGCGGCGCTCACGCGGCGGCCTCCGACCGCACCCGCGAGCCTTCGAGCACGATCCGCACGAGCGTGCCCGCGCCGGGCGACGACTCGAGCTCGACCCGCCCGCCGAGCGTCCGCACCGACTCGCGGACGATCGCGAGGCCGAGCCCGAAGCCCTCGGCGTCGCGGTCCTTCCCGCGGTAGAAGCGGTCGAAGACGTGCTGCTGCGTCTCCGGCGTCATGCCCGGGCCTGTGTCCTCCACCTCGAGGGTCACGGTATCGGCGTCGGCCAGCGCGCGCAGGACGATCCGGCCCTGCCCGGTGTGCTTGGCCGCGTTCGCGCCGAGGTTGCGCAAGGCCTGCTCGAGCAGGTCGCGGTTGACGGTGGCTGCGAGCCCGTCGGGGCACTCGACCTCGAGCGCGACGCCCTCGCGCGGCCGCAGCTCCTCCGCCACCTCGTGCAGCAGCGCCGCGAGCCCGACCGGCTCCGCGCGCGGGCGCTCCTGGCCGGCGTGCGCCCGCGCGAGCGTCAGCAGCGCGCGCGCCAGGCGCGCCAGCCGCTCCGCCTCCCGCTCGATGTGCGCGAGGAAGCGGTCGCGCTGCTCCGCATCCTCCTTCGCGCCCGCCTGGAGCACCTCGACGGCGCCGATGATCGTCGTCAGCGGCGTCCGCAGCTCGTGTGCCGCGTTCGAGACGAACTCCCGCTCGGCGAGCTCGCGCCGCTCCTGCTCGGTCAGGTCGTCGATCACGATCAGCGCCGTCTCGGTCTCGGGCTGCGCGGGGATGCCGACGAGCGCGTACGCGTGATCCTCGTCGGGGCTGACGTGCGCCTGCGCGGGGCTCGGGTCCTGCTGGAAGAGCCGGTCGACGAACTCGCGCAGCGAGAACCCGTCCCAGGGGTCCGGCAGCGGGTCGCCCTCGGCGAGCCGCCCGCCGAGCAGTCGCCGCGCCTCGGCGTTGGCGAAGGTGACGACGAGGTCCTGGTCGACCGTGACCACGCCCTCGTGCAGCCGCTCGAGCAGCAGCCGCAGCCGGTCGCGCTCGACCTCGACGCGGCGGAACGAGCGGCGCAGCTGGCGGCGCATGCGGTCGAAGCTCTGTGCGAGCGCGCCGAACTCGTCGCGGAAGCGGTAGCGCAGCGGCGTCTCGAAGTCGCCCAGCGCGAGCGCCTCCGCCGCCGCCGAGAGCCTGCGCAGGCGGAGCGCGATCAGCTGGGCGAGCACGAGCCCGACGAGGACGCCGATCAGGCCTGCGATCACGCCGGCGCGGAGCGCCTGGTCGCTGACGATCCCGATCGCGGCCGCGACGTCCGGCCGCGAGCTGATCGCGACCACCGCGGAGACCGGCGGCGAGCGCACCGGGACGCCGACGACCACGAGGCCGCCGCTCGGCGTGCTCGTGACGGTACGGCTGTCGGAGAGCGCGCCGCGCAGGGCCCGCGCCTGCTCCTTCGGCGCCGACGCGAGCTTCCCGTGCGCGGCCGCGGCCGCGAGGAGCTTCCCGTCGCCGCCGTAGACGCGCAGGTCGAGGGCCTCGCGACGAGCGATGGCGGGCAGGCTCGTCGCGAGCGGGCCGCGGTGCGCCGCGGCGACGATCCGCTCCGAGGCGACGAAGGCGTTGCCCGCCGCGAGCTGCTCCGCGCGGCCGCGGAACTCGCGCTCCGAGCGCGACGAGAACTGCGAGACGACGATCGCGGTCGAGACCGCGGCGACGACCGCGAAGGCCGCCCCGAGCCACCAGCGAACCCCGATGAAGGGCTGGCTCATGCCCCAATCGTAGGGCTCGGCGGCCGCTTCGTGTTCAGAACCTAGAGCTCGCGCAGGGCGCGCACGGCCCTGCTGAGCTCGGGATCGGCAAGCTGCGCACCCAGCCGCCCGGCGAGCCCCGGGGCCGCACCCGCGCCGCCGAGCACGAGCTCGACCCCGGCCGGGCGGGCGCAGCCGCGCAGCTCCGACGCGAGCGCCTCGCCGTGCTCGGGGAGCGTGAGGCTGACGCCGAGCATCCGAGCCGACAACCGCGACGCGAGATCGATCGCGTCGGCCGTCGGCGTGTCAGAGCCGAGATAGACGACCTTCCAGCCGTCGCGGCGCAGCGCGATCGCCGCCGTCATCAGGCCCAGCTCGTGCCGCTCGCCGGGCCCGCACGCGAGCACCGCGATCCCGCGGACCCCGCCGCCCGCGTCCGCGAGCAGGTGTCCGAGCCGCGAGCGGACGGCCTCGCTGACCGCGTGCTCGTCCGCCACGGACACGGTGCCGTTCTCCCAGCGCTCGCCGACCGTCCGCAGGAGCGGCCGCAGGATCTCGTCGATCGTCACCTCGACGCTGTTCAGCGCGAACGCCTGGTCGAGCCGCAGCCCGATCTCGGACGTGTCGGCGCGCTCGAGGGCGTCGAGGATCGCGACCAGCTGGTCTCCCGGGCTCTGCGCGACGCTTGCGCCGGCGTCGCCGAGCAGCGCCGCGGCCTCGCCGATCCGGTAGCCCTCGGAGAGCCGCTCCTGGAGCCACTGGACGCGGGCGACGTCCCGCTCGTCGTAGCGGCGCTGCCCGCCCGGCGTCCGCATCGGGTGGAGGATCTTGTAGCGCTGCTCCCACTTGCGAAGGGTGTCCGGGGCGACGCCGGTGCGTTGCGCGAGGGCGGCAATGTTGAGGCCCGCAGCCATCTGTCGGCTGGAGCATGCCCTACGACGCTCCCGGTATGCCGGAAGGACGCGATCCGTTGCGCCGCGGCCCGCACCGCCCACCGGTGTCCGGGCTGCCAGGTAGGAGGTGGGGCCCCGCCGTCGTAGTCGGTCCGTTGCGATGCGCTCGCCGCACCTCTACGACACGCTGCGCCGATTCTGTCTCGGCGCGTTCGCCCTCTTCCACCGCGATCTCGACGCCGGCGTCGACCTGCCGTTCGCCTTCGAGGAGCACGGCTCGTACGGGCGGCCCACGCTCTACGAGTACCGCCCGCTCGTCCGCGGCTTCGTCGAGGCGCGTGCCGAGCGGCTGTTCGAGCGCGACGACGTGCGAGCGGCCGTGGACGACCTGCTGCGCGAGCCGGCGGCACGGATCTTCGCCCGCGCCCACGAGGGGCCGAGATCCGCGACGAGGCGCGCGCCCTCTACCGCAGCGTCCTCGTCCCGCTGCTCGTGCGCACCGCCGAGGGCTGCGGCGGCTTCGACTGGGACGACCAGCCTTCGACCGCGCCTACGGCGAGCTCGAGGAGTCGCTGTTCGGCGACGGGCACGCCTACGGCGCGGTCGCGCCGCTGATCGGCATCTCGTGTCGGCGCGCGATCGAGCTCGGCGACGGGATCCGCGTCCGCGTCGCCGCCGCGGGCGAGCTCGCGGCGATGTGGCCGGAGGCGACCGGCCTGCTGCCGCGCGACTTCGGCCGCGAGCCCGACCGTTTCTGCGTGCTCGAGCTCGAGCGCCCGCTCGAACGCGGCGCCGACGAGGCGCCCGACGCGCCCGGCGAGCTGGCGGACGCGGTGACCGCGCTCCGGCTCGCCACCGCCGCCCCAGTCGCCGCCGGCCCCGTCCTCTTCGAGCGGCTCGACTGGCGCCCGTACGGGATCCGGCCCGTGCTGCCGATTGCGGCCACGCGCGCCGCCCGGCGAGCCGACGCGCCTCGACCCGTTCCGCGCGTTCCGTCGCGACGACGCTGCGCCCGCAGCTCGCGCTCGCCGACGACGACGCGCAGCTCGGCGACGCGCTCGACCGCTGGGAGCTCTCGCTCTTCCAGGGCGAGCCGTTCCGGGGCGAGCAGCTCCGGCACGCCCTCGAGTCCGCGCTCGGCGAGGGCGACGGCGTGTGGGCCGCCGCCATGCGCGGCGCCGCCCTGCTCGGCGCGACCCCCGAGGAGCGCGGCGACCTCGCGGAGCGGCTGCGCGAGCCGACGGCCGAGCTCCTTCGCCGCCTGCTCGTGGAGGTGCTGCTCCACGGCGACCGGCGGCGGCTCGTCCGCGAGCTCGACGAGACCCTGCTCGCCCTGCGCGCGCGGCCGGCCCGCGTCGCCGAACTGCACGCCCGCGCGAGCTGACGCATCCGGCACGGTCCCGTCACCCCTTCCCGCATACCCTCGGGACATGGAGGAGGCGCGCGCGGTGCTCGCCCGGCTGGAGCGGATCGACGCGCTCCAGCGCGCCGAGCGCGGCGCCCGAGCTGCTCCTGGTCGAGCTGCGCAGCTGGCGCGAGAGGCGGCGCTCTGGGCCCGCCGCGAGCGCGACCCGCCGCCGAGGCCGCGGCGGACGAGCTCGCGGCCGCCGCAGGTGCGACACTCCGCGCGTGACGCTCGCGCACTGGGACGAGGTCGAGAAGGTCGCCGCGACCACGGCCGCGTCAGCGGCCTCTGGACGTACCTGGGCGAGGCCGCCGGCAGCGTCGGGGTCGGCGTTCGCCGCATCGAGCTCGCGGCCGGCGAGGTCTCGACGCCCGCGCACGCGCACATCGACGACGAGGAGATCTTCTACCTCCTCGCGGGCTCGGGCCTCTCCTGGCAGGACGGGTCGACGTATGAGGTCCGGCTCCGGCGACTGCCTCGTCCACCGCGTCCGCGAGCAGGCGCACACGCTCCGTGCGGGCCCCGACGGGCTCGACGCGCTCGCCTTCGGCCCGCGTCCTCGCCCCGGCGCGATCCTGCTCCCGAACCAGGACACGGCCTGGCTCGGCCCGACGTGGCTCGAGGGGGTCGGCGCCGGCGAGCATCCGTTCGCCCGCGAGCCGGAGCTCGACTGGCCCGAGCCCTCGCCCCGCCCTGCGTCGATCGTGCACCAGGACGACGTGGAGGGCGAGAAAGACGACAGGGCGCATGGAAGCCGCTCGCCCGCACCGCCGGCGCCGCCCGCAGCGGGCTCAACTGGTGCCACCTCGCCTCCGGCGCCGAGGGAGCGCCGCCGCACTGCCACTCGGCCGAGGAGGAGCTCTTCGTCGTCCTCGACGGCGAGGGGATCCTCGAGCTGTGGGCGCCGCCGAGCCCGGCGACGCCGCGTCAGACGGCCCCGCGCGAGACGCACGCCCTCCGCCGGGGCCACGTCGTCTCGCGGCCGCCGGCCACGCGCGTGCCGCACACGCTGCGGCCGCCCCGGACGCGCCGCTGACCTATCTCGCCTACGGCACCCGCGACCCCAACGACGTCTGTTACTACCCGCGCTCGAACAAGGTCTTCCTCCGCGGAGTCGGGCTGATCGCCCGGCTCGAGCCGCTCGAGTACTCCGACGGTGAGCCCGGGTAGGCGCTACCGTGGACTGCCACGAGGGCCTTCCCTCCTTCGAGTGACTCACCTCCGCACCCGCATAGCCGATAGCCGCGTTACCGACGCGGTGCGCGCTCTTCTCGCCAAGAGGAAGGTCCAGGTCGTCCTGAACGGCAGCTTCGGCGTTCTGCTGCTCGGGATCGCCGTCGTCAGCGCGCGGCACTTCGTGCGTCACGGCTGGCCGCTCCGGCACGCGGATCCCTGGCTCGTCACGGCCTCCGCGCTGCTCTTCCTCGTCGCCTACGCGTTCAAGGCGTGGGGCTGGCAGCGGCTCTTCAACGAGCACGAGCGCCCCACGGCGGGCGCGCTCGCCTTCGCCGGCGGCGCCGCCTGCGTCGGCGGGGTCGCGCTGCCGGGCCGGATCGACGACATCGTCCGGATCGCGGTCGTGCGGCGCTATCCGGGGACGAAAACGGGCCTCGGCACGCTCGGCCTGAGCCTGATCGTGCTCGGGATGCTCGACAACGCCGCGCTGACGCCGCTCGCGTCGGTCGCCGCGGCCGACGCCCACTCCTGGGGCGTCCGGGCCGGCTTCGCGCTCGTCGCGGCCGGCGGCGTCGCGGCCGCGGCCGTCGTCGCCCTGCTGCCGCGCTTCGTCGGCTCGCGCCGCATCATGCGCTGGCGCCTCGGCCGCTGGCTCTCCGGGCACACGCAGTGCACGAAGGAGGCATGGGCGGCCTGGCTGCTCATCTCGGTCTCGTGGTCGCTGCGCGGCACCGCGGTCTTCCTGCTCCTGAACGCGCTCTCGATGCACGGCTCGTTCCCGCTCGCCCTCGCCTTCCTCTGCGCCTCCGCGGCCTCGGCCGCGCTGCCGATCGCGCCCGCCGGCGCGGCGACGCAGGCCGGCGCGGGCGCCGCGATCCTCGCGCTCAGCGGCGTCGGCACGACCGAGGCGATCGCCTTCTCGGTCGCCGCGCAGGCGCTCGTGATCGTCACCGGCGCGGCGGTCGTCCTCCTGATCGTCGCGTGGCACCTGGCGCTGCGCGTCCGGCCGCACTTCGCGCGCGCCGGCGCGACCGCCTAGACCGCTTCGGCCTGCGGGCCCCTCGCCACGAAGTCGCGCCGCCGCACGAGCGCGAACCCGAGCACCGCGCCCGCGAAGGCGACGAACGCCGCGACGAGCAGGATCTCGTTGGGGCCGGAGATGAACGCCTCGTGCGCGGCGGCCGCCACCTGGTCTCGCAGCTGCGCCGGCACGGCCTGGAGCGCCTGCCGCGTCCCGCCGGAGGAGACGGCGCGCGCGAGCTCGTCGAGGCGGCCGCCCGGCACCTTCGTCGCGAGATCGGCGCGGATCCGGTCCTGGAAGATCGCCCCGAGCGCGGCGATGCCGGTGGCGATCCGACCTGCCGGAGGTGTTGTTGATCCCTGAGGCCATGCCGGCCCGCCGCTGCTCGACGACGCTCACCGCGGTCGAGGCGAGCGGCGCGTTCACCATCCCGACGCCGACGCCGCCGACGAGGGAACCGGGCAGCAGCGCCGTCCAGCGCGAGCTCATCGTGATCACATGCCGAGCCCGAAGAGGATCCGCACGGGGATCCGGGCCGAGAGCCGGCCCGCGGTCGGCACGACCCGCTGCAGGTCGGTGAAGGAGGTGTGACGCTCCTTCTGAATATCCGGGAGGGCGACGTTGACGATCGTGATGTCCAGGAGGAGCATGAAAATGGCGACACAGACGACCATGAGGGCGCGCCATTTCCGGTCCATCCACGCGACGTTAGTCGAGAAGGACTCTGCTACGTTGATCCGAAAGGTGAGCGATCATGGCGCTCACGCGGTTGCTACCGCGCCCGCATACGCGGGCGAGCAACGGATAGGGGTCCGGCTCTGGCCAGGGTCATCGCCTTCGCGAACCAGAAGGGCGGCGTCGCCAAGACGACCACCACGCTGAACCTCGGCGTCGCGCTGGCCGAGAAGGGTCAGCGCGTCCTCGCGGTCGACCTCGACCCGCAGGGCAACCTGACGATGTCCCAGGGCTGGAACCCGGACGAGATCGACCGCTCGATGTTCGACGTGCTCGTCCACAAGCTCCCGATCACGGAGATCGTGCGCACGCACGAGATCGACGTCGCCGTCTCCTCGATCGACCTCGCCGGCGCCGAGCTCGCGCTCTCCTCGATGATCGGCCGCGAGCGCGCGCTCGAGAAGGCGCTGCTGCCGGTGCGCGAGGAGTACGACTACATCCTCATCGACACGCCGCCGTCGCTCGGGCTGCTGACGATCAACGCGCTCGTCGCCGCGAACGGCGTGATCGTGCCGGTGCAGTGCGAGTACCTCTCGCTGCGCGGCCTCGTCCAGCTCGAGAACACGCTCTCGATGATCCGCGAGAACCTGAACCCGGTGGTCGAGATCCAGGGGATCCTGCCGACGATGTTCGACCGGCGGCTCCTGCACTCGCGCGAGGCGGTCGAGATCCTGAAGGAGAACTTCGGCGACCTCGTCCTGAACACGCGCATCCGCAAGACCGTCCGCTACGCCGAGGCGCCCGTGAAGGGGCAGTCGGTGCTGAAGTACGACCCGAGCGGGGAGGCGGCGGACATGTACCGCGACCTCGCCAAGGAGGTGCTCGATGGCGCGTCGGCGCGCCAGCATGCGTGAGGGCCCGCTCGCGGAGCTCTTCCGTGCGACCGAGGCCGCGCAGCGGCAGGCCGAGCAGCGCCGAGGAGCGGGCGCCGCGCCGGCGGCCGACGACGCCGCCCCGGCGACCGCTCCGGCCGAGCCGGAGGAGCGGACGGTCGAGCACGTCCCGAGCTGGGAGGAGTCGGTCGCGGCCGAGACGCCCGCGCCGCCTGCGCCGCCGCCCGAGCCGCACCGCGCCGCCGAGCCCGGCTCCGGTCCCGACCCGGCGCCGCCTCCCGCGGTTCCGGAGCGCCGGTCCGGCAGGCCCCGCCGGCGCCCGCGCCGCCGCCGCCGCCGCGGGCTCCCGAGCCGCCGCCGCCGCCCCGCAGCCGGCGCCGGCCGCGCCCCGAGCAGCCGCCGGTCGCCCGCTACGTCGAGCCGCTGCCCGAGAGCTCCGCCGCGCCTGCACCGCGCGCCGCGCGCCGACAGCGGCGCCTACCTCGCCGTGATCAAGGTCGTCGGCGTCGGCGGCGCGGGCATCAACGCGGTCAACCGGATGATCGACGCCGGCATCAGCCAGGTCGAGTTCATCGCGGTCAACACCGACATCCAGGCGCTGCACATGAGCGACGCGCGGTGAAGATCCACATCGGCCGCGAGCTGACGCAGGGCCTCGGCTCCGGCGCCGACCCGGAGGTCGGCCGGCGCGCCGCCGAGGAGGGCTACGACCAGCTCAAGCACGCGCTGCGCGGCTCGGACATGGTCTTCGTCGCCGCCGGCGAGGGCGGCGGCACCGGCTCCGGTGCCGCGCCCATCGTCGCGAAGATCGCCCGCGAGCTCGGCGCGCTCACCGTCGGGATCGTCACGACGCCGTTCAAGTTCGAGGGGACGAAGCGCAGCGCGCAGGCCGAGCAGGGCGTCGCAGCAGCTCCGCGCCGCGTGCGACACGACGATCGTGATCCCGAACGACCGGCTGCTCGAGGTGCTCGACCGGTCGACCTCGATGCTCGACGCGTTCAAGGTCGCCGACGACGTGCTCCGCCAGGGCGTGCAGGGCATCTGCGACCTGATCACGATGCCCGGCCTGATCAACCTCGACTTCGCCGACGTGCGCACGATCATGTCCGACTCCGACACGGCGCTGATGGGCATCGGCTTCGCCTCGAGCGGCGAGAACCGCGCGAAGGAGGCCGCCGAGCGCGCGCTCCGCTCGCCGCTGATCGACGCGGAGATCACCGGCGCGAGCGGCATCCTGCTCTCGATCGCCGGCGGCGACGACCTGTCGCTGATCGAGGTGAACGAGGCGGCCGAGGTGATCCGCGCCGCCGCGACCGACGACACGAACATCATCTTCGGCGCGACCGTCGACGAGCGGCTGACCGGCCAGGTCTGGGTCACCGTCGTCGCCACCGGCATCGGCGGCCGCGGCCGCCGCACCGCGCGCCACGTACACGCCGACCCCGTTCCGCTCCGACGCGGGCGGCGAGCTCGACGTGCCGTCCTTCCTGCGCGACTAGCGCAGCCGCCGGCCGGCGGCTCCCACGTGGCCCGCGCGGACATGCGCGGTCCGGCACGATGCCGGGATGGACACGTTCCTCGCGATCGCGTCGAAGCGCGACACGCGCGAGCTACGCCGACGAGCCGGTCGCCGACGACGTGCGCCGCGCGGATCCTCGACGCCGGCCGCGCTCTCCGGCAGCTCGCGCAACACGCAGCGCTGGGAGTTCGTCGTCGTCGGCCGACGTGCAGCAGCGGCTCGCCGACGTCGTCTACGCGCCGGAGAACGTGCGCGGCCGCGGCGCTCGTCGTCGCGATCGTCGGCGAGGCGGGCGGCTTCGACGTCGGCCGCTGCGCCCAGAACATGATGCTCGCCGCCTGGAACGAGGGCATCGCCTCCTGCCCGAACGGGATCCGCGACCCCGAGGGCGCCGCCGCGGATCTGCGGCGGCGAGGTGAAGACGATCCTCTCCTTCGGCTAGCCCGGCCCGCCCGCGCGACCCCTCGCGCCGGAGCGCCGACGAGTGGTCGGCCGCGCGCGAACCGCCTAGCCGCTCGACGAGCTCGTCCGCCGCGGGCCTAGGCCGGCGCGAGCGCTCGCCCGCGCAACGCTGCGCGGCGGAACCGCCTTCGCTTGTCTGGACAGCCCCACGGGGAGCGTCCAACCTCGAGCGCCGAGCGTGCAATCGGGCGCTCGCTCAGCTGGAACGTGCGCGGTGTCGACGCGAACGAGCCGCAGACGCGGGCGGAGAGCGTGCGCAGCCGCAGCATCCCGTCCGCCCCGCGGCCGAGGCAGCCGTCGGATGCGCGCCAGTACGGCGACCAGCGGACGGCGATCCGGTAGGTGCCGCCGCGCGAGACCCGCAGCCGCAGCGTCTCGGCCGTCAGCGCGAGCAGCCTCGGCTCGCCGGGGCCGGTCACGATCGGCCGCGGGTGCGGTACGCGGTAGATGGTCACGAACCCGCTGCGGAAGACGGGCCGGAGCGGGCCGCGCGGGTTCGTCACGAGCTTCGCCTCGGTCCGCGCGCTGTAGTCCGGCGGCGCGGCCGTGAGCACGACGTATTCGACTCCGAGCGAGCGCAGCCAGCGCAGGTACGCGGCGGCGGTCGGCCTCCGGTAGAGGACGGCGTTCACCGGGAAGTCGTCCTGGCGGAACCAGCCGCGCGCGAGCGGGATCTCGGAGTCGGCGAGGTAGACGCTCGGCCAGTGCGCCGGCCGTGTCGACCGCCTCGACCCGGTACCCCGGCCGCAGATGCGCCCGCAGGTAGCCGATCGCCGCCGGCCAGGTCGAGCGGCTCGCGGTCACGTCCGCCTGGCCGTTGCGGTAGCTCGTCGACGAGCGGGCTCACGTTCCACGAGACCGCGAGCGCGACGAACGCGATCCCCGACCGGCAGCGGCCGCCAGCGCGCGCAGCGAGAAGACGAGCACGGTCAGCGGCAGCGCCGCGTAGCGCAGCCGCGCCACGTTCTCGCCGAGCTCCGAGGGCACGAGGTACGCCGCGACGATCGCGACGAGATAGACGGCGAAGACGAAGCGCAGGATGCGGGCGCTCGGCACCCGCCAGGTGAACAGCAGCCCGGCGGCGCAGAACACGACCGCCGCCGCCGCCTCGGAGAGCGGGAACTGGAAGCGGCCGCCGTCCGGGAACACGCGCCAGAGCAGCGCCTCGGTCGCCGCCGCGGCCGCGACGGCCGCGACCGGCACCACGTTCCGCGGCAGCGACGGCGCGATCGGCCAGCGCGGCGCCGGCCAGCACGATCGCCAGCAGCAGGAAGGCGAGCGGGCTCGCGGCGAGCGACAGCACCGTCAGCGCGGCGAACCGCCAGCGCCGCCCCGCCTGCAGCGCCCAGATCGCGAGCAGCGCGAGCGCGACGCCGAGCGCGAACGGGAACGCCGCCGAGAGGACGATCCCGCCCCAGACGACGGCGAACGTCCGGCTCGACCAGCGCGACGTCGGGCCCCACTCGCGGCCGAGCACGACCGCGAAGGCGAGCGCCGCGAGCGCGATCGTCGCCACCGCCAGCAGGCGGATCCCGAGCAGCGCCGCGAGCGGGTAGTAGAGGACGCTGTAGGTGACGAAGCTGTAGCGCCCGGCGTACCAGAAGTTGTTCCAGAGCGCGAAGCCGTGGTCGAGGAAGAGCGTCCGCTGGTAGGCGTGCGCGGCGAGGTCGCTCCCGGGCGGCCCGAGCCAGGCGAGCGCGCCGCGACGAGGCGGCCGCGGCGGCCGCGGACAGGAGCGCCTCGCGCAGCGAGCGTGTGACGCCCGTGCACGCCGCGAGCCTACTCCTGCGGCGCGTGCCCGCACGACGGCGGCCGCCGTGAGGGCGGCCGGAGGCGCCGCAGTGACCGGGAGCGTCGACCCGCGCCGGACGAGCCCGCCCTCGACGCGCGAGCAGCGACGCGAGCCCGGCGATCGCGACTGCGCCGGGCGAGTCGTTGACGAGCAGCGAGGCGCCGAGCGCCGCGAGCAGCGCGATCACGACCGCCGCGTCGGCCCGCGAGCGGGAGAGCCGGAGCGCGATCGCGGCGACGACGATCGCGCCCAGCCCCGGGAAGAGCAGCCACCACTGCTCGAGCATCCGCGTGTACGAGAGCGGCACCCGGTGCGCGGCGACCTGCGACGAGCCCGCTGAACGCCGCCGTGGAGCGCGCCGCGCAGGTGGTCGGGTCCGCGCGAGGCCGCGTCGAGGTCGAGCAGCGACGAACGCCGCGAGCAGCGCGACGCCGAGCAGCGGGACGACCGAGCGCCAGCTCCGCGCCCACATCCGCGGCTGCGAGCACCGCGAAGCCGACGCCGACGACGATCGCGCCGCCGCCGTCCGCGCCGAGCCGGTTCTCGGCGATCGTCGCGAGCGCGAGCAGCGCCGACCGCCGCGAAGCGAGACCGGCCCGAGCCGCTCCCCGAGCAGCCGTGCGCCGAGCAGCGCGGGCGCGAGCAGCAGCGACTCGATCAGGTTCGAGACGCCGAAGAAGCGGCTCGTCAGCTCCGGACCCATCGGCGCGAGCGAGAGCGCCGGCGGATAGGCCGCAGCATCGCGACCGCGTAGGCGGCGACCACCGCCACGAGCGCGGCGCCGAGCACGTCCGGGAGCGGAGGAAGCGCCGCCCCGAGCAGGCCCGCGGCGACGAGCAGAGCCCGAGCAGCGACGACGTTCGCGACCGCGCGGCCGCCGCCGGCCCAGCCGATCAGCGAGGTTCGCCGTCAACGCCCCGGCGAGCGCGGCCGGCGCCCCGCGCGGGAAGAAGAGCGCGAACAGCACGAGCAGCGAGAGCACGAGCACCGAGCCGGCCATCGTCGACCCGCGCGAGGACACGATCCGCGCCTCGAGCCGCGCGAGCGCCGCGGCCGCGTCCGCCGCCGGCGCGAGCGCAGCCGGTTCGCCGTCGGAGCGCCGTCCGCGCGACGTCCGCCATCGAGACGAGCCCCGGGCACGCGCGTCAGCCTCGAGACGAGCAGCCCCTGGTAGCCGGCGCCCGAGCACCGCGATCGCGTAGCGGCGCGTGTTCGGCACCTCGTGTGCTGCGGCGGCAGCCCGAGCACGATCGCCGGCCCGTGCGCCGGGATCGGCGCCGACTCTCGACGCGGATCGAGGATCGAGTCCGTCGGCCGCGGCAGGCGCGCGTTGTAGAGGATCCCGCGCACCATCCCCGCGAACGCGTCCGGCCCGCTCGTCCGCGGCCCCGCATTCGGGACGAGCAGCCCGACGCGCCGCGCCGCGCCGAGCGCAGGCAGGTCGGTGGTCGAGAGCCGCGGGACGACGACGACCCGGTACGTCCTGCCGGTGGTGGCCGGCGAACTCCGACTGCGTCGCCGCGCGCGCAGCCTGAGCCGGCCGCCGCGAGCGCGAGCGCATGCAGGCGGCCAGTGCCGCGAGGCGCGTCATCCGCAGCAGACGGTACCGCGCCGCGAGGCACGGCGACCACCCCTACGCGAACTTAACTAGACGAGCGGGATCAGCACCGTGGCGCTGAACGCGCCCGCGACCCCGAGCGAGGCGCTGGCCCCCGCGGCGACGAGCGCGATCCGCCGCACGCCCGGGATCGGGTACGGCGCGAGCCAGACGAGGCTGCCGAGCCCGAAGGCCGATGCCGACGGCGGTCTCGACCGCCTGGAAGGCGATCCCGGCGGCGAGCCCCTGCGTGAACGAGATCCCGTGCGCCTGGAATGCCATCGCGACGGTGCCGCTCGAGACGCCGACGTTGCCCGGCGTGATCGGGACGAGGCCCGCGAGGTCGAGCGCCGGCACGATCACGAGCGCGGCCGCGAGCGGCTCCCCGATCCCGAGCGAGGCGCCGATCGCCGTCACCCCGAGCACGCGCGCGCCCACCGAGAGCAGCGTCCAGCCGACGAGGCGCGCGCCCGCGCTCGGCTCGCGGCCGAGCGTGCGGAACGCGTCGAGCACGTGCGAGACCCGCGTGCCGGCCTCGCGGTTGCGGACGGCCAGCGCCGCCGCGACGGCCGCCGCGCCGATCCCCGCGAGCACGAGCACCGGCCAGAGGGGCAGCGCGCCGAGCGCCGCGCCGCCGAGCACGAGCCCGGCGAGGACGACGACCCGCGCCGCCCCGAGCGCCGCGAAGGCGCCGCCGGTCTGCCAGAGCCGCTCCCGTCCCTCCAGCGTCCGCGCGAAGAGCGCGAACCGGACGGCGTCGCCCGCCCGCGCCGGCACGAACGTGTTCACGAGCGACCCGGCGCCGAAGCGCGCCGTCGCGTCGCCGAGCCCGAGCCGCCCGCCGCAGAGACCGATCGCGCAACGCCAGGAGCCGGCGGCGGCGACGACCGAGAGGGCGAAACCGAGCCCCGCGAGCCACAGCCAGCGCGGATCGGCGTGCCCGAGCGAGCCGAACGCGGCGGCGACGTGCGATCCGAGCAGCTGCGGCGTGGCCGCCACGACGACGAGCACGAGCAGCGTCCCCGCGGCCGCCGCGACCCCGCGCCGGCTCAGGCGTTCCCCGAGCTGGGAGAAGGTGGACCCCATCGTTTCCCTCTACTACCCCCAGACGACGACACGGAACCGGAAGTTTGCGCGCAGTACGCTTTTCCGGTGCGGGGCGCGGTCGCAGCGGGGCACCCACTCACCGCCGAGGCGGGCGCCCGCGTGCTGGACGCGGGCGGGAACGCCGTCGACGCCTGCGTCGCGGCCGCCTTCGTCTCCTGGGTGTGCGAGAGCCCGCTGACCGGGCCGGGCGGCGGCGGCTTCATGCTCGTCCACGACGCGGCCGAGGGGCGGACGCGCCTCCTCGACTTCTTCGTCGCGGTGCCGCGGGAGCGGACGGGCGCCGCGGAGCTGCTCGAGCTGGCGGTGGACTTCGACGGCGACACGCAGCAGCTCTTCCGCACGGGCGCCGCCGCGGTCGGCGTGCCGGGGACGGCGCTCGGCCTCGAGGCGGCGCACCGGAGCTTCGGCTCGCTGCCCTGGGCGGAGCTGGCGGCGCCCGCCGCGCGGCTCGCGCGCGCGGGCGTGGAGCTGACGCCGGCGCAGGGCTACCTGCACCGGATCCTCGACGGGCTGCTGCGCCACTCGCCGGAGGGGGACGCGATGTACGGGCCGGGCCGCCCGGTCGCCGCGGGCGAGCGGTTCGCGGCGCCGGAGCTCGCGGACACGCTCGACCGGCTCGCCGCGCAGGGGGCGGAGACGCTCTACCGGGGCGAGCTCGCGGAGGCGGTCGTCGCGCACGTGCAGGCGGGCGGCGGCTGCCTGACGCTCGAGGATCTCGCCGCGTATCGCGTCGTGCGGCGGCGGCCGGTCACGGCCGAGTTCCGCGGCCACGAGTTCCGCTCCAACCCGCCGCCCTCGAGCGGGGGCCTGCTCGTCGCGCTCGGCCTGCGGGCGCTCGGCGGCGCGCGCGCCGTCCCCCGAGGCGATCGTCGCGGCGATGGAGGCGCAGGAGGCGGTGCGCGGCCCGGCCTTCGTGCGCGCGCTCCAGCGCGGCGGCGCGGCGAAGCGCCTGCTCTCGGGGACGACGCACATCTCGGTCGTGGACGCGCGCGGCGACGCTGCGAGCCTGTCGGCGTCGCTCGGCTCCGGCAGCGGCGTCGTCGTCCCGGGCACGGGCATCCACCTGAACAACATGCTCGGCGAGGCCGACCTGACCGAGCATGCGCGGCCGGGCGCGCGGCTGACGTCGATGATGGCGCCCTCGCTCGTGCTGCGGAACGGCCGTCCGCGGCTCGTGGTCGGCTCCGCCGGCAGCGCGCGGCTGCGGGGCGCGATCCTGCAGGTCGTGGCGAACGTGGTCGGCAGCGGCATGGGCGTCGAGGAGGCGGTGGACGCGCCGCGGATCCACGTCGAGGCGGGCGTCGCCCACTGCGAGGATCCCGCGGTCGCCGACCGCCTGGAGGCGCAGGGCCGCGAGGTCGTCCGCTTCCGCCGCCGGAACCTCTACTTCGGCGGCGTGAGCGCGGTCGAGCTGCTCGCGGACGGGAGCCTCGCCGCGGCCGGCGACCCGCGCCGCGGCGGCGCCGGGGTGGTGGTCGCGTGACCGTCGCCGTCCGCCCGGCGGATCCGGCCGACGCGGAGCCGCTGACGCGCCTCGCCGAGGCGGTGAGCGCCGAGCCGGAGGCGTGGCTGATCAGCGCCGACGGCCAGTGGCGGAGCGTGGGCGAGGAGCGGCGCTACCTGAAGGCGCTGCGCCGCTACCCGCACGCCGCGGTCTATGTCGCCGAGCGGGACGACGGCGCGATCGTCGGCCGGCTCTCGGTCGCGCGCGACACGCATCCCGCGAGCGCCCACGTCGCCGACCTCGGCCTGATGGTGGCGAAGGACGCCCGCCGCCAGGGCGTCGGCCGGGCGCTGCTCGAGGCCGCCGTGGACTGGGCGCGCGTCGCCGGCATCCGCAAGCTGGAGCTGCACGTCTTTCCCTGGAACGAGGGCGCGATCCGTCTCTACGAGGCAGTTCGGCTTCGAGCGCGAGGGGTTCCGCAAGGGCCACTACACCCGGGCCGGCGAGGACGTGGACGCGATCCTGATGGCCTACCGCGTCGACGAGGCCGCGAGCGAGACCTCGACGGGCACGCCGCCCGTCAGCGTCTGGTAGACGACGCAGTAGCGCTCGGTCAGCCGCAGCAGCGTCGCGAGCTGCTCCTCGTCGGCGTCGTGCTCGAGCTCGAAGACGAGCCGGATCGCGCGGAAGCCGACGGGCGCCTCCCTGTCCACGCCGAGCGTGCCGCGCACGTCGAGCTCGCCCTCGGCGCGGACGGTGCCGGCGACGGGGAGCTCGAGCGACGTCGCGACCGAGCGCAGCGTCACGCCCGCGCAGGCGACGAGCGCCTCGAGCAGCATGTCCCCGGAGCAGGCGAGCGCTCCGGAGCCGCCCGTCGAGGGATGCAGTCCGGCTTCGACGAGCGCGCGCCCGGTCGCGACCGAGCAGGCGATCCCGTCCCCGTCGAGCGTCCCCTCGGCGCGCAGGGTGATCACCGCGCTGCCGGGATCCTCGCGGTATGCGTCCTTGAGCGGCGTCTGCACGGCCTTGAGCTGCTCTCGATCCACTCGCGCCCCCTTGAACTCACGTGCCGAAGCGCACCACCGTACCCAAACCGCGCGGGAGGGAGACTCCGAGGCGAGCGAGGCAGGCATCGACCACGACATCGCGCCGTCGCGCTCACCCCGGAGGGCGGCAGCCGGACAGGGCCGAAAGAGCGTCTGGCGCCGCCGCCGGCCGCGGCGTACCGTCGAGGCGTGCGCCTCCGCCTCGGTGAGCTCGCCTCCTTCGCCCGCGGGCTCGACCTCGACGTGAGCCGCACCGGGATCTGCTACGCCTGCCTCAGCCTCGTCTCGATGCCGCTCGACGCGGGGGACGAGCGCGAGGCGAAGAGCTGGGCGCGCCGGATGACGCCGGACATCTGGGAGGAGGGGCTCGCCGGCCACGCGCTCGCGGCCGTGCGGCGCGCGCGCGACCAGGGCGTGCCGCACGCCGGCCACGCGCTCGCAGACCTCGAGGAGCGGGGCGGCCGCAGCGTCGTCGCCCGCGCGATCGTCCTCCGGCTCGCCGCCGACCTGGCCGAGCGCACCCGCACCGAGATGCGGCTGGAGGCGGCCGCGCGCCCGCGGCTCGCGCTCGCCCCGCCGGAGTGGAACTGACGCGCGCCGGCCGGCCGCCCACCGCGCGCCAGGTCTACGCGCTCGCGGCCGCCCTCTGCGCCCGGGCCGGCTACGAATGGCCGGCCGACCGCGTCGAGGCCTCCGAGCTGCTCGGGGAGATCCGGCGCGAGATCGGGCACCCGCGGGCCGAGCTCGCCGACAACCTGCTCCACCCGCGGCGGCCGCGCCGGCTCCGCTACGAGGAGTGGGAGCTGCACCGCGAGATCGCCGACGCCTTCCTGCATCCGCAGCCCTGATCACAGCCTGTTCGCGGTCCGATACAACGAGAGTGTGGCCGACCGGGTTGCACTCGTCACCGGAGCGAACACGGGCATCGGGCTCGCGATCGCCGAGCGCCTGCTCGCCGACGGCTACGCGCTCGGCTACGCCACCGCCGACGACGAGGAGCGGCACGAGGGCCCGTACCAGGAGCTGCGCGGCCGCCACGGCGACCGGATCCACTGGGTCTGGGGCGACCTGTCCGACCCGCAGGTGCCCGCGCGGCTCGTCGCGGAGACCGTCTCGGCGCACGGGCGGATCGACGTGCTCGTCAACAACGCCGGTCTCTCCACCGCGAAGCCGTTCCTCGAGATCACCGTCGAGGACTTCGACCTCACCTTCGAAATCGACGTGCGCGGCAGCTACCTGCTCGCGCAAGCGGCGGCGAAGCGGATGGTCGACCAGGGCGGCGGCGGCTCGATCGTCAACATCACCTCCGTCCACGAGCACATCCCGCGGCCGGACTTCTCCGTCTACGCGGCCGCCAAGGCGGCGCTCGGGATGATCTCCCGCGGCCTCGCGCTCGAGCTCGGCCGGTACGGGATCCGGGTCAACTCGGTCGCCCCGGGCGTGATCGCGACGCCGCGCAACGAGGAGGACGCGGAGAAGCTCGACCCCGAGGTGCCGCTCGGCCGGCCGGGCAAGCCGGAGGAGGTGGCGGCGCTCGTCGCCTGGCTCTGCACCGAGGAGGCCGCCTACGTCACCGGCTCGAGCTACGTGATGGACGGCGGGATGATCCAGCAGGTCGTGACGCTCCCCGCCGGCTCGTAGCGGACGAGACTTACAGAGGCTTTACGCCGCGGGGCGCAAGGATCCGCGCCCCGCGCCATCCCTCCTGGTCAGACCCAAGACCACCAGAGAGGGGTACTTGATGAGAGGGACGATCCTCGTGACGACACTGGCGGCGGCCGCCGTGCTGCTGGCGCTGCCGGCCGCGGCCTCGGCGCAGCACGGGCGCCACGGCGACCACGGCCGCCACGGCCAGAAGGGCGCCGTCAACGCCGCACAGGCGTGCAAGGCCGAGCGGCAGGCGAAGGGCGACGACGCCTTCAAGGGCAAGTGGGGCGAGAACCACAACAAGGCGAACGCCTTCGGGAAGTGCGTCTCGAACGGCGTCACGCTGTCGAGCCGCTCGCGGCTGCTCGAGTTCGCCACCGGCGCGATCACGTCGTTCGGCGCCGCCGGCTGCAACGCCTCGACTGCGGGCTGCGCGCTCGCCGCGTCCGGCGCGATCGAGGGCAAGCCGATCGGCCACGGCTCCTTCACTGCCGGCCTGACCGTGCTCTGGACGAGCGCGACCTCGAACGGCGACGGTGGCTACTGCGCCCCGGCGAGTGGCACGGTGACGCTCGGCGACGGCACGAGCCTGATCACCGAGTCGGTCACCGGGCAGCTCTGCGAGATCGGCCCGACCGGGACGAGCGTCGGTCACGTGTTCGCCGGCCGCTACGAGATCACCTCCGGCACCGGCACCTACGCGACCGTGCAGGGCAGCGGCCGGCTCGCCTTCTACCAGCCGTCCGGCTCGAACGCGGTCACCGCGGTCGAGCACGGGACGCTGGGGACGAGCTCCTAGCCGGGCTGGCTCCACGCGAAGCCCGAGGAGGGCGGCGCCGACCCGACGCGGCGCCGCCCTCCCATCCGGGCGGGACGATCGATCTCCGAACGTGCGGAATGGCGCGTTCGGATGACCTCCGGAAAGGCGAGTACGATCGATGTCCGCCGTGGCTGAAGCACCGTTCGTCCACCTGCACGTCCACTCCGAGTACTCGATCCTCGACGGGGCGTGCCGCATCCCCGAGCTCGCCGCCCGCGCGGCCGAGCTGGAGATGCCCGCGGTCGCGCTCACCGACCACGGCTCGCTCGCGGGCGCGATCGACCTCTTCAGGGCGGCCGGCAAGCAGGGCGTGAAGCCGGTGATCGGCTGCGAGGTCTACGTCGCCGACGACCGCCGCGCGCAGCAGAAGGGCTACGCGCACCTGACGCTGCTCGCGGAGACGAACGAGGGCTACGCGAACCTGATCCGGCTCAGCTCGCTCGGCTACCTCGAGGGCTACTACTACAAGCCGCGCGTCGACTGGGAGCTGCTCGAGCGGCACGGGAAGGGGCTCGTCGCGCTGTCGGGCTGCCTCTCCGGGCGCGTCTCGAAGGCGCTCGAGGAGGGCCGCGCCGGCGACGCCGAGGGCGAGCTCGACCGGCTCGAGACGGTGTTCGGGCGCGACAACGTCTACGTCGAGATGCAGAACGCGCACCTCGAGGTGCAGCAGCGGATCAACCCGCGTCCTCCAGCAGCTCGCCGCCAAGCGCGGCCTGCCGCTCGTCGCGACCGGCGACGTCCACTACCTCCGCCACGACGACGCGCGCGCCCACGAGGCGCTGCTCTGCATCCAGTCGGGCGACTCGCTCAAGAACCCGAATCACTGGCGCTTCGAGACCGACCACTTCTTCTTCAAGACGCCCGAGGAGATGGCGGGCGACTTCCCCGGCCAGGAGGCGGCGCTGCGGCGCACGCTCGAGGTGGCGGAGCGCTGCAACGTCGAGATCGAGCTCGACCGGATCCTGCTGCCGCACTTCCCGACCCCGGACGGCCGCGACGCGTTCGAGTATCTCGTCGAGCTGTGCGAGAAGGGGCTCGAGCGCCGCTACGAGACGGTCACGCCGGAGCTGCGCGAGCGGCTCCAGTTCGAGCTGAAGACGATCCGCGAGATGGGGTTCGCCGACTACTTCCTGATCGTCTCGGACTTCGTCGGCTTCGCGAGGCGCAGCGGGATCGGCGTCGGCCCCGGCCGCGGCTCGGCCGCCGGCTCGCTCGTCTCCTACAGCCTCGAGATCACCGACCTCGACCCGATCCGCTACGACCTGCTCTTCGAGCGCTTCCTCAACCCGGGCCGCAAGTCGATGCCGGACATCGACATCGACTTCGCCGTGGACGGCCGCGAGCGCGTGATCAACTACGTGACCGAGAAGTACGGCCGCGACCGGGTGGCGCAGGTGATCACCTTCGGGACGATGGCCGCGCGCGCCGCCGTCCGCGACGCCGGCCGCGTGCTCGAGGTGCCCTACGGCGTCGTCGACAAGGTCGCCAAGGCGATCCCGGAGGGGCCGGGGCAGACGCTCGAGGAGTGCCTCAAGCCGGGCGCCGAGCTGCGCCAGGCGTACGACTCCGACCCGGTCGCGCGCGAGATCGTCGACCTCGCGCGGCCGCTCGAGGGCCTGACGCGCCAGGACGGGATCCACGCGGCGGCGGTCGTGATCGGCGCCGAGCCGCTGATCGACGTGCTGCCGCTCCAGCAGAAGGGCGCCGACCAGGAGGTCGTGACCCAGTTCTCGGGCACGAACATCGAGGCGCTCGGGTTGCTGAAGATGGACTTCCTCGGCCTGCGCAACCTCGACGTGATCGACAAGGCCTGCGCGCTCGCCGGAGACCTCGACATCGGCGCGATCCCGCTCGACGACGCGAAGACCTACAAGATGCTCGCCCGCGGCGAGTCCACCGGCGTCTTCCAGTTCGAGTCGTCCGGGATGCGCGAGGCGCTGCGGCAGGTGAAGCCGACCGGCTTCGAGGACCTGATCGCGCTCGTCGCGCTCTACCGGCCGGGGCCGATGCAGTACATCCCCGTCTACGCGCGCCGCAAGGCCGGCCAGGAGCCGGTGACGTACCCGGACGAGCGGCTGCGGGAGATCCTCAGCGACACCTGGGGGATCTGCATCTACCAGGAGCAGTCGATGGAGATCGCAAAGAAGGTCGCCGGCTTTTCCCCCGCGGAAGCCGACGACCTTCGCAAGGCGATCGGGAAGAAGATCCACTCCCTGATGGCCTCGCTGAAGGGGAAGTTCCTCGAGGGCTGCGCGTCAAACGGGGTCACGCCCGCCGTTGCGAACAGGCTCTGGGACGACCTCGAGGCGGCGAAGGACTACTCCTTCAACAAGTCGCACGCCGCCTGCTACGCGCTGATCGCCTACCGGACCGCCTGGCTGCGCGCGAACCACCCGAAGGAGTACATGGCGGCGCTGATCTCCTCGGTGATGAACACGAAGGACAAGGTGCCGTTCTACGTCAACGCCTGCGACGAGCTCGGGATCGACGTGCTGCCGCCGGACGTGAACCAGTCGGCGATCGACTTCGCGGTCGTCGAGGGCAAGATCCGCTTCGGGCTGAACGCGGTGAAGAACGTCGGCGAGGGCGCCTGCCGTGCGATCGTGGCCGCGCGCGAGGAGGGTGGGCCGTTCACGTCGATCTGGGACTTCACCGAGCGAGTCGACCCGACGGTCGTGAACAAGCGCGCGCTCGAGTCGCTCGTCAAGTGCGGCGCGCTCGACTCGACCCGCGCGCCGCGGAAGGGGATGCTCGAGCTGCTCGAGCAGGCGCTCTCGTGGGGCTCCAAGCAGCAGTCCGACCGGCTGCTCGGCCAGGGGTCGATCTTCGACCTCGGCGAGCCCGAGGCGGGCGCCGCCGAGACGGCGCGGCACCAGCCGGCGATCCCGCCCGGCGAGTACGAGAAGAACGACCTGCTGAGGATGGAGAAGGAATCGCTCGGGCCTGTACGTCTCCGAGCACCCGCTGACCGCGATCCGCGAGCAGCTGCGGCGCAAGACCGACTGCGCGCTCTCGGAGCTCGAGCGCAGACGCGACGGCGAGATCGTCCTCGTCGGCGGGATCGTCGCTTCGCTGAAGCAGATGACGACGAAGAAGGGCGACCCGATGGTGTTCGTCGGGCTGGAGGACGTCACCGGCTCGGTCGAGGTGGTCGCGTTCAACTCGGTCTACGCGGCGGCGCGCGAGCTGCTCGTCGCCGACCGGGTGCTCGTCGTCAAGGGCCGGGTGGACCACAAGCAGCAGGGGGAGACGAAGCTGATCGCGCTCGAGGTGACGCCCTTCGAGGGGACGCCGGAGCGGCGCGAGGTGCGCCTGAGGGTGGACGCGCGCTCGGCGCCCGCGGGCGTCGTCCGCGAGCTCGCCGCGCTCGTCAAGGACTTCCCCGGCGAGGCGCCGGTCTACGTCGACCTCGTCACCTCCGTCGGCCCGAAGCTGCTCGAGCTCGGCCCGGACTACCGGGTGCGCCCGGAGGCGGACTTCCTCGCCGAGGTGAAGCACCTGCTCGGCGAGTCGGCCGTTCAGTAGCCGGCGAGCGTCTTCTCGACGAGACGCCGGCCGATCGCGGACAGGCCGGGGTTCGTGTCGCGGTAGTAGGGAAGAATGATCGCGCCGACCGAGAGCGCGAGGCCGCGGCCGCGCGCCCAGGTCGCGTCGTCGACGCCGAGCTCGCCGCGGAAGACCTCTCGCGCCTCGCCCGTGAGCAGACCCCAGGCGGCGAGCAGGTCGACCATCGGGTCGCCCACGCCCGCGCCGGGCCAGTCGATCGCGCCGCGCAGCCGGCCGCCGACGCAGAGCAGGTTTCCGGCGAGCAGGTCGCCGTGGCTCCACACCGGCGGGCCGGCGTACGGCGGCACGCGGAGCGCCTCCTCCCAGACCGCCGTCGCCGCCGCGACGTCGAGCAGGTCGTGCGAGCGCGCGAGCGCCGCGCGCAGCTCCGCGTCCCGGTGGACGAGCGGGCGCCCGCGCGCGGAGAGGGGCGCGTCGGTCGTGTCCACCTGCTGGAGCGCCAGGACGAACCGCGCCAGGTCGCGCGCCGTCTCGCCGGGATCCCGCAGCCCGGCCGTGGCGTTCTCGCCCGGGAGCCACGTCTGCACCGACCAGCGGAGCGGATACCCGTCGCCCGGCTCCCCGACCGCGACCTGCTCCGGAATCGCGAGCGGCAGCCGCCCGGCGAGGCGCGTCAGCACGACACGCTCCTTCTCCACGTGCTCCGAGGAGGCGTGCAGCGGCAGCCGCACCGACAGCTCCGCGCCAAGCCGGTAGATCGCGTTGTCCGTCCCGAACGAATCGACCGGCTCGAGCGGCAGCTCCGCCCACTCCGGGAACTGCGCCGCCACGAGTCGCCGCGCGAGCGCCTCGTCGATCGCCACCTCGTCCGCGTGCATCCTCGGCCGCGCATTCACGCGGGCGGACGCTACCGTGGGCTGCCTCATGGCGCTCCGCGAGGACATCCGCAACGTGGCGATCGTCGCCCACGTCGACCACGGCAAGACGACGCTCGTCGACGCGCTGCTCTGGCAGGCCGGCTCCTTCCGCGAGAACCAGGACGTGGCCGAGCGCGTCATGGACTCGATGGACCTCGAGCGCGAGAAGGGGATCACGATCCTCGCCAAGAACACCGCCGTCCGGCTCCCCGACGGGACGAAGCTCAACATCGTCGACACGCCGGGCCACGCCGACTTCGGCGGCGAGGTCGAGCGCGGCCTGACGATGGTGGACGGCGTGCTGCTGCTCGTCGACGCGAGCGAGGGGCCGCTGCCGCAGACGCGCTTCGTCCTGCGCAAGGCGCTGCGAGTCGCGGCTGCCGGTCGTGCTCGTCGTCAACAAGATCGACCGCGACGACGCGCGGCCCGCAGGCGGTCGTCGACGAGGTGTACGAGCTCTTCCTCGACCTCGACGCGAACGAGTCGCAGATCGAGTTCCCGATCGTCTACTGCAACGCGCGCGCCGGCCGGGCGGGCCTCGTCGCCGGACGGGCTCGCGGCCGACCTCGACGCCGCTCGTCGAGACGCTGCTCGACGACGGTGCCGCCGCCCGAGCACGACCCGGCGCACCCGCTCCAGGCGCTCGTCACGAACCTCGACGCCTCGCCGTACCTCGGCCGGCTCGCGCTCTGCCGGATCCGGCACGGATCGATGCGCAAGGGGCAGCAGATCGCGTGGTGCCGTGCCGACGGCACGATCGAGACCGCGCAAGCGTCGCCGAGCTCTTCGTCGCCGAGGCGCTCGACCGCGTCCCCGCCGAGGAGGCCGGGGCGGGGGAGATCGTCGCGATCGCCGGGCTGCCCGACGTGACGATCGGCGAGACGATCGCCGACCCGGACGACCCGCGCCCGCTGCCGGTCACGCACCGTCGACGAGCCGTCGCTCTCGATCACGATCGGGATCAACACGTCGCCGCTCGCCGGCACCGAGGGCGACCGGCTGACGGCGTCGCTGGTCAAGCAGCGGCTCGACCAGGAGCTCGTCGGCAACGTCTCGCTGCGCGTCGCGCCGACCTCGCGCCCGGACGCGTGGGAGGTGCAGGGCCGCGGCGAGCTCCAGCTCGCGGTGCTCGTCGAGCTGATGCGCCGCGAGGGCTTCGAGCTCACCGTCGGCAAGCCGGAGGTGCTGACCCGCGAGATCGGCGGCCGCCGCCACGAGCCGGTCGAGCGCGTCGCGATCGACGTCCCGGAGGACTACATCGGCGTCGTCACGCAGCTGCTCGCGCTGCGCAAGGGCCGGCTCGAGCAGATGGTCAACCACGGCACCGGCTGGGCGCGCATGGAGTACCTCGTCCCGGCGCGCGGCCTGATCGGCTTCCGCACCGAGTTCCTGACCGAGACGCGCGGCACCGGCATGCTCCACCACGTCTTCGAGGGCTGGGAGCCGTGGCACGGCGAGCTGCGCCACCGCCCACCGGCAGCCTCGTCGCCGACCGGCGCGGCCAGGCGACCGGCTTCGCGATCCTCAACCTCCAGGAGCGCGGCTCGCTCTTCGTCAAGCCGGGCGACGCCGTCTACGAGGGGATGATCGTCGGCGAGAACGCGCGCGCCGACGACCTCGACGTGAACGCGACGAAGGAGAAGAAGCTGACGAACATGCGCGCGGCGAGCTCGGACGAGACCGTGCGCCTGATCCCGCCGCGGCCGCTCTCGCTCGAGCAGGCGCTCGAGGAGATCCGCGACGACGAGTGCGTCGAGGTGACGCCGAAGAGCATCCGCCTGCGCAAGGTCGAGCTGTCGGCGCAGAAGCGGCAGACGGGCGCCTCGCGCGCGAAGCGCGCCGCCGCCTGCGTCGCCTGAGCCAGGGCAGGCTGGAACCGCGGCCCCGGGTGCGGTGTACTCGTCGCAGTGGAGGGCCGTCCACGAGACGAGCGGGAGCTCGTGCTGCGCGCGCAGCGCGGCGACTCGCGCGCGTTCTACGAGCTCGTCCAGCCGCACCGGGAGATCGCGTTCAGAGTGGCCTACCTCATCGACCGCAACGCCGCCGACGCCGAGGACGCTGCCCAGGAAGGGCTGGTCAAGGCCTGGCGCGCGCTCGGCCGCTTCCGCGCCGGCGAGCCGCTGCGCCCCTGGCTGCTGAAGATCGTCGCCAACGAGGCGCGTAACCGGCGCCGCTCGGCCGGCCGCCGCGAGGCGCTTGCGCTGCGTGCGGCCGCCGCCTCCCCGGGCGAGGCGGCCCCCTCGCCCGAGGAGGCCGCGGTCGCCGCCGACGAGCGGCGCCGGCTGCTCGGCGCGCTCGAGGCGCTCCCCGACCAGGCGCGGCTCGTGCTCGCGTGCCGATACCTGCTCGGGCTCTCCGAGGTCGAGACCGCCGCCGCGCTCGGTGTCCGCCGCGGCACCGTGAAGTCGCGCTCCGCCCGTGCGCTCGACCGGCTGAGGGAGGGCTATGGAGCTCGAGCGTGAGCTGAGGGCTCTCGCGGCCGAGATCGAGTGGCCGGAGACCCCGCCCCCCGTTCCTTCGTTGACTTCCGTGGTGGCGACGCCACGCCACGCCAGGTGGCGACGCCACGCCACTCTGGCCCTCGCGGCCGTGGCCGTCGCACTCGCGGCCGCATTCGCCGTGCCGCAGTCGCGCGGCGCGATCCTCCGCGTCCTCCACCTCGGAGGCGCGACCGTCCGGTTCGTCGACCGGCTGCCGGCGGCCCAGGAGCGGCCGCTCGGCGAGAGCCTCGGCCACGTCGTGGCCGAGGCCGAGGCGCGCTCCCTGCTCGCCGGCGGGCTCCTGCTGCCGCCGCTCGACGAGACGCCGCCGTTGCACGCGCAGAACGGCGTGGTCTCGCTCCTGTTCCGCGACCGCGGCGAGCCCGTGCTGCTCAGCGAGCTCGCGGTTGGGGGCGCGGTCGTCCTGAAGAAGATCGCCGGCGGCGCGACCACCGTCGACCCCGTCGACGTCGGCGGAGCGCCCGGGCTCTGGCTCTCGGGCGCCGAGCACGTGCTCATGGTGCCGGAGGCGCCGCCACGGCTCGCCGGCAACGTCCTGCTCTGGCAGCGGGGGCGGCTCACGCTCCGGCTCGAGGGCCGCGGTCTCACGCAGGCCCGCGCGGTGGAGCTGGCATCCGCGCTACGGTGAGACCGGGATACCCCGGAAAGGGGTCATCCGGAGGGGGCGTTTGCCCGAAGAGGGATAGAGGACGGAAATGGAGACATTGGGAATGCCTGCGGTGCAAGAGATCGTCGAGACGGAGCTGGAGCGCGTCGAGCGCTGGCGGGCGCAGGAGCTCGAGCGCGCCGGCTACGACGGCGAGGACGCCCTGGAGCTCGCCTCCCGTCTCGACATCGACCTGCACGATGCGGTCGGCCTGGTCAAGCGCGGCTGCCCCCCCGAGCTCGCGGTTCAGATCCTCCGGTAGCGCTTCGCGGCGGCCGGTGGCCGCCTCTCGCTTCACGGGGGAAACAATGACTCTCCCACGGCCCCTTCTTCCACCGGCGGCGCGGCGACGAGGTTCCCGTCCCTGCCGGCGGCGAGGATCGGCAGAATGGACCTGATGGGTTTTGCGACCGTGCTCGCCTCGATTCCCTCGCCCTCGTCGGGCGTCTTCGAGCTCGGCCCGCTGACGATCCACATGTACGGCGTGATGCTGCTGCTCGGCATCGCGGCCGCCATCTGGCTGACCGGCGTGCGCTGGGTGCGCTGGGGCGGTGACTGGGACCTCATCTACCAGATTGCGATCTGGGGCGTCATCGCCGGGATCGTCGGCGCGCGCATCTACCACGACATCACGAGTTGGAACCAGGACCAGGCGCTCCACGATCACTGGTGGGGCGTGTTCGCCGTCTGGCAGGGCGGACTCGGGATCTGGGGTGCGATCCCGGCCGGGGTCGCGGCCGGCGCCTGGGTGGTCCACCGCTCCGGCAACAGCGTCCGCCTGGGGATGGACGCCGTGGCGCCGGGGCTCCTGCTGGCGCAGGCGATCGGCCGCTGGGGCAACTACTGGAACCAGGAGCTCTACGGGAAGCCGACCAACCTGCCGTGGGCGCTCCGGATCGACCCCGTGCACCGGCCTGCCGACCACCTCCAGCAGGCGACGTACCACCCGACCTTCCTCTACGAGTTCACGTGGGACGTGCTCGGCGTGCTCGTCCTCCTCTGGATCGACCGGCGCTTCCGGATCCGCCGTCCGGCGCTGTTCGCGCTCTACGTCGCGTGGTACACGACCTTCCGCACCTACGAAGAGGTGCTGCGGATCGACCCGTCCAACCACCTCGCCGGGATGCGGATCAACTTCTGGGTGTCGCTCGGAGTCTGGCTCGTCTCCGTCGGCTTCTTCGTCTGGTGGCAGTTCCTCCGCACGCCGTCCGAGGACAAGCCGTCGAAGCCGCGCCCGGTCGCGACCGGGCCGGCGATGGCCGTCCCGAAGAGCCGCGTCCGGTAGCGCGGCTAGGGTGACCGGACGATGATCGTCCGGGAGCTCGAGCTCGACCTCGACGCGTTCGAGGGGCCTTTCGACCTGCTGCTGACGCTCGTCCTCAAGGACGAGCTCGACCTGCGGGAGGTCGACGTCGCGGGGATCGTGCTCACGTTCCTCGATCGGCTCGCCGCCCGCGCCTCGCGCTCCTGGCCGCCGGCGACCGACGCCGAGCCGAGCTCGGCCTCGTCGTCGCCGGCTGACGCCACTGAGTCCACCGTGCCTTCCGGGGCCGTGCAGAGCACTGTCCCCTCCGGCCCGGCGGCCCCAGAGGCGCCCCAGGAGCCCGAGGTTCACGAGCTCGACCTGGAGGCGTGCGGCGAGTTCCTGGTCCTGATCTCCGCGCTGCTCGAGCTGAAGGCGCGCGGGCTGTTCCCGGAGGAGGCGGCGGAGCTGGCCGAGCTGGAGCCGGAGGCCGCGGCCGAGGAGCTCGCGCGCCGGCTCGCCGAGTACCGGCGGATGAAGGAGGCGGCCGCGTGGCTGCGCGAGCGGCTCGCAGGCGAGGGCGAGCGCTTCTTCCGGCTCGGCCCGGCGCCGCTGGCGCCCAAGGTCGAGCAGCCGCTCGCGCCGCAGGAGCCGGAGCGGCTCGCGACCGCGCTGCGCGCGCTCGCGGTGGAGCCGCCGCAGGTGTCGCTCGCGCACATGGCGCTCCGCTTCCCGCCGGTCGGGCAGTTCCTCGAGCGCTTCCGGGCCGTCCTGCGCCGCCGCGGCCGCTTCGACTTCGAGACCGAGGTGCAGGGGCTCAGCCGCGTCGAGCAGGCGGTCGCCTTTCTCGCGCTGCTCGACCTGCGCCGCTCCGGCGAGATCACGATCGACCAGGCCGCCCCTCTCGCGCCGATCAGGGTCGCGCGGCTCAGTGTTGGTGAGGTGGGGGAGGAAAACCGAAACCGAGACGAAAGGACCGTCGAGTGGATCGCCCGCTCCGCCTGATCTCCACGAACCCCGTCGACCAGCTCGCCCGCACGGTCGAGGCGCTGCTCGTCGTCGCCTCCGCGCCGCTGCCTGTGCAGGAGCTGGCCGAGGCCGCGGACGACGACCCGGAGCGCATCGAGGCGGCGCTCGGGCTGCTCGGCGAGCGCTATCGCGAGGGCCGCAGCGGGATCGTCCTCGAGTACGTCGCCGGCGGCTGGGCGTTGCGGGCGGCCCGCGAGGCCTCTGAGGCGTGCGCGCGCCTGTTCGAACGGCCGGTGCAGCGGAACCTCTCCCAGGCGGCGCTCGAGACGCTCGCGATCGTCGCCTACCTCGGCCCCTGCTCGCGACCGGACATCGCGCGGGTCCGCGGCGTCTCCGCCGACTCCGCCGTCGCGAACCTCGTCGAGCGCGGCCTGATCGCGGAGGCCGGCCGTGAGGACGCGCCGGGCGGCGCGATCCGCTACCGGACGACGCCGCTGTTCGAGCGCGTGTTCGGGCTCGAGAGCCTCTCGCAGCTGCCGCGTCTCGACGATCTCGGCGCCGACGCGGAGGAGATCCGCGGCCGGCTGCACGCGGTCGCCGAGAAGCGCTCTGCTTGAACCCATACGGCACGGTGATAGACACCGCGCGTGAGGCGCGGCTCCTCGCTAGGGCTCGTCGTGGCGCTAGGTGTGAAGTTCGTCTGTGATCGTTGAGGGACCGCGGCGCAGGCGTCGAATCTGGTGGTGATGGCCGGTCGAGTGGATACGTGATCGAGCTGAGTGGCGAGGAGCGTGCCGAGTTGGAGCGCCGCGTCGCCGCACGCTGCCGCACAAGGTTGTCGTGCGCGCGAAGATGCATCCTCTACGCCGCCGACGTGCCGGCAGACCGCGGAGATCGCCCGCCGTCTGGAGAGCGGCGCCGAGAGTCGTCGGCTGGCGGCGAAGCGGTTCTTCGAGGACGCCGGCGTCAGCGGGGCTCGATGACTCGTGAACGTGCGGGTCGCTCGCTTCCGTCGTCCCCGCGAGCAGGTCGCTCGAGGTGAAAGCTGCTCGCGTGTCAGCTGCCGGCGCCGTACGGGCTGCCGCTCGGCCGCTCCGGGTACTGAGCTGCATCGGCTGGTCGTCGAGCGCGGCCTGAGCGACGCCTCGAGCCTCGACGATCGCCGCGACGCTGGGGACGCCGCTCTTGAAGCCGTCGGCAGCAGCGCTCCTGATCTTCGCCCGCGACCCTGCCTTCGCCGCCAAGCAGCCGCGTGCTCGAGCCTCGCCGAGCGCCGCTTCCAAGGGCTGCCGAGCTGCAAGGCCGGGCGAGTACGTCGATCTGCGCCGACGTGAAGACGCAGCTGCAAGCGCTCGGCCGCCAGGCCACCGCGTCAACGCTGCCGCACGGCGCCGTCGCCCAGCGCGGTTCGAGTTCGAGTACCAGTCGCATGTCACCCTCGCCTACCTGGCCCGGCTGGCGTCCTACGCCAACCGTCCTCGACCGCGTCGAAGCGAAGACCGGGATCGAGCCGTTCGGTCGGCTCGTCGCTCACGTCGATGCCGTCCGAGCCGTTCGCCGCCGCGCGCATCCGGTCTGAGCGTGGCTCGTCGACAACGGCAGCCCTGCTACCGGCAACGCCTCGATCGCACGCGCTCAGACCTGCAAGCGACGTGCGGCTGATCACCAGCATCCGCGCCTCGCTGGCTCGTACCAGATCGCGCTCTACTTCTCGATCGGCCAACGCAAAGCGCTTCACTCCCAACGACTTCGACTCCCTCGACTGCGCCTACGCCGAACGGCTACTCCGCTCCAGCGCCGAGCGCTACCGGCAGCTCGCGCCGACCGTCTCGACTGGATACAGCCGCTCAGACCTCAACCGCCTCACTCGCCCGCATCGACGCCCACCAACTCACAACTCCGACTCGCCGCGCTGAGACCGAACGTTGTCGGACGCGTGTAGCTAGGGGCCACAGGGATGTTCGCTGCGGCCGCGATCTCGAGCGACGTTCACTCAGCCGCGTCCGGGACCTGCACGGGCGACCAGGTCACGCTGTTCGACAACACCAACGGCGCCGACGTCCGCAACGGCGGCAGCGCGCCGAGCTTCGATACGCACGGCAAGGCGTGGTGCGTGGTCTACATCCAGACCTACCACTGGAATGGCGGCAAGGGATCGCCGCCGGGCGGCCTCGGGCTGCAGACGCTCGCCCGGATCGGGGCGGCGGACCAGACGGTCGGCCCGTTCCGGGCGAGCGCGAGCGCCGGCCAGGGAAACGCGCCCAACGTGAACGGGTACGTCTCGTTCCCACCTCGCCGCAGCGGGTGATCAACGGCACCTATCACTGCACCGACACCGGCGCGGCCACCTGGTCGGCGAACCCGAGCTCGGGCGGACGCGGCTTCTGCATTGTGCGCGGGATCCCGGCCGTGCGTGACGAGGGAACGACGGCGCAGACGGACGGCCAGGCGACCACGACCGCTGCGACCACGCTCAGAGCCTGCGGATGATCTGCTCGGCCTCGTCGCGCGAGAAGGCGCGCAGCGTCTCCGTCTCCTCGCCGCCGAAGAGCTGGAGCCGGGTGACGATCTCGAGCGCGGTGTCGTCGTCGGGCGCCTCGAACACCTCGACCACGTCGTAGCGGCCGAGCGTCACCCAGACGCCGACGAGGCGGCCGCCCGCCTCCTCGATCATCCGCTCGCCCTCCTCGATCCGGTCGCGCCACGCCGGGAGGCCCGTCCGGCCCTGCGACGTCCAGCGCATCAGGGAGACGAAGTGCGGCATGTGGCAATCCTTGCATGTCCGGGAGTCGCCTCGGTGAATCGCCGCAGCCAGGATCCGGGGGCGAACCGATGACGTGCCGCCCTCCGTGCGCTGGAATGGGGGCATGCTCGAGCTGTTCCAGACCGAGTGGTGCCGTGGCTCGCAACGCGTCCGCCAGCGGCTGACGGAGCTCGGGATCGACTTCGTCGCGCGCCAGGTTCCCGAGGACCCGGAGTCGCGCGACGACCTCGAGCGCCTCTCCGGGACGCGTACGGTGCCGGTGCTGATGTTCGAGGACGGCGCCGTGCTCCCCGGCACCGAGCGGATCCTCGACTATCTCGACAACCTGCCGCGGCGGCCAGACGCCCCCGCGCACAGCGAGAAGGCCCGCCGCTCGCTCTGCAAGCGCTGCGCCGAAGTAGCCTCCAGCGACGAATGCGAGCCAACGCCTTCGCGCACCCGGGCGCCGGCCGCGAGTGCCGGCTGAGCCGGCGCACCCGGCCGGCTCGCGACGCTGACGGCACGGTGCCTTCCGGGGCCGTGCGTCGAGCACCGTCCCCTCCGGCCCCGCACCGCGGGCGCCGCGCAGGAGATGCGAGGATCGGCTCGTGAGGCTGAACGCGTATCTCGCGCGCGCCGGCGTCGCCTCGCGTCGCCGCGCCGACGACCTGATCAAGGCCGGCCGCGTCCTCGTCAACGGCGCGCCCGGGCAGCTGAACACGTTTGTCTCCGCGACCGACCGCGTGGAGGTGGACGGGCGCGAGGTCGCGCCGCAGCGGCTGGCGTACGTGCTCCTGCACAAGCCGGCGGGCGCCGTCACGACCGCTCGCGACCCGCAGGGGCGGCGCACGGTGGTCGAGCTCGTGCCGGCCGAGCCGCGCGTCGTCCCGGTCGGGCGGCTCGACGCAGACACCACGGGCGCGCTGCTGCTCACGAACGACGGCTCGCTCGCGCACCGGCTCGCCCACCCGCGCTACCGCGTCGAGAAGGTCTACGAGGCGGAGGTCGAGGGCGACCCGGACGAGGACGCGCTGCGCCGCCTCCGCGAGAGCGTCGAGCTCGAAGACGGCCCCACTGCGCCGGCCGAGGCCCGCCGGCTCGGTCCCGGCCGGGTCGAGCTGATCCTCCACGAGGGCCGCAAGCACCAGGTGAAACGGATGCTCGGGGCGGTCGGCCACCCGGTGCGCCGGCTCCACCGCAGGGCCTACGCGGGGCTGACCCTGGAAGGGCTCGAGCCCGGCGCGTGGCGCGAGCTCGAGCCCTCCGAGGTCGAGCGGCTACGACGCGGCTAGCGCGTGGGCCCGGCGCAGGAGCTCCCGCACGTGCGCGAGCCCGCTCGTCACCTGCCCGTGGTTCGGCGCGATGCCGGCCGCGGCGTCCGAGAGCACCTTCCTGATCCTGGCGGCCGCCTGGTCACGGTCGTCCGCCAGGTTCCGGAGGGTCGCCTGCTCCTCCGCGTAGGCGCTGTCGTCGGAGCTCGAGCCCGACGCGAGCGCTTTCGTGTCCGCGACGAGCGTGTCTGTCGCGAACTGCCCGACGCTCGACTCGATCTGGTCGTAGCCGGCGGCGAGCTCCGCGGTCGCGGCGAGCGCCGGCGGCGCCGACGCGAGCGCCTGCGTGATCACGTGCCCGTCGGACTGGTAGTCGTCCGACAGGCCCAGCAGGTAGAGCATCGTCGGCCGGATGTCGGTCTCCTCGACCCACGTTCCGACCCGGCTCGCCTGCGGCACCGTCTTCGTCGACTCGGGGTCGAGCGGCTGGTTCCCGTGTGCCGGTTCCGGCCCGTCGACGCCCCTCACGGCCACGCCCGCGCCCGCGATGCCGACCCAGGTGATGTCGATGTTCGGGCTGTAGTAGCCGTGGTCGTAGGCGTAGTAGTCGTTGATGCCGACGTTCGCGCCCGACGTCGAGAAGTAGTAGTCGGGCTTCGGGAAGAGCGTGAAGGTCGGCGTGCGGAGCGGGTCGACCGTCTGCATGTGCAGCACGCGCTGTTCCAGCGCGCCCGCCTGGTAGGCGACGATCTTCTCGTTCGCGACGCCCGAGTACACGTCGAGCGGGTTCGTCATCGCCGCCGTGTCGCGTTCGAGCTGGCGGACGGCGGGATCGTTCGCCGGCGGGTTGCCGTGCACGTAGATCGACGCGCCCTGCGGCTCGATGTCGAACGGCGTGCCCGCGCTCGGGCTGCCGGCGAGCAGGCCCTTGACGTTCGCCTGCAGCTCGCCGATCTGGCCGGGGGCGTAGTTGCACGGGATCGTGACGCCGTCGCAGCCCGCCGGGGTCGGCTGGGTCGCGCGGCCCACGTTCGCGCCGGCGAACTGGTCGTTCTCCTCGGAGCTGATCACGAACAGCGTGTTCGCCGGCGTGATGCCGTCGGCCTGGAGCCGCTCGAAGAACGTCTGGAACGCCTGGTCGTAGTGCTGCGCGTTCGAGACGTAGCACGAGTCGCCGGGGCCGAGCGGCCTGCCGGTGCCCGTCGACGACGTGGCGGACGTGCAGCCCGTCCTCGTGTCCGCCTTGCGCTCGTGCAGGTCGGAGATGTAGCCGTACGTGACGGGGATCCCCGCCTCCTGCATGTCCGCCATCACGGCGAGCGTCTGCGTGGCGGTCGGGTTGAAGCCGGTGAAGCCGGGCCCGCCCCCGTACTGCTCGGTGAGGGTGTGGCCGTTGAGGTCGACGAGGTTCCCGTTCGCGTCGGTGACCTGGTAGCCGTTGTGGAACCGGTTCGGGCCGCCGCCGATCGCGGGGGCGACGTACTTCGCGCCGAAGAGCGCCTGGTAGCCGTCGTAGCCGCCGGGCTCGTTCGGCAGGAGGTCGGCGACCGGACGCGACGAGCCGGCACAGACCGTTTCGCCCTGCGCGCAGTGGACGGCCTCGCCGACGTACTGGGCGACCTCGGCGTCCTTGTAGGGATTCGGGTCCGCGGCGGTCTGCGTCGCCTCGGACGAGCCCGCGCCGAACACGGTCGGGACGTCGACGGCCGCGTTCTCGAGCACCATGTTGGCGGTCGAGAAGTTGCCGACCGAGCAGCCGGCGCGCGTGAACGGCACCCACGGAGCCGGCGTCACGCCGCCGCCCGCGTATGCCATCGTCGGGGCCGTGTCGACGGCGCTCGGCGCCGGCGGATTCGTCGTCGTGTCGATGACCGGCGAGGTCCAGTATGCGAACGACGCCGCCGGATCGGTCGAGCCGTCCGGGTTGTACACCTTGTACGAGTTCGTGAGCGGCTGTCCGTGCCGGTCGCCGTACAGGCCGGTGTAGATCGTGAGGCTGTCGTTGGCCGTGTGCGCGATCAGCGGCGTGTGCGAGTTGGAGAACACGGTGCCGTTCTGCTCCAGGAAGTTGAGCAGGTGAGGCATCTGCTCGAGATCAGAGGGCACGTTTGGGTTGTCCCGCGAGAAATGGACGTTGTCGAAGACGATGTTGACGACGTGCGCGACGCCGTTCCCCAGCTGACAGCCCGGAGCTGCTGCGGCGGCAGGGGCGCTCCGGATCTGCACGGCGACGAGCGACGCCAGCGCGGCGGCGATGACCAGCACGACGGGCGCTCTTC
The DNA here is from genome assembly GCA_963728095.1 of uncultured Thermoleophilia bacterium. Taxonomy (GTDB): domain Bacteria; phylum Actinomycetota; class Thermoleophilia; order Gaiellales; family Gaiellaceae; genus Palsa-739. The sequence continues at coordinate 808,252 of CAVSIO010000002.1, read as the reverse complement.
TTCTTCTTCTTCTTCTTCTCATGGTCTCCCCTCGATCTTGCGGTTGGCGGACTGCCGCAGGGAGCCTCGACCGGGCCGCAGCGCCCGTGGGCAGCGAGGCGGTGTCGCCGACGTTACGAGATGGTGGCCACGGTTGTCTAGAGGCCGCGCGGCCGTGCCGCGCCGAACAGGCGGCCGCTCTCGATCTTCGCGAAGCCCATCCGGTCGTACATCGCCTGGAGCGTCGGCTCGGCGGCCCGGCGCGCCTTCTCCGCGCCGAGTGCGAGCAGGCGCTGCAGTTCGCGCTCGTCGGCCCGCAGCTCCTCGTAGCGCTCCCGGACGGGCGTCAGCAGCTCGACGACCGACTCGCCGACCGCCTCCTTGAACGTCCCGTAGCCCGCGTCGGCGAAGCGCCCCTCGAGCGCCTCGACCGGCTCGCCCGTGGCCACGCTCATGATCTCGAGCAGGTTCGAGACGCCCGGCTTCTCGTCCGCGTCGTAGCGCACCTCGCGGCCGGAATCGGTGACCGCCGACTTGAACTTCTTGCGGATCGCGTCCGGCGAGTCGGTGACGTAGACGGCGCCCTGCTCGCTCGAGAGGGTCGTCGACATCTTCTTCGTCGGCTCCTGGAGGTCCATGATCCGCCCGCCGACCTCGGGAAAGACGCCGTCGGGTACGCGGAACGTCTCGCCGAAGCGGTGGTTGAACCGCTCCGCGATGTCGCGCGCGAGCTCGAGGTGCTGGCGCTGGTCCTCGCCGATCGGGACCAGGTCGGTCTGGTAGAGCAGGATGTCGCCGGCCATCAGGATCGGATACGTGAACAGCCCGGCCGAGATGAACTCGCGCCCCTCGGACTTGTCCTTGAACTGGGTCATGCGGCCGAGCTGCCCGTAGCTCGTCACCGCCGCGAGCAGCCACGCCGCCTCGGCGTGCGCGGTCACGTGGCTCTGGCAGAAGACCGTCGAGCGCTCCGCGTCGAGCCCGCTCGCGAAGAGCAGCGCCGCGAGGTCGAGCGTCGTCGTGCGCAGCTCCTCCGGGTCGTAGTCGACGGTGATCGAGTGCAGGTCGACGAGGCAGAAGAAGGCGTCGCCACGCTCCTGCGTGGAGACGTACTGGCGGAAGCCGCCGCTGTAGTTGCCGAGCGTCTTGCGGCCGGTCGGCTGAATGCCGGAGAAGACGCGGGGTCGGTTATCGGTCATGGTGCTCCTGGAATTCGGGCCGGATACGAAAAAGACCTCCTTGCGGGAGGCCTCGAAGCGGTGACGGGCTGTCTCGCGCGGCGTTACCCGCGCAGGCTCCCGCCCCGCTCGCAGCGCCACCACCAGCTCGTCCGCGGGGAGGAAGTCACAAACCGGAGAATAGCCTGGCCGCGGCGAACGCGCATCTACACTTGCTCGCATGGCGGTTACCGGCGCACCGGAGCTACTGATCGTGATGAGCGCGCATGCGACCCCGGAGCAGGTGGACGAGGTCGTCGCGCGCCTCGAGGAGGCAGGCTGCGCCGCGCTCGTGACGCCCGGCCGCGAGGCGACCGTGATCGGCGCGATCGGCGAGCGCGAGCTGCTCGCGGCGCTGCCGCTCGAGGGCTACGCCGGCGTCGAGCAGGTGCTGCCGATCCTCAAGCCGTACAAGCTCGTCTCGCGCGAGCTCTCGCCCGACCCGACCGTGATCGAGGCCCGCGGCCGTCGCATCGGCGACGGCTACTTCGGCTTCATCGCAGGCCCGTGCACGGTCGAGACGCGCGAGCAGACGCTCGAGACGGCGCGCGCGGTCGCGGCGGAGGGCGTGACGATGCTCCGCGGCGGCGCTTTCAAGCCGCGCACCTCGCCGTACGCATTCCAGGGGCTCGGCGAGGAGGCGCTCGCGATCCTCGTCGAGGCGCGCGAGGAGACGGGGCTGCCGCTCGTGACCGAGCTGATGGACCCGCGCCACGTCGAGGCCGTCGTCGAGGTCGCCGACGTGATCCAGATCGGCGCCCGCAACATGTCGAACTTCTCGCTCCTCTCGGAGGTCGGGCGCGCGCCCAAGCCGGTGCTGCTCAAGCGCGGGCTGTCCTCGACGGTCGAGGACCTGCTGATGGCGGCGGAGTACATCGTCAAGGAGGGGAACTCGCAGGTGATCCTCTGCGAGCGCGGGATCAAGACCTTCGAGACGGCGACGCGCTTCACGCTCGACATCGGCGCGATCCCCGTGCTCAAGCAGGAGACCCACCTGCCGGTGATCGTCGACCCGTCCCACCCGGCGGGGCGGCGCGACCTCGTGCTGCCGCTCGCGCGCGCCGCCGTCGCGGCCGGCGCGGACGGGATCATGGTCGAGGCGCACCCGCACCCGGAAGAGGCGCTCTGTGACGCCGCGCAGCAGATCCCGACCTCCGAGTTCCCGGAGTTCGCCGCGGAGATCCGCGCGCTCGTGTCCCTCATGGGCCGCACGATCGGGTAGCGCCGGATGAAGGTCGCGCCGGCGACGGCGGTGGTGGGGCACGTCGCGGTGCCCGGCGACAAGTCGGTCTCGCACCGCGCGGTGCTGCTCGGCGCGATCGGCGAGGGCGAGACGCGCATTCTCGGTTTCGGGCGCTCGGGCGACACGCAGGCGACCGTGGACGCGGTGCGCGCGCTCGGCGTCCGCGTGGACGACGTCGCCGAGGACGAGCTCCTCGTCCACGGCGCCGGCCTGCGCGGGCTGCGCGCCGGGAGCGTGGACTGCGCGAACGCCGGCACGCTGATGCGCCTGCTGACGGGCATCGTCGCGGGTCAGGACGGACGGTTCGAGCTGACCGGGGACGCGTCGCTCTCGGTGCGGCCGATGGAGCGGGTCGCGGCGCCGCTGCGGCTGATGGGCGCGCGGATCGAGACGACGGAGGGCCACGCGCCGCTCGTCGTCGAGGGCTCGGACGCGCTGCGCGGGATCGAGTACGAGCTGCCGGTCGCGAGCGCCCAGGTGAAGTCGGCGATTCTGCTCGCGGGGCTCAACGCGGAGGGGCCGACGACCGTCGTCGAGCCGGCGCCGTCCCGCGACCACACGGAGCTGATGCTCGAGGCCGCGGGCGTACGGGTGCTGCGGCGGCCCCGCTCGGTGACGATCGAGCCGGCGGCCGCGCTGCGACTCGGCGAGGTGGAGGTGCCCGGCGACTTCTCCTCGGCGGCCCCGCTGCTCGTCGCGGCCGCGCTCGTTCCCGGCAGCGACCTCACCGTCCACGGCGTGGGCCTGAACCCGCGCCGCGCGGCGCTGCTCGACGTGCTCGGGCGGATGGGCGCGCGGATCGCCGTCTACAACCGCCGCCGCTCGGCGGGCGAGCCGGTCGGCGACGTGCAGATCCAGCCGGGCGAGCTCGTGGCGACTCGGGTGCGCGCGCAGGAGGTGCCGTCGCTCGTCGATGAGCTGCCGCTCGTCGCCCTGCTGGCGTCGCACGCGCGCGGCGAGTCGGTCGTCGAGGGCGCGGCCGAGCTGCGCGTGAAGGAGACCGACCGGATCGAGGCCGTCACCGACGGGCTGCGCGCGGCCGGCGGGCGAATCCACGCCCGCGAGGACGGCTGGGCGGTCACGGGCGTCCCGACGCGGCTGCGCGGCGGCCACGTGGAGGCGCGCGGCGACCACCGGATCGCGATGCTCGGCGCGATCGCCGGCCTCGCGAGCCGCGAAGGGGTCGAGGTCGAGGGCGCGGAGACGGTCGCTATAAGCTTCCCCGGCTTCTTCGAGCTTCTCGACTCCGTGACCAGACGATGATCGTGTCAATCGACGGCCCCGCGGGGGCAGGCAAGAGCACGGTCGCCCGCGCGCTCGCGGAGCGGCTCGGCTTTCGCTACCTCGACACCGGGGCGATGTACCGCGCCGTGACCTGGCTCGCGATGCAGAACGGGCTCGACCTCAGCGACGAGGGGGCGCTCGCCGAGCTCGCGCGCGCCGAGCCGGTCCTCTTCGACGAGGAGGACCGGGTCTGGATCGCCGACACGGACGTCACGGCGTCCATCCGGGAGCAGCGGATCGACCGGATGGTTCCCGTGGTGGCGCGGCACGGTCCGGTGCGCGAGGTGATGCGGGAGCGGCAGCGCCAGCTCGGGCACGAGGGCGACGTCGTGATCGAGGGGCGAGACATCGGCACGGTCGTCGCCCCCGACGCGGAGGTGAAGGTCTATCTCGTCGCCGACCGGGACGAGCGGGCGCGGCGGCGGATGGCCGACCGGCCGGGGATCGGCGCCGACGCGCTCGCGACCGACCTGCGCGCCCGCGACGAGAGCGACGCGGCGCGGATGGAGCCGGCGCCGGACGCGGTCGAGATCGACACCACGAGCCTCCGCGTCGAGGACGTCGTGGAGCGGATCGAGACGCTCGTCCGCGAGCAGGTGGCGTGAACGGCGTCGACGCGGTGTGGGCCGTCGGCCGCGCGACGATCGGGACGACCGTGCGCATCTTCGCGCCCCTGCGCTCGTACGGCGCGGAGCGGGTGCCGCAGTTCGGCGGCGTCGTGCTCGCGCTGAACCACTTCCACTGGCTCGACCCGGCGGCGTTCGGGACGACGTGCCCGCGGACGATCTACTACATGGCGAAGATCGAGGCGCACCGGGTGCCCGGGCTCGGAGAGCTCATCCGCGCGTTCGGGACGTTCTCCGTGCGGCGCGGCGAGTCCGACCGCGAGGCGGTGCGGCGGATGCGCGAGGTCGTACGCGACGGTAAGACGCTCGGGATCTTCGCCGAGGGAACGCGCCAGCTCTCCGGCGTTCCCGGCCCGGTGCAGCCGGGCGCGGCGATGGCGGCGCTCCAGGAGGACGTGCCGGTCGTCTGCGCGGCGATCCACGGCACGCAGACCTGGAAGCCGGGCAGCTTCGCCCCCGTCTCGATCGCGTGGGGCGAGCCGATGCGTTTCGACGGCCTGCCGCGCGGCGGCCGCGGCTACCGCGAGGCGTCGGTGGAGATCGAGCAGGAGCTGTATCGGCTCTGGGCGTGGCTGCGCGACCTGCACGCGTCGGGCCGCCGTCCCGCACACGCCGTTCCGCCGGCGCGTCCGGGCAGGGTCGCTCCCGTGACGCTCCCGTAACGGGGCCTGGCCCCGCGCCGCGACGCTCGCATGACGTTTTCGCGAGCAAGGTGCCTGGCACCGTTCAGAACGGGCGTCACGCTTGCGTGACGCCCCCCTGTTGAGCGGCCAGCGACACTTTCGTCCGAAGGTGCCAGGCACCGTTCCACGGGACCGTGGCCGTTCCATGGCGGTGTGTCGGCATGCCGACGCACCGGCACCGGGGTCGCGGCTCTACGCTTCCCCGGCGATGAGCGAGAAGGAGGGACACGAGACCGAGGCGCCGGAGGCGCCGCCGCCGCTGCTCGGCACGGTGGCCGTCGTCGGCTTCCCCAACGTCGGCAAGTCGACGCTCGTGAACCGGCTGAGCGACACGCGCGCCGCGGTCGTGCACGAGACCTCCGGCGTCACGCGCGACCGCAAGGAGCTCGTCGTCGAGTGGACGGGACACCGTTTCCTGCTCGTGGACACGGGCGGCGTCGACGTCGCCGATCCCGCGCCGCTCACGCGCTCGATCGCCGGCCAGGCGCGCGAGGCCGTCGAGGAGGCCGACCTCGTCCTCTTCGTCGTCGATGCGCGCGCCGGGATCACGCCCGGAGACGAGGAGGTGGCGGAGATCCTGCGCCGGGCGCGCAAGCCGGTGCTCGTGCTCGCGAACAAGATCGACGACCCGCGCCAGGAGCCGCTCGCGCTCGAGCTGCACCGGCTCGGGCTCGGCGACCCGATCCCCGTCTCCGGCCTGCACGGCTACGCGGCCGGCGACCTGCTCGACCGCGTCGTCGAAGCGCTGGAGACGCGCGGCGGGCCTGCCCGGCCGGAGCTGCCGGCGGACGCGATCCGCGTCGCCATCCTCGGCCGCCCGAACGTCGGCAAGTCCAGCCTCCTCAACGCGCTGCTCGGGCGCGAGCGCGTGATCGTCAGCGAGATCCCCGGCACGACGCGCGACTCGATCGACACCGTGCTCCAGCGCGGCGACCGCACCTTCGTCCTCGTCGACACCGCCGGCCTGCGCCGCAAGCGCCGCCACCGCCAGGGGATCGAGTACTACTCGGAGCTGCGAGCGCTCGAGGCCGCCGAGCGGGCGGACGTCGCGCTCGTCCTGATCGACTCCTCCGAGGGCGTCGTCGACCAGGACCTCGCCGTCGCGGACGTGTCCCGGAAGGCTGACTGCTCGACCCTCGTCGTCCTCTCGAAGTGGGACGCGAGCACGGTGAGGATCGAGGACGTGCGCGGTCACCTGCGCCGGCGCCTCCGCCAGCGGCCCGCGTTCCTCGCCGTCTCCGCCCAGACCGGCCGCGGTCTCGAGCGTCTCCTCGACGCCGTCGAGGAACTGTACGACCGCCACGTCGCGCACGTCCCGACCCGCGAGCTGAACCGCGCGCTGGAGGATCTCCGCAACGCCCGCCAGCCGCCGACGCGGAAGGGGAAACGCCTGAACATGCTCTACGGCGCCCAGATCCGCACGCGGCCCCCGCGCTTCCGCATCTTCGTCAACGACCCCGGCCTCGTCACCCGCGACTACGGCTACTGGGTCGAGAACGAGCTGCGCGACCGCTTCGGCCTCGAGGGAGTCCCCGTCTCGATCGACTTCGTCCGCCGGGCGTAGCTCGGCACCGCTGCGCGGCTCCTCACCGCGCGGAGTTCCCCCTCCGACGCGGGAAACGCGTAGCGTTTCCCGCGTGAGGTTCCTCGTCGTCGGGGCGGGCTCGTTCGGGACGGCGTTCGCGCGCGTGCTGCTCGAGCGCGGCCACGACGTCGTGCTCGCCTGCCACACGGCCGAGCAGGCCGCCGCGATCTCGGAGACCGGCCGGAACCCGCGCTATCTCACCGGCGTCGACCTGAGCGGAGCCGAGGCGGTGCCGCTCGAGGATGCGCCGGCGGACGTCGACGTCGTGGTGCTCGCCGTCCCGAGCCGCTCGTTCGTCGGCGTCGTCGAGGCGCTGCCGGGCGGCGCGCCCGTCCTGAGCCTGACGAAGGGCCTCGACCCGGCGACGGGCGAGCGGCTCTCGACCCGCGTCCGCGGCCGCTCGGTCGCCGTCCTCGCCGGCCCGAACATGGCGGACGAGATCGCGGCCGGGCTGCCGACTGCCGCGGTGATCGCGAGTGAGGACGGCTACCTCGCCGGCCAGCTCCAGCACGCGGTCAACTCGATCGCCTTCCGCGCCTACGTGAACCCGGATGTCGTCGGCGTCGAGCTCTGCGCCGCGGCGAAGAACGTGATCGCGCTCGCCGCCGGCGGCGTCGACGGCCTCAGCCTCGGCGACAACGCGAAGGCGGCGCTGATCGCGCGCGGGCTGGCCGAGATGACCCGCCTCGGCGAGGCGGCCGGCGCCCGCTCGGAGACCTTCGCCGGCCTCGCCGGCATGGGCGACCTGATCGTGTCCTGCTGGAGTCGCCACGGCCGCAACCGGCACGCCGGCGAGCTGATCGCCCAGGGCCGCTCTCCCGAGGAGGCGGCGGCCGAGATCGGCCAGACCGTCGAGGGCCTGACCACGGCGCCCGTCCTCCACGAGCACGCCCGCCGGCTCGGCGTGGAGTTGCCGATCACGGAGGGTGTCTGCGCGGTACTCTCCGGACAGAGCCTCACGGAACTGGCGTCGAGGCTCATGGGTCGGCAGCCGACAGAGGAGTGACCATGCGCGCGCGGATGACCCTGACGGCGGTGCTCGCCTGTGCCGCCCTCGTCCTGGCAGGCTGCGGGGGCGGGTCGAGCGCCGGCTCGGGCTCGACGGCGCTCGGCGGCGCCGCCCAGGTCGTGCCCGCCGACGCCGCCGCCTTCGTCGCGATCGACACCGATCTCGGCTCGCCCCAGTGGCAGGCCGTCGACGGCCTGCTCGCGAAGCTGCCTGCGCGCGACTCGCTCCTGACGACGCTCCGCTCCAGCTTCGAGAAGAAGACGAAGCTGAGCTGGGAGAACGACGTGAAGCCGGCCCTCGGGCCGGAGCTCGACCTCGCCGTCCTCGGCGCCGGCGCCGGCGGCAGCCCGCAGCTCGTCGTCCTGCTCCAGCCGGCGGACGCCGGCAAGCTCGACGCTCTGCTCGGGACGATCGCGTCCTCCGGCGACCCGAAGCCCGTGTCCGAGCAGGTCGGGGGCTGGACCGCCGTCTCCGACAGCCAGGCGGCGCTCGACGCCCTCTCGGGCGCGCCCACGCATCTCGCCGACAGCACCGTCTACCAGGAGGCGACCGGCCGGCTGGCCCCCGACGCGCTGCTCCACGCCTTCGCCGACGGCGGCCGGGCGCGGCAGCTGCTCGGCTCGTTCGCGCTCGGCTCCACGCCCTCGCCCGGCACGGGCACGCTCGCCTGGGCCTCGGCCGACGCCGTCGCGCAGGACGGCGGACTGAAGATCGACGGCTACATGCGCGGCGACGGCTCCGGCCCGCAGCCGCAGCCGTACGCCTCCGATCTCGTGCACCGGATCCCCTCCGGCGCACTGCTCGTCGCGGACTTCCAGGCGAAGGGCGGAACCGCCCCGGCAGCCGCGGGCCCGGCTTCGCCGCTCTCCGGCCTGCTGGGATCGCTCGGCAAGCTCGGCGCGGCGCTCGGCGGCGAGACCGCCGTCTACCTCGGCGCCGGCGTGCCCCTGCCCTCGGTGACGCTCGTGACGCACTCGTCCGACCCGCAGGCCGCGGTCGACGCCCTCGACCAGGCGTTCTCGGGTCTCGGCGGCGGCGCCTCCGGACCGGGCTCGGGCTCGGGCTCGGGCGGGCTCGATCTCGGCGCGATCCTCGGGGCGCTCAAGCTCCAGCACGAGGTCGTCGACGGCAACCTCGTCGTCTCGACCTCCGGCCAGGCGATCGCGGACTTCAAGTCCGGCGGCCGGAAGCTCGCCGACGACGGCACCTTCCAGGAGGCGCAGTCGGCCTCGGCGATGCCGGGCGAGACCACGGGGTTCCTCTACGTGAACCTGAAGGACGCGCTGCCGCTCGTCGAGGGGATCGCGGCGATGGGAGGCGGCGGCCTGCCGGCCGGGCTCGCCGAGAACCTCGGCGTGCTGCGGACGCTGACGGCCTACGGCAGCGTGGACGGCGGCGTGCAGAGCTTCACGCTCTTCCTCGCGCTCCAGTAGCACGGTTTTCCGCCGGTTCCCGCGTGGCCGTGCGCTAGCCTGCCCGCATGGCCAACCGCTCCTTCACGTTCACGTCCGAGTCGGTCACCGAGGGACACCCCGACAAGATCGCCGACCAGATCTCGGACTCCGTGCTCGACGCCGTCCTCGCCGACGACCCCACGGGGCGCGTCGCCTGCGAGACGCTCATCACCACCGGGCTCGTCGTCGTCGCCGGCGAGATCACGACCGAGACGTACGTCGACATCCCGCGCCTCGTGCGCGACCGGATCCGGCAGATCGGCTACACGCGGGCGAAGTTCGGCTTCGACGCCGACACGTGCGGCGTGGTCGTCGCTCTCGACGAGCAGTCTCCGGACATCGCGCAGGGCGTCGACCACTCCTTCGAGGAGCAGCACGGCGACGAGGACCCGCTCGACCGGGTCGGCGCAGGCGACCAGGGGATGATGTTCGGGTACGCCTCGAGCGAGACGGACGAGCTGATGCCGCTGCCGATCATGCTCGCGCACCGGCTGGCCAAGCGGCTCGCGGAGGTGCGGAAGGCGGACGTCCTGCCCTACCTGCGCCCCGACGGGAAGTCGCAGGTGACCGTCCGCTACGAGGTGGACGAGCACGGCCGCCAGCGTCCGGTCGAGATCGAGCGCGTGCTGCTCTCCACGCAGCACCGCGACGGGCTCGACATCGACACGCTGCTGCGGCCCGACCTGATCGAGCACGTGGTCGAGCCGATCCTGCCGCACGACCTGTACGACCGGCAGCGGCTCGAGCACGACAAGGACTTCGTCTACTGCAACCCGACCGGCAAGTTCGTGATCGGCGGCCCGATGGGCGATTCCGGCCTCACCGGCCGCAAGATCATCGTCGACACCTACGGCGGCTCGGCGCCGCACGGCGGCGGCGCCTTCTCGGGCAAGGACCCGACGAAGGTCGACCGCTCGGCAGCCTACGCAGCCCGCTACGTCGCGAAGAACGTCGTCGCAGCGGGGCTCGCGGAGCGCTGTCAGATCCAGGTCGCCTACGCGATCGGGGTCGCGCACCCGATGTCGATCCTCGTCGACACGTTCGGCACCGAGGCGGTGCCGGTCGAGCGGATCGAGGAGCTCGTGCGGGAGCACTTCGACCTGCGTCCGGCCGCGATCCTGCGCGATCTCGACCTGCGGCGCCCGATCTACGCCCGCACGGCCGCGTACGGCCATTTCGGCCGGGAGGAGAGGGACTTCACCTGGGAGCGCACGGACAAGGCCGCCGCGCTCCGCGAGGCGGCCGGCCTCGAGGGCGAGCCGCCGCACGCGGAGGTCACCGCCGCTTCCGCGACCGCGTAAGCGGGTGCCCGAGTCGGTCCTGATCACCGGCGGCGCCGGGTTCATCGGCTCGCATCTCGCGGACCGGCTGCTGGAGCAGGGCCACGGCGTGCGGGCGCTCGACAACCTGACGCCGCAGGTGCACGGCGTCGTCGCGCGGCCGGCGTACCTGGCCGCGGACGTCGAGCTCGTCACGGGCGACGTCCGCGATCCGGACGCGGTGCGACGCGCGCTCGAGGGCGTCGACAGCGTCGTCCACCTCGCCGCGCGGGTCGGCGTCGGCCAGAGCATGTACGAGCTCGCCGCGTACACCTCCGCGAACTCCGCCGGCACGGCGGTGCTGCTCGAGGCGCTGCTGGAGCGGCCGGTGCGCAAGCTCGTGGTCGCCTCGAGCATGAGCATCTACGGGGAGGGGCTCTACCGGGCCGAGGACGGGCGCGAGGTCGAGGCACAGGAGCGGACGCGCGAGCAGCTCGAGCGTGACGAGTGGGAGCCGCGCGGGCCGGCGGGCGAACGGCTCGAGCCGGCGCCGACGCCGGAGCGGAAGCGGCCGACGCTCTCGTCGGTCTATGCCCTCAACAAGTACGACCAGGAGCGGCTCTGCCTCGTCTTCGGCTCGGCGTACTCGGTGCCGGCGGTGGCGCTGCGGCTGTTCAACGTCTACGGGCCGCGGCAGGCGCTCTCGAACCCGTACACCGGCGTGCTCGCGATCTTCGCGTCGCGGCTCCTGAACGGCAACGCACCGCTCGTCTACGAGGACGGCGGCCAGCGGCGCGACTTCGTCTCCGTCCACGACGTCGCCCGCGCGTTCCAGCTGGCGCTGGAGCGGGACGGCGCCGACGGCCGTGCGGTCAACATCGGCTCGGGGCGGAGCGTGTCGGTGCTCGAGATCGCTGCGAAGCTCGCCGCCGTGCTCGGCCGCGAGCTCGAGCCCGAGCTGGCGGGCGCCTGCCGCGCCGGCGACATCCGTCATTGCTTCGCCGACGTCTCGCTCGCGCGCCAGACGCTCGGCTTCGAGGCGCAGGTCGAGCTCGAGCAGGGAATGGAGGAGCTCGCCCGCTGGCTGGAGGGCCAGGTCGCGACCGACCGGGTCGACGCGGCGGCGGAGGAGCTGCGCCGCCGCGGACTGACCCTGTAGCGGCGCTAGTGATGTAACCGGCAACCTGTGCCGGGTCCCCGGCCCGCGGTCACGCGGCGCGCTGCGGCGTCCTCGGTCGCGCCCATAGCTTTGGCTATGAGCGAGCTTTGGCTATGAGCGCTCCCTGCGTCCACATCACTAGCCGGCCCGGACGAAGAGCCCGGCCGCGGCCTTCTCGGAGATCGAGCGGGTGCCGTCGGCGACACGGACGACGACCTGGTCGGCGGCAGGCTCGGAGGTCTCGACCACCAGCTCCTGCCCCGGCACGAGATCCTGGTCGTAGAACCAGTGCAGCAGGTCGCCGTCGTGCTCGGCGAGGCGGACGATGGTCGCGCGCGCGCCTGGAGCGAGCGCGCCGAGCGGCACGAGGTCGGCGTTCTCGGTCTGCTCCACCGCCGGATCGACCGGCCAGCCGTGCGGGCAGCGGTCGGGGTGGCCGAGCCGCTCGTCGATCCGCTCGATCATCTCCTCGGTGAAGGTGTCGCCGAGGGCGTCGGCGCGCTCGTGGGCCTCCGCCCCGGTGTAGCCCATGAAGTCGGTCAGGAGCCGCTCGATGATCCGGTGCTTGCGGACGACCCGCTCGGCGCGCTCGCGGCCGGGCGTCGGTCAGCAGCGCCTCCTTCCGCTCGCCGCGCTCGATCAGGCCCTCCGCCTCCAGCCGCTTCAGCATCTCGCCCGCCGAGGCGCGGGAGACGCCGAGCATCTCCGCGACGCGCGATGCGAGCGGGGGCGAGCCCGCGCCCCGTGGCGTGTACTCGCCGATCGGGAAGGCGAGGAAGTAGATCGTCTCGAGGTACTCGTCCACCGAGTGACCCTGCGCCATACGGCTATATTGCCCGGAAGCCGTCGTGTAAGGCGACCCTTACACCGGCACCTTCGAGCTCATGTCGACAGGCCACATCCTCATCCTGGGCGGAATCGCCGGCAGCGACCATCTTCCTCGGGCTGCCGATCGGGCGTGTGCACGGCGTGAGCTCCGCCACCCGCGCCGCGCTGAGCGCGCTTGCGACCGGGATCCTGATCTTCCTGCTCTGGGACGTGATCTCGGGCGCGGTCGATCCGATCGAGACGGCGCTCGGCGATGCCCGCTGGGGCCGCTTCTCGTGGCTCGCGGCGCTCGGGCTCGGCGGCTTCGCGCTCGGGCTGATGAGCCTCGTCTACTACGCGGAGTGGATGGGCCGGCGTGCGAACCGACGTGCGACGACGCTCGTCGGCCCCGGCGCCGCCGCGATCGACGAGTTCGATGACCGCGGCTGGATCGAGGGGCTGACGCCCGGGCGGCGGCTGGCGCTCCTGATCGCGATCGGGATCGGCGTGCACAACTTCGGCGAAGGGCTCGCGATCGGCCAGGCCGCCGCGGCCGAGCAGGTCAGCCTCGCCGTGACCCTGATCGTCGGCTTCGGCCTCCACAACACCACCGAGGGATTCGGCATCTGCGGGCCGATGACCGGCGAGGGCGAGCGCCCGAGCTGGGGCTACCTCGGCCTGCTCGGCGTGATCGGCGGCCTGCCGACGTTCCTCGGCACCGTGCTCGGCCAGAGCTGGTCGAGCCAGGCGATGACCGTGGTCTTCTTCGCCGTCGCGGCCGGCTCGATCCTCTACGTCGTGCAGGAGCTGTTCGCGGTCAACCGGAAGTACGGGCACACGGTGCTCGTCACGTGGCTCGTCCTCGCCGGCATCGCCCTCGGCTTCGGTACCGACTTCGTCGTCTCGTCCGCCGGCCTCTGACCTTCCCAGACAGGGCTTTTTCGGCCCCGTCTCCCCTCAGCCCCCACCCACAAGGGCGGGGTCGCAGGTCCCTCCGCCCTCGAGATCGACGATATCGGGGAACCTGTGACGTGTCCGTCGCGACTTCCGCGCCGAAGGCCGGAAATTGCGCGGGGAGCGTCAGCCGGCGGGGCGGTCGGCCGTGACGACCACGCGAGATCGCCGGCGACCCACGCCGCCTCTGCCTCGAGGCCCGCCGACGAGAGCCACGCGAGCTGGTCGTCGAGGCGGTCGGGGCGGTCGATAGTCCGGCGTCAGCGGCGTGAACGCGTCCTCGGGGTCCTCCGGAACGATCACGTCGCCGAGCACGAACCTCCCGCCGGGCCGCAGGGCGCCGCGCGACGCGCCGGAACAGGTCGCGCTTCCCGGCACCGTCGAGGTGGTGGACGGCGAGCGCGGAGACGACGAGGTCGAACGGCCCCGCCGGCAGAGGATCCTCGAGCCGGGACCCGACAGCTCGGCCTCGGGAAGCGCGGCCCGCGCGCGCGGTCGAGCATGCCGGGGCTCTCGTCGATGCCGACGACCCGCGCCCCGGGATGTCGCGCGAGCACGCGCCGCGCTGTCTCGCCGGTTCCGATGCCGAGCTCGAGGATCGTCCGCGCTCGACGCCCGCGGTCGCGGCGGCGAGCCGCTCCTGGAGCTCCTCGTAGCCGCGGGATCTCTGCGCGCATCACGTCGAGATACGTGTCCGGATCCAAATGCGAAGCCGGCCCACGGCGCCGACCATACCCCCGGCTACGCTCGCCGGGTGACCCGCCTCGCCTCCGTCTACCCGCTCGTCACCGCCCGGGCCGTCGCGCGGCCGTTCACCTACGAGGTGCCGGACGACGCGGAGAAGGGCGCCGTCGTCGAGGTGCGCTTCGGGAACGCGCGCCGGCGCGGCGTCGTCACCGAGGTGGACGTGGGCCGCCCGAGGGCGTCGACGCCGCGCCGGTCGAGCGCGTCGCCGAGACGCTGCCGCCCGCGCTCGTCGACCTCGCGCTCTGGCTCGCCGACTACTACGGCTCGACGCCGGCACGGGCGCTCTCGCTCGTCGCCCCGCACAACGCCGAAGCGCCGCGGCGAGCGGCGGCAGGTCGCCGGCGCGCGGCGCGCTCGCCGCGGAGGCGCCGCCGGAGCGGCTCTCCGAGCCGCAGGAGCGGGCGCTCGCCCGGATCGAGGAGCTGCTCGCGGGCAGCGGCGGCAACGTGCTGCTCGCGGGCGCGACCGGCAGCGGCAAGACGGAGGTCTACATCCGCGCCTGCGAGGCGGCGCTCGCCCAGGGCCGCGGCGCGATCGTGCTCGTCCCCGAGATCGCGCTCACGCCGCAGACGCTCGGCCGCTTCCGCGCCCGCTTCGGCGATCGCGTCGCGGTGCTCCACTCGGCGCTCTCCGAGGCCGAGCGGCGCGACGAGCGCGAGCGGATCGCCTCGCGGGGAGGCGCCCGTCGTCGTCGGTGCGCGCTCGGCGGTCTTCGCGCCGCGTGCCCGTCGCTCGGCGTCGATCTGCGTCGACGAGGAGCACGACGCCGTCGTACAAGCAGGAGTCCGACCCGCGCTACGACGCGCGCACCGTCGCGGCGAAGCGGGCCGCGCTCGAGGGCGCCGTCGCCGTCTTCGGCTCGGCGACGCCGCGGCCGGAGTCGTGGGCAGCGGCTCGAGCGGCTCGAGCTCGGCGGCCGGATCGCGCGCGCCGATGCCGACCGGTGCGCGTCGTCGACCTCCGCCGCGAGGCCGGCTACCCGCTCTCGGCGCCGCTGCTCGCCGAGCTGGGCGCGCTCGCCGAACGCGGCGGCAAGGCGATCCTGCTCCTCAACCGGCGCGGGCATGGCGCCCGCGATCCACTGCCGCGCCTGCGGCGCCACGCGCCGCTGCCGCAACTGCGACGTCGCCCTGACGCTGCACGCGAACGACGCGCTGCGCTGCCACCACTGCGGCGCGCTCGAGCGCGCTGCGGCGAGACCTGCCCCGCGTGCGGCTCCGCCGAGCTCGCGCGGATCGGCGCCGGCACGCAGCGGCTCGAGCGCGAGCTCGCAGAAGCACGTGCCCGAGCTGGAGCGGATCCGCCTCGACGCCGACGCGGTCGAGAAGCCGGACGCAGCTCCGCGACGCGCTCGAGCGCTTCGCCCGCGCCGACCGCGCCGTGCTCGTCGGGACGCAGATGGTCGCGAAGGGCCACCACTTCCCCGGCGTCGAGCTCGCCGCCGTCGTCGACGCCGACACCGGGCCTCGGGCTGCCCGACTTCCGCGCCGAGGAGCGCACCTTCCAGCTCCTGACGCAGCTCGCCGGCCGCAGCGGCCGCGACGCGCCCGGCCGCGTGCTCGTCCAGACCTTCCAGCCCGACGTCGCGCGCCGTCGCGCTACGCCGCCCGCCACGACGTCGCCGGCTTCCTCGCGGGCGAGCTCGAGCGGCGGCGCGCGCTCGGCTACCCGCCCTTCCGGCACCTCGTCCGGATCGTCGTCTCGGGGCCGGAGCTCGGCCGACGCGATGCGCGCGCTCGAGGAGCTGAAGGCGGGCCTCGCCCGGCGACGAGCTGCTCGGCCCGGCGCCGCTGCTGCGGCTGCGGAACCGCAACCGCGCCCAGCTCGTCGGCAAGACGGAGCGCCCGCGCGCGCTCGCCGTCCGCGCCGCCGCGCTGCTAGCCGCCGCGGCGCCCGCGATGCGCCGCGCCGGGCCTCACCGCGGTCGTCGACGTCGACCCGCAGTCGCTCTAGGCGTCCGCCCGTGACCGACGGCTGCCACCTCTGCGAGCTCAACGCCGGGGAGGCGTCCCTGGCCGCTGCGGGAGCGGCTGTACGTCGGCGACGCCTGGCGCGTCTCGCACGGCTGGAGCTCGCTCCCGGGCTGGCTCGTGGTCGCCGCGCGCCGCCACGTGGAGGCGCTCGACGAGCTGACCGCCGCCGAAGTCGCCGTGCTCGGGTCGCTGCTCCACGCGGCGAGCGCCGCGCTCCGGGCGACCGTCGGCTGCGCGAAGACCTACGTGATGCTCTTCGCCGAGCACCCCCGCTACGCGCACGTCCACCTCCACGTCGTCCCGCGCATGGCGTGGTTCGGCGACGAGGAGCGCGCCTACCGCGCGTTCCGTTTCCTCGACGTGCCGGAGGACGAGCAGGTGAGCGTGGCGGAGCGCGAGCGGCTCGCCGTCGAGATCGGCGACCGCATCCGGGCCCGGCTCGGCTAACCGTCCGCGACGCGCTGGAAGAGCACGTGGTCGCGCCACTCGCCCGCGATGCGGAGGTAGCGGCGCGCGATCCCGATCCGCTCGAACCCGTTGCGCTCGAGCACGCGCTGCGAGGCGACGTTGTCGATCAGCGTGCCTGCCTGGACGCCGGTGCAGCTCGAGCTCCCTCGAAGGCGAAGCGGACGGTGTCGCCCACGGCCGCCGTCGCGAGCCCGCGGCCGTTCCGGTCGCCGGCGACCCAGTAGCCGAGGTGCGCGCTGTGGAATGCGCCGCGCACGATGTCGCTCAGGGCGACCGTCCCCGCGATCGCATCGCCGTCGAGGATCGCGAAACGGCGGCTCCCCTCGTCCCGCCGCTCCAGGCGCTCGCGCTGCCAGGCCGCCGTGAAGAACGCGTCCGGCCGCACGGGCTCGAACGGCGCGAGGAAGTCCCGGTTCGCCCGGTAGAGCGCCGCGAGCTCCTCGGCGTCCGCCGCCGTGAGCGGCCGGATCACTGCCGGGCCGAGCGGAGATCCGCCGGGAAGCGCGCGAGGATCCACTCGGCGTCGAGCGGCTCGCGCTCGTAGTGCTCGCCGTTGATCCGGACGAAGTCGCGCGTGCGCGGGTCCATCGGCAGCCGCGCCTCGGCCGGGAAGTTGCGGTTGTGCCGCTCGATCAGCTCGTTCACCTCGGCGAAGCTCCAGCGGTGCGCGAGGTCGCGCCACCGCGCCGCGAACGCCGCGGGATGGCTCGCCTCCGCCGCGAGCTCCCGCCAGGCCTCCTCGAGCTGCCGCTCGTGCTGGTCGAGCGCCTCCTCGATCGCGAGCAGCCGCCGCATCCAGATCGTCGGGCCGCCGAGCGCGCGCACCGCCGACTCGGCGTCCGGCCGGAAGTTGCGAAGCCGCAGGCGAAGCGGCTTCCCGGTCACGGGGCTGTCCGCGAGGTCGGCCTCCAGCACCCGCCGCTCCGCGCGGTCGCGCGCCGTCTCCGGGCGGGTCGCGCCCTGGTTCATGATCTCCTTCAGCTGCCTCGGGTCCATGCGATGCATGGGTAGTGTGCCGACTGCATGGACGAGATCGAAGGGCAGGTGAGGCACGTCGAGCTCGACGCCGAGCGCGAGGCGCGGCGCCGACTTGCGCTCGGCCAGATCCGGCAGTACCCGGACGCGGCGCTGAAGATGAAGGCGCGCCCGGTCGAGCAGTTCGACGGGGAGCTGCACAGCCTCGTCGAGCGGATGAAGCTGCTGATGCGCGACGCCCAGGGCATCGGCCTCGCCGCGACGCAGGTCGGCGTGCTGCAGCGGCTGTTCGTGTTCCAGTCGCCGCCGAGGACGAGGTCGCCGCGCTCGTCAACCCGGAGATCGTCGAGGCGAGCCAGGAGACGACCGTGGACGACGAGGGCTGCCTCTCGATCCAGGGCGTCACCGTGCCGGTCGAGCGGTCCGCGACGATCGTGATCGCCGGGCGCGACGAGCACGGCGCCGAGGTGCGGTACGCGCTCGAGGAGCCGTACTCGCGCTGCGCGTCAGCACGAGAGCGACCACCTGGACGGCGTGCTGATCATCGACCGGACGACGCCCGAGGCGCGGCGCGAGGCACTTTCGATCCTGCGCCCGCGCATCGTCCTCTCCTAGCCATGGCGCGGCGGATCGCCGTCGCCGCGACGGCGCCGTTCGGCGCCGACGTGCTCGAGCGGCTCGCGGCCGAGCACGAGGTCGCGCAGCTCCTGACCCGGCCCGACCGCCCGCGCGGACGCGGTCGCAGGCTCGCGCCGCCGCCGGCGAAGGAGGTCGCCGAGCGGCTCGGGATCCCGGTCGCGCAGCCGGCCCGCCTCGACGAGCCGGTCGAGCTCGCCGCGGACACCGTCGTCGTCGCCGCCTACGGGCTGCTGATCCCCTCCGCGCTGCTCGAGCGGGCGCTCTGGCTCAACGTCCATCCCTCGCTGCTGCCGCGCTGGCGCGGCGCCGCCCCGGTCGAGCGCGCGCTCATGGCGGGCGACCCGGAGTCCGGCGTCACCATCCACCGCACGGTCGAGGAGCTCGACGCGGGGCCGATCGCCGCGCAGGCCGCGTTCCCGCTCGGCCCCGACGACGACGCCGGCGCCGTGTACGCGCGCTCGGCGGAGCTCGCGGCCGAGCTGCTGCGCGAGGTGCTCGCGGAGGAGCGAGCCGGAGTTCGAGCCGCAACCCGAGGAGGGCACGACGTACGCCGAGAAGATCGGCCCGGCCGACCGCGAGCTCGACCTCTCCGCCGGGGCCGAGGAGGTCGTGAACCGCGTCCGCGCGCTCTCGCCGCACATCGGCGCCCGCGCGGTCGTGGACGGGCGGCCGCTGCTCGTCTGGAAGGCGCGCGTCGCCGAGGACGGCTCGCTCGAGCTGCTCGAGGTGCAGCCGGAGGGCAAGCGGCGGATGAGCTACGCGGAGTACCTGCGGGGGCTTCGGTGAGCACCGGCGAATGAGCGTCTCGCCGGCCCGGCGCGCCGCCTACGAGGTGCTGCTGCGCGTCTTCGAGCAGGACGCCTACGCCGACCGCGTCTTCCGCACCGCCGCGCGCGACCTCGACGAGCGCGAGCGCGCGTTCGCGCAGCGGCTCGCCTACGGGGCCGTCCAGCGCGTCCGCACGCTCGACCACGCGATCGAGACGCTCGGCCGCCGCCCCGTGGCGAAGCTCGACCCACCGGTTCGCGCGGCGCTCCGGCTCGGCGCCTACCAGCTCGGCTACACCGACACGGCGCCGCACGCGGCCGCGAACGAGTCGGTGGAGCTCGTCCGCCGCGCCCACCTCGAGCGCGCCGTCGCCTTCACGAACGCGATCATGCGCCGGCTCGCCGCGGGGATCCGGCCGCTGCTCGACGCGCTCCCGGACGGGCCTCTGAAGGAGTCGTACCCGGACTGGATCCACGACGTCTTCGTCCGCGACCTCGGACCGGAGGACGCGCTCGCCCTGATGCAGACGATGAACGAGCCGCTCGAGACCGTCGTCCGCCTCGTCCGCGGCGATCCTCCGCTGGGCGCGGAGGCGACGGACGTGCCGGGCGCGTACCGGGTGGCGCGCGTGGACGACCTCGCCGTCGCCGAGGGGCGGATCTGGCCGCAGAGCCGCGGCTCCCAGCTCGTCGGGCTCGCCGTCGGCTCGGCGGAGGGCGAGCGCGTGCTCGACCTCTGCGCCGCCCCGGGCGGGAAGACCGGACAGCTCCGCGGCGAGGTGACCGCGGTCGAGCTCGACCCGAACCGCGCGAGCGAGCTGCGCGAGAACCTGGCACACGCTCGGTCGCGACGACGTGACGGTCGTCGAGGCGGACGGCACGAGGCTCCCGCCCGGGCTCGGCGGCTTCGACCGCGCACTCGTGGACGCACCGTGCTCGGGCCTCGGCGTGCTCGCGCAGCGGCCCGACCTGCGCTGGCGGGCGCGGCCGCTGCCCGAGCTCCAGCTCGCGCTGCTCCGCGCCGCGGCCGAGCGCGTCCGGCCGGGCGGCACGATCGTCTACTCGGTCTGCACCGTCAATGCCGACGAGACGCGAGGCGGTGGTGGACGCGGCCGGCCTCCGCGTCCTGCCGCTCGGCGAGGAGTGGCCGGCCTTCGCGCACCGGCGCCGCCCGGAGTTCCTCTCAGACGCTCCCGCACGTCCACGGCACGAGCGGCTTCTTCGCCGCCCGGCTCGCCCGCGACTGACGATCGCCCGCCGACCGGGGGGCGGCGTACGATCCGAAGGCGGCATGGCGTGGAGCGACTGGATCCGGACGGCCGAGATCGAACCGTCCATCTACGCGGCGGACTTCGCTGCACCTCGGTGAGCAGCTCGAGGTGCTCCTGCGCACCGGCGCGCGCATCTTCCACTTCGACGTCGGCGACGGCCACTTCGTCGAGCCGATCACGACCGGGCCGATCGTGCTCCAGGCGATCTCGCCGATGATGCAGGCGATGGGCGGCGTGCTCGACTGCCATCTGATGGTGGACAACCCCGTGCGCCATTTCCAGCAGTTCGCCCGCGCCGGCGGCGACAGCGTCACCTTCCACTACGAGGCCGTCGAAGACGTCCCCGGCACGATCGCCGCCGCGCGCGAGCACGGGCTCCAGGTGGGCGTCGCCTTCAAGCCGCAGACCGAGCCGGAGGACGTCGCCGCCGTCGCGGGGACGCCGACCTCGTCCTCTGCATGAGCATCGAGCCCGGGTACAGCGGCCAGGAGTTCATGCCCGAGGCGCTCGACCGGATCCAGCGGCTTCGCGCCGCGCTGCCCGAGCAGTCCACGTGCAGGTGGACGGCGGGATCGACAACGAGAACATGCGCTCCGTCTACGACGCCGGCGCGACCCTGATCGTCTCCGGGACGGCGATCTTCGGTCGCGAGGATCTCCCGCGCGCCTACCGCCGGCTGGTACAAGCGCTGGCATGAGCGTCCCGGAGGGACGCTGGTTCGAGCGGGCGCTGGAGCTCGCGGAGCGGGGGCGGGGGAAGGTCGCACGACCACCCGCTCGTCGGCGCGGTCCTCGTGCGCGACGGCGAGGTCGTCGGGCGAGGGCTGGTACGAGTACGACCTCGTCCGCCACGCCGAGGTCGGCGGCCCTCGAGCGGGCGGGGGAGCGCGCCCGCGGGGCGACGCTCTACGTGACGCTCGAGCCGTGCTCGCACCACGGGCGGACGCCGCCCTGCGCGGACGCGGTCGTCGCGGCGGGGATAGCGAAGGCCGTCGTCGGCGCGCTCGACCCGAACCCGCAGGTCGACGGGCGCGGCGTCGCGCGCCTGCGCGAGGCCGGAGTCGAGGTGGAGCTGCTGGACAGCGTCGGAGGCGCGCCGCCAGAACGAGGCCTGGCGCACGTGGAAGGCGCTCGGGCGCCCGTTCGTGACGTACAAGGTCGCGGCCACGCTCGACGGGCGGGTCGCCGTCCCCGGCGCGCGCTGGGTCACCGGCGAGGAGTCCCGACGGCTCGTGCACGAGCTGCGCGCGGCCGCCGGCGCCGTGGCGGTCGGCATGGGCACCGTGCGCGCGGACGCGCCGCGGCTCGACGCGCGCGGGGTCGGACGCGGCCCGGCAACCGCGCCGGCTCGCCTTCGGGCGCGGCCCGCTCCCGGACGGCTCGGAGCTCGAGCTGCGCACCGGCCCGCTCGCGGAGGAGCTGCGCGCGCTCGCCGCCGAGGGCGTCCAGTCGCTCCTGCTCGAGGGCGGCCCGACACTCGCGACCGCCTTCCTGGAGGCCGGGCTCGTGGACAAGCTGCTCGTCTTCGTCGCGCCCGACCCTCGCCGGGACGGCGCCGCGCTTCCTCGGCGACCTCTCCGCGCCCCTGCCGCTCTCACGGCTCGAGGCGCGCCGGGTCGGCGGCGACGTGCTGCTCGAGGCGTACGTTCAGGAGCTCTGAAGCTCGAGCAGCCCGTGCTCGAGCAGCCGCCGGACCGTCGGCACGGCGTCCGACCGGGTCGACGCTCGGCCGCGGCCGCGGCGGCGCGCACGGTCGTCGTCCGGCGTCAGCTCGAAGAGCAGCGGCAGCACCTCGGGCTCGATCTCCGCGACCAGGCCGACGCCCTCGGCGAGCGACATCGTCACGCCGGCGACCTCGTACTCGTCCCCGAAGACGAGCGTCTGGTCGAGCCGGTGCCCGCGGACGAGCCCGAGCCGCTCGTCGAGCAGCTCCGCGTCGTCGCGCAGCCGCGCGAGGCGGTCGGTCGCCTCGAACAGCCGCAGGATGTGCGCGCCCGCCGAGCCCGCCGCCGGCCGCGGCGCCGCGAATCCCTGCACCCAGCCGGGCCCGTCCCGGCCGCGCAGGACGACCGCGCCGATCCCGATCGCCGCGATGCCCTCCCGCTCGTAGTAGTCGAGCCAGCGGCCGACCGCGCGCCCGTACGCCTCCGGATCCGCCGCGCAGCGGCTCGTTCCAGCGCGACGCGTAGTGGAGCGGCTCGATCGCGCCGTGCGAGACGAGGAGCGCGTCGCAGTCGAGCCCCTCGACCCACGCGCGCGAGCGGCTCCCAGCGCTCCCGCGGACGTGCGGCAGATCCAGTTGCAGAGCACGGTCGCGAAGCCGCCGGGGCGGAGGTGCGCCGCCGCGCCGCGCACGACCTCGCGGCAGATCGCGTCCCCCGGCAGCGGGCTGTCGCGGTAGATGAAGTCGGCGTCGGGCGAGATCGACGAACGGCGGGTTCGCGACGATCAGGTCGAAGCTCTCGCCGGCCACCGGCTCGAACAGGCTGCCCTCGCGCAGGTCGAGCTCGAGTCGCCGTTCAGCCGCGCCGGCAGCGCGCGCGAACTCGAGCGCGCGCGGGTTGAGGTCGGTCGCGACGACGGTCGTCCGCGTGGCGCGGCCGCGAGCAGCGCCTCGACGCCCGAGCCGGTGCCGACGTCGAGCGCGCGCTCGACGCGGCCGCCGCACGGTCAGCGTCGCGAGCGTCCGCGAGGCCGCGTTGACGCCGGTGACCGCGCTCTCGTCGGCCGACCGTGCCGTCGTGCGGGACGAGCAGCCCCTCGAACGGCGTCAGCCGGACGCGGGCGCGCGCCCGGCCCCCGTCGAGCTCGAGCAGCCCCGCCGCGGCGAGCGCCTCCGCTCGACCGGCAGCGAGGCGCGTCGACCGTCTCGCCGAGCACGAACAGCGCGCACGAGCTGGCGCGCGCGGATCGCCGGCCGGCGTAGCGGTCGAGCACGAGCGGCACGTCCTCGCCGCTCCACGCGGCGCCGAAGAGCTCCGGCGAGCGCGAGCTCGTTCAGGCCCGCCTCCCTCAGCTGCCGCGCGAGTGCGTGCACGTCATCTGCATCCTGCACCCTGGACGCTCGTGGCAAAAGCTGCTTAGCTCGCGCCTGCGGGCGAACTGATACGAGGGGTCGAGAGGGAGGGCGGAGATGGGCAGGAAGATTCGCGCGGCGAAGGCGAGCCTCGTGGCCGCGTTCCTCGCCGCCGGCGGCGCTGCCGCCGCGAAGGCGGTGCCGGCGGCCGCGGCGCCGCCGGGGACGCTGACGAGCTGACGGGCACGTCAGCTGGGGCGACCCGCTGGTCCGGTTCCTCAAGCTGGACGGGTTCCCGGCGTACCTGAAGATCGAGACGTTCGCGCAGCTGACGAACTACTACAAGGTCGCGCTGGTCTCGGACGCCGCGCAGATCTACCTGAAGTAGCGGCCCGAGGTGGACGGGGTGCTCGCCCTCTACCACAAGGCGAACGCGGGCCCGCTCTCGGGGATCCTGATCGGGCTCGAGCAGTACAACAAGGACCGCGACGCGAAGGCGTTCTCGATACCTCAAGGTCACGCCGGGCGCGATGGACGCCTACATCAAGTTCGAGAACTTCTACGTCAAGCTCCACGATCTCTCGCGGAAGGAAGAGGGCGGGAGCGCCTTCGACTACTTCGTCAAGCTGACCGGCATCGGCGAGCTGCTGCCCGCCGTGCAGGTCACCGACGGCCAGTAGCCGGGGACGGGGACGAAAAGACGAGGGCGGCCGAAGCCGCCCTCGTCTCGTCCGCAGGGAGTCGCTGCTGCGGACTCCGCGGCCGGTTCGACCCGGCCGCTGTCCTTGCGAGGCGCAACTCCTTCCGGCTGGGTTCAGGGTGCCTGCCGGCGGCGTCGATGTCTGTAGGGGGCGCCTCTGAACCGCGTGCGGGAAAGCCGCAGGGCTACGCTTGCACGCATGTTCACGGGCATCGTGCGCGAATGCGGCCGCGTCACCTCGGTCGAGGGGGGCGACGCCGGAATCCGGCTGCGGGTGGACGCGCCCGAGACGGCAGCCGGCGCTGGCGGTCGGCGACTCCGTCGCGCTCGCCGGCGTGTGCCTCACCGTCGTCGGTGCGGACGGCGCGACGCTCGCGTTCGACGCCGTCCCCGAGACGCTGGGCCGCACGGCGCTCGCCCGGCTCGAGCCGGGCGTCGCGGTCAACGTCGAGCCCGCGCTCCGCGCCGGCGAGCCGCTCGGAGGCCACATCCTCCAGGGGCACGTCGACGCGGTCGGCGCCGTCCGCTCGGTCGAGGCGGAGGGCGAGGGCGCCCGCGTCTGGGTGGACGCGCCCGAGAGCGTGCTCCGGTACTGCGTCGAGAAGGGCTCGGTCGCGGTTGACGGCGTCTCGCTCACGGTCGCGGCGCTCGACGGCGCCGGCTTCGCCGTGGCGCTCGTCCCGCACACGCTCGCGGCGACGACGCTCGGGACGCTCGCGCCCGGCGACGGCGTGAATCTCGAGGCGGATGTCCTCGGCAAGTACGTCGAGCGCCTGCTCACGGCTAGATTGGGCTCGTGACCGCCGTCGGCAGGAAGACACCGTTCGCCGCCGTCGAGGAGGCGATCGAGGACGTCCGGAACGGACGGCTCGTCGTCGTCGTGGACGATCCCGACCGCGAGAACGAGGGCGATCTCGTGATCGCCGCCCAGTTCGCGACACCCGAGGCGATCAACTTCATGGCCACGCACGCGCGCGGGCTCATCTGCCTCTGCCTGACGGAGGAGCGCTGCGACCAGCTCGGCCTGCGCCCGATGACCGACCGGAACGAGGCGCCGCTCGGCACCGCCTTCACGGTCTCGGTCGAGGCGCGCGACGGCGTCACGACCGGGATCTCGGCGGCCGACCGCTCGCACACGATCCAGGTCGCGATCGAGCCCGACTCCCAGCCGCGCGACCTCGTCCAGCCCGGCCACGTCTTCCCGCTCCGCGCCCGCGACGGCGGCGTCCTCCGGCGCTCCGGCCAGACCGAGGCGTCGGTCGACCTCGCGCGCCTCGCGGGCCTGATCCCCGCCGGCGTCGTCTGCGAGATCATGAACGAGGACGGGACGATGGCCCGCGTCCCCGACCTCGTCCCGTACTGCGAGCGGCACGGCCTGAAGATGATCACGGTCGCCGACCTGATCGAGTACCGGCGGCGGACCGAGAAGCTCGTCGCGCGCGACGTCACCGTCAAGCTGCCGACGGAGTACGGCGAGTTTCAGGCGGTCGCCTTCCGCGAGACGCTGACGGGCAAGCACCACGTCGCGCTCGTCCACGGCAGCGTGGACGGCGCGGAGGACGTGCTCGTGCGCGTTCACTCGGAGTGCCTGACCGGCGACGTCTTCCACTCGCTGCGCTGCGACTGCGGCGAGCAGCTCGACGCCGCGCTGCGCGCGATCGCCGCCGAGGACTGCGGCGTCCTCCTCTACATGGCGCAGGAGGGGCGCGGGATCGGCCTGCTGAACAAGCTCAGGGCGTACGAGCTGCAGGAGCGCGGGCTCGACACCGTCGAGGCGAACCTGGCGCTCGGCTTCGCCGCCGACGAGCGCGAGTGGGGGATCGGCAACCAGATCCTCGCCGACCTCGGCCTGCGCACGATCCGGCTGCTCACGAACAACCCGAAGAAGGTCTCTGGGCTCGAGGCCTACGGCCTTATCGTGACCGAGCAGGTGCCGATCGAGGTGCCGCCGAACGTCGAGAACCGGCGGTATCTGACCGCAAAGCGGGATAAGCTCGGCCACAGGCTCCATCACCAGGATCTGAAGTTCGAGCCGGAGGACGAGTGAACGCACGCGAGACCTGGCCAGGCGACCCACCGCCCGCGGAGGCCGCCGACGACGAGCAGCCGTCGCCGGCGGAGCCCCCTGCCGACGAGCCGGAGGCCGGGGACGACGAGGACACGGGCGGCCAGGAGGCGGTGACCGAGCCGGAGGTGGAGCCCGCGACCGAGCCGGAGCCCGGGTCCGAGTCGGAGGAGCCGCAGCTGCGGCTCGCCGGGCACGCGCCGGGCGACCTCGCGATCCCGGACGACGTCGCCGTGCTCGAGGGGATGCCGATCGCCTCGCGGCGCAGCGTCGGGATCGTCGCCTCCCGCTTCAACGGCGACGTGACGAACCGGCTGCTCGAGTCGGCGCTCGAGGAGCTCGAGCGCGTCGGCGTCGGGCGCGACCTGCGTCACCGTGATGGCCGTCCCCGGGGCGTTCGAGCTGCCGATCGGCGCGATGGCGCTCGCCAAGACGCGCCGGTTCGCGTGCATCGTCGCCCTCGGCTGCGTGATCCGCGGCGAGACCGCGCACTTCGACTACGTCGCGGGCGAGGCCGCCTCCGGGCTCCAGCTCGCCGCTCTGGAGACCGGCGTCCCCGTCGCCTTCGGGCTCCTCACCGTGGACACCCTCGAGCAGGCGATGGCCCGCACCGACAAGGGCGCCGAGGCCGTCCGCTCGGCGCTCGAGATGGCCGATCTCTTCGCGCAGATCCGCCAGCAGGCTCGCGCCTAGCGCGAGAGACTCCTGCTTCTCGCGCCACGAGAAGACGGAACTGGGCGCCATGGAGAGCGCGGTTTCCGTGGCGCTCCGCGCTGTTCCTGCTCCCGGTGCTCTGGACGCTAGCCCTGCCCGCCGGGCTCGGTCGGATCGAACCGGCAGCCCTGGCGATGGCCCTCGCTCACGACGGCGCCGCACTCGGGGCAGACGAGGTGGGCCCAGCAAGCACGGTCGCCGCCCTCGTCGGGTCGCACGGTCGGCGCATCTTCGTCCACGGCCGGCGGAGGATCGGCGACGGTGTCCTCTTGACGCCTGCTCCCCGCTCCCGCGTCGCATGTCGCTCTTGCCATGCTGGCTCCTTCCGGACGATCGTACAGGACAGTCTCCCGTCGTCATCGAACTCGATCGGCGCCTGTCAAGTCGTGCTCGTAGTGGGCGGTGCCGTTGGGGGACGCCGCCGGCGGCTCGCTGCGACGTCACCGAAGATCGAAATCGCGCGGAGCAGTTCCGCTATGGCGAGGAACCGCGAGGCGTCTCCCGGCTTTGGCTATCATGCGCCGCCGATGTCCAAGGTGTGCGCAGTCTGCGGGAAGAAGCCCGGTTTCGGTCACCACCGGAGCCATTCGATGGTCGCCACGAACCGGCGCTTCGACCCGAACCTCCAGCGCGTCCGGGTCATCCTGAACGGCAAGGCGACGCGCGCCTACGTCTGTACGCGCTGCCTCAAGGCCGGCAAGGTCGCCAAGGCGATCTAGCGCGTCCGGAAAGCTGCGCTTTCCGGACCGGCGAGCGGCGGGACGTCACCCGGCTGACCGCGGCCTAGACTGAGGCGTGGTTCCGCTCACCGTGAGGGAGGCTCCGCAGGGCGCCACATGGGGCGCCGAGGTGCTCGGGATGTCCGGGCTCGACCTGCTTCGCGCGAGCCTCGAGCGGCGGCTCCCCGACGGCCCGGTGACCAAGCTCACCGGTCTGCGGCTGTCGGAGGTCGGTCTCGGAATGGCGACCGCCTGGATGCCCGCCAGCGAGTGGTGGCAGTCCGGCGCGGGCGTGTTCCTTGCCGGGACGACCGCCTTCGTCGCGGATCTGGCGCTCGGCGGTGCCGTGCTCACCAGCGCACCGCCGGGGATCGGAGTGACGACGTCGGAGCTCTCGGTGAGCTTTCTTCGCGTGCCCACGATCCGAAGCCAGACGATCATCGGGCATGGGCGCCTGATCCATGGGACGCGGTCGTTGGGCCTGGCGGCGGCGACGCTGGAGGACACCCGCGGCCGGCTGCTCGGCCACTCTTCGTCCCGCTGCGTGCTCTTCCGCGCCGACCCTGAGATTCTCGCCGCGAGGCGTCTTGCCGAGGCGCCCGCATCCGATCTGGTCGAGCCGTATCTGCGCGAGGTCGAGGGGGAGGTCTACGGCGAGGAGTACTGGGATGCGACGCCGGGGCTGACCATGGTGCAGCAGTTCGTGGAGGGAGCGTTCGTGCCCCCCTGCTTCCGGCTCCTGGGCGTGCGCGGCATAGCGGCCGGCGAGGGAGAGATGACCATCGGAATGCCCGCCTCGGGATGGTTGTCCAACTCGTTCGGAGTCCTGTACGGCGGTGCGATCGCGTTCCTCGCCGACGCGGCGATCATCCTGTCCGCGGCGAGCACCGTCCCTCCGGCGACCGCGTTCAACACCATCGACCTGAAGCTGTATTTCCTGCGGCCGGCGCTGCCTTCGGACGGGGAGCTGATCGCCCGCGCCAGGGTCGTCCATCGCGGCCGCACGATCGCGGTCCTCAACTGCGAGATCACCGGTCCCGACGGTGCCCTGATCGCCCAGGCCACCGGTTCGGTGCTGATCCTGCCGGGGCGCCACT
Source organism: uncultured Thermoleophilia bacterium (assembly GCA_963728095.1). GTDB lineage: Bacteria > Actinomycetota > Thermoleophilia > Gaiellales > Gaiellaceae > Palsa-739. The sequence goes on along the minus strand of CAVSIO010000002.1, from coordinate 779,843 downwards.
GGGAGCGCCCGGTCCAGGTCGCCGACGAGATCACCGCCGAGTCGGGCCGAGTCATGACGACCGTGCTCTTCACCGACGTGGTCGACTCGACACAGCTCGCGGCCGAGCTCGGCGACGAGCGCTGGAGTCACCTACTGGCCGACTATCACGCGGTCGTTCGCGAACAGGTGCGCCGCTTCCGCGGCCGGGAGGTGGACACGGTTGGCGACGGCTTCCTCGCCGCGTTCGACAGCGCCGCCCGCGCCGTCCAGTGCGCGACGGCAGTCCGCGAGCACGTTCGGCGAATCGGCCTCGAGGTCCGTTCCGGGATCCATGCCGGGGAGTGCGAGGCGAGCGGCGGCAAGCTCGTCGGCATCGCCGTTCACATCGGGGCACGCGTGGCAACGACCGCCCAGGCGGGCGAGATCCTCGTCTCCAGCACCGTCAAAGACCTCGTCGCCGGGTCAGGCCTCCGGTTCGAGGATCGCGGCGAGCACACGCTCAAAGGCATCGCGGAGGTGTGGCGCCTGTACGCCGCAGCCGGCTGAGACGCGAGGCCGTCCGGAAGGCGGCACTCACGTGACACGGGGCCAGAGTACGGCTGGACGCACCAACACGAACGTGGCAGGCTCCGCGCGTGGACGTGCTGGGGCGCCTCCGCGAGTGGCGGATCGACCGGTCGACCGACCGGATCGCTCGCCGGCCGAGCGGGCGCAGGGCGCGCGCGACCTACGGGGCACACGATGCGCACTCGTTCCTCTGGGAGCCGGTGCTCGCGGCGCTCGCGCTCGGGCCGGAGGACCGGCTGCTCGACGTCGGCTGCGGCGGCGGAGTCTTCCTGCGGCACGCGATGACGGCGACCGGGTGCGCCGGCGCCGGGCTCGACCACAGCCGCGAGATGGTGCGGCTCGCCCGCCAGAAGGCCGGTGTGGGGACGCGGATCGCGCACGGTGACGTCGCCGCGATGCCGTTCGCCGACGGCGAGTTCACCGCGATCTCCTGCCTCGTCGCGTTCTTCTTCTTCCCCGACCCGGCGGCCGCGCTGCGCGAGATGCGGCGCGTGCTCGACCCGGAGCGCGGCCGGGTCGCGGTCATGACCACCGCGCCCGAGGCGAAGGGAACGCCGGCCGCGCCGTACCCGCTCGCGAGCCGCGGGCGCTTCTACTCCGACGAGGAGCTGGAGCGGCTCCCGCTCGAGGCGGGCTTCCGCTCGGCGCGGATCGCGCACCGCGAGCCCTGGGCGCAACTGCTCGTCGCGCAACCCTGAGCGCCTCCGCGTGGTCCAATACGGTCGTGGAGGCAGAGCACGCGCTCTCGTCACCCCTCGGCAGGATCACGATCTCGAGCGACGCCATTGCGCAGATCGTCGGCGAGACCGCGCTCGAGTGCTACGGGGTCGTCGGCACGGCCGCGCGAGGGCCGTCCGTGGGCCGGCTGCTCGGCCGCGACCGCCCCACCCGCGGGATCGAGGTCGGCCGGGACGGCGACGAGGTGACGATCGACCTCCACGTCGTGGTCGAGTACGGGCTGAACCTCGCCGAGGTCGCCTCCACCGTCCGCAACCGCGTCGCGTACGAGGTCGGCCGGCTCACCGGCCTGCCGGTGCGCTCCGTGGAGGTGCACATCGACGACGTGCGGAGGGGCGAATGAGCGCCGGCCGCGACCTCGAGGCGGTGCAGCAGGTCATCGCGTCGGCCCTTGCCTCGCTCGAGGCGAGCCGGCAGCGAATCGACGACCTCAACGTCTATCCGGTCCCCGACGGCGACACCGGCACGAACCTGACCATGACCGTGCGGGCGGTCGCGCAGGCGGTGCAGGAGTCGTCCGCCTCCGACCGGCCCTCGCTCGCCCGCGACGTCGCGCGCGGGGCGCTGATGGGCGCGCGCGGCAACTCCGGCGTCATCTTCTCGCAGATCGTGCGCGGCGCCGCCGACGTGCTCGCGCGCTCCGCGAACGGGATCGACGCGCCGCTCGCCGCCGAGGCGCTGCGCGGCGCGAGCGACGCCGCCTACCGCGCGGTGCGGCGCCCGGTCGAGGGGACGATGCTGTCGGTGATCCGCGAGCTCGCCGAGGAGGCCGAGGAGCGGGCGCCGAGCGGCACGGCGCTCGGGGACGTGCTCGTCGAGCTCGTCCGGCGCGGCGAGGAAGCGGTCGCGCGCACGCCGGAGCAGCTCGACGTGCTGCGCGAGGCGGGCGTCGTCGACGCGGGTGGGGCCGGACTGCTCGAGCTCGTGCGCGGCGTCGCCTCCGCGATCAGCGGCGAGCACGTACCGGAGGCGCCGCCCGCCGACGAGGCGCCGGGACTCGACGCGATCCACCAGGAGCTCTCGCGCTACCGCTACTGCACGGTGTTCCTGATCGAGGGCGAGGGCCTCGACCGGGAACGGCTCGAAGCCGAGCTGGATCGGCTCGGCGACTCGCTGCTCGTCGTCGGCGACGAGACCGCTCTGAAGGTGCACGTGCACACCGACGACCCGGGCGCCGCCCTCTCGCTCGGCACGGCCGCCGGCACGATCGACGGGATCGAGATCGCCAACATGCACGAGCAGACGCAGCAGCGGGAGGAGCGGCTGCTCGCCGCCGTTCCCGACCTGGTCCCCGAGACCGCGGTCTCGGGCGTCGTCGCCGTCGTGGCGGGCGACGGCAACCGGCGGCTGTTCGAGAGCCTCGCCGCGGGCGTCGGCCCGATTCGCGTCGTCGAGGGGGGTCAGACGATGAACCCGTCCACCGCCGACCTGCTCGACGCGCTCCACTCCCTCGGCTCCGAGCAGGCGATCCTGCTCCCGAACAACTCGAACGTGCTGCTGGCCGCCGAGCAGGCCGCGCTTCACGCCGACCGGCCCGTCGAGGTCGTCCCCGCCGACTCGATCCCGGCCGGGCTCGCCGCGATGGTCGCCTTCGACGGGGCCCGCGACGCAGCGGAGAACGCGGCGGAGATGCGCGAGGCGGTGGCCGCCGTCGCCGCCGGCGAGGTCACGATCGCCTCGCGGGACGTCAGCCTGAACGGGATCCCGATCCGGCGCGGCGAATGGCTCGGCCTCGCGGACGGCGAGCCGGTCGCGGGCGGCACGAGCTTCGAGGAGGTCGCCGAGGCGGTCGTCGAGCGGCTGCTCGGCGACTCGCGCGAGCTGCTGACGCTGCTCACCGGCTCCGACCGGCCGGAGCTCGACACGCTGCTCGCCCGCCTGGCGGAGAAGCACCCCTCGCTCGAGGTGGACGTCCAGGACGGCGGACAGCCCCACTACCCGCTCCTGCTCTCGGCCGAATAGGGTTCGCCGGATGGCGAAGCCCGTCCGCATCGTCCTCGTCGAGGACAACGAGGTCTTCCGCGACGCACTCGAGCTGCTGCTCGGCATGCGTGACGACCTCGAAGTCGTCGCCGCCGTCGGCGACGGCTCGCTCGCCGTGGACGCGTGCAAGGAGCACGAGCCGGACGTCGTGCTGATGGACTACCGGCTGCCGGGCCTGGACGGCGTCCAGGCGACCGCGGCCGTGCGCGCGGAGTGCCCACGGGTCGCGGTGGTCTGTCTGACGGCGTCGGCGAACGCGCGCGAGATCGAGGCGCTCTACCAGACCGGCGCGGTTGCGTGCCTGACGAAGGACCAGGAGCTGGACGAGATCGTGGACGCGATCAAGGCGGCGGCCGTCTCGTGAACCTGACCGCGGCCAACACGGCGATCGTGCTCGACTCGACCGCGGACTTCCCGGACGCGTCGGAGCGCTTCCCGAACTGGCGCGTGGTGCCGCTCTACGTGCTCTTCGGCGACGAGAGCTTCCGCGACGGCGTCGATCTCGGCGCGTCGGAGTTCTACGAGCGGCTGCGCACCGCCCCCGAGCTGCCGACGACCTCGCAGCCGACGCCCGCGGACTTCCTCGCCTGCTACGAGGAGCTGGCGCAGTACGAGCGCATCTTCTCCGTGCACATTGCCGCGGGGCTCTCGGGCACCTTCCAGAGCGCCGGGACGGCGGCCGGTGAGCTCGGCGACGGGCGCGTGCGCACGATCGACTCCGGTGCCGCCTCGGCGGCGATCACGATGCTCGCGTTCGCGATCCAGCGCCGGCTCGAGCGCGGCACGACCGACGAGGAGGTGGACGAGCTCGTGGCGCGCTACCGGCGCGAGCGCGGGCTCCTCTTCACGGTCGACACGCTGGAGTTCCTCGCGCGCGGGGGACGCATCGGCCGGGCGCGCTCGCTCGCGGGCGAGCTGATGAACGTGAAGCCGATCCTCGCGATCGTGGACGGGGAGGTCGTGCCGGTGAAGCGCGTGCGCGGCAACCGGCAGGGCGTTCCAGGCGTTCGTGGACGCGTTCGAGTCCCAGACGAGCGACGAGCCGGGGCTGCACGTGGGAATCGCGCACGCCGATGCGCCCGCGCGGGCCGAGGAGATCGGCAAGCTCGTGCGCGACCGGCGTCCCCGGGCGAAGATCGAGGCCGTGACGAGCCTCGGCGCGGTGATCGGCGCGCACGGCGGCCCGGGGACGGTCGGCTTCTTCTGGTTCTCCGACGACGGCTAGTCGTCGGAGCCCTCGTCGTGGATCGGCCCCGTCGTCGGGCGGACGGTCCAGTCCGGCGCCGTGGGGACGTTCACGTTCGGCCGCAGCCGGCCGACGGGGTCCTCCCGCGCGCTCGCCTTCCCCAGCAGCAGCAGGTTGAGAGCGACCGCCGCCGCGGCGGCGGCCGCGACGAGCAGCACGAGCAGGAGTCGCCGCGACGTCATACCGCTCACGCTAGCGCGACCTCACGCGGCCCGCTCCTCGATCACCGAGATCGCGCCCATCGGGCAGGCTGCGGCGGCGTCGAGGACGCCCGGGTCGTCGCTCGTGCCGACTCGCAGCGCGACCTTGCCGTGGCGGTCGAGGTCGAAGACCTCCGGCGCGAGGTCGGCGCAGTCGCCGAAGCCGCTGCAGAGTGAGCCGTCGATGACGATGCGGTACATCAGGTGCTCCTTTCCGGAACAGGGACGGGAACGGGTCGTGGTGCGGGGCGAGTGGGGCGGACGAGCGCGCGCCACGCGGTGGCGAAGACGACCGCGCCGACCGCCCCGAGGTAAAGGGTGCGCGCCCACGGCTGCGCCGAGTCGGTGCCGGCGAGGAGTCCGTGAGCGGTGCCCATCAGGAAGACGAGATACGTGGCCCAGTGCAGGCGGCGCCAGGTGCGCGCGCCGATCCGCTTCCGCAGCGAGAACGAGACGACGATCAGCGCCATCAGCTCCGCCGTGAGCACGCCGAGCGAGACCGCGAGCGGCCGGTACGGCGAGAGGCCGGGGACGAGCAGGGCCGCGAGCGGCATCTTCACCGTCCCGTCGAGCGTCAGCGCCACGCCGTGCAGCGCGAGCATCCCGAGCCCGACCAGGGAGAGGAAGCGGTGAACGTCGGTCACGGAGGCGGCCTTCAGCGCGCGCCCGAACGGCTTCGACTTCAGCACCAGGCCGGCGAGCACGGATGCCGTCAGGAGCACGTAGGCGGTCAGCCCGCTTGCCCTCGCGAGCAGCCAGAAGGTGGGATCGGTCTTCATGCCAGGCCTCCCGTGAGGATCGTGTGGCCGTCGTCGGTCACGAGTACCGCGGCCGTCCCGGCCGTGTCCGCCTCGGCCGTAGCCCGCGCCGCCCCGGCGAGGAAGAGCGCCTTCGCCACCACCTCGGCTTCGGCGGCGTCGGAGGCGACCACGGTCACGCGGAGCAGGTCGCTCTCGGCCGGCTCGCCGGTGCGCGGGTCGATCAGGTGGTGCAGCTCGCGCCCGCCGCGGCGCCAGCGCCGCCGATCGGCGCCGGAGGTGGCGAGCGCGCTGCTTCCGGAGAGCTCGAGCGTGAGCGGCTCGCCCGCGGTCTCGACGCCGACCGGCCAGGCGCCGCCGCGCGTCGCGATGTCGCCGCCGGCGTTGACGAGGCAGGGGCCGGCGGTCGCGAGCACCTCTGCCGCCCGGTCGGCCGCATAGCCCTTGCCGATTCCGCCGAGGTCGAGGCGGACGCCGGCGGCGAGACGGATCCACCCGTGCTCGATCGCCACCTCGGAGCCGAGTGATGTAGGTGGATGTAGGCGGCGAGGGAGGTGTACACCGCCGCCGCCGCCGTCCGCTCCGGCCAGGACGAGCTCGAACGAGCGGTCGTAGCCGGCCGCGACGAGCGCGTCGTGGACGGTCGGGTCGAAGCGGCCGCCGGTGCGCTCGCGGGCCGCGAGCGCGAGCTCGACGACGCGGAGCAGGTCGGGCCCCGCTTCGAGCTCTCCCGCCTCGTTGAGGCGGGAGAGCTCCGAGTCGGCCCGGAAACGGGAGAGGAGCGCCTCGAGCCGGTGGAACTCGTGCTCCGCCGCGCCGAGGGCGGCCTCGGCGCCCTCGGCGTCGACGAGGAGCTCCATCTCCGTGCCCATCGCGCGGAAGCTGCGGCGCTCCATCACGAGGTCCTCGTGATCGTGAGCGGCGGGAGCGTGACCACCCGCACCGACGGGGCCGCCGCGGGGGCGGCGGGTGCCGGAGCGGAGGCGGCCGGCGCAGCGGAGGTCGCCGCCGCGGCGTAGGACGTCCGGGCCTGCGCCGCAGCGCTGGCCCTCGCTGCCGCGATCTGCGCCTTCGCCGAGGCGACCTGCGCGTTGCGGACGCGGAGGGCGGCTCGGTAGTCCGCCCAGCGCCGGGCGACGACCTGGTCGACCAGCTTCGCCTCCTGCCGCAGCCGCGCCTCGCGGGCGGCGAGCGCCTTGAGCCTCGGGTCGGCGGCGGGCTTCGCCCACGGGTGGGCTGCCACGACCGCCCAGGCGAGGAAGAAGACGACGAGCCCGAGGGCGAGCGAGTAGAGGCGGCCCGTGTGGCTAGTCATCGCCGCTCTCGCTCTTGTACGTGCCGGCGGCCTGGCTCTCGCCGTGGCCGGATTCGCCGGCGTCGTCGCCGTGGCTCGCGTGCTTGATGACCACGACCGGCGGCGGTCGGCGGTAGATCACCTTCTGCACCGGAGCCTGGTTCGCGGCGGCGGGCGCCGACGCGAGCGACTGTCCGGCGGCCGCCGGCGCGGGTGCGCCCGGCGCTGCGGAGACAGCCGGAACGCGAGGCACGGCCGGCAGCTTCGGCGGCTTGCGCTGAAGCGTCTTCCGCAGCGAGGCCTCGAACGCGTCGAGCTGCTTCGTGCGGGCCTGGATCGTCGACACGTCACTCTGCTGCTGAGACGTGCCGAGCGAGACCGTGTGCGTCGCGGCGACCGTGCCGAGCACGGCGGCGAGGGCCAGGAGCCCTGCGATGACTGCGACGGTGAGCTTGTGCATTCCGAACCTCCTCGAGGGACGCCTACGACCGTAGGCCGGGCGCCGTAAGCGGCGGGCGAGCGAATCGCCAGGGTTCGAGCACGCGTGGGTAAAGGTTCGGCAAAGTGCCGATGCTCCCGCCGCCCGGCGGGGCACCATTCGCGTGGACATGCGCATCCTTCTGGTCGAGGACGAGGACACGATCGCCGAGCCGCTCGCGGAGGGCCTCCGCCGCGAGGGCTTCAGCGTCGAGCGCGCCGCGACCGGCGGCGCGGCCCTCGAGGCGGGCGAGGCCGATCTCGTCCTGCTCGACCTGCGGCTGCCCGACATGGACGGTCTCGACGTCTGCCGGCGGCTTCGCGAGCGCTCCGACGTCCCGATCATCGTCGTGACGGCCCGAGGGGAGGAGGCCGACCGCGTGGTGGGGCTCGAGCTCGGCGCCGACGACTACGTCGTGAAGCCGTTCGGGCTGCGCGAGCTGATCGCCCGCATCCGCGCGGTGACGCGCCGCACCGAGCGGCGCGGCGCGACCGCCGACCCGCTCCGCGTCGGCGGGCTCGAAGTCGACGAGCGCGCGCGCCGCGCGACCCTCGACGGCACGGATCTCGAGCTGACGCCGAAGGAGTTCGACCTGCTCGCCGCGCTCGTGCGCGACCCCGGAGCCGCGATCAGCCGCCGCCGGCTGCTCGAGGAGGTCTGGGAGACGTCGTGGTACGGGTCGTCGAAGACGATCGACGTCCACGTCGCCGCACTGCGCCGCAAGCTCGGCGATCCCGGCTGGATCGAGACCGTCCGCGGCGTCGGCTTCCGGTTGCGCGACGCGTGACGCGCCGCCTCCTCCTCGGCTACCTCGGAGTGACGCTGTTCGTCCTCCTCGCCCTCGAGGTGCCGCTCGGCGTCCAGAACCAGCGCACCGAGCTGCGCGACCTCGAGGCGAACGTGTCGCCCAGGACGCGACCGTGCTCGCGGCCGACGCGGAGGACGCGGTGCAGACGCTCGCGAAGCCCGCCGTCACGAGCGTGGCCGACATCGCGTACGGCTACGCCGGCCGCACCGGCGGCGCGTGTCGTGATCGTGAACGTCCACGGCTACGCGCTCGTGGACACGAGCGCCCGCGTGTCCGGCGCCGAGAGCTTCGCCTCGCGTCCGGAGATCCAGGCGGCCCTGCGCGGCGACTACCCCTCCGGCGTCCGCAGCTCGACGACGCTCGGCGCGCGCCTCCTCTACGTCGCGGTGCCGATCTCCTCGGGCGGCACCGTCCACGGCGCCGTCCGGATCACGTATCCGATCTCGGCCGTGGACGCGCGGATCCTCCGCTACTGGCTGATCCTCGCGGCGATCGCCGCGGTCGTCCTCGCCGCCGCCGCGCTCGTCGGGATCCGGCTCGCCCGCTTCGTCACCCGGCCGCTGCGTGGGCTCGAGGAGGCGGCGGCCGCCGTCGGCGAGGGCCGCCTCGACGTGCGCGCGCCCGAGCGCGAGGGGCCGCCGGAGGTGCGCTCGCTGGCTGCCGTCTTCAACGAGACGGTGGTCAAGCTCGGGCAGCTGCTCCGCTCACAGGAGGAGTTCGTCGAGGACGCCTCGCACGAGCTGCGCACGCCGCTGACGGCGCTGCGGCTGCGCCTGGAGAACCTCCAGCGCGGCCTCGACGAGGAGCGGCTCGCCGACCTCGACGCTGCGCTGCGGGAGGTCGACCGGCTCGCACACACCGTCGAGGGGCTGCTCGCGCTCGCGCGCACGGACGCGGGCGTGGCGCCCCCGGGGCGCGTCGACGCGGCCGCGGTCGTGCGCGAGCGCGTGGAGACGTGGCGCGCGCTCGCCGAGGAGCGCGGCGTCTCGCTCACCGCCGACGCGGACGGCGCGCAGCCGGTGCGGGCCGGGCCGGAGCGGCTCGCCCAGGTGATCGACAACCTCGTCTCGAACGCGCTCGAGGTCTCGCCGGAGGGCTCGCGGGTCAGCGTCTCCGCCCGCCGCGCCGCGCCCTGGGTCGAGCTGCACGTTCGCGACGAGGGGCCCGGCATGACCCCGGAGCAGCGCGCCCGCGCCTTCGACCGCTTCTGGCGCTCGGGCTCCGGCGGCGGCTCGGGGCTCGGCCTCGCGATCGTCCGCAAGCTGGTCGAGGCGGACGAGGGCGAGGTGGAGCTCACGGACGCCCCCGGCGGCGGCCTCGACGCGGTCGTGCGCCTGCGCGCGGCGTGACGTCCGGTCCGCCGGGAATACTCGGTCACGCTCTTGGCGCCGAGCACCATGACCACGACCGGGCGACAGACGGTCTTCGCGAGCCTGGACCCACCTCAGGCGTGGCCGGCGACGCCTCGCGCGCCCCGGCCCGAGCGGCTCGCGCGCCCGCTCGACGCGCTCCCCGGGGTCGGGCCGACGGTGAAGCGGCGGCTCGCGAAGCTCGGCCTGGAGACGATCCGCGACCTGCTCGAGCACCGGCCGCGCCGCTACGAGCAGCCCGTGCCGGAGGTGCGCGATCGCCGCGCTCCGCGGCGGGGACGAGGTCGCGATCGCCGGCGAGGTGCTGAATGTGAGCTCGCGCCGCCGCCGCCGCCTCACGATCGTCACGGCGCGCGTCGACGACGGCACCGCCGCCGTGCGCGCCACCTGGTTCAACCAGCCGTGGCTCCTCGACCAGCTGAAGCCCGGCATCCGCGTCCGTCTGCGCGGCCAGCCGAGCCGCTACGGGTTCAACGTCCGCGCGCACGACATCGGCGACGGCGAGGCGACCGCCGACTTCGCGCCCGTCTATCCCGCTAGCGAGGAGATCACGCCGAAGAAGATCCGGGAGATCGTCGCCGAGGCGCTCCCGTCGGCCCGCGACTACTACGACCCGCTGCCCGCGGATCTGCGCGAGCGCGAGGGCCTGCCGCTGAAGGCGGACGCTCTCGCCGCGGTCCACCGTCCCGACTCGGCCGAGCAGGCCGAGACCGGCCGCCGTCGGCTCGCCTTCGACGAGCTGCTGCTGCTCCAGGTCGGGATCGCCCGCCGCGCCGCCGAGCGCGAGCGGACGCTCGCCGCGTCCCTCGGCGAGCCCGGCGAGCTGATCGGCCGCTACCGGGCCGCGCTCCCGTTCGCGCTGACGCCCTACCAGGAGCAGGCGATCCGCGAGCTCGACGCCGACCTCGCGCGCGCGGTGCCGATGCAGCGGCTGCTCCAGGGCGACGTCGGCTCCGGCAAGACCGTCGTCGCGCTCTACGCGCTCCTGCGCGCCGTCGAGCACGGCCGCCAGGGCGCCCTGATGGCGCCGACCGAGACGCTCGCGGAGCAGCACTTCCTCACGATCGCCGACCTCTGCCTCGAGCTCGGCGTCACCTGCGAGCTGCTGACGAGCGCGCTCCCCGCCCGCGACCATGCCGCCGTCCGCGGCCGGATCGCGAGCGGCGAGGCGCAGATCGCCGTCGGCACGCACGCGCTGATCCAGCAGGAGGTCGCCTTCGCCGACCTCGCCGTCGCGGTCGTGGACGAGCAGCACCGCTTCGGCGTCGAGCAGCGCAGCGCGCTCGCCCTCGGCTCCGCGCGCCGCGCGCCGCACGTCCTGCACATGACCGCGACGCCGATCCCGCGCACGCTCGCGCTCACCGTCTACGGCGACCTCTCCGTCTCGGAGATCGCGAAGCCGCCCGCCTCGCGCAAGCCGGTCGTCACGAGCTGGATCGAGGAGGAGCGCTCGTCCGAGGCGTACACGCGGCTGGCGCGGCTGCTGCGCGAGGGCCGCCAGGCGTACGTCGTCTGCCCGCTCGTCGAGGCCTCCGAGACGACGCTCGCGCGCGCCGCCGAGGAGGAGGCGGAACGGCTGCGCCGCGCCGAGCTGCGCGACTTCCGCGTCGGCTGCCTGCACGGGCGGCTCAAGCCGGGCGACCGGCGGGACATGATGTCCAGATTCAAGGCGCGCGAGCTGGACGTGCTCGTGGCGACGACCGTCATCGAGGTGGGGGTGGACGTGCCGAACGCGACCGTGATGATCGTCCAGGAGGCCGACCGCTTCGGGCTCGCCCAGCTCCACCAGCTGCGCGGGCGCGTCGGGCGCGGCGCCGAGCAGTCGTACTGCCTGCTCGTCTCTCGCGCGAAGGAGGAGCTGACCGAGACGGCGCAGACGCGGTTGCAGGCGCTCTGCGACACGACCGACGGCTTCGAGCTCGCGGAGGTCGACCTCGACCTGCGCGGCGGTGGCGCCCTGCTCGGCACGCGCCAGTCGGGGATCTCCGACCTCCGCTTCGCGCAGATCCGCCGCGACCGGCCGCTGCTCGAGCGGGCTCGCGCCGCCGCGGCCGCGCTCGGCGACGCAGCCGGGCCGCTTCAGGACGAGGTGGACGCGCTCTTCGCCGAGGTCGAGCCGGAGGCGCTCGCGTGAGGGCGCTGCTCGCCCGGCTCCTGCGGCGCCGCCGCCGGCCCGGGCCGCTGCCGCGCGAGCCCGGCCCCGACCGGCTCATGCGCATCTACGCGGAGACGCACGCCGAGATGGCCGAGCTGCGCCGCGCGGCGTAGCAGCGCCCGTCCCGGGCGGGGCCGCGGCGCGTACCCTGCGCTCGTGCCCCGGCCGACCCTGCTCGTGATCGACGTCCAGCGCGCCTTCGACGATCCAGGCTGGTCGGCGCGCAACAACCCGGACGCCGAGGTGCGCATCGCAGAGCTGCTCGCGGCGTGGCGGCAGGCGGGCGCTCCGGTCGTCCACGCTCGCCACGAGAGCCCCGAGCCCGAGGGCCGCTTCCGGCGCGGGACGCCCGCGTTCGAGTTCAAGCCGGAGGCCGAGCCGCTCCCGGACGAGCCCGTTGTCGAGAAACAGGTCAACAACGCCTTCGTCGGCACCGACCTCGAGGCGCGCCTGCGCGCGTCCGGCGCCGAGACCGTCGTCGTCGCGGGGCTCACCACCGACCATTGCTGCTCCACGACGGCGCGCATGGCGAGCGACCTCGGCTTCGAGACGCTGTTCGTCGCCGACGCGACCGCAACCCACGCGCGGGGCGAGTTCGACGCCGAGACGATGCACCGCACCGCGCTCGCGAGCCTCGAGGGGGAGTTCGCCGAGATCGTGACCGCCGCCGAGGCGATCTCCCGCCTCTAACGACCCTGCCGCGGCACGAGCATCGGCGCGTGGCCGCCCGGCGCTCCTAAGCTTCTCGCCGATGCGGATCATCGCCGGCTCCCGCAAGGGGCACAGGATCGGGGCTCCGCGTGGTCAGGACACGCGCCCGACCTCCGACCGGGTACGCGAGAGCGTCTTCAACCTCGTCGGCCCCCTCGACGGGGCGCGGGTGCTGGACGTCTACGCCGGCTCGGGCGCGCTCGGCCTCGAAGCGCTCTCCCGCGGCGCCGGCCGCGCCGTCTTCGTCGAGCGCGATCCGGACGCCGCGCGGACGATCGAGCGCAACCTCGACAAGCTCAGGCTGGCCGGCACCGTCCTCCGCGGCGACGCGCTCGCGACGCTCGCTGCGGAGGCGGCGGCGGGCAGGGAGTACGATCTCGTGCTGGTCGACCCGCCGTACGGCATGTTCCCAGAGCTTCAGCCCCAGCTTGCGCTCTACCTCCCGCCGGTTCTTGCGCCGGAGGGGCTGCTCGTCGTGGAGACGGACGCGCGCGTCGAGCCCGAGCTGCCGCTGCCGCAGCGCACGAGCCGCACCTACGGGAGCGCGCGCATCACGCTCTTCGAGGGAGCGCCGTGATCACCGCGATCTGCCCCGGCTCGTACGACCCGGTCACCAACGGCCACCTCGACGTGATCACGCGCGCCGCCGGGATCTTCGACCGCCTCGTCGTCGGCGTCGTCCGCAGCCCCCACCACAAGGAGCCGATGTTCACGATCGAGGAGCGCGTCGAGTTCCTCCGCGACGCCCTCTCCGGGTTGCCGAACGTCGAGATCGACGTCTTCCGGGAGCTGGTCGTCGACTTCGCGCACAGATGGGACGCGAAGGCCATCGTCAAGGGCCTGCGGGTGATGTCCGACTTCGAGTGGGAGTTCCAGATGAACCAGCTCAACCGCCACCTCGCCCCGGACGTGGAGACCATGTACGTGATGGCGAGCCCGCAGGTGAGCTTCGTCTCCTCGAGCGGCGTGAAGGAGATCGCCGCGTTCGGCGGCGACGTCTCCGCGCTCGTCCCCCCGCCGGTGGCGGCGCGCTTCAAGGAGCTGTTCCCGGACGGGCGACCGGGCACGCCGGAGAACCCCGGCGAGTGACCGAGCGCGACATCACGCTCGGCGACGGGCGGACGCTGCACGTCTACGAGGCCGGCGATCCCGGCGGCCTCGCCCTCCTCGTCCACCACGGCACGCCGAGCGGAGGGCTCCTCTACCCGCCGGCCGCCGAGGACGCGCGCGGGCGGGGGATCCGGCTGATCGGCTTCGACCGGCCGGGTTACGGCGGCTCGACGGCGAGACCGGGACGGGTGGTCGCGGACGTCGCAGCCGACGTCGAGGAGCTGCTCGACGCGCTCGGGATCGACCGCTTCGCGAGCGTGGGCGCCTCGGGCGGCGGGCCGCACACGCTCGCGCTCGGCGCGTTGCTCGCCGACCGCTGCGTCGCCGTCTGCGCGATCGCGGCCGTCGCGCCGTGGGACGCCGAGGGGCTCGACTGGCTGGCGGGCCAGGGCGACCAGAATCGGGCCGAGTGGGCGGCCGCGCTCGAGGGACGGGTCGCGCTCGAGTCGCACCTCGAGCGGGAAGCCGCGGGCCTGGCGGCCGCCACGCCGGAACAGATCCGCGAGGTGCTCGCGACGCTGCTCTCGCCGCCCGACCGGGCGGTCGTGACCGGCGGGCTCGCAGAGCACCTGCACGCGTCGTCGAAGCGCGCGCTGGCGCCGGGCGTCGCCGGCTGGCGCGACGACGACCTCTCCTTCACGCAGGCGTGGGGCTTCGAGCTCGGCGAGATCCGCGTCCCCGTGCTTCTCTGGCAGGGCGAGCAGGATCAGATGGTTCCGGCCGCGCACGGCCGCTGGCTCGCCGAGCGGATCCCGGGCGTCGAGGCGCACTTCGGGCCCGACGACGGGCACCTGACGATCATGGTCGGCCGCGTCGGCGAGATCCACGAGTGGCTCCGCGAGCGTGCTTGAAGGAGCACCCAGTTCCCCGGCGAACAAGCCGAGGCTAGACTAGAACCCATGGACGTCCTCGTTCTGATCGACAAGCTCGACGACCTCGTGCACAACGCGAAGGCCGTCCCCCTCACCGACCAGGTGCGGATCGACCGCGAGGAGATCTACGACATCCTCGACCAGATGCGGGCGACGATCCCCGAGGAGATCAAGCAGGCGCGCTGGATTGTCAAGGAGCGCCAGGAGATGCTCGCCGAGGCGAAGCGCGAGGTCGACCGGCTGCTCGCCGAGGCGCGCGAGCAGGCCGTCCGCGAGGCGTCCCAGACCGAGATCGTGAAGATCGCCGAGCGGCAGGCCCAGGAGATCGTCGACGACGCCAAGCGCACGGCGCGCGAGACGCGGCTGGAGATGGAGGACTGGGCCGACAACATCCTCGCCACGCTCGAGGTCAACCTCGACAAGTTCCTCGTCGCCGTGAAGCGCGGCCGCGAGCGGCTGCACGAGCGCTCGCAGGAGACCGTCGTGGCCGGGATCGGCCCGTCCGACGGCTCCGGCGAGAACCTCGGCTATTAGCTCCGGCGCGGGTCTCGCGGTCTGCGCGACCTGCGGCACGCAGTTCGCCGTGCCCGACCCGGAGCGCTGCCCGGTCTGCGCGGATGCGCGCCAGTACGTCCCCGAGTCCGGCCAGGCGTGGACGACGCTCGACGCGCTGCGGCTCGAGCACGGCAACTGGATCCGCGAGGACGCCGGCTTCACCGGGGTGGGCACGGAGCCGTCCTTCGCGATCGGCCAGCGCGCGCTGCTCGTCCCGTGGCGGGGCTCGAACCTGCTCTGGGACTGCATCACGCTGCTCGACGACGAGACGGCCGGCGAGGTCGAGCGCCGCGGCGGCCTGGCCGGGATCGCGATCTCGCATCCGCACTACTACTCGGCGATGGTCGAGTGGGCGGAGCGCTTCGACTGCCCGATCCTCCTGCACGCCGACGACGCCGAGTGGGTGATGCGCCCGTCGGAGCGGATCGAGCACTGGCAGGGCGAGACGAAGGATCTCGGCGAGGCGCTGACGCTCGTCCGCTGCGGCGGTCACTTCGCGGGCGGCCAGGTGCTGCACGTGGCGGAGCGGCGCGCGCTCCTCTCCGGGGACGTCGTCCAGGTGATCCCCGACCGGGCGTGGGTGAGCTTCATGTACAGCTACCCGAACCTCGTCCCGCTCGGCGAGGAGGCCGTCCGGCGGATCGCCGCGGCCCTCGAGCCGTTCGAGTTCGACACGATCCACGGCGCCTGGTGGGACCGCGTCGTGCCGCGGGACGGCGGCGAGGTCGTCCGCCGCTCGGCGGAGCGCTACGTCCGCGCGATCCGCGGCGAGTACTCGTAACGCTGCCTGCGCTAGACGATGCGACCGTTGCGCGGCTCGAGCGGAAGGCCGGCGCGGTGCCAGCCGTGCATGCCGCCCTTGAGGTTCACGACGTCCAGCCCCGCGTTGCGGAGCTGTGCGGTCGCGCCACGGGAGCGCGAGCCGCTGCGGCAGACGGCGATGTACGACCGGTCCGGCGACAGCTCGCCGGTGCGGGCCTTGAGCTTCGAGAGCGGGACGTTCTTCGAGCCCGGCGCGTGGCCGGCCTTCCACTCGTGCCGCTCGCGCACGTCGAGGAGCACCGCCTCGCGCCGCGAGACGGTCTCGTGGGCGTCCTGGGCCGAGACCGAGGGCGGGAAGAGGAACGAGAGGAAGCCCATCAGGCCGCCGCCCCGGCTGCGGACTCGAGCGGCAGGCCGTGCGCGTGCCACGCGAGCAGGCCGCCGCTGAGGTTGACGACGTCGTGGCCCAGCTCGCGGAGCGGCTCGATCACCGAGCCGCTGCGGGCGCCGCTGTGACAGACGGCGACGATCCGCCTCCCCTCCGGGAGCTCGTGCAGGCGTGCGCCCAGCTGGCCGAGCGGGATGTGCAGCGCGCCGGCGATACGGGCGGCGCGCCACTCGTCCGGCTCGCGGACGTCGAGCGCGACGGCATCGCCGCCCTCCAGCAGGGAGCGCGCCTCGCGCGGGTCGATCTCGGTGCTCACCGTCTCGTGCCCTCCTTCGTCAGCTCGATGTCGTGGTTCTCGAGGTCGGCCACGCCGCCGGCCGCGACGTGAACGAGGTTGCCGGTGCCCGCGCGGCGCAGCATCGACACGGCGAGGCCGGCGCGGTTGCCCGCAGAGCAGGCGACGGCGACCGGGGTGCCGTTCGCCGAGGCGCGCAGCTGCTCGAGCGGCGCGCCGCGCAGCTCCTGGTAGGGGATGCCGATCGAGCCGGGGACGTGGCCGTCCGCCCACTCGTCCGGGTCGCGGACGTCGAGCAGGACGACCTCGCGCCGGCGCAGCCGCCGGGCGAGCTCGGGCACCTGCACCGATTCGATCGACTCGAGCGGCAGGCCGGCCTCGCGCCAGGCGTCGACGCCCCCGGCGAGGATGCCGAGCACGTCGCGGAACCCGACCGCCTCCAGCCGCCGCGCCATCCGGCGGGCGTCCTCGTCGCTCGCGGCCGTGACGACGACGCGGCCCTCCGGGTCGGTCGCCGCGGCGGCGCGGCTGCCGACGGCGGCCCGCACCATCGTCGCGTTCAACGAGCCGGGGACGTGCCCTGCCGCCCACGCCTCCGGGTCGCGCCCGTCCACGAGCACGGCTCCGCCGCGGAGCAGCTCGTCGACGCGCTCGGGTGCGATCTCGTGGAGACGTGCGGCCTCGCGCAGCAGCGGCCCGCTGTTCAGCGCCACGATCCGGCGGAAGTTCGGCGGCTGCGGCTTCAGGCTCCGCGTCAGGCGCTCGACGAGCTCCTCCCCGGAGGCTGTCTGGAGCAGCGGGTTGAAGCGCCGCTCGAAGCCGATCGTCGAGCCGGGCGCCTCGCTCATCGCGGCGCCGCCGCAGAGCGAGCCGCCGAGGTGGCCCGGCAGCACCTGCACGTGGTCGGGCAGCTCGAGCAGCCGCTCGAGCGAGGCGTAGAGCCCGCGGGCGCCCTCCTCGGCCTCGACCGCGAGGTCGGGCCGGGCGACGTCGCCGACGAACAGCGAGTCGCCGGTGAGGACGGCCCACGGCTCGTCGCCCCGGGCGGCGTCGTAGACCACGTACGCGGTGTGCTCGGGGCGGTGGCCCGGGGTCGCGAGCGCGACGATCCGGACGCCGCCGAGCTCGATCGCCTCGCCGTCGGCCAGCACCTCGTGCTCGTACTCGAGCCCGGGCGTGGGGGAGACGTGGATCGTCGCGCCGGTGGCGGCGGCGAGCCGGCCGCGGCCGGAGACGTGGTCGGCGTGGTTGTGCGTCTCGAGCACGTGGCGGATCTCGAAGCCGTTGTCCTCGGCGAGCGCGAGGTACTCCTCGATCTCCCACTTCGGGTCGACGACCGCGCCGACGCCGTCGTCCGCGATCACGTAGGAGGCGCAGCCCAGATCCGGGTGCAGGACCTGCCGGAAGAACACCTAGCGCGCCTCCCAGACCTTCCGCACGGCGCGCTCGACCTTGGTCCTGATCTCCTCGGCCACCTGCTCGACCGCCGGGTTGCCGACGATGCCGAGCATCGCGACGGGGTCGGCGGCGGAGACGTGCGTGGCTCCCTCGCGCTCGTAGACGACGACGTTGCAGGGAAGAAGCGTGCCCAGCTCGGGCTCCAGCTGGAGCGCCCGGTGGGCGTACGGCGGGTTGCAGGCGCCGAGGATCAGGTACGGCTCGACCTCCTCGCCGAGCTTCTCCTTCAGCGTCGCCTTGACGTCGATCTCGGTGAGGACGCCGAAGCCCTCGTCCTTCAGCGTCTCGCGGACGCGCGCGACCGCCTCGGCGAAGGGAAGCGCGGTGGTCCCGGCCAGCGTGTAGCCGGAGTGCGTTGTCGCGGTCATGGTCGCATCCTTTCGTATTTGACCAAACAGTAAAAGAAGGCTAGCATCCGTGTCAATGACGGTACCCGCGACCCTGATCGAGCAAGCGGCGGAACATTTCCGGCTGCTCTCCGACCCGACGCGCCTCAGGCTCCTGAACGAGCTCGACGCGCACGAGGAGCTGCCCGTGGGCGAGCTCGCGGAGCGCGCCGGCGTGGGCCTCTCGAACACGTCGAAGCACCTGCACCAGCTGGAGCGGGAGGGCATCGTCGCCAAGCGGCGGCGGGGGACGACGATCCTCTACCGGATCGCCGACCCGACTCTCGGCGAGCTCTGCGACCTCGTCTGCTCCGGCCTGCGGCAGCGGTTCGCCGGCTTCGCGCAGCAGGCCTAGGCCCGGACCGCGTCCGCGCCTCGCTAGCCTGTGTGCCGTGCGTTCGCGGACGATCGTCGAGTGGCTGCTCACGCTCGGGGTGGCCGTGCTCTTCATCCTCGTCTTCGAGGCGGAGATCGCAAAGCCGTTCCGGGTGCCGACCTCATCGATGGAGCCGACGCTCGCGTGCGCGAAGCCCGGCGAGGGCTGCACCGGCTCCTTCAACGACCGCGTGCTCGTCGCGCGGATCGTCTACCGCTTCCGCGACCCGGAGCGCGGCGACATCGCCGTCTTCCACGCGCCGCCGCGGGCAAAGGAGCGCTGCTCGGAGGGCGGCACGTATCTCAAGCGCGTGATCGGCCTGCCCGGCGATGTCGTCTCCGAGCGCGACGGCTTCGTGTACGTGAACGGGCGCCGCCTGGACGAGCCCTACATCGACCGGTACGACCGCGACTCGCAGACGCAGACGTGGTCGCGGCTCGGCGAGGGCGAGTACTTCGTGATGGGCGACAACCGGATCGGCTCCTGCGACTCGCGCACGTGGGGCCCGGTGCCGCGCTCGGCCTTCATCGGTCCGGTCGTCGCGACGTACTGGCCGCTGACGCGGCTCTCCGTCCGCTGACGCCGCGCTCGGCGTCGCGCGTCCGGCGCTCGTAGTCCTCGCCGAGCTCCTTCGCCAGCTCGACGAACGCGTCGCCGGCGGCCGAGCGGTAGCGGTCGCGGTGCCAGACGAGGGCGACCGTGCGCGGCGGCACAGGCGAGTCCAGGGGCAGCGCGACGACCGACGTGTTGAGCGGGTTGACGACGAGGCGTGGGACGAGCGCGACGCCGAGGTCCTCGCCGACGAGTGCGGCGAGCGTCCCGTTGTCGTCGGTGCGGAAGACGATGTCCAGCTCGGGCGCGCGGCCGCGCAGGAACCGCTCCGGCTCGGGCCAGGTGCGCCAGCCGATCATCGGGAGCCCGGCCAGCTCGCGCAGCGAGGGGGCGGCGTCGCGCCGGGCGAGCTCCGAGCGCGCCGAGACGAGCAGGATGTACGGGTCGCGCAGGATCTCCTCGAACTCGAACGGCCCCTCGAGCAGGGGCAGGTCGGCGAAGGTGAGGTCGAGCTCGCCGTGCTCGAGCAGGCGCAGCAGGTCGGATGCGTCCGCCTCCTCCCGGAAGCGCACCTGGACGCGCGGCCACGACGCCCGGAACCGGCGCAGCAGCGCGGGGAGGAGGCGCGCGCCGACGCTCTGGTAGACGCCGACGCGGAGCGTGCCGGCCGCGCCCTCGGCGAGCGCGTCCATGTCGGCGCGGGCGGCGTCGAGATGCGCGACGATCGCGTCCGCGTGCCGGAGCAGCAGCTCGCCGGCCTCCGTGACCTCGATCCGCCGCGGCCCGCCCGGGCGCTCGACGAGCCGCTGTCCGACGAGCCGCTCGAGCTGCGCGATCTGCTGGCTGATCGCCGACTGCGTGTAGCCGAGCTCGCGCGCCGCCGCCCCGAAGGAGCGGCTGCGCGCCACCGCCTCGAGCGCCGCGAGGTGGCGCAGCTCGACTCCCAGCCAAGTATTACGTTCATTGATCGACATCAACGCTAACTCGATTTGATCTTATCGGGTTCCTGGCCGACTCTGGAGTGGTGAAGCTCAAGCTCGCCATTGCCCTCGGCATCGTCTACGTCGTCTGGGGCTCGACGTATCTCGCCATCGCCGTCTCCAACCGGACGCTGCCGCCGCTGCTGATGCTCTCGGCGCGCTTCCTGCTCGCGGGCGGGCTCCTGTACGCGTGGTCGGCGTGGCGCGGGGACGTCCGCCGGACGCGGCCCGGGCGCCGGGAGTGGGCGGCCGCAGCGGTCGTCGGCGGGACGCTGCTGTGCCTCGACACGGGCAGCGTCGCCTGGGCGGAGCAGCGCGTCGCCTCCGGGCTGACGGCGCTGCTGATTGCGACCGTGCCGCTCTTCACGGCGATCCTCGACCGCACCGTCTTCGGCATCCGGCTGACCCTGCGGGCGATGGCCGGGATCGCCGTCGGGCTGTTCGGCGTGGCGATCCTCGTGGGGCCGAGCACGCACATCGACCCGGTGGGCGCGGGCGCGATCCTCTTTGCCGCGTTCGCGTGGGCGGCCGGCTCGACGTACGCGCGGGTCGCGCCGCTGCCTCGGGCGTCGTTCCTCTCCGCCGCGATGCAGATGCTCTGCGCCGGCGTGTTCCTCGGGATCGCGGGCGCGGCGACGGGCGAGATCGGCCGCGTCGACCTGGGCGCGGTGTCGCCGGCCTCGGTCGGCGCCTTCGCCTACCTGGTCGTCTTCGGCTCGATCATCGCGTTCACGGCCTACGGCTGGCTGCTGCGGAGCGGCGCGTCGAGCATGGTCGTGAGCACGTACGCCTACGTCAACCCGGCGGTCGCGGTCCTGCTCGGCTGGGCGTTCGCGGGCGAGCGGGTCGGCGGCCGCGTGCTCGCGGCGGGCGCCGTGATTCTTGGCTCGGTCGGGATGCTCGTCGTCACCCGGCAGCGCCGGCCGGCCGCCGAGCCGGTCGCGGAGTCGATCCAGTGGTACATCCGGCGCCAGGACGCCCGCGCCGTCGGCTTTCCCGCCGCGGCGCCGCGGCTCGCCGACCTGCACCGCATCTCCGCCTGACGCCTCCCCGCTGGGCGCCGCCGCCTGACGCCCGCGCTACCGTGGGACCGTGACCACGTTCGACCTCCGCAAGGTCAGGCTTCGCGCCGGTGAGCACTTCCGCGACGACGTCGAGGTGCAGCTGGAACCGCTGATGCTCGGCGGCCAGGCGTACCTGCCCGAGCCCGACCCGACGCCCGCCGAGCTCGCCGTCACGCGTGCGAGCACCGGCACCGTGCTCGAGCTCTCGTTCCGCGTCTCCCTGCGCGGGCCGTGCTTCCGCTGCCTGGCGGACACCGAGCTCTCGCTGGAGATCCGGGCGCGCGAGTACCACGCCGCGAGCCCGACCGCGGACGAGGAGCTGCGCTCGCCCTACGTCGCCGACGACCGGGTCGACCTCTCGGTCTGGGCGCGCGACGCTGTCGCCCTCGAGCTGCCGGGCAAGATCCTCTGCCGCGAGGACTGCGCCGGGCTCTGCCCGGTCTGCGGCAAGGACCTGAACGCGGAGCCGCACGAGCACGCGGAGGAGCGGGGCGACCCGCGCTGGGCCGCCCTCCAGGCCCTCCGTGACGAGACCGCGGACTCGTGATGTAACCGGCAACCTTTGCCGGGCCCCCGGCCCGCGGTCACGCGGCGCGCTGTGGCGTCCTCGGTCGCGCCCATAGCTTTGGCTATGAGCGCTCCCTGCGTCCTTGCATCGCTTGGTGCTCGCGACCCGGGAACCGGGCAACGTCACCGGCCACATCACTAGCGGTCGATGGTCGACATGTCGGCGTAGCGATCGCCGGCGGCGGCGCCCTTCGGGAACGCTTCCTCGAGCCGCGCGAGCTCGTCCCCGGTCGGCGTGACGTGGAGCGCTCCGACGTTCTCCTCGAGGTAGCCGCGCCGCTTCGTGCCCGGGATCGGCACGACGTCCTCGCCGCGCGACAGCACCCACGCGAGCGCGAGCTGCGCGGGTGCGCAGCCCTTCTCGCGGGCGATCTCCTCGACCTGCTCGACGAGATCGGTGTTCCGCCGGAAGTTCTCGCCCTGGAAGCGCGGGTGGTGCCGGCGGAAGTCGCCCTCCTCGAAGTCCTCGGGCGAGCGGAAGCGGCCGCTGAGGAAGCCGCGGCCGAGCGGGCTGTAGGCGACGAAGCCGATCCCCAGCTCGCGGCATGCGGCCAGCGGGCCGTCCTCCGGATCGCGCGTCCAGAGCGAGTACTCGCTCTGGAGCGCCGAGATCGGGTGCACCGCGTTCGCGCGGCGGATCGTCTCCGGCGAGGCCTCCGACAGGCCGAGGTAGCGCACCTTGCCCGCCTCGACGAGCTCCTTCATAGCACCCACGGTGTCCTCGATCGGCGTGTCGAAGTCGACGCGGTGCTGGTAGTAGAGATCGACGTGGTCGAGGCCCAGTCGCCGCAGAGACGCCTCGCACGCCTGCCTGACGTACTCCGGGTCGCCGCGGATGCCGACGGCTGCCGTCGTCGTGGCGGACGTTGCCGAACTTCGTGGCGAGCACGACGCGGTCGCGCCGGCCGCGGATCGCCTTGCCGACGAGCTCCTCGTTCGCGCCGCGCCCGTACATGTCCGCGGTGTCGAGGAAGGTCACGCCGAGCTCGAGCGCCCGGTGGATCGTGGCGATCGCCTCGCCCTCGTCGGTCGTCCCGTAGAACTCCGACATTCCCATGCATCCGAGGCCGATCGCCGAGACCTCGAGGCCTTCCGTTCCGAGTCTGCGCGTGTCCATGCGCTGACGGTAACCGCAGGAGCCGGGGCCGTGCATGGCTATACTGCGCGCCGGTCATGGCCGTCCCGAAGCGGAAAACCTCGAAGTCCCGCCGCGACAAGCGCCGGGCGACGCACGCGATCAGCGCGCCGAAGGTGAACGTCTGCCCGCAGTGCGGCCAGCCGAAGCGCCCGCACCGCGTGTGCCCGACCTGCGGCACGTACAAGGGCCGCGAGGTCCAGCCGCTCCGCATCGACGCTCCGTAACGGCATGGCGCGCGTCGCCGTCGACGCGATGGGCGGCGACCGCGGCCCGTCGGAGATCGTCGCCGGCGCCCTTGTTGCGCGAGACGACGGCGTCACGCCGGTGCTCTTCGGTCCGGCCGGGCTCGACACCCAGGGGCTCGAGCTGCACGAGGCCCCGGACACGATCGGGATGCACGAGAAGCCCGCGGAGGCGGTGCGCGCGAAGCCGCAGAGCTCGCTCGTCGCGTCCGTCCGCGCCGTCGCCGAGGGGAAGGCGGATGCGGTCGTCTCGGCCGGGAACACAGGCGCGATGCTCGCTGCCGGGCTGCTCGAGCTGCGACGGCTCCCCGGGGTGATGCGGCCTGCGATCGCCGTCCCGATCCCGGCGCGGCGCGGCCCGTCGGTGCTGATCGACGCCGGCGCGAACGCGGACGCGCGGCCCGAGCACCTGCTCCAGTTCGCGACGATGGGCTCCGTCTTCGCCGAGGAGATGCTCGGCGTCGCGCACCCCGAGGTGCGCCTGCTCTCGATCGGCGAGGAGGCGGAGAAGGGCAACCATCTCACCCTCGAGGCGCACGCGCTGCTCGCCGCGAGCGACCTCAACTTCGCCGGCAACGCCGAGGGGCGCGACGTCCTCGCCGGCGCCGCCGACGTCGTCGTCACCGACGGCTTCACCGGCAACGTGACGCTGAAGCTGCTCGAGGGGACGATCCGCACCCTGCTCGACGCGCTGCGCGAGGAGATCGCTGCGACGAGCGGCGGCAAGCTCGGCGGCCTGCTGATCCGTCCGGCTGCGCGCCGGCTCCGCCACCGGCTCGATCCGGACACCTACGGCGGCGCGTACCTGCTCGGTCTGCGCGGCCTCGCGGTGATCGCGCACGGCAACTCGTCGCAGACCGCGATCGCCAACGCGATCCGCCTGGCGGCCCGCGGCGTCGAGCACGACGTCGTCGGGAGGCTCGCTGCGCGCATGCCCCGCCGGGCCGAGACTGTATGATCGGCCGATTTCCCGACCCCCAATGGACAAATGAGGTGACATGGCAGCGTCGCGCGAGGAAGTTTTCGAGCGTGTCAAGGATGTCCTGACCGAGCAGCTCGGGATCGACGAAGGCGATATCACGGAGGAGGCGTCGTTCCAGGAGGATCTCGACGCGGACTCGCTCGACCTCGTCGAGCTGATCATGGAGCTCGAGGATCAGTTCGGGATCAAGATCTCGGACGAGGACGCCCAGAAGATCCAGACCGTCGGCCAGGCCGTCGACTACGTCGCGTCCCACCAGTAGCGGCGGAACGCACCGCGAGCTCGCGCAGCTGATCGAGTCGCTCCCGCCCGAACGGGCGGCGACGGCGTTCACGCACGCCTCGTGGGCGAGTGCGCGAACGGCGTCGTACGAGCGGCTCGAGTTCCTCGGGGACAGCGTGCTCGAGCTCGCGGTCGCGCACGCCCTCTACGCGAGCTACCCCGACTTCTCGGAGGGGCGGCTCGCGAAGATCCGCTCGCACGTCGTCTCGCGTGCGAGCTGCGCCGTGGTGGCGCGCGAGCTCGACCTGGGCTCGATACTCGCCGAGCACGCGCCCGAGCTCGCGCCCGACGAGCTCGAGCGGCTCGCCCGCAACCGCAACGTCCTCGCGGCGCTGCTGGAGGCGGTGCTCGGCGCGCTCTTCCTCGAGCACGGCTTCCCGGCGATCGAACAGGCGGTCGTGGGCGCCTTCTCGGAGCGGATCGAGTACGCGCTGACGTCCCACGTCGACCACAAGACCGAGCTGCAGGAGGTGCTCGCGCGGAGCGGGCGCCAGGTCGCGTACACGGTCCTCTTCGCCGAGGGCCCCCGCACGACCGGCACTTCACCTGCGCGGCGGTCGTCGACGGCGAGCAGCTCGGCGAGGGCAGCGGCGCCTCGAAGAAGGCGGCCGAGCAGGAGGCCGCGCGCGAGGCGCTGGAGCGGCTCGCGCAGGAGTAGGACCGTGTCTGGCATCCTGTCGGGCGGCATGGCGGAACGCAGACCCTCCAACTCGGAGCTGCGCCTCCGGAGGCTCGAGCAGGAGGAGCCCGACCCGCGCGCGGAGCGCGGGATCCTCGAGATCTTCGCCGTGGAGGAGCCGGCGGCCGACGAGGACGCACCGCTCGCCCGCGACGACGACGGCGACGAGCCGTAGCCCGCCGCTTCGGCGGCGTCCGCGACCACCGCTAGGGTCCTGCCGCGTGCATCTCCGCGCGGTCAAGCTCCGTGGCTTCAAGTCCTTCCCGGACCCCGTCGAGGTTCGTCTCGAGCCGGGCGTCGGCGTGATCGTCGGGCCGAACGGCTCCGGCAAGTCGAACGTCGCCGACGCGATCCGCTGGGCCGCCGGCTCGCTCAGCCCCAACGAGCTGCGCGCCGAGAAGCCGGACGACGTCCTCTTCGCCGGCGCCGCCGGGCGCGGCCCCGCCGAGTTCTGCGAGGTCGAGCTCCTCTTCGACAACGCCGACGGCACCCTCGACGTCGACTATGCGGAGCTGTCGATCGCGCGCCGCCTCCACCGCGGCGGCGAGGGCCAGTACCTCGTCAACCGCACGCCGGTGCGCCGGCTCGACCTCGTCGAGCTGCTCGCCGACCTCGGGCTCGGCCAGGGGATGCACTCGATCATCGGCCAGGGCAAGGTCGAGGCGATCCTCGCCTCGAAGCCGGAGGAGCGGCGCGCGCTGATCGAGGAGGCGGCCGGGCTCGGCCGCTTCAAGGCTCGCCGCCACCGGGCGGAGCTGAAGCTGGCGCGCGTGGCGGTGCAGGTCGAGCGGGCCCGCGACCTCGAGGACGAGGTCAAGAAGCGCCTGCGCCCGCTGGCGCTCCAGGCGACCGCGGCCGAGCGCGCCGAGAAGCTACGGGGTGAGATCGCGAGGCTGCGGGCGCGCATCGCACAGCTCGACCTCGAGCGGCTCGACGAGCGGCTCGACGAGGTGGGCGAGCGGCGCACCGCGGCCGGGCTCGCGCGCCGCGCCGCCGACGAGCGGCTCGAGGCCGTGCTCGCGGAGCGCGGCCGCGCGGAGGAGGAGCTCGCCGACGCCGCCGGGCGGCGCGAGCAGGCGATGCAGGTGCTCTACCGGCTGCGCAGCGCCGCCGAGCGCGTCGGGATCCGGCGCGAGTCGGCGGCGGGGCTGCTCGAGCAGGTGCGCGGCGAGCTCGCGGCCGCCGAGGCGGACGCCGGCGACCTCGAGAGCGGCAGGCAGAGCGTCGAGATCGCGGAGCTGGAGCGTCTGGCGCGCGAGGCGTCCGAGCGGGCGCGCGCGACCGCGGTGGAGCGGGAGACGCGGGCAGAGCGGGCACGGCAGGCGCTGGTGCGGCTGCTCGGCGCGGAGCGGGCGGCGGGCGCCGAGGCGCAGGCGCGGCTCGACGAGGTGCTTGCGGAGCGGCAGGAGATCGAGGCGGAGCTGACCGGGGCGGCCGGGGAGCGCGAGGCGGCTCTCTCCGTCTCCTACGAGCTGCGCAGCCGCGCAGCCGTGCTCGCCGTGCAGCGGGAGTCGGCGGAGCGGCTGGCCGCGCGGCTGCGGGCCGAGCTCGCGGAGGCCGAGGCGGACGCGGCCCGCGGCGGCCCCTCGCCGCAGGAGCTGGAGCGCCAGGCGCTGCTCGCGCGCGCGGCGGCCCGGGACGCGGCGCACGAGCGGGACACCCTCGCCGAGCGGGCCCTGACGGCGGCGGAGCGGCTCGCGACGCTCGAGCGCTCGCTCGCCGAGCGGGAGGGCATCCCGCCGGCGGCCCGCGCGCTCGCCGAGGAGGGGCAGCGGCTCGTGCTCTCGTCGCTCGAGGTCGAGCCGGGCACCGAGCGCGCGGTCGCCGCCGCGCTCGGCCCGCGCGCCTCGGCGCTGCTCGCGGACGACCCGCAGAGCGCGCTCGCGCTGCTCGAGCGGGCCGCGGCGTCCGGGCTCGGCTCGCTGCGCGTGCTCGCCGGGCGCGACCCGCGCGCGCTCGTCGACGAGCTGCCGGTGGTCGAGAAGGAGCGAGCTGCTCGTCGTCCACGGTTCCCTCGGTGACCCGCGACGGCTTCGGCTACGACCCGCAGCGCGGCGAGCTCTGGTTCGCCGGCGAGACGGCGGAGGCGGTGCTGCTCGAACTCGACGCGCGCCGGCGCGCGCTCGCCGACGAGGCGAAGACGCTCTCCGAGCAGGCGCAGTTTGCCGAGCGGGCCGCCGCCGACGCCGAGGAGGGCGCTGCGAAGGCCGAGGCCGCCTTCGCCGAGGCGGCGCCGAGGCTGCGGATCCGGCGCGCCGACACGGCGACGCTGCGCGCGCTGCTCGCGGTCGCACAGCGGGTCGAGAAGGCGCTCGGCGGCGTCGACGGCGACGTGGAGCGCGTCGAGGCGCCGCTGCGGGAGCGCGGCGAGGCCGGCGCGGAGCGGACTGCGCGCTCTGGGCGCGTCGCTGCGGGCGCTCGGTGAGCGTGAGGGCGCGCTCCGGCGTGAGGTGGCGGTCGCTGCCGAGGGCGCCGCGTCCGCGGAGCGGGATCTCGTCCGGCTCGGCGGCACGGCGGTCGCCGCCTCCGGGGCGGACGAAGAGGTGGAGTCGCTGCGGACCGAGGCCCGCGGGCTCGTCGCCGCCGCCGACGCCGCCGCAGAGGAGGCGAAGGCGGCCGGCGAGCAGGCGCGTGCGGCCGACTCGGCCCGGATCGACGCCGCCGTGCGCGCCGGACGCCGTCGCGCGCGGCCGCACGAGCTCGCGCGCGTGCTCGCGGGCGCGGAGCGGCTCGACGAGGTGCTCGCGGCGGCCGCGGCGGCCGCGGCGCGGTTCGAGTCGCCGCTGCGGGCGCGCGTGGACGCGGGCGGCACGCGCACGGGCGCCCTCGGCGAGGAGCTGCGCCGGCTCGGCGCCACCGAGGTCGAGCTGCGGCAGGAGCTGTCCGCCGCCGCGGAGGCCGCCTCTGCGATCGAGGTGGAGTCGGCCCGGGTCGAGGCCGAGGCGGACGAGGCGCGCCGCCGGCTCGAGCACGCGAACGCGGACGAGCCCGCGGAGGGCGACGACCGCGACGAGCTCGCGGAGAAGGCGGAGCGGCTGGAGCGCCGCCGCGAGGCGCTCGGCCAGGTGAACCCGCTCGCGAAGGAGGAGTACGACGCGGAGAAGGAGCGCCTCGACGAGCTCGCCTCCCAGCGCGGCGACCTCGAGCAGAGCCTCGAGGAGCTGGAGAAGCTCCGCGCCGAGCTGACCGAGACGGTCGAGCGCCGCTTCGCCGAGACCTTCGACGCCGTGCAGCAGAACTTCCACGAGGTCGCCGGCACGCTCTTTCCCGGCGGCGAGGGGAGGCTGCGCCTGACCGAGCCCGAGGACGAGGAGTCCCAGTCCGGGATCGAGGTCGAGCTGCGGCCGGTCGGTAAGAAGGTGCAGCGCCTCTCGCTCCTCTCCGGCGGCGAGAAGGCGCTCGGCGCGATCTCGTTCCTGTTCGCGCTCTTCCTCGCGCGCCCGTGCCCGTTCTACCTCCTCGACGAGGTCGAGGCCGCCCTCGACGACACGAACATCGGCCGCTTCGTGGAGTTGCTCCGGGGCTATTCCGACCGCGCCCAGTTCGTCGTGATCACCCACCAGAAGCGGACGATGGAGGCGGCGGACATCCTCTACGGCGTTGCGATGGGCGGCGACGGCGTCTCGCAGATCGTCTCACGCCGCCTCCCGCGCGCGGAAGCCGAAGCCGTCAGCGCGGCGTAGCCTTCCGAGCCTTGTAACAGACTGTTACTTGGCGGTCGGGTCGCGTAGGCTCGTACCGTGCTCTACGAGCCGGAGCAGTTCGAGCCGCTCACGGACGAGCCCTGGGACGAGTCGCGCGTCCGCGAGGCGATCGCCGCGATCGTCGCCGACGCGGAGGACACGTACGACCCCGCGGCGCTCTGGCCCGCGCACGAGTGGGACGGGTGGCAGGCCGCGCTGCCGATGAAGAACCTCTACATCGGCGCGGCCGGAGTCGTCTGGGCGCTGGACGCGCTGCGCCGCCGAGGGCACGGGCAAGCCCGGCTCGACCTCGCTGCCTCCGCGGTGCGAGCGCTCGAGCTGTGGAACGTCGAGCCCGATTACATGGCGGGAGAGACGTTGCCGTGCCCGCCCGAGTCAGGGCTCCTGACCGGTGAGAGCGGGATTCTGCTCGTCGCGTGGCGGCTGACGCAGGCGCGCGAGTTCGCCGACGACCTGCTCGTCCGCGTCCGCGCGAACGTCGGCAACGAGGCCGAGGACCTGATGTGGGGCGCGCCGGGCACGCTCCTCGCGGCCGCCGCGATGCACGGCTCGACGGGCGAGGAGCGCTGGGGCGACGCGGCGCGCGAGACGGCCGGCGCGCTCGCCGCCCGCCGCGACGAGGACGGGCTCTGGACGCAGCGCCTCTGGGGCGAGGAGTTCCGCAGCCTGAGCGCGCC
Source organism: uncultured Thermoleophilia bacterium (assembly GCA_963728095.1). GTDB lineage: Bacteria > Actinomycetota > Thermoleophilia > Gaiellales > Gaiellaceae > Palsa-739. The sequence continues at coordinate 750,485 of CAVSIO010000002.1, read as the reverse complement.
CCACGGGGCCGCCGGCAACGTCCGCGCGCTCCTGCACGTCGACGACGCGCGCAACGACGCCCTGCGGCGCGAGACGGCGGCGCTCCTCGCCGGCCGTGCCGTCCGTGAGGAAGGGCTCGCGAACTGGGGCAGCGACCCGCAGGGACGCCTCCAGTGGTGCGTCGGGGCGCCCGGGATCCTCGTCGCCGCCTGGGACTACCTCGACGAGGAGCTCGTGCTCGCCGGGGCCGAGCTCGTGTGGCGCGCCGGTGCGCACGGAGACGAGAAGGGCGCCGGCATCTGCCACGGCACCGCCGGCAACGGCTGGGCGCTGCTGAAGACGTTCGCGCGCACGGGCGACGAGCGCTGGCTCGAGCGGGCGCGCCGCTTCGCCGTCCACGCCCTCGCGCAGGCCGATCGCCTCGCGGCCGCGAACGGCCGCCGCCGCTACTCGCTCTTCACCGGCGACCTCGGCGTCGCGCTCTTCGCGGCCGCGTGCCTCGACGTCCACGCGCGCTACCCGGTGCTCGACGGCTTCGAGTAGCGCGGCGGCGCCGAGAAACCGCCGCCAAGTAACAGTCTGTTACTAGGCTGCGCGGGTGGCGCGATCGTGGGGACAGCTGCTCGGGGAGGCGGACGCCGGCCCCGAGCCGGAGGCTGAGCAGGCCGGGATGTTCTCGCGGCTGCGCGACTCGCTCTCCAAGTCGCGCCGGGCGCTCACCGAGCAGATCCAGGCGGCGGCCTTCGACCCCGGCGACGACGCGGCCTGGGAGCGGCTCGAGGAGGCGCTGATCCAGGCGGACGTCGGCGTGCGGGCGACCGCGGAGCTCGTGCAGCGGCTCGAACGGCGCGGCGAGCTCGGCGACCTCGGCGAGGCGCTCGCGCAGGAGGCGGCCGAGCTGCTCGGCGACCCGGGAATCCTCCACGTCCAGGCGCGGCCGAGCGTGATCCTCGTCGTCGGCGTCAACGGCACCGGCAAGACGACGACGATCGGCAAGCTCGCCGCGCGGCTCGCCGAGCACGGGCTCTCGGTCGTCGTCGGGGCCGGGGACACCTTCCGCGCCGCCGCCGAGGAGCAGCTGGAGATCTGGGCCGAGCGGGCGGGCGCGGACTACGTCGGCTCCGCGCGCGGGGGCGACCCGGCGGCCGTCGCCTACGACGCGATCGAGGCGGCGCAGGCGCGGGGCCGCGACATCGTGATCGTGGACACCGCGGGCCGGCTGCACACGCAGACGAACCTGATGGAGGAGCTGGCGAAGGTGCGCCGCGTGATCGCGGCGAAGCTCGAGGGCGCCCCGCACGAGACGCTGCTCGTCGTGGACGCGACGACCGGCCAGAACGGGCTCCAGCAGGCGCGCCTGTTCGGCGAGGCGGTCGGCGTCACGGGCGTCGCGCTGACGAAGCTCGACGGCTCGGCGAAGGGCGGCGTCGCGATCCCGATCGCCTACGAGCTCGGCCTGCCGGTGAAGCTGATGGGCGTGGGAGAGCAGCTCGACGACCTGCGCCCGTTCGACCCGCAGGACTTCGCGCGCGCGCTCGTCTCCGGCTAGTCGAGCGGTGACAGCGTCACGCTGTACACGCCGATGCCGCCCGGGTTCCAGACGTCCACCTGCGCCTCGAGCTCGACCTTGACCCGCACGCTCTGGGGCTTGTCCCAGAGCTTCGCGGCCTGTTCGAGCGCGTCCTTCATCGCCCGGTTGAAGCCCTCGCTCTGGCTCATGCCGAGGCGGTCGTTCTTCGGCGGCTTGTGCCTGCCGGTGACGGGCTTCGCTGGCACGTGACTCCCTTCGTCGACGGAGCGACCATACAGCGGCTACGCGCTGCTGCCTAGAGGCGCAGCGCGGCCTGCGAGAGCTGTGCGGATGCCCAGCGCACGCCGGCCGAGCCGCCCTTCCGGCGGTACGCCTCGAGCGCCTCCGCGGCGGCCGCCGCGGCCTCGTCCGCCGCGCCCGCGGCGCTCGCCACCTGCGCGAGCGAGACGAGCGCCTGCCCGCGCAGCACGAGCGCATCCGTTCCGGCCGCGAGGGCGACCGCCTCGCGCGCCAGCGGGAGCGGCTCGGCGCCGGAGCCGTCCACGGACAGGAGGCGCGCCTTCGCCGAGCGCCACAGGACCTGCGCCGCGTAGAACGGGCCCGCCACCTCCTCGGCGTCGGCGACGAGCGCACGCGCCTCGTCCTCGAGGCCGCGCGAGACGAGCACGTGGGCCAGCGAGGCGGCGACGATCGCCCGGGCGCCGACGTGCGAGATGAGCCCGAGTCCCTCCCGCAGCTCCGCCTCCGCCGCGTCGAGGTCGCCCGCGAGCACCTCCACGTCGCCCGCGATCTTCCGCAGTCCGGCGAGCGCGAACGGCATCCCGAGCTCCCGGTAGAGCTCGGCTGCTCGCACCACCGCCCCGCGGGCGCCGTCGAAGTCGCCGTTCAGCGCCCGCAGCCCGGCAACCGAGCTCAGGACGTTCGCCTCCCCGAGCCGGGTGTCCCGGCCGCCGGCCAACAGTTCCTCGCAGCGCGCGAGCGCGTGCTCGACGCCACCGGGGCCGTCGAGGAGCGCCGTGCAGAGCTCGTCCTCGAGCCGTGCCTGCTCCTCGGGCGCGCCGCCGGCCGCGGCGTGGCGCAGGCCGATCTCCGCCGCCTCGCTCCCGGCCGCGAGACGGCCCGCGATCCGGTGCGCGTACGCCGTCCAGAGCCAGGCGCGTGCGAGCGCGGCCTCGTCCCCGTGCTCCGCGAAGACTGCGATCGCCTGTTCGGAGGTGCGGACGATCTCGTCCACGTGGAAGTCCGGATCGGACACGCTCTGCCGCACGACCGCCTCGATCCGCGCGAGCCAGAGCGTGCGGTCGTCGCCGGCGCTCTCCGCCTCCGCGATCACCTCGTCGAGCACCTGCACCGCCTGCTCCACCTCGCCTGTCGACCACAGCGCGAGCGAGAGCCGGCGACGGAGGTCGAGCGGAAGCTCCGTCGTGAGCGCGAATGCGCGGGAGAGGAGCGACCGCGCCGCCGGCATGTCGCCGCGGGCGAACGCGCGCACCCCGCAGTCCGCGAGCAGCGCGCCCGCCCGCGCGGCGAGCCGTTCGGTCTCGGGCCCGACGAGCCCGAGCTCGCTGTGGCAGAGCCAGGCCTGCTCGAGGTGGTAGCCGATGAACTCGGGCTCGCCGCCGGCTCCCTCGAGCCAGCCGGCGAAGCGCTCGTGCAGCTCGGCGCGCACGGCCTTCGGCAGCGCGGCGTAGGCGGCGTCCCGAATCAGGACGTGCCGGAAGCGGAACCCGTCCTCGCCCGGGAAGCTCGAGCGGCCCGGATGGACCAGATCCTTCCGCACGAGCCGCAGCAGCGTCGACCCGACGCCCGGGCGCTCCTCGGCGGGCAGGAGCTCGACGAGCGCGCCGCGCCAGAACTCCCTGCCGATCACCGCCGCGCGTTCGAGGACGCGCCGCTCGAGCGGCTCGAGCCGGTCGAGCCGCGCGGCGAGCAGCGCCTGAATCGAGGGCGGGATCTCCGGCTCCTCGTCTCCCCCGCCGTCGGACAGCATCGCCACCATCTGCTCGACGAAGAGCGGGTTTCCCTCCGCCGCCGCGGCGATCCGGCCGCGCACCGCGGTCGTCAGCGGCCGTTCCGCGGAAAGCCGGTCGAGCAGCGCCTCCGACTCCTCGCCGCTCAGCGGCTCGAGCGCGAGCGGCGTCTCGTCCCAGCGCGGCCTCTCGTCGAGCAGCTCCGGCCGCGCCAGGCAGAGGAGGAGGATCGGCGCGTCGCGGCTCCAGCGGGCGACGTAGTCCACGAGGTCGAGGAAGGTCGGCTCGCCCCAGTGCAGATCCTCGAGGACGACGACGAGCGGCCGCACGCGCGCGAGCGTCTCGAGCAGGCGGCGGAGCGCCCAGAACGTCTCGTCCGCCGAGACGGGCCGGCCGCCGCCGTACGCGCTGTCGATCCGCGCCATGATCAGGCCGCCGTCCGGCTCGTCTGCGACCGCGGCCTCGATCGCCTCCCGGCCGCCGGCGTCGCGGACGAGCTGGGTCAGCGGCCAGAACGTGATCCCGTCGCCGTAGGGGAGGCAGCGCGCGCTGAGGACGGTCGCCTGCCCGCGCACCCCCGCGACGAACTCCACGGCCAGCCGCGACTTGCCGATCCCGGCCGGCCCGAGCACCGTCACGAGCCGGCAGCTCCGATCGCGCTCGGCGGCGGCGAGCTCCGCCCGCAGGAGCTCGAGCTCGCCGCTGCGCCCGACGAGCGGCGCGTCGAGCCGGCGTGCGAACGGGGGCGCGTCGCGGATGGTCGCGAGCACGCGCCAGGCCTCGACGGGACGGCGCTTTCCCTTCGCCTCGACCGCCTCCACCGGCTCGAGGAGGACGGCATTGTCGACCAGCCGCCGCGTCGTGGCGCCGATCAGGATCTCGTCCGCACCGGCCGCCTGCTCGAGCCGCTTCGCCGTGTTGACGGCATCGCCGGTGACGAGCGTCGTGTCGCCGTCCCCGGTGACGACCTCGCCGCTGTTGAGCCCGACGCGGATGCTCAGCTCGGGGAGCCGCTCGTCCGCCAGCTCCCGGTTCAGGCGGCCCAGCTCCTCGCGCAGCTCCACCGCCGCCTGCACCGCGCGGAGGCCGTCGTCCTCGTGCACGCGCGGTACGCCGAAGACGGCCATCACCGCGTCGCCGACGAACTTCTCGACGGTGCCGCCGTGCCGCTCGATCGGCGCGCACATCGCCTCGTACCAGCGCGACATCACGTCGCGCAGCGACTCGGGGTCGAGGCGTTCGCCGAGCGCGGTCGAGTCGGCAAGGTCGCAGAAGAGCACCGTGACGGTCTTCCGCGCGGCGGCGTCCGCAGAGGCCATGTCCACAGTGTGAGGCCACGAGGCAAAAGGCGCAAAGTCGGCCGCCAGTACACTGGACGGCCGTGTTCGACACGCTTTCCGACAAGCTCCAGAGCGCGCTCGGCGACCTGCGCGGCCGCGGAGTCCTCGACGAGGAGTCGATCTCGCGCGCCATGCGCGAGGTCCGCCTCGCGCTGCTCGAGGCGGACGTCAACTTCGACGTCGTCAAGCAGTTCGTCGCCGGCGTTCGCGAGCGGGCGCTCGGGGAGGACGTCGGCAAGAGCCTGACGCCCGGCCAGCAGGTCGTGAAGATCGTCCACGAGGAGCTGACCGAGCTGATGGGCGCCGGCTCCTCGAAGCTCGCCTTCTCGCCGCGCCCGCCGACGACGATCCTGCTCGCCGGCCTCCAGGGCTCGGGCAAGACGACCGCGGCCGGCAAGCTCGCGCTGCTGCTGGTCGGCGACGGCCGCAAGCCGGCGCTCGTCGCCGCCGACCTGCAGCGGCCGGCAGCGATCGAGCAGCTCGTGCAGCTCGGCGAGCAGGTCGGCGTGCCGGTCTACGCGGAGGAGCGCGCCGACCCCGTCATGGCCGTGCGCGACGGGATCGAGCGCGCGCGCGCGGACGAGCGCGACGTCGTGATCCTCGACACCGCGGGCCGCCTGCACGTGGACGAGGCGCTGATGGACGAGCTCGCCGCCGTCCGTCGCGAGGCGAAGCCGACGAACGTCCTGCTCGTCCTGGACGCGATGACCGGCCAGGAGGCCGTCAACGTCGCGAAGGCCTTCCAGGAGCGGATCGACTTCGACGGCGTCCTGATGACGAAGCTCGACGGCGACGCGCGGGGCGGGGCGGCGCTCTCGGTCAAGGCCGTCACCGGCCGCCCGATCAAGCTCGCCTCCGTCGGCGAGAAGCTCGACGCGCTCGAGTGGTTCCATCCCGACCGGATGGCGTCGCGGATCCTCGGCATGGGCGACGTGCTCACGCTGATCGAGCGGGCCGAGGCCGCCGTCGCCGACGACGAGAAGGAAGAGCTCGAGCGCCGGATGATGCAGGGCGAGTTCAGCTTCGACGACTTCCTCTCCAGCTACAAGATGCTGCGCCGGATGGGGCCGCTCCAGGGCGTCCTCAAGATGATCCCCGGCCTCGGCAAGCAGCTCGAGGGGCTGGACGACGTGAACGAGCGCGATCTCGGCCGCGTCGAGGCGATCATCCTCTCGATGACGCCGCAGGAGCGGCGCGTCCCGCACGTGATCGACGGCTCCCGCCGCAAGCGGATCGCCGCCGGCTCGGGCACCACCGTGGCGCACGTGAACCAGCTCATCGAGGCCCGCAGGCAGATGGCCAAGATGATGAAGTCGATGGGATCGGGCAAGATGCCCCAGATCCCGGCATGCAGGCCCGGCTGCAGGGCATGCCCGGCAACGGAATGCAGCAGCAAGGGGCGCCGCGCCCGAGCGCGACGCGCAAGTCGAAGTCCAAGCGCAAGAAGAAAGCGAGAAAGTAGAGACATGGCAGTCAAGCTCAGGCTGACGCGGATCGGCTCGAAGAAGAACCCGATCTACCGCGTCGTCGCCACCGACACGCGCTCACCGCGCGACGGCAAGTTCATCGAGATCGTGGGTCGCTACAACCCGCAGCACGACCCCTCCCTGATCGAGTTCGACGAGGAGAAGGTCCGCGGCTGGCTCTCCAAGGGAGCGACGCCGTCCGACACGGTCGCCCGCCTGCTCAAGGTCAAGGGCATCCAGTAGCGCATGGACGACCTGCTCACGGAGCTCGCGCGGCGGCTCGTGGACGAGCCCGACGCGGTGCGCGTCGAGCAGGTCGAGGAGCCCGATGGGTCGCTCCTGCTGCGGCTGCACGTGGCCGACGACGACGTCGGCAAGGTGATCGGCCGCCAGGGGCGGATCGCCCGCGCGCTGCGGACGGTCGTTCGCGCCGGCGGCGTCGAGGCGGGGCGCAGGCTCCAGCTCGAGATCGTGGGGTAGGTCGAGCAGGGCGTGATCGCGACCCTCTACGACGTCCACGGCAACCTGCCCGCCCTCGAGGCGGTGCTCGCGGAGATCCCGGCGGAGGCGAGAATCGTCGTCGGCGGCGACGTCGCCGCGGGCGGCGAGCAGCCGTCGGAGACGCTCGAGCGGCTGCGCGCCCTCGGCGACCGGGTGCTCTGGCTGCGCGGCAACGCCGACCGGGAGCTGATGCCGGGCGAGGAGGGGCTCGCGCCGCCCGAGGTGATGGACGCGACGCGCGCACGACTGACCGAGGAGCAGATCGGCTTCCTGCACTCGCGCCCGGCCACGGTCCGGATCGGGCGCGTCCTCTACTGCCACGCCACGCCGAGGAACGACGTCGACATCTTCACCGAGCGGACGCCGGAGGAGCGGCTCGCGCCTCTGTTCGCGGGCGTGGACGCCGGCGTCGTCGTCTGCGGGCACACGCACACGCAGTTCGAGCGGACGGTCTCGGGCATCCGGGTGGTCAACTCCGGCAGCGTCGGGATGCCGTACGAGGACGTGCCGGGCGCCTACTGGACGCTCGACCTCCGCCACCGTCGGACGGAGTACGACGGCGCCGCCGCTCCGGCGACGAGCCGGGACGAGGCGGTCGCGCACTTCGAGAGCCTTGCCGTCGGCGCCTGATCTCGTCCCGGTCGGGCGCGTCGGGCGGCCGCACGGGCTCGACGGCTCCTTCTTCGTCGAGCGCGCGAGCGAGCGCGAGGGCACCTTCTCGGCCGGCGCCACGGTCTACGCGGGCGGCGAGCCGGCGACCGTCGTCTCCTCGAAGCACGGCGCCGGCGGGCGGCCGGTCTTGCGCCTCGACCGCCGGGTCGAGCGCGGCACGGTGCTCGCGGTGCCGGCCTCCTCGCTTCCCGAGCCGGCCGACGAGGACGAGTACTACGTCTTCCAGCTCGTCGGGCTCGTCGTCGAGGAGGAGGGCGGACGGGTGCTCGGGCGCGTCCGGGACGTCCTCGACTACCCTGCCAACGACGTGCTCGAGCTCGACTCGGGCCTGCTCCTGCCGCTCGTGGAGGCGTGCGTGCGGCAGGTGGATCTGGAAGGCGGGCGACTCGTTGTCTCCTCGGGCTTCGCCCAGCCCGACTAACGTGCCGTCTCGACTGACCGTTGCGCATCGACGTCTTCACCCTCGTCCCGCACGCCTTCGCGTGGCTCACCGAGCAGCAGCCGCTCGCCGGCGTGCTCGGCGGCGAGCTCGAGCTGCGCTTCTTCAACTTCCGCGACACGACTCCGCTGCGGTCGGGACAGGTGGACGACCAGCCGTACGGCGGCGGGGCGGGAATGGTGCTGCGCGTGGACGTCGTCGCGGCCGCGCTCGAGGCGGTCTACGGCGGCGCGCCCGAGCAGCCGGTGGTCGCGCTGACGCCGAAGGGGCGGCCGCTGACACAGGCGGTCGTCGAGGAGCTCGCGCGGCGGCCGGCGCTGACGCTCCTCTCGTCGCGCTTCGAGGGCTTCGACGAGCGGATCGTCGAGCACCTCGCGACCGACGCCGTCTCGATCGGCCCGTACGTCCTCTCGAACGGCGACCTGCCGGCGATGGTGCTGCTCGACGCGGTCGCGCGGCGGCTGCCGGGCGCGCTCGCCGAGGGCTCCGGGGAGCTCGAGAGCTTCTCCGAGGAGCTCGGCGGCGGGCTCGAGTACCCGCACTACACGCGCCCGGCCGAGTTCCGCGGCTGGACCGTGCCCGAGGTACTGCTGTCGGGCGACCACGCGCGGATCGAGGCGTGGCGAAGGGAGCATGTCCACTAGTGCGCGACCCGCTCGGCCGCCTCTTCCCGGGCCTCCCGCACGGGGTCCGCGTCGCGCTCGACTGGCTCGTCACGATCGCCGGCGCGATCCTGATCGTGCTCGCGATCAAGGCGTGGATCGTGAACCCGTACCGGATCCCCTCCTCGTCGATGGAGCCGTCGCTCCACTGCGCGAGGCCGGCGCCCGGCTGCGAGGCGAGCTTCAGCGACCGCGTGCTCGCGAACCGGTTCGTCTACCGGTTCCGCGACCCGAAGCGCGGCGAGATCGTCGTCTTCACGACGCCGCCGCTCGCGAAGGTGCGCTGCGGCGAGGGCGGGACGTTCGTGAAGCGCCTGATCGGCCTGCCCGGCGAGACGGTGAGCGAACGGGACGGCTACGTCTCCATCGACGGAAAGCGGCTGGACGAGCCGTACATCAAGGCCGACCGGCGCGACCACGAGCCGCCGCGGAGCTGGACGGTGCCGAAGGGCGACTACTTCTTCATGGGCGACAACCGCTCCCAGTCGTGCGACTCGCGCGTGTGGGGGCCGGTGCCGCGCAAGAACCTGATCGGCGAGGTCTTCTTCGTCTACTGGCCTCCCAACCGGATCGGCTTTCGCTGAGCACCGCCGCGCGTTCCGCGCCGCGCCTCGGCGCCTGACGGGGCGGGGCACCGGACTCCCGTACGAGGGGGTTCCGCTACCATTCCGCGTCGGCCCGCCGGGCCGCCCTTGTCATGAGCAACGTCATCCAGGATCTCGAGCGCGCCCAGCTGCGCACCGTGCCCCGGTTCAAGGCGGGAGACACAGTGCGCGTGCACTTCCAGGTGATCGAGGGGCAGCGCCGCCGCGTCCAGGTCTTCGAGGGGATCGTCCTCAAGCGGCAGGGCGCCGGCGTGCGCGAGACCTTCACCGTGCGCAAGCAGTCGTTCGGGGTCGGCGTCGAGCGGACGTTCCCGCTCCACTCGCCGAAGATCGAGAAGATCGAGGTGATGGCGATCGGCGACGTCAACCGCGCGAAGCTCTACTACCTGCGCGGCCGCGTCGGCAAGCGGGCCCGGATCCGCGAGAAGCGCTTCGGGTCCGGCTCGGAGCTGCCGCAGGCGATGGACTCGGCGCTCCAGGAGGCCGAGGAGGCGCCGGCGGCGGTCGAGCCCGCCGACGCCGAGCCCGAGGTGGTCGTCGAGGCGGAGGACGTCTCTCCGGCCGAGTCGGCCGAGGCGGAGCCTGCGGCGGAGGAGCCGGCCGCCGAGGCGGAGCCCGCCGACGAGCCGGTCGCCGAGGCCGAGGAGCCGGCGGGCGACGAGCCCGAGCGCGCTCCGGCGGCCGAGTAGCTCCTACCCCGTTCGGGGGAACCTCGCGGGGGCGCGCAGGTTTTCTGCCGAAACCTCCTCTTTACGGACGTCCATGTCGATTTCCCGGAGAAGGAGCCCGTCCCCCATGCAGTCATTCCGTTTGCGCGCCGTCGTCCTCGCCGCAGCTCTTGCCGCGGCCGTCCTGCCTGCCGCGGCGACCGCCGCGACGCCGGCGCCGTCGGCGAAGCCGGTGGTCGTGAAGGGCGTCGTCGTCGCGCGCGAGGGCGCACGCGGCACGCTCGTCGTCGCGCAGTCCGGCGGCGTCGTGCGCACACTGCGGACGACGGCGGCCCGCCGCGTCGGCTCGCGGGTCGTCGCGAAGGCGACGCGGCTCGCGGACGGGACGTTCGCCGCCGTGAAGGTCTCCGGCAAGCACGTTGCGCGGAAGGCGCGCGTCCGCGCCGTGGTCATTCGCAGCGTCGGCGGGCGGATCATGCTCTCGGCCGGTGGCAGCGTCTTCTCGATCGGCGCCGGCCGGCACACGGCGGCCGTGGGCGCGTCGTCCGACCTCACGCCCGGGACGGCGGTCGACACGACCGTCTCGATCGACCCGTCGAGCGGCTCGGTCGAGCAGGAGACGCTCAAGCAGGTCGGCCAGACGGGGCTCGTCTCGCTCGAGGGCACGATCTCGTCGCTCTCGGCGACGATGCTCGTGCTCGACGTCGAGGAGGGGGCGACGACGACGGTCGCGATCCCGTCGAGCCTCGCCCTGCCCTCCACGATCGCGGTCGGCGACCACGTCGAGGTGCTCGTCCAGGTCGCGGCCGGAGCGTTCACGCTCGTCACGATCCAGGACGACCACGCCGCGCAGCACGGCGACGGCACGGACATGAGCTCCAGCACGGTCCAGCACGGCCACGGCTCCGAGCACAACGGCGGCAAGGTCGAGGCGGAGGGCACCGTCACGGCCGTCGGCTCCGGCTCGCTGACGATCCAGGGCGAGCACGCCTCGGCGATCACCTTCGTCGTCCCCGCCGGCTTCACGCTTCCGGCGGTCCAGGCCGGCACCCAGGTGCACGCGAAGGGCATGCTGGCGGCCGGCGGCACGATCACGCTCGTCCGGCTCGAGGTCCAGAACGCGCACGAGCACGGTGACCAGGGCGACCAGGGCCAGCAGGGCCAGCAGGGCCAGCAGGGCGACCACGGCGACCATTCCGGCGTGGTCGAGGCGGAGGGCGCCGTCACCGCGTTCGACGCGCACTCGGTCACCGTCCAGCCGCAGGACGGCGGCGACCCGGTCGTCTTCACGATCCCGGCCGGCCTCGAGGTTCCGACACTTGCCGTCGGCGACACCGTGTCCGTGCGGGCCGAGCGCGCGAGCGACGGAACGCTCGTGCTGACGCGGATCGAGGCTCAGACCGCCTCCAAGGACGAGAGCGCCTCGGGGAGCACCGGCGACTCGGGCTCCGGCGGCGGCACGGGCGGAGACGGCTAGCGCGGGTCAGGACTTCCCGGCGACTTCGTCACGGCCGGTTGCGCCGGCAGGACAGCGCGCTATCCTCGCCGCGAGGTGAAGCGGACCGGCCAGAAGCTCCTGCGATTCGACCGCCGGCTCGGGGCGCGGTTCGTCGCGGGGGCGGACGAGGCCGGCCGCGGCTCGCTCGCGGGCCCGCTCGTCGTCGCGGGCGTCCTGCTCGACTACGGCTCGCTGCGCGATCACCGCGTGCGGCCGCTCGGGTACCTCAACGACTCGAAGCAGTGCAGCGAGGAGCGGCGCGAGGAGCTGTTCCGCGCCGTGCTCGGGTGCGCCGAGCGCATCGCGGTGCGGGTGATCCCCTCGGGCGATATCGACCGGAACGGGCTGCACCGCTCGAACCTCGCCGGCCTGCGGGCGATGATCGAGGCGCTGACGCCGCCCGCCGAGGCATGCCTCGTGGACGGCTTCCGCCTGGGCCCGGCCGCGCCGGAGCACACCGCGATCGTGGACGGCGACGAGAAGAGCGCCGCGATCGCCGCCGCCTCGATCGTCGCGAAGGTGACGCGGGACCGGCTGATGCGGCGGCTCGACGCGCTCTATCCCGCGTACGGCTTCGCGCAGCACGTCGGCTACATCACGCCGGGGCACTCGGCCGTCGTCCGCGAGCGCGGCCCGTGCGCGGTGCACAGGCTCAGCTTCCAGGCGCTCTGCTACGGCCGGGAAGCCGCCGCCTAGGCACGGCGGCGCCGCCGAGCGGCGCGCCGCCTGGTGGTACCGCCTGCGCGGCTGGCGGATCCTCGGCGCGAACGTCTGGGCCGGCGGCAACGAGATCGACCTGATCGTCCGGCGCGGCGGCGAGCTGCGCTTCGTGGAGGTGAAGGAGAAGCGCGGGCCCGGCTACGGCGACCCGCTCGAGATGGTCACCGCGGAGAAGCAGCGGCGCGTCCGCCGGGCCGCCGAGTCGTGGCTCGCGGCGCGGCCGGAGCTTCGGGAGCTCCGCGTCGGCCTCGACGTGGTGGCGGTGCGGGACGGCCGGGTGGAGCGGGTGCGGGACGCGTTCTAGGATCGGCCCATGGTCGTGCTCAACGCGCGCGAGACGCGCCGCTACCCGACCAGGGCTTCCCGGCGAGGCGTCGAAGTCCATGACCCGTGGCCGTCACGCAGGACGAGCTGTATGCCGCGCTGGACCTCGAGCTCTCGTGGTCGGAGCGCGCTCTGCCCGAGCGGGTACGGACGAAGCACGTCCACCGGCTGCACCCGTACCACGGCAAGTTCATCCCGCAGCTCGTCGAGGTGCTGCTCGACCGCTACTTCGAGCCCGGCGGGCACGTGCTCGACCCCTTCGCCGGCTCGGGGACGACGCTCGTCCAGGCGCTCGAGTCCGGCCTCGACGCGACGGGCGCCGAGCTGGCGGCGTTCAACTGCCTGCTGATCCGGGTCAAGACGGCGCAGTACGACCTCGGCGCGCTCGAGGCGGAGCTCCGGGACGCGTGCGCGCGGGTCGAGTCGCTCGAGCTCGGACGCGTCGCGCCGCCGGCGTCGTCGTACCTGCGCGAGTGGTACGCGCCGCAGGCGGCGGCGGAGCTGCTCGCGTTCCGCGACCTGCTCGGCGAGTATCGCCACGCCGACGTCCTGCGCGTGATCCTCTCGCGTGCCGCGCGCTCGGCGCGCCGCGCGGCCCACTTCGACCTCGAGGCGCCGCGCACCGCGCAGACCGGCGAGTACTGGTGCCACAAGCACCGCCGCACGTGCCGCCCGGTCGAGTCGGCCGTGCGCTTCCTGCGCCGCTACACGCTCGACACGCTGGCGCGGATCCAGGAGTTCTCGCGCGTCCGCGACGTCGAACGGGAGGCGCACGTCCTCCACGGCGACGCGCGCGAGGTCGCGTTCGCGGCCGCGTCCGACGGCGTCCTGACCTCGCCGCCGTACCCGGGGCTGATCGACTACCACGAGCAGCACCGCTACGCGTACGAGCTGCTCGGGCTCGACGACCGGCGGGAGCTCGAGCTGGGCGCCGCCGCCGCCGGCACCTCGCGCGCCGCGCTCGACGCCTACCGCGACGGCATCGCCGCGGTGCTCGCGAACGCCGCCGGGTCGCTCCGGCCGGCCGCGCCGGTGCTCGTCGTCGTGAACGACCGGCGCGGCCTCTACCCGGAGATCCTCGACCGGGCCGGCCTCCGCCTGGAGGCCCGGCTCCGGCGCCACGTGAACCGCCGCACCGGCCGCCGGGCCGGCGAGTACTTCGAGGACGTCCTCGTCGCCCGCGCCGCCTGAGCGGGCCCTGTCCCGGCGAGCCACGTCCGCAGACCCCCACCCAAGGGCGGGGTCGCGGTCCCTCCGCCCTCGAGATCGACGCTACCAGGGAACGATTGACGGGGAGGTCGCGGCTTCCTCGCGAAAGGCCGGCGATTCGAAGGGTCCGTGGGCGCGCCGGGGAGCTGCGACGGATCCGTGACGGTTTCCCGCGTAGCGTCGAGGCGTGCTCGCACGCGCGGTCACCCATGCGCTGGTCGGTCTCGAGCCCCGCCGGGTCGAGGTGGAGGCGCACGTCCGGCGGGGCGTGCCGGCGTTTGCGATCGTCGGGCTCGCCGACCGCGCCTGCCAGGAGGCGCGCGAGCGCGTCCGCAGCGGGATCATCTCGGCCGAGCTGGAGTTCCCGGAGGCCCGGGTCACGGTCAACCTCGCGCCGGCGGAGCTGCGCAAGGCCGGCTCGGGCTTCGACCTGCCGATCGCGCTCGCCGTCCTCGCCGCCTCGCGTCAGGTGCCGCGCGAGGAGCTGGAGCGCCATGCGGCGGTCGGCGAGCTCGCGCTCGACGGGCGGCTGCGCCGGGTCGGCGGCGTCCTCGCCGTGGCCGAGGGCGCGCGGCGGCTCGGACTGGAGCGGCTGCTCTGTCCGCCGGAGTCCGCGGCCGAGGCGGCGCTCGCCGGCATCGAGCCGGTGCCGGTGCGCCACCTGGCGGATGCGGTGGCCTACCTCCGCGGGGAGCAGGAGCCGGACCCGATCCTGCCTTCGCGGCCGTATGCGTTGCCGCCCGCCGCAGATCTCGTGGACGTCCGCGGCCAGGAGCGCGCCCGCCGCGCGCTCGAGCTCGCGGCCGCGGGCGGGCACAACCTCCTGCTCGGCGGCCCGCCCGGTACCGGCAAGACGATGCTCGCGCGCCGGCTACCCGGGATCCTGCCGCCGCTCGCGCCGGCCGAGGCGTTCGAGGTGACGCGCATCCACTCGGTCGCCGGGCTCCTGCCGCCGGAGCACCCGCTGATCGAGACCCCGCCCTTTCGCGCTCCGCACCACAGCGCCTCGACGGCGGCGATCGTCGGCGGCGGTCCGGGCCTCCACCCGGGCGAGGCCAGCCTCGCGCACTGCGGCGTCCTGCTGCTCGACGAGCTCGCCGAGTTCGCACGGCCGGCGCTCGAGGCGCTCCGGCAGCCGCTCGAGGACGGCTTCGTCTCCATCGCCCGCGTCGCGGGGCGCGTCGTCTTTCCCGCGCGCTTCCAGCTCGTGGGGACGATGAACCTGTGCCCGTGCGGGGCGCGCGGCGACCCGGCGGTCGAGTGCACGTGCTCGGCGCAGCGGCTCGCCCGCTACCGGGACAAGCTCTCGCGGGCGCTGCTCGATCGCTTCGACCTCGTCGTCACCGTGCCGCGCGCGCGTGCCGCCGAGCTCGCCGGCGCTGCGGGCGAGCCCTCGGAGGTCGTCCGTGACCGGGTTGCGGGCGCGCGCGACAGGCTCGGGCTCGCTCCGCCCCGAAGGACGACGGAGGCGGACGAGCTGCTCTCTCGCGCGGTCGAGCGGCTGCCGCTCTCCGGCCGCGGCCGCGCGCGCGTCGGCCGGGTGGCGAGCACGATCGCGGCGCTCGCCGCCGCGGAGGCAGTCCTGCCGGAGCACGTCGCCGAGGCGCTCTCCTACCGCACGCCGCAGGAGCTGGCGGGGTGAGCGAGCTCGCCCTCTCGGTCTTCGCCTCGGAGACCGGCACGCATCTCGTGCGGCCGCCGTCCGGGGTGCGCTGGGCCGGTCATGTGCGCCGCTTCGACGAGCGGGTGTACCTCGAGCGGCTCGCCGCGGCGGGCTTCCGCTTCCTCGCGCGCTCCGCGGCCGCGTTTCCGCCGCTGCTGCGCTCGATCCACGACCCGCCGCCGGGGCTCTTCCTCCGCGGCGCAGCGGAGCCGGAGCTGCTCGCGCGGCCGGCCGTCGCCGTGGTCGGCGCCCGCGCCTGTTCCGGCTACGGGGCGGCGGTCGCGCGGTCGCTCGGGCGCGAGCTGGCCGCGGCCGGGCTCGTCGTCGTCAGCGGTCTCGCCCGCGGCATCGACGGCGAGGCGCACCGTGGGGCGCTCGAGGCAGGCGGCGCGACCGTCGCCGTGCTCGGGTGCGGGATCGACCGCGACTACCCGGCCGCGCACGCCGAGCTCGCGCGGCGGATCGCCGCGACCGGCCTCGTCGTCTCGGAGTACGCGCCCGGGGTGGAGCCGGCGCCGTGGCGCTTCCCGGCTCGCAACCGCATCGTCGCCGGCCTCTGTGCGGCCGCGGCCGTCGTCGAGGCGCGAGAGCGCAGCGGCGCGCTGATCACGGCCGATCTCGCGCTGGAGGAGGGTCGCGAGGTCTTCGCCGTTCCAGGCGAGATCACCTCGGCGCTTTCCACGGGCACGAACGCCCTGCTGAAGCTCGGCGCCTCGCCGCTGACGGCCGCGGCCGACGTGCTCTCCTGCTTCGGGATCGAGGCGGAGCCTTCCGGCGGCCCCGAGGCGGTCGAGGGGGAGGCGGCACGGCTGCTCGCGCTCCTGCGCGACGGAGCCGCGGCGGCGGACGAGCTGGCAGAGCGCGCCTCGCTCGACGCCGGGGCGGCCGCGCGGGCGCTCGTCGAGCTCGAGCTGGCCGGGCTCGTGCGGGCGGACGACGGCCTGTACCGCGCGCTGGGCGCGTGACCCGCCGACCGGGCATCCGGGCCTTCCCCGATGCAACGCCCCGCGACCGCGAGATAGAGAGCTTGTACGCCCCGTGAGGGGCGATGTCCGTCATCCGGGAAACGAACGGTCACCAGTCTCCGAAGGAGTCCAGATGCGTCGCATGTCGTTTCGCGCCCTCGCGCTCATCGCGTTCGCGGCCTTCCTGATCGCCGCGGCCGGCTGTGGAGGAGGCGCCAAGAAGAGCGCCGGCACGACCGGGGCGGCTCCGGCCACCGGCCCCGCCACGACGGCGGCGGCGACCACCGGGGGCGCCGCGACCGCGCCGGCCCTGTCCGAGATCGCGTCGGCCGCCAACTGCAGGGAGCTCGCCGACCTGAGCACCAAGTTCTCGGAGGCGGCCGGCGGAGCCACTGACAGCGGCGATCTGAAGAAGGTCGCGCAGCTGCTGCGGGAGTTCGCGGCGAAGACGCCGTCGGACATCCGGCCGGACTTCAAGGTCTTTGCGGACGCGTACACGAAGATCGCGGAGGCCTTCGGCAACGTCAAGCCCGGCACGGTGCCCGACGCGGCGACGATGGCGAAGCTGCAGAAGCTGTCCACGGAGATCGACTCGGCGAAGCTGGCGCAGGCCTCGCAGAAGGTCTCCGTCTGGTTGCAGAAGAACTGCACCCCCTAGCCCGGCCGGCTGTTCGTCGCCGAGACGCGCGAGCGTCGCGGCGAAGGCGGTTCGCGGGCTCCCGCGCGGCGGCGGCGGGTAGCATCGCCGCCCGTGGACACGCCCTACTGGCTCGAGGACGACGTCCCGCCGCGCCCGGCCCCGCACCGTGAGGGACGGGTCGACGTCGCGATCGTCGGCGGCGGCATCACCGGCTGCTCGGCGGCGCTGCGGCTCGCCGAGGCCGGGCTCCGCGTCCGCGTGCACGAACAGCGCCGGATCGCCGAGGGCGCGAGCGGGCGCAACGGCGGCTTCGCGCTCACCGGCGGCGCGACGCTCTACGACGTGGCCCGCGAGACGTACGGCCGCGGGCGGGCGCGTGAGCTCTGGAGCTGGACGGAGGGGGTGCTCGATCGGATGGAGGCGCTCGCCGGCGACTCGCTCCGGCGCACCGGCAGCTACCGGCTCGCGACCGACGAGGAGGAGCGCGCGCAGATCCGGCGCGAGTACGAGGCGCTCCGCGAGGACGGCTTCGACGCGGAGTGGCTCGACGAGGTGCCGGGGCCGGTCGGCGGCCGCTTCCTCGGCGCCGTCCACCACCCGCGCGACGGCACGATCCAGCCGGCGCGCTTCGTCCGGCGCCTCGCCGCGCGCGCCGCGGAGGCGGGCGCCGAGATCCGCGAGCACGACGAGGTGCGCGACGTGGCCGCACTCGACGCCGACCACGTCGTCGTCGCGACCGACGGCTACGGCCACGGCCTCGTCCCGGAGCTCGCCGACCTGATCTGGCCGGCGCGCGGCCAGGTGATCGCGACGGCGCCGCTCGGGCGCGCGCTCTTCGACCGGCCGCACTACGCGCGCCACGGCTTCGACTACTGGCAGCAGCTCGAGGACGGGCGGCTCGTGCTCGGCGGCTTCCGCGACGTGTCGATCATGGACGAGCTGACCGACGTCGAGGCGACGACGCCCGCCGTGCAGGCGTCGCTCGAGGCGTTCGCGGCCGAGCTGACCGGCGGACCGCCGCCGATCACGCACCGCTGGGCCGGCATCTTCGGGCTGACGCAGGACTTCCTGCCGCTCGTCGGCCGCGTCCCGGGCCGCGAGGGCGTCTGGGTCGCCGGCGGCTACTCCGGCCACGGCAACATTCCCGGCTTCGGCTGCGGCGAGCTCGTCGCGGACGCGATCCGCGGTGACACGTCCTCGCCGCTGCTCGCGCTGTTCGACCCGGCCCGCCTCGGCTAGACGCCGGCGCGGGCTTCGACGGCGGCCACGAGCTCCTCCGTCGCGGGCACCGCGATTCCGTGCCGCGCGGCCGCACGGACGACGGCGCCGCCGATCCCGTCCAGCTCGGGCGGCCGTCCGGCGTCCACGTCCTTCTGCATCGAGCTGCGCATCTCCCACGCGGCGGTGTCGGTGAACGCGCGCAGCCGCTCCACGTCCTGCGGCGCGCCCTCGGCGGCGGCGACCGCGCAGACCTCCTCGCGGCAGCGCTCGTAGCGCAGCCGCCACTCCGGGTCGTCGAGGGCCGCGCCGAGCGGGCCGTTGAGGGCCGACGTCGCGAGCGCGAGCGGGGCGAGGAAGGCCAGCTTCGACCAGAGCACCTGCGCCTCGCTCGCGCCGACGGCGACCTCGGGCAGGCCGGCCGCCCGGAGCTCGTCCGCGAGCCCCTCGCCGCCGGGGGCGAGCGTCAGCCGGACGAACGGGCTCGACTGGCGAACGCGGCCGGGCGCGAGCCGCTCGGACTCGACCGAGATCGACGCGGCCAGGACGCGCGAGTAGCGCTCGCGGAGCCGCGCGACGTGGTCGACGCCGTTCAGGAGCGGCACGACGAGCCCGGCATGCTCCGGCGGCGCGAGCGGGAGGGCCTCCTCGAGCGTCGTGGCCTTCGTCGCCACCCACAGCACGTCGACCGGCTCCTCGAGCGAGGCCGCCGCGCGCGCGGGCGCCGTGAAGTCGCCGAGCACAACGCTGTCGACGTGGATCTCGCCGTCGTAGCGCGCGAGCGACTGCTCGCGCACGAGGAGCAGGACGTCGTGTCCTGCGCGTGCGAGCGCGCCGCCGACGAGCAGCCCGACGCCGCCGGCGCCGAGGACGGCGTGGCGCGTCACAGCTCGACCGCCGGCAGGTCGAGCTCGCCCGCCCGCTCGAGCGCCGCGAGCGCCACCGCGAGGTCCTGGAGCGCGAGCCCGGTCGAGTCGAAGGCGGTTGCCTCGTCCGCCGCGCGGCGGCCCTCGGCCTCGCCGGCAAGCACGCGTCCGAGCTCGGTCACGTCCCCGCGCGCGAGCACTCCGGCCTCGACCGCGGCGGCGCACTCGCCGCCGTGGCTCGCCTGCTCCCAGTCGTCGCAGAAGACCCGCACCCGGGCGAGCTCGCCGACGGCGATCTCCGCCTTGCCCGGCCCGTCCGCGCCCATCAGCGAGACATGCTGCCCCGCGCGGAGCGACCCCTCCTGCAGCAGCACCTCGCGCCCCGGTGTGACCGTCACGAGCAGACCCGCGGCGAGCGCCTCCTCGCGGCTCCCCGCGACGCGCCCGCCGACGCGCTCCGCGACCGCGGCGGCGCGGCCCTCGTCGAGGTCCCAGACGAGCGGGGCGCGGCCGCGCGCCGCGAACGTGCGCGCCGCGGCCTCGCCGTTCACGCCGGTCCCGACGACCGCGGCCGTCTCTGCGTCGGCGCGCCCGAGCGTCTCCGCCGCGAGCACCGCCGCCGCACCGGTCCGCACCGCGGTCACGGCGCCCGCGTCGAGCATCGCGACGAGCCGCCCGTCCTCCGCCGACGAGACGAGCACGACGCCCATCACCGTCGGGATGCCCTTCGCCGGGTTGCCGGGGAACGAGGTCACCCACTTGAGCAGCGCGTGCCCGCCGCCGAGGGCCGGCATCGCCCGGAAGTCCCCGGCGGGGTACGCGGCCACGTAGACCTTGGGCGGCATCGTCCACTCGCCGCGCGCGTACGCGACGAACGCGTGGCGGACGGCCTCCACCGCGACCCCGGGCGGGACGGCCGCGTGGACGTGCTCGGCGGCGAACAGCGGTACCACGGAGACGAAGCCTAGCCAGGCGGGTAGGGTCGGGCCGATGGGCATGTCGGACTACGTGCGCGGGCTGCGCGAGCGCGTCGGCCACGACCTGCTGCTGATGCCGTCGGCGCACTGCGTGATCCGGGACGAGGCGGGGCGGATCCTGCTCGTGCGCCACGTCGAGGGCCGCTGGCTCCTTCCCGGCGGCGCGATCGAGCCGGGCGAATCGCCGGCCGAGGCCGCGCGGCGCGAGTGCTGGGAGGAGGCGAGCGTGCTCGTCGAGCCGCTGCGGATCCTCGGCGTCTACTCCGGGCCGGAGATCGGCACGACGTACGCGAACGGCGACCGGGCGATGTGGGTGGTCACGATCTTCGAGGCGCGGATCCTCTCCGGCGAGGTGCAGCCGGACGGCGACGAGACGAGCGACGCCGGCTGGTTCGCCCGGGAGGAGCTCGAGGGCCTCGAGATGTCGCCGTCGACGCGCGTCATCCTCGCGAGCGCCCTCGCGGACATCCCCTTCGTGGAGAGCGAGTGGACGCCGGACTGAGCGGGCCCGCGGTGAGGGTCGACCGGCTGCGCGTCGTGCGCGGCGGAAAGGTCGTGCTTCCGGAGCTGAGCTGCAGCGTCGCGCGCGGCCGCGTCACCGGGCTGCTCGGCCCGAGCGGCAGCGGCAAGTCGACGCTCATCCGCTCGATCGTCGGCGTCCAGCGTCGTCGGCCGGCGGCGCCGTCGAGGTGCTCGGCGAGCCGGCCGGATCGACGCCTCTGCGCGCGCGTGTCGGCTACATGACCCAGGCACCCGTCCGTCTACGGCGACCTGACCGTGCGCGAGAACCTCGGCTTCTTCGCGCGCGTCCTCGGCGCCGGCGCCGACGCCGTCGAGCGTGCGATCGGGCCAGGTCTCGCTCGCCGGGAGGCCGACCAGGTCGTCGCGCGCCTCTCGGGCGGCCAGCGCGCCCGCGTCTCCCTCGCGACCGCGCTGCTCGGCGAACCGGAGCTGCTCGTGCTCGACGAGCCCACGGTCGGGCTCGACCCGGTGCTGCGGCGCGACCTCTGGAACCTCTTCCACGCGCTCGCCGACGGCGGCGGGACGCTGCTCGTCTCGAGCCACGTGATGGACGAGGCCGATCGCTGCGACGCGTTGCTGCTGCTTCGCGAGGGACGGCTGCTGGCGGCAGGCGACGCCGGCCGAGCTGCGCGCGCGCACTGGCGTGGAGCAGCTCGACGAGGTCTTCCTGCGGCTCGTCGAGGAGACGGCGCCATGAGCCCGCGTGTCACCGGCGGCGGTGGCCCTGCGCGTGCTCGCCCAACTCCGGCGCGACCCGCGAACGCTCGCGCTGATCGTCGGCGTGCCGTGCCTGCTCGAGACGCTGCTCGAGCAGCTTTTCGCGGGCCGCTCGCACGTCTTCCAGCAGGTCGGGGCGCCGCTGCTCGGCCTGTTCCCGTTCGTGACGATGTTCCTCGTCACCTCGATCACGATGCTGCGCGAGCGCACCTCGGGGACGCTCGAGCGGCTGATGACGCTGCCGCTCGCCAAGCTCGACCTGCTCGCCGGCTACGGGATCGCGTTCGCGGTCGTCGCCGTCGTCCAGGCCGTCGTCGTCTCGGCGCGTCACCTTCGGCCTGCTCGGGCTGGAGGTCGAGGGCTCGCGCGTGGTCGTCATGGCGCTGGCGGTCGGCAACGCGGTGCTCGGGACGGCGCTCGGGCTGTTCGTCAGCGCCTTCGCGCAGACGGAGTTCCAGGCGGTGCAGTTCATGCCGGCCATGGTGTTTCCCCAGATCCTGCTCTGCGGCCTCTTCGTCCCGCGGGCCGCGATGGCGGACTGGCTGCGGGCGATCTCCGACGCCCTGCCGCTGACCTACGCATACGACGCGCTCGCCGCGCACCGCCGCCGGCACGCTCGACGGACGGTTCGCGCTCGACGTCGTCGTCATCTGCGGCGCATCGTGCTCGCCCTCGCCCTGGGCGCCGCGACCCTACGTCGCCGCACCGGCTGAGCACACCGACCCTTCCGTCCGGCCGTGTCTCGTGCGGCCGTGTCCCCGGTGACGGTCGCACACCCCCACCACCCTGGACGGAGCCGCCTCACGCGGCGACGCCCGCCCGGCGCGCGTCCGTCCCTGGCTCAGGTCGCCGCCGCCGCCGGCGCGCCGCGCGCGCGGATGCCGACCGCCTGGAGCAGCTCGCGCGCCCAGACGAGCGCGTGCTCGCGCTCGCCGCGCTGGAGCGGACCGACGGTGCCCTCGACGACGAAGCTGGCGGCCGGCATGACGAGCCACGCGCCGCGATGGCGCAGCAGCCGCTCCAGCCGCACCGCCGCCGATCCGGTCACGAACCGCGGCCCGCTCATGCGGGTGTCGAACGTCGCCGCCCGGATCCCGTCGAGCGAGCGTGCGTCGAGGCAGCCGATCATCTCCTTCAGCCCGGCACTGACCCCGTGACGCTGCGTCGGCCCGCCGACCACGAGCAGGTCGACGTCGTCGAGCAGCGCCTCGCAGTCGGCGACCTCGCCGACCGACGCGAGCCGCGTCGGCAACGCCTCCTGGAGCGCGAGCGCGATCGTCTCCGCGATCCGCTCGGTGTTCCCGAACCTCGAGTCGTAGAGCACGAGCGCGTTCATGAGAGCCTCCTCGCAGCGTCCAGGGCAGTCTCGGGCGCGCGCCGGCGGCGGCCATCAGCGCCGGCGCCGATCCGCGTGCGGCTTTACCGAACGCGGAGGCCGGGCCTAGAGGCTCTTGACGTCGTGGATCAGCTTGGTGATGGACTCCTTGGCGTCGCCGAAGAGCATCACCGTCTTGGGGTTGTAGAAGAGCGGGTTCTCGATGCCGGCGAAGCCCGGGTTCATCGACCGCTTGAGCACGACGACGGTCTGCGAGTCGTCGACGTTGAGGATCGGCATTCCGTAGATCGGGCTGCCCTGGTTGTTGCGCGCGTCCGGGTTGACGACGTCGTTCGCGCCGACGACGACGGCGACGTCGGTGCGCGAGAACTCCGGGTTGGCGTCGTCCATCTCCTTCAGCTGCGGATACGGGACGTTGGCCTCGGCGAGCAGCACGTTCATGTGGCCCGGCATCCGCCCGGCGACCGGATGGATCGCGTACGAGACCTCGACGCCCTTCGCCTCGAGCAGGTCGGCGAGCTGGCGCACGTCGTGCTGCGCCTGCGCGACCGCGAGGCCGTAGCCGGGGACGAAGACGACCTTGTGCGCGTAGGCGAGCATCACCGCGACGTCCTCGGCGTTCGCGCTGCGCACGGTGCCGCCGTCCGCGCCGGCCGCGGCGCCGGGGCCCGCGGGGGCGACCTGGCCGAACGCGCCGAAGATGACGTTCGCGATCGAGCGGTTCATCGCCCGCCCCATCAGCATCGTGAGCAGGGTGCCGGAGGCGCCGACGAGCATGCCGCTGACGATCAGGACGTTGTTCTGGAGCTCGAAGCCGCCGACCGCGACCGCGAGGCCGGTGAACGCGTTCAGCAGCGAGATGACCACGGGCATGTCCGCTCCGCCGATCGGCAGCACGAACAGGACGCCGAAGAGGGCGGCTCCGGCCACGATCGCCCACAGCAGCCATTCGCTCTGGACGCCGGCGACGAGCGTGACACCGAGCGCGACGCAGGCGCCGAGCAGGGCGAGGTTGCCGACCTTCTGGCCCGGATAGGTGATCGGCCGGCCACGGATCAGCTCCTGAAGCTTCGCGAACGCGACCATCGAGCCCGCGAAGGAGACCGCGCCGATCAGCCCGGAGAGCGCGATCGCCGTGCCGATGTCGAGCTGCGGCCGGCCCGGCTCGGGAAGGATCCGGTGCAGCTCCGCGAGGGCGATCAGCGCCGCCGCGCCGCCGCCGACGCCGTTGAACAGCGCCACCATCTGCGGCATCGCGGTCATCTTGACCTTGCGCGCCGCGACCGCTCCGAAGCCGCCGCCGAGCAGCATCCCGAGCGCGAGCGCCCACCAGCTCGTGCCGCCCGTCTTGATCCACGTGACGACGATCGCGAGCACCATGCCGACCGCGCCGATCTGGTTGCCGCGCCGCGCGTGGGCGGGATCGGAGAGGTAGCGCAACGCGAGGATGAACGTCACGATCGTGACCAGGTACAGCAGGTTGCTGACGTTGAACGTCACGACGCGTCGCCCTGGCCGTTCTGCGACGCGTCCACCGGTTTCGCCGGCTCGCGCTTCTTGAACATCTCGAGCATGCGGTCGGTGACGACGAAGCCGCCGACGACGTTGGCGGAGCCGAGCACGACGGCGAGGAAGCCGATCACCCACGTGAACGGGCCCTTGTGGCCGCCACCGAGCACGAGCATCGCGCCGACGACCACGATCCCGTGGATCGCGTTCGTGCCGGACATCAGCGGCGTGTGCAGCAGCGTCGGCACCTTCGAGATCACCTCGAAGCCGAGGAAGATCGCGAGCACGAGGATCGTCACCTCGAAGACGAGCAGCGTTCCGTGACTCATGCGGTGACCTCTTGCTTTCCGGCGACACATGCGCCCGATGTGATCTCGTCCGACCAGTCCAGCGACAGCTCGCCCTCGGGCGCGAGATGGAGCAGCAGCGCCTGGATGTTGCGCGAGTAGAGCGTGGACGCGTGGTAGGGCATCGTGCTGGGAAGGTTCGTGATCCCGACGAGCGTGACCCCGGAGCGCTCGACGATCTCGCCGGGCTCGGTCAGCTCGCAGTTGCCGCCGGTCTCGGCGGCGAGGTCGACGATCACGGAACCGGGCCGCATCGCCTCGACCGCGGAGGCCGGGATGATCTTCGGCGCCGCACGCCCGGGGACGGCGGCGGTCGTGATCACGACGTCGAAGCCGGAGATCCGCTCCTCGAGCGCCTCCTGCTGCGCCTTCATCTCCTCGGGCGTCAGTTCGCGCGCGTAGCCGCCCTCGGCTTCCGCGCCGGTGACCCCGAGGTCGAGCCAGTTCGCGCCGAGGCTCTCGATCTGCTCGCGGACGGCGGGCCGGACGTCGAAGCCAGTGACGACGGCGCCGAGGCGGCGCGCGGTCGCGATCGCCTGGAGCCCGGCGACGCCCGCGCCGATCACGAGCACCTTCGCGGGCGGCACGGTGCCGGCCGCGGTCATCATCATCGGGAAGAAGCGGGGGAGGCGCTCGGCGGCGAGCAGGGCGGCCTTGTAGCCCCCGACGTTCGCCTGCGAGGACAGCGCGTCCATCGCCTGCGCGCGCGAGATCCGCGGGATCGACTCCATCGCGAACGCGACCGCGCCGCGCGCGGCGAGCGCCTCGACGCCCTCGCGGTCGGCGAGCGGGTCGAGGAACCCGATCAGCACCTGCCCGTCGGAGAGCTTCGCGATCTCGTCGGCCGAGGGCTTGCGAACCTTGACGACGACGTCGGCCTGCCACGGGTCGCCGAGGGTCGCGCCGGCCTCCGTGTAGGCCTCGTCCGGGAAGGACGCTGCGGAGCCCGCGCCGGCCTCGACCACGACCTCGAAGCCGGCCGCGGCCAGCTTCCCGGCGGTTTCGGGCACAAGGGCGACTCTGCGCTCCTCGTGCGCCGTTTCACGTGCGACTCCGACCTTCACGAGCCCCTACTCTAAGCAAGCCGTCCGGACGCGTCGTAAGTGATGTTCCGCAGATTCGATCCGCGGGCCCCCCGGTCGCGCGCCCTACACTCGCCGCGCGTGACGCATTTCTTCGTTCAGCACGGGCTGCCGCTCCTCTTCGTGGTCGTCATGCTCGAGTCGTTCGGGATGCCGCTGCCCGGCGAGACCGCGCTGATCGCGTTCGGCGTGCTCGCGGCCGAGGGCCACTACTCGATCGCCTGGGTGATCGCGCTCGCCGCGGCGGGGGCGATCGTCGGCGACAACCTCGGCTACTGGCTGCTCGGCAGGCTCGGCGGGCGGGCGCTCTTCTCCCGCTGGCGCTGGCTCCGGCGCTACAGCGAGAAGGTGCTCCCGACCGCGGAGCGTCTGATGGAGCGCCACGGCGGCAAGACCGTGTTCTTCGGCCGCTTCGTCACCGTGCTCCGCTACACGGCCGCCTGGGTCGCCGGCCTGGGGAGGATGCCCTGGTGGAAGTTCCTCTTCTGGAACGCCGCGGGCGGGATCGCCTGGGCGACACTCGTCGGCCTCGTCGCCTACTACGCGGGCCAGGCGGCCGCCGACGCGATCCGCCGCTACGGGATCTTCGCCGCCGCCGGCGTCGCCGCCCTGATCGTCGTGGGGTGGCTCGCCGTCCAGTTCGGCCGGCGGCGGCTCGAGGATCGTCTCTAGACCCGCGGAGGAATCCGCCGCGGCGCGCGGAACGAGCTTCGGGCATGCTGGCTGCGATCTCTCGCGCGCTCGAGGAGCGCGACCAGACACACGGACACGGCGCGCGGGTGGCGGCGCTGGCCGAGCCGGTCGCGGAGTACCTCGGTTGGGATGCGCAGCGCATCGGCTCGCTGCGGTTCGGCGCCCCGCTCCACGACATCGGCAAGGTCGCCGTGCGCCGCGCCGTCCTGCGCAAGCCGGGCCCGCTCACGCTCGACGAGCTCGCGGAGATTCGCTGCCATCCGAGTGCCGGCGCGCGGCTCGTCCTGCCCGTGCGGGTCTTCCGGCAGTCGCTCCCGTACGTCCTCTTTCACCACGAGCGCTGGGACGGGAGCGGCTACCCCGCCGGCCTCCGCGGCCGCTCGATCCCGATCGAGGCGCGCATCCTGTCCGTCGCCGACGCCTTCGACGCGATGACCTCCGCGCGTCCGTACCGCCAGGCGCTCTCGACCGCGCACGCCCTGGCCGAGGTCGGCCGCTGCGCCGGGACGCAGTTCGACCCGCGCATCGCGGAGCTCTTCGTCGACATCTGGAGCGCCCAGGTCGAGCGCTGGCCCGCGGCCGCCGCCTCCTGAGCTAGAGCGTCGCCCAGACCTCGAGCTTCGAGCGCACGCGCTCGATCACCTCGTCGGTGAACTCGGTCGTGCCGAGATGGCCGCCGAGGTCGGCGGTGCGTGCGCCACCGGCGACCGCCTCGAGGCACCCCTCGCGGATCGCGCGGCCCGCCAGCTGGCTCTTGTCGCTCCCGTGGGAGAGGAGCGCGGCGCCGGCGAGGATCATCGCCATCGGGTTGGCGACGTTCTTGCCCTCGAGCGAGGGGGCGGTGCCGTGCGCGGCCTCCGCCATGATCGCGGCCGGCGCGAAGTCCTTCTCGAAGGCGACGAGCAGCGACTCGGAGCCGGCGATCGAGCCGAACAGCGGCAGCACGAGGTCGGAGAGGATGTCCCCGTCGCGGTTGAGCGCCGGGATCACGAGCGGCTCGCCGCTCGTCGAGAGCAGGAGCGCGAACGTCGCGTCGATCAGCTGCGGCTCGTAGGGCACGTCCGGGTGGCGCTCGGCCGCGGCGTCCATCTCCTCCTTGAGCATCCCCTCGTAGGTGGGGCTCACCGTGTACTTCGGGCCGCCGAAGACCTTCGCGCCGGTGCGCTCCGCCTGGCGGAACGCGAACTCCGCGACCGCGTGGCAGATCCGCCGCTCGATCCGCTCCGTGCGGAAGGCGACCTCGTCGTCGCCCTCGCCCTCGCGCCACTCCTGCGCGCCGTAGGCGTCGCCGACCGCCATCCGAACGATCGAGATCGGCGCGAACACCCCACCCAGCGGAACGACGCCGGGAATCCGCCGCCCGGTGCGGACGATCACCTTGCCGCCGATCTCCTCGCGGAGGATGCGGTTCGGAGAGCCGACGTCGCCGCGCGTCTCCGGCGTGACCGTCGCCCCCTTCAGGCCGAGCCCGTGCTCGCGGATCGCCGCCGCCGCCTCGTAGACGACGACGTTGCCCGTCGCGCGGCGCTGCTCGAGCGAGAGGTCGAAGCGCAGGAACTCGAGCTCGATCCCGATCACGTCCGCCGCCAGGACGCGCAGGCCCTCCTCCAGGAGCTCCTGGCCGGTCTGGTCGCCCTCGAGGACGACGATCGCGTGCTCGTCTCGCATGCGGCGCCTGATGGTAGCGGCGTGTTTGCTGGCGGCAGTGCCCGAACCACAGCCGGACGGCGCGCCGGCGCGCGGATCGTGGCTGCCGCCCGGGGTGGTCGAGCCGTATCTCGACGGGAGAGCGGTCCGGGATCTCCGGCCCAGTCATTTGCGCGTCCTAGCGGTGCGCCCGACCGGGCTCGATCGGACGGAACGGACGCTCCTCTACTGTGGTGCGTTGCGCGCGCAATGGGCGCGCACAGGAGGCAGCAGAGTTTCTGCACGCTTTCCAGCTAGGATTTCGCGCTGAAACCCTGGACCAAGGAGGAACGCGTGGCTCGTAAGACCGTGCTCGTTTGCGACAAGTGCGGCAAGGAAGTGGCGGAGGGACGCGGCGCCGTGATGCGGCTCACGTATTCCGACGCGCGTCGCGGCGCGAAGCAGGCCGACCTCTGCGACGACTGCTCGGGCGCGATGCCCGGCCAGCCCGCCGCGCGGCGCGGCCGGCGTCCGAAGTCCGCGACGACGGGCTAAAGCTCAGACGGACGGGTCGAGGGGCGGCGCGCGCCGCCCCTCTCGATCCGGCCGGCGGTATTTCCCGCACGTTGCGGGGAGGGCCGCGGCGGCGGCGGGGAGGACATCAGCAGGCCGCTCTACGATGGAGCCGTGCCTTTGCGCCTGATCGCGGGGCCCGCGAACGCGGGCAAGGTGGAGCTGCTGCTCGGCCGCTATCTCGACTCGCTGGAACGCGAGCCGACGCTCATCGTGCCGAACCGATCGGACGTCGAGCGCGCCGAGCGCGATCTGCTCGCGCGCAGCCCCGCCCTGCTCGGCGGCTCGATCGGAACCTTCGACGACCTCTTCGAGCGGATCGCCTACGCGGGCGAGGACCGGCGGCCTCTGCTCTCGCAGGCGCAGCGGTCGCTGCTCGTCCGCCGCGCGCTCCGCCGCGCATCTCTGAACGGGCTCTCCGCCTCCGCGCGCTTCGCGGGCTTCGCGGACACGCTCCAGCAGGTCCTGGGCGAGCTCGAGTCGGGCCTGGTCGACGCCGCCGATCTCGAAGGGGGCGACCTCGCCGCGCTCTACGCCGCCTACCGCGACGAGCTCGACCGGCTCGGGCTCTGGGACCGCGACCTGCTCCGCCGGCACGCGGCCGAGCGGCTGCGCTCCGACCTCGACGCCTGGCACGGCGAGCCGGTGCTCGCCTACGGCTTCGAGGACCTGACCGGGGCCGAGTGGGCGCTGCTCGAGGCGCTTGCCGCGCGCGCCGAGGTGACGGTCTCGCTCCCGTACGAGCCCGGCCGGCCGGCGTTCGCGTCGCTCCGGCGCACCGCCGAGGATCTCGCGCGGCTCGCCGGCGAGGCGATCGAGGAGCTGCCGCCGCGCGGCGCGGAGGTGAGGGGGCCTGCGCTCGCGCACCTCGAGCGGACGCTGTTCGCCGACGAGGCGCCGGCGCCGGTCCCGAGCGACGGCGCCGTTCGCTTCCTCGAGGGGGCCGGCGCGCGGGGCGCGCTCGAGCTCGTGGGCGAGGAGCTGCTCGCGCTGCTGCGCGACGGCGTCGCCCCGGAGCGGATCGGGATCGTCTGCCCGAGCGTCGAGCGCTGGCGTGCGCCGCTGGAGACGGCGCTCGGCACCCTCGGCATCCCGTACTCGGTCGACGGCGACGTGCGGCTCGTCCAGACTCCGCTCGGGCAGGCGCTCGCCGCCCTGCTCCGCTTCGCCTGGCTCGGCGGCTCGCGCAACGACCTCTTCACCTTCCTCCGCTCGCCCTTCTCCGGGCTCGAGCGTCGCGCCGTGGACTTCGTCGAGGGCCGCCTGCGCGGGCGTGCCGTCCAGACGCCCGAGCGCGTGGTCGAGGAGTCCGAGCGGCTGCGCGGGGCGCCGTTGCCGGCGCTCGCCGAGTTGCGCGACGCCGAGGATCCCATCGAGGCGGTGCGCGACCTGGCGGCGCGGATGCTCCGCAACGGCTTCGGCCTCGACGCGCCGCCCGTCGGCGAGCCGTCACGGCTCGACCTGCGCGCGCACGAGACGCTGCACCGGCTGCTCGGCGAGCTCGAGCGCTGGCGGGCGCTCGCGGGCGAGCTGTCGCGCGAGGACCTCGTCTCCGCGGTCGAGCGGCAGACGCTGCGACCGATGCACGGCGACGAGCCGGGGCGCGTCGCCGTCGTCGACCTGCTGCGGGCCCGCACGCGCCGCTTCGACGTCGTCTTCGTGCTCGGCCTCGAGGAGGGCGCGCTTCCCCGGCGCGGGCGCTCCTCGCCGTTCCTCGACGACGACGCCCGCCGCGCGCTCGACGAGGGCGGTGCGCGCCTGCAGCGACCCGACCCGGTCGGTCGCGACCGCTACCTCTTCTACACGGCGTGCACCCGCCCGCTCGAACGGCTCTACCTCGTCCGCGAGGCGGCCACCGACGACGGCAGCCCGCGCGAGCCGAGCCCGTTCTGGGACGAGGTGCGGGCGCTCTTCGATCCCGAGGACGCGCGCCGCTGGACGCGCCGGCGGCCGCTCTCGGCGCTCACGTGGACGCTCGACGCCGCGCCGACCGACCGGGAGCGCCTGCGCGCGCTCGCGGAGCTGGCCGCCCGGGACGCCGCCGCGGCCGGCGCCCTCGCGCTCGCGAACGGCTGGGAGCGCCGGCTCGAGCGCGCCGTGCACGCCTTCGAGCGCCCGACGCGGCTGACCAACCCGCTCGTGCTCGAGCAGCTCGGCTCCCGGACGACCTTCAACGTGACCGAGCTCGAGCGCTTCGCCGACTGCTCCTCCGCCTGGTTCTTCGAGCGCTTCCTCGACCCCCGCTCGATCGACGCCGAGGTGGACGCGAAGCTGCGCGGCTCGGTCGCGCACAACGCGCTCTACAAGTTCTTCACGCGCGTCCCGGCCGAGCTCGGCGTCGAGGCGCTCGAGCCCAAGCTCTGCGAGGACGCGACGCGGCTGATGCGCGCCTGTCTCGACGACGCGCTCGCGGGCGTGCGCATGGAGATGACCGAGATGCAGGCCCAGGAGCTCGACCAGTCGCTCTGGCGCGACCTCGAGGCGGTCGTCCAGGAGGAGTGCGAGTCGAAGCTGCCGCTGCACCCTCGCCGGTTCGAGGTGCTCTTCGGTGGCGAGCGCGCTGCGCCGGAGCTCCAGCGCGGGCTCGACCTCGGCGACGGGATCTCGCTCTCGGGGAAGATCGACCGGATCGACGTCGATCCGTTCGGCGCGCGCGGGATCGTCCAGGACTACAAGTCCGGCAAGCACGCACACTCGGCGCGCGAGATCGAGAGCGAGCTGCGGCTCCAGATCCCGCTCTACATGCTCGTCCTGCGCGACCTCGTCGGCCTCGAGCCGCTCGGCGGCCTGTACCGGCCGCTTGCGGGCGAGCGCAAGCCGCGCGGCCTGCTGCGCGCGAGCGAGGCGGAGACGCTGGCCGGCTTCGCGAGGAACGAC
This sequence comes from uncultured Thermoleophilia bacterium, assembly GCA_963728095.1. Lineage (GTDB taxonomy): Bacteria > Actinomycetota > Thermoleophilia > Gaiellales > Gaiellaceae > Palsa-739. The sequence continues at coordinate 719,289 of CAVSIO010000002.1, read as the reverse complement.
TACTACGACGAGGACGCGTTCTGGGGGGCGGTGGAGAACGCGCGCGCGAAGGCGGGCGAGCTCGCGGGGCGAATCCGCGAGGGAGACGTGCGGCACGACCCGAAGGGCGGCGAATGCCCCGCCTGGTGCGACCTCTGGCCGATGTGCCGCGTGAGTCGGCCTTGAACGAGCAGCAGCTCGCCGCGGTCGAGGCGACCGGAGAGGTCTTCGTCTCCGCCGGGGCCGGGACGGGGAAGACCGCCGTCCTCGTGGAGCGCTTCGTGCGCGCGGTGTGCGAGCGCGGGCTCGACGTCGAGTCGATCCTCGTGGTCACGTACACGCGCCGGGCCGCGGGCGAGCTGCGCACGCGGATCCGGGCGGCGCTCGCCGAGCGCGGCCGCCACGACCTCGCCCGCGAGCTCGACGGCGCCTGGATCTCGACGATCCACGGCTTTTGCTCGCGGCTGCTGCGCACCTACCCGTTCGCGGCGGGGCTCGACCCGCGCTTCCGCGAGCTGGACGAGAACCAGAGCGCCGTGATCCGGAGCGAGGCGTTCGGGGAGGCGCTCGCCGCCTTCTGCGCGGGCGGAGAGCCGGAGCGGCTCCGGCTGCTGGCGACCTACGGCGTGGGCGGGCTGCGGCGGATGCTCACCGGCGTCTACGAGACGCTGCGCTCGGCCGGGCGGGAGCTCGACCTCGCGGTCGCCGACCGCCCGGAGCTGGCCGAGCGGCTCGAGGAGCTGCGCGAGGCGGCGCGCTGTCTTGCCGCGGACGCCGCGCGACCGAGACGCAGCAGCACAACGCGGCGCAGCTGCTGGAGCTGCTGGAGCGGGACTCGCGCGCCGACCGGCTGATGGACCTCGCCGGCTACCGGGCGCGCGGTGAGCGGGCACAGACGTACGCCGACGCGCTCGCCGCGGTGGAGCAGGCGGCGCTCGACGAGGCCGCGGCGCGCGACCGGGCGCTGCTCCAGGAGCTGCTGACGCGTTCGCGGCCGCGTACGCGCGAGGCGAAGGCGCGCGAGTCGGCACTCGACTTCGAGGATCTCCAGCTCGTCGCCCGCGACCTGCTGCGCGACGACGAGGGGATCCGGGAGCGCGAGCGGCTGCGCTTCCGCTCGATCATGGTGGACGAGTTCCAGGACACGAACCGGCTCCAGACCGAGCTCGTCGACCTGCTGCGCGGGCCGGGGACGGAGCTCTTCTACGTCGGCGACGAGTTCCAGTCGATCTACGGCTTCCGGCACGCCGACGTGCGGGTCTTCCGGGAGCGGCGCGGCGCGGCCGCGCAGCTCCTGCCGCTGACGCGGAACTACCGCTCGCGGCCGGAGGTGCTGGCCGCGGTGAACGAGCTGTTCGGCGCCCACTTCGGCGACGAGTTCCAGGAGCTCGCGGCAGCGGCCGAGTTCCCCGACCCGGTCTTCGGGCATCCCGTCGAGCTGCTCGTCACCGACAAGGCGGGCTACGCGGACTCGGGCGTCCACTGGCGCCGAGGCGAGGCGCGCGCCGTGGCCCGGCGGGTGCGCGAGCTCGTGGACGCGGGCGTGGCGAGCGCGGGCGAGATCGTGCTCCTGTTCGCCGCCGGCACCGACGCCGAGTGGTACGAGGACGAGCTGCGCCGGGTGGGGCTGCCGACCTACCGCGCCACCGGCAAGGGGTATTTCGGCCAGCAGCAGGTGGTCGACCTGCTCTCGTACCTGCGGCTGCTGCACAACCGCTACGACGACCAGGCGCTCCTGGCCGTGCTCGCGTCGCCGCTCGTCGGCATCTCGAACGACGGGCTCGCGCTCGTGCGCCGGGCGGCGTCGCGGCGGCCGCTCTTCTCCGGGATCGAGCGCTCGCTGCCGCCGGGGCTCGCGCAGCGGGACGAGCGGCTGCTGCGGGCGTTCCGGCAGCGGTTCGACCGGCTCGTGGCGGCGATGCCGCGGCTCTCGCTCGAGGTGCTCTGCGAGCGGATCGTCGCCGAGCACGACTACGACCTCGCCGTGCTGGCCCAGTGGGACGGGCGCCGCCGTTACGCGAACATGCGCAAGCTCGCGCGGCTCGCGCGCTCCTACGAGGAGCTGCGCGGCCCCGACGTCGAGGGCTTCGTCCGGTTCGTCGCCGAGCAGCAGGCGGTGGGGGCGCGCGAGCTCGAGGCGGTGGCCGAGGAGGAGGGCGCCGACGCGGTGCGCCTGCTGACGATTCACGCGGCGAAGGGGCTCGAGTTCAAGGTCGTGATCGTTGCCGACGCGGGGCGAGACAGGGCGCCGCCGTCGCCGGACGAGATCCTCGCGCTCTCCGACGGGCGCTTCGGCTTCCGCGTCGCCGACCCGGTGACGGCGAAGCGGCGCGGCGCCTTCGACTACGAGGCGGTGAAGGAGGCGCGGCGCGTCGAGGAGGCGGCCGAGCGGCTGCGCCTCTACTACGTCGCGATGACGCGGGCGAAGGAGCGGCTGATCGTTGCCGGCTCGACCGACCTGGAGAAGCCGGATCCCACGACGCCGATCGGCTGGGTGCTCGACCGGCTCGAGGCGGCGGCCGAGCTCGAAGGCGCCGGCGAGCCGGTCGAGATCGCCCGCGGCGACGCGCGCCTGGTCGTCCGGCTCGACCGGTGGCGCGAGGCGGACTGGGAGGCCGTGGCCGCGGCGCCCACGACGGAGGCGGGCGAGGCGGCCGAGAAGGAGCCCGGACAGCTCGCGCTGTTCGCGGCGCCCGAGGGTGCGGCGGCCGCTCCCGCACCGCAGCTTCCGGCGCTCGTCGCCCCGCCGGAGCCGCCCCTGCACCGCGTGCGCCGGCTGTCCTTCACGGCGCTCTCGACCTTCGAGCAGTGCTCGTACAAGTACTACGCGCTGCGTGTGGCCGGCATGTCGGAGCGGCGGCCGGAGCCCGCGACGGGCGACGGCGCCGGCGGGCTGCGCCCGACGGAGGTCGGCGACGCCGTCCACCGGCTGCTCGAGCGAACGGATCTCGCCGCGCCGGCGGAGCCGGACATCGAGCAGGTGCGCGGCTGGTATCCGGCCGTGTCGAACGAGGAGCTGAAGCGGATCGGCGGCTTCGTCGAGTCCTACCGCAGCTCGGAGCTCTCCGCCCGCGTCGCCGCGCTCACACCGCTCGAGAAGGAGCGGCACTTCACCTTCGAGCACGACGGCGTGCTCCTGCACGGCTATCTCGACGTGCTCCATCTCGCCGGCCCGAGGGCGCTCGTCCTCGACTACAAGACGAACCGGCTGGGCGAGTCGTCGCCGGAGGAGATCGTCGAGGCCGACTACCGGCTCCAGCGGCTCGTCTACGCGCTCGCCTGCTTCCGGGCGGGTGCCGAGGAGGTCGAGGTCGTCTACCACTTCCTCGAGCGACCGGACGCCGTCGTCTCGACGGCGTTCGCGCGCGAGCAGGTGCCCGCGCTGGAGGCGGAGCTTTCGGCCGCGATCGAGCGGATCCAGGCGGGCGAGTTCCGGCCGACGCCGAGCGACTTCGCGTGCGCCGGCTGTCCGGCCCTCGATCTCGTCTGCGCGGGCCCGCGCCTCCACGGCGGCCACGCCGCCGCAGAGGCGCCCTCGTTCGCCTCGGCCTGAGCCGGGACGGGGCCCTGGTAGACACGTCCTGGTGCCAGGCACCGGGACGTGCCCCGAGAGGACACGTGTCTCGAGCGGATGCTCCGGATTCCGCACAGCCAAGCCGTTCGCGAGATTGGTCGCGTACAGACAGGTTCTCTCCACCACGTCCGGTGCCTGGCACCGGACGTGGCTACGGGGGACGTGGCTGCGGCGGTAGCCGGGCGGCGTCCGCGAAGATGGCGGCGTGCCGAGGAGCTACGTCACGGAGGCCCGGAAGCGGGTCGGGCCGAAGAGGGAGCGGATCCGACCCATCGTCGAGCGGCTCGCGGAGGAGCACGCCGACGCGGCGATCGCGCTCCGCTTCCGCAGCCCGCTCGAGCTGCTCGTCTCCGTGATGCTCTCGGCCCAGACGACGGACGTGAACGTCAACCGCGTCACCGAGAGGCTCTTCGAGAAGTACCGCCGCCCGGAGGACTACCTCGCCGTGCCGCAGGCCGAGCTCGAGCGCGACATCTTCGCGACCGGCTTCTACCGGCAGAAGGCGCGCTCGCTGCGCGGGACGATGCGGCTGCTGCTCGAGGAGTTCGACGGTGAGGTGCCGCGGACGCTGCAGGAGCTCACCCGCCTGCCCGGCGTCGCGCGCAAGACCGCCAACGTCGTCGCCGCCGAGCTGGGGGAGGCGCAGGGGATCGTCGTCGACACGCACGTCCGGCGGCTCTCGCAGCGGCTCCGCCTGACGACGCAGGAGGACCCGGTGAAGATCGAGCGCGACCTCGTCCGGCTCGTGCCCCGCGCCGACTGGGGCCGCTTCCCGCACCTGCTGATCTGGCACGGCCGCCGCGTCTGCGACGCCCGCCGGCCCCGCTGCGAGGACTGCGTCCTCGCCGACCTCTGCCCCGCGAGCCGTGTCTGACCGCGCCCGCAGCTTCGACGGCGCCGCCGCAGACTACGAGCGCTATCGCCCCGGCTATCCGCGGGAGGCGCTCGCGTGGGCCGCCGGCCGGCTCGGGCTCCGGTCCGGCGCACGCGTGCTCGACCTCGGCGCCGGTACCGGGAAGCTGACGCGTGGGCTGCTCGCGCTCGGCCTCGACGCCGTCGCCGTCGAGCCCGGCCCGCCGATGCTCGCCCAGCTGCGCGCCGCGCTGCCGCAGGCCGAGGCGCACGAGGGGGCGGCCGAGTCGATCCCGCTCCCGGACGCGAGCGTCGATGCCGCCGCCGCCGGACAGGCCTACCACTGGTTCGACCCCGAGCGCGCCGTGCCCGAGCTGCACCGGGTGCTGCGCCCCGGCGGCGGCGTCGCCCTGCTCTGGAACTGGTGGGACGTCCGCGACCCGCTCCAGCGCAGAATGGGAGCGCTCGTCGGCGTCGGCGACGGCCGGCCGGACGCATCGCATCCCACGCTGGCGGCGACCGGCCTGTTCGAGCCACTCGACGAGACCGTCGTCGAGAGCGTGCACGAGACGACGGCCGACGATCTCGTCGGGCGGATCGCGACCACGAGCGCCGTCCTGACGGCGACGCCGGAGCGCCGCGAAGAGCTGCTGGGCGAGCTCCGCGCCCTCGCGGCGGAGCGCGGCGAGCGCTTCGAGCTGCCGCTGCTGACGTTCGTGCACCTCTACCGGCGGCTCGGGTGAGCCGCGAGCGCCTGCACCCCGCCGCGCGCGGCTTCGACGCCTCCGTCGACGCGTACGAGCGGGGCCGCCCGGGCTATCCTCCGGCCGCCGTCGAGCGGATCGTCGAGCGGCTCGGCCTGCGGCCGGGACGAACGGTGCTCGACCTTGCCGCGGGGACGGGGAAGCTCACCCGGCTGCTCGTCCCGAGCGGCGCGAACGTGATCGCGGTCGAGCCGCTACCGGAGATGCGCCGCCGGCTGGCGCAGATCGTCCCCTCGGCCGCCGCGATGGCCGGAACCGCCGAACGCCTGCCGCTCGTCGCCCGCTCGGTCGACGCGGTCACCGTCGGCTCGGCCTTTCACTGGTTCCGGACCGACGAGGCGCTGCACGAGATCCACCGCGTGCTGCGCCCGGGCGGCGGGCTCGCTCTCGCCTGGAACGCGCGCGTCGAGCGCGATCCGTACCAGGCCGCGATCTCCGAGATCATCGGACCGCTCCAGGGCGACGCGCCTCGCCGCCACCAGCACGACTGGCACGCCCTTCTCGACGAGAGCGCGCTGTTCGGCCCCTGCGAGGCGTCGCTCTTCAAGAACCGCCAGAACCTCGACGAGGAAGGCCTCGTCGGACGCGTGCTCTCGGTCAGCTTCGTCGCCTCGGCGCCCCGCGCCGCGCGCGCCGAGGTCGAGGAGCGCGTCCGCGCGCTCGCCCGGGAGGCCGGCGGCACGGTGCGGCTCCCGTACGTGACCGAGATCTACGTCGCCTTCGCGGCCGAGGTCAGTTGACCGACGGATCCTCGGGCATGCGCGCGACGAGCTCGTAGACGCCGCCCTTGCGGCGCAGCACGTCGCTCCACAGCGCCTCGGGCGCCTCCGTGAACGCGTCGTCCGAGACGGCCGGCTCGACGAACCAGTCGTCCCGGGCCAGCTCGTCCTCGAGCTGGCCGGCGCCCCAGCCCGCGTAGCCGGCGAAGACGCGCCGCCGCGTCGTCGCCGGCACCACCGCGCCGGGCTCCTCGAGCGACGGGAAGCCGAGCAGGCCGAACAGCGGCACCGCCGCGTCGTCGGGATCGACGAACTCGCCGAGCACGAGCACCGCGTTCGGCTGCACCGGCCCGCCCATCCAGACCTGCTCGCCGTCCTCGACGAGCGGCTCGAGCTCGGGCACGAGCTCCGCGACGGGCGCCGGCGAGGGACGGTTGAGGACGAGGCCCGCGGCGCCCTCGTCCGTGTGCTCGGTGACGAGCACGACGGTGCGCCGGAAGTTCGGGTCGAGCAGGGAGGGCGACGCGATCAGGAGCTGTCCCCGGACGGACTCCATAGCCCCATTCTGGCGTCAGCGGCGCTCGTCCGCGCTGGACCGGTACGAGACGATCTGCACGCGCTCGAGCGTGAGCATCCCCTCGGAGACCATCTCGTCGAGGATCGGGACGATCCGGTCGATCCGCTCCGGGGTGTCCACGATCTCGATCACGACCGGCAGGTCCTCGGAGAGGCGGAGGATCCGCGAGGTGTGGAGGTGCGAGTCGGCGCCGAAGCCCTCGATGCCCCGGATCACGGTCGCGCCGGCGAGGCCCTCCTGCGCGCACTCGCTCGACGATCGCCTGGTAGAGCGGCTTGCCGTGCCAGCGGTCGGACTCGCCGATGAAGAGCCGCAGCAGCTTCCCCTCGCCCTCGATGCTTCGTCGTCACAACGCCCTCCCCGCGACGACCCCGAGGTAGACGGCGACGAGCCCGGTGGCGAGGCTGCCGAGCACGTTGGCGGCGGCGAGCGCCGAGCGAGCCGTCCTCGAGCAGACGGTAGCGTCTCGAGCGAGAGGGTCGAGAAGGTCGTGTAGGCGCCGAGGAAGCCGATCGTCAGCGCGGAGCGCAGCCACGGCGCGCGTCGTGAGCTGCTCGGTCATCAGCGTGAAGACGAAGCCGAGCAGCGAATGCGCCGCTGACGTTGACGACGAACGTCCCCCACGGGAACAGGGCGCCCGAGCGGCGGCTCACGAGCCCCTCGAGCCCGTACCGGGCGAGTGCTCCGGCCGAGCCGGCGATTGCGATGGCGACGATCGTCCGCACAGACAGCTCCTCTCGAATCCCAGGAGCCATCAGCCCGGTCGGCGGTCGGGGCGAGCTCCATCGCCCGGCGCCCCGCGGGCGCCCGGGCGGAAATCTACCGTTGCAGCTGATAGGAAGCCACCGGTGGCGACGATCGAGTTCAGGAGCGAGCGCCTCGAGGCCGAGATCCTCGACCCGCGCCGCGGCTTCGAGCGGACGCGGCTGCCGCTCGAGGTGCGCCGTGACCCGCTGACCGGGCGCACCTGCAGGCTGCTGCCGGCCGGGAGCATCCCGGGGCCCGCCCCCGTCGATGTCGGCGCGCTCGCCGCTCGGAGCCTCCCCGACTGCCCCTTCTGCCCCGGCCGCGTCGAGCAGGTGACCCGTGCTTTCCGCCCGAGGTCTGGCCGGAGGGGCGGATCCGGTGCGGCGAGGCGATCCTGTTCCCGAACCTCGTGCCCTACGCGAAGTGGAGCTCGGTCTCGGTCTACTCGCCGGAGCGGCACGCGATTCCGCTCGCGGAGCTCGACGCCCGCCTGCTCGCCGACAACCTCGGTGCGCAGGTCGCGTTCGCCCGCGCCGTGGCCGCGCACGACGCGGGAGCGGCCTGGTTCTCGGTGAACGCCAACCAGGCGCCGCCGTCGGGCAGCTCGATCTTCCACCCGCACCTCCAGGGCACCGCAAACCCGTTCCCCACCACGGCCCAGCGCGCGCTCGCGGAGATTCCTGCGGAGACGTATCGCGCCTATCTCGCCGCGGAGCGCGACGGCGAGCGGCGGCTCGGCTCCATCGGGTCACTCGACTGGATCGCAAGCTTCGCGCCCGGCGGCCAGGCGGAGGTGGTCGCGCTCGACTTCGGCACGGCGTCGCTCCCGGATCTCGCAGAGGCGGCCCTCGAGGAGTACGCCGAAGGCATCTCACGCGTCGTGTCCCTGTACGCCGATCTCGGCTTCGGGAGCTTCAACATGGCGATCTACGGCGCACCGCCCGGCCGCAGCCGGCTGCCGCAGGTGATCCGGCTCGTCGCCCGGTCGGCGATCGGGCCGCTCGGGCGCTCCGACGTGATGTGGAGCGAGCGCCTGCACGACGAGGCGGTCGTCGATCTCGCCCCGGAGGCGCTCGCCGAGCGCGGCCGGGCGCACTTCGCCGCCGCCGTCTGACGAGGCCGGGAGCCACCCTCGAGGGCGGCTCCCGGCCTGCTCGTCCTACTGGGCCGCGATCGGCACCGAGGCGGGCGGCTGCGCGCCCTCCGCCGGAGCCGACGCCGTGCCGGGCTGTGCCCACGCGTACGACGTCGTCAGTCCGGGAGTGGTCGCCGCGCAGACGATCGGCACCCAGGTGGGCGGCTGCGTGCAGTCCGCAGAGACGGACGCCGACCCCGGCTGGCCCCACGGATAGCCGGACCCGGGGGGCAGGCCCGCGGCCGATGCCGCCGCCGCGAGCGCTGCCGCTGTAGGAACGAGCACCAGAAGAACCCTGCGGGTTCGCATGGTCCCTCCTTTCGGGTTATCCATGGCGCGCCGTCGCGGGCGGGCCATCGTTGCTCCGCCGCACGTCGTTGCGAGAAACCCGCGAGCGTGCCGGCGCGCAGTTGCTACACGAGTCGCGGCGAGAGCGCGACGAGCAGCCCGCCGTCGTCGTCGTAGGCGGGGAAGAAGTCGGCCTTCACCGGCTTGCGCTGCCCGGCCCGGGTGCGCAGCTCGAGCTCCTCGTCGAGCCGCCGGACGCCCCACTCGAGCGCGAGCTTCGCGGGGTTGCGCCCCTCGTCGAAGCCGTCGAGGCCGAACGCCTCGACGACGTCGCTGCCGAGCAGGTCGCCCTCCGTCCAGCCGGTGAGCTCGAACACGCCGCGGCCGGCGGCGAGGATGCGGCCACCCCGGTCGCAGACGACGAAGCCGGTCCCCGGGGCCGGGTAGTAGTCGTCCATCAGCTCGAAGAGGAAGCCGAAGCCGCAGTGGTGGCAGGCGACGGACTGGTCGGTCAGGCCCTCCTTGCGGTCGATGTCGACCGACCGCTGGCGGCAGTTCGGGCAAATGAAGTACGGCATCCGATCAGCCTAGCCGCGTGCCCGCCCGCCGCCGGCGCGGTTCCGCGAGGAACCTGCGACAGCGCCGTGACGGTTCTCGTGCGACGCTGTTCGCAGGGGGTCGCGCCACCCCATGGGGGAGACGCGGTCCAGCCCGCACGGACATGGCTTGGGCGGGCCTGTCCGATCCCCGGCGGGCCTAGACCTCGGCGGTCTCGGCTTCGGGGCGCGGCGCGGTCAGCGCCGTCCCCGCGTGGCCCTCGTCGGCGGCGAGGAAGCGCTCCGCGTCGAGCGCGGCCATGCAGCCCGTGCCGGCGGCTGTCACCGCCTGGCGGTAGACGTGATCCTGGACGTCGCCCGCCGCGAACACCCCGGCGACGTTCGTCTCCGTCGTGCCAGGCTTCGTGACGAGGTAGCCGGCGCCGTCGTGGTCGAGCTGGTCGACGAACAGCTTCGTGTTCGGGTCGTGCCCGATCGCCACGAAGACGCCGTCGGTGCGCAGCTCCGACGTCTCGTCGGTCTGCGTGTCGCGCAGGCGAACACCCTCGACGGTCGTCTCGCCGAGGATGTCCTCGACGAGCGCGTTCGTGAGCAGCGCGATCTTCGGGTTCGCCTTCGCCCGCTCGAGCATGATCTGCGAGGCGCGGAACTCGTCGCGCCGGTGCACGATCGTCACCTTCGTCGCGTAGCGGGTGAGGAAGCTCGCCTCCTCCATCGCGGAGTCGCCGCCGCCGACGACGACGAGCTCCTTCTCGCGGAAGAACGCGCCGTCGCAGGTCGCGCACGCCGAGACGCCGCGGCCCTGGAGGCGCTGTTCGCCCGGCAGCCCGAGCCAGCGCGCGCTCGCGCCCGTCGCGACGATCACCGCGCGCGCCCGGTACTCCTCGTCCTCGACCCAGACGCCGAAGGGGCGCTCCGAGAAGTCGACCCGCGTCACGTCGTCGGTCACGAACTCGGTGCCGAACCGCTCGGCCTGGCGGCGGAACTCGGCCATCATCTCCGGCCCCATCACGCCGTCCGGGTAGCCCGGGTAGTTCTCCACGTCGCTCGTGATCATCAGCTGGCCGCCCCAGTTGAAGCCTTCGATCACGAGCGGCTGGAGGTTCGCCCGCGCCGCGTAGAGGGCGGCTGTGTAGCCGGCGGGGCCACCGCCGACGATGATCAGCTCACGAACGTCGCTCATACCGTTTCCTTCCTCATGAAATCCGTTCCAACAGGGTAGTAAACGATCCCGACCGCGAAGACGTTCCCCATTCTCTTCGGTTGCAGGACTAGAATCGAAGGAGCGGGGGGAGACGCGAGACGTGGCCGGGACGATCACCTGGGAGAAGCTGCGGGAACTGGCCGCCTTTCGGGCGCAGAAGGGATGCGCGGTCAGCGTGTACGTCAATCTCGACCCCGGCGAGGTGCCGACGGCGCGCGAGGCGTCGATCCGGCTGAGCTCGGTGCTCTCGGATGCCGAACGGCAGCTCGACGAGCGGAGGAGCGCCCTCAGCCACGAGGAGCGCGAGGCGCTGAAGGCGGACCTGGCGCGGATCGAGACGTGGTTCGGCAACGAGTTCGACCGCGACGGCGCGCGCGGCATCGCCGTCTTCGCCGCGGGGCTCGACAACCTCTGGAACCCGGTCCTGCTTTCGGGCGGGGTGGAGGACGGCGTCCAGATCGACTCCCACCTCCACGTCGCACCCCTGGTGCGGCTCGTCGGCGACGGAGACGGCGCGCTCGTCGCGTTCGTCTCCCGCGAGCGCGGCCAGGTCTTCCGTCTGCGCAACGGGCGGCTCGTCGAGCTCGTCGACGACACGACCGAGGTGCCGGGGCAGCACGACCAGGGAGGCTGGTCGCAGGGGCGCTACGAGCGCCATATCGACGAGATCGTCGGTCGTCACCTGCGTGAGGTCGTGGACGACCTCGAGCGGGTCGTCCGCAGCCTCAAGGACGTTCGCGTCGTGCTCGTCGGCCCCGAGGACGTACGGCCCGAGCTCGAGGGGCTTCTCTCGCAGGAGGTGCTCTCGCGCCTCGTCGGCTGGACGGCCGCGGAGGCGCACGCCGACGAGAACCAGCTGCTGGAGGCGGTGCAGCCGCTGCTCCAGCAGCGGCGGGCCGACGAGACGGACGGGCTGCTCGAGCGCTGGCGCGGGGAGGCGGCCAGGAACGGCCGCGCGTCCGCCGGCTGGGAGGAGACGCTCGAGGCGGCCTCGGACGGGCGGGTCGACCTCCTGCTCGTCCGCGACGGCGCCGACCGCACCGCCTACCGCTGCCCGGCCTGCGGCAGGGCGCAGATGACGAACGGCAAGTGCCCGCTCGACGGGACGACGATGGAGAGCTGCGCCTGCGGCCTCGACCTCGCCGTCCACCAGACGCTGAACCACGGCGGCACCGTCCGCGTGATCCACGACCGGGGCGATCTCGACCCGGTCGGCGGCGTGGCCGCGCTGCTGCGCTTCTAGACGGGCCTAGGCCGCGTCGAGCGCGCGCGGGAGCGCGGCCGGCTCCGGGGCGGCGATCTCGTCCTGCTGGTCGGTCGCCCGCTCGAGCTTCGTCTCGAAGCGGTCGAGCCGCTTGTCGGCCTCGGCGTACTTGCTCTGCGCCCGCGAGAGGTGGGTGCCGACGAGCTCGAAGTCCTCCTTGAACTTGCCGAAGTCCTTCTGGAGCGCGGCGCAGTACGCCATCACCTCGTGGGCCGTGCGCTCGATCTGCATGCCCTTGAGCCCGAACGCGATCACCTGCAGGTAGGCGGTGAACGTCGTCGCCGAGACGGGGAAGACGCGCTTCTGGTGCGCGTAGGTGAGGAGCGCGCCGGTCTTGCCCGAGACGAGCTCGTAGTAGATCGCCTCCGCGGGGAGGTACATGAGCGCCCAGTCGTAGGTGCCCTCGGCGGGGAGGATGTACTTCCCTGCGATCGCGTCGATGTGCCCCTTAACGTCTCTTGCGAAGGCCTTCTCGTGTGTCTGCCGCGCGACGTCGTCCTCGGCGGAGACCATCCGCTCGAAGTTGTCGAGCGGGAACTTCGCGTCCACGGGCACGAGCTGGTCGGCGCGGATCACCGCGTCGACTCGGTCGCCGGTCGAGAACGTGAACTGGAGCTCGTACGCGCTCGGCGGGAGCCGGTCGCGCAGCAGGCTCTCGAGCAGGAGCTCGCCGAAGCCGCCGCGGGCCTTGGGCGGCCGCAGCGCCTGCTCCAGCCGTCCCAGCTCCTTCGCGCGCTGAATCATCTCTGCGGTCGCCTGCGAGACCTCGCCCAGCCGCTCGTGGATCTGCGTCGTCGTCTGACCGGCGGTCGCCAGCCGGCGGTCCACCTTCGTGTCGAGCTCCGAGAGGCGCCTGTCCATCGTCTCGACGACGGCCACGAGCCGGCGGTCCACCTCGGCGTTCCGCGCAGTGAGCTCGCCGGCCGCCTGCTCGCGGAGCGCCCCGAGCTCGCCCCGGAGCAGCCGGGGCAGCACGAGCGCGCCGGCGACGACCGCGAGCGCGACGAGTGCGACGAGTGCGATGAGGGCGATCACGACCATGGGCCGACGAACGGTAAGGGCCGGGCCGGACGGCATCCCCTGCGGGACCACGAAAGCGCCGGCCCCGACGAACCCGTGAGTCCATCGGAACCGGCAGGCACGAGACTAGGGGGGCACCCGGCCGTGCGTCAAGCGGCCCGGGCGGGAAAAGCTCGCAGTTTGCGGAAAGGCGGCGCTACGAGCCGAGCGCGGCCTGGATCGCCGACTCGACGTCCTGGAGCGTCGGCGCCGCGCCGGGCACGGCGACGTTCTTCGGCTTCGCCCCGCTCTTGCCGACGAAGATGGTCGGCGTGCCCTGGACGTGCTGAATGCTCGCCTGCGTGGCGACCGCGGCCGCCTGCTTCTTGACCTCGGCCGAGTCGCGCTGGGCGAAGAGCTGCTTGACGTCGAGCCCCGGGACGCTCGCCGCGATCTGCGCGATCATCTGGTCGGTCAGCCAGCCGGTGTTCTCGGTGGCCTGGTTGACGTAGAGCACCTCGGCGAACGTGTACGCCTTGTTCTGCATCGCCGCGGCGAGCATCGCGCGCTGGCCGCGGAACGAGTCGGGCCCGATGAACGCCCACGGCCTCACCTCGATCCGCACCTTGCCCGGTCGGACGTACTTTTTGACCAGGGTCGGCATCGCGGTCAGCTCGAAGTTCTGGCAGACCGGGCACTGGAGGTCGATGTACATGACCATCTGCACGGGCGCGGAGTCGGAGCCGAGGTAGAGACCCGTCTCGGGGACGCCCTTGAACAGCGCGGCCGCCTCGGCGGAGCCCGGCAGGCCTTCCGCGACCGAGCCGACGGTCGGCGTCCCCTTCGGGATCCCGGACGAGCCGCCGCCGCGGCTGAGCACGATCCCGAGCACGACCGCGATCACGACCAGCACGCCGGCGACCGCGCCGATCGCGAGCGCGCGCGGCGAGGCCTGGCGCGGCCGCCTGGGCCCGCCCTTGGACTGGACGGGCGGCGGCGCCTTGACGGCCGCACGCCGCTGCTGCCTGCTCTTCTTACCGCTCGGCATGGACGGGAAGCGTAGCCGCCTCGTCGGCGTCTTCGACAGCGGCGAGGCCTAAGAATCCGATGAGGAGCACGAACCCGGTGAGGGCGAGCGTCGGGATCGTGACCCAGCCGAACTCGTTGATCCACTTGGTCGCGCAGCCGCCGGGGGCGGACACGAGGCACGTGCTCGCCTGCGCGACGACGTGGTTCTCGACGAGCAGGTGGTAGATCGAGATGCCGGCGCCGACGACCGGGAAGGGCAGCAAGTAGCGGGCGAACCGGTGCTCGCCGTGGGCGGCGAGGAACAGGGTCAGCAGCGAGAGCGGGTACATGGCGATCCGCTGGAACCAGCAGAGCTCGCAGGGGACGAAGTGCGCCGTCTCCGAGAAGAACAGGCTGCCCCCGGTCGCGACCGCGGCGACGACGAACGCCGCCCAGAGCTCGTAGCCCCAGAGCGCAGAGCGCACCGCCCGCAGCGGCCCGCGCACGCCCGCGACCGCGGCCAGGCCGGCGAGGATCAGCAGCCCCGCCAGCACCTGGCCCACGACGCCGAGCGCGGCGAGGGCGACGATGACGTCGTGGATCACGCGCGTACGGTACCCCGGCCGGGCGACGGCGCGGGCCGGCTCGCCCGCCGCGCCCGCGCAGGTCGGTCGCGGCGGTACGCTGGCCCCCGCCGGGGTGGCGGAACTGGTCAGACGCGCCCGACTTAAAATCGGGTGGCCCTCGGGCCGTGCGGGTTCGAGTCCCGCCCCCGGCACTCCTCGAGAAAGGAGCGACCACGAACGGAGTCCTCAGCCGCCGCGAGATCCTGCTCGTCTACAGCGGGTTGATGCTCGGCATGCTGCTCGCGGCGCTCGACCAGACGATCGTCGCGACCGCGCTGCCGACGATCGTCGGCGACCTCGGCGGGCTCGACCACCTCTCCTGGGTGGTGACGGCGTACATCCTGGCCTCGACGATCTCGACCCCGCTGTACGGCAAGCTCGGCGACCTCTACGGGCGCAAGCGCCTGTTCCAGTTCGCGATCGTCGTCTTCCTCGTCGGCTCGGCGCTCTGCGGGATCTCCCAGAACATGGGCGAGCTGATCGGCTTCCGCGCCCTTCAGGGACTCGGCGCCGGCGGGCTGATGGTCGGCGCGCTCGCGATCATCGGCGACATCGTCCCGCCGCGCGAGCGCGGCCGCTACCAGGGCTACATGGGCGGCGTCTTCGCGATCGCCTCGGTCGTCGGCCCGCTGCTCGGCGGCTTCTTCGTGGACAACCTCTCCTGGCGCTGGGTCTTCTACGTCAACCTGCCGGTCGGCGCGCTCGCGCTCGTCGTGATCGCCGCCGTCCTGCACCAGCCGACGGTCCGCCGGTCGCACCGGATCGACTTCGAGGGCGCCGCCCTGCTCGCGCTCGGCGCGGGGCTGCTGACGCTCGGGCTGACCTGGGGCGGGACGCAGTATCCGTGGGGCTCGGGCGAGATCGTCGGGCTGTTCGCCGTCGGCGCCGTCGCGGTCGTGCTCTTCGTGCTCCAGGAGCGGCGTGCCGTCGAGCCGATCATCCCGCTGCGCCTGTTCCGCAACAGCATCTTCAACGCCTGCGCGGCGATGTCGTTCCTCGTCGCGTTTGCGATGTTCGGCGCGATCGTCTACCTGCCGCTGTTTCTCCAGGTCGTGCACGAGATCACCCCGACCGGGTCGGGGCTGCGGCTGCTGCCGCTGATGGGCGGCGTGCTGACGGCGTCGATCCTCGGTGGGCGCACGATCTCCAAGATCGGCCGCTACCGGGCCTTCCCGATCGTCGGCACCGCGGTGATGAGCGTCGGCATGGGCCTGCTCTCGCGGATCGGCGCCGGCACGTCGTACCTCTTCCTCTCGGTCGCGATGGCCGTGCTGGGGGTCGGGATGGGGATGATCATGCCGGTGCTCGTGCTCGCGGTCCAGAACGCGGTCGACCCGGGCGACATGGGCACCGCGACCTCGTCCACGACCTTCTTCCGCTCGATGGGCGGCTCCTTCGGCGTCGCGATCTTCGGCGCGATCTTCTCGAACCGGCTCGGCTACTGGCTGCCCAGGACGATGCCGTCCAGACAGGGCGTCCGTGGCTCCGCCTCGACGCTGCTGCACTCGAGCCCGGAGCGGCTGAAGGCGCTCGCGCCGGACGTCCACCAGGGGCTGATCCAGGCATTCGCGCACTCGCTCCACGCGGTCTTCCTCTGGGCGGTGCCGTTCGGGATCCTCGCCTTCCTCGTCTCGCTGACGCTGCGCGAGGTGCCGCTGCAGGAGCGGACGCCGCGCGGGGCCGGCGGAGGGCCCCGAGTTCGGGCTCCCGCTCGAGGAGCGGGTGGCGGAAGGGGGCGGCTAGTGGAGTCGCCGCTTCGGATCGCCGAGGAGCTCGAGCGGCGCGACGCGACCGCGGCCGCGGAGCTCGCCGAGGTGGAGCGCCTGGAGCGCGAGGTGGAGGAGACCCGCGTCCACGCGGCGGCGGCGTCGGCGTTCCTCGCCGGGCTGCCCGCGGCGCTCGCGGCGGCGCGCGACGAGGAGCGGGTGGCGGCGGAGGCGCGAGACCGGGCCGGGGCGGCGCTCGGCGAGGCACGCGAGGCGCTGGCGCGTGCCGAGGAGCGCGACCGGGAGGACGAGCGGCTCGCCGCCGAGCGCGCGCCTCCGGCAGGCCGAGGACTACGCTGCGCGAGGCCGAGCTGCGGCTCGAGCGCTCGCGCGCGGAGCAGCGGCGGCTCGAGCGCGAGGGCGAGGCGCGCCGGCGGGAGGCGGCGGCGCTCGAGGAGCGCGCCCGGACGCTCGCGGCGCGGCTCGGCGGGCTGCCGCGGATCGCGCCCGAGGCGGCCGGCGCGCCCGGCCCGGGACTCGACGGCGTGCTCGAATGGACGGCGCGGGCGCGCGGCGGCCTGCTCGTCGGGCGGGCCGGGCTCGACGCCGAGCGGGACCAGGTCGTCCGCGAGGCGAGCGAGCTCGTGGCGAGCGTCTCCGGCGACCCGCTCGCCGCCACCGGGGTCGCCGGCGTGCGCGCGCGGCTCGCGCGTGCGCTCGAGGGCGGCTAGGGCGGAGGAGAGCCGCCGCCGCTCCCGTACACTCCGCGCGTGGCACGCGTCGAGGCATCGCCGCCGGTTGCCGGAGCCCTGGAATGGGACACCCCGCTGTTCCGCATGGCGCGGGCACAGTTCGAGCAGGCGCTGCCGTACGCCGAGGTGTCGCAGATGGTCGCGGAGCGCCTGAGCTTCCCCGAGCGCGCGATGATCGTCAGCGTCCCGCTGCGCCGCGACGACGGCTCGATGCAGATCTTCCCCGGTTACCGCGTCCAGCACTCGACGGTGCTCGGCCCGACGAAGGGCGGCGTCCGCTACGACTCCGAGGTCTCGCTGGGCGAGTGCGCGGCGCTCGCGTCCTGGATGACGTGGAAGTGCGCCCTGCTGCGGCTGCCGTACGGCGGCGCGAAGGGCGGAATCCGCTGCGACGTGCGCGCCCTCTCCCTCGGGGAGCTCGAGCGGCTGACGCGCCGCTTCACCTCGGAGCTCGTCGAGGTGATCGGGCCGCAGATGGACATTCCCGCGCCGGACATGGACACGAACGAGCAGACGATGGCGTGGATGATGGACACCTACTCGATGCTGATGGGCCACGCCGTGCCCGAGATCGTCACGGGCAAGCCGATCTCGGTCGGCGGATCGGTGTTCCGGCGCGAGGCGACCGGCGCCGGCGTCGTGATGGTCGCCGAGCGCGCCTGCGTCCGGCTGGGACTCGACCTCGCCGAGCAGCGCTGCGTCGTGCAGGGCTTCGGCAACGTCGGCGGCGTCGCCGCCACCGAGCTGCACGAGCTGGGGGCGGACGTGATCGCCGTCGCGGACATCTCCGGCGGCGTCCACGACCCGAACGGCCTGGACGTCCCCGAGCTGCACGCGTACGTCGCCGAGCACGGCTCGCTCGAGGGCTACGACCGCTGCGTGCGCCTGACGAACGAGGAGCTGCTCGAGCTGCCCTGTGACGTGCTCGTGCTCGCCGCGCGCGAGGACCAGGTGACCGAGCGGAACGCGGGCCGCATCCACGCCGGCCTCGTCGTCGAGGGTGCGAACGGGCCGACGACGCTCGAGGCGGACGCGATCCTCGCCGAGCGCGGCATCACCGTCGTGCCGGACATCCTCACGAACGCGGGCGGCGTCACCGTCTCCTACTTCGAGTGGGTGCAGGACATCGGCCGCCTCTTCTGGACCCGCGACGAGATCCGGGGACGGCTCGCCGACAAGATGACCGACTCCTTCGACCGGGTCTACTCGGTCTCCGACGAGAAGGGCGTCACGCTCCGCCAGGCGGCCATGGTGGCCGCGATCCGCGAGGTGGCCGGCGCGCTCGAGGCGCGCGGGATCTATCCGTGAGCACCGAGACCGTCCGCGACGCGATGGTGCCGGAGCCGACGACGCTCGCCGCCGGCGCGAGCGCGCAGGAGGCGGGCCGCTGCTTCGAGAACCTCGAGGTGCGCGCGATCTTCGTCACCGAGGAGAGCGGCCGGCTGCTCGGCGTCGTCACCCGGAAGACGCTCGTGCGCGAGGTGGTCGCGGCCGGGCGCGACCCGAAGGAGACCGCGCTGCGCGAGATCGCCGAGCCGCCGCTGCACACGCTCGACGCGGAGCTCGGGCTGGAGACCGCCTTCCACTTCGTCGAGGAGCACGATCTCGAGCGGGTGCCGGTCGTCGAGGACGGGCGCCTCGTCGGCGTGCTCTCGCGCGCGGTCGTCCAGCGGCGCCTGGCCGAGGACGAGCCGCCGGCGCCCGACCCGGATCCGGATCCGGGCTCCGTCGTGCTCTGATGGCCGCCGCGCCGGAGCGGATCGGCGTCGGCATGCTCGGGTACGCGTTCATGGGGCGGGCGCACTCCGAGGCGTACCGCCGGCTCGAGTCGCTCCCGCAGGCCCCACCCGTGCTCCCGGAGCTCGTCGCGATCGCCGGCCGCGACGCGGACGCCGTCAGCGCGGCCGCCGCACGCTACGGGTACTCGTCCGCGACCACGGACTGGCGCGAGCTCGTCGCCGACGAGCGGATCGGGCTCTTCGACAACGGCGGCCCGAACGCGCTCCACGAGGAGCCGACGGTCGCGGCCGCCCGGGCCGGGAAGCACGTGATCTGCGAGAAGCCGCTCGGCCGCGACGCGGACGAGGCGCTGCGGATCTGGCAGGCGGTCGCCGGGACCGGCGTCGTCCACATGTGCGCCTTCAACTACCGCTTCGTGCCGGCGATCCGGCTCGCACGGGAGCTCGTCCAAGGGGGCGAGATCGGGGAGATCCGCCACTTCCGCGCCGCCTACCTCCAGGACTGGCTCGCCGACCCGCGGGCCCCGTGGAGCTGGCGCACCGACCGGACGCAGTCCGGCTCGGGCGCGCTCGGCGACCTCGGCTCGCACGTCGCCGACCTCGCCCGCTTCCTCGTCGGCGAGGTCGCGGCGGTGAGCGGCGGCCTGCGCACCTTCGTCGAGGAGCGGTCGGGCGGTCGCGTGGACGTGGACGACGCCTTTCACGCGGCCGTCTGGTTCGAGAACGGCGCCGTCGGCACGCTCGAGGCCACGCGGATGGCGACCGGGCGCCGGAACGGGCTCCGCTGGGAGATCAACGGCTCGCGCGGCTCCGTCGCGTTCGACCTCGAGCGGCTGAACGAGCTCCAGGTGCACCGCGCCGGTCAGGGCCCGGTGGACGGCTTCACGCGCGTGCTCCTGGCCGACCCGGGCCACCCGTTCTCGGAGCAGTGGTGGCCGCCCGGGCACGTGCTCGGCTGGGCCGACACGTTCGTCCACGAGCTCCGCCATCTGCTCGGCGCGATCGGCGGCGCGTGGCAGGTCGCGCCGCTCGGCGCCGACCTCCGCGACGGCTACCGCGCCGCCGAGGTGTGCGACGCGATCGCGCGCTCGTCCGCGAGCGGCGCCCGCGAGACCGTGTCCTACCGCGACTAGTGAAACGTTACCGGCCACATCACTAGCAGCAGGTGTACGCGCCGGGCGGCGCGGGGCCTTCCTCCGGCTCGGGCAGCTCGGCGGCGGCGAGGGCGGCGCCGTCGAGGATGTCGCGCTCGCTCGCCTCGATCGCGTCGAGGCCGAGGACGGCGAGGGTCTCGACGAGCACGATCCCGCCGGCGACGATCACCGGCGCGCGCTCGGGCTCGAGTGCGGGCACCTCGCGCCGCTCCGCGAGCGGCAGGGCGGCGAGCCGCTCGACCTGCTCGCGCGCAGCGGCGGCGCTCAGGCGGTGGCCCTCGACGGCGGCGCGGTCGTACTCGGCGAGCCCGAGGTCGAGCGCGGCGAGCGTCGTCACCGTCCCGGCGACGCCGACGGCGGCGTGGACGCGCCCGCGCACCTCGTCCGGTACGCGTTCGGCGAGCAGGGAGCGGACCGCGCCCGCGCACTCGGCGAGCTCGTGCGGCTCGGGCGGGTCGGTGTGCAGGAAGCGCTCGGTCTGGCGCACCGCGCCGAGCTCGATGCTGTCGTGGAAGCCGTCCACGATCAGCTCCGTCGAGCCCCCGCCGATGTCGAGCACGAGCGTCCCGCCGTCCAGCTCGCGGCCGGCGGCGACGCCGCGCAGCGTCAGCCGCGCCTCCTCCTCGCCGCTGAGCAGGCGGGTCGCGAACCCGTAGCTCCACTCGATCTCGCCGAGGAAGGCCTCGCCGTTCTCGGCGTCCCGGACGGCGCTCGTCGCGATCAGCAGCACCCGCTCCGCTCCGAGCGACTCGGCGGTGCGCCGGTAGTCGGAGAGCGCGTTGCGGACGCGCGCGACGGGGGCGGGGAGGAGGCGGCGGCGCGCGTCCACGCCCTCGCCGAGCCGCGTGATCCGCGTCTCCCGGTGCAGCTCGCGCAGGCTGCCGTCCCCGCCCACGTCGGCGACGAGCAGGCGCGTCGTGTTGGTGCCGAGGTCGATCCCGGCGACGATCACCGGCGGGCGAGGCCCCAGAGGATCCGGGGCCAGGCGTCCTGCACGTCCTCGAGCGCCCGGCGCAGGACCGCAAGCTGCGCGAGCGAGCCGCGCAGCCGTCCGAGGCTGCGTTCGAGCTGCGTCGTGTCGGCGGCCGCTGCCGCTCGCTCGGCCGTCTTCTCGCCGGCCGACGCGAGCGCCTCGAGCCCGCCGGCGACGCGGCGGCGCAGGCGCTTCAGCCTGCGCCAGGCCTCGAGCGCGCGGACGGCGAGGAACGCCGTGGCCCCGCCGACGGCGAGCGCGCCGGCGACGAGCGCGCCCCAGATCGCCCAGTCCCACACGCCCCGGATCGTACCCGGGCGGCCTGAAATCGACGCGATCCGTTGCTACAATCAGACCTAACGTCGCGGGGTGGAGCAGTCAGGTAGCTCGCCGGGCTCATAACCCGGAGGTCGCAGGTTCAAATCCTGCCCCCGCTACTACAAAGGCCCTGCAAAGCGGGGCCTTTTGTTTACTAGCTGGGCGCGAAGAGGCCGATTTTGTACCCCTTTTTGTACCCATCGCGAAAGTTAGGTTCGGCATAACTTTTCGCTTTCGGTCGTCGCCGTTGCCTCTGCAGGCACGCCTTGAGCGCGTCCGAGAGTCGTCGTAACGTTTGACTCGTGCGTGGCCTCCGCAGGCTCCTTGCTCCGCTGCGACGCGTGAACAGCGTCGCGACCCCGGTGGGCGGGCTGTCCTGGACGCCGTCTCCCTCCGAGCGGGACGAGCTACGGAAGCTCGTCGTCTTCCTCGAGGATCGGCGAGCCCTTTTCGATCCCTACAACATCGAGGCGGCCGTCCTGGTTGAGCGCTCTGTCCAGGAGATTCGGGCCGAGTTGACGAAGGTTCTGCAGACGATCGGCGAAAGCTCCCGCGCCGGCGAGCCGCTGCGGACGATGCGCGCGGCCTGTCAGCGGTACCTGAGCCACGCGTCCGTCTTTCGTGATGAGCCGTATTGGCACCGACGGCCGCGGTACCACGGGGGCGGCCCCGGGTTCGACGAAGGGGACGACGACTTCATCATGGCGCTCGGCGAGTTGCGGGGCGTGTTCGGCACTTGCGTGGGCCAAATCGCCTCGGTCTATGAGATCGAGGTGCACGGGCAATTCGGCCTCTTCTTGCCTACGGCCGTGAAAGAGCTGTAACCCAGGTCACGCGACGCTATCGCGATCCGTCATGCTTGACCTGCCACGGGCGACGGCACCGGCTCGACTCGGCGGAAGTAGATCCACCAGACGCAGTCGAAGATCTCGATCCGCGTGCGGCCCGGCTCGATCGCCGCGAGCAGCCGCCAGGTTTCTCTCGTTCTCCGGGCGCGTGAGGTCGACGGCGATCCAGTCGAGCGCCTCGCGAATTCGCGCCGCCGCCTTGATCGTGTCCATCGACGAGCGCTGGTCGGGCCAGCGCGGATTCATGTAGGCGCCGAAGATCGCCTGGTTGTCGAGGACCGGGACGAGCCGGGGTCGTTTCTTGTGCAGCGTCTTCGTAGCGAGCGACGCGCCGACCCACGGCCACTCGTCATCGTCCCGATCAACTCCGACAGCTGCCGTCGTCTCCTCCTCTGTTGTCTCCTCGAGTGGCGTGTCGGGAAGCGAGGCGAGGTCGAGCGATGCGCCGTGATGCGCGACTGCTGCCGCGGCCGGCCGGCGACCCGCGAGTTGATCAGCATCGTGACCGCGAGGTCCTCGACGTACAGGACGTCTGGCCCGGTTTGAGGCTTGTGATTGAGATAGAGCTCGCCCCAGTCGGCTTCGCGGACTCGCCACTCTTCCAGCAGTACCTCGACGTCTTCGACGCACCGGTCGAGCTCGATGCTCCGTACATCACTCCACGCCTGCGGACCTTATCCGCCGACGAGCCGGAGGCATGAGCGCGTTCTTCGTCGGCCCTTTACTCGTGCTCGGGCTGAGGCGAGCCCGAACATCCGCGCCTCGCTCTTCTCGGCCGCGCCCGGGAAGAGCACCTGCGCCGCGTGCATGTACCGCTCGGTGATCGAGCCCTGCGAGTGGCCGGCGCGCGCCTGGACGTAGATCTGCGGGTTGCCGGCCGCCGCGGCGTGCGTGAGCGACGTGTGGCGGAGGTCGTGGAAGGGGCGGAACGGCTTCTCGATCCCCGCGCGCGCGAGCGCCGGCTTCAGGTAGCGCTTCGCGAGCTTGCTCGTGTCGACCGGCGTTCCCTTCGTCGGGTGGCCGAAGACGAGGTCCTCGTCGGCGCGGTAGGCGGTCCGCTGCCACTGCTCCTCGAGCACGGCGAGCGTCCGCGGGCCGAGCTCGACGACGCGACGCGACGCGCGGCTCTTCGGCGTCGTGAAGCGGCCGCGCACGAACGTCTCGCGGATCTCGATCTTCGCCTCGAGCAGGTTGACCGACCGCCAGCGCAGGCCGACGAGCTCGCCGCGCCGCATCGCCGTTCCGAGCGCGACGAGGACGATCGACTTCGCGAGCGTCCACCACGGCCGCTCGGCTTCGGACGCCTCCGCGATCAGCTCGTCGTACGCGTTCGCGAGCCGCGCGATCTCGGTCTCGGTGAGCACGCTCATCTCGGGCTGGACGAGGCTGGGGCGGTCGATGCTCGAGACGGGGTTGCTGCGGATCAGCCGCCAGACGAGCGCGCGCCGCAGCATCACGTTCAGGAGCAGGAGGTGGTTCTGGATCGTCTTCGGCGAGAGCCCCTCTTCGGCCTTGAGGGCGATGTAGCCGTCGATCAGCTCGGGGCGCGCCTCGAGCTCGGTGAGAACGAGATCGTCGAAGTAGGGGAGGAGGTGCCCGTCGAGGATGTAGCGGTAGTTCTCGAGCGTCGTCCGCTTCAGGTTCCGGCCGGGCAGGTACTCGCGGACGAACCGCTCGGCGAAGTCGGAGAAGGTGACGCGGTCGGGCTTGCGGAAGCCTTCGGCGACGGCGGCGAGCCGCTTGCCGAGCTCGCGCTGCGCCTTGCGCTCCGTCCACGGCGGCTCGGGCCCGAGCGTCTCCTGCACCTGTCGGCCGGCGGCGTCGCGGTACCTGATGCGCCAGACCGCGCCGCGCTTCCCCTGGTAGCGGACGACGTTGGCTCCTCTCGGCATGTCGCTCCTCCTCAGCTCGTCGGGATCCGCGGGTGGTGGCGCCGGAACGAACCCGCCTCCTGCTCGGCCACCCAGCTTACGAGCGTCTGCTCGCGGTAGCGGACGTAGCGGCCGAGCTGGATGTGGGGGATACGGCCGCTGCGCGTGTGCTCGCGCACCCAGCTCACCGGCACGCTCAGCAGCTCGGCGACCTCCGCGGCGGTGAGGAGAGGGTCGCTCCCCATGACTGATGCAGATTAGCATAGGTACCGGATAGAGCCGCAGACTGGATTAGACTGTCGGTGTGCGAGCGGACGCCGTGAGGAGTGCGACCCTGCTGCGGGAGGCGCGGTTGCGGGCGGGGCTGTCGCAGCAGGAGCTGGCGGAGGTGTCGGGCAAGGATCGGACGGTGATCGCCCGCTACGAGCAGGGGGTGGTGGCGCCGTCGATCGACACCCTGGTGGAGCTCTTGCGGGCGTGTGGTTTCGACGTTCCGCTGGAGCTGGTTCCCTACGATCCGAGGCCGGACGAGCGGCGGCGGGAGCTGCAGATGCTCTCGCCGGAGCGGCGACTGGACGGAATGCTGGAACGGCGCCGCAGGGAGGCGTGAGCAGTGCCGGCTGAAGAGGATGGCTTCGACCCGCGCGGCCTGTTGGCGGGGTTGCATCGCAACCACGTGAGCTACGTGCTGATCGGCGGCCTGGCCAGGGTGATCCGCGGCACCGACGAGATCACGAGCGGTGTCGACATCTGCCCGTCCCTTCGCTTCGACAACGTGGAGCGCCTCGGCAGCGCGCTCGAGGACCTGGAGGCGCGGCGGGTCGATCGGAGACGGCTCGTCGTCGACGAGGAGTCGCTTCACGCCGAGCCGGTGCTGTCTCTGCGCACGTCGTTCGGAGAGTTGAAGGTCGTAACGGAGCCGGCGGGGACGAGACGAGGGTTCAACGACCTGCGGCGGGGCGCGACCCTGGAGCACGTCGGCGAGGGGCTCAGGTTGCGAGTGGCCTCGACGGCCGATCTGGCGCGAATGTCCGCTGCGCTGGCGCACGAGCTCGGCCAGACGCCGGGGCGGGAGGCGGAGCGGTTGGCGCAGCTGGAGATCGAGCGCTCGCGTGAGCTGCGGGGGATCATGGAGATCGAGGTCGGGCTGGAGCGGACACTCGGGCTTCACCGCGGCATGGAGAGGTGACCTATCGCTCGATGCCGCGGCCGAGACTGCGTCCGGGTTCGAGGCTGCGGCCGCGTTCGGGCCGCCGCTCGCTGCGGGCGGACTCCAGTGCGCGCTCGGCCGTAAGCCGCTGCCGCTGCTCGAGGCGTGCGAGCTCGCGGTCGAGTCCGGCGAGCGCTCGTTCCTGACCTTTGATCTGCTCGCGCAGCGTGCGGCCGCGTCGGGCGCGGCCGAGCGCGCCGAGGTTCTCGAGCGTGCGCCTGGTCCGGTGCAGTTCGCGGGCCGCCTCGTGTCGGTCGTGCTCGAGTGCGCGGTGCCGTTCGCGCAGCCGGCGGGTCTCGTGTGCGAGCGTGCGGCGGGACGGGGTGGAGCCGCCTTCCAGCGCCTCGAGGGCGAGCGTCTCGGCGGCGGGGCGGCTGAGCGCCTCGGCGAGTCGATCGACCGGGCCGGCGGGCTCGATCCGCTGGGGCGGCGCGTCGGGGTCGAGGTGGTCGGCGATCGTGTAGAGGCGGCTCTTCTCGCGGGCGCGGCTGAGGGCGACGTAACCCCACTCCTTCAGTGCGCGCTGGTCGTCGGCGAGCACGAACGCGCGCTCGACCGTGACTCCCTGGGTCTTGTGGCCGGTCAGCGCGTACGCGTGGGCGACATGTCCGGCGTCGAGGTAGCGGGCGGGCAGGACGACGCGACGGCTGTCGTCGAGGTCGGCGACGACCTCTCGCTCCTTGCGGTCGATGTCGACGATCGTGCCGCGGCTCCCGTTCGCGACGCCGAGGCGTCGGTCGTTGCGGGTGCAGAGGATTCGGTCGCCGACCGCGAGCTCGAGCTCCGTTTTCGAGCTGCAGCCGCCTGGAACCGAGTCGTCCCTGTTCCTCGAGCAGGGTGCGGGCGACGGAGTTCAGCTCCGCGACGTCGGCCCGGCGGTAGGCGATCATCACGCTGCCGACGGGATCGAGGCCGGCGGCCCGCCACCAGTCGGCCAGCAGCCTTGCCTTCGCCTCCGCACGGGTGTCGGCGACCTCGAGCCGCCCCTGCTCGGCGGCGTGAGCGAGGTAGTCGCGGGCTCGGCCCGCACGGAGGAGGGCGAGTGCGCTGCGTTCGAGCTCGTCGCGCTGGCGGCGGTTGTCCGTCAGCTCGATCGCGCCCTTGCGTTCGACGATCGCAGCGAAGAGGCCGCCCGGCCCGACGGCGGGCAGCTGCGCCGGGTCGCCGACGAGGACGAGCTTCGCCTGCGCGTGCTCTGCCTGCCAGAGCAGCCGGCTGAGCGTTCGCGTGTCGGCCATACCCGCCTCGTCGACGACGACGAGACAGCGGTCGGGCAGCCCGCCGCGCTGCTTGGCCTCGGCGAGCAGGCGGTGCAGCGTGCCGCTCGGCAGCCCGGTCTCGGCGGCGAGATCGGCAGCCGCGACACCGGACGGAGCGGCGCCGATCGCGACGTAGCCCTCGCGTCGAAAGGTGTCGGCGAGGGCGGCGAGCGCCGTCGTCTTCCCGCTGCCGGCGGGGCCGACGACGCACACGACCCGTTCCCGGCTGGCGGCGATCGCGCGCACCATCTCGGCCTGCTCCGGGCTGAGCGGCTGCTCCCGCTCGCCGATCACGTGCTCGACCGTCTCCTCCGCAACCGTCGGAATGCGCCGCGCGCGCGTGTCGGTGGCCAGCTTCACTCCCGCCCGTTCGTGCCGTAGCAGTTCCTGGGTCGAGAACCGCGCCGGACGGCCGACCGCCGAGCGCTCGACGGTTGCGATCTGGTCGCCGCCGAGGAAGTCGCTGACGAGCGCGAGCACCTGCTCTGCCGGGGCGCCCTGGGGGTGCGCCTCCGCCCACGCCATCACTGCATCCGCGCCGCTGAAGATGGAGCGCTTCTCGGTCAGCCCCTCCGGTCCGGTCAAGCCGCGCCGCGATTTCGGCGACGCCCTGCTCGTCCAGCTCGTGCTCGACCGCCCGGCCGAGCAGCCGCTTCAGTTCCCTCCGGCCGAGCCCGTGCTCGGCCGCGCGTGCCTGCCACTCGAGACGCATCCGGGGCAGGTCGACCGGCTCCTTCCGATCCCGCGTCTCGATCGCGGCGACCTTCGCCGCGTAGAAGCCGGAGCTGCCGCGGCGCTCGAGGTAGTCGAGCACCTGCGCGCGCCGCTGCGAGAACGCCCGCAACGCCTCCTCCGGGACACCGGCGATCTCGGCCATCCCGTTTTGCGGTTCGCGCCACTCGACGCCGAGCGAGCGGGTCAGTTCGAAGCGCAGCTGCGCCTGGTAGAGGTAGCCGGCCGCGAGCCGGTAGTGCTTGAGGATCGGCTCGCCGTCGAGTGCGCGCCAGGTGCCGTCGGGGCTGCGGGCCATGTTGGCGACGATCACGTGCGTGTGCAGGTGCGGGTCCTGCGCGCGCGAGGTGCGGTGCTGGTAGGCGGCGGCGACGAAGCCGGAGCCGCGCTCGTGGACGACGCCGTTCTTCCCTCGGCGCGTCACGCACGCCCGCTGCTCGAGGTAGGTGAGCGCCGCCTGCCAGGCGGCGAGGTGCGCCTGGTTGACGGCGTGCGCACCTCGTCGTTTCCGAGTGCGTGCAGGAGGCTGACGCTCTTCGGCGGCGAGAAGACGAGGTCGTATCCGGCGACGGGCGAGAGCGTCTTCTGCTCGACCGTCCGCTCGCCGGTGGCAGGGTCGATCCGCTCGACCGTGATCTGCTTCTTCGGCGGATGCGAGCGGAGCACGGCGGACGTCAGCGGATGCCGGCCGCTGATCAGCCGTCCCAGCTCGCCGTCGCCGACGACGCCCTCGAGCTCGAGCTCCGCGGCGCCGCTCCCGACCCAGACGCCCGGCGACTCGCCGCGGCCGGCGTAGTAGTCGTCGATCCCGGCCGCGACCGAGCGCTCGTAGTACGCCTCCTGCCCCGGCGACAGCTTCGAGACCGAGAGCATGACGAGGCACTATAGCATCAAGGATGCATATGTGTCTCTGTCTTGGTGGCGCTGCTTGCCACGCCTCGCCGCAACGATGAACCACACGCCGTACGCCCGGCGATCGGGCGGCCCAGGTGGGCCAGCGCGACGTGGAAGCGAAGACGGATCTACGGCAGTTGGAACGTCACCGCCGTTCGCGGTGTAGTACGGGTTGTGGAGGGCCGTCCACGGGACGAGCGGGAGTTCGTGCTGCGCGCGCAGCGCGGCGATGCCCGCGCGTTCGAGCAGCTGGTTGAGCCGTATCGAGACGTGATGTTCCGAGTCGCCTTCCTGGTCACCCGAAGTGCTGCAGATGCCGAGGACGCGGCCCAGGAGGCGCTGGTGAAGGCTTGGCGTGCTCTGGGGCGGTTCCGGCGGGGCGAGCCGCTTCGGCCGTGGCTGTTGAAGATCGTTGCCAACGAGGCCCGCAATCGCCGCCGCGGAGAGGGGCGGCGCGAGGGGCTGGTGGTGCGGGCGGCGGCTGCGTCCTCGGGCGAGGCGGCCCCCTCGCCCGAGGAGACCGCCGTCGCGGGCGAGCAGCACCGGCAGCTGCTCCAGGCGCTGGAGCAGCTGGCGGAGGGGCAGCGGCTGGTGCTGGAGTGCCGCTATCTGCTTTCCCTTTCGGAGGAGGAGACGGCGGCTGCGCTGGGTGTGCGTCGCGGCACGGTGAAATCGCGCACGGCGCGTGCGCTGGAGCAGTTGCGGGAGGTGTATGGAGCTCGAGTCTGAGCTGCGGACGCTGGCTGCCGAGATCGACTGGCCCGAGACGCCGACGCTTCGGCTGCGGCTGGAGCCGCGGCGGCGCGCATGGCGTCGACCCTTGCTCGCGGTGATCGCCGTGGCGGCCGTCGGGGCCGCTGCGGCCTTCGCCGTTCCTCAATCGCGCGGAGCGATCCTGCGCTTCTTCGGCTTCGGCGCCGTTCGCGTCGAGTTCGTCGGCAAGCTGCCGGCCGCGCAGGAGCGCCCGTTCAGCTCGGATCTGGGACAGACCGTCTCGCCGTCAGCAGCGCAACAGCTGCTCGGGCAGGCGCCGTTGCTGCCGCCACTCGCTTCACCTCCGCCGCTCCACGGCAGCGACCGGATCGTGTCGCTGCTGTTTGTCGTTCAGGGCGCGCCGGTGCTGCTGAGCGAGCTCAACACAGGTAGCGGCGTCTTCCTGAAGAAGATCGCCGGCACCGGGACGGTCAAGTGGGTGCAGGTCGGCTCCGAACCGGGCCTCTGGTTCGCCGGCGGAGAGCACGTCGTCGTGTTTCCGCAGGCGCCGCCGCGACTCGCAGGACACGTCCTCGTCTGGCAGGAGGGAAAGCTGACCTTGCGACTCGAAGGGGCGAACCTGACCTTGGCCCAGGCCGAGAAGATCGCCCGGGAGTTGCGGTGAGAGCCCGCCGCACCGTGCTCGCCGCGATGGCGACGACTGGCCTGATGGCGCTTGTGTGCGCGGCAGCAAGCGCGGCGCGGCCGCCCGGCGAGCGCCTCTACTTCCTGACCGCGTCGGGCCGCACGCTCCTCCCGGTCGAACGTCCTCTCGGTGCGGCAGCGGCGCGCACCGTCGTTACGGCCTTGCTCGCCGGGCCGACCTCAGCGGAGCGGCGGCACGGAGCCACGGCGGTCGTTCCGCGCGGCGTCAGGCTAGCTTCGCTGCGACGGCGAGGCCGCGGGCTGCAGCTATCGCTCCGCGGTGCCGCACTGCTCCGCCTCTCGACGATCCCACGCCTCCGCGTCATCGCCGCTTTCACCTACACCCTCACTTCGTTGCGCGGGATCGAACGCGTTCGCTTCACCGTCGATCGGCGGCCGTGGGGCGTCTACGACCTCCACAGCCGCCTGATCCGCGACTACACCCGCGCGACACTGCAGCGGGCGATGACAGCGTGCGCTCCCGGCGAGGGGTGTTTCACACCATGACCCACCGAGTCTCGATGGGAACCTTAGAGCCCGCGCCGGTGTAGTCGTTACATGGGACGCCCAGCGCTGATCGTCGCTCTCGTCGTCGCTGCCGGCGCGCTCGCCGCGGTCGGCTTCACGGCCACGGGAACGCAGCGGCTGAGGCCGCTGCCGTTGAAGGCGGGCGCCGCCTTGCCCTCGCCACTGCTGGCCGTCGCCTCGACCGCGACGGGATCGAAGCTCGAGCAGATCGACCCGTCGACCTTCGCCCCTGTTCGCTCGTCGACACCGGTCGACTGGTACGACGGCTGGGTCATCTCGCCCGGTCACAAACGGCTCGCGGTCGCCGTCCACGCTGACGGCAACTACGCGACCTCGACGATCCGCTTCGCAACTGCCTCGACGCTCTCCTGGACAGACAAAGGTGTGGAGCTGGACGGTTACTTCCGCGGCGGGCTCTGGCCTCGCCCCGACATCCTCTACGCACTAGTCGGCAACTGCTGCGGCCCAGGCTTGACGCTCGAGACGGTCAACACGGCGACGAAGAAGGTGGTCGCAAAGACCAAGCTCGGCGCGTTGGCCGGAACGGTGGCCCGCTCAGCGGCGGGGCTGGTCGTGCTCGGCACGCAGGTCAACAAGCTGGTCGCCAGCGCAGCTGAGCGTCATCGACTCGAGCGGCCACGTCCGCTCGACAACCCTCGACAGGATCATCAGCGGCACCCACTTCGACCAGACGAGCCAGGACCCGATCGGCACCACCCGACAGCCCGGCCTGGCTGTCGACGACAGCGACGGCATCGCCTACGTCGTCGATCCCAACGGACTGATCGCCGCGGTGCGCCTCAGCGACCTCGCCGTCACCTACCACCAGCTCGATCGGTCGCTGATCGCCCGGCTCTCTGCCTGGCTCACCCCGCCGGCGCAGGCAAAGGGACTCAACGGGCCGGCGCTGACCGCACGCTGGCTCGGCGACGGCCTGATCGCCGTCGCCGGAACCATCAACACGACGACGAAGAGCAAGGACGGCGAGCATCGCCTACTCGACTTCACCGGCAGGGCTGCGGATCATCGACACCCACGACTGGAGCGAGCACACCCTCGACCACGCAGGGTGAGCAGATGCTCGTCGGCGACGGCCTCCTCCTGTCCAGCGGCGGCAGTTGGCGGTCGGCGACAAACAGCTCGAGCTCTGCTGCCAGCGGCGAAGGTCTCGTGGCCTACGGCCCGGACGGATCGGTCCGCTGGCGCCTCGACCCGGGCAAGGACATCAACCTGCTCGGCGCCTGGGGCTCGCGCGCGCTCATCCAGGCATACGGCTCGACCGTGCAGCCGGTGCAGCTGGTCGACCTCGACAGCCACCGCGATCATCCGCAGCTTCGATCCGAACAGCTATCCCTGGCCGCTCACCGGCGGCGGCTCATAGCCCGCTCGGATCGCCCGTCCAGTAGGCGTTGAAGTCGAGGTGGCCCTGGTCGCCGTTTGTGCCGGGGAGCCGGCGAAGCGTCTGGGCGAGGTTGATCGCGTGGTGCGGATGGCTCGTGTCGACGAGCGAGAGGTTGCCCTCGCTTGTGCTGTAGAGGAGCCAGCGGCCGTGCCAGGCGAGCGTGCTGCCGCGCTCGCAGACGGCGAAGTCGACGCGCTCGCTGTGGATCGCGCGGCCGCGCGCCGCGCCGGCGCGGACGAGGTAGACGGCTTCGGTTCCGGGTGAGCCGCCTCCGGGTTCGTGGCCGCGGGTTGCGGTGAAGGCGATGGCGGAGCGGTCGGGGGCCGCCTTCGGGGTGCTCGAGACGCCGTCACCGCTCGCCTTCCGGGGCGGCAGTGGGACGGCGGTGAAGAGCGAGCCGTTCGGTCGGAGCACGACGAGCCGGTGCGCGTTCTGGAGGGCGATCAGTCCGCCGAGCGGTTCCAGTTGCAGGCTGCCGCGCGGCGTCAGGCCCAGGCTCGACAGGGTGGCGAGCTGTCTCTCGGTTGCGCCGTGGGCACGGACGAGTGTCCCGCGGGCGAGGAAGTAGAGGCTTCCGTCCCCGCGGTCGTAGCTGTAGGTGTAGATCTGGCGGGCGATCGTTGCGCGGAGCGAGCCGTCGCTTCTGCGGAGGAGTAGCTCGCCGCCGTTGGTTGCGGCGCGTGTAGAGGCCACTACTCGTCCAGCCGAGCGGGACCTCGCCGCCGGCGATCCTGCGCTCGCTCCCGTTGAGCGGTGCGAGGAACAGGTGCTCCGGACGCCAGCCGTAGGAGAAGGCAAGTGCTCGCGGCCCGACCGTGAGTGCTCCGACCTGGTAGGCGGCCGGGAAGCGGCCGGTTGAGCGCCACAAGGTTTGCTGCCAGCGGCCGACGACCAGGTGGGCGTTCTCGACCTTGTCCCAGATCCCGGTGTAGGGCCACCAGCCCGCGCCCTGCGGCACGGGCGAGGGATTGCTGGAGATCTTCCGCACGCGGCCGTTGCGGCCGATTTCGAAGGCGCCGCAGCTGGTGCGGATCGTCACCGGCCCCGGAAGCCTGGGCGCCCTGAGCCCGGATGGGACGCCGCAAGGCTCGGTCCCCTTGGCGGTCGCAGAACCGGAGCGGCTGGCTGATGCCGAGGCGACCACGATCAGGAGGAGCACCGGGACGGCTGCTTTCGAGCGGCGCATATCCCGACTACGTCGGGAGCTGCGCCTGCGAGTCCCGACTTCGCGCTGTGTTGTCGCTTCCCGCGTCGCTGCGGATCGCCTACGTCTTTGCGCTCCCGCCGCCGGACCGGAAAGGCGAGGTCGGCCGTATAGGCGGCATGGGGTGGCGGATCGCTCTCGTTGCTGTCGCCGGGCTGCTGCTCGCCCCGACAGCACACGCGGGCGGCTCGCCGGTTGCGCTCGTCACCGCCGAGACGGCGAACGAGGTGCTGGCCGTCTCGCTGCCCGATGGGAAGGTGCTGCGCCGTGTGCACGTCCACGATCCGCAGGCGATCGCGGCGCAGCAGTCGGGGCCGGCGGTCGTGGTCAGCCCGTCGGGGACGGTGACGATCCTCGCCTGGCACAGCC
Organism: uncultured Thermoleophilia bacterium; assembly: GCA_963728095.1. GTDB lineage: Bacteria > Actinomycetota > Thermoleophilia > Gaiellales > Gaiellaceae > Palsa-739. Next base: position 686,639 of record CAVSIO010000002.1, on the reverse strand, counting down.
TGCGCAAGCTGAGGGTGTTCCGCAACTTCCGCTCGCCGCAGATCGCCGCGATCGCGCCCGACGGCGAATGGGCCTACGTCACCGACGCCGCCACCGGCTACCTGACCGTGATCGAGCTCGCAAGCTTGCGGATCGTCGACAGCGTCTTCGTCGGCTCCGGCGCCCACCATCTCGCGATCAGCCCCGACCAGCGACGCATGTGGGTCGCCCTCGGCGAGCAGGCGCGGACGATCGTGATCCTCGACACCTCGAACCCGCGGGCGCCGCGCGTGATCGGCCGCTTCCACCCGCGCGCCCCCGCCCACGACCTCGTCTTCTCGCCGGACGGCCGGACGGTCTGGGTCAGCTCCGCCGCGGCGCCGTACGTGTCGGTGCTGAACGCGCACAGCGCGAAACTCGTCGCCCGCGTCCCCGCCGGCGTCGGGCCGCAGCACGTGGTGTTCCTCGACTACGGGACGCCACGCGCGGTGATCACGAGCGGCTACGCCTCGATGGTCGAGACCGTCGACGCGAAGACGCACAAGGTCGTCCGCGGGCGCGCGCGCCCTACGGCTCGTTCAACGTCAGCAGCTTCGGAAGCCTTTTCGCCACCTCGTCGCTTCTCACCGGGCAGGTGGCCGAGTTCGACGACGTGACGCTACGGCGGCAGACGACGACGAAGGTCGCTGCGGCCACGCGCGACCTGGCGGTGAGCGTGTGGCCGTGAGGACGGTCCGGGTGCTGCTGGCGGCAATAGCGCTAGGGGCGGTGTTCGCCTCCGCCGAGTGGGGAGCGGGGCTTGGACGAGCTGCGGCTGGCTCCGCTGCCGGCAGTGCGACCAGCCGCACGATCTCTGTCGGTGCCGGTCCTGCGGAGCGGCGGTTCACGATGCGCGAGCGCTCGGGCGTGATCCTGCTCGTCCGGCTCATCGTCCCGCACGGCGTCCGCGCGCACCTGCAGGCCACGATTCCGCATCTGGCCGGTGTCTGGATCGCTACCGGCGGCCGCCGGATCGACCCGCCGCGGGCGCCGGCTCCGGGAATCGGCTGCCGTCAGCAGGGCCGCTACGACGTCTGCACCCAGCCCGAGGAGTGGTGCCCGATGCCGGCTGCCCTCTGGCGAATGCATCTCGTCAAGAGGAGCGGCCCCGCGGGACCGATCCGGATCGACTTCGTCGTCGGCCCGCCGCCGGCGCAGCCGTGAGCACGGCAGCCCTCGCGACGGCAGCGGTGCTGCTCGCGACGGCAGCGTTCGCTTCGAGCTGCGCCGGCGCGGGCCGCTCAAGCGAGCGGGCGAGGCCGCTCTGGCTGGGGAACCCGCCGTGGGTGATGTTGCTTGTGGAAGACGATCGTCCTGAGGAGGACCGGCGCGACTCGAGCGCATGTGTCGGGTAAACGGGTATCCGGTTAGCTCCCCGAGAATGCGGTCTCGACGATGCCTCCACTCCAGCGAACTACGGGCACACGCGACGACGACCGAGAACGGCGGTTCGATGCCCACGATGTGAGCGAGGCGGGCTATTCCACGCGGGCTAGCTCAGGACGTGCTCAAGGGTGACCAGTTCGGCGAGCTTGGCTGCGACAGTTGCCATCGAATCTTCTGCAGTGCTCAGGCCGCTTCGCGAGGCCAGGAGAGGGCTGACGTCGCGGAGATCTTCGTACGTCGTCCCCTGCACGACGGGACGAGCCGCTCACGTGCGAGAAGTACCGAAAGCTCTTTGTCGGCGATGCCTCTGCTGGAAGCCGGCTCAGGAGCGCGGGGGTCACCAACGTTCCTACTCGCGAGTTTGCCAAGCCCTTGTCGATGGCGCGCAGCAACGGCACCCCGAGACCAACATCCTTCTCGCTGAACCAGACGCGTACGCCGCCTGCCTCCAAGAGATCGTGAAGTTCCTTGGCGGCCCCGTGACGGTCATCCCAGGCATGGCATAGGAAGACATCTCGCAGGTCCGGCCGCTTCGTCGCCAGGTCCTCGACGCTGTCGCGGACTGGCGTAAGGGCCAGCACCTCGGTAGGCGTGTAGTCCACCGACGATCCGGGCCGCGACCAGCGAGGCCTTGCCCCGGGACCCGCCGCTCCTCCTCGGCTGGAGTAAGCGGAGGGCGAGGGCGAGGACGGCGAGTACGTCCCATAGCTGCGGTAGCCGCCAGACCGTCCGTAGCGGCTACCGCACACAGGGCAGTTCGCAGCCGCGCTCGCCGAGCGATGACCCCGTACAGGTGCTGTGCATCTAGCCAATTCGCAATTCCTCCATCCGACGCAGCGTCTTTTCAGGTTATCCGGAACATCCTGAGTCACTCCGTAATCCGCAGGCCCGTAGGGTTCGGCTGAAATGTTGCGCGGGTTCGAGTTCCGCCCCGGCGAAAGGCGGCTCGCCTGGGCCAGTGCTCCGGAATGGCCCCTGAGCCGTAAAGTATTGCCGCCGGAGGGCAGTCCTCCTAAGCTCGAAGGCATGAGAAGGTCGAGAGCGCGCCGCAGCGCGGGAGGCGCCGGCTCCATATGCGCGTCGGCGGTCGAGATTGACTCGAAGGACTGTGGAGCAGCGTCTGCTCTCGCAGAGGGCTTTGGCGGACCGATCTTCGAACCGACCTGGTGGCCGGATGACGCGGAGGCGGTGACGTACGTACTGGACGAATCGCCGTCACATGTCAGCTATCGGATCGGGTCAACCCGCCGTGACGGCACGCCGATTTGCGTCATGGGGCGCGCAGGAGAACAACCGGAACGGACGCTTCCGCCGGGGAACTGGTCCCGGCCACCGGAGCTGAAGGCATGGCGCGGACTCGTCCGCAGGAACGATGCGCCACACTCACGGTGTCCTGTTCCACGAGCAGCAGACCATCCACCTGATCGGCTATGCGAGCGAGCGTGAAGTCGGGCGCGCGGCCAGAAGCCTGCGCCGAGTCACCGTGGAGTAGATCCCGCATAGCTGCGCAGGTCGTGGCCCGCTTGCCGACGACGCTGTTGTCCGCTCCCGTTCCGTGCACGCAACCGCCGAAGACCGGGTGCGGCGACGCTGACCTGTGCAATCGCTCATCACGCCTGACGCGATAGCGGACATCGAATCGAGATTCGAGTCCGCCGCTGGCCTTCGCTGCGTCGGGAAGAGGTGGAACGGCGCTTCTATCCCCGCGATTCGCCTCGGCGAGTTGTTGCGTTATGCACGCTGAACACGGCGCAATGCCAGTGGCGTTGGCTATCGGCAAGCCGACAGTGGCGAGATGCCGTCCGTCGCCGTGGAGGGATCGAGGCAGGCGACGATGCGCCCGCTTGCATCGAGGCCCGCGACCCACGTCAGCGGCGTCCCGCTGCCGTGAATCTGGACGGCGTAGAACCTGGTGTGGTCGAGCGGTGGCGGCCCGGCGAACGTCGGTGTCTTGATTGTCGTTCCGTCGACCAACCTGATCTCGACCGTGGTCGCTTGCTCGATCACGGGGCCTGTGATGTAGGCAGGAAGCGCGGTGGTCGGGCCGCCGGACAGATAGGTGATCGTCATGTCGGGCGATGCGTTTGTCTGTCCCGTCCGCGGTACGCCAGCGAAGGGCCCACAGTTCATGGCTGCGCCGAAGGAGTTCGCGCTCGAGCTGGTGCCGGGCACAATCGAGAGGCAGAGCCCGTCAGTCGTCGAGGGGAAGGCGACGAGCCGCCACGCGCGTCCGTCCCACACGCCGCTCTTCACGATGACGGGTGCGCTGGTCGGGACTTGTGACTGGGGGATCCGGAAGAGCCACCAGTCGCTGACTGAGGCCACGGCGGTGAGCGGGATGAGCACCGCGACCGCGACCGCGACCGCGATGATCAGACGCCTGCGGGTCAGCCCCCGGCGTCGCCGCCGCGGGACGCCAACACGCGCCGGGAACATGTGACCGAGGCGGCCGTCTCTCCTCGCGCCGGGCAGCGTGTGCGCGCGACGAACGACGTCCGCCCAGTCGGCGCGGTCCCCGTCCGGGAGCGGCAGCATCCGCTCAAGCTCGGAGACGATCAGCGGCTCAACGTCGATCATCGCTCAACCTCCTCAGGGATCGCCGCAGCGCCTGATGCGCCGAGCTCAACGTCGCCGACACCGTCCCCACCTCGACCCCGAGCGCGTGCGCGATCGAGCGGTAGTCGAGGTCGGCGTAGTAGCGCAGATAGACGGCCAGCCGCTGCCGCTCCGGCAGCGCCGCCACCCAAGCGCGCACCTCCGCTCCTCCTCCGGCATGGCCGTTCGCACTCACGAGCTCGTCTGCCTGGCCGTCCTCGACCTAGTCGCGTGACGCGGCGGCTACGTCGGGCAGCCAGGGCGCAGCGTGACAACGATCCGCCACACCCATGCCTCCAGCGGCCCCTCGCCGCGAAAGAAGTGGTGCTCGCGCAGCGCCTGCGCGAAGCCATCCTGCACCGCGTCGTGGCCGCTCGCCTCGTCGCCGACGATCGCGGTCGCGACGCGAAGGAAGTGGCGGTAGCGCGCGCGGTAGAGCGCCTCAAGCTCGCCGGTCAGCGACTTCGTTCGCGCCATCACCGAAACGATGCTCCAGATCGGCGCGTTTGTTTAGTCCGCCCGCTCCGCATCCTCGCGCTCGAGCTGCTAGCGGACGTCGAGGCTGCTGACGCGGCTCTTCGGCGGCAGCGTCAGTACCGTCGTCTGGGGCCGGAGCCGCACGCGCGTGGCGGGCGTACCCGGCGTACTGGCGAGGATACGCAGCGAACCGCGGCCGGCGACGGCGAGGGTGAGCCGGCTGCCCTTGGCGTCGAAACCTGCGAGCGGGGCGGGCGGGACGAGCGATCCCGTCGCGTCTGCCGCGCCGTGTCTGACCTCGAACAGCTGGATGAAGGGAGCTCCGCTCGAGGGATAGGCGGGGTTGACGGCGACCGCGAGGCGGCCGTCGAGCCAGCCGATGCCGGCGATCGGCGCGGGGGAGAAGTCGAAGCCGTTTGCCGGTGCTCCGCCGCCGGCGACGAGGAAGCCGTGCCGGGTGCCGATCGCGAGCGTCGTCCCGGTGGGGGCGAAGGCGAGCCGGTTCGCGCCGGCGGCCTTCGCCGAGGCGATGAGATGGCGGGAGCGGTGTCCGAGGTCGTAGACGATCGGCTTGCCGCCGGCGCTGACGTAGGCGAGGGCGAGCGAGTCGGCGCGCCAGGAGGGCCTGACCGGGCGGACGGCTCTGTCGATGAGGCGGTCGTTGCGGCCGTTGCCTTCGATCAGATGCAGCTGGAAGCGGCGGCCGCGCTGGACGACGTAGGCGATGCTGGATCCCGTCTGGTGCCCAGGCGATCGCGGTGACCGAGCCGGCGGTCGGGTGCGACCAGGCCCGGCGGCCGCTCGGCGCCATCGCGACGAGCGAGTTGCCGATCCCGGCGGCGACGTAGAGCGCGCGCGGCGAGAGCGTCGCCGCGGAGACCGGCAGCCCCTGCAGGCGCAGACCGTTGCTGGTGGTCAGCCAGAGCCGGCCGCCGACGACGATCGCGATGCCGTGTGCGCCGGGCGGGACCTGGAGCTCGGCTGCTGCGGCCGGGGTGGTCGTCTGCCGGGTGTGGTGTGTGGGCTGGCCGAGGCTGACGTGGAGTGCACCGGCGGCGGCGAGCGCGCCGGCGGCGACAGCCAAGAGCGCGAGCGCCGCCGCGAGCAGGAGTGCGAATGCGCGCAGGGGGCGGCGCGGCCGAAGCGGCTGGACGGCGAGCGCATCGACGGCCTTGGCGAGGGCGCGCTCGGTGACGGCCGGGTCGGGCTCGGGCAGCTGTGCGAACAGCTGCTCGAGCTGCGTTTCAATCTCTCTCGACACCCTGCACCTCGAAGTGGTCGCGCAGCTGCTCGAGTGAGCGCGCCAGCCGCGAGTTGACCGTTCCCACCGGGAGGTCGAGCGTCTTCGCGATCTCCTTCGGCGTCATCCCGACTCCGTAGCGAAGCACGACGACGATGCGTCGCTCGAGCGAGAGCTCGGCGACCGCCGCGAGCAGGCTGCGGTCGCCGCTTCGATGATCGGGTTGGCGGTCGACCGGCTCCGGCGCCTCCTCGGCTGCGAGGCGCCGCTCGGCGCGCAGCAGGTCGAGGGCACGGTTGGCGACGATCCGGTGCAACCAGGGCGCGAACGGCCGCCGCTCGTCGAAGCGGTCGAGCGCCGCAAAGGCACGCTCGAACGCGTCGGCGGCGATGTCGTCGGCGAGCGCGCGCCGCCCCGTGATGGCGAGCGCCGCCCGCCACGCGGTCTGCCAGTAGCGGCGAAACAACTCCGCGGCCGCGTCGCGGTCGCCGCGGCGCGCTCGACGTACCAGGTCACGGTCACTCGGTTCACTCACCCTCCGGCTCTCATACGCGGCAGCGGCCGGTTCACGTCCCAGATCTGCGACGTGCGAGGTGATCGTGCCGACTGTCTGTCCGGACCTGTGCGCAGCCATTGCTCGTAGAGAAGCCGATGAAGCGCTTCGCCGCCACCCTTGCCGCGACGGCGGCGGTAGCTGCTGCTTTCGGCGCTTCGCCGGCGCGGGCGGGCGGCGTCCCGGTTCAGCTGGCGCTCGGCGGCGGAACACTCTGGGTCGCGAGCGACACCGGCCTGCGCGCCTTCGCCACGGCGAACGGTCGCCTCGTCTCCAGCCCGAGGGCGACCTATCCGTACGCGACCGAGGTCGTCACCGGTGACGGAGCCGCCTGGATCGCGAGCATCAGCAACGGCTACCTGGCCGGCGCGGTCGATCGGATCGACCTGCACACGCAGCGGAAGACGCTCGCGTTTCGCTCGCCTCGACAAGGGATCTACGGGATCGCCTACGCCGCGCACCAGCTCTGGGTGCTCCTCTCGCGGCCGACGCAGCCGCAACGCTTCCAGGTGGCCCGGCTCGATACCCGCAGCCGCCGCATCCGCTTCTTTCGAATCAGCGGTCACCCGGGCTGGATCGCCGCCGCCGGCGGCGGCCTCTGGATCTCCGGCGACAGCAGCCTGCGGCTCCTGCACGTGAACGGACGTATGAATCTCGTTGCCGGGATCCAGCGCCCAGGCGTGCTCGCCGTCTCGAGCGACAGCGTCTGGGTTGCGAGCGGTGGCGCGGTGCTCCGGTTCGACCTGCAGGGCCACCGCCTCCTTGCAAAGGTCAGCGTCGGCGCCTGGCCGAATGCGGTCGCGGTCGGCGCCGGCCGCGTCTGGGTCACGGTCGTCCCGCGAAGCGGCGCCTTCTCCCAGCTCGTGCGCATCAACGCTCGCACAAGCCGGATCAGCGGCCGACGGGTGCTCTCGCGAGATCCCAAGCGAGTCGTCGAACCAACGGCTGTGGCGGCCGACCGCAGGCACGTCTGGCTTGGAATCAGCGGCATCGACGTCAGCGCCTACAGCCAGGCGGTCGTCCGCTTCAATGCCTTCTCGCTCGCTCGCGAGAAGGCGGTCGCGCTGGGATAGGGCGGCACGGTGCCCACTCTCGTCGACTCAGACCGACGACCCTAGACTCGGGGCATGGCCTCGCTCGCCGAGCTGCTCGAGCTGCTGTACGAAGCCCGCGGGCGTGTTCGCACCGCGCGTGGTGTCGTCACGTACCGGCAGAGCATGGGCCGGATGCAGGAGGCGCATCGGCGCGAGATGGAGCGAGTCAACCGGGGCCGCGGCGGCGGCCGCGTCAGCCAGATGCAGATCGCCTTTGCCAGCAAGGGCGGCGCTGCTGAGGAGGCACCCGACCTGTACGAAGAGCGGCAGCGGTTCTGGTGGGAGCCGCCGGACAAGCTGCGCGAGGAGACCGAGGCAACGCCGCCGCGCCGGAACCACACCACTGTGCTCAACGGCGAGCTTTGGTGGACGTACTCGCCGGAATGGGGCGCGACCTCGAACGTCGATCTCGACGAGGAGGAACGCGCGCACCACGGCGCCGGCGGCGGCGAGCGGTTCAAGCCGCTACTCGATCCGAGTCCGTTGATCGCGCTGCTCGACTTCGGAGCGATCAGGGAAGCGGGCGGCCGGCTGGATGTGCAGGCGAGGCCGCGCGACGATCTCGAAGGGCCGCCGCACTGGCACCTCCACGGTGTCGGCGGCGCCGACGAAGTCGAGCTGGAGATCGACCGCGAAACCGGCATCGTGCGCCGCATGCGCGCGACGCTCGACGGTGAGGAGCTCTGGCTCACAGAACTCGAGGAGATTGTCCTCAACGAGGAGTTCCCTGACCAGACCTTCGTCTTCGTTCCGCCCCCGGGCGAGGAAGTACTGCCGCCGGAGACAACCCGGCGACACCACTACACACTCGAAGAGGCCGCCGCCGAGGCGCCGTTCCCGGTCTTCTTCATCTCCGAGCTGCCGGAGGGCGACTGGCGGCTCCGCGTCAACTACCACGCGCCGCGCCGACGACCGCCGATGCCTGCCCACGTCTGGCTGATCTACACACGCCCCGACGCGCGCGCCACCATCTCACTCGCGCAACGGCCGGCCGGCGAAGGCGGTTTCGGCTGGACCGGCTACGGCCCGCCGCCGCTCGAAGAGGCGAAGCGCGACGGCGTCACCTACACCGTCAGCCGTGCCGATCCAGACCAAGGCCGCCAGAACACCGTCGCTTTCGAGCGCGACGACACCTCGCTGCAACTCCAGTCCGCCGAGATCGACCTCGAGACGTTGCTCGAGGTCGCGGGCTCGCTCAAGAACGTCGGGACGGGCCAGTAGACGACCCTCTGGTCTGGTCATTCGCCGCCGGCCATCCCGCGGACAGGTCCCTGCGTGCGCTGCCCGTGTCACTGTGCACGCTGCCACTGGAGGGTCTGCGTGTCCCATCGCGCTGCCTTCGCCTCGTCGCTGAGGACTGGGTCGACGAATTCCGACGCCAGGTGATGTCCTGACGCGAGATCGGGATCGAGGCCGACTTCAGTGGCGAGGGCGCGGTAGGGCCGGGTCCAGCCCGGGTGGCGGGTGGGGAAGCGATGACGGCGCTTGCGTCCCGCGCGCCGTGAAGACTCGGATGATCTCGGACCGGAGTCCTGCGCGCTCGAAGTGCTTGAGTTCGCGGATGAGAACAATGTCGATGAGGTCCTTCGCGCGCGAGCTCGGCTGGTCGTCGCCGTAGCGTCGCATGTATGCGTGCAGCTTCTCCGCGAGATGCCGCTCGAGCGGGATGACGGGGATCGTCGATGGGCTCGACCTCCGCGAACGCGAGCAGATCCGAGGTCAGTCTCTCCTGCTCGTCGACCGGGACGGGAGACATACCGACGTCGAGGAGGAACGTTTCGAACTCCCGGTCTGCGAGGCTCGCCGTGACACGGAAGCGAAGGGCGCCGCCGAGACGCTCCGGCGGGATGCCGGCGCGTTCGATCGCGAAAGAGAAGAAGTCATCGCCGACTACCGAAGCGGCTCGGATGAGCGTCTCCTGGAGCTCGTCCGCAGACGCCTGCCACTCGATGTCGACATCGCGCGTCGTCCGGGCGCGGTCGGGGAGCCGGAGGTCGAGTGCGAAGCCGCCCTTCAGGAGCCACCGGTCGGGTGCAATGTCGTCGAGCCGCGACAGGAGTCGGTCGAAGGCGATCCGCTTCCGCTCACGGACGAGCTGCGCGCCTTCCCCGGCGGCGCGTGTCCTGAGTCGCTGCTCGAGGGCTTGCCGGAATGCGGCGGCGCTTCCGTACCTCACGCGGCGGGCTCGGATAGGAGCCGGTCGAGGAACGTCCGCACACGGATAGGTCGTGCAGCGGCGGCGGCCCGGAGGCGGCGGGGCGTCGTCAGGCCTCGTTCGAGCGCCTGACTGACTGCGAGTTCGATCTGCTCGAGTTGCGTCCCGGTCTCGAGCGAATCGACGATCGTGCGCTCAGGGCTTGTCGCCTTGACGCCGTCGACCCGGCGGATCTCATCCGGTCCGGGCGGATTCGTGAGCATGTGGAATCGGACACCGGACCTCGGCCGCTGGCCGCGCTTGGTGCGTGGCAGCGTGACGTGCACGGCGTTCGGGATTACATCCGAGAGCTCATACAGTTCGAGCGCGCTCTCGTGGGACACGACCGCGGGGGCGGGAAGATCCAGCCAGGCGGCGACGACGTGCTCGTGCGGGGTCGAGGGGAACTGGCGCAGCCGGTAGAGACCGCGGCGGATACGCTCGTACCGACCGCCTGGCCGGGCGTGGTGGGCGAGCGTGCTCCTGTCCATGCCGGCGTCGAGCGCCTGCTCAGCAGTGAAGTAGCCTGCCTGCGACTCGGCGATCCGGTAGAGGCCGTCGTGGTCGACTCTGTCAGACATACGAGGGATATTATCCCTCAAACGTCGGACATCGACTGCGGCATCGCGTGTCTGCGAAGTAGCTCACTTATGAGCGGTTTCGCAGCCGTCCTGGTTGACGGAGGCGCTTCTGCGGCAGGTGGCTGATCTGCCAATTCGCGCCGCTTTGAGACTCGGCTGTTGTCTACGTTAGTAACGAACTTTGTACCCATTTTGTACCCCGCCTACCTGATTTCAGCTGCTCTCAGAGCACCAGAAACGGCTTGAACAAGCCAAATCGCACCCCTCAACACCCCCATGGAGCAGGCTCATAACCCGGAGGTCGCAGGTTCAAATCCTGCCCCCGCTACTCCGAAAAGACCTGTAAATGCGGGGTTTTTCGGGTCCAACCCGGCGTGCGGCTCGCCTCCTCGATCCACTTGTGCAGCTCTGGTTGTTGTGCCTCCTCCAGAGTGGTCACCTTGGTGTACCGGGTCCGGTCGGTGGTTCCGAGTGGCGGTGGGGAGTCGAAGTCTGCGCCGCCGAGGAAGACGACATTCACCGAGACGTCGTAGGCGGCCAGCTCGATGATCCAGCCGAGTTCTGGTAGCCCGTAGTACGGCCTCTTCCACTTGACGGCGTAGTGAAGGCCCGGAATTGTCGCTCGGATCGACTCATCCAACGCCTGGACAATGGGCTGCAGATGCGGCATCTGGCGTCGGAACCACTCGTCGATGTCGGAGTGGTTCGCCGATGGCTCGGGCGGCTTTCGCCCTGCATGTCCCTTGATTTCTTTCGGCATCGGGTGTCCTCCTCCGACGAGCGGCGCCGCCTGATGACACAAGGTGTCCGACCCGAAGACCATGTCTCTGGCGGTGATCGCCTGCCCAGAATGATAGAAACGCCCGGAGATCCGGCAGGCGATCGGAAGGCCTCGACCGAGTCGCGTATGAGGGTCGTGTTCGCTTCGGTTGATCCAGCCGCGGAAGTCATCGCTCTCTCCCTCTGTCGCTCTGTTGTCGACGTCCTTGGGTCGTCCGATCTTGTAGTTACTATTATTCACTATAACCAAGCTACAGCAATACGAGGATCTGCTCGATCGCGTCCTCGAGCTCGTGGTCGTGTTGGACGACGACATGGCGCAGGCGAACGCCGCGCTCGGCCTCACTCCGGCTCGCACTCACCTGCTCTGGGAGCTGGGACAACGTGGCCCGGTGCCCCAGCGCGTGCTCGCGGAAGCGCTGAAGGTGACGGCGCGAGCCGTGACCGGCCTCGTCGATGCACTCGTTGCGCAGGGGCTCGTGACGCGCGAGGCGCACCCGACCGACCGGCGGGCGACGCTGGTGACTCTCACACACCGAGGCGAGACGCTCGTCGCCCAGCTCAAGCGCGACCACAAGAAACTCGCGCGGGCGCTCTTCGCTTCGATGTCGCGCGGCGAGTTCGAATCGTTCGCGCAAGGTCTTGCCGGCGTGATCGACCGACTACGCGCGCACCTCGCCGCCACCGGCTGCCCGTCGTAAGGCCCCGGCGGCGCGTGTGGGCGTCCGCGGTGACGCCGGGTTCACCTCGATTCATCGGGGAACGCGTCCACGTTCCGCCGGCGCGCGGAGTCTCCAACTGCGTCGTCGAAGAGGCAGTGACACTCGTCGAGAACATGAGCGCACGCCTGCCCGTCCGCGTCGGCGACTAGCGCGCCGTCCCAACGGGGTCGACGTCGACGCGGCGAGTTCGACTACTTTGCACGCAGCCTCGCCGGCGTCATCGACCGGCTACGCGCACATCTGGCCCGTTCCGCGTAAGACGCGAACCGGCTCGAGGAACTTGGTGGAGCGGTGCTATTGCTCGAACAGTTCGACGTGCGCGCGGTAGCCCGGCGCAGAGGCGAGGCGTGCATCGCAGGTCACGAGCGGCACTCCGAGCGCCTCGGCGAGCGCCCCGAAGGTGGCGTCGTAGGCGGTGAGGTTGTGGCGTAGTTCCCAGACGCGGTCGCTCAGCGGCTGGTGCGGATAGCGGATTAGGGCCAGCTCGGCGAAGTCGTTCCGCGCATCGGCCGCGCGGTCCTCGCTGATCTCTCCGGTGATGGTCAGCCGGCGGAGCGCGTGGAGGACCTCGGTGTCGATCAGATGCGGTTGTCGGCGCCCGGCGCGTCTGCAGGCCAGTGGTTCGCCGCCTGTGAGTTGAGAGGGCCCGGCAGAGCGCCGGGCCCTCTCGGTGGAGCGGAGTTCGGTCGAGCTACGCGACGGCGAGGACGCCGTTGCTGTGAGCAACGACCTTGCCGTTCGTGATCTTGGGTGCGTTGGGGAGTGCCATGTCGAAGTGCTCGTCACGGATCCACTGGGCGACGAACTTCGCGGACTCGTCGGCCTGGTCGGCGGTCTCGAAGAGGCCGAGCGAGCTCATGACGCCGTTGTCGGCCTCGATGAGGTAGTAGCCGGCGAAGCCGGGGAGCTTGCGCAGCTCGGGGACGAGCTTCTCGTTGACCTTGCCGGTCAGCTCGTTCTTGCGGGTCGTGTCGACACCTTCGTAGCGACGAATGGTGGCATGCATCTGCTGCTCCTTCTCCGATCCTGCAGGGCAGAGCGCTCGAATGGGCGCACTGCGGCGGTCAGGCCAAGGGGTCACAGTCGGAGAGGAACGTGCACAGGCCTCAGCGGCTTCAACAGCGAGAGCCAACGCGCTGGTTGCATCGTAGCACGATTATGGGGCAGCGACGAAACGACTGGCGAAACCAGGTGCGGAGACGGAGAGCGGAGTACACTTATTGGTCTGGCCCTGCGGCCAGGATTCCGGCCGAAGCCCGAAGTCCATCGATCGAGCCCCACGGGCGCGGGAGACGACACGAGCCTAGGCAAACAGAGTTCGAGTTGCAGGGCCAGTTCGAACACAACGCGTCCACCCTTGACGGGCCTGCACGCGTCGGCCAGGGGCACGCAGTGGCGGGACATGCCGGAGGACCGCCACAGTGCTCGTCAGCGGACGCCGATCGGCCGGCTCGTGAAGATGGCGGAGATCGTGGGCGCCGCGCGCTTCCTGCTGGAGAACGGCGCGATCAACGGCATCAACCTCGCCGTCGACGGCGGCTGGCTCTGCATGTGAGCCGCGCCGCGGGCCGCCTCCTGGGCGGTTGTTGGTTCATGCACGTATCCGAGCTCTCTTCGAGCTCCCGAGCACGAACGTGGCCCTCCGTTTCGGAGGGCCACGGCCGTTCCGGACATCGCTCGGGACTCGTGCGCGCCCGCTGCTTCGTGTCGGCGTTCGGGTTGGTGTCGGCGTAGCCGCCGGGGCCGTCGCTCGGGCCCGACTCGGAGCCGGCCTGCTCGCTCTGCGCGTCGGCGGTGTCGCTGCCGGTCTGGTCGCCCTGCTGGATGTTGTCGGTGTCCGCTGCGCCGCTCTGAGCCTCGGCCGTGTCGGACGGCTGGCTCTGCGTTGCGGGTTGGGCGGGCGGGGCGGTCTTGTGGGCGGCCGACGCGAGCGACGAGCCGCCGATCGCGAGTGCGGCGAGCGCCGCCAGCGCTGCTCCGAGCTTGACGAGACGTGCACGCATGTTCGTGCCTCCTTGACGTGGTGGACTTGACCTTGCGCAGCCACGGTAGGAGGGGGAGGTGAACTCAAGGTGACGCGGCGCGGACGCCTCGGATCGAGCCCGACAGGCTGAATCAGAGCCGGGACGTCATCGCGGGTTCACATTCGCGTAGGCACTCTGGACGTGTGCGCCTGCTCATCGTCGAGGACGATCCGAAGCTCGGCCGCCTGTTGCGTCGTGGGCTCGGTCAAGGCGGCAACGCCGCGGACCTGGCCGCACGCGGCGAGGACGCCCTCTGGATGGCCAAGGCGCATGACTACGACGCGATCGTCCTTGACGTGATGCTGCCGGGCATCGACGGCTTCCAGACGTGCGAGCGGCTACGGGGCGGCGGGGTGTGGGCTCCGGTGCTGATGCTCACGGCGCGCGACGCGGTCGAGGATCGAATCGTCGGGCTCGACGTGGGTGCCGACGACTATCTGACGAAGCCGTTCTCGATCGCCGAGCTGCGTGCCCGGTTGCGGGCACTCGTCCGTCGCGGAGCGGCCGAGCGGCCGACCGTCCTCGAGCTCGGTGATCTGCGTCTCGACCCGGCGACGCGCCGGGTGTGGCGTGGCGACGTCGAGGTCGCGCTGGCGAACAAGGAGTTCGCCCTGCTCGAGCTCTTCATGCGCAGAGCGGGCGAGGTGCTGTCCCGCTTCCAGCTGCTGGAGCACGGATGGGACATGGCCTACGAGAACCGCTCGAACGTCGTCACCGTGCACGTCGGGCGCCTGCGCGAGAAGATCGACCGCCCCTTCGGGCGCTCGTCCATCGAGACGGTGCGCGGCGCCGGCTATCGCATGCGCAAGGACGGCGGGTGATCCGCCTCCCGCTTCGCGTCCGCTTGACGCTCATCTTCGCCGTCGCGATGGCCGTCGTGCTCGCGGGCGTCGGGTTCCTGCTCTACGACCGTCTGGCCGCGTCGCTCGACCGGACGATCAACCAGAGCCTGCGGGCACGGGCGGCCGACGTCTCGGCTCTCGTCGCCCAGGCCGACACGGGCTTGCGCGATGCCCCGCGCCGATCCTACGCCGGCGCTGGCGGCGGCTTCGCGCAGGTACTCGACAGCCGCGGAAGGATCTTCGACCAGACGGCGGGTCTCGCGCGGACGCCGCTCCTCAGCCCCTCACAGCTGACGCACGCGCGGCGGGTGCACGTCGTCGTCGTGGACGCGCACAGCGAGGGCGATGAAGTCCGGCTGCTTGCGACCCCGATCCAGGCGCAGGGCCAGCGCCTCGTCGTCGTCGTCGGCGCACCGCTCGGCCTGCGCGACGAGGCGCTCTCGGGTCTCCTGAACGAACTGCTCATGGGTGGCCCGATCGCGCTGCTCCTGGCGTCCTTGATCGGATACCTCGTCGCCGCCGGAGCGCTCCGCCCGGTGGAGCGGATGCGGGTGAGGGCGGACGCGATCTCCGATCGCCATCTTGCCGAGCGCCTGCCGGTTTCGAAGGCGCGTGACGAGATCGGACGCCTCGGCAAGACCTTGAATGCGATGCTCGCGCGCATCGAGAGTGGCGTGAGGCGAGAGCGCGAGTTTCTCGCGGACGCCAGCCACGAGCTCCGCACGCCGCTCTCGCTTCTCCGCGCCGAGGTCGAGCTAGCGCTCGAAGCACCGCACACGAACGACGAGCTTCTACTCGCGCTTCGCTCGATCGGCGAGGAAACCGACCGGCTCTCCCAGCTCGCCGAAGACCTGCTCCTGCTGAACCGGATCGACGAAGGCTCGCTGCCTCTGCGGAGACAGCCGATCCAGCTCGGCGAGCTCTTCGGCGGTGTCGCTGCTCGATTCGAGAGTCGCGCCGCCGCAGAAGGTCGCCGGGTCGTGACAGACGGTCAGGGACTCCGCTCGAGCGTCGACAGGCTTCGGCTCGAGCAGGCGCTCGGCAACCTGGTCGAGAACGCGCTCCGCTACGGCGCAGGAACGGTTCGAGTCTTCGCCGTCGAGCACGAGAGAGAGCTCCGCATCCACGTCACCGACGAGGGCGAGGGACTCCCCCCGGGCTTCGGCGTCCACGCATTCGAGCGGTTCAGTCGCGCGGATGAAGCCCGAAACAGCACCGGATCCGGCCTGGGCCTTGCGATCGTCAAGGCGGTCGCCGAAGCCCACGGCGGGACGGTCGCGGCCGGGAACACACCGGAAGGTGGCGCCGACATCTCCCTGTCGCTTCCACGTGACCGGCCCTCGCCTGCCGGGCCGGACTACTGAGCGGCCTCGGCGATCTCCCGGATGCCGGGCCGTGCGCCGCGGCGGAGGATCAGTCCGAGATGAAGGAGATGCTGCTCGTGGGCCGGGGCGGCGAGGGTGTCGTGCTCGCGTCCCAGATCCTGGCCGACACGTTTGCGCGCGCCGGCTTCTGGGTGCAGAGCTTCCCCGAGTTCAAGGCGGAGCGGCGCGGGGCGCCGATCTCGGCCTTCCTGCGCTGGGACGAGGCGGCGCCCATCCACCGCCGCTACAAGGTGCACGACTGCGACGTGCTCGTCGATCTCTCGCCCTCGGACCCGTCGCCGCAGATCCTCGCCGCCGTTCGGCCCGGCGGGCTCGTCGTCCTCAACCGCGAGACGCGGTTCGCGCACGCGGAGCCGTTCGACCTCGCACACGTTCCGGCCTCGCGGATCGCCCAGGAGAACGGCGTGCTCTCGTCGGAGGGCCGGCCGATGGGCAACGTGGCCGTGCTCGGCGCCTGCGTGAAGCTGCTCGTCCCGGACGGGCTCGGGTTCCTGGAGGAGGCGGTCGCGTCCCGGATGGGCACGAGGGCCGCCGTGAACGTCCTCGCTGCCCGGGAGGGCTACGCGCGCTGCACCCGCCAGCACGTGCTCGCGGGCGACACGCCGGTCGAGCCCGCGCCTGCCCCGGCGGTGCGCTGGACGCCGCCGCTCTTCCCGGTCACCACGACGGACTCGCTCGCGAACCACACGGGCGCGTGGTCGCTCGACCGGCCCCTGCTCCGGGACGCCTGCACCGCCTGCGGCGTGTGCGCGCTCTTCTGCCCGGAGGGGGCGATCGCGCGCGACGACGGCGCCATGGTCGTGGACTACCTCTACTGCAAGGGCTGCGGCATCTGCGAGGTCGTCTGTCCCGTCCGCAACGCGATCGCGATGGAGGAGGTGAGCGCGTGAGCCAGGCGCTCCCGGAGGGACGCGTCGTGCTGACCGCCAACGAGGCCGCCGCGTACGCGGTCGTGCTCGCGCGCGTCCGCGCGATCCCCTGCTACCCGATCACGCCGCAGACGCTGATCGTCGAGCGGCTCGCCGATCTCGTCGCGGGACGCGACGACGTGGAGTTCGCGAACCTCGAGAGCGAGCACTCGATGTTCGGCTACGCGATCGCGGCCGCGCGCACCGGCGTGCGGACGTTCACCGCGACCTCGTCCCAGGGGCTGCTCTACGCCCACGAGCAGCTGCACCGGGCGTCGCGCGAGCGCGTGCCGCTCGTGATCGTCAACGTCAACCGCGCCGTCTTCGCCCCCTGGAGCATCGAGCCGGATCTCTCGGACAGCATGAGCCAGCGCGACACCGGCTGGATCCAGCTCTACTGCTCCTCGGCGCAGGAGGTGCTCGACAGCGTCCTCTGCGCCTACCGGATCGCCGAGACGGCGCTGCTGCCGGTGATGGTCTGCGCCGAGGGCTTCCTGCTCTCGCACACCTCCGAGGTTCTCGACATCCCGGGCCAGGACGCGGTGGACGCGTTCATCCCGGCCTGGGCGCCGCCGGAGGACTGGGTGCTCGACCCCGACCGGCCGCGCGCCTACTCGTCGCTGCCTGAGCCGAGGGAGTACGCCGCGTTCCAGCACAACGTCGCCGACGCGATGGACGCGGCCCGCGGCGTCGTCGAGGCCGTCGCGGCGGAGTTCGCCTCGCACTTCGGGCGCCGCAAGATCGGCGCGCTGGAGGTCACCGGCAATCCCGACGCGGAGTCGGCGCTCGTCGCGATCGGGACGATCGGCGACACGGCGCTGGAGCTGCTCGAGGCCGACGACGACCTCCTCGTCGTCCGCGTGCACACGTTCAGGCCGTTCCCCGCGGCCGAGCTGTCGAAGGTCCTGGCGCGGGCCTCCTACGTCACGGTCGTCGACCGCGCCTCCGCCTTCGGCTCGCTCGGGCCGCTGGGCGCCGACGTGCGCTCGCTCGACCTGGCGCACGCGAAGGCCGCGACGAACGTCGTCTGCGGGCTGGGCGGAACGGACGTGACGCCGGCCACGCTCCGCTGGGCGCTGGAGCAGACGCGGTCGGGCGACGCGGCGAGGGCCGGCCTCGGGCCCGTCTACGTCCCGGAGGGGGTGTAGCGATGCCTGCATGGCTCGACGAGATCGTCGCGGAGGACACGCTCCTCCTGCCCGGCCATGCCGCCTGCGCCGGCTGCGGGCCGGCGATCAACGTCCGGCACGTGCTCGGAGGCCTCGCCGCCGCCCGGCCGGAGTCGAAGATCGTGCTCGTGATCCCGGCCTCGTGCTGGACGATCATCGCCGGTATCTGGCCGGTCAACGCCTTCGGGGTCACCGTCCACCTGACGCCCTTCGCCTCGGCGGCGGCGGAGGCGTCCGGGATCAAGGCCGCGCTGCGGCTGCGCGGGCACGAGGACACGCTCGTGGTCGTCTGGGCCGGCGACGGCGCGACCGCCGACATCGGCTTCGCCGGGGTCTCGGCGGCCGCGGAGCGCAACGAGGACATCGTCTACGTCCTCAACGACAACGAGGCGTACATGAACACGGGCGTGCAGAAGTCCGGCGCGACGCCGGAGGGCGCCTGGACGACGACGACGCCGGCCGGCGCGCCGCGGGCCGGCGTGAAGAAGGACCTCGCCCGGATCATGGCCGCGCACGGGATCCCCTACGTCGCGACGCTCGCGCTCGGCTCCGTGCCGATGCTGCGCGACTACAGGGCGAAGGTCGCGAGGGCCGCCGAGGTGCGCGGCTTCCGCTTCCTGCACATCCTCGGCGGGTGTCCGCCCGGCTGGCGCTACCCGACGGCCCAGTCCACCGAGGTGGCCCGGCTGGCCGTCGAGTCCGGCTATTTCCCGCTCGTCGAGTGCGACCACGGAGAATGGCGGACGACGTTCAGCCCGAAGCACCCGGTGCCGGTGGGCGAGTTCCTCGCGACGCAGGGACGGTTCGACCACCTCTCGTCCGAGCAGATCGAGACGATCCAGGCCCACGTGGACGAGCGGCGGGAGCTGCTCGCCGGCCTCGCCGCACCCGCGGCTTCCTGAACGGCCCGGCTCAGTCGGGGAGCAGCGGCATCGTGAAGCCGCGCTCCCGGCCGAGCAGCACCGCGCGCGTGATCGCGTCGGCGCCGAAGCGGTCGCGCACCTCGTCGAGAGCGGCGTCGAGCTCCTCGGCGTGGCGCCGGTCGAGCGGGAGCACGAGCTGGACCGAGCGGGCGTCCTCGAGGTTGGCGACGGCGACGCCGACCAGGGTCACGCCGCGCAGCTCGAGCGCCGGGAGCGTCGCCGCCAGGAGCGCCCTCGCCGTGGCGAGGACCAGGGCGGTGCTCGGCGGTCGCGTGGGGAAGCGTGTGCGACCGGGTCGCGCGCCGGTAGTCGTCGAAGCGGAGCCGCAGCACGACCGTGCGCCCGACCCGGTGAGCGGCGCGCATGCGCCTCGTGACGCGGTCGACGAGGGCGACGAGGTCGGCGTCGAGCGCCTCGGGCGTCCAGGGCCTGCGGCCGCGGGCGCGCTGCGAGCCGATCGAGCCGCGCCGCCGGCGCGCCTGCACCGGCCTCGGGTCGAGGTTGTGCGCGAGCGCGTGCAGGTGCCGGCCCGACGCGCGGCCGAGCATCGAGACGAGCACCGCCTCCGGCAGCAGCGCGACCTGGCTCACGGTCTCGATCCCGCGCTCGCGCAGCCGGCGCGCGGTCACCGGGCCGACGCCCCAGAGCCGCTCGACCGGCAGCGGGTGCAGGAACGCGAGCTCGCGGTCGGGCGGGACGACGAGCAGCCCGTCGGGCTTGGCGACGCCGCTCGCCACCTTGGCGAGGAACTTCGTCCGCGCCACCCCGACGGTGATCGGCAGCCCGACCCGCTCGCGGACGTCCCGCCGCAGCCGCACGGCGATCTCGACCGGCGTGCCCACGCTCCGCTCCATCCCGCGCACGTCGAGGAACGCCTCGTCGATCGAGAGGCCCTCGACGAGCGGCGAGGCGTCGTCGAACACGCGGAAGACCGCCTTGCTCGCCTCGGAGTACGCCGGCATGCGCGGCCGCACGACGACCGCCCGCGGGCACAGCCGGCGCGCCTGGCGCTCGCCCATCGCGGTGCGGACGCCGTACGCCTTCGCCTCGTAGCTGGCCGCGAGCACGACGCCCATGCCGACGATCACGGGCCGCCCGCGCAGCCGCGGGTCGTCGCGCTGCTCGACCGACGCGAAGAACGCGTCCAGGTCGGCGTGGAGGATGGTCGCGCCTCCCGACACGAACACATGTTCGCACGGGCGCGGCCGTGCCGGTCAGGCTCAGGGCACGTCCATCCGCCGCAGCCGGCGCACGACGAGGAGCGCGAAGGCCGTGACGACGACCGCCGATCCGACCACCGCGCCCGCGCTTCCGAGCACGCTCTGGTCCGGGCCGGCGAAGCGCGATGCATCCACGGCCCGGGCGATCCCGAGCGTGTACTGGCGGATGCTCAGGTACCGGATCCCGTGCACGAACGACCCGAACAGCCCCTCCCAGACGAAGACGTAGAGCAGCCCCAGCGCCAGCGGGTGCGAGGTGACGAGGCCGGCCCAGAGGAAGAGCGCCGAATAGAGGACGACGCCGACGCCGATCGCCACGCGCGGCGGCGGCCGCCGCCCGGCCCGCCCCCTCCAGGGGGACGAGGCGGAAGCCGAGCAGGACGCTGCCGAACGTGCCGGCGACCAGCGGCGGCGCGCTGATCGTGACGGCCGCGAGGAGCTTCGGCAGCGCGATCCGCCAGTACGCGAGCGGGGTCAGCACGAGGTTCGCGAGCGTCCGGTCCGAGAGCTCGTTTCCGAAGGCGGCCGTCGCGACGGCGAGGACGACGATCGGGAGGATCGTCGAGGCGAGCAGCCCGTCCAGGAGGACGTCGTCCAGCTGCGCCGCCGTCGGCTTGTCGGCGGCCGAGCCCGCGGCCGCCGCGACCGCGAGTGGCAGGGCGCAGAGGCCGAGCAGGATCAGGAGCCGCCACTTCCCGGTCAGCTGCCGGAGCGAGAGGAGGTAGATCGCGGTCACCGCTCCACCAGGTACTCGAAGACGCTCTCGAGCGAGTCGTCGAGCGGCTCCACGCGCAGCAGCCGGATCGAGAGGTCGCGCGCGAGCGCCGGCAGCGACTGCTGCACCGCGGCGACGTTGCGGCTGAGCAGGACGACGTCGCCGTCGGCGCCGACCTCCACCGAGTCGACGGTGTCGAGCCCGACGAGGGCGGCCGCGAGCTCGCGCGGCGCGCTGGAGACGACGCGCACGTGGTAGGGCCGCTGGTCGAGCGCCGCCCGGATCGCGTGGTGGTCGCCCTCGGCCGCCAGCTTCCCGTTCACGACGAGCAGGACGCGCTCGGCGAGCGCCTCGACCTCCTCGAGGATGTGCGACGAGACGAGGATCGTCCGGCCCTCGTCGCCGAGCCGGTGCAGGAGCTCCTGGAACTCGACCCGGTGGCGCGGGTCGGCGCCGTTCAGCGGCTCGTCGAGGATCAGCAGCTCGGGGTCGTGGACGAGCGTCGCGGCGAGCTTGATCCGCTGCCGCATCCCGCGCGAGTACGTGCGCACCCGCCGTCCCGCCGCGTCGGCGAGGTCGACGGCCGCCAGCGCGGCGTCCGCGGCGGCGCGCGGGTCGCGGGCGCCCCGCAGCCGCGCCGCCAGCTCGACGAGCGCCCGTCCCGTCAGGATCTCGTACGTCGACTCGTGCTCGGACATGACGCCGATGCGGCGGTGGACGTCCCGGTTGCTTCGCGGGTCGTCGCCGAGCACGCGGACGCGTCCCTGCGAGGGCGCGGCGAGGCCGCAGATCAGCCGCAGCAGCGTCGTCTTGCCGGCGCCGTTCGGCCCGAGCAGGCCGGTGATGCCGGGCCGCACCTCGAACGAGACCTCGTTGACGGCGACGACGCTGCCGAACCACTTCGAGACCGCGTCGACCTCGATCACCGGGGCTGCGGGGGACGCGCTCACGCTGCCAGGCGCCGGTGGCGCCTCCATGCGACGAGCCCCGCGAGCACGACGACGAGCAGGTACCAGCCGACCTGGACCGCGGCCGGGAGGTCCTCGCCCACGGTCGTGCCGGCGGTCGGGTCGCCGCCGAAGACGAGGTCGTTGATGTACAGCGGCTGGTCGGGCAGGCTGAGCAGCGCCACCCAGCGGGCCGTGCCGGCCGAGAGCGTGTCGGCGACGCTGCCGGCCGCGGCGCCGCTCACGACGAACGCGCCGACCATGAACGCCGCGGCGTAGGCCCGGCGCGTGGTGTGCGAGGCGACGAGGGTCGCCAGCGTGGCGTAGTAGAGCGCGAGGGCCGCGCCCACGAGCAGGAAGCGCGGGATGTCGGCCCAGTGGTCGGCGAGGTAGGCGCCCGGGTCGGGCGCGCCGAGCACGAGCCCGGCCAGCAGGACGAGCTGGGGGAACCACGCCGCGGCCACGGCGACGGTGAACAGCGCGGCCCAGCGCGCGGCCGCGTAGTCCGTCGGCTTCAGCGGGCGCACGAGGTAGAGGCTGATCGTGCCGTTGCGGCGGTCGGAGCAGAAGAGCTCGGGCCCGAGCACCGCGACGAAGACGAGCAGCACGATCGCCGCGATCGAGTAGTAGCCGGCGTGCGAGGGCAGCTGGCTGGAGGCGTCGAACCCGGGCGCCAGGCGGTCGGCCGCGCCCGCGATCAACGCGAGCACGAAGGCCGGAATCAGCGAGGCCGAGACCAGGAGCCAGGGCACGATCTTCGCGCGGCCGCCCCGGCCGAGCCCCATCGCGATCCGCAGTCCGTTCGCGTAGACGGCGAGGATCGCGCGCCGCCGGCCCTCGCGCGGCCCGTCGTAGCGACGGAAGCCGAGGTCGTAGACGCGGCCGGCGGCCTCGCTCACGACACGGCCTCCTGCGGCGCGTCCGCCCGGAAGAGCTCGACGAGCGTGCGGCGGTGCGGCGCCATCCTGCGCAGCGGCGCGCCCGAGGCGACGAGCGCGTCCCGGATCAGGTCGTACCGCTCGTCGACGACGTCCGCGACGACGACCGTCCGGCCTTCGAGCCGCGACTCGACTCCGCGCTCGCGCAGCGCCGTGCGGAACTCGTCCTGCCGAGCCGTCACCTCGACGTAGACCGTCTCGGTCTCGCGCGTGAAGCTCGCGAGCTCGCCCTCGTGCACCACGCGCCCCGCGTCGAGGACGAGGATGCGGTCGCACGTCCGCTCGACGTCTCCCATGATGTGCGACGAGAAGAGCAGGTTGATGCCGAACTCCCGGTTCGTCTTGCGGATCAGGGCGAGCATCTCCTCGCGACCGGTCGGGTCGAGTCCCGCGGCGGGCTCGTCGAGGAAGACGAGCACGGGGTCGTGCACGAGCGCCTGTGCGAGCTTCACGCGCTGTCGCATCCCGGTCGAGTAGCCGCCGATCGGCCGGTAGCGCTCCTCGAACAGGCCGACGTGCCGCAGCGTGTCCGCGGCCCGGGAGCGGGCGTGCGCGCGCGGCAGGCCGCTCACCTCGGCCATGTGCGTGAGGAACTCGGCGGCCGAGACGTTCTGCGGCAGGCAGTCGTGCTCCGGCATGTACCCGAGCCGGGCGCGCACGGCGACGTTCCGGGCCGCCGTCTCGCCGAGGACCTCCGCGGTGCCCTCGGTGGGCTCCGCGAGGCCGAGGAAGAGCTTGATCGCGGTGCTCTTGCCGGCCCCGTTCGGGCCGAGCAGCCCGGTCACGGCCTCCTCGACCTCGAAGTCGACCCGGTCGAGCGCCACGACCTTGCCGTAGCGCTTCGTCAGCCCGCGGGCCCGGAGAAGCACCTGCACGCCCCGCATCCTAGGATCGCCCTGGGCGCCGGGCGATCCGGGATCGCCCGGATTCGTCCCCGACCCCCGCCCGGCCGGCATGCGCCTGGTTGCGCCCGCCGGCCGTTGCGGGAATCGTTGTGGCATGAGCTCGCAGCAGCGCACCTCGGGAAGCATCGGCCTCGCCGCGCTCGTCTCGATCGGGATCGGCGGGATGGTCGGCGGCGGCATCTTCTCCGTGCTCGGCCTGACGGTGCAGGTCGCCGGCGCCGGCGCGTACCCCGCCTTCCTCGTGGGAGGCGTGGTCGCGGCGCTCACGGGCTGGTCGTACGCCCGCCTGTCGGTGTCGGTCGCCAGCCGCGGCGGCACCTCCGCCTTCCTCGACCGCGCCTTCGGCGCCCGGATCGCCGGGCCGCTCAACCTGCTGCTCTGGCTGAGCTACTTCGTGATGCTCGGCCTCTACGCCGTCGCCTTCGGCGCCTACCTCGCGGCCCTGGTGGGACTCGACCCGGGCGGCGCCTGGCGGCGGATCTTCGGCAGCGCCGTCGTCGTCTGCTTCGCGGCGCTCAACGTCGCCGGCGCCCGGATCGTCGGGCGCGCCGAGTCCGCGCTCGTCTACTTCAAGCTGACGGTACTGCTCGTCTTCTGTCTCGGCGGGCTCGCCTTCGTGGACACGGCCCGCGTAGCCCCGACCGCGTTCCCGTCGGTCGGCTCGATCGTCTACGCGGGAACGCTCATCTTCCTCGGCTACGAGGGCTTCGAGCTGATCGCAAACGCGGCCGAGGACGTCCGCGACCCGGAGCGGACGCTCCCGCGCGCCTATCTCATCGCGATCGGGAGCGTGATCGTGCTCTACGTGCTCGTCGCCTTCGTCGCCGTCGGGAACCTCGCCCCGGCGACGATCGCGCGCGAGCGCGACTACGCCCTCGCCGCGGCCGCCCGGCCGTTCCTCGGCGCGGCCGGCTTCAAGCTGATCGCGGTCGCCGCCGTCGTCTCGACCGCGAGCGCGATCAACGCCACCCTCTACGGCGCCGCGAAGTTCACGTACCTGATGGCCCGCCACGGAGAGCTCCCCGACCGGCTCGGCGAGCCGGTCTGGAACCGGCCGATCGGCGGCCTGCTCGCGACCGCCGCCGGCACGCTCCTCGTCCTCAACACCGTCAACCTCGAGGGGATCAGCCTGATGGGCTCGGCCGGCTTCCTGATCGTCTTCGCCGCGGTGAACCTCGCCGCCGCCAGGCTCTCGGAGGGACGCGCGACGAGGACGGTCTCGCTCGCGGGCGCCGTCGCCTGCGCCGGGTCGCTCGCAGCCCTCGTCGTCTACGCCGCCACCCACATTCCCGCGCAGCTCGGCATCCTCGGCGGGCTGCTCGCCGCCTCGGTCGCGGGCGAGCTGCTGGTGCGCAGATTCAGGCGCGCCTCGTGATGACGCGCCGCCGCCGAGCCCGTCGTGGAGCACGCGCGGGCGCCGCGGAGCCGGCCGCGGCGCGAGAGAGACTCAGCCGATCTGCCGGGCTCGCAGCGAGGCGACGAGGTCGAGGCGTAGCGCACGGCGGATGGCCTGGGCGGTTGCCAGTGCGCCGAGTGCGAGGCCGAGACCGATCGCGAGCCAGAAGTCGCCGGGGCTGATCGTAAGACCGATCTTGAACCAGGCGCTGCCGATCTGGTTGGTGAGCGGCAAGGCGATCGCCACGCCGAACGGGACCGACAGCGCGGCGGCGAGCAGCGTCTGCGTCCCGGCTTCCCCGCCGAGGATGACCGCCATCTGGCGACGCCCGTAGCCGAGGGCCCGCAGAGTCGCGAGCTCGCCCTCGCGGTCGAGGATCGAGAGGGAGAGGCTGGAGACGAGGAAGAGCCCTCCGACGACGAGGCTGATCACGAGCAGGACGTCGATCAGGGTCGCCAGCTCGCCGACGACCTCGTGCATGCCGTGCTGCGCGGCCGTCTTCGACGTGATGTTGGCCACCTCCGGTCGGGTCGCGAGGCCCTGCCGCACCGGTTCGCCGCCGGCGACGAGGACGCTCGTTGCCCTGCCCGCGAGCCCGAGCAGCGCCGCGGCGCGTGTCCGTGGAAGGTAGACGGCCTCGCCGGCGAGGGTGCGGACGGTGCCGGCGACGCGAACCTGGAGCGTGCCTGCGGGTGCGACGAGCGTCAGCCGTTGCCCGGTTCGTACGTCGAGCTCACCTGCGACCTGTTCGCTGAGGGCGACGGAGTCGCCGGTGGGACCGGTGCCGGTGGTCACGTTCAGCCGCTGGAGCGCGGGTGCGGGAGGCAGCCCGACGAGCTCGACGTCGGCGGCCGTGCCGTCCGGCGCGCGCAGCCGGGCCGGCCCCTTGACGATCGGTTCGGCGGCTGTCGCGCCGGCGGTGCGGGCGAGTGCAGCAGCTGCCGCCGTCGGCAGCGGCCGGGCGAGGTCGATCGTGTAGTCCCAGCGCTGGCGGGCGAAGGTGGCGTCGACGGATCGGCTCGTTGCGTGGGCGACGATCTCGAGGGCCGTGCCGAGCGCGATCGCCGCCGCGACGCTCAGGACGGTGGCGGCCGTCCAGAGAGGACGGCGCACGAGATTGCGAAGGGCGTATGCGGCCCCGGGGCCCCGGCGGCCGCTCGCGTGCTCGAGGGGGGCGGGCAGCTCGAAGGTGGGCGCCTGCTCGCCCCGCATCGCCGCGGTCGGGCGGAGGCGCGCGAGCCCGGCCGCCGGGAGCGCGGCGGCAAGGAGAGTCGAGCCGAGTGCGGCCGCTGCCGCCAGTGCGAGTGGCGCGAAGGCGAGCGTGTGCGCGAGCTGGGGAAAGCCGACGGTGCGTGAGTACTCCCCGGCGACGAGGAAGCCGACGGCGACCGTCATCAGGACTGCGACCAGTGCGCCGGCGGCGGCGAGGATCCCCGCCGAGATGAGGACGGTCGTGACGACGGTGCGGCGCGGGTAGCCCAGTGCGAGCAGGGCTCCGAGCTCGCGACGCTGGGAGTGGACGACGCGGCGGAGGCTGAGCGCGACCAGCAGCAGCCCGACGGCGGCGAAGACGGCGCCGAGCACCGGCGTCAGGATCGAGAAGCTCTGGATGTCGGCGCTGGTGAAGCGGAGGCTGAACTGCCGGCTGCGCGGCGTGACTCGTGCCACCGGCAGGCCGTGCGCGAGCGCGAGCCGGCGACCGAGCGGGATCGACGAGGGAAAGTCGGCGGCGAGATCGTTCACCCGTCCCTGCAGGCCGACGAGGCTCTGCAGCGCCGAGCGCGGCAGGAAGATCGCCGCGAGCGAGCCGGGCAGCGGGATCAGGTACTCCGGATTCGCGGTCGCCAGCAGATATTCGGGGCTTCGGACGAGCGCGCGGATCCGAAGTGCGAGCGTCCGTGTGCCGACGCGGACGCGCAGCGTGTCGCCCACGTGCAGGCCGGCGTGGCGTGCGAAGTCCTTCTCCAGCGCCACCGCGTGGGGGGAGCCGGCAGCGAGATCCGTGCCTTCGAGAACGGCGAGGCGGTTGAGCGCGGCGTCGGTCGGCATGCCGACGAGCTCGGCCGTCGGCCGCTGTCCCGACGGCAGCAGCGCCGTTCCCGGGAGGATGAGACGCGTTTCCGCCCGGTTCGCACCCGCGCTGCGCGCGCGGCCGAGCAGCTCTGCGGACGCGACGGGGACGCGCAGGCGCACGTCGAGGTCGGCGAGCGCGTAGTCGCGGTAGAAGGCGTCCCGGGTCGCGCGCACGTCGTCGAGGGCGAGGCGGATCCCGGTCGCCGTGCCGACGCCGGCGCCGATCACGAGCGCCAGCAGGAGCGCGCGCACGCCCATGGCGCGGACGTCGCGATATGCCTTGCGTGCGAGCAGCACCGTCAATCGCCTTCGGCGATCCGCCCGTCCATCAGGTGGACGAGCCGCGTCCCGACGGCGGCGACCTCGGGGTCGTGGGTGACCACGACGAAGGTCGTCCGGCTCTCCCGACCGAGGTCGACCAGCAGGTCGAGGACGTGCGCGGCGTTCTCGCGGTCGAGATTGCCCGTCGGCTCGTCGGCGACGAGCAAGGCCGGGCGCTTCGCGAGCGCGCGGGCGAGCGCGACGCGCTGTTGCTCTCCGCCGGAGAGCTGTGCCGGGAACTTCTCGGTCGCGTCGGCCAACCCGACGCGCGCCAGCACCTCGCGCGCGCGCTGCTCGGCCTCGGCGCGAGGAACCTCCGACACGGTGACGCCGGCGACGACATTCTCGAGCGCGGTGAGCGTCGGCAGCAGGTTGTAGAACTGGAAGACGAAGCCGACCGAGCGGGCGCGGTACCGCGTCAGCCGGGTCGTGCTCGCGTCGCCGAGATCGACGCCGCAGGAGTGGACGCGTCCGGAATCGGGCACGTCGAGCCCTCCGATCAGGTTGAGCAGCGTCGTCTTCCCCGATCCGGAGGGGCCGAGGAGGACGAGGAGCTCGCCGGGCGCGACGGAGAGGGAGAGGCCGTCGAGCACGACCTGCGTGACCTCGCCGCTCCGGTAGCTCTTCCGTACGTCCGAGAGCTCGACCAGCGGCGCCGCGGCCGCGGCGGGCGGCGTGCCCCCTGAAGGTGAGGGGCTGCCGGAGGCGTCTCCGGTCATCGGGCTGTCCCGTCTCCGACGTCCTGGCGGGCTGCACGAGCGGGGGAGGGCACCGCTGAGCATCGTAAACCGTTCCGCTTCGTCACGCGCGCGGCGGAGCGGCGCCGGGGCCGGCGCGCTCCGCCGCCGCGTGCATTCGTCGCCGTCCGTCGTAGGATGAATGCGTGCTGGTGGAGGCCGAGGCGCTGCTCGAGGCGGCCGGCCGCGCCCTGGAGCGGGGCGACTGGGCCGCGGCGCGGGCGTCGTTCGAGGAGGCGCTCCGAGGCGGAGGAGACGGCCGAGGCGCTGCTCGGGCTCAGCGACGCGCTCTGGTGGCTCGGCGACACCGAAGGTGCCGTCCGCTGCGGGGAGCGCGCCTACGCGGCCTTCCGGCGCGACGGCGACGTCCCGTCACGCCGCGCTTGCGGCGGTCACGCTCTACTTCCACTACCGCGTCAGCCTCGGGCAACGCGGCGGCCGCGCGTGGCTGGCTCGGCCGGGCGGCGCGGCTGGTCGAGGAGTTCGAGCTGGCGCCGCTCGAGGGCTGGGTGCTGCTGATGCGGGCGCACGACAGCGCGCGACCCGGCCGCGGCGGAGCGCTGGGCGCGGGAGGCGCGCGAGCTGCGCGCGCGGTTCGGCGACGCCGACCTCGAGCTCTGCGCTCTCAGCCAGCTCGGCGCGTCGCTGGTCGAGATGGGCCGGGTGGAGGAGGGCGGCGTCGCTGCTCGACGAGGCGATGGCCGCGTCGCTCGGCGGCGAGGGCGGAACGCTGCGGACGGTCGTCTACACGAGCTGCAACATGATCAGCGCCTGCAGCCAGGTCGCGGAGATCGAGCGGGCGGCGCAGTGGATCCGCGCCGGCGACGAGTTCACCCGCCGCTACGGCAGCCCGCATCTCTACACGACCTGCCGCATCTACTACGGCGGCCGTGCTCTTCGCGACCGGCGACTGGGCGGAGGCCGAGCGGCAGCTCGAGGCGGCGCTCGAGAGCGGCCGGACGGCCGAGCGGGCGCTCTACGGCGAGGCGCTCGCGCGGCTGGCGGAGCTGCGGCTCGCGCAGGGCCGCGTCGACGAGGCCGAGCGGCTGCTCGCCGGGCTTCGAGGACCACTCCGCGACCGCCGCCGCGACCGCCGCGGTCCGGCTCGCGCGCGGCGAGCCGGCCGGCGCGGAGACGGTCCTCCGGCGCCGGCTGCGCGAGCTCGAGGAGCGCGGCGAGCGGCCGGCCCCTACCCGCTCGGGGCCGTCGGTCTGCCTCGAGGCGGCGTCGCTGCTCGAGCTGCTCGGCGAGCGCCGCGCGAGCACGGGCGCCGACGACGGCGGCCGCGGCGACAGCGGAGCGGCTCGTGGAGCTGGGCGAGCGCGCGGGCTGCGAGCCGATCGTCGCGCAGGCGCCGAGCGGGCGCTCGGCGCGGCGCTCGCGGCGGCCGGCGACGCGGAGGCCGCGCTCGCGCCGCTGGAGCGGGCGCTCGCGACGTTCGCGCGGCTCGAGCTGCCGTTCGAGCTGGCGCGGACGCATCTGCTCCTGGCGCAGACGCTCGCGCGATCGGCGACGCCTGCGGTCCAGGAGGGCCGCGCGGCGCTGGACGCCTTCGAGCAGCTCGGCGCCGGCCGCGACGCCGACGCGGCCGCGGCGTTCCTGCGCTCCCTCGGCGTGAAGGCCGCGCGCAGCGGCCCGCGGGACGCGGACGTCCTCACCAAGCGCGAGCGCGAGGTGCTCGAGCTCCTCGCGGAGGGCCTCTCCAACCGGGAGCTCGCCGAGCGGCTCTTCCTCACCCGCAAGACGGTCGAGCACCACGTCCGCAGCGTCCTGCGCAAGCTGGGTCTGCGCAGCCGCGCCGAGGCGGCGGCCTACGCCGTCCGCCACCTCGGCCGAGATTCCGCCTCGACTTAGGGGTTCTGACCGGTGCGCGGCCGCGGCCGGCCCGTCAGGCTGCCCGCATGAGCGATCACACGGACACCCACAAGGTTCTGATCAACCTCTCCACCGGGCTCGAGGACGCCGAGCGCGTCACCGTGGCGTTCCTCGTCGCCGGCGCCGCGCTCGACGCGGGCAAGCGCGTCGGGATCTGGCTGACGAAGGAAGCCGTGCGGCTCGCGCTCGCCGGCTACGCGCGTCGGGCGTCGCCTGCGACGGCTGCCCGCCGCTGGAGCGGCTGCTCGAGCAGTTCGCGGCGGGCGGCGGCGAGCTGCTGCCGTGCCCGATCTGCTTCAACGCGCGCAAGCTCGACGAGGAGGCGCTCGTCGCGAACGCACGCCTGACCGGCGCGACGCCGATGTGGGAGTGGATCGGCGACGGGCGCGACCGTCTTCAGCTACTGATGAGCGTCCCGCGGCACTCGCCGATCGTCGCCGCGCTCGGCGACGAGCCGCTGCTCGCGGAGCTGAGGCGCCGCGCGCGGGCGACCTGGGCGGCCGGCGACTACGCGGCGATCGCGCAGCGCGAGCTCTGGCCGCTGGGCGAGCGAGATCGTCGCGCCGCGCCGGCATCCGCCCCGGCGAGGACGTGCTCGACGTCGCCTGCGGCACCGGCAACGCCGCGATCCGCGCCGCGCAGGCCGGCGGCCGCGTCGTCGGGCTCGACCTGACGCCCGAGCTGCTCGAGCACGGGCGGCGCCTGGCCGCCGAGCGCGGGCGTCGAGATCGAGTGGGTCGAGGGCGACGCCGAGGCGCTGCCGTTCGCCGACGAGAGCTTCGACGTCGTCCTCTCGACGCTCGGCGTGATGTTCGCGCCGCGCCACCGGGTCGCGGCCGCCGAGCTCGTGCGCGTGCTGCGCCCCGGCGGCCGGCTCGCCCTGTGCAACTGGGCCGAGGACAGCGCCGTCGCGCGCGTGATCCGCGACGGTCGGCCGCTACCTGCCGCCCCCGCCCGCGTTCGCGGCGCCGCCCTGGCTCTGGGGCTCGGAGGAGCACGTCCGCTCGCTCTTCGCGGGCACCGGCGTCGAGCTCGAGTTCGAGCGCGGGGTGGTGGAGTTCCCGCCCTTCGACTCCGCCGAGCGAGGACGTCGACTACCACGCGACGCGCTTCGGCCCGCTGCTGGCCGCGCGGGCGCTGACCGAGGCGGACGGCCGCTGGCCGGCGCTGCGCGCCGAGCTCGAGCCGCTGCACGAGGGGCTCGTCTCCGCGGAGTACCTGCTCGTGCTCGGCCGCAGGGGCCGGCGGGTGCGGCCCTAGCCCATCTCGATCTCGACCCGGACGCCGGCGCGGCCGAGCGTGCGCAGGTGCCGGTAGTGCGAGCGGAGCGCGGCGCGCAGCGTCGGCTGGCACGTGTAGCGGACGCCGTGGCGCGCGCAGTTGCGCTTCACGATCTCGGCGATCTGCGGGTAGTGCGTGTGCGGGACGCGCGGGAAGAGGTGGTGCTCGATCTGGAAGTTGAGCCCGCCCAGCACCCAGGTCAGGAAGCCGTTCCGGGGGCAGAAGTCCACCGTCGTCTCGACCTCGTGCACCGCCCAGAGCCGGCGCTCCGCGGACATGTCCTCCGGCGCCGCGAAGTCCGCCTCCTCGACGCAGTGCGCGAGCTGGAACGTCGTGGCGGTGACGAGGCCCATGATCATCGAGAAGACCGCGTAGCCGGCGAGCACGAGCCACCACGGGTAGACGAGCAGCGGCACGACGATCGTCCAGGAGACGAAGAGCGCCTTGCCGCCCGCGAGCCCGGCGAGGTCCCAGCCGCGGGGCAGCTTCAGCGCGCTGTGCCCGATGCTGCGGCGGCGGAACGCGGCGAGGTCGCCCGCGGTCTGCCAGCGCAGCACCATCAGGCTGTAGAGCGGCCAGATGTAGAGGTGCTGGAAGCGGTACCAGGGCCGCGACTCCTGCACCGGCATGAAGCGCGCCAGCGGCACCTGCGTGATGTCGGCGTCGTAGCCGTCGACGTTGGTGTAGGTGTGGTGGGCGACGTTGTGCTTGACGCGCCACGCGTAGCTCGAGATCCCGAGCACGACGTCCGCCGTCCAGCCGAGCAGGTGGTTGAGCGGCCGGCTGCCGAAGTAGGCGCCGTGGTTCGCGTCGTGCATGACGGTGAACGCGACGAGCGCGGTGCCGGCGACGACGCCGGCGAAGGAGGTCAGGCCGAGCGCAAGCCCGGGCGAGGCGAACATCAGCGTCGCCCAGGAGGCGGCGGTGAGCCCGAAGGCGACGAGCGACTTCGCGTAGAGCCGCCGCCGGCCCGCCGCGCGAACGCGGCCGTCGGCGAGGTACCGCTCGACGTCCAGGCGCGTGTCTCGGGCGAAGGCGCCGCCGTTGTCGAACGACACCTTCGGGTTTGCCGGCGAGGCGGTCGCGACCACTGCTACTGCAGGCGGTACACGATGCGGCCGCGGTCGAGGTCGTACGGCGACAGCTCGATCCTGACGCGGTCCCCGAGCAGCATGCGGATGCGGAACCGCTTCATCCGGCCGGAGGTGTATCCGATCATCTCGTGCCCGTTGTCGAGCCGGATCCTGAACATCCGGTTGCGCAGGGCCTCGACGATCTCGCCCTCGACTTCGATCTTCTCTTCCTTCTCGGCGATGACGTCCTCCTCTCGAGGTTGGGGCGGGTAGCCCGTGACCGCATCGCGGCCACGGGCTCGTGTCGCCGCTAGGCGATCGGCGCGACGTTAGTCGCTTCCGGACCCTTCGACCCCTCGCGCGCCTCGTACTGCACGCGCGCGCCCTCGGCGAGCGACTTGAAGCCGTCGCCGGCGATGTTGCTGTGATGCACGAAGAGATCCTTCGATCCCTCGTCCGGGGTGATGAAGCCGTACCCCTTCGCATCGTTGAACCACTTGACGATTCCGTTAGCCATGTAAAACACCTCCCTTACTGCACTCAATGAACGTGTAGGGAAGGCGCATAGCGCAAACCGGACTCGCTCGTTATTGCCGGCAGCGTAGCAGCGTTCGCGTCGCGGCGGCGTTCCCGGGCGGCCGTGTGCGACACTGGTGTGCGCAGGTGGACGGTGCACGGTCGCCGTCGAGGTGCCGTGCTCTTTCGCTTCGACAGCCGGACGTGCCAGAACGCGATGCCGCGCCGCGGCAGTCAGGAGAGACGATGACGACCTCGCTCGAGCACCCTGGGCAGGCGCTCGGCGTGGCCGCCCGGCCGCTCCTGCGGGGCGTCCTGCACGAGGTCGCGTTCGTCGCCGCGCTGGTCGTCGGAGCGCTCTTCGTCGCGACGCTGGACGGCCGCCGCCTCGTCGCGGCCGCCGTCTTCGCGACAGCCGCCGCGACGATGCTCGCCGCAAGCGCGCTCTACCACCGCGTCACGTGGGGCCCGCGGGCCCGCCTCTGGATGCGACGGGTCGACCACGCTGGGATCTACCTCCTGATCGCCGGCACGTACACGCCGATCGGGCTCTTGAGCCTGCACGGCGCGCTCCAGCGGCTCGTGCTCGGCGTCGTCTGGATCGGCGCGGGGGTGGCGACGCTCGTGAAGTTCTGCTGGGTGCGCGCGCCGAAGTGGGTGTCCGCCGTGATCGGGATCGCGCTCGGCTGGGTCGGCGTCGCCGCGATGCCGCAGGTCGAGCAGACGGCGGGCCCGGCGGCGGTCGCGCTGCTCGGGGCGGGCGGGCTCGCGTACACCGCGGGCGCGGTCGTCTACGCGCGCCGCCGGCCCGACCCCGTCCCGACGGTGTTCGGATACCACGAGGTCTTTCACGCGCTGACGCTCGTCGCGCTCGCCTGCCAGTACGTCGCGATCGCGTTCTTCGTCGTCCGCGTCGGCTGACATGGCCATCGAGGCTGACATCACCATCGAGAGGGGAAGGCCCATGAACGGGACGATGCTCTGGTTCAACGTCGACAAGGGATACGGCTTCATCCGCAGCGACCAGGACGAGCGGCTCTACGTCGCGCGGACCGGCTTTCTCCCGGGCAACGCTCCGGAGCCTCGCTGCAAGGGCCGCCGGGTCAGCTTCGAGCGGGAGGTCGAGGGAGGGGAGAGCCGGGCGGTCGGCGTCTCGTTCCTCGCGGAGCCGGAGCCGCGTCGGGCGCGTCTGCGCCACGTGCGCGGCGGCTCGTCGCTCTGACGCGGGCTCGGTGCGGCGCGCAGGGGCCGCGGCCCGGACGTCCAATTAGGCGTCCATGGCGTCCGAGCGGCTCCTCGACCGCATCGTGCACTTCCGCCCGCGCACGATCTTCCTGATCCTCTGGATCCTGCTCGTCGTCGGGGTCGTCCTCTGGGTGATCTGGACGGCGCGGCACGTCGTGATCTGGATCCTGATCTCGGTCTTCCTCGCGCTCGCGCTCAACCCGCTCGTGGAGTGGCTGCGGCGGCGTGGAATCCGGCGCCGCGGGCTCGCGGCGGCGGTCGCGTACCTCTTCGCCTTCGCGGTCGTCGCGGGGATCGCGGCCGCGTTCGTGCCGACCCTCGTCGAGCAGGTGAACAGCTTCGCCGGGAAGGTGCCGGACTACATCGACGACCTGACGAAGGGCCGCGGCCGGCTCGGGTTCCTGGAGACGAGGTACCACGTGGTCGAGAAGGTGCGCAGCGCCGTCGAGAGGGGCGGCGTCCAGCGCTTCACGATCGGCGCCGGGGCCGCGCTCGAGGTCACGCGCAGCGTGCTGACCACGGTGGCGGGCGTGATCACGATCGTCTTCATGACCTTCTTCATGCTGCTCGAGGGGCCGCAGTGGGTCGAGCGCGCGTACGGACTGCTGCCCGAGAGCTCGCAGCCGCGCTGGCGGCAGGTCGGGCGCGACATCTACCGCACGGTCGGCGGCTACGTGACCGGCAACCTGCTGATCAGCCTGATCGCCGGCGTCTCGTCCGGGATCGTCCTCTTCGCGGCCGGCGTCCCGTATGCCGTCGCGTTGGGACTGCTCGTCGCGCTGCTCGACCTGATCCCGCTCGCCGGCGCGACGATCGCCGCGATCGTCGTCGTGCTCGTGGCGCTGGCCGCGTCCGGCGTGACCGCCGCGGTCGTCGTCGGCGTCTTCTTCGTGATCTACCAGCAGATCGAGAACCACCTGCTCCAGCCGCTCGTCTACGGACGCACGGTGCAGCTCTCGCCGCTCGCCGCGCTCGTGGCGGTGCTGATCGGCGCCGAGGTCGCGGGCGTCCTCGGCGCGCTCGGCGCGATCCCGATCGCGGGCGCGATCCAGGTGCTGCTCGTGGACTGGCAGCGGCACCGAAGCGAGCGCGCCGCGCTCGTCTGACGCGCCCGGCGCCCGGCCCCGGCCGGCGGAGGGCCGGCCGGGGCGGGCGCGGGCTTCCCCCTACGGCAGCGTCACCGGGCAGGCGGTGGCGCCGCTCGTCGTGCAGGCGATGCGGCCCTGGAGGGCCGGCGCGAGCGGCGAGTGGGCGGAGATGTAGTCCGCGAGGTCCACGTCCATGATCCCCTGCGTGGTGCCGCGGCTGTACAGGTTGGGATACCCGTCACCGCCGGTGGCCATGAAGTCGTTCTCGACGATCGTGTACGTCGAGGCCGACGTCAGGTCGACCGAGGCGCCGGTGCAGCTGCCGCCCGCGGCCTGCCGGACCGCGGAGAGCACCCTGCTCCCGGCCGGGGCCGAGATGTCGTACGTGAAGCAGAGGCCGGAGACCTGCGGGAACCGGCCCTGCGGGGACGGCATCAGCGAGACGCCGTTCTCGAGCATCCCCTTCAGCTCGGCGCCGGTCACCGAGACGGTGAAGTCCACGTTCCCGAACGGGAGCACGCCGAGGACGGAGCCGCGCGTGATCGGGTACGGAGGCGGCGTGTACGCCGGGCAGAAGTCGCCCGCGACGTCCGGATTCGGGCAGGTCAGGTCGGCCCGCAGGCCGCCGGAGTTCGTGACCGCGAAGTCCGTCCCGTACGTCGTGCGCATCGCGTCGGTCACGATGTCGCCGACGAGCGACTCGCAGAGCCGCCCGTCGCCCCGGCCGCACGAGTCGGCCCGCGGGACGGCCACCGTCGAGCTGCCGATCACGGTGCTGAAGATCGGCGCGAGCTGCGCGCTGAGGTCGTCCAGGTAGGCCTGGATGCCCGGGTCGGGCGTCACGCCGATGTTCCACGGCTTGTGCCAGTCGGCGGTCTTGTAGACGACCGCCTTCGTCGTCGTGTCCACGGTCAGGCGAATCCGCGTGATCCGCTGGCCCGCGTTCGGGCTCTCGGCCACGAGGATCCCGTTCTGCGTGCCGACGTACTCGGTGTGCGTGTGGCCGCCGAGCAGCGCGTCCACGCCCGTGAGGCCCGAGGCGAGCTGGAACAGCGGGCTCGAGGGCAGCGCGTTGCCGCTGCCGTCGACGTCCACGCCCATGTGCCCGACCGCGACGATCGCGTTCACGCTTCCCTTCGAGACGAGCCTCGTCGCCTCGGCGTTGATCGCCGCCGCGGGCGGGGTCACCACGAACGGGTCGAGGTTGCCGGGGAAGATCAGCGAGGCGAGGTCGGGCAGCGTGAAGCCGACGACGCCCAGCTTGAAGCCGTCGAAGTGGAACACGGTCGACGGCATCCACTCGGGCGGGTACCCGCCGCCCGAGGCGAACACGGTGTTCGCGCTCAGGTACGGGAACTGCGCGAGCGGGATCAGCGTCGTGCGCAGGTACGCGGAGCCCCGGTCGAAGTTGTGGTTGCCGAGCGTGTCGGCGCTGAGGCCGAGCATGTTCAGCACCCTCATCGTCGGCGTGTCGCCGAACGCGTTGGAGATCGCGGTCGACGCACCGACCGCGTCACCGCCGGACAGCGTGATCGAGCCGTTCGGCGCCTCCGCGCGGTACCAGTCGAACCACGGCTTCAGGTACGCCGCGCCGCCGATCCCGAACGACGGGCCGAGCGTGTCGGCCGTCTGGGAGAGCGGCGTCAGCTGACCGTGGAAGTCGCTGATGTAGAGGATGTCCGCTTCCTTCCAGCGGCCGGGGTCGGGGAACAGCCGGTAGAGGATCGCGCCGCGTGCGTTCTGCGGCCCCGGGATCCCCATCAGGAACGAGATCGTCGGGGCGAGGTCGATCGCCCGCACGCCCTCGACCGCGCCCTGGTGCCGGATGCCCGGCCCCGCGGCGACGAACGTCCCGTGCATGTTGACGTTGGCCGCGAGGTCGACCGTGTCCGGCAGGTAGCCGTGCTGGCCGAAGAACTGCGAGAACGCGATCGTCTGCCCCGGCGTCGCCGCGTCGAACTGGTACGGCGGCTTGAGCACGACGACGACGTCGCCGCTGCGGTTCGGGTGCAGCGCGTCAACGCCGTCCACGTTCCGCAGCTCCTCCTTCGTCATCACCCGCAGCACGACCTGCGCGCCCGGATGGGCGGGATCGCTCAGGCCCTGGAAGGCCGCCATCGCGGCGGCCCGGACCTGCGCGTAGGTCGTGCCGTCCGGCAGGGTCGTGTTCACGTACACCTGCGCGGTGCCGCCCGCCACGCACACCTTGGCGAGGTTGACGGCGCCGGTCCCGGAGGCGGCACGGCAGTTGCTCGTGACCTCGCTCCCGTTCCCGTTCACGAGCAGCCCGGCGTCGTGGAGCACCGTGTTCGCGTTGACCGCGAGCCACTGCGCCCCGAAGCCGTGGTCGGAGGACGCGACGACCGTCGGCGTCCCGGCCATCAGCGACCGGGCGAGCGCGAGCGTCTGGTCGGCCTCCGCGTAGGCGTCGCGGATGTAGCCCTCGTACCTCGGCGCCGTCGCCGGGTCGAAGTACGGGTCGGGGACGCCGTTGACCGAGGCCGGGCCCGTGAGCGCCAGGAACTGGTGCTGGAACTCGTCCGTGGTCGCGATCCCGGCCATCAGCAGGTCGGGGTGCACACCCAGGTCGCCGAGGATGTAGCGCAGGTACGCCCAGTCGGCGTCCTTCCATTTCAGGCCCTGTTCGACATAGGTCTGGTCGTCCACGATCCCGGATTCGAGCGGCGCGTAGTCGGCGCCGGTCGAGCTCGGGAAGTCGCGGGCGAGCGTCTCCTCGAAGGCGGCCGAGCCGGCCGGACCGAGCGCGTTGTAGGACGCGTTGGCGCGGGCGAGCGAGGTGAAGTAGACGCGGAACTTCGACAGGTCGGGGGCGATGTCCACCGCCTTGAGGTAGAAGCCCGCCGTCTGTCCGGCGCGGGCGCCGGTCAGCGTCACCTTCACGTTCGCCCAGCCGCCCTGCGTGAGGTCGGCGACCTCCTGGGCGGCGTCCTTGCCGGCGGTCGACGGCACGGCGAGCACGTGGTCGTAGTCGGTGCTGCCGTCGTTCGTCGAGTCGTAGACGTAGAGGTCGTAGTAGCGGTCGACGTTGTCTGCCGACGGGAACGCCGTGTTCGTCAGCTTCAGCTGCTCCTGCATGGCCGGGCTGTACGTCGGCGGCGTGTTCGTCCAGCCCGCCGCCGCCGCGAGGGTCACGCGCTGGTAGGAGACGCCGAACGCGTTCGCGCCCGCCGGCTGTCCGGGCAGGTCGTAGTTGAGCAGGATGCCGCGGTTGGAGAAGAACGAGCGGTAGTCCACGACCGGCCCCTGCAGCTCCGGCACGAGGTTCCGCGCGCCCGACCACTCGACCGCGACGACGGTCTTGCCCGGCACGCTCGGCGGCCTGCGGCAGCGCGTCCGCCTGCAGGATCCCGTTCGTGAACGAGGACGTGCGGTTGTTGAAGCTGTCACCGCTGCGGAAGAACGTGTTGTTGGTCGAGCCGTGCTCGCTCGGCCAGGTGCCGGTGGCGAGCGTGTACCAGCCGGCGCCCGTGTTCGGCGGGAACGCCTGCTGGAGCCCGTTCTGCCCGCGGACGCCCTGGTCGATCAGCGACGCGTACGTCGGCATCGCACCCTGGCCGGCGTAGCGCTCCATCAGGTCGGGGCGCATCCCGTCCGCGGTGAAGAAGATCACGCTCTGCGCGCTCGGCTTCGCCGGCGGCGGCGTCTTCGCTGATTGCGCCGAGCCCGCGCCGAAGAACGCGAGCAGGACGACGACGGTCCCCGCGGCCAGCGCCGGGACCACGCTGCGACGTCTCATTGCCTGTCTCCCCTCGTCTGACGTGACCCAGCTGGTCTAGGCGACCCACCTCCCGCTCCCAATCCGGGGAAGCTACGGAAGCGGCGCGGGCCGTACGCTGACCGCGCCGCGCACGTCACTGCCGGTGCGCCGGGATGACGACGACCGGGCAGGGCGCGCGATGGCAGCACTCCTGGCTCACGGAGCCGAGCACGAGGCTGCGGATGCCGCCGAGCCCGCGCGAGCCCACGACGAGCAGCTCCGCGCCCTCCGACTCCCGCACCAGCGTCTCGCCGGGCCAGTCGTGCACGATGCACGTCTCGACCGGGACGCCGGCGTCCGCCGCGCCGGCCGCCGCCAGCGCGCCCTCCACGGCCCGCTCGGCGGCTCGCTCGTAGGCCTCGGTCTCCTCGATCGTCGGCGCCGTTCCGTCGCCGTACGCCGCGGGCGGCACCTCCCAGGCGCAGACGGCGCGCACGCCGGCCGAGCGCAGCCGCGCCTCGGCAAGTGCGAAACGGAGCGCCTCGACCGAGGTCTCCGAACCGTCGACGCCGACGACGAGCGTGCCCGTGCCGCCTCCTTCCGTCTCGCCGGCAGCCTCCGCGCACGGCCGCCCGGCCCCGTCCGGGCCGCCACGGATCACGTCGCGCGCAACTACCGATGGGGCGCCCGGCGCGCGGGCCGATCATCGGTCTGTGCACGCGGCGAACCGAGACTCGGCCCGGGCGGGAAGGCTGCGCCTCGTCGTGGCGCTCGGTGGGAACGCCCTGCTGCGGCGGGGAGAGCCGCCGACGGCGGAGGCGCAGCGCGGGCGGGCGGGCGAGGCGATGGAATCGATCGCCGCCCTCGCCCGTGAGCACGAGGTCGTCGTCACGCACGGCAACGGCCCGCAGGTGGGGCTGCTCGCGCTCCAGGCGATGGGCTACGCGGCGGTGCCGCCGTACCCGCTCGACCTGCTCGGCGCCGAGACCGAGGGCATGATCGGGTACGTCCTCGAGCAGGAGCTCCGGAACCGGCTGCCGACCCGGACCGCCGTCACCGTCCTGACCCAGGTCGTCGTCGACCCCGACGACCCCGCCTTCGCGGCGCCGTCCAAGCCGATCGGGCCGGTCTACGAGGAGGAGCAGGCACGCAGGCTCGCCCGCGAGCTCGGCTGGACGGTCGCCCCGGACGGCGAGCACTTCCGCCGCGTCGTGCCCTCGCCGCAGCCGCTCCGGATCGTCGAGCTGCCCGCGATCAAGATCCTCGTCGAGGCCGGGGCGCTCGTCGTCTGCGTCGGCGGCGGCGGGATCCCCGTCACGGACGGGAACGGGAGCCTGCACGGCGTCGAGGCGGTGATCGACAAGGATCTCGCCGCCGAGCTGCTCGCCCGCGGCCTCGACGCCGACCTCCTGCTGATGCTCACGGACGTCGAGGCCGTGATGGACGGCTGGGGGAGCGGCTCGCCCCGGCCGATCCGCCGGGCGACGCCCGCGGAGCTGCGCGCGAGGAGCTGGGCCGCCGGCTCGATGGGCCCCAAGGTCGAGGCGGCCTGCCGCTTCGTCGAGGCGACCGGCGGCACGGCGGCGATCGGGGCGCTCGAGGACGCCGTCCGCATCGTCGCCGGCGCCGCCGGCACGCTCGTCACCCCCGGCGAGTGATGTGGCCGGTGACGTTGCCCGGCAAAGGTTGCCGGTTACATCACTTGGCGTACCCGCCCATCGTCAGGGCGCAGAGCGCCTTGCCGGTGTGCATCCGGTTCTCCGCCTCGTCCCACACCACCGACTGCGGGCCGTCGATCACCGCGTCCGCAACCTCGTGGCCGCGGTCTGCGGGCAGGCAGTGGAGGTAGAGCGCGTCGGGCTTTGCGAGCTTCAGGCGCCGCTCGTCGCAGATCCAGTCGCGGTGGCCGGACGCGTCCGCGGCGGGCGC
Organism: uncultured Thermoleophilia bacterium; assembly: GCA_963728095.1. GTDB lineage: Bacteria > Actinomycetota > Thermoleophilia > Gaiellales > Gaiellaceae > Palsa-739. The sequence continues at coordinate 645,771 of CAVSIO010000002.1, read as the reverse complement.
GCCGCCGCCCGCGAAGGCGTCGAGGCGCCCCCAGGACTTCGGGTAGACGGCGTCGGCGCCGGCGAAGGCCTCGTCCATGTCGTGCGCGACCGTGAGGGAGGCGCCGGCCGCGTGCGCCGCCGCCTCGGCCCGCTCCATCACCTCGGGCATCAGCTCGAACCCCGGCGGATATGCGAGCACGACGTCGATGCCGAAGCGCGGGAAGAGCGTCACGATCCCCTGCGGCACCGAGAGCGGCTTGGCGTACGACTCCGTGAACGCCCAGGTCATCGCGACGCGCAGGCCGCGCAGGTTCTCGCCACGGCGCTCGCGCAGCGTCATCAGGTCGGCGAGCGTCTGCGTCGGGTGGTCGACGTCGCACTGGAGGTTGATCACCGGGATCTCCGCCCAGCGCGCGATCTCGTGCAGCCACGCGTTGCCCTCGTACGGGGCGAGGTCGTGGCGGATCGCGATCCCCTCGCCGTACCGCGAGAGCGTCAGAGCGGTGTCCTTCGCCGTCTCGCCGTGCGAGACCTGCGTCTTCTCGGCGTCGAGGTAGACGGCGTGCCCGCCGAGCTGCGTCATGCCCGTCTCGAAGGCGTTTCGCGTCCGGGTGGACTTGTCGAGGAAGAGCATGTAGAGCGTCTTGTCGGGCAGGAGCCGGTGCGGCCGGCCCCGCCGGCGCGCCTCCTTGAGCTCGCCCGCCACCGCGAGCGCCTCCTCGATCTCCTCCGTCGTCCAGTCGAGCGTCTCGATGTAGTCGCGGCCGGCGAGCGTCCGCCGGTCGACCGCCACGGTTGCGTTCATGTCTCCCTCGCTTTCATCAGCTGCTGCTGTCCGAGCCCGAGCCCGAGGTACTCGGGGATGGGCTGCTGGCCCGGGACGGCGGGCACCGGCGCGGGCCCCGCGGAGGCCGCGGGCTCCCGCAGCCCGACGAGGTCGTCGGGCGTGACCGGGACACGGTTCAGGGTCCTGCCGGTCGCGTCGCGGAGCGCGGCGACGATCGCCGGCGTCGCGACGACCGTCGCGAGCTCGCCGATGCCCTTCACGCCGTAGGGCGCTCCCGGCTCCGGCTCCTCGACGAACTCGGTCACGACCGGCGGCATGTCGAGGATCGTGGGCACGAGGTAGTCCGTGAACGACGCGTTGCGCAGGATCCCGTCCTCGACGCGGAGCTCCTCCATCAGCGCGAGCCCGAGGCCCATCGCGGTGCCGCCTTCGACCTGTCCCTCGGCGCCGTGCGGGTTGACGACCCGTCCGGCGTCCTGCGCCGCCGCGACCTGCACCACCCGCACGAGTCCCAGCTCCTCGTCCACCTCGACCACGGCCCGCTCGGCGGCGAACGAGAAGGAGACGTGGATGTCTCCGTGCCCGTGCGCGTCGAAGCCCGTGGTCGGCCGGTGGTGGTACGTGCACGTGCGGGTGACGGGTCCGTCCGGGTCGCCGCGCGCGAGTTCCTCCCGGACCGCGCGGCAGGCCTCGAGGACGGCCCCCGCGGTCATCGTCGTCTGCCGCGACGCGGAGGTGGATCCGGCCGAGCCGACGTCGGTCGTCGCGGGGTGGAGGACGACCTCCTCGACGCCGAGCTCGGTGCGGACGACCTGCGTGACGACGGTGGCGAGGCCCTGGCCGTAGTCGACTGCCGCCGTGCGCACCTCGGCGACCGGGCCGTCGGGGCCGGGACGGAGCGTCACCGTGGCCTCCGCCGCGTCGTCGAAGCCCTCGCTGTAGGCGACGTTCTTGAACCCGAGTGCGAAGCCGACTCCCCGGCGCAGGCCCTCACCGCGGCTCACGTTCCCCGTTCCGCCCGGATAGCGGACCGGCGTCCGGCCGCGCGCCGGCTCGGGCTCGGGGAGGGGGATCGCGGCGCAGCGCTCGATCACCTCGCGCACCGGGGCGCTCCCGTTCAGCACCTGGCCCGTCGGCAGCGTCGAGCCGTGGCGGAGCGCGTTCCGGAGCCGCAGCTCGACCGGGTCGAGGCCGAGCCGCGCGGCCAGCGCGTCCATCGCCGACTCGTACGCGAAGCACACCTGCGGGGCCCCGAAGCCGCGCATCGCGCCGCAGGGCGGGTTGTTCGTGTAGACGACGGTGCCCTCGATGCGGACGTTCGGGACCTCGTACGGGCCGGCCGCGAACGTCGATGCGTTCGCGAGCACAGCGGGCGAGGAGGAGGCGTAGGCGCCGCCGTCCAGCAGGAGGCGGACGTCGGCGGCGACGAGCCGTCCCTCGCGGGTCGCGCCGTAGCGGATCCACGTGCGGGATGGGTGCCGGTGCGGGTGCCCGCGGAACGACTCGTCCCGCTCGTAGGCCATCTTCACCGGCCGCCCCGTACGCAGGGCGAGAAGGCAGGCGTGGATCTGGACATGAACGTCCTCGCGCGAGCCGAAGGCGCCGCCGACGCCCGCGGCCTCGAGGCGAACCTGCTCCTCGGGGAGGCCGAGACAGGCGGCGATCTGCTGCCGGTCGACGTGGAGCCACTGGGTCGTCACGGCGAGGTAGACGCCGCCGTCCGCCCCCGGCGCCGCGAGGCCCGCCTCGGGGCCGAGCGCAGCCTGGTCCTGCATCGCGGTCTCGTAGTAGCCCTCGACCCACACGTCCGCATCGGCCGTCGCGGGGTCGCCGCTGACGATATGGACGTGTCGCAGGACGTTCCCGAACGGGTGCACCTGCGGGGCGTCCGGCCGCAGCGCCCGCTCCATGTCGGCGACGACCGGCAGCGGCTCGTAGTCGACCTCGACGAGCGACGCCGCCGCGCGCGCCTGCGCCGGAGACACCGCCGCCACGACCGCGACGGGCTCGCCCTCGTAGCGCACGACCTCCTCGGCGAGCACCGGCTGGTCGGAGAACTCGAGCCCGAACGTGCGCTTCGCCGGCAGGTCCGCGGCCGTGAGCACGGCCAGGACACCGGGGCTCCGGCGCGCGGCCGACGCGTCGACGCTGCGGATCCGGGCCGACGCGTGCGGGCTGCGCACGGTGACGCCGTGGAGCATCCCGTCGACGCGGAGATCGCTGCCGTACGCGAAGCGCCCCGTCGCCTTCGCGACGCCGTCGACGCGGCGCGCGCTCTCGCCGACACCGCCGCGGACGGCGGTGGCGCTCACGGCGCCTCTCCCGCGGCGAGCCGCACGGCGTCGAGGATCTTCTGGTAGCCGGTGCAGCGGCAGACGTTCCCCGCGAGCGCCTCGCGGATCTCGTCGTCTCCCGGATGCGGCACGCGCTCGAGCAGGTCGACGGCGGCGACGACCATCCCCGGAATGCAGAACCCGCACTGCACGGCTCCCGTCTCGAGGAACGCCTCCTGCACCGCGTGCAGCCGCTCGCCGCCGAGCGACTCGACGGTGCGGACCTCACGCCCGTCCGCCTGGAAGGCGGGGACGAGACAGGTGCAGACGAGCTCCCCGTCGAGCCACGCCGAGCAGGAGCCGCACTCGCCCTGCCGGCACGCGTCCTTGGGGCCGGTCACGTCCCACTGCTCGCGGAGGACTGAGAGGAGGCTCGCGCGCCGCTGCGGCCTCCGCCTCTCGCGCGACGCCGTCGACGCGGGCGCGCACGCGCATCACGCCGCCCTCCGGTCCTCGAGCGCCCATGCGAGCGACCGCCGTGCGAGCACCTCGACGGCGTGCCGCCGGTACGCGGCCGTGCCGCGGACGTCGTCGATCGGCCGCGTCTCGGCCGCCGCGAGCCGGCCGAACTCCTCGACCGCCCGCGCCGGGAACCAGTCCCAGGACAGGCTCTCCGCGAACGTCTCCGCGGCGCGGGCCCGCAGCGCCGTCGGGCCGACGGAGCCCAGCGCGACCCGCAGCGCGTGTGCGGACTCGTCCAGCTGCAGGCAGACGCTTGCCACCGCGATCACCATCGCGTTGCGCACGCCGACCTTCGCGAACGACCCGACTCCCGCCGGGCGCCACTCGACCGCGGCGATCAGCTCGTCGGGCCGGAGCGCGGTGCGCTTGGGGCCGAGCAGGAAGTCGCCGAGCGGGATCCGTCGCGTCGCCTCCGCCGACGCCGTGACGACCTCCGCCTCGTAGGCGAGGAGCACCGGGATCGCGTCCCCGGCGGGAGAGGCGGTGGCGAGGTTGCCGCCGATCGTCGCCCGGTTGCGGAGCGCGGGGGAGCCGACCGAGCGCGCCGCCTGCGCGAGCGCGGTGAACGCGCCGAGCTCGCGGTCGACCTGCGCGAACGTCGTGCCGGCGCCGACGACGACGCGTCCGTCCTCGCGCCGCCAGCCGGCGAGCTCCCGCACGTGCGAGAGGTCGAGGAAGGCGGGCGGCCGCGTGTGCCCCGCGTTCACCTCGACCCAGAGGTCGGTGCCCCCGGCGACGGGCACGGCGTCGGGGCGCGCCGCCCGCAGCTCCAGCGCCTCGCCGAGCGACCGCGGCACGAGGACGTCGGTCACACCGGCACCGCCGCGAACGTCTCGATCATCGCGGGCACGTCGTCGCCGAGCGGGTAGAGGACGGGGCACGTGCAGCCCGCGTCGACGTACTCCTGCACCTTCGCGCGGCACTCCTCGGGCGTGCCGGAGGCGGTGATCAGCTGCACGACCTCGTCCGGGACGAGCGTCATCGCCTGCTCGATCTGCTCGGGCGTCGCCGGCCACGTGAGCACGCGCCCGATCTCCTCCAGCAGCGACTCGTCCACGCCGCTCGCCTTCATGATGTGCGGCTGCTGGCCCAGGTACTGCGCCACGAGCTCGCGGGCGCGGTCGAGCGCCAGCGAGCGGTCGTCGTCGAGCGAGCAGACGACGAGCTGCGGCCGGTCGACGTCGTCGAGCGTCCGGCCGGCGCGCGCGGCGCCGATCGCGAGGTGCTCCATCGCCTCCGCGTCGTAGGCGGGGCCGACGAGGTAGTTGAGCAGGACGCCGTCGCCGATCTCTCCGGCGAGCTCCATCATCCCCATCGCGGTCGCGCCGACGTAGATCGGCACGTGCTTCGGCGAGCGGTCGCCGTGCACGATGTCGATCTCGACGTCGTCCAGGTGGACGAACTCGCCCTGGTAGGTGACCCGCTCCATCGCGAGCAGGCGCCGCACCGCCTCGACGGTCTCGCGCATCGCCCGCAGCGTGTGCCGCCGGTTGACGCCGACCTTGGCGGCGAGCGGCTCCCACCAGGCGCCGAGGCCGAGGCGGATCCGGCCGGGGGCGAGGTCGTCGAGGGTCGAGAAGGTCGCCGCGAGCAGTCCGACGTTCCGCGTCCACGTGTTCACGACGCCCGAGCCGATCGCGATCCGCTCCGTGACGGACGCGTACGCGGCCATCGGCACCGTCGCCTCCCGGACGAGCCTGCTCTCCGCCTGCCAGACGGCCTCGAAGCCGGCCCGCTCGGCGAGCGTGGCGTACTCCATCCCCTCCCGGATCGGGTGCTTGTCCTGCAGGTACAGCCCGACTCGTTCCATTACGTGCCCCTTCCGGTGATGGTCTCGCATTCCTGGCGAGCGAAAAGCGAGCCAGGCAAGGACGCAGGGAGCGCCGATGGCCGAGCCATCGGCGCGACTGAGGACGACGAATGGCGCTGCTTTGCAGCCGCCAGGGACGCACTGACTATCGCCGGAAGGGGCACCTCAGCCTCCTTTCGGCTCGTACTCGTGCGGGCCGATCGCGTCCAGGCGCTGCCACAGCCGCTCGGCGGCCGCGCACGCCTCCGCGGCGAGCCGCTGCCCGTCTGCGCGCGCCAGGCGCCGGTCCCGCACCACCCAGTCGCCCGCGACCATCACGTCCCGGACCCAGCGGGAGGACAGTCCGAAGACCCAGTGGCCGGGGAAGCTCGACTCGCGCAGCGGCGCCGGCGCCTCGTAGTCGAGGACGACGAGGTCGGCGGGGGCGCCGGGCGCGAGCGTGCCGAGCAGCGGCTCGCCGAAGACGCGGCCGGCGAGGCGGGCGCTCTCGGCGAGCCGCTGCAGCGGCCACTCCGCGCCTGCGCCGGGATCGTCTTCGCGCAGCCGGAAGTACGCCGTCCTCGACTCCTCGAACATGTCCGCCCCGATCCCGTCGGTGCCGAGCGCGACGCGAGGGCCGAGCGCGCCCACGCGGGCGCGGCCGATCGCGTTGTTCATGTTCGAGCGGGCGTTGTGCGCGATCGACGCGCCGGCGGCGCGGACGAGCTCGAGCTCGGTGTCGTCGAGGTGGACGCCGTGGGCGAGCACGGTGCCCTCGTCGAGCGCGCCGGCTCCGAAGAGCCGCTGGGCCACGCGGACGCCGGCGCGTGCCAGCGCGTCGCGCTCGTCGGCGGCGTCCTCGGCGGCGTGGACGTGAAGACCGGTGCGGAACTCGCGCGCGACGCCCGCGCAGGCGGCGAGCGTCTCGTCCGAGAGCGTGAAGGAGGCGTGCGCGCCGACGAGCCCGCGGACGAGCGGCGGCCGCTCGCGGCGCAGCCGCTCGAGGAAGCGGCGGTTCTCCTCGACGCCCTCGCGGGCCCGAGCGTCCCCGTCCCGGTCGCTCGTCTCGTAGCAGAGCACCGCGCGCGCGCCGAGCGAGCCCAGCGCCTCGGCGATCACGTCGAGCGAGCCGTCGATCGCGTTCGGCGACGCGTGGTGGTCGACGAGCGTCGTCGTCCCCGAGAGCAGCGCCTCCATGCCTCCGACGAGCGCGGACGCGCGGACGGACTCCTCGTCGAGCGCCCGGTCGAGCCGCCACCAGACCCGCTGCAGGATCTGCACGAAGCCCGCCGGCGGCTCGAGTGCGTAGGGCATGCCGCGGGCGAGGGCCGAGTAGAGGTGCGTGTGCGCGCAGACGTTCCCCGGCGCGACGACGACGCCGGAGCCGTCGATCCGCCGTCCGTGCCCGGGCTCGGCGACGCGCCCCCCGTCGACCCACAGGTCGGCGTCCTCCATGCGCAGCGGGTCGAGCGACGTGACGATCATGCGTGCGCCTTTGCGAGGTGCGGGACCGCGGCGCGCGCGGCGGGGGAGTCCCGCATCGGCAGCTGCGTCCGGTGCACGCCGTCGTAGGCCTGGAGCGCGGCGCGGACCGCGGCCGCGGTCGGGACGAGCGCGGCCTCGCCGACGCCCTTCGCGCCGTACGGCCCCTCGGGCTGCGGCTCCTCGACGAGCACGACCTCGATCTCCGGCACGCCCGTCGGCGGCAGGATCCGCAGCGACTTCAGCGTCTCCGTGACCGGGACGCCGCCCTCGACGACGAACTCCTCCGAGAGCGCCTGCGAGAGCCCCATGTGGACGCCGCCCTCGACCTGGCCCTCGAGGAGCGTCGGGTTGAGCGCCCGGCCGACGTCGTGCGCGGCGATCACCTTCTCCAGCCGGCCCTCGCCGTCGAGCAGCACGACCTGGGTCGCCCACGCGTACGCGACGTGCGTGACCGGCTCGTCGGCGTCGTTCGGCGTCGTCCAGTCGATGCGGAACTCGCCGGCGAACTCCCGCCCCGCGAGCGTGTCGAGCGGCCCCGCCGCCCGCAGCCTCCGCGCGGCGTCCACGACCGCGTTCCCGCCGAGCAGCGTCGCGCGCGAGGCCGTCGTCAGGCCGGTGTCGAGCTCGAGCTCGGTGTCGACCACGACCCGGACGCGCTCGGGCGCCAGGCCCAGCTCCTCGCAGACGATCTGTCGCAGGACGGTGTGCACACCCTGGCCCATCTCGGTCCAGGAGTGGTGGAGCGTGACCGTGCCGTCCCGCTCCACCCGCAGCACGACCCGGCCGAGCTCGGGCACGCCGTTGCCGATGCCGGTGTTCTTGACCGCGCAGGCGATCCCCGCGTGCGGCGCCGCGCGGTAGGCGTCGCGCACCGCGAGCAGCGTCCGCCTCAGGCCGACGCCGGGCCCGAGCCGCTGCCCGGTGGCGAAGCGGTCGCCCTCCTCGAGGGCGTTGCGCCAGCGCATCTCCCAGCCGTCGATCCCCACCCTCGCCGCGAGCAGGTCGAGCACGCCCTCGACCGCGAAGTTCGACTGGTTGACGCCGAAGCCGCGCATCGCGCCGCAGGGCGGGTTGTTCGTGTGGACCGCGCGCGCCTCGACGTCGACGTTCGGCACCCGGTACGCGCCGCACGCGTGCCCGGCCGCCCGCTCGAGCACCTTGTCGCCCACGCTCGCGTAGGCCCCGGTGTCGCCGGTGATCCGCGCCCGCACGGCGAGCAGCCGCCCCTCCTCGTCGCAGCCGGCCGTGTACTCGAGCCACATCGGGTGCCGCTTCGGGTGGAAGCGCAGGCTCTCCCGGCGGCTCAGCGTCACGAGCACGGGCCTGCCGGTGACGCGCGCGAGCAGCGAGGCGTGGCACTGCACGCTCAGGTCCTCCTTGCCCCCGAAGGCGCCGCCGGTCGGCACGTGCGTGACGCGCACCCGTCCGGCCGGCACGCCGAGGAAGGACGCGATCTGCCGCCGGTCGTCCCACACGCCCTGCCCCTGCGACCAGACCCGCATCTCGTCCGCGCCGGGGCCCGGCACGGCGAGCGCGGCCTCCGGCTCGAGGAACGCGTGCTCGACGACCTGCGTCCGGTAGGTCTCGCTGACGACGTGCGCGGCGCCCGCGAGCGCCGCGTCCGCGTCGCCGCGGCGCACAGTGGAGACCGACAGCAGCCGCGCCCGCTCGTCGAACGGGTCGGTCACCGGCTCGAGCGGCTCCAGCTCGATCTCCACGAGCGCCGCCGCCTCGCGCGCCGCGGCCCGCGTGTCGGCGGCGACCGCCGCGAGCACGTCGCCGACGTACGCCGTCTCCTCTCCCGCCGCGACGAGCTGCCGCCAGTCGCGGGTGAGCACGCCCTGCACCCGCTCGCCGGGGACGTCGTCCGCGGTGACGACCGCGACGACGCCCGGGTGCGCCCGCGCCCGCGAGACGTCGATCCGGACGACGCGCGCGCGCGGGTTCCCGGCGAAGCGGACGGCGCCGTGGAGCATCCCCGGCGCGGTCAGGTCGGCGACGAACGGCCGCTCGCCGAGCGCGAGCTCGGCGCCCTCGTAGCGGGCCGCCCGGGCGCCGACGCCTGCACCGGGCTCCGGCGCCGGCACCGGCTCGCCCCGCCGTGCGGCGGCGGCGAGCTCGATCGCATCGACGATCTTCACGTAGCCGGTGCAGCGGCAGAGGTTCCCGAGCAGGGCGTGCGCGATCTCCGCCCGCGAGGGGCGCGGATTCCGCTCGAGCAGCGCCTCCGCCTTCAGCACGATCCCCGGCGAGCAGAAGCCGCACTGCGAGGCGCCCGCGGTGACGAAGGCGTCGGCCCAGCGCCGCCGCGCGTCCGGCGAGAGCCCCGCGTGCGTCACCACACGCTTGCCCTCGACCCGCGCGGCCGGCTGCGCGCAGGAGACGGCCGCGCGCCCGTCCACGAGCACGGTGCACGCGCCGCACGAGCCCTCGGGCGCGCACCCGTCCTTGGGCGAGCGCAGACCGAAGTCGTCGCGGAGCAGCTCGAGGAGGCTCTGCCCCTCGCGCGGCGCAGCGTCGACCGTCAGCCCGTTGAGGGTGAAGCGCACGGCCTACTCCGCGGCGCCGAGCACGAGCGAGAGGAGGGACATCCGGAGGACGACGCCGTTGAACGCCTCGACCCAGTACCGCGCGTGGCGCGTCGCGTCCACGTCGGAGGGCAGCTCGTCCATGCGCGGCAGGCTGTGCAGGACGATCGCGCTCGTCTTCGCCCGCTCGCGCAGCAGCTCGCGCGTCACCTGGTACGTGCGGGGCGTCGTGGCGACGCCGCCCGACCCGGGCTCGACGCGCGACTGCTCGTAGTCGGCCTGGACGACGGGCTCCATGTAGACGACGTCGCACTCGCCGATCACGTCCTCGACCGACTCGGCCTGCTCGTACCGCACGTTGCGGGCGTCGAGCTCGAGCATGAAGTCGGGCCGCAGCGCCATCTCGGGCGGCCCGACGAGGTAGGCCTTCGCGTCGAACTGCGCCATCGCGTAGAGGATCGAGTGCATCGTCCGCATCCGCATGTCGCCGACGAGCAGCCAGGTCAGGCCGTCGAGCGTCCCGAGCTCCTTCCGGGTCGTATAGAGGTCGGTGAGCACCTGCGTCGGGTGCTCTCCCCAGCCGTCGCCGCAGTTGATCACCGGGACGGACGCCCAGTGCGCCGCCTCCGCCGGCGCCCCCTGCTCGAAGTGGCGCATCGCGATGACGTCGCCGTAGTACTCGAGCATGTGGACCGTGTCCTTGATCGACTCCTGGTAGAAGTCGCCGGCGCGCGTCATCTTCGCGTCGGAGAAGCCGAGCACGTGACCGCCCAGCCGGTGCATGGCGGCTTCGGTCGCGAGCCGCGTCCGCGTGCTCGGCTGGTAGAACGCGGTCAGGAGGGTCTTGCCCGCCAGCAGGTCGGTGTTGCGCCGGTTGCGGGCGATCGGGGCGAGATCGTCGCAGACCTCGAAGACGCGCTCGTAGTCAGTGCGCTCGAATTCCTTCAGCGACAGGATGTCGCGGCCGAGAAAGCTCCTCATCTCGTCTCCTCTCCGTTGGTCTGCGGGTGGCGCCCGTGAACAGCAGCGCCACCCGCTCGTCGTCTTCGACCTCTCCGGCGGCGCGCAGGGCGAGCAGGCCGGCGAGACCGGCGGTGCCGGTCGGGTCGGCGTCGACGACCGTCGTCTCGTGTGCGACGGCATGCGCGCGGGCGAGCGTGCCGTCGTCGACGACGACCGGCCTGCCGCCGGTCTCGGCCATCCCCTCGACGACCGCCAGCCAGTCGTACGTCTCGTCGTCGAGGATGCCGTGGGCGATGCTGCGGGGCTCCTCCTCCCAGGGCCACATGAACTCCGAGCGGTGCCGGGCGGCGTACGCGGGCCCGCCGGGGCCCCGTGCGGCCACCGCGTCGAACGCCCGCTTCAGCGGCCACGCGCCCTCCGTCTGCACCGTGTCCACGCGCGGCACCCGCTCGAGCGCGCCGAGAGCGACAGCCTCGCGGAACGCATGGATGCACGCGCTCGCGAGCGCGCCGCCGCCGACCTGCACGACGAGCCGGTCGAAGGGGACGCCGGCCGAGACGAGCTCCCAGCCGAGCGTCTCGCCGCCCTCGACCGCGAGGGCGTTGAGGTGTCCCTGGCACGTGAACGGGAGAGCCCCGCCGTCGAGCGCCTCCAGCAGCCGGTGCATCGTCGGGTCGCCGGCCGTGCCGGGCCGGCGCGGGCAAACCTCGATCCGCGCGCCGAGCTCCCCGAGCCGGGCGAGGACGACCGGGTCGGCGTCGGCCGGCACGAAGACGCGCAGGCGGCGCCCGCCGGCCGCGGCGAGCACGGCCGCGGCGAGCGCCGCGTTGCCGCAGCTCGCGATCGCGAGCTCGTCCCGGCGCGCGCTCAGGCCCAGGCCCTCCGCCGCCTCGAGGTACAGGAGCACGTCGAAGAGGTGGCGTGCCTTGTGCGAGCCCGAGACGTTGCCGGTCTCGTCCTTGACCCAGACGCCGCCCGCCGCCGAGAAGCCGAGGGCGTCGCTGAGCGCGTCCTCGCGCGCGCACGGCGTGACGCGGAAGCCGCGCCCGTCCACCTCCGCGACGCGCCGGTCGAGCCGCTCCACGAGCGCGCGGAACTCCTCGTCCCCGCGTGCGAGCCCGTACGCGTGCAGCAGCCGCCGGTAGCGCAGGAACGGGTTCGGCTCGGCGTCGCCGGCCGGGAAGCGGGCGCGGCCGGTGTCGAGCTCGCGGCGCAGCACGTGGTCGACGTCGTCGCCGCGGCCGGCGTGCGGGCAGCGGAACGGGCTCGGGTCGAGCGCGCGCGCCCCGCAGCCGTGGCAGACGAGCCGGCTCACAGCGACTCCAGCACGCCGGTGCGGGCGTTCAGCTCGTCGATGCGGGCGTCCCACTCGGCGGCGGCGGCGCGCGTGCGAACCCAGAAGGCGGGGTCGCGCCGGGCCTGGAAGTCCTCGATCGAGACGCCCTGCTGCTCGACCCACGTGAAGTAGCCGAGGTTGAAGATCCGCTCGCGCTCCTCGTGGGTGAGCTCCCGCAGGTTGTCGGTCGCCGCGCCGAGCAGGTGCTCGCCGAAGACCTCGGCGGCGGCGGTCTCGTCGAAGCCGCCGGGGAAGTGGCGGGCGAGCGCCAGCTCGCGCTCGCTGTCGTACATCGCCGCGCCGTCCGTGGCGACGGTCGCGACGACGTCGTCCGGCCCGAGCCCGAAGTGCTTCGCGACCTTGATCGCGCCGAGGACGTTGCAGATGCTCGAGAGCCCGAGCGAGGGGAGGCCGGCGAGCGTCTCCTCGGGGACGCCGCGCCGCCGGGCGAGGTAGCGCGCTCCCGTCGGCGTGCCGAGCAGGACGCCGAGCCGGTCGGTGGCTCGGTCGGAGACGGCGAGCGCGACGTCGGTGTTCAGGACGTTGTGGATCAGCGGCACGTGCTTGTCGCCGATCCCCTGGATGTTGTGCTCGCCGAAGCCGTTGCGGAGCAGCGTCGGGCACTCGAGCGCCTCGGCCGCGACGACGAGCGAGCCGTACCGCTCCTTCAGGTAGTCGCCGGCGGCGATCGTTCCCGCCGAGCCGGTCGCCGAGACGAACGCGCGCAGCCGCAGCGACGGCTCGCCGGCCCGGAGGGCCTCGAAGACCCGCTCGAGCGCGGCACCCGTCGCCAGGTAGTGGACGATGTGGTTCCCGAACTCGGCGAACTGGTTGAGGATCACGTTCGCCGGGTCGGCGGCGAGCTCGGCGCAGCGGTCGTAGATCTCCTTGACGTTGCTCTCGACGCCCGGCGTGCGGACGACGTCCTCGGGAGCCTCGACCCAGCGCTCGAGCCACGTGAAGCGCTCGCGGCTCATCCCCTCCGGCAGGACGGCGACGCCGCGGCAGCCCAGCAGGCGCGAGATGGCGACGCCGCCGCGGCAGTAGTTGCCCGTCGACGGCCAGACCGCACGATGGCGGGTCGGGTCGAACTCGCCCGCGGCCAGCCGGGGCGCGAGGCAGCCGTAGGCGGCCAGCACCTTGTGCGCGCCGATCAGCGGGAAGCGGTCGCCGAGCGCGACGACGATCGGCGCCTCGACGCCGGTCAGCTCCGCCGGCAGGACGAGATGCCCGGGCACGTCCACGCTGCCCGTGCGGGCCGCGTCGTTGTGCCAGTGGACGCGGAAGAGGTTGAGCGGGTGCGGCTCGTCGGGGGGAACCGCGGCGAGCGCGCGCCGGACGCGCGCGGGCGCCTGCGCCGGGTCGGCGAGCTGCGCGAACGTCGGCAGCGCGACGCGCCGCTCGCGCAGCCTCTCGGCCGTCCGCTCGAGCACGCGGTCCGATCCGGCACGCTGTGTGAGCAGGGGGCCTCCAGTCGTCGCGACAGGACTGGCCTATGAGCTTTGGGGGCCGCCTCCGTCGGGGCCGCGACGGACCGGCGCTCAGTGGATTCCCGCGACTCCCGCCGCCCGAGCGCCGGCCTCGAGCGGCACGATCTCGAAGCTCGCCACGTCCACGAGGCCTCGATCGGTGATCTTCAGCTCCGGGATCACGGAGAGGGCGAGGAAGGCCAGCATCTGGAACGGGTGGGGGAACGTCGCGCCGAGGTCGCGCGCCGCCGCATTGAGCGCCCGGCTCGCGTCGAGCACCTCGGCGAGCGGGCGGTCGGAGAGGATGCCCGCGACCGGCAGCGGCAGCTCCGCGCGCACCCTCCCGTCCTCGACGGCCACGATCCCGCCGCCCAGCTCGGCGAGCCGCTCGACGGCGCGTGCCATGTCGCCGTCGTCGACGCCGACGACGACGAGGTTGTGGGCGTCGTGCGCGAGCGTCGTCCCGAGGGCGCCTCGCGCGAGGCCGAAGCCGCGCACGAAGCCGAGCCCGATCCGTCCGGTGCCGAGGTGCCGCTCCAGCACCGCGATCTTCGCCAGGTCGCGTGACGGGTCGGCGACGGCGCAGCCGTCCACGACCGCCGGCTCCTCCACGAGGGACGCCGTCGCGATCTGCCCGGGGACGAGCCCGATCACGCGCGCCTGCCCGCCGTGCCACGGGATGCGGAAGTCCTCCGGGGCCGTGTGGCGCACGTGGACGGTGTTGCGCACCCAGTCGGGCACCGGCAGCGACGGGACGTCCCGGACCGGCCTCCCGGCTTTGAGCACGAGCTCGGGCACGAACGAGACCAGGTCCGGGCAGGAGCAGCAGGTCGGCCTGGTAGCCGGGCGCGACGGCGCCGAGGTGGCGGAGGCCGTGGTAGGAGGCCGGGTTCAGGGTCGCCATCACGAGCGCGTGCTCGGGCGGCACGCCGAGCGACACCGCGTCGCGCACGAGCGAGTTCACATGGCCGTCGTCGGCGATGTGCTCGGGCTCGCGGTCGTCGGTGCAGAACGCGATCCGGCGCGGCCCGTACTCGAGCGCGAGCGGGATCAGCTCGCGGAGGTTCCGGGCGGCCGAGGCCTCGCGGATGAGGAGCCACATGCCGGCGCGCAGGCGCTCGCGACCCTCCTCGAGCGTCACCGCCTCGTGGTCGGAGCGGATCCCCGCCGCCGCGTACGCGTTCAGCTGCTTGCCGCCGAGTCCCGGCGCGTGCCCGTCCACGTGGGCGGCGAGGCGCAGCTTCTCGAGCTCGCTCTCGGCCCCGGCGACGACGCCGGGGAAGTTCATCATCTCCGCGAGCCCGAGGACGCGGCTGCGCCGGAGGAGGCCCTCGAGGTCGCCGGTCGTGAGCGCGCGGCGCGGAGACTCGAACACCGACGCGGGCACGCACGACGAGGCCATGAAGTAGACGTCGAGCGGCAGGCCGGCGCACGCGTCGCAGAGCCAGTGCACGCCGTCGGTGCCGAGGACGTTGGCGATCTCGTGCGGGTCGGCGACCACGGCCGTCGTACCGAAAGGGAGCACGAGGCGGGCGAACTCGTCCACGAGCAGCTTCGACGACTCGATGTGCATGTGCGCGTCCACGAAGCCCGGGACGACGTACCGCCCGGTCGCGTCCAGGAGCTCGCGTCCCTCGTAGGCGCCGAGCCCCGCCACGAAGCCGTCGGCGACGGCGACGTCCACGTCGAGCCACTCGCCGGTGAACGCCGAGAAGACGCGTCCGCCGCGGACGACGAGGTCGGCCGGCTCGTCGCCCCGTGCGACCGCGAGGCGGCGGGCGAGGTCGGGAGCGGCCGTCATCCCGCAACCCTACGGGCCTGGGCTCGGTGCTCGCGTGCGATCTCGTCTTCGTCCGCGCGCACGAGCCGGCCGTCGCGGACGACGTCCTCGCCGCCGACGACGAGCCGGTCGACGCGGTGCGGGGCGGCGAGCACGAGCTCGGCCACGGCGTCGTCGGCGCCGCCGAACGCGAGGCCGTCCGTCCGCCAGACCGCGAAGTCGGCCCGCCGGCCCGGCTGGAGCGAGCCGAGGTCGTCCCGGCGCAGCGTCTCCGCGCCTCCCCGGGTGGCGAGCCCCAGCGCCTCGCGCGCCGTCATCGCGGCCGGGCCGCCCCGTCCGCGCGCGACGAGCAGCGCCTGTCTCGCCTCCAGCAGCAGGTCGCCGCGCTCGTTCGACGCGGAGCCGTCGACGCCGAGCCCGACGCGGGCCCCCGCGTCGAGCAGCTCCCGCACCGGCGCGACGCCGGCGCCGAGGCGCAGGTTCGAGCTCGGGCAGTGCGCGACGCCGGCGCCGCTGCCGGCGAACCGCGCGAGGTCGCCGCCGGCGAGTTGCACGCAATGGGCGCACCAGACGTCCTCGCCGAGCCAGCCGAGAGAGTCGAGGTACTCCACGGGCGTGCAGCCGTGCCGCTCCCTGCAGTAGGCCTCCTCCTCGACCGTCTCCGCGAGGTGTGTGTGCAGGAGCAGGCCGAGGCGGCGCGCGAGCTCCGCCGACTCGACGAGCAGGCGCTCGCTGACCGAGAACGGCGAGCAGGGCGCGACGGCGATCTGGACGAGGCCGTCATCCTGGAGCGCCGCCAGCCGCTCGGTGTCGGCGAGCACGGCGTCGGCGTCCTCGACGAGCTCGTCGGGAGGAAGGCCGCCGTCCGACTCGCCGAGGTCCATCGAGCCGCGGGAGGCGACGATCCGCAGCCCGAGCTCGCGTGCCGCCCGCACCTCGGCCTCGACGATCCCCTCTCGTCCGCGCGGGAAGACGTAGTGGTGGTCGAACGCCGTCGTGCAGCCCGACAGGGCGAGCTCGGCGAGCCCGCTCCGCGCGGCGGCGTGCTCCGCCTCCGCGTCGATCCGGGCCCAGACCGGGTAGAGCTCGCGCAGCCACTCGAAGAGCCCGGACTGCTGGGCCCGCGCCCGCGTGAGCGTCTGGTAGAGGTGGTGGTGGGTGTTGACGAGGCCGGGCGTGACGAGCGCGCCGCCGAGCCGGACGGTCGCGTCGGCCCGGGGCGGCTCTCCGCCGCCGACCTGCTCGATCCACCCGTCGGAGACGACGAGCCAGCCGCCGGGATGCTCGGAGCCTTCGTCGTCCATCGTGACGACGAGGGCGTCGCGGTAGAGAATCCGCGTGCTCACGGTTGGGAACCTCCCGTTGCTGCATCCATCCATCCGGCACCAGGCCGATTCAAGAGGGGATTCCCGTACGCATGGACACTGTCGTCGTCGGCGTCGACGGGTCGGAAGCAGCCACCCGCGCCCTGCGCTGGGCGGCGGAGGACGCACGCCGGCGCGGCGCGCTCCTGCGGGTCGTGCTCGCGTGGGAGTACCCGCCGCGCGCGGTCGGCGGCGCGGGCTGGATCGTCCCCGACGAAGCGATGCTCGCCGACCAGGCGGCGGTGATGGAGCGGCGGCTCGACGACGTGCTCGCCGCCGCTGCGCCCCTCCTCGAGGGTCTCGAGCTCGAGCGCCGCGTCGTGCACGGCGCCCCCGTGCCGGCCCTGCTCGAGGCGGCGGCGCACGCCGATCTGCTCGTGCTCGGCACCCGCGGCCACGGCGGGTTCGTGGGGCTCCTGCTCGGCTCGGTGAGCCAGCAGTGCGCGCATCACGCTCCATGCCCGGTCGTGATCGTCCCCCCGGCCGCGTAGGCGGCTCCGCTCGGCTCGCCCCCGCGGGTGGCCTCCCTGGAAGCCGTGGCCGGGCCGCGCCCGCCCGTCGTGGCGGGACCCTGCCGCGCGCCGAGGCTCGCCCGGCGCCCGCATCGTCTACGGTGCCGCGAGGAGGTTCCGCCTGAGCGGCCACGCCCACGAGGGACACAGCCACGGCGTCCGGCCGGACGCCGACCAGAAGCGGCTTGCGATCGCGCTCGCCCTGATCGTCGGCTTCATGGCCGCCGAGGTGGTCGCCGGCATCCTCGCGAGCTCGCTCGCCCTGCTCTCCGACGCCGCGCACATGCTCACCGACGCCGCCGCGCTCGCGATGTCGCTCGTCGTGATCCGCCTCGCCGCGCGGCCCGCCGGGGGCAACCTCACATTCGGGCTGCGGCGCTCGGAGATCCTCTCCGCGCAGGCGAACGGCGCGACGCTGCTCGTGCTCGCCGGCCTGATCGTCTACGAGGGCGTCCGGCGGCTCGTCTCGCCGCCCGAGCCGGCGGGGCTCGCCATCCTCGTCGTCGCCCTGGCCGGGATCGGCGTCAATCTCGCGGCGACGTGGCAGCTCTCGAAGGCGAACCGGGAGTCGCTGAACGTCGAGGGCAGCTTCCAGCACATCCTCACCGACCTGTTCGCGTTCGTCGCGACCGCGATCGCCGGCGCCGTCATCCTCGCCACCGGCTTCGCCCGCGCGGACGGGATCGCCGCGCTCCTCGTCGCCGCGCTGATGCTGCGGGCGGCGTGGAGGCTGCTGCGGGACTCGGGGCGCGTCCTGCTCCAGATCGCGCCCGAGGGGGTGCAGGTGGAGGAGGTCGGCACCGCGATGGCCGGCCACCCGGGCGTCGTCGAGGTGCACGACCTGCACGTCTGGGAGGTCACCTCCGGCTTCCCGACCCTGTCCGCGCACGTGCTGGTGGATCCCGGCGCCGACTGCCACGGCATCCGCCGCGAGCTCGAGCTGGCGCTCCACGAGCGGTTCGGGATCGAGCACACCACCCTCCAGGTCGACCACGCCCGCGGTCGCGAGCTCGTCCAGATCGGCGGGCACGGCGACGGCCCGGACGCCGGCGAGCACGACGGCGGCTAGCCCGAAACCCGGGGTTTCTACGGACCCAAAGATACCCCTAGAGGGTATAATCGACCGCGTCCACACGACGAAGGAGACGAGCATGTCCGAGACGATCACGTACACGGTGCCGGGGATGAGCTGCGCCCACTGCGAGCACGCCGTGAGCGAGGAGCTGAGCGCGGTGGAGGGCGTCGAGACGGTCGCCGTCGACCTCGACACGAAGCTCGTGACGGTGAGCGGCGGGCCGCTCGACGACGCGGCGCTGCGCGCCGCGATCGAAGAGGCGGGCTACGAGGCCGCGGCGTGACGACCGCGGTCGCGGAGCAGACGGAGCAGGGCGGCCGCGTCGAGCTCGCGCTCGAGGGGATGACCTGCGCCTCGTGCGCGGCGCGGATCGAGAAGCGCCTGAACAAGCTCGACGGCGTCGCCGCGACCGTCAACTACGCGACCGAGCAGGCCGCCGTCGCCTTCGACCCCGAGCAGGTGTCGCTCGACGACCTGATCGCGGCGGTCGAGGCGGCGGGCTACCACGCCTCGCTGCCGCAGGACGCGCTCGGCGACGAGGATCCGGCCCGGCAGTACCGGCTGCGCCTGATCGTCGCCGTCGCGCTCTCGGCCCCGGTGGCGGTGCTCGCGATGGCGCCGCCGGCGCAGTTCTCCGGCTGGGAATGGCTCGCGCTCGCGCTCGCGACGCCGGTCGTCTTCTGGAGCGGCTGGCCGTTCCACCGCGTCGCGGCGCTGAACGCCCGCCACGCCGCCGCCACGATGGACACGCTGATCTCGCTCGGCACGCTCGCGGCCTGGTCGTGGTCGGTCGTCGTGCTGCTCGGCGGGATCGCCGAGGACACCTACTTCGAGGCGGCGGGCGTGATCACGGCGCTGATCCTGCTCGGGCGCTGGCTCGAGGCGCGCGCGAAGCGGCGCTCCGGCGCGGCGATCCGCGCGCTGCTCGAGCTGGGCGCGAAGGAGGCGCGCGTGCTCCGCGACGGCGAGGAGGTGCTCGTCCCGGTGGAGGAGCTGCGCGCCGGAGACCTGTTCGTCGTCCGCCCGGGCGAGAAGGTCGCCACCGACGGCGTCGTCGAGAGCGGCGCCTCCGCGGTCGACCGGTCGATGCTGACCGGCGAGTCGGTGCCGGTCGAGGTCGGGCCCGGCGACGAGGTCGCGGGCGCGACGATCAACGCGTCCGGCCGGCTCGTCGTCCGCGCGACGCGGGTCGGCGCCGAGACG
Source organism: uncultured Thermoleophilia bacterium (assembly GCA_963728095.1). Classification (GTDB taxonomy): domain Bacteria; phylum Actinomycetota; class Thermoleophilia; order Gaiellales; family Gaiellaceae; genus Palsa-739. The sequence continues at coordinate 626,704 of CAVSIO010000002.1, read as the reverse complement.
GCGCTCGCGCAGATAGCGCGGCTCGTCGCGGAGGCGCAGGCCGGCAAGGCGCAGGTGCAGCGGCTCGCCGACCGGGTCTCCGCCGTCTTCGTGCCCGTCGTGATCGTGGTGTCGCTGCTGACGCTCGCCGGCTGGCTCGCCTTCGGCGGCAGCGCGGCCGCGGCGTTCACGGCGGCCGTCGCCGTGCTGATCATCGCCTGCCCCTGCGCGCTCGGCCTGGCGACGCCGACGGCGCTGATGGTCGGCACCGGCCGCGGCGCCCAGCTCGGGATCCTGATCAAGGGGCCGGAGACGCTCGAGCAGACCCGGCAGGTGACGACGATCGTGCTCGACAAGACCGGCACCGTCACCGAGGGCCGGATGCGGGTCGCCGAGCTCGTCGTCGCCGACGGCGTCGCCGAGGAGGAGCTGCTGCGGCTCGCCGCCGGCGCGGAGGACGCGAGCGAGCACCCGATCGCGCGCGCGATCGCCGAGCGGGGCCGCGAGCGGCTGGGCGCGCTGCCGCCGGTCGAGAGCTTCCAGAGCCGCGCCGGGCTCGGCGTCGAGGCCGTCGTCGACGGCCATGCGGTGGTCGTCGGCCGCCCCTCCTTCCTCGCCGAGTGGGGCGTCGAGCTGCCCGGGGCGCTCGCCGCCGAGAGCGAGCGGCTCGAGGGCGAGGGGACGACGGTCGTCGCGGTCGCCTGGGACGGCGCCGCCCGCGGCCTCGTCGCCGTCGCCGACCGGGTCAAGGACTCGAGCCGCGAGGCGATCGCCGAGCTCCGGCGGCTCGGCCTCACGCCGGTGCTCCTCACCGGCGACAACGAGCGCACCGCCCGCGCGGTCGCCGCCGAGGTCGGGATCGAGCAGGTGCTCGCGAACGTGCTCCCGGACGGGAAGGCCGCCGAGATCCAGCGCCTCCAGGAGGCCGGCGAGGTCGTGGCGATGGTCGGCGACGGCGTCAACGACGCGCCCGCGCTCGCCCAGCGCCGACCTCGGGCTCGCGATCGGCACCGGCACCGACGTCGCGATCGAGGCGTCCGACCTGACGCTCGTCTCCGGCGACCTGCGCGCCGCCGGCGACGCGATCCGGCTCGCCCGCCGGACGCTGCGGACGATCAAGGGCAACCTCTTCTGGGCGTTCGCCTACAACGTCGCCGCGATCCCGCTCGCGGTCGCAGGCCTGCTGAACCCGATCGTCGCCGCCGCCGCGATGGCGTTCTCGAGCGTGTTCGTCGTCACGAACTCGCTGCGGCTGCGGCGCTTCCACTCGCGAAGGGAGAGCACGTGAGCGAGACCGAGACGACGGCGCACGCGCACGGCTACACGCCGCACAAGGACGCGCTCGTCAAGCGCCTGCACCGGATCGAGGGACAGGTGCGCGGGATCGAGAAGATGGTCGCCGACGACCGCTACTGCATCGACGTGATCACGCAGATCTCCGCGGTCAACACCGCGCTCGAGTCGGTCGCGTTCAAGATCCTCGACGAGCACGTGAACCACTGCGTCACGGGCGCGCTCGCCTCTGGCGACGAGGAGGTCGCGGCCGAGAAGAGCCGCGAGCTGCTCGAGGCCGTGCACCGTTTCGCGCGCACCCGCTGACGGGAACGGGACCTAGCGGCCGCGCTGCCCGCGGCGCAGTGCCTCGAGGCGGCGGCGGTCCTGCTTCGTGGGGCGCGCCCCGAGGCCGGCGCCCGGAGGCTCTGCCAGCCGGCGCTCCAGCGCGTGCTGCTCGCGCGCCGCGCGCGACTCCTCCGTCTCCTCGTACAGCGCCGCTGCGACGCTCGCCGGCCCGCGCCGCTCGGCGAGGGCGCGGACGACCACCGTCCTGCGCACCTGGCCCGCCCGCACCTCGAGCGTGTCGCCCGCGCCGATCTCCTTCGCGGGCTTCGCCCGGGCGCCGTTCACGCGCACGTGCCCGCCCGCCACGGCCTCCGTCGCGAGGCTGCGCGTCTTGAAGAAGCGCGCCGCCCACAGCCACCGGTCCACCCTCACCCGTTCCATCGCGATCCCCGCGCAGGCTAGCGTTCCGTATGAACCCCCGATGTCCCGGCGCCGCGGCTCCGTGAGACTCGCCGGGACGGAGACATGGGAGTCACGGCATTCACGACGCGGACGCTGCACGGGGTCGCCTGGATCCGGGAGCGGCGGCGCGACGAGAACGAGGGGGCCTTCCTCCGCGCCGGCGACTGGCAGGACCCGGGCGTCGAGGAGTCTGCGCGCCCGTTTCTCTGCGAGTGCCCGGATGCCGGCTGCGAAGAGGTGATCTGGCTCACGGCCGACGAGTACGCGTCCGTGCGCGGCGAGCCCGACCGCTTCGTCCTCCATCCCGGGCACGAGCGCGACGACGCCGACGTGGTCGTCGGGCGGACGGAGCGCACCGTGGTCGTCGAGGACCCCCCGAGCGAGCTGTTCCTCGGCTGAGCCGCGGCCGCCGCGCACGGCTCCATCCCGCCTCCACATCACCTGCACGAGCCCTGCGGAGCCGTGCGGTTCGATGAGCACCGTCACCGTCATCGAACCGAAGGAGTGGACATGACCAGAGGACAGAAGCGCATCCTGGCGGCCGCCGCCACGGCGTTCGCGCTGCTCGTCGCCGCCGGCTCGGCCGCGGCGGCGATCGGGGCGGGGCCGGGGCCCGGCTACGGCGCCCGGGCGGGCGCCGGCGGCGGCGTGATGGCCGGCGGCGTCGTGATGGACGCGGCCGCCGCCTACATCGGCGTCGACGAGGCCGTGCTCGCAGCGGCCCGCCACGACGGCACGTCGCTCGCCCAGCTCGCGACCGAGAACGGCAAGACGGTCGCGGGCCTCGAGCAGGCGCTCGTGGCCGCCTTCAAGACGAACCTCGACCAGGCGGTCGCCGCCGGCCGGATCACCTCCGCGCAGGCCGCGCAGGCGCTCGCCACCTTCGAGGCGCAGGTGTCCGCGCTCGTCACCCGCACCGACACGGGGCCGCTCGGCGGCCGCGGCGCGGGCGGCGGCTTCGGCCCCGGCATGGGCCGCGGTGGCGGCGCAGGCCCCGGCCTCGGCCTCGGGCTCGGGCCCTGCGGCGGGCGCTGAGCGACGGCGCGCCGCAGGACGAGACCGCCGGAGCGGGGAACGACGCCGCTCCGGCGGTCTCGCAGCGCCTGTCTGGTCGCAACCGTTCCGGTAACCCCGCAACGGCTTCGGCGATCTCCCCGATGCCGCGGAGACGACGCGTGGGCGACCATCGTCGCGAGATGTCCACACGTGGCTCGACCGTGCTCGTCGTCGAGGACGAGCGGAAGATCCGGGAGCTCGTCCGCGGGTACCTCGAGCGCGAGGGGCTGGCGGTCCTGACGACCGACTCCGGAGCCGAGGCGATCACGCTCGTGCGCGACTCCGGGCCTGACCTCGTCGTGCTCGACCTGCGGCTCCCCGACGTGCCCGGCGAGGAGGTCGCCCGCGAGGTGCGCGGCTTCTCGACGGTGCCGATCCTCATGCTCACCGCGAAGGCCGGCGAGGACGACCGGATCCACGGGCTCGAGCTCGGCGCCGACGACTACCTGGCGAAGCCGTTCAGCCCGCGCGAGCTCGTCCTGCGCGTGAAGGCGATCCTCCGTCGCAGCCGCGGCGACGACCCGGAGCGGCCGCTTGCCTTCGGCGGCGGCGAGCTCGCGCTCGACGAGGCGCGCCGCGAGGTCGCGCGTCCGCGGCGAGCAGGTCGCGCTGACCCCGACGGAGTTCGGGATCCTTGCCGCGCTCACGCGCTCGCCGGGCCGCGTCTACTCCCGCTACGAGCTGATCAACCGCGTGCGCGGCTACGAGTTCGAGGGCTACGAGCGGACGATCGACTCGCACGTCAAGAACCTGCGCCGGAAGATCGAGCGCGACCCGCACGAGCCGGCGATCGTGCTCACCGTCCTCTCCGGCGGCTACCGGCTCGGGCTGAGCCGTGACCCCTGAGCGCCTCACGCCGTTCGCCGGACCCTCCAGCTCCGGCTCGTCGGCGCGTTCGTCGGGCGTCGCGGCGGTCGCGGTCGCCGTCTTCGCCGGGCTGACGCTCTGGGCGAGCCGCGGGCGAGGTGAACGACCTGGTGCGGCGGCAGCAGCAGGGCGATCGTGCAGGATACGGCCGGCGCGCTCGCTGACGCGTATCGCGAGGCGGGCGGCTGGGCGACGGCCGACCTGCGGCCGGCGCGCGCGGTGGCGGTCAGCGGCGGCGCGCTGCTCGAGGTGCGCGACGCGTCCGGCGCGACCGTCCTCCAGAGCGGACGCGGACCCGGCATGGGCACGGGCATGGGCCCGGGAGCGGGCCTGGGTCCCGGCCCCGGGGCGGCCACCGCGTACGGGACGCCGCAGGCGGCCCCCGTCGTCGTCGCCGGCGGGCGCGTCGGCGCCGCCGTCGCTGCGCTTCCCGCGGAACGCGCTGCCGCCCGCCGAGCGCGAGCTGCGCGACGCGCTCGACCAGGACGACGCTCCTGGGCGTGGCGATCGCGGTCGCCGCTGCGCTGCTCGTCGGCCTGCTCGTCGCGCACGGGATCACGCGGCCGCTGCGCCGGCTGATCGACGCGGTGCGGCGGCTCGGCGCGGGCGAGCGTGCGGCGCGGGCCAACCTCGCGGCGCCGGGCGAGCTCGGCGAGCTCGCTGCCGCCGTCGACCGGATGGCGGCGGGCCTCGAGCGGGAGGACGAGCTGCGGCGCGCGCTGACGGCCGACGTCGCCCACGAGCTGCGCACGCCCGTCACGATCCTCGCGGCGCACTGCGAGGCGATGCTCGACGGCGTCGCAGAGCCGACGCCACGAGCACGTCGCCTCGCTCTACGAGGAGGTGCTCCGCCTCGGCCGGGTGATCGAGGACCTCGAGGCCCTCGCCTCGGCGGAGGCGGCGGGACTGCGGCTCGAGCGGCGGACACAGCCGCTCGCAGCGGTCGTGCGGGGCGCCGTCGAGGCGCTCGCGCCGCAGTTCGAGACGGCCGAGATCGAGGTCTCGGCGACGCTCGACGAGGACGTGGCCGTCGACGGCGACGCCGCCCGGCTCGGCCAGGTCGTGCGCAACCTGCTCGCGAACGCGCTCAAGTTCACGCCGCCCGGCGGCCGGGTCGAGGTGGAGGTCGCGTCCGCCCGCGGCAGCGCGTTGCTCGCGGTGCGCGACACCGGCCCCGGCATCCCCGAGGAGGAGCTGCCGCGCGTCTTCGACCGCTTCTGGCGCGGCACGCGGGCCCGCGGCACCGCCGGCAGCGGCATCGGGCTCGCCGTCGTCGACGAGCTCGTCCGCGCGCACGGCGGCGCGGTGAGCGTGCGGAACGCCGAGGGCGGCGGCGCGGTGTTCAGCGTCGAGCTGCCGCTCGCCACCGGCGTCCTGCACGCGGTCTAGGCGGCGCCGATCCGCTCCCCATGCCGGATTTCGCCTGTCTGCGTTGCCGGTGGTGTAACCGGACGTCCGGTTCTCCTGCTACCGTGCAGGCACGGACGGCAATGGGTCGTCCCGTGAGATCGCTTTCTCGTTCCTCCTTCGGCGGCTTCGAGTCAGGGTCTCTGAGACAGACCGTCTCGACAGCAAGCTAAGGAGTCGAACACCGCATGCCCCAGTCGTTTCGCGCGCTCGGAGTCAGCGCTGCCGTCGCGGAGGTCCTCGAGGCCCGCGGCTTCACCGAGCCCTTCCGCATCCAGTCGCTCGTCGTCCCCGACGCCCTCGAGGGTCGCGACATCCTCGGCAAGGCGCCGACGGGCTCCGGCAAGACGCTCGCCTTCGGGCTGCCGATCGTCGAGCGGGTGGACCCCGAGGGCGACGCCGCAGCCGCGCTGATCCTCGTCCCGACCCGCGAGCTCGCGCTCCAGGTGACCGAGGAGCTGACCACGATCGGCGCCGCCAAGGGCCTCAAGGTCGCCGCCGCGTACGGCGGCGCGCCGGTCGGCCCGCAGGCGAAGCGGCTCAAGGGCGCGCAGATCGTCGTCGCGACGCCCGGCCGGCTGCACGATCTCTGGCAGCGGAAGTTGCTGCCGCTCGACCAGGTCCGGACGCTCGTCCTCGACGAGGCCGACCGGATGCTCGACATGGGCTTCCTGCCCCAGGTGGAGCGGATCGTCCGCCAGCTGCCGCGCGACCGGCAGACGATGCTCTTCTCGGCCACGCTCTACGGCGAGGTCGGCGAGCTCGCCCGCAACTACACCAACAACCCGTCCCACTTCGAGGCGGAGCTGCCCGACCGGCACGCCGACGGCGACGTCGGGCACGAGTTCGTGGCGGTCACCGCCGCGGACAAGCTCGACCGGTTGATCGAGCTGCTCGAGTCCGAGCGCGGACTCGTGCTCGTCTTCGTCCGCACGAAGCGCGGCGCCGACCGGCTCGCGGAGCGGCTGCGCAGCCGCGGCGTCGAGGCCTCCGCCATGCACGGCGACATGAACCAGAGCGCGCGCGAGCGCGCGCTGGAGCGCTTCCGCACCGGTCGCTCCACCACGCTCATCGCCACCGACGTCGCCGCCCGCGGGCTCGACCTCGAGGCGATCAGCCACGTGATCAACTACGACCCGCCGGAGGACCACAAGGGCTACGTCCACCGCGTCGGCCGCACCGGCCGCGCCGGGCGCGCCGGGCAGGGGATCACGCTCGTCCTGCCGGAGCAGCAGGCGGACGTCAGCCGCGTCGCGAGCATGCTCGGCCACCGCGAGGAGTTCGAGGCGACCGGCATGAAGACGGCGCGCGCGAAGCTCGTCTATTCGGGCCGCCGCGGGCGCCGCTCCAAGTGGTAGACGCGCGCCGCGGGGCGTAGGCTCCGCGCGTGCCCGACCTCCCGCTCACCGGCGGCTGCCTCTGCGGCAGCGTCCGCTTCGAGGTGACCGAGCCGCTCGAGCTCGCGACCTACTGCCACTGCACGCGCTGCCAGCGCCGCTCCGGCACCGCCGCGTCGGCGTCGGCCCTGGTGCCGCGGCGCGCTCTCCGGGTGCTCTCGGGCGAGGAGCTGGTCCGCTGCTGGCAGCCGCCCGACGGGTCCGCGAAGTGCTTCTGTTCCGCGTGCGGCGCCCACCTCTGGGCCCGCCGCGAGCCGGACGGCCCGCACTTCGTCCGCCTCGGCGCCTTCGACGGCGACCCCGGCGTGCGGCCCTCGTCCCGGCAGTACGTCGCCTACGCGGCCGCGTGGGAGCCGATCCCGGACGACGGACTTCCGCGCTTTCCCGAGGCGCGCCCCGCCTGACGCGGCCGCCGCGCGGCGGCCGACGGAGCGGATGAGGAGGCGGTGGTGCGGCCAGGGGCGCGGCCGCACCACCGCGGAAGTCCCTGTTCCCGGCACCTGGAAGGAGCCAGGATGTGCCGAGAGGGGGGTGAGGGACGGCTCAGCTTCGCCGGTCGCCCGAGGCCCGCGCATCAGGGAGAACTACGGAGGGCCGCTACGCCAAACCGGGGATGGGCGCGGCGTCCGCGAGCGGGACGAGCCGCGTGCCCGTCGCCTTGAAGGACGCGTAGGCGACGCCTCCGCGCGCGAGCTCGAGGCGTGCCGCCGAGGACGCGGTGACCTCTGCCGTCACCGGGCCGATGCGGACGCGCACCCGGTTGCCGACCTCGACGACCGAGCCGATCTCGCCACGGAGGACGTTCAGCGCGGAGTCGAGCGCGTGTGCGCGCGCCACCGAGACCTCCCACGGGTAGACGACGACGCCGACCTCGCCCTCGGCCTCGTCGGTCGAGTAGAGCTCCTCGCCGCTCGCGAGCCGCACGGCCGTCAGGTTCCCCTCGATGCCGCGCGCGACGCCGTGCAGGAGGTTGGCGCCGGTGAAGGACGCGACGAAGGCGTCGCGCGGGCTCGCCACGAGCTCCGCGGGGCTCGCGAGCTGGCGGAGCCGGCCGTCGACGATCACTCCGACCTCGTCCGCGAGCGAGGCGGCGTCCTCGTAGTCGTGCGTGACGAGGAGCGTCGGCAGCCCGAGCCCGCGCAGCAGCTCGGCCAGCTCGCCGCGCACCGCGGACTTCGTGTGGGCGTCGAGCGCCGAGAGCGGCTCGTCGAGCAGGAGCACGTCGGGCTCGCGCGCGAGCGCGCGGGCAAGCGCGACCCGCTGGCGCTCGCCTCCGGACAGCTCGCCCGGATGGACCTCCGCCAGGTGGCCGACGTGGAAGCGCTCCAGCAGGTCGTCCACCGGGCCGCGGGCGCCGTAGGCGACGTTCCGGCGGACGCTCAGGTGCGGGAAGAGGGCGTACTCCTGGAAGACGAGCCCGACGCGCCGCTCGTCCGGCGCCAGGAAGACGCGCCGCTCCGTGTCGAGCCACGTCTCGGCTCCGAGAGCGACCCGGCCGCGCGAGGGCCGCGCGAGGCCGGCCACGACGCGCAGCGTCGATGTCTTGCCGGCGCCGGAGGGGCCGACGAGCGCGACCGTGCGCCCGACCTCGAGCGAGAGCTCTAGGTCGAAGCGGCGGAGAGGGAGCGTGAAGTCGGCCGAGAGGGCTGCCACTGGAGGGTGAGCTTGAGGGCGACGAGCAGCGCCGCGCTGACGAGGACGAGGAGAGCGCTCATCGCGAGCGCGACGTCGAAGTCGAGGTTGAACTCCGCATAGATCGCGAGCGGGAGCGTCTGGGTGAGGCCCTGGAGGCTGCCGGCGAACATGATCGTGGCGCCGAACTCGCCCAGGCCGCGCGCGAACGCGAGCGCCTCCCCGGCGGCGAGGCCGCCGCGCGCCAGCGGCAGGACGACGCGGAAGAACGTCCTCGCCGGTCCGGCGCCGAGCGTGCGGGACGCGGCGACGAGATCGGGATCGACCGCCTCGAAGGCGGCGACCGCCTGGCGCACGTAGAGCGGCCCGGCGACGAACGCCACCGCCATCGTCACCGCGGCCCGCGTGAAGGCGACCTCGATCCCGGCGGCGTGAAGGGCGGAGCCCAGCAGCCCGATCCGCCAGAAGGCGGCGATCAGCCCGATCCCGGCCACCGCGGGCGGGAGCACGAGTGGCAGCTCGACGAGCGTGACGACGAGTCCGCGCCCGGGGAAGCGGCGGCTCGCGAGCAGCCACGCGGTCGGCGTCCCGAGCAGGAGCACGAGCGCCTGCGCGACGAGCGTCGTCTCGAGGCTGACGGCGAGCGCGTCGGTGACGACCGGGCTCCCGAGCTGGGCGACGAGCCGTCCGGGCGTCACGTGCGCGAAGATCGCCAGCACGGGCAGGAGGAGGAAGGCGAGCGCGGCGAGAGCCGCGGCGAAGACGAGCGAGCCGAGCAGCGCGCGACGCACGCTCAGCCCACCGGCGCCAGGAAGCCGGCGGCGCGGAGCGTCCGCTGCGCCGCGGGTGCCAGCAGTCGCTGCACGTAGGCGCGGGCGGCGGCGGCGTTACGGCTCGAAGAGACGACGGCGACGCCGTACTCCACCCTCGGCTGCGCCCTCGCGGGAATCCCGATCACGTCCACCTTGCCGCGCACCGTCCGCGCGTCGGTCGAGTAGACGAAGCCGGCGTCCGCGGCGCGCAGCGCAACCTTGGCGAGCACCTCGCGCACGTCGCTCTCCTCGCTGACGACGTGCGAGAGGACGCCGCTCAGGCCGAGCCTGCCGAGCACGGTACGGGTGTAGTCGCCGACGGGCACGCCGGCGGACGCGACGACGAGCTTCACGCCCTTGCGGCGGAGGTCGTACACGGAGTGGATGCCGGCGGGGTTCCCGCGCGGGACGACCAGCACGAGCGCGTTCGCGGTGAAGACGACCGGACGGTCGAGGAGGCCCTGGGCGTGCAGCTCCTCGGGCAGGCTCGTGTTCGCGGAGGCGAAGACGTCGGCCGGCGCGCCCTGCCGTATCTGCGTCGCGAGCGCGTTCGAGCCGGCGAACGAGTAGCGCGGCCGCGGGTCGATCCGCGGCAGGACGTTCGTGAGCGAGGCGGCGCCGAGAACGGTGAGGCGCGGGGAGGAGGAGTCGCGCGTCGCGGCCCATGCGGCCGCGCCGGCCGCGGCGGCGACGGCCGCGGCGGCGAGCAGGAGAGCGCTCCTGCGTCTCACCGCTCGACCATCACCGAGGTGGACTTCACGATCGCCGTCGCCGGCATCCCCGGCTTCAGCCCGAGCTCCTCGACGGCGTCGCGGGTGACGACGGCCACGACCCTCGCCGGCTCGGTCACCGCCAGCTCGACCTGCGCGAGCAGCCCCTCGACCTGCACGGAGGTGACGGTCCCGTGGAGCCGGTTCCGCGCGCTCATCTGCTGGGTCGCGTCGTCGCCCCGCAGCCGCTCGATCTCGGCGGCCGGGACGACGCGCCTGTTCGCGGAGTCACGCTCCGTGCGGATCCGTCCGTCGCGGTCCCAGCGCCGCAGCGTGTCGATGCTGATTCCGAGCGCGCGGGCCGCCTCCGAGGCGCTGTACCGCTCCTTCGCCACGCCGCGATTCTACATAGGAGTTGCATAGGCGCAAGTGCACCCGGCGCGCCGCGACGAGAACGTCACGAGACGGCGATCGAGATCCGCGGGTGCGCGGCCGGGCGCAGCCAGCGCAGGACGCGCAGCAGCCGCGGTCGGGGCAGGCTGACGCAGCCGTTCGTCGCGCCGCCGGTGTCGTCGTGGAGGAAGATCGCCGAGCCGCGGCCGGGGACGACCGGGCCGGCGTTGTACCGGATCACCGCGAACTCGCGGTAGGCCGTCGTCGCCCGCCACAGCGCCTCGCTGCCGCCGCCGAAGGGCGGCGCCGTGCCGCAGCGAATATGACGGAAGCGGTTGTACGTCGGCGACCCGGGATCCTCGTCCCACCAGTCGCCGCAGGCGAGCCGGTGGTAGCCGCCGCGGACGCCGGGATCCGGATCGAGCCCGTAGACCGTCGAGCCGAGGCGGTAGGTCCCCGCGGGCGTCGCCCCGTCGCCCTCGCGCTTGCGGGCGGAGATCCCGGTGCGGCCGACGTGAGCGCGCCAGGGCCCCGCGACGCGCCGCCAGCAGGAGCCCGAGCGTCGCCAGAGGACGAGGCTCGCGGTCGTCCGGTGCGCGCCGCCCGAGACGGTGACGAGCTGTGCCGCGTCGCCCGCGCCCGCGAAGGCGCGGCAGCCCGCCGACCGCGCGTGCGCCGGCCCGGCCGCGAGGGCGGCGAGCGCCCCGGCCGCGAGAAAGGCGGCTACCCTCATCCGCCTATGGTGCCCCGGATCGCCGCAGGCTGCGTCGCCCTCGCCGCCGTCGCGGCTGCGGCCACGACCGCCGCCGCGGCGCCGCCACCCTTCACGGCCGCGGTCTCGCGCGTGACCGCGAAGCAGCTCCCCTGGTCGTACCACCGCGGCTGCCCCGTCGGCCCGTCCGGGCTCCGGCGCGTGCGGCTCCGCTACTGGGGCTTCGACGGCCGCCCGCACATCGGCGCCCTCGTCGTCAACCGGACGGTCGTCCGCGAGATCGTCACCGTCTTCCGCCGCCTCTACCGGGCCCGCTTCCCGATCCGCCGCATGCGGCCGATCGACGCCTACCACGGCAGCGACCCGCGCTCGATGGCCGCCGACAACACCTCCGCCTTCAACTGCCGGCCCGTGGTGGCCGCCGGCCCGCGGCGCTGGTCGGTCCACGCCTACGGCAAGGCCGTGGACGTCAACCCGGTCGAGAACCCGTACCTCGACCGCGGCACGGTGCGTCCGAAGGCGGGGACGCCCTACCGCGACCGCACGGCCGTGCGCCCCGGAATGGCCGTGGACGGCGGCGAGCTCGTGCAGGCCTTCGCCCTCGCCGGCTGGTCGTGGGGCGGCCGCTGGACGGGATCCCCGGACTACCAGCACTTCTCCGCCACCGGCGGCTAGTGACAGTCTGTTACTCGGCGGGCTTGGGCTCCGCCGCGTGCACCGGGTTGCGGAGCCCGAGCCCGCCGATCAGGCCGCCGGCGACGAGCAGTCCCGCGATCGCGAGCATCGCGACGTGGAAGCCGTGCAGGCTCAGCCGGTTGCCGGCGCCCGAGGCCGGGATCCCGATCACCGCGATCGCGACGAGCCCGGCGACGCGTGCGGCCGCGTTGTTCACGGCGGAGGCGATCCCCGCGTCGCTGCGGCCGGCGTCGGTCAGCACGGTCGTCGTCAGCGGCGCGACCGTCGCTGCGAGCCCGACGGCGAAGCCGACGAGCGGCGGCAGCAGGTCGGTCCAGTAGTCGAGCCCGGTCGGCAGCCGGGCGAGCGCGAGCGCCGACGCACCGGCGAGCAGCGGGCCCGCGGTCATGAGCGCACGCGGCCCCCGGCGCGCCGACAGCCGCCCTGCGAGGCGGGAGAGCGTGAACAGCCCGATCGTCACCGGCACCGTCGCGAGCCCCGCCTGGAAGGGCGAGTAGCCGCACAGGTGCTGGAGGAAGAGCGACAGGAAGAAGCCCCACGCCGAGAGGCCGCCGTAGACGGCGAGCGTCTCGAGGTTCGCGACCGAGAAGTTCCGGCTCGCGAACAGGCGCAGCGGAAGCATCGGCTGCGGCGCACGCGTCTCGTACCAGACGAAGCCCGCGAGCGACGCCGACCCGGCCGCGAGCGACGCGGGCACCGCCGCGCTGCTCCAGCCGAGCCGAGGCTGCTCGATGAAGCCGAACACGAGGGCGCCGAGCCCGGTCACGCAGAGCGCGGCGCCGACGAGGTCCACCCGCGCGCGACTCTCGCGCCCGTCCCGCAGCGGCAGCGCCGCGAGCACGATCGCCAGCGTCAGGACGGCCACCGGCACGTTGATCAGGAAGATCACACGCCACGACCAGACTCCGATCAGCCACCCGCCGAGCAGGGGCCCGAGCACGGTCGAGATGCCGCTCCACGCCGTCCACGTCCCGATCGCCGCGCCGCGCTCGGGCCCCGAGAACGTGCTCGTGATCACGGCGAGCGAGGCCGGCACGAGCAGCGCGCCGGCGACCCCCTGGAGGCCGCGGAAGACGCCCAGCAGGATCGGGTCGGGCGCCGCCGCGCAGAGCGCGGAGGTCGCGCCGAAGCACGCCACGCCGAGGGCGAAGACGCGCGACTCGCCGAAGATGTCGCCGAGCGAGCCGCCGACGAGGATCAGCGAGCCGAGCGTCAGCAGGTACGCGTCGACGACCCACTGCTGCGCCGCGAGCCCGCCGCCGAGGTCGTGCTGGATCGACGGCAGCGCGACGTTCACCACGGTCATGTCCACGAACGCCATGGCCGAGCCGAGGATCGCCGCCAGGAGCGCCAGCCGTGCCGTGAGCGGGGGCGACTCGGCTGTCGCGGTCACTCGGCGATCGTAGACCCGTTCAGTACTCCGCCGCAGCCGCGCTCCGCGCCCGCGCCGATGCCGCTCGGTCGCGCCACGGGCACGCTCCGCCCATGAGCCACCAGGCGCTCACGACCCTCCTGCCGACGCTCGCCGCCGGCTGGCTGATGGTCATGGCGGGGCTCGGAAAGCACAAGCTCGAGCGCCGGCCCCGCGTCTGCCCGACCTGCGGCCGCCGCTCCTGCATCTGCGCTTCGCGCGGCTAGCGCTGGCGGTCGCCCGGCTCCGGCTCCGCCGCGGGTTCCTCCACGAGCCGGTCGGCGATGTCGTCCGCATCCGACGCGGGCAGGAGCAGCGTCAGCCGGTCGCCGCTGTGGAGGACGATCGAGCCCGGCGCCTGGATCGACTCGCCGCCGCGCCGCAGACCGAGCACCGACGACCCGTCCGGGAGTCGCAGCTCGTCGAGCCTCGACCCCACGAGCGGCGAGCCCCCGACGAGCTCCAGCTCGACGACGCGGTACCCGCGCAGCCGTGCCAGCGCGCTGCCGACGCGGCTGATCTCCGGCTGCGGCCGCGCCGCCGGCCGGAACCGCTCCGCCTGGCGGATGCCGGCCTCGAGCCGCTGGTTGTAGGCCCGCAGCACGTCCATGTGCGTGAGCCAGCCGACGACGCGCCGCGTCTCCGGCTCGAGCACCGGCAGGCCCGACCGCTCGCGCATCAGCGCGCTCAGCGCCTGCTCGAGCGTCTGGTTCGTCCGCAGCGTCGTCGTCTCCTGGGCCAGGCCGCCGGCCTCCGCGTCCAGCGCGTTGTCCCGCATCGCCTGCTCGACCTGCTGCGAGGTGACCGTGCCGCGGTAGGCGCCGGTCTCGTCCACGACCGGCAGCCCGTCCGCGGGGCCCTGCATCAGGCGGTCGATCACCTCGTTCAGCGGCGTGTCCTGCCGCACGGACACCGGCACCGCCTGCATCGCGTCGCGCACGGTCAGCAGTCCCATCAGGTTCGCGCCCCGGCCCCGCATCACGTCGATCCCGCGCCGGCGCAGCTTCAGCGTGTAGATCGTGTCGCGGCTGAGCAGGCTCGACGTGCCCGTTGCGAGCACGATCGCGAACATCAGCGGCAGGATGATCCGGTACTCGCCGGTGAGCTCGAAGATGATGATCACCGCCGTGATCGGCGCCCGTGCCGCTGCTGCGAACACCGCGCCCATCCCGACGAGCCCGTACGCGCCGGCCGCCGCCGTCGAGCCGGGGAGGAGGTGGTGGACGCCTTGTCCGTACGCGCTGCCGAGCATCGCGCCCATGAACAGCGAGGGCGCGAAGACGCCGCCGGAGCCCCCGATCGAGATGGTCAGGCTCGTCGCCAGGATCTTCCCGGCCAGCAGCACGATCAGAAACCAGAAGACCCAGCCGCCGCGGATCGCCTTCTCGAGCGGTGGGTAGCCGACGCCGTACAGCTCCGGCACCGCGAGCAGCAGCAGGCCGAGCAGCAGCCCGCCGATGCCCGGCCGCAGCCACTCCGGCCCCTTCCAGATCCGGTCGGCGAAGTCCTCGCTCCCGTAGAGGACGCGGATGAAGGCGATGCCGACGAAGGCGGCGACGATCCCGAGCCCCGCGTAGAGGAGGTACTCGACCGGCGACACGAGCTGGAACCCGGGCAGGTGCAGGAACGGGTGGTCGCCGAACGCCGCGCGGCCGATGATGTCGGCGGCGAACGACGAGAGCACGACGACGCCGAACGACTCGGCCTCGAAGTCGCGCAGGATCAGCTCGAGCGCGAAGAAGACGCCCGCGATCGGGGCGTTGAAGGTCGCCGAGATGCCGCCGGCGGCGCCGCAGGCGACGAGGATCCGCAGCCGCGACTCCGGCACGCGCGTCAGCTGGCCGAGCGTCGAGCCCAGGGCGGAGCCGATCTGGACGATCGGCCCCTCGCGGCCCACCGAGCCGCCGGAGCCGATGCAGAGTGCCGACGCGACCGCCTTCACGACCGACACCTGTGGCCGGATCCGCCCGCCGCGCTCGGCGACCGCGAGCATCACCTCCGGCACGCCGTGGCCGCGCGCCTCGCGGGCGAACAGGTGGATCAGCGGCCCGTAGATCAGGCCGCCGGCCGCGGGCGCGAGGACGACGAACCAGAAGCCGACGCCGTGGCCCCAGCCGTTGGCGACGCGGCCGACGCCGCTGTAGTCGTCGTAGCCCGTGAACCCGCGCGTGAAGAGCAGGATCAGGTAGCGGAACCCGACGGCGCCGGCCCCCGCGCCCGCGCCGACCGTGAGCGCCAGGAACAGCAGCCCCGTCGGGCTGCCGCGCAGCCAGTCGCGGGCCCGCGACCGGAACGAGGCGGGCATCGGCAGGTAGCGCCACCAGCGACCCCCGAACTGGGCCGGCACAGGGGCAGGTGACGACGAGGGGGACGTGACTCCCTTCGTAGCACGATCCTTGCCCCCTCTGCCGGCCGAACCGCCCGCGCCGGCTCGCCCTGCGGCTTAAGGAACTCGTAAGCCGGGCGCAACGGCGGCGCAAGGCCTCCCGCCTAGGCTCGGATCGGTCGTCCCGTCACCGTCCCGGAGGTCCCGATGCGCCGCCACCGACTCGTCCCGCTCGCCGCCGTCCTCGCGGCGCTCGTCACAGCCGCCGCCGCAGGTGCAACCATGCACCCGATGCGCGGGATGCACCCGGAGCTGGCCGCCCGGCTCTCCGGCATGGGCGAGCACGGCATCGTCAACCTCCACTCGCAGGTCGCCAAGGCGCGGCTCTGCTGGACGTTCGAGCTGCCCACGAAGGGGATCACGCGCGCCTCGATCCGGGACGCGCACGGCATGAAGGTCGTCGAGCTCGGCATGCACTACAGGGCCACGGGCTGCCAGAAGGTCGCGAAGGCCGTCCTGCGTACGCTCGAGGCGCACCCCGCGCGCTATCGCGTCTGGGTCGACACGAAGGGTCATCCCGGCGACCTGCGCGGGAAGCTCTTCGCCGGCATGGCCCACATGTAGGAGGCACGGATGGACGAGCGCCACGAGGCGCAACCGAACGGCGGCGACGGGACCAGGCGGGTCGGCCGCCGCGTCTTCCTCGCCACCGTGCTCGGCGGGCTCAGCTCGCTCGTCTGGGGCAAGACCGTCTGGAGCCAGGTCTCCGGCGCGATCGGCGGCGCGGAGGCGCTCGTCCCGCTCGTCCCGACCAAGGGTTGGCGGATCTACACGGTCGCGAGCACGATGCCGCAGTTCGACCCGGCCACGTGGACGCTCGGCGTCGGCGGCCTCGTCGAGCGGCCGCTGACGCTGAGCTACTCCGACCTCCGCTCGCTGCCGCGGGCGGAGCAGGTCTCTACCTTCCACTGCGTCACCGGCTGGAGCGTGCAGGACGTCCACTGGGCCGGCGTGCGCATCCGCGACCTGCTCGACGCCGCCACGCCGCAGGCGCAGGCGGGCGCGCTCCGGTTCGTCTCGGCCGAGCAGCCCTACGTGGACTTCCTGACCATGAAGCAGGCGCTGCTCGACGACGTGATGCTCGCCTACGAGATGGACGGGAAGCCGCTGCCGCGCGAGCACGGCGCGCCGCTGCGGCTCGTGATCCCGGAGATGTACGGCTACAAGAACGTGAAGTGGGTCGAGCGGATCGACGTCGTCCCGCACGAGGAGTCCGGCTACTGGGAAGTGCGCGGCTACGACCAGGACGCGTGGGTCGGCCGCTCCAACGGGTACTCGTCGTGACGCGCTACGTCCGCCGCTTCTCGCGCACCGAGCGGGCCCTGCACTGGGTCAACGCAGCGGGCTTCTTCGTCCTGCTGGCGTCGGGGCTCGTCCTCTACCTGCCCAGCCTCGCCGTCCAGGTGGGGCGGAGGCCGCTCGTCAAGGACGTGCACTTCTGGACGGGCATCGCCTGGGTCGCGGCGCTCGCGCTCGTGGCGCTGCTCGGCGACCGGCGCGGCCTGCTCCGCACCGCGCGCGAGCTGGACACGTTCGAGCGGGAGGACGTCGCGTGGCTCAAGCGGCGGTTCGCGCCGCAGGGACGCTTCAACGCCGGCCAGAAGATCAACGCCGCGCTGACGGCTGCCTTCACTGTGCTCTTCCTCGCCTCGGGCCTCCTGCTCTGGCTCGGCGAGCGCGACACGGCGTTCCGCTTCGGGAGCACGGTGCTCCTGCACGACGGCCTGCTCTACGTGTCCCTCGTGCTCGTGATCGGGCACCTCTACCTCGCGGTGATCCATCCGGCGACCCGCCACGCCCTGCGCGGCATGGTCGTCGGCACGGTCAGCGAGGACTGGGCCCGCCGGCACCACCCTCGTTGGGTCGTGGGTGAACCCCTGGTTCCCCCACGGGCCCCCTCCTCCGGCGCGGAGTGACGGGACGGTTGTTGCGCTCCGGGGAGAGCGCGGTCTCCCCTGCGCGCCCGGGAGCGCTCTCGCCCAAGGGCGTTCTGGACGGTCTGCCTGCCCCGGCGCGGGTGGACGTGCCCTGCGGGCAGGTCCGCCCGCTGGTTCGCGTGGCCGTAACGCGGCTGCGCCCGCGTTACGTCCACGCCCGGGCGGTCACGTGACACGAAATGGCAAGGCCTGCACGTAAGACGGGCGCCAGCCGGCTTACGGGCAGGCCGAACAAGCAGGCCGGTCCTGCCGTAGGCACGACCGGCCGCGACACGACAGCGGCACCGTCCAGACACGCCCTTGGGCCAGAGCGGCCGCGTGGGCGGAGGCGGGACCGCGCTCCCGCCGCAGCCACACCAACGACCGGCACGCGACCCGAAGGAGGGGCACATGGGGGAACCATGCGGTTCCCCCATGGCCTTCAGGAGGGCCGGGTCCCGAGGACGACGGAGACCGTCTTGGCGGTGCCGCCGCGGGTGATCGTCAGCGTCACCGTGTCGCCGGGGGTGTGGGAGCCGACGGCGGCCGTGACGTCGTCCGCGCCGTAGACGGCGTTGCCGTCCACCGCGGTGATCACGTCGCCGGCCTTCAGCCCGGCCTTGTCGGCGGGGGAGCCGGAGACGACCTGGCCGATCTGGGCGCCGTCGCCGGTCGCCGTGTCGCGGATCGTGACGCCGAGGTACGCGTGCTGCACCGTGCCGCCCGCGATCAGCGTGGTCGCGACCTTCTTCGCGGCGTCGATCGGGATCGCGAAGCCGACGCCGTCGTTGCCGCCCGAGTCGCTCTCGATCTGCGCGTTGACGCCGATCACCTTGCCGCTCGCCGCGTCGATGAGCGGGCCGCCGGAGTTGCCGTGGTTGATCGCGGCGTCCGTCTGGATCGAACCGGAGATGGAGAAGTTGTTCGGCGCGGTGATCGTGCGGTTGACCGCGCTGACGATCCCGGCCGTCATCGTCCCGGGCAGGCCGAACGGGCTGCCGAGCGCGACCACCGTCTGCCCGGGCACGACGCCGGCGGAGCTGCCGAGCGCGAGCGGGTGCAGCAGCGAGGCGGCGACGTTCACCTTGACCACGGCGATGTCGGTCGACTTGTCGCTGCCGACGAGCGTCGCCTTCGCCGTCTTGCCGTCCTGGAAGCGGACCGTGATCGTCGAGTCGCGCCGTCGACGACGTGCTCGTTCGTGACGATGTCGCCCTTCGTGTCGATCACGAAGCCGGAGCCCTCGGCCTGCGTCTGCTGCTGCCGCCCGGCGCCGAACGGAGCGCTCGGGCGAGGTGCGGCTGACCCTGATGTCGACGACGCCGGGCGCGGCGTCCTTGTAGAGCTGGGTGAGGCTCGTCGTGTCGCCGTCGAGGCGGTCTGCTGGGCCGGCACGATCGCCGTCGGCGTCGCCGACGGCGAGGCGTCGGCTGCTGGCGCCGCCGCTCGTGACGGCGTAGACGCCGGCCCCTGTCCCGGCGCCGACTGCCGGCGGCGGCGGCGATGGGGGCGCCGCGGCGGAGCATGCGGCGCAGAGTGGATTCCGGGTTCATTGCTTCGATCTCCTTGCTGGGCGTGGTGCCCCTATGGTGCCCGCGTCGTCTAGGAACAGGATGAGAGCGATGTGTGGGCTTGCGTAAGAGCCGTACGATCGTACGGGTGCCACGACGGCCGAGCTGATCCGCCGCGGCGCGCGCCAGCACGGCTCCCGCGCCGCGCTCCTCTGCGGCGACGAGGCGCTCTCCTTCGCGGAGACCGGACGCGCTCGCCTGCCGGCTCGCGGGCGTCCTCCGCGGCCGCGGGCGTCGAGCGCGTCGGGTTGCTCCTCGACAACCGGCTCGAGTCGGTGCCGCTCGACTTCGCCTGCGTGAAGGCGGGGATCGCGCGCGTGCCGCTGAACGCGCGGCTCGCGCCGCCGGAGATGCGGCAGATCCTCGCGACCGCCGGCGCGCGCCTCGTCGTCGCCGACCGTGAGCGCCGACCTCGGCGCCGAGTCGCTGCCGCTCGAGGAGCTGCTCGCGCTCGCGCGCGACCTGCCGGCGGAGGAGCCGGCCGTCGAGCCGCAGCCCGACGAGACCGCTGCTGCTCCTCGCCACCTCGGGCACGACCGGCCGGCTGAAGCTCGTCCGCCACACGCAGGCGAGCTACGCGGCGATCGTCGCGAACATCCTCGCCAACCTCGTCGACCCGCGGCCCGACGACGTGATGCTGCACGCCGCCTCGCTGATCCACGCGAGCGGGACGTTCGTGCTCCCGTTCTGGCTGCGCGGCGGCGCCTCCGCGGTGCTGCCCGGGCTTCGAGCCGCCGGGCTTCCTCGCGGCGATCGCGCGCCACCGGGTCACGCACACGAACGTCGTGCCGACGATGCTCGCGGCGCTGCTCGCAGGCGCCCGGAGGCGGCCGAGGCCGACCTCTCGACGCTGCGCTGCGTCGTCTACGGCGCCTCGCCGATGCCGCGCCCGCTGCTCGAGCGCGCGATCGCCGCCTGGGGGCCGATCTTCGTCCAGTACTACGGCCAGACCGAGGCGCCGCTCTGCATCTCGGTGCTGCGGCCCGAGGACCACGAGGGCGAGCGGCTGCTCTCCTGCGGCCAGCCGGCCGTCGACGCCGAGGTGCGCCTCGATCCGGAGAGCGGCGAGATCCTCGTGCGCGCGCCGTTCGCGGCCGCGGGCTACGTCGGCGACGAGGAGCTGCACGCGGCGACGTTCCTGCCGGACGGCTGGGTGCGGACGCGCGACGTCGGCCGCCTCGACGAGCACGGGCTTCCTCTATCTCGTCGACCGCACCTCGCGACATGATCGTCACCGGCGGCTACAACGTCTATCCGCGCGAGGTCGAGGACGCGCTCGCCGCGCACGCCGCGGTGCGCGGAGTGCGTCGTCGTCGGCGCCCCGGACGAGCGCTGGGTCGAGGCCGTGACGGCGTTCGTCGTTCCGGCCGGCGACGTCTCGGAGGAGGAGCTGGTCGAGCACTGCCGCGGCATCCTCGCCGGCTACAAGGTGCCGAAGGCGGTTCGCTTCGTCGACGAGATCCCGAAGAGCCCCGTCGGGAAGCTCCTGCGCCGCGCGCTCCGCGACCCCCTCTGGGAAGGGCGGCGGTGAGCGTCCACGTCGAGAAGAGCGGGCCGGTCACGACCGTGTCCTCGACCGGCCGGAGGCCCGCAACGCCGTCGACCGCGAGCACGCGGAGGCGCTCGCCGACGCGTTCCGCGCCTTCGACGCCGACGATTCGGCGGCCGCGGCCGTGCTCTGGGGCGCGGGAGGCACGTTCTGCGCGGGCGCCGACCTGAAGGCGATGGACAACCGGGTCGAGCCGGACGGCGACGGGCCGATGGGGCCGACGCGGATGCTGCTCTCGAAGCCGGTCGTCGCGGCCGTCGCCGGGCCACGCGGTCGCCGGCGGGCTCGAGCTCGCGCTCTGGTGCGATCTGCGGGTCGTCGAGGAGGACGCGGTGCTCGGCGTCTTCTGCCGCCGCTTCGGCGTGCCGCTGATCGACGGCGGCACGGTCCGGCTGCCGCGCCTGGTCGGGCTCTCGCACGCGCTCGACCTGATCCTCACCGGCCGCGCGTCGGCGCCGAGGAGGCGCTGCGGATCGGGCTCGCGAACCGCGTCGTCCCGCCGGGACGAGCCGCGAGGCGGCGGAGGCGCTCGCGCGGCAGCTCGCCGCGTTCCCGCAGGAGGCGCTGCGGCGTGACCGGCGCTCGGCCCTCGAGGGGCTCGGCCTGCCGCTCGAGCAGGCGCTCCGCGACGAGTTCGAGCGCGGCCTCGGCGCGCTCGAGCGAGGCGCGCGAGGGCGCCCGCCGCTTCGCCGGCGGCACGGGGAGGCACGGCTCGTTCGAGTGACGCGGATTTCGCTGAGGTTGACCCTCAAGTGAGGCGACCTTCCCGCCGATGAGATACCCGGAGCGATGAACGAGCTCGACCCCACGATCATCCAGCAGTACGCCGACCATCTGAGTCGCAAGGCGACGTCGATGGTGAACGCCGCGATGACGGCGGGCGCCATCTTCGGCGCTCTCGTCGGCGGGATGCCGCTCACCTCCTGGGTCAACTGGCCGATCACCCACAGCTCCGCGTACGCGACGCTCCTGCTCGGGGCGATCGTCGGCGGGCTCGTCGGCCGGATGCTCGGGAACGGGCGCGCCGCCGAGCTCCGCCTCCAGGCGGGGCTGTCGCTCCATCAGCTTCAGTTCGAGAGGACGGCCCTCGCTGCGACGGCCGGCGCGGGCCAAGGGGCCCAGCCGGCCGCTCAGCAGGCCCAGCCTCAGCCGGCCCAGCCGGTTCCGCCCGCGGTCGTACAGGCGCCGCCGGCTGCGCCCGCCGCCCCGCCGCCGCTCTCGGCTCCGGCTCCGTTCGAAGCGCCGCCGGCCTTCGCGCCTCCCGCGCCGGCCCCCGCCCCGTTCGAAGTGGCGCCGCCCCCTGCGCCTCCCGCGCCGGCGCCCGCTCCGTTCGCGGCGCCGCCGGTTCCCGCGCCTCCCGTGCCCGCCCCCGCGCCGCCTGCGTCGGCGCCCGCACCGGCCCCCGAGCAGCCGGCGTCCCAGCCTTTCGCCCCGGCCCCGGCCCCGGCGCCCGTCTTCGTGCCCGAGCCTGCGCCCATGCCGCCTGCGTCCGTGCCCGTATCGCCGGGCCCGGTCTCGCCCGAGCCGCCCGCGGCCGTGCAGCCTGCGCCCGCGCCGGCCCCGGTGGCGCCCGCGCAGCCGCCGCTGAGCCCGCCGTTCGCCGGCACCGGCTCGTAGCGAACAGCCGTCGGTACTTCCCCGTAGCGCGAATCCCGCGCAGGCCGGATGCCGCCTGCGGCGATCCGGGGCATCCTGCGGGAATCCCGTCCCGCGAGGAGGTCCAACTGCGATGCCCGAGACATTGACGATCACCGACAACCGCACCGGCGCGGTCTACGAGGTGCCGGTCGAGGAGGGCGCGATCCGTGCGGCCGCGCTGCGTCAGATCAAGATTTCCGACGACGACTTCGGCCTCATGAGCTACGACCCGGCCTTCATGAACACGGCCTCCGTCCGCAGCGCGGTCACGTTCATCGACGGCGACAAGGGGATCCTGCGCTACCGCGGCTACCCGATCGACCAGCTCGCCGTCGAGAGCACGTATCTCGAGACCGCCTATCTCGCCCTCTTCGGCGAGCTGCCGACGGCCTCGGAGCTCTCCGGCTTCGAGCACGAGGTCACCTACCACACGTTCCTGCACGAGAACGTCAAGACGCTGATGCAGGGGTTCCGCTACGACGCGCACCCGATGGGCATGTTCGTGAGCGTCGCGGCGGCGCTCGGCACGCTCTACCCGGAGGCCGCGAAGGTGGACGACCCCGACGTGCGGCTCCAGCAGGTGGTTCGCCTGATCGCGAAGGTGCCGACGATCGCCGCCTGGTCGTACCGGCACAGCAAGGGCCTGCCGTACGTGTACCCCGACAACGACCTGAGCTTCACCGAGAACTTCCTCTCGATGATGTTCAAGATGGCGGAGCCGCGGTACGACGCCGACCCGGCGCTCGCGCGTGCGCTCGAAGTCCTGTTCATCCTCCACGTCGACCACGAGCAGAACTGCTCCGCGAACGCGATGCGGGCGATCGGCTCGAGCAAGGTCGACCCCTACAGCGCCCTCGCCGGCGCCGCCGCCGCCCTCTACGGGCCGCTGCACGGCGGCGCGAACGAGGCCGTTCTGCGGATGCTCGCCCAGATCGGCGACGTCAAGAACGTTCCCGAGTTCGTCGAGCGCGTCAAGTCCGGCGAGGGGCGGCTGATGGGCTTCGGCCACCGGGTCTACAAGAACTACGACCCGCGCGCGAAGATCATCAAGGAGACGGCGGACTCGGTGTTCGAGGTCACGGGACGCAACCCGCTCCTCGACATCGCGCTCGAGCTCGAGAAGATCGCGCTCGAGGACGACTACTTCGTCTCCCGCAAGCTCTACCCGAACGTCGACTTCTACTCGGGCCTGATCTATCAGGCGCTCGGCCTGCCGACGGCGATGTTCCCGGTGCTGTTCGCCATCCCGCGGACGGCCGGCTGGCTCGCGCAGTGGCTCGAGGGGATCGTCGACCCGGAGCAGAAGATCGCCCGCCCGCGCCAGCTCTACATCGGCGCCGGCGAGCGGGACTACATGCCCATCGCCTCCCGCGAGGCGGGCGCGCGCGATCTCGTCGGCGTGTAGGGACGGTCGCTCCGACGAGCGTGGGAAGGGCCCCGGCGACGGGGCCCTTCCTCATCTCGCGTCCGTGTGCGAACCTTCACGGGTGCTCGCCGTCGCATTCGCCGCGGTCGCCGTCGCCGCCAAGCCGCCCGATCCGAGACGTTTCCTGCGCGTGGACGCGCGCCACAAGATCGTGAACGTGACCCTGATCGCCGGCTACGACGGCGCGAACAACGGCTTCAACTTCGACGGCTACTCCCGGGAGCTGATGTGGACGGTGCCCCGCGGCTGGCGCGTCCGCGTCACCTGCACGAATCGGGTCGCGCTGCGCCACTCCTGCACGGTCGTGAAGGGGGCGATGTCGACGACGCCGGCCTTCAAGGGCGCGACCGTCCCGCACCCGCTCCTCGGGCTCGAACGCGGTCAGACCTCGCGCTTCACCTTCCGCGCCACGAAGGTCGGCGTCTATCGCTTCGCCTGCCTCGTGCCGGGTCACGAGGCGGCCCGCATGTACGACGTCCTCAAGATCGTCGCCAAGGGCAAGCCGAGGATCCAGGACCTCCGCGCCCGCCGCTGAGCGGGGCAAGTAACAGTCTGTTACTTGCTTGTGGAGTGGTGCCGCGCACTCGGCGCCGGCGTCGCGTACGCGCCGTGGTGTCCCGCCCGCCGTCAGCAGGGCGCGAGCCGGCGCAGCCGGCTCGCTTGCCGAGCGAGCGGAGAGCGCGAAGCGGGCGAAGCTAGAGCAGCGGATCGAGCGCCGCTGCGACGAACAGCAGCGCGAGGTAGAGCAGCGAGTAGTGGAAGAGCGCGGCGGCGCCGCGGCGGCTCGGGGCGCGGCGCAGCGCCCACGCGAGGAAGAGGAAGAGACCGCCGAGCAAGAGGGCGGCGGCGAGGTAGAGGGGACCGAAGGTGCCGGTCGCGAACGGGACGACGCTCGCGGCGACGAGCAGGAGCGTGTAGCCGACGATCCGGCGCAGCGTGGCGGCGTCGCCCTTCACGACGGGCATCATCGGCACGTTCGCCTTCGCGTAGTGCTCCTTCAGGAGCAGCGCGAGCGCCCAGAAGTGGGGCGGCGTCCAGAGGCAGACGAGGGCGAACAGCCACAGCGCGGGCACGGCGACGCTGCCGGTGGCGGCCGCGTAGCCGACGAGCGGCGGCACCGCGCCCGCGGCGCCGCCGAGCACGATGTTCTGCGGGCCGCGCCGCTTCAGGTAGCCGGTGTAGACGAGGACGTAGAAGAGGTTCCCGACGAGCGCGAGCACCGCGGTCAGGAGGTTCGCCTTCGCGGCGAGGAGCGTGAAGGAGCCGGCCGAGAGGGCGAGTCCGAACTCGAGCGCACGCGGCGCGCTCAGCCGGCCCGAGGCGACCGGCCGCGCCGCCGTCCGCGGGCCCATCAGCCGGTCGATGTCCCGGTCGAGCACGTGGTTGAGCGCCGCGGCGCCGCCGCAGGCGAGCCCGAGCCCGAGCAGCGTGATCCCGAGCAGCCCCGGCGACGGGCGCCCGTGCGCGCCGACGGCCGCGCCGCAGGCGCCGGTCAGCAGCAGCAGCACCATGATCCGCGGCTTCGTCAGCGTGAGGTAGTCGCGCCAGGCGCCGGCGGCCACGGGCTCGCCGCGCAGCGTCGCGGCGGCGAGGACGAGAGCGGCGGCGAGCGCCACCGCGGCGAGGCCGAGGTGCGCGGGCCCGAGCGGCGCGAGCGCGGCGCCGAGCAGGAGCAGCCCGGTGGCCGCGGCGGGCGCGACCAGCCGGCGGTGCGAGATCGCGGCTGCGAGCAGGAGCGCTGCGAGCGGCGGCCCGGCGAGCGCCGCGAGGACGCGGTGGGCGGCGTCCGCCCCGGCGGCTCCCGTCGCGACCGCGAGCGTGGCCGCGGCCGCGACCGCGAGCGCGCAGGCGCGCAGCCACACGCCCGGCGCGGCGGAGGTGCGCAGGGACGCCGCCTCGGTCACGCGTTGCCGCCCGAGCGGCGCAGCAGCACCATCCAGTAGACGGCGACCGCCACCAGCACGGCGATCGGCAGCGCCCAGCTGAGCACGGCGCCGGCGAGGAAGTGCGAGGCCATCAGGTCCATGAGAGCTCCTCGTGTCGGGGCTCGAGCCGGGGTGCGCCGGGGGGCGCCGGCTCGAGCCAGCGGTAGGCGTAGACGACAGCGGCGACGAAGTACGCGAGCGAGCCCGGCACCCACATCACGCCGGCGGCGAGCTGCTGGTCGGCGAGCGCGCTCAGCCCGGCGGGCCGGTGCGCGAGCGCCGCGTACGCCGGGTAGAGCGGGTGGTGGGCGAACGCGATCACGATCGCGAGCACCCAGCCGGGCACGATCGCGAGCGCGAACCAGCCGGCGCGCCGGACGTGGTCGATGCGCGCCCGCACGGGCGGCGCCCCGAGCAGCGAGCCCCAGAAGAGCAGGGCCGGGACGAGGAACGCCGCGTGCTCGCCGAAGTGCACGAGCTCGCTGTTGACGGCCGCGTCGTACATGGCGGGCAGGTGCCAGACGACGAGCGCCGTCGCCAGGAGGGCGAGCGCCGCCGGCGGGGCGCTCAGCGCCCGCCCCGCGAGGCGCAGCGGGGCGGACCAGCGGCCGCGTGCGAGGCCGCGCGCGGCGGCGCGGCGGGCGGCGGCGGGGAACGGCATCCACATCCGCGGCCACGGGCGCCCGAGGACGACGAGCGGCGGCACGACGCTCAGCAGCAGCACGTGCTGGCACATGTGAACGGCGAAGGAGCGGTCGGCGAGACCGTCCAGCGGCGGCTCGAGCGCGACGAGCAGCGTGAGGACGCCGAGGTAGAAGCATGCCTCGCGCCCGCGCCGTCCGCGGGCGCGCACGCCGACGCGGCCGCGGCCGCCGAGGGCGTACAGCGCCGCCGCGAGCGTGCAGACGACCAGCGGCGCGATCTGCGACATCGGCTCTCCCTCCTAGAGGAGGTAGAGGACGACCCAGGTGAGGACGCAGATCGCCGCGAGGAACGTCCAGTAGAAGCTCAGCGCGACGAGCTGGGGCCGCACGAGCGAGAGCGGGTCGCGGATGTCGGTGCCCTTGCGGTACGGGTCGCCGGACGCCTGCCCGGGATCGGCGGGTGCGCCTGCCGGGACCTTCCGGTAGCGGAACGACGTGGCGAGCACCGTCTCGAGCCAGTACATCGTCCCGAAGACGAACAGGAACATGAACGCCGTCCAGCCGAAGTAGACGCTGGCGTAGCCGCCGTCCACGGGGCCGAAGCCCTGGTGCGTCCAGGCGATCGCCTGGATCACGAGCGCCGCGATGCCGAGCGCGAGCGCGGCCGATCCCTTGGCCCGCCACTGGGGCCGGCGCGCCGCCCGATGGTCGACGAGGCCGATCCGGACGAGCCCGGCGCTCGCAACCTGGAGCGCGACGATCACGCTGCCCCAGGCGACCGACGCGTCGACGCCCTTCGGCTTCCACATCCCCGCCGAGTTGAGCGAGCGGAGGTAGAAGTAGGCGAAGACGAAGGCGAGGAAGAAGAAGACCGTGGCGCTCGCGAGCAGGTGGCCCGCGGAGGACAGGTTGCGGGCCATCAGCTCCGGCGGCTCGCCCTCGACGACCTCGTAGCCGGTGCTCTCGTGTGCGAGCTCTCCCATCGCTGCCTAGTCCCTCCCTGCGGGTGCGCCTGCGGGTACCGCCACCGGGCCCTGCCCCTCGCCGTAGCCGTACGGGTCGCTGGAGAAGACCGGGATCCGGTCGAAGTTGTGCACCGGGACCGGCGACGGGAGCTGGAACTCGATCGACTTCGAGTGCCACGGGTTCGCCGACGCCTTCACCTTCGCGAAGGCGAGCGAGTAGATCAGGTTCCCGAGGAACAGGAGCATCGAGATCCCGAGCACGAACGCCGAGATCGAGACCCAGTCGTTCAGGAACTGGAGACCGTGCGGATAGGTCACGACGCGGCGCGGCTGGCCGAGGAAGCCGATCGCGAAGAGCGGCATGAAGGTCGAGTTGAACGCGATGAACATCGACCAGAAATGGATCTTCGCCAGCCGCTCGTTCAGCTCGTAGCCCGTCATCTTCGGCAGCCAGTAGTAGACGGCCGCGAAGAAGGTGAAGACGAGCCCGCCCATGATCGTGTAGTGGAAGTGGGCCATCGAGAAGAAGCTGCCGTGCGTCGTCACGTCGCTCGGCACGTCCGAGAGGAACACGCCGGAGAGCCCGCCGAGCAGGAAGTTGAAGAACCAGGCGAGGCAGAAGAGCATCGGCACCGTGAACCGGATGCTGCCGCGCCAGAGGGTCATGATCCCGCAGAGGAACGTGAACCCGGTCGGGATCGAGATCAGCTCGGTCGAGAGCATGTAGAACGGGCGTAGGTCGCCGTTGATCCCGCTCACGAACAGGTGGTGCTGCCAGACCATCCACGAGAGCAGCGACACCCCGAGCAGGCCCGCCACCGCGAGCCGGTAGCCCCAGAGCGGCTTGCGCGCGAACACGGGCAGCAGCTCGAGCACGATCGCGAAGCCGGGCAGCGCGAGGATGTAGACCTCCGGGTGGCCGAAGACCCAGAACAGGTTCTGGTACAGGTACTGGCTCCCGCCGGCCGCCGGTATGAAGAAGTTCGTCTGCGCCGTCCGGTCGAGCATCGCCATCGAGAGCGCCGCGATCAGCACCGGCGCCGCGAGCACCATCAGGACGGCGGTGGAGAGGATGCCCCAGACGAAGATCGGCAGCCGCGTCCACGTCAGCCCCGGCGCGCGCATGGTCACGATCGTCGCGATCATGTTCAGCCCGAGCAGCGTCATCGAGATGCCGACGAGGGCGAAGAAGAGGATGTAGCAGTCCATCCCGCCGTTCGCCTGGATCGAGAGCGGCGCGTAGCCCGTCCAGCCGGTCGGGAAGCCGCCGAAGAAGATCGTCGTCTCGAGGATCGCGCCGGCCGCCATCAGCAGCCAGAACGTCAGCGCCTCGATCCGGGGGAACGCCATCCGGCGGGCGCCGATCATCAGCGGGACGAGGTAGTTGCCGAACGGGCCCAGGATCCCGCTCGACATCATCCCCATCATCATCGTTCCGTGCAGGCCGACGAGGGTCAGGTACGTGCCGGCCGGGAACGCCTGGTGGTCGGGCCGCAGCAGCTCGAAGCGGATCAGCATCGCGTTCAGGCCGCCGATGAAGAAGAACAGCCCGATCCCCCAGAGGTACTGGATGCCGACGACCTTGTGGTCGGTGCAGAGGCTGAAGTAGCGGCCGACGCCCTCGGTCTCCTTCTCGCGCAGCGACGGCGGGAGGCCCCGCATCCGCGCGAGCGGGTAGTTGAGGAAGCCGAGCCCGGCGAGGAAGCCGATCACCCCGAAGGTGTAGGCCATGAAGATCGACAGCTCGTTGTAGTCGACGTCGGCGAAGTAGTCGATGCTCGGGCCGGCGATCGAGTGGGCCAGGTACCAGCCGACGTACCAGCCGACGACCCCGAGAATGCAGCCGGTCAGGAGGTTGAAGCCGACCAGACGGCGCCAGATCGGCGGTGTGGCGGTAGTCCGCTCATGCTGCTTCCCTCATCCGGCCCTCCTCTGCGGATCGGGGAAGTAGGTCGTGGCGTAGGGCGGCACGTACTTGGCGATGGGCGCGAACTGCCTCTGCTGCTCCTTCGCCCACTTCGCGAGCGTCGCGGCTCGACGATCCGGCCGTTGTTGAACATGTAGCCGTGGAAGAGGCCGCAGAGCTCGGCGCAGCGGACGTGGAACGTGCGCACCCCGTTGAGTCTCGACGTAGGCGACGTTGTCGACGCCCGGGTTCGCGTCGGCCTTGACGCCGAGCTCGACCGCCCAGAAGGAATGGACGACGTCGAGCGAGGTCACGTGGAGCACGACGTCGGTGTTCGCCGGCAGCATCAGCTGGTTCGTCTCGAAGCCGCCCAGCGACGGATACCGGTAGGTGAACTCCCACTGCTGGCCGATCACCTGCACCGGGAAGGCGTCCTTGTGGTTCGACGGGTACGCGATCGGGTTCGGCCCCTGGCCGCCGCCGGAGCCGCGTCTGGAGCAGCTCGTAGGTGCCGAAGCCGGCGAGGAAGAGCACCATCACGCCGGTGATCGCGATCCAGGCGTCTGGATCCGTCGCGTCGTTGCGCAGCGGCGGCCCGTCCAGGACGGCGTCGCCGGCGGGGGCGCGGAACTGGGTGAGCGCGTAGGCGAAGAAGACGACGAGCAGGCAGACGACCGGCGTGATGATGGTCGTCATCACCTGGTTGTCGAAGACCTGCCCCGGGCCCTGGCGGTCGCGTTGCCCGGCGGGATCGCCGGCCCGAGGAAGATCGCGACGAGCGGGGTCGCGATCGCGCTCAGCATCGAGCCAGGCGATGATGACGCGGCGACCGTGGTCGCCCGACTGGCCGGCTCCGGCTGCGGTGGTGGGCCCTCGCTCATCTCAGACGACGTCCAGGAATCCGTCCATGTAGCCGATCGTCTGCATCGGGCCGCCGAAACCGTCGATCCAGCCGGCCGCGCAGGGACGAAGCACTGCCAGCGGAAGTGGCCGGGCTTGCTGGTGTGGAAGGTGAACGTCTCCGTGCGGTGCGCCTGTCGACATCGCGCACGGCGCGTAGTCGCACTGGTTCGGCGCGTCGTCTCCGACGGGCGCGACCGGGATGATCGACGCCGAGCTGCGGCACCGCGAACGTGTGCGAGGCATCCTCCGGCGGCAGCGCGTTCATCGCCTTGCCGTCCACGACGATCTGGTTGCCGTCGACGCCCTGCGGACGGGCGAGGTATCGGGTTGCGGAGGCCGCTGGCGCCGTCGAAGTTGTAGATCGTGACGTGGACGGTCGCGTTCGCCGGGAGCTTCCAGACCGTCTCGCGCCGCCACTGCTTCGTTCGTGTCCTTGATCAGGTACGAGACCCAGTTCGGGGTTCGGGCTCAGATGCCGGCCCGACGGCGGCGACGGTCTCGATCTCGAGGTTGACGTCCGGGCTGCCGTTCTCGTCTCGGACCGGCACCGTGTACGTGGGCGAGCCGGCCTGCCGTGCCCAGCTTCGACGACGTAGAAGCCGATGAGGACGCCGCTGCGGCGACCGCCGCGGCCACGACCCAAGCAGGCGCTTCCAGGTGAGTCGCTCCGCGGGAGTGTCTACCGCAGCGCGAACGAGACGCGCCGAAGATGACGACTTGTCATCCCGCCGGTCATTTACATGTCATTTCGCGCAGCGCTATGTGTCCCGCGGGGCGGCCACCGGATCGGGGGACGATGCGGCTTCTCGTGATCGAGGACGAGGCGCGCATCCAGGCCGTTTCTCGCGCGGGGCCTCGAGGCGGAGGGCTATGTCGTGGTCGGCGTCCGACAACGGACGCGACGGCCTCGCGCTCGCGAGCGCGGCCGCTAGGATCTCGTCCTGCTCGACCTGCTGCTGCCGCGACTCGACGGCCTCCAGGTGCTGCGCGAGCTCCACGCTCCGGCCCCGACCTGCCGGTGCTGATCCTCTCGGCGCGCTCCGACCTCCAGACGAAGCTGCGCGGGTTCGAGCTCGGCGCGTGCGACTACCTCCCGAAGCCGTTCTCGCTCGACGAGCTGCTCGCGCGCGTGCGCGCGCAGCTGCGCGCCCTCGCCACGATCGAGGACGACACGTCCTGCGCGCGCGGCAGGCTCGTGCTCGACCTGGCGCGGCGGCAGGCGCGCATCGGCGCGCACCGTCACCGACCTCTCCGACCGCGAGTTCCGGTTCCTCCACCACCTGCTCGCGCACGCGGGCGAGGTGATCAGCCGCGAGCGGCTGCTGCGGAGGTCTGGGGCTACCACTTCGACCCCGGCTCGAACGTCGTCGACGTCTGCGTCCGGCGCCTGCGGAAGAAGCTCGGCCCCGACGCTCCGATCGAGACCGTGCGCCATGCGGGCTACCGGCTGGCTTCGGCGTAACCGCGTCGAGGCCGCCTGGGCGCCTCTTCGCGGCCGCGAACCTCGCCGCGATGGTCGCGTGGCCGGGGTGGGAGACCGTCCCGTTCCACTTCCTCTGGATCAGCCTGACGCTCGCTCTACGGCTTCCGCGTCTGGTCGCCGCCGGCCACGTACGCGGTGCTGGCGGTCGTGATCCTCGCCACCGGCGCCAGCATCCTCGCCGACGCGTTCGCGGGGAGCCAGCTCTGGGGCGAGCTGTTCGAGGTGCCGCTGATGAGCGCGATGTTCCTCGCGATGGTCTGGCACGCCCGGCGCCGGCAGGCCGCCCTGCGGGCGGTGCGCGGGGTCGCAGAGGCGCGTCGTCCTGCTCGCGCGGCAGGAGCGCTTCCTCCACGACGCCTCGCACGAGCTGCGCACGCCCGTGACGATCGCGCGCGGGCACCTCGAGCTGCTGCGCTGGGAGACGCCGGACGCGCCCGAGCTCGAGATCGCGCTCGACGAGCTGGGGCGGATGGAGCGGATCATCGGCCGGCTGCTCCTGCTCGCGAAGGCCCAGCAGCCGGACTTCATCCAGCGCGTCCCGCTCGAGCTCGACGCGTTCCTCTCCGACGTGTTCATGCGCTGGTCGGAGGTCGCCCCGCGGGCGTGGCGGCTGAACGTGGACGTCGCCGGGCAGGTTCGGGCCGACCCTGAGGGGTTGCGCGACGCGCTCGACGCGCTGCTCGAGAACGCGGTGAAGTACACCGAGCCGCACGCCGCGATCGAGCTCCGCGCGCACGCGGTCGGGGACGAGATCGTGATCGCGGTCGCCGACGAGGGCTGCGGCGTTCCGCCGGACGCGCTGCGGCCGGATCTTCGACCGCTTCGCCCGTGCCGACCGGGCACGCACGCGGGCGCAGGGGGGCGTCGGGTTGGGGCTGGCGATCGCCGACGCGATCGCGAGGGCCCACGGCGGCCGCTGCTCGGTCGAGCCCCGGCCGGTCGGGACGGTCTTCGCGATGCACCTGCCGGTCCGGCCGCGTCACGCAGACGCGGCGGCCGCGCCCCCGGTCTCCGTCGAGGAGACGCCCGGGGCCGCGGCCGCCACGGTGCTGTCCTAGCGCGCGCTACGCGGCGCGGGCCAGGTCGCGCTCCTCGTCCTGCTGGCGGACGAGCCGGAGCGGGATCGGCTGCGAGGGGTGCAGCGTCTCCGCCTGCCGCGCGCCCGGCGTCCGGAGTGCGAGCCGGACGACGGAGGCGAGGGCGCCGAGCGTCGCCAGGGCGAGGAACACGTTCACGATGAGTGCTGTGGTGATGGTCATGCCGGGATGGTGCCCGCGGCGCGGTGAGGGTGGGGCGAGCAAACAGCAAAGGAATCACCAAGAAGTCGGGACGGAATGCGATTCAGGCGACGCTCACACGGTCGGGCAACCCGGCTGCGGCCCGGCTTGCGCGCCAGGGGAGGGCGCTAGTCTGCGGGCGTGGGCGACGGGGGTCGGGCCGGACGGAGGATGCGGCGGCGTGCGCCGCGGGCGGCGCTCGTCGCTGCGGTCGCGTTCGTGCTCGCCGCGGGGATCGCCGGCGCGGCGCTGCTCGTGCGCGCGTCCTCGGCCGTGACGCTGACCGCGTCCGGGCCGCCGGCGGGCGCCGTTCTCGGCCCGCAGGCGCTCGCCGGGCTGGCGGTGACCGCGCGGGGGACGCTCTCGGGCGAGCGCTGGACGCTCGACGGGGTGGACGTGACCGCGAGCGTGCGGACGGGGCCGCAGGGCCTCGCGCTGCCGCTGGGGGCGCTGCGCGACGGGACGCACAGGGTCGAGATCGTCCGGAGCGGCGGCTTTCTGCGCGGGAGCGTGCGCCGCACCTGGACGTTCTCGGTCGACACGGTGCCGCCGCGGATCGAGCTCCCGGGCGGCGCGAAGACGCAGCCGTGGCGTCCGCTGCGGCTCTCGGGGCGGGTCGACGCCGGCTCGCGGCTCACGGTCGCCGGCCGCGCCGTCCCCGTCCACGGCGGCAGCTTCTCCGTCAGCATCCCGCCGCCGCTGCCGGCGACCGTGCGGCTCCGCGCGGTCGACCGC
Organism: uncultured Thermoleophilia bacterium; assembly: GCA_963728095.1. GTDB lineage: Bacteria > Actinomycetota > Thermoleophilia > Gaiellales > Gaiellaceae > Palsa-739. The sequence goes on along the minus strand of CAVSIO010000002.1, from coordinate 593,286 downwards.
GCGGGCAACGTCGCCGTCCGCTCCGTGCGGGTGTCGTTCGTGCCACGCCGGCCGCCCGTGCCGATCCGCGCCGTCCACGTCAGCTTCTACGGGTGGGCCGACCGCACGCTCCGCAGCGGCATCCTCGACCTCATCCGCACGCACCGGATCAACGCGGTCGAGATCGACCTGAAGGACGAGTCGGGGATCGTCGGCTTCGGCTCGGGGGTCCCGCTCGCGCGGCGGATCGGCGCCGAGCGGCGGATCGACGACCTCGGCGGCCTGATCCGGCAGCTGCACGCGCGCGGGATCCGCGTGATCGGGAGGCTCGTCTGCTTCCGCGACCCGGTGCTCGCCGCCGCGGCCTGGAAGGCCGGGACGCACGACGAGGTGATCCAGACGCCCGGCGGCGCACCCTACGCCGGCTACGGCGGCTTCACGAACTTCGCGAACGAGAGCGTCCGCCGCTACCAGATCGAGATCGCGGTCGCGGCGGCGAAGCTCGGCATCGACGACGTGCTCTACGACTACGTCCGCCGTCCCGACGGGCCGATTTCGAGCATGCGCTTTCCGGGGCTGCACGGGACGCCCGAGCGCGCGATCGCCGGCTTCCTCGCCGAGACGCGGCGCGCCCTGCGCCCGTACGGCACCTACCTCGGCGCGTCGGTCTTCGGGGTCGCCGCGACGCGCCCGAAGGAGGTGGCGCAGGACGTCCCGCTGATCGCGCGCCAGGTCGACTACGTCGCGCCGATGGTGTACCCGTCGCACTGGGGTCCGGGCGAGTACGACGTCGCGAACCCGAACGCCCAGCCGTTCCCGATCGTGCGGCGGTCGCTCGTGGACTTCGAGCGCGACGTCCGCGGCAGCGGCGCCCGTGTCGTGCCGTGGCTGCAGGACTTCTCGCTCGGCGTGACGTACGGCCCGCGCGAGGTGCGCGCGCAGATCGACGCGGCGCGCACCGACGGGATCCGCGAGTTTCTCCTGTGGGATCCCGCGGTCACGTACACGAGCGGCGCGCTCGACCCGAACGCCGCCGTGTTCCCGAAGGGCTCGCTCGCCTCGCCCGGGCGGCAGCCGGCGGCGGTGCGCAGGCCCGCGATGGTCGTCCCGCCCGAGCCGCCGCCGCCGACGCCGGCGCAGGGGCCGCCGGTGAAGCCCGTCCACGGGCGGATGCCGAACGAGCTGGGTGTCGTGCCGGTGATCATGCACCACGAGATCCGCCCCGACCGGGTCGGCGTCTACGACCAGACGCCGAAGGAGCTCCGGCAGGAGCTGAAGGAGCTCTGGAAGGGCGGCTACTGGCCGGTGCGGGCCTCCGACTACGTGAGCGGGAACCTCGGCATGGTGCCGGCCGGGAGGACGCCGGTGGTGCTCACCTTCGACGACACGACGCGCTACCAGTTCCGCTACGTCCACGGCCGCATCGACCCGACGACTGCGGTCGGCGTCCTGCTCGCGTTCAAGCGCGCGCACCCGGCGTTTCCGCTCGCGGGCACCTTCTACGTCCTCGGCGAGCCGTTCGGCGGCATCCGGCGCGGGCCGGCGATGCTGCGCTGGCTCGTGCGGCACGGCTTCGAGCTCGGCGACCACACCTACGATCACGTCTCGCTCGGCGGGCTCTCGGCGAGAGACGTGCAGAAGGAGATGGTGCGCGGGGAGCGCGTGATCAGGCAGGCCGTCCCCGGCTACCGCGTGACGACGATGGCGCTGCCGCTCGGGGTGCAGCCGAAGCGGTCGGTGCTCGCGTTGCGCGGTCGCTGGGGCGGGACGACGTACCGGCTGCACGGGGTCTTCCTCGTCGGCGCGAACCCGGCGCCCTCGCCGTACAGCACCGCGTTCGACCCGGTGGCGATCCCGCGGATCCGCAGCTCGCACCTGCCGTGGAGGGGCGAGGCCGACTACACGTGGGAGTTCTGGCGGCACCAGCTCGCGAAGGAGCCGGGCACGCTCTACGTCTCCGACGGCGACCCGGCGCGCGTGACCGTGCCGCGGGCCGGCAGGACGAAGGTCAGGCCCCGGTTCAGGTCGCGGCTGCGGACCTACTGACCGAGCGCGGCGCGCAGCGAGGCGACGAGCTCCCGCAGCGCGTCCGGGCCGCCCTCCTCCGCCGCGAGCACGGCGCGCGAGCCCACGACGACGCCGTCCACGAGCTCCGCGACCCTGGCCGCCTGCTCCGGCGTCGAGATGCCGAAGCCGGCGTAGAGCGGGACGCCGGGGGCGAGGCGGCGCGCCCGCTCGGCGAGCGTCTCGAGCTGCGAGGAGACCTGCTCGCGCGCCCCGGTCGTGCCGGTGAGCGAGATGACGTAGAGCCAGCCGTCCGTCAGCCCGGCGGCGAGGCGGATCCGCTCGTCCGTCGAGGTGGGGGCGATCAGCTGGACGCGCTTCAGCTCGGGGTGCTCCTCGGCGGGGATGTCCACGAGGATGAAGCTCGTCGCGCCGGCGGCGCGCGCGTCGGCGTCGAAGCGCTCGTAGCCGTACGCCTCGAGGATCGCCGCGTAGGTCATCGGGACGAGCGGCGTGTCCGGCACGAGCTCGCGCGTGCGGGCGAGCACCTCGAGGCACTGCCGCGTGCGCATGCCTTGCGCGAGCGCCCGCTCGGCCGCCTGCTGGATCACGGGCCCCTCGGCGAGCGGGTCGGAGAAGGGGAAGCCGATCTCGACGATGTCCGCGCCCCCGTCCACGGCGGCGCGCACGAGCTCCGGCGTCTCCGGCCCGGCCATCAGGTAGATGACGAGCGTCTTGCTCACGCCGGGGCGGCCTCCCGGCGGCGGACGTCCATGACGCCGCCCGGGTGTCCGCGGCGTGCCTCGAGCAGCGGGGCGACCGTCGCGACACCTCCGGCGCCTTGTAACAGACTGTTACAAGGCGCTCCGGGACAGAGGTTCCGCTGCGGAACGGCGGATCGACGAGCAAGTGACAGTCTGTTACTTGGCATCGAGGTGGAGGGCCGAGAGAGCTTCCGCGAGGTCCTTGTCGCCCCGGCCGCTCAGGCCGACGAGGATCAGCTCCGCGTCGAGGTCGCGCGCCCGCGCGAGGGCGTGCGCCGGCTCGAGGGCCGGGATGATCCCCTCTGTCCGGGCCAGGTCCTGGAAGGACGCCAGCGCCTCCTCGTCGGTCGCGGCCCGGTACTCGGCGCGGCCGGAGTCGCGCAGGAAGGCGTGCTCGGGGCCGACGCCCGGGTAGTCGAGCCCGGCGGAGATCGAGTGCGCGTCCGCGATCTGGCCGTCCTCGTCGGCGAGGATCGACGAGCGCGCTCCGTGCAGGACGCCGGTGCGGCCGCTGCCGAGCGACGCGGCGCCCGCCGCCTCGACGCCGACCAGGCGCACGTCCGCGTCGTCGAGAAAGCCGTGGAAGATCCCGATCGCGTTCGAGCCGCCGCCGACGCAGGCGACGACCGCCTCCGGCAGCCGCCCGACGGCGTCGAGCATCTGCTCGCGCGCCTCGCGACCGATCACCGACTGGAGCTCGGCGACGAGCTCCGGGTACGGCGCGGGGCCGACGCAGGAGCCGATCAGGTAGTGCGTCGTCTCGACGTTCGTGATCCAGTCGCGGATCGCCTCGCTCGTCGCCTCCTTCAGCGTCTTCGTGCCGAAGCAGACGCCGCGCACCTCCGCGCCGAGCAGGCGCATTCGCTCGACGTTGGGCTTCTGGCGGCGCATGTCCTCCTCGCCCATGTAGACGACGCAGTCGAGCCCGAAGCGCGCGCACACGGTCGCGGTGGCGACACCGTGCTGGCCCGCGCCGGTCTCGGCGACGATCCGGTGCTTGCCGAGCCGGCCCGCGAGCACGGCCTGGCCGAGCGCGTTGTTGAGCTTGTGCGCGCCGGTGTGGAGCAGATCCTCGCGCTTGAGGTAGATCCGCTTGCCGGGCGCGAAGCGCTCCGCGAGCGTCAGCGGCGTCGGCCTGCCGGCGTACGTCGTCGCGAGTGCGTGCAGCTCGGCGTGGAAGGCGTCGTCGGCGAGCGCCTCGCGCCAGCCGCGCTCCAGCTCGTCGAGCGCCGGGATCAGCGTCTCGGGGACGAAGCGGCCGCCGTAGGCGCCGTAGGCCGCGCTCACCGGCGGGCCTCCGCGAGGTAGGCGCGGACGCGGTCGTGGTCCTTGACCCCCGGCGCGGTCTCGAGCGAGGAGGACGCGTCCACGGCCCAGGGACGGACGGCGGCGATCGCGTCGTGCACGTTCTCCGGGCCGAGGCCGCCGGCGAGTACGACCCGCCCGGCGGCGGCGGCGGCGGTGCTCCAGTGGACGGGGTCGTTCCCCTCCCACGGCTGGTCGAGGACGCGCGCGACGGGCTCGCCGTCCCGTAGCAGGACGGCCTCGCGGCCGCGGACGGTGCCGCCGTCGTCGGGGTAGTGCTGGACGAGGTCGGCCTTCTCGTCGCCGACCTCGCCGACGTAGACGGCCACCGAGAGCGCCGTCCCGGGCACGTCGAGAACGGCCGGGGCGCGGCGCGGGCTCGCCTCGACGAGGATGAAGCCGAGCAGGTCGGCGCCCGCCTCGACCGCGGCGTCCACGTCCTCCTGCCGGGTCAGGCCGCACACCTTCGCGAGCGGGCGCGAGAGGATCTCGTGCAGCCTCGCGCCGGGGTCGGGCGCCTGCATCAGCGAGGTGCCGACGAGGACGGCGTCGGCGCCCGCGAGCTCGGCGGCGGCCGCCTGGGCGCGCGTGTGGATCGCGCTCTCGGCGACGACCACCCGGTCACGAGGCGGCCTGGGCGACGAGCGCGAGCTGCGCGTCGCGGTCGATGCGGAACGTGGAGAGGTCGCGTGCGTTCACGCCGATCACCGGCGCGCCGAGCGCCTCGGCGCGGCGCAGCTCCTCGCGGTCGTGCGCCTCCACGAGCGTGTCCATCCCGAGCTCGCCGGCCCGGCGCAGCAGGCGCGCCGCCCGCTCGTCGTCGAGGTCGCGCAGGATCAGGAGCGCGGCGTCGGCGCCCGCGGCGCGCAGCTCGGCGAGCTGCTCCTCCTCGCGGAAGAACCCCTTCGCGAGCAGCGGCGTCTCCGTCACCGCGCGCGCCGCGCGGAGGTCGTCGAGGGAGCCGGCGAAGCGCTCGTCAACGAGCACGGAGATCGCGGCGGCGCCGTTCGCGGCATAGGCGCGGGCGATCTCCTCGATGCGGGCGTCCGGGCGGATGTCGCCCAGCGAGGGCGAGCGCCGCTTGAACTCGGCGATCCCCGCCAGGCCCGGCCCTGCGAGCGCGTCGCGGAACCTCATGCGGACGCCTCCTCGGCCTGCGTGAACGCGGCCAGCTCTTCGAGCCGCGCCGTGGCGGCGCCCGAGTCCACCGCCTGCCGCGCCACCTCGAGCCCCTCGAGCAGGTCGGCAGCGTGCCCGGCCGCGGCGATGGCGCCGGCCGCGTTGAGGAGGACGGCGTCGCGCCGGCCGCCCTGCTCGCCCGCGAACACCCGCCGCACCGCGTCTGCGTTCTCCGCCGGCGTGCCGCCGCGCAGCTCGGCGAGGTCGCAGCGCTCGATCCCCAGGTCCTCCGGGTCGATCGTGCGCGAGTGGACGGCGCCGTCGAACACCTCGCAGATGACCGTCGGGCCGACCGGCGACAGCTCGTCGATCCCGCCCGCGCCGTGCACGACGAAGGCCCGCTCCGAGCCGAGCTCCACGAGCACCTCGGCGATCGTGTGCACGAGGGCCGAGGAGTAGACGCCGACGACCTGGGCGCGGGCGCCGGCCGGGTTCGTGAGCGGGCCGAGCACGTTGAAGATCGTCCGGGTCGCGAGCTCGCGGCGGACGGGCGCCGCGTGCGCCATCGCCGGATGGTGCGTCGGCGCGAAGAGGAAGCCGAAGCCGAGCTCGTCGATCGAGCGGACGATTCGCGGCACCTCGAGGTCGAGCCGGAAGCCGAGCGCCTCGAGCACGTCCGCCGAGCCGGAGGCCGACGAGACCGCGCGGTTGCCGTGCTTCGCGACGCCGGCGCCGGCCGCCGCCGCGACGAGCGCGGCCGCCGTCGAGATGTTCAGCGTCTGCATCCCGTCGCCGCCGGTGCCGGCGGTGTCGACGAGGTCGGTGCGCTCCGGGCGCACCTCGAGCGCATGGGCGCGCATCGCCTCCGCGCAGCCCGCGATCTCGTCCACCGTCTCGCCCTTCGCCCGCAGGGCGACGAGGAAGCCCGCGATCTGCGCGTCCGTCGCCTCGCCGCGCATGATCGAGTCCATCGCCTCGTGAGCCTCGGAGCGCGTCAGGTCACGCCCGTCCAGCACCTTTGCCATCGCGCGGTAGATCATCTCCGCTCCCCGCGTCGGCAGAGCCGACGCCTCCGCTCCTCGATGAGCTCCGTCGAGCCTACGCTCATAGCCGTCCCTCCAGGAAGTTGCGAGCCAGCCTCGGCCCGTCGGGGGTCAGCACCGACTCCGGGTGGAACTGCACGCCGCACACCGGCAGCGTGCGGTGGCGTACCGCCATCACCTCGCCGTCGTCGGCGAAGGCCGTCGGCTGCAGCTCGTCCGGGAGCCGTGTCGCCGCCAGCGAGTGGTAGCGGCCGGCGTCGAACGGCGCCGGCAGCCCGGTGAAGAGGCCCTCGCCGTCGTGGTGCACCGGGCTCGCCTTGCCGTGCAGGAGCTCGCGCGCGTAGCCGACCTCGCCGCCGAACGCCTCGACGATCGCCTGGTGGCCCAGGCAGACGCCGAGCGTCGGCGTGCCCGGGGCGAGGCGTCGCACGATCTCGATCGTCGCGCCCGCCGCCGCCGGCCGGCCGGGGCCGGGGGAGACGACGAGGTGCGAGGGCGCGAGCCGCTCCGCCTCGTCCGCGTCGATCTCGTCGTTCCGGATCACCGTCACCTCGGCCCCCAGCGCGCCGAACAGATGGGAGAGGTTGTACGTGAAGCTGTCGTAGTTATCCAGCAGGAGGATCATCCGCGCTCCCGTTCCGCGAGCTCGATCGCGGCCTCGAGCGCGCCGAGCTTGTTCAGGCACTCCTGGTGCTCGGCGGCCGGATCGGAGTCGGCGACGATGCCGCCGCCGGCCTGGAGGTGGGCGACGCCGTCGCGCAGGACGAGCGTGCGGATGGCGATGCACGTGTCCAGCTCGCGCCGGCCGGGGAACGCGTAGCCGACGGCGCCCGCGTAGATCCCGCGCCGGTGGCCCTCCAGCTCCGAGATGATCTGCATCGCGCGCACCTTCGGCGCGCCGGAGACGGTGCCGGCGGGGAAGCAGGCGCGCAGCAGCTCGAACGGCGTGCAGCCGTCGCGCAGCTCGCCCACGACCTCCGAGACGAGGTGGGTGACGTGCGAGTAGCGCTCCGGGGTCATGAAGCGCTCGACGTGCACCGAGCCGGGCACGCAGACGCGCGAGAGGTCGTTGCGGCCGAGGTCGACGAGCATCACGTGCTCGGCGCGGTCCTTCGCGGAGGAGAGCAGCGCCTCCCCGTCGCCCTCGCCGGGCGCGATCGTCCCGGCGATCGGGTTCAGGGCGGCTCGCGAGCCCTCGCACTTGACCACCGTCTCGGGCGAGCTGCCGACGAGCGCGAGGCCGTCCAGCTCGAGCAGGAACAGATACGGCGACGGGTTGACGCGGCGGAGCGCCCGGTACAGCTCGACCGCCGACGCCGACGTCGGCCGCTCCGCGCGCTGGGCGATCACGACCTGGAAGACGTCGCCCTCGCGGATGTGCTCTTTCGCCCGCTCGACGCGGCGCAGGTGCTCGTCGCGGTCGGGGAAGCGGCGCAGCTCGCCGGCGACGCCCGTGCCGCGCGGCAGCTCCGGCTGTGGCCCGGATAAGAGTGCGGCGGCCTCGGCGGCGTCCCCGACGAGCGTCGTCGCGATCCCGCGGGCGTGGTCGAAGCGCACGAGCAGCTCCGGGACGACGAAGACGCTCTCCGGGAAGTCCGGCCCCTCCTCCGGCAGCGGCACCGTCGGCTCGATCGCGGCTACGGCGTCGTAGCCGAGGTAGCCGACGACCGGCTCGCCGAGCGCCTCCGCATCCGCGAAGGCGACGAGGCGCGAGCCGCGGCCCGCGAACGAGTAGCGCCCGAGCCGGCCGCGCTCCACCGACTCGAGCAGGAAGGCGCCCCGCGCGCCCTCGCGCAGCCGGAGGTATGCCCCGAGCGGGGTGACGAGATCGGTCGCGATGTCGGCTGTCGTGGACATGAAAAAGGCCCCTTGCGGAGCCGGATGGAGCGGTCGGGGTGTCTCTTCGCGCTAGCTCGCGCGCAGGCTCCCGCTCCGCTCCGAGCGCCAGGGCCACCAGATGCGGAGGGCGGGAATCACGCTCCCAGCGTAGGCGGAGCGGCCGGGGGCGTCAAGCGGCGGCGACGTCGTGACCGGCCGCGCCGAGAGCGGCGATCGCGCGCTCGAGGTCGGCACCGCGGACGAGGACGTAGTCGCTCTCGAAGGTCGAGATCGCGAAGATCGGCACCTCCGCCTCGGCGAGCGGCGTCACGAGCGAGAGCAGCACCCCGGTGAGCGAGAAGTCGAGCGGCCCCACCGCCTCGAGCACGCGCCAGCCGCGCTCGGCGCTCTCCCCGTCGGGGACGTCGCGGTCGCGGCAGACGACGGAGACCTCGTGATCGGTGCGGGTCACCGAGCGGAACGGGCCGCGGTCGACCCACGGCGGCAGCTCGGCGCCCGGGTGGAGCCGCACGACCGCGTAGCTGTCGGGGAGCGTGCACAGGCGCACGAGCAAGACGGTATCGCGGGAGCCGCCGGGTGCGCGCCGGTACAGTCACCGGCGGCATGGCGATCCCCGAGCTGCTGCAGCGGTTGTTGACGACTCCCGGCCCGTCGGGCCAGGAGACGGCCGTCGCCGAGGTCTGGCGCGAGGCTGCGCGCGCGTTCGGCGAGGTCTCGAGCGACGTTCTCGGCTCCTCGTGGGTGCGCGTTCCCGGCACCGGCGGCGCGCCCTCGCTCGCGGTGATCGGCCACGTCGACGAGATCGGGGTCGTCGTCACGCACATCGGAGACGACGGCCTCGCGGCGATCCGGCCGCTCGGCGGCTTCGATCCGCACGTGCTGCTCGGGCAGCGGGTGGAGGTCCTCGCCCGCGGCGGCCGCGTGCCCGGGATCGTCTCCGCGCGCAAGCTGAAGCGCAAGCGGGGCGAGGATCGAAAGCCGCTCGAGCACGACGACCTCCTTCTCGACATCGGCGCAACCGACGGCGAGGAGGCGCGCGGGCTGCTCCGCCCGGGCGACGCGGCCGTCGTCGCCGCGGCGCCGCTCGAGCTGCGCGGCGGTCGTGTCGCCTCGCGCTCGTTCGACAACCGGATCGGCTGCTACGTCGCACTCGAGGTGGCGCGCCGGCTCGCGGCCGACGGCGGCGGGCCGGGCGACGTCTACGGGCTCGCGGTCGTCCAGGAGGAGGTCGGCGACTTCGCCGGGTCGCGCACGACGGCATTCGGGCTCGAGCCGGACGTCGCGATCGCGGTCGACGTCACGCATGCGACCGACGTGCGCGGCGCCGACCCGGAGGACGAGGGGAAACACGAGCTCGGAGGCGGCCCGGCGCTGATGCGCGGCCCCTCGATGCACCCCGCCGTGTTCGAGCTGCTCCAGGAGACGGCCGAGGCGGAGAAGATCCCGTTCTCGATCGAGGTCTCGCGCGGTCACACGAACACCGACGCGGACGCCGTCTACCACAGCCGCCGCGGGGTGGCGGCCGGGCTCGTCTCCGTGCCGCTCCGCTACATGCACACGCCGGTCGAGGTCGCGGAGCTCGACGACATAGAGGCCGCCGTCCGGCTGATCGTCGCGTTCGCGCGGCGCCTCGAGGCGGGCACGAGCCTCTCGCGCTAGCCGCGCGCGGGGAGTCGGGTGCCGAAGCCGTACGGGCGCCTTCCGGGTAGTCTGGGCCGCATGAGCCGCAGCGTGATCGTCGCGGCCGTGCGGACGCCGTTCGGGCGTCTCGGCGGCGGGCTGAAGGACCTGAAGGCGACCGAGCTGGGCGCGCTCGCGATCCGGGCCGCGCTCGAGCGGGCCGGCCTCGAGGGCGCGCAGGTCGACTACGTGATCATGGGCCAGGTGCTGCAGGGCGGCGCCGGCCAGGCGCCCGCGCGGCAGGCCGCCGTCGGCGCCGGGATCCCGATCGGGGTGCCCGCCGACACGATCAACAAGGTGTGCGCGTCCTCGATCCGTGCGGTCGAGATCGCGGACTCGATGATCCGCGCCGGCGACGCCGAGCTCGTCGTCACCGGCGGCATGGAGTCCATGTCGAACGCGCCGTACGCGCTCGAGAAGGCGCGCTTCGGCTACCGGCTCGGCGACGGGACGCTGATCGACCTGATGACCCACGACGGCCTCACGTCGAGCTTCGACGGGATGCACATGGTGCAGCAGGCCTCGTTCGTCTCGCGCGAGCTCGGCATCCCGCGCGAGGAGCAGGACCGCTGGGCGCTCCGCTCGCACGAGCGGGCAGCGGCGGCGCAGGACGCGGGGCGGTTCGACGACGAGATCGTGCCCGTGGGCGACGTGACGGCAGACGAGTCGGTGCGGCGCGACACGACGCTCGAGCGGCTCGCGTCCCTCAAGCCGGCCTTCGACCCGGAGGGGACGACGACCGCCGGGAACGCGCCGGGCGTGAACGACGGCGCCTCGTGCGTGATCGTCTGCTCCGACGAGCTCGCCCGGCGGCACGGGCTCGAGCCGCTCGCGACGGTGCTCGCGCAGGGCTACGTCGCGGACGAGTTCGCGTACCTCGCCCGGACGCCGGCACGGGCCTCCGCGATGGCGCTCGAGCGGGCGGGGAAGACGATCGACGACGTGAAGCGCGTGGAGATCAACGAGGCGTTCGCGTCGGTCGCGTACAACTCCGTCCGGATGCTCGGCGCCGACGAGGACCGCGTGAACGTCAACGGCGGCGCCGTCGCGCTCGGGCATCCGATCGGCGCGAGCGGCGGCCGCATCCTCGGGACGATGGTGCACGAGCTTCGCCGCGAGGGCGGCGGCCTCGGGCTCGCGGCGATCTGCTCCGGCGGCGGCCAGGGCGACGCGCTGCTGATCGAGGTCTGACGCGATTGACTGGGGCGTCGCGGCCCGGTGAAGATGTCGGCGGAGGTGGGCGTGGACGACGGCGAGCGGCTGCGGCTCGAGTACGACCAGGCGACCCAGCAGCTCCGCAGCCTTGCGGAGACGCGGTTCAGGCTGCTCGCGCTCGTGCCGTCGCTCTCCGGGGCGGTCGTCGCGCTCGTCTCGGCGGGCCGGAGCGGCATCGAGTTGCTCGCGATCGGGGGCCTCGGGCTGTCCGCGACCCTCGGCGTGCTCGTGTACGAGCTCCGCAACGGCGAGCGGACGGGCCACACTGCGCGGCGCGTCCGCGACCTCGAGGCGAGGCTGCTGCCGGACGGGCCGCTCGTGGCGCCGGCACGAGGACGGCTGTTCGGGATCGTCGGGCTCTCGCAGTCGCTCGGGGTCGCGCTCGTCTACGGCGCCGCGCTCGGCGGCTGGTCGTACCTCGTCGCCTGGGGTGCGCTCAGCGCGGCCGGGATGCACGCCCACGCGCGCTCGACGGGGCTCGCGATCGGCGCCGTCGCGGGTCTGCTCGTGCTCGCGGAGGTGCTCAGGCTCGAGCTGCCGCTGGAGCGGGACGAGGCCGTCGCGCCCTCCTCCGCCTCGCCGTCGTAGCGCGGCGCACGCAGCGTTACCGCTCCGGCGCCGCCCCGGCCAGGAAATCCACGAGCACCCGGGACAGCAGCTCGGGCTCGCGTAGCGTCACGTAGTGATCGGAGTCCAGCTCGACGTGACGCGCGTTCGGCGCCTCGCGCGCCACGAGCGGGCCGATCTCACGGAAGCCGGGTGGATCGTGGCGTGCGGTGACGACGAGCGTCGGCGCTGCGAGCTGCGCGAGACGCGGCTTCGCGGGCTCCCGCGCGGGGCGCGGTTCCGCGCCGGGAGGAAGCGGGTCGGCGTCGGGGGTCGCGAGCCAGAGCCTGCGCATCCGCTCGTCGGCGCCGAGCGGCGCCCAGACCGCGAAGTCGATCTCCATCGCGGCGTCCAGGTCGCCGCCGGCGACGGCCGCGTCGAACGCCTCCTCCTGCTCGGCGGTGTACGGGCGTCCCGCGTCGTGGCCGGAGAGGCCCGACGCGACGGCCGCGACCGCCCAGACCCGGTCGGGCGCGTCCAGGGCCACGTCGAGGGCGACGGCGCCGCCCATCGACAACCCCACGAGCGCCGTCCGCTCGACCTCGAGCGCGTCGAGCACGCCGACGACGTCCTCGCGCAGCGAGAAGGGCGCCAGCGGCCCCGTCGAGCGCCCGAAGAAGCGGAAGTCGGTGCGGATCGTCCGGAACCGCTGCGAGAGCGCCGGCAGCTCGGGCTCCCAGAGCCCGGAGTCGCCGAGCCCGCCGTGCAGCAGCAGCACCGCCGGTCCCTGGCCGGCCTCGTCGTACCAGAGCCGGGCGCCGTTCACCTCCACCACGGGCATGCGGTGACGATAGCCTCTCGCCGATGGCGATCGAACGTGTCCTCGTGGTCGGCGCGGGCCAGATGGGCGGCGGCATCGCGCAGGTCGTCGCCGGCTCCGGCCGCACGGTCCTGTTGCACGACGCCGCCCCCGGCGCGGTCGAGCGCGGGCTCGAGACGATGCGCAAGAGCCTCGCGAAGCTCGCCGAGAAGGGCGGTCCCGACCCGGACGAGGTGCTCGCGCGGGTCGAGCCGGTGGACGAGCTTGCGCCCGCCGACCTGATGATCGAGGCGGTGGTCGAGGACGCGGCCGTCAAGACCGAGATCTTCCGCCGCGCCGACGGGATCCTGCCCGAGGGCGCGATCCTCGCCTCGAACACCTCGTCGATCCCGATCACCTCGCTCGCGGCGGCCACCTCGCGGCCCGACCGTGTCGTCGGCATGCACTTCTTCAACCCGGTGCCGGTGCTGAAGCTCGTCGAGGTGATCCGCGGGCTCGAGACCTCCGACGAGACCGCTTCGGCGATCGTGGCGCTCGCCGAGGATCTCGGCAAGACGCCCGCCGAGGCGCGCGACCTTCCCGGCTTCGTCTCGAACCGGATCCTGATGCCGTTCATCAACGAGGCGGCCTACGCGCTGCTCGAGGGCGTCGCCGAGGCGGAGGCGATCGACACGATCGCGAAGCTCGGGTTCGCACACCCGATGGGCCCGCTCGCGCTCGCCGACCTGATCGGCCTCGACACGTGCGTGGCGATCATGGAGGTGCTCCACGACGGTCTGGGCGACCCGAAGTACGCGCCCTGCCCGCTCCTGCGCCAGTACGTGCAGGCAGGCCGCCTCGGCCGCAAGACCGGACGCGGCTTCTACAGCTACTCCTAGCGGGCTCCGTGCCCAGGTTTTGTCCCGATCCGGGGTTCCGGACCCTCGGGAGGAGTCGCCCGAACGAGCGACAACTTTGGTCAAGACGGTCGCTTCGGCTGCCGATGTGACTCCGATGGTGAAGGGGGGACGACGCGTGCTGAGGATCCTGCTCGTCGACGACGAGCCGGCGCTGCTGGAGCTGCTCCGCGTCACGTTCGCCCAGGCGCAGGTGACGGTGGAGGAGGCCGCCTCGGCGCTCGAGGCCGAGGCGGCGATCCGGCGCCGCGTGCCCGACGTGCTCGTCCTCGACCTGCGCATGCCGGGAATGGACGGCGCCGAGCTGTGCACGCGGCTCCGGGCCGAAGAGCGGACGGCGTCGCTGCCGATCATCGTGCTCACGGGAGCCGACGGGGATGACCTGCGCCGGGCGCGCAGCTGCGGCGCAGACGCCGTCGTCCGGAAGCCGTTCAGCCCGCTCGAGCTGCTCGCGCTCGTGGAGCGGACGGCCGGCGGCAAGGGGCGCACGCCGACGCGGCCGCGGCGCTCGGAGCCGGGCGGCGACGGGGAGCTGTTGCTCTACGCACGCGATCTCCGCCATCTGCTCGAGGTCGAGCGCGGCCAGCGGGAGCTGCTGCGCGACTCCTATCTCGCGACGGTCACCGCGCTCGCGAGCGCCCTCGAGTCGAAGGACATCGGCACACGCGAGCACTCGCATCGCGTCCAGCGCTACGCCTCGACGCTGCTCCAGGCGATCGACCCGGGCCGGCTCCGGGACGAGCCCAGCACCGAGTACGGCTTCCTCCTGCACGACGTCGGGAAGATCGGGATCCCGGACGGGATCCTGCTCAAGCCAGGCCCGCTCTCGCCGGCGGAGCGGCGGCGGATGGAGACCCACACCGTCCTCGGCGAGCAGATGCTGAGCGGGATCGCGTTCCTGCAGGGAGAGGCGCTGCGGATCGTGCGCTCGCACCACGAGCGCTGGGACGGCCGCGGCTACCCGGACGGCATCGGCGCCGCCGAGATCCCGCTCGGGGCCCGCGTCTTCGCGGTCGCCGACACGCTCGACGCCATGACGAGCGACCGTCCATACCGGCGCGCCCTGCGCTGGCCGGCCGCCTACGAGGAGATCGTCGCCCAGGCCGGGCGGCAGTTCGACCCGGATGTCGTCGAGGCCTTCCGCGAGCGCGAGGACGAGCTGCGCGAGGCCCGGCGCGAGCTCTCCGTCGCCTAGCCCTCGTCCGGCTTGTTTCGCCGCTCGGCCTCGGCGAGCTTGCGCTCGAGCGCGGGGTCGCGGCGGGCGGCGACGATGGCCGTCGGCGTCTGGTCGAGGACGAGCCGCTCGAGCGGGCGCAGACGGCCGCGCAGGAAGGGAACCGCGACCTCCTCGACCCGGAAGCCTGCCCGCTCGACGAGGTACCGGGCCGTCGCGAGGGTGAACTGGTAGTAGTGCACGTCGGGCTCCCACGCCCGGATCCCCGCGCGGCGAAAGAGTGCGCGGACGATCGGGTTGCGGGGCCGCAGCCCGATGTAGAGCAGGAGCAGCCCGTCCGGCCGCAGCTTCGGGGCGATCCTGCGCAGGAGCAGCCGCGGCGCGTCGAGGTGCTCGACGATGTCGAAGATCCAGGCGACGTCGAAAGCGCCGTCCGGCACCGCGTCGAGCCCCTCGTCGACGTCGGCCTGCACGACGTCGAGGCCGATCGCCCGGCAGAGCTCGACGTGCTCGGTGACGTTGTCCACGCCGAGCGAGCCGGGGCCGAAATGGACGAGGCAGTGGCCGAAGTTGCAGCCGATGTCGAGGACGCGCGCCTCGTCGAGCGGCCAGCGCTCGAGGGCGTGCGCGAGCCGGTTGGGGATCTCGCCGTAGCGGGCTCCGATCACCCACTCCGTCCGCTCCTCCGGCAGCGGGCTGCGCTCGCGGATGCGCTCGCGGATCTCGGGCAGGCGCGCGGCAGGGGACGGCACGGCAGCCCATCGTAGAGGCTCGCACGCACGTACGATCCGGACGTGGACTTCGAGCTGTCGCCGGAACAGAAGGAGATCCAGGCGCTGGCACGCGACTTCGTGCGGCAGGAGGTCGAGCCGCACGCTGCCGGGTGGGACCGGGAGCACCGGTTCCCGCGCGAGCTGTTCGGGAAGCTCGCGGAGCTGGGCCTGATGGGCGCCTGCGTGCCCGAGGAGTACGGCGGCGCCGGCGCGGACTTCCTCTCGTATGTGCTCGTGATCGAGGAGCTCTCGCGCGGCGACGCGGGCGTCGGCGTCACCGTCGCCGTGCACACGAGCGCCGTGACGCTGCCGCTGCTGCGCTTCGGCACGGACGAGCAGCGGGCGCGCTTCGTGCCGCCGCTCGCGAGCGGGCGAATCCTCGGCGCCTTCTGCCTCACCGAGGCGGAGGCCGGCTCGGACGCGGGCGCTCTGCGAACACGCGCGGAGCCCGACGGCGAGGGCTGGACGATCACCGGCGCGAAGCAGTGGATCACGAACGGTCGCCACTCGGGCACGTTCCTGCTCTTCGCCCGTACCGATCCGGACACGCCGGGAGCGCGCGGGGTCAGCGCCTTCGTCCTCGACGCGGAGCACGTGCGGATCACCCGCGACGAGGAGAAGCTCGGGCTCAACTCGTCCGTCACGAGCGACCTCGTGGTCGAGGGCGCCCACGTCGGGCGCGACCGGCTGCTGCACGAGGAGAACAAGGGCTTCCACGTGGCGATGGCGACGCTCGACGGCGGCCGGATCGGGATCGCGGCGCAGGCGGTCGGGATCGCCCAGGCCGCCTACGACGTCGCGCGCGAGTACGCGAAGGAACGGCACGCGTTCGGGCGCGCGATCGGCGAGTTCCAGGCGATCCAGCAGAAGCTCGCGGACATGTCCACGCAGATCGACGCCGCCCGGCTGCTCACCTACCGCGCCGCCATGCTGAAGGAGCGCGGCGAGCCCCACACCGAGGCGGGCGCGAAGGCGAAGCTGTTCGCCTCCGAGACGGCCCGGCGGCAGACCGGGGAGGCGATCCAGATCCTCGGCGGCT
Source organism: uncultured Thermoleophilia bacterium (assembly GCA_963728095.1). Lineage (GTDB taxonomy): Bacteria > Actinomycetota > Thermoleophilia > Gaiellales > Gaiellaceae > Palsa-739. Next base: position 577,090 of record CAVSIO010000002.1, on the reverse strand, counting down.
ACGGGTACACGAAGGAGTTCCCGGTCGAGCGCTACTACCGCGACGCGAAGGTCACCGAGATCTACGAGGGCACGAGCGAGATCCAGCGGCTCGTGATCGCCCGCGAGATCCTGGGCTCGACCGAGCGCGCCACCGCGTGAGCAAGTAGCCTCGGTGAGGCGGACACAGCGGAGCCCGCGGCGCCCGTACTCTACGAGCGTGCCCCGCGACCGGAACGAGCCCGTCCGCCTGACCCGGATCTACACGCGCGGCGGCGACCGCGGCGAGACGAGCCTCGGCGACGGGTCGCGCGCGCCCAAGCTCGACCCGCGCATCGCGGCCTACGGAGCGGTGGACGAGCTGAACTCGCAGCTCGGCGTCGTGCTCGCGGGCGACGTGCCCGAGGGTCTGCGCGCGCCGCTCGAGCGGCTCCAGAACGAGCTGTTCGACGTCGGCGCCGACCTCTCCGTCCCGTTCGCCGGGCCGGACGAGCGGCTGCGCGCGACGCAGGAGACGGTCGACCGGCTCGAGCGGCTCTGCGACGAGCTCAACGCGGGCCTGCCGGAGCTGCGCAGCTTCGTGCTCCCCGGAGGCACCGAGACGGCGGCGCGGCTGCACGTCGCTCGGACGGTCGCCCGCCGCGCGGAGCTGCTCGCGCTCGAGGCCGACGCCGCCCACGGCGTCAACCCGCTCGCGCTCGTCTACCTGAACCGGGTGTCCGATCTCCTGTTCGTGCTCGCGCGCGCGGCAAACGCCGAGGCCGGGCGCGACGAGCCGCTCTGGGTTCCCGGCTCGGGGCGCTAGGCGCCGGCTCAGCGCGTCACGTGCCGCCGGCTGCCCGGAGTCGTCCCGGCTGGCTTGCCCGGCTTCGCCTTCTGCCCGGACGCGAGTCGCGCGACGAGCGACGCGAGCTTCGAGCTGCTGATGCCCTTCGGCAGTGCGACCGTCGCGCCGGCGCGCACGGCGGCGGCGAGCGTCTTCGAGTTGCTCGTCAGCACCACCAGCTTGAGATTCGGGAACACGGTGCGCAGGTTGCGGACGAGCTCCAGTCCGTACTCGTCGGCGTCGACGACGATGACCTGGACATTCCGCGCCGGGTCGGCGGCGATGTCGAAGGACGACTGGTCGGAGCCGGGGAGGACCCGGACCACGTTCTTCGACGCGGCGATCGGCAGCTTCGGCAGCTTCGAGCCGGCGACGACGACGTCCACCCCCGACGGGCTCGCGCGGCCGGGCGTGAGCTTGCGGACGATGGTGACGCGCATCGTCCGGCGCACGACCTCGCCGCTGGACGCCGCCGACCACTTCAGCGTGTAGGCGCCGGGCTTCCGCAGCCCCTTGGGCAGCGCCAGCTTTACGACCGAGGCGCCGGCGCGGGCCTTCACGCGCCACGTCTTCACGATCTTTCCCTTCCCGTTGAGGAGGCGGGCGACGATCGTGGTCTGCCGCGTCGCCGCGATCCGCACCCCGATGTAGGCGCGCGTGGCGAGCGGGAGATTCCGGCCGGAGACGACGCTGAAGGTGAACTTCGTCGGCTCGGCGCCGGGCCCGGCCGACAGCTGAAGCGGGATCGTCGAGCCCGGCGCGGCGAGCACGAGGTCGGTCGGGCCGGCGACCGTGCCGGCCGGCAGGTCCGAGACGACGACCGTCGCGTCACCGGCGACGAAGCCCGCCCCCGCGAGAGCCGCCCGGGCCTCCTCGAGCGTCAGGCCGGCGAGCGTCGGGACGGCCGTCATCTGCAGCTGGTCGCTCGTGTTCCCTGCGCCGTCGACCTCGACGACGCCGTAGGTGTGCGAATGCGACGGATCCCACGGCCCGACCTCGTACTGGTACTCCGTGGCGCCGAGGTTCATCACCGGCTGCCCGTCGACGAAGACGACGAAGTCCGCGAGCACGCCGCTGTTGTCGCTTCCCGGGGCCCAGTAGAGATAGAGGTTGCCGTCGTGGACGGAGCCGTTGAGATCGCGCACGGGCGACGGCCGCTCCGCGTCGGTGAGGAGCCCGAACAGCGACAGGTGCCGCGTCAGCACGTGGATCGTGCCGCCCGAGCGGTAGAAGCCGTCGCTCCGGTCGGCCGGCAGCGTCGTGCCGGAAAGCTGGGAGAGGATCCGCCACGAGGTTCCGTCGTACGTGGCGGCGACGGTTCCCGATCCGCTGCCCGGGATCGTGACGTCGAGCGGCTGTGCGAACTGGTGCACCTGGTCGCCCTCGATCGCCCAGTGCGCGCTCACGTCGACGACGCCCGAGATCGGGAGCGGGGCGGCCGCGACGGCAGCCGCGTCCTGCGGCTGCACGCGGAGCACGAGCCAGTCGCTCGGGTCGCCCGACCAGGCGCCTGCCGGCATCGTCACCGAGGCGCCGCCGGCGGCCGCGGTGACCGTCGTCGCCTGCGTCTGCGACGTGTTCTTCTCGACGTAGGGGGCCGGCCCGCTGCCCGAGTAGACGGTGAAGTGGACGAGGAAGCGCCGCGTCTTGCTCGTCGCGTCGACCAGCGTGCCGGAGAGGGTGTGCGGGCCCTCGTTCAGAGCGCCGGTGGCGAAGACCGCGTGGCTGCCGGAGAGCGTCGGCGCGACAGTCGCGCCGCCGTCGAGCGTGACGCCGGTGTAGGTCACGGCCTCGCTCGCGTCGAGCGTGACCGAGCTCGCGGAGGAGAGGACGGAGCCGTCGGCGGGCGCCGAGGAGACGACGCTCGGGGCGGTGTTGTCGATCAGAACGCCCGGCTTCGAGCTGGTGGCCTGGTTGCCGAGCGCGTCGGAGGCGACCGCGCGGATGTCGTAGAGGCCGTCGGCGAGGCTCGCCGTGTTCACGGTGGCGCTCCAGGGCGAGGCCGTGTCGGTGGCGAGCGTCTGCCAGGCGTTCGCGCCCGCGGGGCTGACCTGGAACTCCACCTTCGTCGCGACGGCCCCGCTCGTCGTCGCGGTCAGGGTGGCGGTGCCGGAGAGGCCGATGCCCGGGTCGTCGAGCACGACGGTCGGCGCGGTCGAGTCCACGTGGACCGGCGTCGGCGACGTCGTGTCGACGTTGCCGGCGTTGTCGGTGACGACGAGCCGCAGGTCGTACTGGCCGGTCGCGACGGTGGTCGCGTCCCAGGTGATCTGGTACGGGGCCGCGTTGACGGTCGCGATCGGCATCCAGCTGTTCGTGCCGTTCGGGGCCCAGTCGAACTCGACGGACGCGATCCCGGAGCCGGAGTCGGAGACCGAGGCGACGATCGGCGTCGCGGGGCCGCCGATCGTCTTGCCCGGCAGCGGCAGCGTGATCGCGCCGGACGGGACCGTGTTGTCGATCACGACCGTGCGCGTGCCGCTCGTGCCGGTATGACCGGCCTGGTCGGTGGCGATCGCGCGCAGCTCGTAGGTGCCGTCGGCGACGGCACCGGTGGCGAACGGCTGCGTGAACGGCGCTCCGGCGGTGCCGATCGAGGTCCAGGTGGAGCCGCCCTGCGGCCGCCGCTGGTACTCGACCGTCTGCGTGTCCGCGTCGGTGGACACGCTCAGCGTCGGCGTGCCGGAGATCGCGCTGCCCGGGTCGCTCAGAGACGGCGCCGGCGACTGGTTGTCCACGGTGACGGTGACCGCGGCCGAGAGCGTCGAGTTGCCGGCCGGGTCGGTCGCGCGCACCTGGACCTGCGCCGGGCCGTCGGAGACCGAGGTCGAGCTCCAGCTGGTGCTCGGCGAGGCGCCGCTCGCGACCTGCGAGCCGTTGACGAGGAACGCGTAGGTGAGCGGGTTCGCGTCGGACGCGCTCGCGGAGATCGTCACCGTGCCGCCGACGACGGCGCCCGCGGTCGGCGCGCCGACCGACGCGCTCGGAGCGGTGTTGTCGATGACCACCACGCCCGCGCCGCCCGGGTGCAGGTCGACCGGGGTGACGTTCGCGGCGCCGTCGGTGATCACGGCCTGGAGGTGGTACGCGCCGTCGCCGGCCGCCGACGTGGCCCAGCTCGTCGAGTAGGCGCCGGCGGAGCCGGTCGCGTCGGTGCCGATCGTTGTCCAGGTCGTGCCGTCGGCGGAGTACTGGAAGGCCACCGAGGTGATGCCCGCGCCGGAGTCGCTCGGCGTCGCGCTCAGCGTCACGGTGCCGTGCAGGTAGTCGGAGGCCGAGCAGCTCGCGCAGGCCGGCGGGGTCGCGTCGATCTGGACGGTCACCGACTGCTGCGTCTCGACGTTGCCCGCCGCGTCCACGGACTGGAACGTGATCGTGTGCGAACCGTCGTTCGAGCCGTCCGCAGGCGCCGCGATCACGACGGAGGTGCCGTGCTGCACCGTGCCGCCGTCCACCTGGTAGAGCGTGTCGCTGACGCCCGAGCCGGAGTCGCTCGCGCTCAGCGTGACGGTGACGTCGCTCGACGAGAAGCCGCTCGGGACGCCGGAGGCGGCCGTCGTCGGCGCCGTGTTGTCCACCCGCTTCGAGCCGACGACGCTCGGGTCGCTGACGTTGCCGGCGGCATCGGTGACGAGCGCCCGGATGTCGTAGACGCCGTCGGCGACGCCGGTGGTGTTCCAGGTCGCGGCGACGGCCGACCAGGTGTTCGCGCCGGCGGGCGAGATCTCGTAGGCGGTCGAGACGATGCCGGACGGGTCGGCGCCCGGGTCGGTCGTGCCGGCCGGGTTCGTCGAGAGCTGCACCGTGCCGTGCAGGTTCGTGCCGGGGTCGTTCAGCGCGACGACCGGCTTCGTGTTGTCCACGAGGCGGTTCGTCACCGGGGTCGAGACGGCCTGGTTGCCGGCGACGTCGAAGGCGAGGGTGCGGAAGTCGTAGCGGCCGTCGGCGAGCGAGGTCGTGTCGAAGCTCGCCGAGTACGGCGCGGTCGTCGTGCTGCCGACCGTCGTCCAGGTGCCCGCGCCGGCGGGGGAGACCTGGAACTCGACATGCTCGACTCCGGAGCCGGCGACGCCCTGCGGGTCGTCCGGGTCGCCGGCGGTGCCCGTCAGCGTGATCGTCGAGCGCAGGTACTGGCCCGGGTCGTCCTGGGAGGTGACGGGCGGCGTGTTGTCCACCTTCACGCTCGCGACGGTCGTGGAGGTGGTCGAGTTGCCGGCGAAGTCGGTGACGACGACGTGCAGCTGGTAGACGCCGTCGGAGATGCCGTCGGTCGCCCAGAGCTGCGGGGTCGGCGCCCAGGTGATGCCGTCGGCCGAGTACTCGTAGGTGACGGTGTCGACGCCGGAGGCATTCGGGCCCGGATCGCCGGTGGTCGAGGACAGGGCGACGGTGCCGCGGACGGCGTGCGCCGCGTTGGCGGCCGCCGGGTCGGCGAGCGACGCCGTCGGCGCGGTGCGATCCTCGAGCCACGTCCAGCTCGCCGGCGAGGCGTCTGCGTTGCCGGCGAGGTCGACGGCGCGGACGTCGAGCGTGTGGCTGCCGTCGGCGGGCGTGGAGCCGAGCGCGTACGGGGTCGCGCAGCTCGTCCAGGCGCCGCCGTCGAGCCGGCACTCGTAGCCCTGCGTCGCCTCGTTCGCGGCGAAGCTGAAGCCGGGGAAGGCGTCGTTGGTCGGGTCTCCGGGCTTCGTCAGGATCGTCGTGTCCGGGAGCGTCCGGTCGACGGTGACGGCGACGATCGAGCTGGAGCTGTGGCCGACCTGGTCTGTCGCGACGGCCTCGATCCAGGTGCCGCCGTCGGCGGGCACCGGCCAGGAGACCGAGTACGTGCCGCCGGAGCCGGTCGTGTCGGCGCCGACGTGCGTCCGGGCGCCGGAGCAGGTCGCGTCGGTGCACTCGTAGAAGTCGACCTGGGCGACGCCCGTGCCCGCGTCGGTCGCGCTCGCCGTGAGCGCGAACGGGTCGGCCGCCGCCGCGTTGACGTAGCCGCCGTCGGCCGGCGCGGTCACGGCCACCGTCGGCGCCTGGTTGTCGACGATGACGTTGGAGATCGTCGCCGAGACCGTCGTGTTGCCGGCCCAGTCGGTCGCGGTGGCGCGGACGTCATAGCTGCCGTCGGCGACGGCGTCGGCGCCGGTCTTCGTGTTCCACGTGGCCGGCACGGTCTGCCAGGTCGTCGTCCCGTGCGGCGCGGCCTCGAAGACGACGGTCGGGGCCGGGTCGGCGTCGGTCGTGGAAGCCGTGAGCGTCGTGGTGCCGGTGACCGCGCTGCCCGCGGCCGGCGCCGTGACCGAGACGGCCGGCGCGGTGTTGTCCACGCGCACGTTGCTGACCGGCGCCGAGGTGGCGACGTTGCCCGCCTGATCGGTCGCGACCACGTGCAGGTCGTAGAGGCCGTCGGCGACCGAGTCGGCACCGGTCTTCGTGTCCCACGGCAGGGTCGAGATCGGCGTCCACGGGCCGCCGGAGCCGGCCACGGAGACCTCGAAGGTGACGCTCGCGACGCCGCTGCCGCCGACGTCCGTGGAGGTGGAGGCGAGCGCGACGGTGCCGCGCAGATAGCTGCCGGGGTCGCTCATGCCGGCCGAGGGCGGGACGGTGTCCACCGTCCACGACCATGTGGCCGGGCTCGGGTCGGTGTTGCCGGCGAGGTCGGTCGCGCGGACGGCGAAGGTGTGCGCGCCCTCGCCGAGCGTCGGCAGCGTCAGCGGCGAGCCGCAGGCCGAGAAGACGGCCCCGTCGACGGAGCACTCGAAGGTCGAGCCGGCCTCGCTCGAGGAGAACGCGAAGGCCGGCGTGGACGAGTTGTCGACCGCGGCCGGCTTCGAGTCGATCGTCGTGTCGGGCGGCGTGTTGTCGATCGTGCGCGGGCCGAGCGCCGAGGTCGAGTAGACGTTGCCGGCGCCGTCGGTGACGACCGCGCGGAAGTCGAAGTCCCCGTCGAGCTGCGGCGAGGTCGAGTCGAAGCTCGCCGTGTACGGGGCGGTCGTGTCGGTAGCGAGCGTCTGCCACGAGCTCGTGCCGGTCGGCGCCATCTGGAAGTCGACCTGGGAGATCCCGGAGCCGGTGTCGGAGGCCGACGCCGAGAGAGAGATCGTGCCGCGCAGGTCGGTGCCCGGGTCGGTCAGCGTTCCGGTCGGCACCGTCGTGTCCACCTTGATCACCGCCAGGCTCGTGTAGGCGCGCGCGTTGCCGACGGCGTCGGTGACGACGTAGCGGTAGGCGTAGCAGTGGTTGCTCGCGAGGCCCGCGTCGGTGTACGGCGTGGACGGGTCGGTGGCGATCGCCGAGAACGCGCCGAGCGGCAGGTCGCAGGCGCCGCCAGTGAGCGTGGTCTCGGCGCGCTCGAGCGTCCGCGTCGCGATGCCGCTGCCCGTGTCGGTGCCGGCGTCGAGGGTGATGTACGCGGTGTCGGAGTTCCAGCCGTCGACGTAGTCCACGGAGCCGCCGCTCGGGCCGGTCGCGTCCGGGACGACGTCGAAGCTCGTCCCCGTGCCGAGGCCGGCGCCGTTCAGCAGCGTCACGGTCTGGGAGCCGGACGGCGCCCCGGCGGTGTTGTCGAAGCTGTACGTGCCGGCGCCCGTCCAGCCGGAGCCGAGGGGCGGGTAGGCCGTCGAGGCGATCCCGGACTCGGCGTCCGAGCCGGACGCGGTGACGGTGAAGCCGCCGCTCGCGCCGGGCCGGAAGTAGACGGTCGTCCCGCTCGCGGCCGCGTTCGTGAAGCCGCCGAAGGAGAGCGTGACGCCGGTCGGCGCGGTCGTGTCCACCTTGACCGTGTTCGCGCTCGTGGCGGTGGCCGGGTTGCCGGCGTCGTCGGAGACCGTGTAGCGGTACTGCGCGCAGCTGGCGGCGGGCGGGTTGTCCGGGCTGCCGGCGATCGCCGTCCACGCGCCCCAGGCCGAGCAGGCGTCGCCGGCGAGCGTGCCGACGCGCCGCTCGAGGAGGGCGGAGGCCGGATCGACGTCGGAGTCGGGCCCGTTGCCCGTCGTGATCGCGACCGTGCCGCTCGCGTAGCCGTCCGCGTAGCCGACCGTGACGCCGCTCGGCGCGGTGCGGTCGACCGTGACGGTGACGACGTCGGAGCCGGTGTGGCCGGCGTTGTCGGTGGCGAGCGCGCGGAGCACGTCCGTCCCGTCGGCCGCCGGCGTCCACGACGTCGTCCAGGGCGCGCTCGTGTCGGCCGCCCCGATCGGCTGCCAGGTGCCCGTCGCGCAGCCGGCGCTCCCGTCGGAGCACTCGGAGAACTGGACGGAGGCGACGTCGGTGTCGGGTGTCGTCGCGCTGAAGGAGACGGTCGCCGGGTCGGCCGCGTTCACGTAGGCGCCGGGCGCCGTGATCGTGACCGTCGGGGCGTGGTTGTCGACGTTGACCGTCGCGACGCTCGACGTCGTCGAATTGCCGACGTTGTCGGACGCGGTCGCGGCCAGCGCGTACTGCCCGTCCGGGAGCGCGCTGTTGTCCCAGGCGAGCGAGTACGTGCCGCTCGTGGGCGTCGTGACGCTGCCGAGCGACAGGTTGGGCACGCAGGCCGCGTCGGCGGTGCGGTCGCAGTAGGCGAACGAGACCTGCTGCACGCCCGAGCCGGCGTCGGAGCTCGTGGCGCCGATGACGACGCCGCTCTGGACGTACGAGCCGTCGAGCGAGGGATCGAGCGTCAGCGACGGGCCGCTGCCGTCGACCTTCAGCGAGAGCGACGCGCTCGTGGTCGCCGTCCCGTCGCCGACGGTGGCGGCGTTCGTCGCGCTGACGGTGACCGGCGAGATGTCCGCCGACTGGTCGGTGAAGGAGTACGTGTTCGACGTGTACCTGTCCGGCGCGGCGGACGGCGTGGTCAGGTCGTGCGCCGCCGTCCCCAGCAGGGCGGGGAAGGAGACCTTCGCGACGCCCGAGTCCGGGTCGCTCGCGGTGGCGTTCAGCTCGAACGAGCCGCTGCCGGTGTTGTTCAGCCAGAGCGTGCTCGCGGCGCCGTTCCAGTACTCGATCGCCGGCGTGTCGAGCGTGGGCGCGACGGTCGCCAGCGTCGGGGCGGAGTTGTCGACCGAGAGCGTGCGCGCCGCCGCCGTCGCCGCGTTGCCAGCGTTGTCGGTGGCGACGGCGACCCAGGTGTACGTGTGGCCGTCGGCGAGCGCCGTCGTGTCGAGCGAGGCGCTCCAGGCGCCGCCGCCGTCGTCCGTGGCGGCGAGCGAGCTGCCGGAGGCCGGGCCGCAGGCGGCGCTCGTCGAGTCGCAATACCGGAAGGTGACGCCGCTGACGCCGGTCGCGTCGTCGGAGACCCCCGTCACCGAGAATGTGACGTTCCCGGCTGCCGTGACGTCCGACGCCGGCGCCGCGACCGTGATCGACGGCGCCGTGTTGTCCTCGAAGGAGATCTGAGGCGTCTGCGCGAGCACGACCGCGTCGTCGGTGTCCTCGGCCGTGTAGCGTCACGACCTCGCGGGTCGCGTCGGTGACGCTGAAGGCGACCTGGCCGGCGGCGTCGGAGGTGCCGGAGGCGGGGGAGATCGTGGAGCTCGGCGCCGCTGCTCTGCGTGAGCGTCACCGTCTTCCCGGCGATCGGATTGCCGGCCGCGTCCGTGAGCGTGACGGTGACGGTCGCGGCGGTCGAGCCGTCGGCGAGGACGGTCGCCGGGGCCGAGACGGTCGAGTCCGCGGCGCTCACGGCGGCCGGCTGGAGCGGCACCGCAGCGGAGGTCGCGGCGGCGACGGAGCCGTCGCTCGTGTCGGCGGCGCCGATCGTCTGGCTGCCCGAGCCGACGCCGTTGAGCGTGGCGGAAACGTCCGCCGTGCCGCCGGCGAGCGCGAAGTCGGCGGGCAGCGAGGCCGCGGCGTCGCTCGAGTCGACATGGACGGTGTCGCTCGTGGCGACGAGGTTCCAGTTCGCGTCCACGGCGTTCACGGTGACGGTGAAGGGCGCGGTCGCGGTCTGCTGCGCCGGCGTCCCGGTCTTGCCGCTCGCCGTTCCGGGCGCGGCCGATTCGCCGGGGACGAGAACCTGGAGCTGCGCGAGCGGGCCGGGGGCGACGGTGATCGCCGGCGTCGCCGGGGAGCTCGACAGCCCGAATGCCGAGGCCGACAGCGTGACGACCTCCGCGCGCGTGTACGCAACGCCCGCGAGCGTCACGCTGCTCGACCCCGACAGGATCGTGCCCGTGTCGCCGGAGAGCGAGCCCGCGGTGCCGGTGCCGGAGTGCGAGGCGAGGCCGAGCGAGACCGGGAGGTCCGCGGCGACGGCGACGGGGTTCCCGAGCGCGTCCTGCGCCTGGATCGTGACGGCGAAGCTCGAGCCGGCGGTGGCAGACGTCGGCGCGGAGGTGATCGCGACCCGGCTCGCCGGCCCCGGCACGACGGTGAAGGTCGAGCTGGTCGCCGGCGTCAACGCGTCGCCCGCGCTGCGGGTGGCGGTGACCGAGACGCCGCTCTCGGCCGTCGCATAGGTGACGCCGCTGATCGTCGTGCCGGTCTGGCCGGCCGCGATCGTACCGGTGAGCGTTCCGCCGAGCGTGCCGGTGCCCGTGGCGAGACTGAGTGTGATGGGCGTGTCGCTCGTGACCGCGCCGAGGTTGTCGACGGCGTCCCGTGCCTCGACGACCACCGAGAACGGCGTGCCTGCGACCGGGTCGGAGCCGCCGTTGACGGACGACACGACGAGCTTCGTCGGGACGGCGCCGACGTCGAACGACGAGCTGGTCGTGTCGGTCAGCCCCGCGTTGTTGCCGGTGCCGAGCGTGTAGCCGGTGCCCTTCGCATCGATCGAGCAGCCGCTGAACGTCGCGAGGCCCTGGGCGACGGTCACGGTCGTGCCGCCGCTGCAGGTCAGGGTGCCGCCGGCCGGATTGGTGCCGATCGAGAGCGTGACCTGGGTCGTGCTGTCGCCCGTGACGACGTTGCCGTAGGTGTCCTCGACCGCGACGACCGGCTGGGGCGAGAACGGCAGGCCGCCGGTGGCGGCGCTCGGCTGCTGCGTGAAGTCGAGCTTTGTCGCTGCGCCGGCGGTGATGTCTCCGGTCGCGGTGACGAGGGTGACGGCGTAGTTGTTGCCGGAGTTCCCGTCGAGGACCGATCCGAAGGGCGTCAGGGTCTTGCCTGTCCCGACTGCCGCCGTGTCGAACGCCTGCCCGAACGACGCGGTGTCGGTCGCGGCGAGGCTCCCGCTCGTGATCAGCGGCGCGACCGAGGAAGCGGTCGTCGTGTCGTAGACCTTCGTATCCGTCTGTGCCGTGACCGTGAGCGCGCGCGGGGTGATCGTCCCGGTGAGGCCCGTCGGCTGGGACAGCGTGTAGTTCGCGGCGTCCGCGCCCGCGAGGGCGATGCCCGTAACGGTGGCGGCCTTGCCCGCGCCGACGTTCCAGTCGGCGAAGCTCGCCGAGGCGCCGGAGCCGTCGACGGTGACGGTGTCGCCGGCGACCGCACCCGCGACGGTGGCGCTTGCGAGGTCGAGAGTCGCGGTGGCGGTTCCGTCGTACGCCTTGTCGACGACGGTCGCGTTGGCGACGGTCGCCGGCGCCTGCGCGATGTCGGCGGTCAGGCCGGTGGGCTGGGTGAGGGTGTAGTCGGCGGCGTCGGCGCCCGTGAGCGCGAGGCCGGTGACGGCGACCGCGATCGCCGTCCCGGCGCTCTTGGCCGCGAAGGTCGCGGTGTAGCTGGTCGCGTCGAGGGTGACGGCGTCGCCGGCGACGACGCCGGTGAGCGTGGCGCCGCTGGTGTCGAGGGTGGCGCTGGTCGAGCCGTCGTAGGTCTTGTTCTGGGCGGCGGCGCCGGTGACGGTGAGCGCCTTGGCGGTGATGTCGGCCGTGAGCCCGCCGGGCTGGGTCACGGTGTAGTTGGAGGCGTCCGCGCCGGCGAGGGCGATGCCGGTCACCGTGACGGGCTTGGCGGTGGCGACGGTGCCGGTGGCGAAGCTGCCGCTCGCGCCGGAGCCGTCGATCGTGACGGTGTCGCCGGCCACGACGCCGGTGAGCGAGGCGCCGCTGAGGTCGAGCGTGGCGGTGGTGCCGCCGTCGTAGGTCTTGTTGGCGGCGGTGGCGCCCGAGACGGTGAGCGTCTTCGCGGTGATGTCGGCGCTGACCGCGCTGGGCTGCGATACCGCGTAGTTGGCGGCGTCGGTGCCGCCGAGGGCGACGCCGGTGACGGTGACCGGCTTGGCGGTGCCGGTGGTCTTGGTGGCGAAGCTGCCGGCGGCGCCGGAGCTGTCGATGGCGACGAAATCACCGGCGACCGCGCCGGTGAGCGAGGCGCCGCTGAGGTCGAGGCTCGCCGCGGTGGTGCCGTCGTAGGTCTTGTTGGCGGCGGTGGCGCCGGTGACGGTGAGCGTCTTCGTGGTGATGTCGGCGGTTAGCCCGCTGGGCTGGCTGAGCGGTGTAGTTGGAGGCGTCGGTGCCGGCGAGGGCGATGCCGATGACGGTGACGGTCTTGGCCGTGCCGATGCTCTTGCTTGCGAACGTGGCGGTGGCGCCGGAGCTGTCGAGGGTGACGGTGTCGCCGGCGATGACGCCGGTGAGCGTGGCGCCGCTGAGGTCGAGGGTGGCGGTCGTGGTGCCGTCGTAGGTCTTGTTGGCGGCGGCCGCGCCGCTGACGGTGAGCGTCTTGGCGGTGATGTCGGCGGTGAGCCCGGTGGGCTGGGTGAGGGTGTAGTTGGAGGCGTCCGCTGCCGCCGAGTGCGATCCCGGTGACGGTGACGGTCTTGGCGGTGCCGGTGGTCTTGGTGGCGAAGCTGCCGGCGGCGCCGGATCCGTCGAGGGTGACGGTGTCGCCGGCGACGACGCCGGTGAGCGAGGCGGAGCTGAGGTCGAGGCTCGCCGCGGTGCTGCCGTCGTAGGTCTTGTTGGCGGCGGTGGCGCCCGAGACGGTGAGCGTCTTCGCGGTGATGTCGGCGGTCAGCCCGGCGGGCTGGGAGACCGTGTAGTTGCCGGCGTCCGCGCCGGAGAGGGCGACACCGGTCACGGTGACGGTCTTGGCGGTGCCGGTGGTCTTGGTGGCGAAGCTGCCGGTGGCGCCGGAGCCGTCGATCGTGACGGTGTCGCCGGCGATGACGCCGGTGAGCGAAGCGCCGCTGAGGTCGAGGGTGGCGCTGGTGGTGCCGTCGTAGGTCTTGTTGGCGGCGGTGGCGCCGGTGACGGCGAGCGCCTTCGTGGTGATGTCGGCCGTTAGCCCGCTGGGCTGCGAGACGGTGTAGTTGCCGGCGTCGGTGCCGGCGAGAGCGATGCCGATGACGGTCACGGCGATGCCCGTGCCGACGCTCTTGCTTGCGAACGTGGCCGAGGCGCCGGACCCGTCGAGGGTGACGGTGTCGCCGGCGACGACGCCGGTGAGCGTGGCGCCGCTGAGGTCGAGGGTGGCGGCGGTGGTGCCGTCGTAGGTCTTGTTGGCGGCGGCCGCGCCGCTGACGGTGAGCGTCTTGGCGGTGATGTCGGCGGTCAGCCCGGTGGGCTGGGTGACGGTGTAGTTGGAGGCGTCGCTGCCGCCGAGTGCGATCCCGGTGACGGTGACGGGCTTGCCGGTGCCGGTGGTCTTGGTGGCGAAGCTGCCGGTGGCGGCCGAGCTGTCGATGGTGGTGAAGTCGCCGGCGACGACGCCGGTGAGCGAGGCGGAGCTGAGGTCGAGGCTCGCCGCGGTGCCGCCGTCGTAGGTCTTGTTGGCGGCGGTGGCGCCCGAGACGGTGAGCGTCTTCGCGGTGATGTCTGCGGTGAGCCCGCTGGGCTGGCTGACGGTGTAGTTGGAGGCGTCCACGCCGGAGAGGGCGACACCGGTCACGGTGACGGTCTTGGCGGTGCCGGTGGTCTTGGTGGCGAAGCTGCCGGTGGCGCCGGAGCCGTCGATCGTGACGGTGTCGCCGGCGATGACGCCGGTGAGCGAGGCGCCGCTGAGGTCGAGCGTCGCTGTCGTGGTGCCGTCGTAGGTCTTGCTCTGGGCGGCGGCGCTGGCGACCGTCAACGCCTTGGCGGTGATGTCGGCGGTGAGCCCGCTGGGCTGGGTGACGGTGTAGTTGCCGCCGTCGCTGCCGCCAAGGGCGAGCCCGGCGACGCTGACGGCGATGCCGGTTCCGACGGTCTTCCCGGCGAAGCTGCCGGTGGCGCCGGAGCTGTCGAAGGTGACGGTGTCGCCTGCGACGACACCGTTGAGGGTGGCCGAGCCGAGGTTGAGCGTGGCGGCCGTGGTGCCGTCGTAAATCTTGTTGGCGGCGGTGGCGCCGGCGACCGTCAGCGTCTTGGCGGTGATGTCGGCGGTCAGCCCGCTGGGCTGGGTGACGGTGTAGTTGGAGGCGTCGCTGCCGCCGAGTGCGATCCCGGTGACGGTGACGGGCTTGCCGGTGCCGGTGGTCTTGGTGGCGAAGCTGCCGGCGGCGCCGGATCCGTCGATGGTGGTGAAGTCTCCGGCGACCACGCCGGTGAGCGAGGCGGAGCTCAGGTCGAGCGTGGCGGCCGTCGATCCGTCGTAGGTCTTGTTCTGGGCGGTGGCGCCGGTGACGGTGAGCGTCTTCGCGGTGATGTCGGCGGTCAGGCCTGTGGGCTGGGAGACCGTGTAGTTGCCGGAATCGACGCCGCCGAGAGCGAGGCCGGTGACCGTCACCGGCTTCGCGGTGCCGGTGATCTTGCTGGCGAAGCTGCCGGTCGCGGCGGAGCTGTCGAGAGTGACGGTGTCGCCGGCGACGGCGCCCGAAAGCGAGGCGCCGCTGGCGTCGATGCTCGCCGCCGTGGTGCCGTCGTAGGTCTTGTTCTGGGCGGCGGCGCCGGTGACGGTGAGCGTCTTCGCCGTGATGTCGGCGCTGACCGTCGGCTGGGAGACCGTGTAGTTGCCGCCGTCGCTGCCGCCAGGGGCGACCCCGGCGACGCTGACGGCGATGCCGGTTCCGACGGTGCCGGTGGCAAAGCTGCCGGTCGCGCCCGAGCCGTCGAGGGCGACGGTGTCGCCGGCGACGACGCCGGTGAGCGAGGCGCCGCTGAGGTCGAGGGTGGCGGCGGTGGTGCCGTCGTAGGTCTTGTTGGCGGCGGTGGCGCCGCTGACCGTCAGCGCCTTCGCAGTGATGTCGGCGCTGACCCCGCTGGGCTGCGACACCGTGTAGTTGGAGGCGTCCGCGCCGCCGAGGGCGATACCGGTCACCGTCACCGACTTGGCCGAGCCGGCGGTCTTCGTGGCGAAGCTGCCGCTGGCGGCCGAGTTGTCGATCGAGACCGTGTCGCCGGCGACGACGCCGGTGAGCGTGGCGCCGCTGAGGTCGAGGGTGGCGGCGGTGGTGCCGTCGTAGGTCTTGTTGGCGGCGGTGGCGCCACTGACGGTGAGCGTCTTCTTGGTGATGTCGGCGGTGACTCCGCTGGGCTGCGACACGGTGTAGTCGGCGGCGTCGCTGCCGCCGAGCGCGATGCCCGTGACGGTGACCGTCTTGCCGGCGCCGACGGTCTTCGTGGCGAAGCTGCCGGTCGTGCCGGAGCTGTCGATCGTGACGGTGTCGCCGGCGACGACGCCGGTGAGTGAGGCGCCGCTGAGGTCGAGGGTGGCGGTGGTCGAGCCATCATAGGTCTTGTTCTGGGCGGTCGCGCCGGTGACGGTGAGCGCCTTCGCGGTGATGTCGGCGGTCAGGCCTGTGGGCTGGGAGACCGTGTAGTTGCCGGCGTCGCTGCCGCCGAGGGCGACGCCGGCGACGGTGACGGCAATTCCGGTGCCGACGTTCTTGCCGGCGAAGCTGCCGGTCGCGGCGGAGCTGTCGAGAGTGACGGTGTCGCCGGCGACGGCGCCCGAAAGCGAGGCGCCGCTGGCGTCGATGCTCGCCGCCGTGGTGCCGTCGTAGGTCTTGCCGGAGGCGGTGATGCCCGTGACGATGAGCGCCTTCGGCGTGATGTCGGCGGCGATCCCGATCGGCTGCGACACCGTGTAGTTGCCCGCGTCGGCGCCGCCGAGAGCGATTCCGCTGACGGTGACCGCGATCCCGGTGCCGACGCTCTTCGTGGCGAAGCTGCCGGTGGCGCCGGAGCCGTCGATCGTGACGGTGTCGCCGGCGACGACGCCGGTGAGCGTGGCGCCGCTCGTGTCGAGGGTGGCGCTGGTCGAGCCGTCGTAGGTCTTGTTCTGGGCGGCGGCGCCGGTGACCGTCAGCGCCTTGGTCGTGATGTCGGCGGTGAGCCCGCTGGGCTGGGAGACGGTGTAGTTGGAGGCGTCGGCGCCGCCGAGTGCGATCCCTGTGACGGTGACCGGCTTGGCGGCGCCGGTGGTCTTGGTGGCGAAGCTGCCAGTGGCGGCGGAGCCGTCGATCGTGACGGTGTCGCCGGCGACGACGCCGGTGAGCGAGGCGCCGCTGATGTCGAGGGTGGCGGTGGTGGTGCCGTCGTAGGTCTTGTTCTGGGCGGTGGCGCCGGTGACGGTGAGCGTCTTGGCGGTGATGTCGGCAGTGAGGCCGGTGGGCTGGGTGAGGGTGTAGTTGGAGGCGTCGGTGCCGCCGAGTGCGATCCCGGTGACGGTGACGGGCTTGGCGGTGCCGGTGGTCTTGGTGGCGAAGCTGCCGGCGGCGCCGGAGCTGTCGATGGCGACGAAGTCACCGGCGACCGCGCCGATGAGCGAGGCGCCGCTGAGGTCGAGGCTCGCCGCGGTGGTGCCGTCGTAGGTCTTGTTCTGGGCCACCGCACCGGCGACCGTCAGAGTCTTGGCCGTGATGTCGGCGGTGAGCCCGCTGGGCTGGCTGAGGGTGTAGTTGGAGGCGTCCACGCCGGAGAGGGCGACATCGGTCACGGTGACGGTCTTGGCGGTGCCGGTGGTCTTGGTGGCGAAGCTGCCGGTCGCGGCGGAGCTGTCGAGGGTGACGGTGTCGCCGGCCACGACGCCGGTGAGCGTGGCGCCGCTGAGGTCGAGCGTGGCGGTGGTGCCGCCGTCGTAGGTCTTGTTGGCGGCGGCGGCGCCGCTGACGGTGAGCGTCTTGGCGGTGATGTTCGCCGTGAGCCCGCTGGGCTGCGACACGGTGTAGTTGGCGGCGTCGGCGCCGCCGAGCGCGATCCCGATCACGGTGACCGCCTTGCCGGTGCCGACGGTCTTGGTGGCGAAGCTGCCGCTGGCGCCGGAGGCGTCGAGGATGGCGGTGTCGCCGGCGACCACACCACTGAGAGAGGCGCTGCTGAAGTCGACCGTGGCGGTCGTCGTCGCGTCGTAGATCTTGTCCTGCGCGGTGGCACCGCTGACCGTGAGCGTCTTCGGCGTGATGTCTGCGGTGAGGCTGGGCTGCCCGACCGTGTAGTTGCCGGCGTCGGCGCCGGCGAGCGCGATCCCGGTGACGGTGACGGTCTTGCCGGTGCCGACGGTCTTGGTGGCGAAGCTGCCGGTCGCGCTCGAGCTGTCGATCGTGACGGTGTCGCCGGCCACGACGCCCGAGAGCGAAGCGCCGCTGAGGTCCAGGGTGGCGCTGGCGGTGGCGTCGTAGGTCTTGTTCTGGGCGGTGGCGCCGGTGACGGTGAGCGTCTTGGCGGTGATGTCGGCGGTGAGGCCGGTGGGCTGGGTGAGGGTGTAGTTGGAGGCGTCGGTGCCGCCGAGTGCGATCCCGGTGACGGTGACGGTCTTGCCGGTGCCGGTGGTCTTGGTGGCGAAGCTGCCGGCGGCGCCGGATCCGTCGATGGTGGTGAAGTCTCCGGCGACCGCGCCGGTGAGCGAGGCGGAGCTCAGGTCGAGCGTGGCGGCCGTCGATCCGTCGTAGGTCTTGTTCTGGGCGGTGGCGCCGGTGACGGTGAGCGTCTTCGCGGTGATGTCGGCGGTCAGCCCGCTGGGCTGGCTGAGGGTGTAGTTGGAGGCGTCCACGCCGGAGAGGGCGACACCGGTCACGGTGACGGTCTTGGCGGTGCCGGTGATCTTGCTGGCGAAGCTGCCGGTCGCGGCGGAGCTGTCGATCGTGACGGTGTCGCCGGCGACGACGCCGGTGAGCGAGGCGCCGCTGAGGTCGAGGGTGGCGGTGGTCGCTCCGTCGTAGGTCTTGTTCTGGGCGGCGGCGCCGCTGACCGTGAGCGCCTTCGCGGTGATGTCGGCGGTCAGCCCGCTGGGCTGGGTGACGGTGTAGTTGGCGGCGTCCGCGCCGGCGAGGGCGATGCCGGCGACCGTGACGGTCTTGCCGGTTCCGGCGGTGGCGGTGGCGAAGCTGCCGGTCGCGCTCGAGCTGTCGAGGGTGACGGTGTCGCCGGCGACGACGCCGGTGAGCGAGGCGCCGCTGATGTCGAGGGTGGCGGTGGTGGTGCCGTCGTAGGTCTTGTTCTGGGCGGTGGCGCCCGAGACGGTGAGCGTCTTGGCGGTGATGTCGGCGGTGAGCCCGGTGGGCTGGGTGACGGTGTAGTTGGAGGCGTCGCTGCCGCCGAGTGCGATCCCGGTGACGGTGACGGTCTTGCCGGTGCCGGTGGTCTTGGTGGCGAAGCTGCCGGCGGCGCCGGAGCTGTCGATGGCGGTGAAGTCTCCGGCGACCGCGCCGGTGAGCGAGGCGGAGCTCAGGTCGAGCGTGGCGGCCGTCGATCCGTCGTAGGTCTTGTTCTGGGCGGTGGCGCCGGTGACGGTGAGCGCCTTCGCGGTGATGTCGGCGGTCAGGCCTGTGGGCTGGGAGACCGTGTAGTTGCCGGAATCGACGCCGCCGAGAGCGAGGCCGGTGACCGTCACCGGCTTCGCGGTGCCGGTGATCTTGCTGGCGAAGCTGCCGGTCGCGGCGGAGCTGTCGATCGTGACGGTGTCGCCGGCGACGACGCCGGTGAGCGAGGCGCCGCTGAGGTCGAGCGTCGCGGTCGTGGTGCCGTCGTAGGTCTTGTTCTGGGCGGCGGCGCCGGTGACGGTGAGCGTCTTCGCCGTGATGTCGGCGCTGACCGTCGGCTGGGAGACCGTGTAGTTGCCGCCGTCGCTGCCGCCAGGGGCGACCCCGGCGACGCTGACGGCGATGCCGGTTCCGACGGTGCCGGTGGCAAAGCTGCCGGTCGCGCCCGAGCTGTCGAGGGTGACGGTGTCGCCGGCGACGACGCCGGTGAGCGAGGCGCCGCTGAGGTCGAGCGTGGCGGTCGTGCTGCCGTCGTAGGTCTTGCTGGCGGCGGTCACGCCCGAGACCGTCAGCGCCTTGGCGGTGATGTTCGCGGTGGTGGTGGGCTGGGTGAGCGTGTAGTTGGCGGCGTCGGCGCCGCTGAGGGTGAGGCCGGCGACGGTGACGGTCTTGCCGGCGGCGACGGTCTTGGTGGCGAAGCTGCCGGTCGCGGCGGAGCCGTCGAGGGTGACGGTGTCGCCGGCGGCGACGCCGGTGAGCGAGGCGCCGCTGAGGTCGAGCGTGGCGGCCGTCGACCCGTCGTAGGTCTTGTTCTGGGCCACCGCACCGGCGACCGTCAGCGTCTTGGCGGTGATGTCGGCGGTCAGGCCTGTGGGCTGGGAGACCGTGTAGTTGCCGGAATCGACGCCGCCGAGAGCGAGGCCGGTGACCGTCACCGGCTTCGCGGCGCCGGTCGTCTTCGTGGCGAAGCTGCCCGTCGCGCCGGACCCGTCGATCGAGACGAAGTCGCCGGCCACGACGCCCGTGAGCGTGGCGCCGCTGAAGTCGAGGGTGGCGGTGGTCGAGCCGTCGTAGGTCTTGTTCTGGGCGGCGGCGGCGGAGACCGTCAGCGCCTTCACCGTGATGTCGGCGGTCAGCCCGGTGGGCTGCGTGATGGTGTAGTTGGCGGCGTCCGCGCCGGCGAGGGCGACGCCGGCCACCGTGACGGCCTTGGCGGTGCCGGCGGTGCGCGAGGCGAAGCTGCCGGTCGCGGCGGAGCTGTCGAGGGTGACGGTGTCGCCGGCGACGACGCCGGTGAGCGTGGCGCCGCTGAGGTCGAGGGTGGCGCTGGTCGTGCTGTCGTAGGTCTTGTTGGCGGCGGCCGCGCCGGTGACGGTGAGCGTCTTGGCGGTGATGTCGGCGGTGAGCCCGGTGGGCTGGGTGACGGTGTAGTTGGCGGCGTCGGCGCCTCCGAGGGCGACCCCGGCGACGGTGACGGCGATGCCGGTTCCGACGGTGCCGGTGGCGAAGCTGCCGCTCGCGCCCGAGCTGTCGAGGGTGACGGTGTCGCCGGCGACGACGCCGGTGAGCGTGGCGCCGCTGAGGTCGAGGGTGGCGCTGGTCGTGCCGTCGTAGGTCTTGTTGGCGGCGGTGGCGCCCGAGACGGTGAGCGTCTTCGCGGTGATGTCGGCGGTGAGCCCGCTGGGCTGGCTGAGCGTGTAGTTGGAGGCGTCGCTGCCGCCGAGGGCGACCCCGGCGACGGTGACGGCGATGCCGGTTCCGACGGTGCCGGTGGCGAAGCTGCCGCTCGCGCCCGAGCTGTCGAGGGTGACGGTGTCGCCGGCGACGACGCCAGTGAGCGTGGCGCCGCTGAGGTCGAGGGTGGCGCTGGTCGTGCCGTCGTAGGTCTTGTTGGCGGCGGTGGCGCCCGAGACGGTGAGCGTCTTGGCGGTGATGTCGGCGGTGAGCCCGGTGGGCTGGGTGACGGTGTAGTTGGAGGCGTCGCTGCCGCCGAGCGCGATCCCGGTGACGGTGACCGGCTTGCCGGTGCCGGTGGTCTTGGTGGCGAAGCTGCCGGCGGCGCCGGAGCCGTCGATCGCGACGAAGTCTCCGGCGACCACGCCGGTGAGCGAGGCGCCGCCGAGGTCGAGCGTCGCCGTGGTGGTGCCGTCGTAGGTCTTGTTCTGGGCGGTGGCGCCGCTGACCGTGAGCGCCTTCGCGGTGATGTCGGCGGTCAGCCCGGCGGGCTGGGAGACGGTGTAGTTGCCGGCGTCCGCGCCAGAGAGGGCGACACCGGTCACCGTGACGGGCTTGGCAGTGCCGGTGGTCTTCGTGGCGAAGCTGCCGGTCGCGGCGGAGCTGTCGAGGGTGACGGTGTCGCCGGCGACGACGCCGGTGAGCGTGGCGCCGCTGAGGTCGAGGGTGGCGCTGGTCGTGCTGTCGTAGGTCTTGTTGGCGGCGGTGGCGCCCGAGACGGTGAGCGCCTTGGCGGTGATGTCGGCGCTGAGGCCGCTGGGCTGGGTGACGGTGTAGTTGGCGGCGTCGGCGCCTCCGAGGGCGAGCCCGGCGACGGTGACGGCGATGCCGGTTCCGACGGTGCCGGTGGCGAAGCTGCCGGTCGCGCCGGAGCTGTCGATCGTGACGGTGTCGCCGGCGACGACGCCCGAGAGCGAGGCGCCGCTCAGGGCGAGCGTGGCGGCGGCGGTGCCGTCGTAGGTCTTGTTCTGGGCGGTGGCGCCGGTGACGGTGAGCGTCTTGGCGGTGATGTCGGCGGTGAGGCCGCTGGGCTGGGTGACGGTGTAGTTGCCGGCGTCGGTGCCGCCGAGGGCGATCCCGGTGACGGTGACGGCCATGCCGGTTCCGGTGGTCTTGGTGGCGAAGCTGCCGGCGGCGCCGGATCCGTCGATGGTGGTGAAGTCTCCGGCGACCACGCCGGTGAGCGAGGCGCCGCTCAGGTCGAGCGTGGCGGCCGTCGATCCGTCGTAGGTCTTGTTCTGGGCGGTGGCGCCGGTGACGGTGAGCGCCTTCGCGGTGATGTCGGCGGTCAGGCCTGTGGGCTGGGAGACCGTGTAGTTGCCGGAATCGACGCCGCCGAGAGCGAGGCCGGTGACCGTCACCGGCTTCGCGGTGCCGGTGATCTTGCTGGCGAAGCTGCCGGTCGCGGCGGAGCTGTCGATCGTGACGGTGTCGCCGGCGACGACGCCGGTGAGCGAGGCGCCGCTGAGGTCGAGGGTGGCGGTGGTCGAGCCGTCGTAGGTCTTGTTCTGGGCGGCGGCGCCGCTGACCGTGAGCGCCTTCGCGGTGATGTCGGCGGTGAGCCCGCTGGGCTGGGTGACGGTGTAGTTGCCGGCGTCGCTGCCGCCAAGGGCGATGCCGGCGACGTGACGGTCTTGCCGGTTCCGGCGGTGCCGGTGGCGAAGCTGCCGCTGGCGCCGGAGCCGTCGATCGCGACGGTGTCGCCGGCGACGACGCCGGTGAGCGAGGCGCCGCTGAGGTCGAGGGTGGCGGTGGTGCTGCCGTCGTAGGTCTTGCTGGCGGCGGTCACGCCCGAGACCGTCAGCGCCTTGGCGGTGATGTTCGCGGTGGTGGTGGGCTGGGTGAGCGTGTAGTTGGCGGCGTCGGCGCCGCTGAGGGTGAGGCCGGCGACGGTGACGGTCTTGCCGGCGGCGACGGTCTTGGTGGCGAAGCTGCCGGTCGCGGCGGAGCCGTCGAGGGTGACGGTGTCGCCGGCGACGACGCCGGTGAGCGAGGCGCCGCTGAGGTCGAGCGTCGCGGTCGTGGTGCCGTCGTAGGTCTTGTTCTGGGCGGCGGCGCCCGTGACGGTGAGCGTCTTGGCGGTGATGTCGGCGGTGAGGCCGCTGGGCTGGGTGACGGTGTAGTTGCCGGCGTCCGCGCCGGCGAGGGCGATGCCGGCGACCGTGACGGTCTTGCCGGTGCCGGCGGTCTTGGTGGCGAAGCTGCCGCTGGCGCCGGTGCCGTCGATCGTGACGGTGTCGCCGGCGACGACGCCGACGAGCGAGGCGCTGCCGAGGTTGAGGGTGGCGGTGGTGGTGGCGTCGTAGGTCTTGTTGGCGGCGGTGGCGCCGCTGACGGTGAGCGTCTTGGCCGTGATGTTCGCGGTGGTGGTGGGCTGGGTGAGCGTGTAGTTGGCGGCGTCGGCGCCGCTGATGGTGAGGCCGGCGACGGTGACGGTCTTGCCGGCGGCGACGGTCTTGGTGGCGAAGCTGCCGCTGGCGCTGCCGGTGCCGAGGGTGACGGTGTCGCCTGCGACGACGCCGACGAGCGAGGCCGAGCCGACGTTCAGGGTCGCCGTGGTCGCCCCGTCGTAGGTCTTGTTGGCGGCGGTCACGCCCGAGACCGTCAGCGTCTTGGCGGTGATGTTCGCGGTGGTGGTGGGCTGGGTGAGCGTGTAGTTGGCGGCGTCGGCGCCGCTGATGGTGAGGCCGGCGACGGTGACGGTCTTGCCGGCGGCGACGGTCTTGGTGGCGAAGCTGCCGCTGGCGCTGCCGGTGCCGAGGGTGACGGTGTCGCCTGCGACGACGCCGACGAGCGAGGCCGAGCCGACGTTCAGCGTCGCCGTGGTCGCCCCGTCGTAGGTCTTGTTGGCGGCGGTCACGCCCGAGACCGTCAGCGTCTTGGCGGTGATGTTCGCGGTGGTGGTGGGCTGGGTGAGCGTGTACTTGGCGGCGTCGGCGCCGCTGATGGTGAGGCCGGCGACGGTGACGGTCTTGCCGGCGGCGACGGTCTTGGTGGCGAAGCTGCCGCTGGCGCTGCCGGTGCCGAGGGTGACGGTGTCGCCTGCGACGACGCCGACGAGCGAGGCCGAGCCGACGTTCAGCGCCGCCGTGGTCGCCCCGTCGTAAGTCTTGTTGGCCGCGGTCACGCCCGACACTGTCAGCGTCTTCTGCTGGATCGTGACGCCGGTCGCCGGGCTCGCGTCCCACGCGTTCGAGGTCGTGTGCACCGCGAAGCCCGTGTTCGCGTACGTCGCAGGCACCGGGTTCGTGACCCCGGCGACGGCGACGGTGCCGGAGGCGCTGTTCGCGAGCGTGCAGCCGGCCGGGAGCGTGACGGTCACGACGTTGCCGGCAGTGGAGCCGGTCGTGGGGCTGCAGCCGGCGAAGCTGCCGCCGAAGGTCACCGTCGGCGACGCCGGGATCCCGGCCGCGAACGCGGCGTCGAACGTGACGGTCACGCTGTTGCCCGGCGAGAGGGCGCCGCTCGCCGTCGCCGTGAACCCCGCCGTCCAGGTGGACGTCGCCGCGTAGACGAGCGACGAGCCCGAGAACGTGACGCCGGTCGGCGGGGTGGCGATCTGCACGTTCTGCGTCGAGACGCTCGAGACGTTCCGGACGTTGTCCTCGACGATCCACTTCACCGCCGTCGTGCCGACGGTGCTCACGCTGAACGAACCGGAGGAGCCCGCGATCGCCGTGCCGTTCGTGACCGTGTCCGTGCCGGTGTTGATCGTCGGGTTCGTGCCGTTCGTCGTGTACACGATCCGCTTCATGCCCGCGCCCGCGTCGGAGCCGCTCAGGCCGACGGTCACGGTCGAGCCGTATGGGTTGCTGCAGGCGGCGCCGTTGCAGGTCACGGAGGAGGTCGGCGCGGTCGTGTCGTTCGTGATCGGCACGACCTGTGTCGAGGTGAGGTCCGCACCGTTGGTCT
Source organism: uncultured Thermoleophilia bacterium (assembly GCA_963728095.1). Lineage (GTDB taxonomy): Bacteria > Actinomycetota > Thermoleophilia > Gaiellales > Gaiellaceae > Palsa-739. The sequence continues at coordinate 553,164 of CAVSIO010000002.1, read as the reverse complement.
CGGCCAGCGTCAGCGACGGCGTCCCCGCGCCTGCCGTCCACGAGTACGCCGAGGACGTGAAGCTCGGGTCGGTGGTGATCGTCTCGAGCGTGTGCGTCCAGCCCGCGGCCGCCGGATACTGCACCGACTCGACGGAGGACTGCGCGTCGGTGAACGGGTCGCTGAGCGTGAACGAGCCGCTCAGCGTGGAGTTGAAGTAGATCGTGGAGCCGGCCGAGGCCTGGTAGGCGGCGCCCGTGACGCTGCCGGCGCTAATGGCGCCGTTCACGGGCGCGGTCGTGTCGTCCCTGAGCCCGAAGGAGATGCCGACGTCGTCAGTCCAGCCGCCGGGGATATTGCCCGAGTTCGCGGGGCCGACTGTCGTCGTGCTCGTCACGTCGTCGTCGTATGTTCCGGTGCCGAGGCCGAAGCTCGCGGCCCCGATCCCGGCCTGGTACGTCCACGGGCTGAGCAAGATGCCCAGCCCGTTGTTGCTCGTGCGGCTGACCGAGCAGACGAGGTGCTCAGGCGTGGTGGCGCCGGCGCTCGGCGTGATCGCCGGACAGGTGCTGCTCTTGTCGTGCCCGGAGTAGGCCGTGCCGGTGTCCATGACGACCGAGGTGCTGTCGATCCCGCGGAAGTCGACGAGCGTGACCGTCGACTCGGCGCCGACCGCGAACGTCCAGCTCGCCGGCCCGGACACGTCGGCAGCGGTGACGACGTGGTAGAAGCTCGCGACCGCGACGGTCGTGCTGTACGAGCTGCTCGCGCCGCTGATCGCGGTGAAGCCGGACGGCGTGGACGGCACCGTCCCGCTCGAGACGCCGATCGAGAGCACGAGAACGTCTCGCGCCCGTGCGCCGACCGGGAGGCCGACGGTGGTGTTCCCCGCCGCGGCGGTCGTCGTCGTGGTCGCTGCGCGGTAGACGCCCGGGTCGATCGTGTACGGGAGGGGCAGCTTCGCGTCGTCGAGGCGGAGCTCGAGCCACCAGGAGCTGCTTCTGTGCACGACGTCCCAGCGGAGCCCCTCCGGCGTCACGTCGTGCCCGGAGCCGTCGAGGATCTGCACCGGCTTGATCGCGAGGGGCACGAGCCGTGACCCGTCGAAGAAGCCGACGTAGCCGCCGGCCGAGGTGCGAGGCGTCAGCGACGTCTCGAGCTTCCACCGCCACGTGCGCACGCCCTGGCGGAGGCCGACCGTGAGGTACGACTCGGCGAGCTCGGGGCTGACCGTGACGCTCTCGCGGCCGAACGTCGTCGTCCGCGAGGCGCCGTGGCGGTACGACGACCACGAGCCGCCGCGCCGGGCAGCCGGGGCCGCGAGCGCGACGCTGCCGTCGGGCGTCGCGACCCCCACGCCTCCCTTGCGGATCGAGACGTGGACGTCGGGTGCCGGGGTCCTGACGAGGGCCGCGTGGCGTTGCGGCGCCCCGAGCGCCCTCGTCAGGAACGCCGGCGTGGCATGCACCGAGCGGTCGCCACGGGGAGTGGCGAGCTCGAGAATGGCGACCGTGGTGCCCGAGGCTGCGGCGAGGACGAGGAGCGCCGCGGCGACGACCCGAAGGTGCAGTGAGCGGAAGCCTCCGGAATGCCCGGAACGCTCCGCGTGACGCCGCAATGTCGGGAAGCTCGCCATTTCCTCTCGCGCGCGCGTGTGCACGCGATCTCCGGGTGTTCCATCGGCTTCCCGTGGGCGCTGATGCAGGGCTTTCACCCGTTCAACCGGGAAAAGCCCTCGAATATCACCCGTCGGGGTGAGGCACGAACGACCCGCCCCGAGCGGTGCCGCCTCCGGGGCGTCGCTCTCTGACCCGGACTCTCAAGCTCGACTCGAGCCTGAGAGTAGGTCGCTGGAGCGGAGCTCGGCTCGCGTGCGATGATCCGCGCGCATGCGCGGGCTCACGATGCTCCTCGCCCTTCGCCGACGCGCTGCCCGCGCGGCCGTCCTCGCCCGGAACCCGGGCGCCCGCCGACGAGTCGAGGCGGCCGGCGCGGAGCAGCTCGACCGGTTCCACCGGCTCGCCCCAGAGCTCGCCGGCCGCTACCGGGCGCTGCCGGGGCACGCCTCCTCCGAGGCCGCCCCGCCGTGGCAGGGCTACGCCGCGGAGCTCGAGCGGGCGCTGCTGCCGCGGCCGCCAGCCGACTTCCTCTCGCTGCCGGTCGTGATGGCGACGATGCTCCCGCACACGCGGCGGGCGCGGCGCCTCCGGCTCGCCTACCTCGAGGCGCGGCTGGCGCCCGCGGAGCTCCGTGGCCTGCTCGTCGAGGACGCGGCCGGCGGCCCGGCCGTCGCCGGCCCATACGCGACCTCCGCGAACCGCGTCCACCAGCTCGCCCACCTCGAGCGCTTTGCCGAGGTCACCGGCGTCGATCCGGCCGGGGTCGAGTCCGTGGTCGAGTGGGGTGGCGGCTACGGCGAGCTCTGCCGCGTGTGGCTGCTCGTCGGGCGGCCGACCTACACGATCGTCGACCTGCCGATCGTGTCGTGCCTCCAGTGGCTCTTCCTCGCGTCGGTGCTCGGCGAGGACGAGGTTGTCCTGCACGAGCGCGCCGGCGAGCTCGTCGCCGGCCGGGTCAACCTCGTCCCGCTCGGCGTCGAGGTCGCTCCGGCGGCCGACGTGTTCGTCTCCACCTGGGCGCTCAGCGAGAGTCCGCCCGCCGTGCAGGACGCCGTGGCCGGGGGCGGCTTCTTCGGCGCCGCGCACCTCCTGCTCGCCTACCAGTGCCGGGCGCGGGACTTCCCTGCCGCGGAACGAATCGAGGAGCTCGCACGGGCACGCGGCGCGACGATCGAGCCCGTCCTCGGCCACCCCGGCTCCCGCTACGCGTTCCAGTAGGCTCGCCGCGTGTCCGTCATCGCCGCTGTCGCCGCGGAGCTCCGGCTCGTCCGTCGTCTCGCCTGGGGCGCGCTCGTGCGCCGCGTCGTCTACCCGCTCGAGACCCGGCGGCAGATCGTCGAGGCGTTCCACCGGCTCTATCACGAGTCCTATCTCTTCGAGGGCACGTGGCGCGACACGCGGTGGCTCGGAGTGCCGGTCTCGAAGACGCCGCTCGACCTGTGGGTCTACCAGGAGATTCTCGAGGAGGTGAGGCCCGCGGTCGTGCTCGAGACCGGGACCGCCCGTGGTGGCAGCGCGCTCTTCCTCGCCACCGTGCTCGACGCGCTGGGGGGCGGGCGTGTTCTGACCGTGGACGTCGACGCGGCCCCAGACCGGCCGGAGCATCCGCGGATCGAGTACGTCGCGGGCTCCTCCACCGGACCGGAGGTCCAGGCACGCGTGACCGCTGCGGTCCGCGACGCCGGCGGGCCGGTGCTCGTCGTGCTCGACTCCGACCACGCGCGCGACCACGTCCTCGCCGAGCTTCGTCTCTACGCGCCGCTCGTCTCCGCCGGCAGCTACGTGATCGTCGAGGACACGAACGTGAACGGGCACCCCGTGTCGCCGGAGCACGGGCCCGGCCCCGCGGAGGCGGTGGCGGAGTTTCTGCGCGAGGACGCCCGGTTCGAGGTCGACCGGTCGCGCGAGAAGCACTACCTCACCTTCAACCCCGGCGGCTACCTGCGCCGGCGCGCCTGAGGCGCTACGGCAGGATCGCGACGACGACTCCGTGGAGCTCGTCGCCGGGGGTGAGCGGCTTGCCGTCGTGGTCGTCGTGCTTGCCGGGTGCGACCCGAAGCACCGCGTGCTCGGCCACGTTCCCGGCGATCGCGCCGTGGCCCTTGTCGATCCGGGTCGCGACGATCACGGTCACGTAGGGCACGTATGTGCCGAGCTGCCCGTTCGTGTACGGCGGCTTCGAATTGCCCGGCTTCGCCTGCCAGGCGGAGCCCGAGAAGCTGTTCGCGTAGCCCTTGAAGTCGCTGCCCGCGTCGTAGCCCGGCGCGTGCTTTCGAACCTGCTTCGACCAGGTGGCGCCCCAGAACTCGACCTCGTCGCCGACCCGCACGGCACGGCTCAGCACCGGGTCGTTGCCGCCCCAGATCACGAACTGCGTCGGCTGCGAGACGATCAGCGTCGCGGCCGCCGTGCTCGAAGGCAGGTAGGCGGAGTCGCCGGCGAAGGAGGCGTGGATCTGGTACGCGTCGGCGTCGATCGGGAGGACGACCGACGCGATGCCGGCCGCGTTCGTCGTGCCGGTCACGATCGTCGCGCCCGTCGCGACAGCGATGAACTCGACCGGGCGGCCGGCGACCGGCTGGCCGCCGGCGTCGAGCAGCCTGGCGGTGACCGTGACCGAGCCCTCCTGCTGGACGAGGGCGGACGTGATCGCGAGCGAGGTCGGCACGACCGCGGGCTGCGTGAACGCCGAGCTCGCATGGCCGGCCACGTCGTACGCGACGAGCGTCAGCGAGGTCGTGCCCGCCGGCAGGGGGGAGCGCGGCACGACGAACGGGGCGGCGGCGAGCGTCGCCAGCGGGACCGGGCCGCCGGGCGTGTTCGCGACCACGGTGACGTGGCTCACGCCGCTGCCGGTGTCCGCGACGGCGAAGTGGTAGGCGTCGCCGGCGAAGCTGTCGAAGGCGATCGTCGGCGGGCTCAGGTCGATCTTGAAGTGGCGCGTGACGTTGACGGCGGCGTTGTGCTGCGCGTCGAACGCGCCGTAGACGAAGTCGTGGACGCCTTCCGGCACGACGACCGTCTGCGGGGAGCCCGTGTAGGGGTGCCCGCTGGCCGAGCCGTCGAAGCCGTAGACGAGCGACGCCGGGCCGCCGATGCCGTTGCACGCGTCGACCGTGACGCCCGGTTGGGTTACGTACCAGCCGGCGTTCCCGTCGGGCTGCGCGGGCGAGACGACCGAGCTCGCGACCACGGCCGGCGTGAGGTACTCGGTGGACGACAGCTGCGGCTCGGGGCCGCCGCCGAGAACCCAGACCTGGTGGCCGACGAACGCGGCCGCGAAGTCGGCGCGCGGCGTCTGCAGCGCGGGCGCCGGGATCCAGCGGTCGTCGACCGGGTTGTAGACCTCCGCGGTCGGAAGGCTCGGCCCGTAGACGACGTCGTTCGTCGGGTTGCCGGGCGCCTGCGGCTCGAGCGGGCTGTTGGCCAGGCCGCCGATCGCGTACAAGGCGCAGCCTGCGTGGATCGCCGTCAGCGAATAGCGCGCGGTCGGCATCGGCGCCCCCTGCGACCAGGAGCCGGTAGCGGGATCGTAGATCTGCGTGAGGTTCGTCGCGGCGCCGCCGATGCAGCTCTTGAACCACGCCTGCGGGCCGGGCGAGACGCACGCGACGCCACCGAAGAGGTAGACGCGCCCGTCGTCGCCGGCGACGACTTCCGGGTCGGCGACCGGGACCGGGGGAGCCGCGATCGGGAGCCACGCCGACCGGTCGCCGCTCAGCTTCCACGCCTCGTCGTAGATGTGCGACCTGCCCGGACCGGGGACGCCGCGGCCGCCGAACGCGTAGAGCGTCCCGCCCGCCTGGACGAAGGCCGGGTGGATCAGCGAGAGCGTGTCCTCGTTCTGGACCACGGGGCCGGTCGTCCACGAGTCGGTCAGCGGGTCGTAGATCTCGGTCACGCGCTGCGGCGGCGCGTTGAGCACGCCCACCGGGAGCCCCACCGACATCAGCCAGAGCTTGTCGTCGAGGAAGGCGCTGCCCTCCTCGAGCGTCGCGAACGGCGCCTGGCCCGACTCGAGCGTGAACTCGTCCTGGCCGTGGTAGGGATCGAACGAGTAGATCGAGCCGTTCAGGTCGTGCCCAGTGACGAACATCGAGCCGGCGCGCGGTGCCGCTGTGAAGCCGCTCCACTGCTTCGGCAGCTCGGGCCCGCTCTGCCAGGCGATCGAGTCCGTGTTCACGAAGGGCGGCCCGGTCGTGAATGTCTGGTCGGCCCCGGTGGTCGTGCCCCAGTGATTACTCGAGACGATCCGGTAGTGGTAGGTCGTCGAGGCCTGCAGCCCGGTCAGCGTGACCGGCTCGACCGGGCTCGCGCCGCCCGAGGCGCCGGTCAGCGGCGTGCCCGTGACGTTGCCGCCGGCGTAGGCGCTCGTCGTGCCCCAGTCGAGCGTCCACGTTGTGTCGGCGCCCTTGGTGTCGATCGTCCCACCGAGACTGACGCGCGTGGCATGCGTCTCGGTCGGCTGGACAGCGGCGGCGGGGCACTTCCCGTACGAGCACGCGTTGCCTGTGAAGAAGGTCGCGCTCGGCCCGGTCACCGACCCCTGGCCGTTGTCGGCGACGACGCGGACGAGGTAGCTCGTCAGCGGCGTCAGCCCGGTCTGGGACGAGTCGATCTCGCTCGCCGGGCCCGGGTCGCCGGGGAGCGAGCCGCTGTCGGCGACCGACCAGGTCGACCCTCCGTCGCCGGAGAAGCTCGAGCTGCCAGTCCGTGGCCGCGTTCTTCGTCCCGACGAACGCGATCACGTACGCCTCCGTGTCGGTGATGCCCGTGACGCTCGGCTGCCGCGGATCGGCGCAGAGGCCGAGGTCGCAGGGGTCCTGGGTCGTGAACGTGCCCGTGGCGGAGGTCGAGCCGTTCGCGCTCGTGCCCGTGACGCGGAAGCTGTAGGCGGTGGCGCCGGCCAGGCCGGTCAGCTGCGCCGAGACAGTGTCGGAGCCGAGCGAGCCCGCGATCGTTCCCGAGCCGACCGTCTGGGGTGGGACGGAACCCGTCCAGGCCTCGATCGTCCAGTCGGTGTCGAATCCGCCCGTGCCGATCGTGGCGAAGACGGTGGCTCCGTGCGGCCCGACGGAGGCGGCGCCCTCGCCGGTGATCGTGACGCAGTGGCCCCAGTTACACGGACTGTCCGTCGTGAACTGCCGGTCGGGCTGGACGGCCGTGCCGCTCAGGTTCTGCGCGACGAAGCGATAGTGGTAGCCCGCTCCGGGGGCCAGGCCCGTCAGGTGGACGATCACCTGGCCGTCGGCGTTCAGCGTCGCCGGCAGCGTCGCCGTCCCGTAGCTCGCCGTCGGCCCGTACTCGAGATACCACTGGGTCGGCAGCCCCTGCGTCGCGACGTTCGCGCCGACGTCCTCGGCCGTGTCGCTGACGACCTGCGTGAAGGACGAGAGGATCGACGGGCAGGTCCCGGCGGAGCAGGCGTCGAGCGTGGAGAAGGTGAACGGGCCGGTCTGGGCGCCCTGCGCGGCGCTGTTCTCGCCGACGACGATCGCCGTGTAGGTCGTGCTCGGCGAGAGCCCCGTCAGGTGGACGGTGGAGTAGACGTCTCCCGGCCCGCCGGGCACCGTCTGGGTCGGCCCGGCGTGCGGGTAGCCGGTCTCGGCGCCGCTCTGCCACTCGACGTGCCACTGCGTGTCCGAGCCGCCGGTATGCACCTTGGCGGTGACGTCGACGGCGCCGGCGTAGGTGTTCGGCACCGTCACGTCCGAGAGCTCCAGGCAGTGACCGGCCGCGCAGACGTCGAGGGTGGTCACGGTCGCGACGGTGTTGTCCACTTCGTGGCCGAGCCCGTCGGTCGCGACCACCAGGAAGTCGTAGCTCGTGACCGGCTGCAGGCCGGTGACGGTGATCGTGTGCGGTGCGAACGTGCCCGCGACGATCGTGTCCCCGTTGCTCGCCGTTTGGGAGAGCGGGCCGCCTGTCTCGCCGTACGCGACGTGCCACCCGAAGTCGTCGCCCAGCGCGACCGAGCTCGCGTCGGCGTAGAACGTGAGCGTGACGCTCGTGTCGCCGAGGTCGCCGGGGCTGAACGGGGCGAAGCCGAAGACGGCGGGACAGCCGCTGAATACGCCGCAGTTGGGCGCGGCGGCCGCGGTGCCGGTGCGGGCGAGGGCGAGCACGCCGATCGTGAGCGCGGCGAGGAGCAGCAGCAAGCTGCGTGCACCCGTGCTCGTCATTGATCGATTCGCCGCCGCAGTCATGTCCCCGCCTCGTGCCGCACGCGTCCCAAGCTGGAGCGCGGAACAATCCCTCATTCTAGTTGCCCCGAACGGGCGATTCTTATCCTCCGTTCGAGTGATCGGCTTGGAGGAGCAGAAGCAGCGGCTTCCCGCCCGGTTCGAGGCCCCGCGTCCGCCAGGCGTAGCCCGGCGCGAGCTCGAGCACGGTGTCCCGCAGCTCGCGCCAGTCGTTCTCGGGGTGGTACACGGTGATCGCGAGCGTCGGCCGGTGCCGGGCGATCGTCTCCGTGGCGCCGAGGAGGAGCCCGAGCTCCGCTCCCTCGACGTCGGCCTTGACGAAGTCGATGCGGCGGCCGCCGAGCAGCGTGTCGAGCCGCCGGACCGGGACCGGCCCCTCGCCGGGCGCGAGCTTCGCGGTCAGCCCCGAGCCGGCGAGCGCGGCCTGCCCGTCCTCGGCCCCGAGCCCGCAGCGGTGGAGCTCCACCCGCCCGTCGCGCAGGCCGCCCGCGAACGTCCGCTCGAGCGCGTCGGCGAGCTCGTCCTGCGGCTCGACGAGCACGAGCCGAGACGCCCGCGGCGCCACGACCGCGGCCCAGACCCCGACCGAGGCGCCGCAGTCGACGACCACCGCGCCGGAGTGGAGCGGCGCCCACGGCCCGTCGTAGCGGTGCCATGCGAGCGGGTCGAGCGCACCCCGGAGCAGGGCGGCGAGCTCGTTCCGCTCGAGCGAGCGAGGGACGACGATCGTCCCCGCCGGTGTCTCGAGCGCGGCGTACCGGTCGTCGAGGAGCCGTCTCTCCGCAAGGCTCTCGACCCAGCGGCCTCGGGCGCGCACCCACGCCTGGCGGGCGGCGTAGGCCGCCACCGCGCGGAGGCCCGGCGCGCCCTCACCGCGGGCGTGCCGGAGCGCCCGCGCCGTCGCCGCGATCTCAGTTCTGGCCATGCGCCGCCGGCGAGCGGCCGCCCTCGACGGTGGTCTTCTGCGGCGGCGCCGGCGCGACGCGGAAGAGGGTGAAGTGCGCCGTCGAGTGCACGGGCGTGATCCCGGGCTCCCCGCGGTCGAACAGGTGCGGCCACCGGTAGCGGGTGAGGTCGTTCGTCGCCACGCTCGAGACAAGCAGGTACGAGACGGTGCCGTAGGGGGCGTCGAGCCGCTGCAGCCAGGCCGTGTCGCCCTGGTCGATCCGGTCGACGAACCACTCGGGGTGGCCGGTGAGCAGCATCACCGAGAACGACTGCGCGTCGTCGGTGAGGATCGAGTTGCGCGCGTGCACGTGCTGGACGATCCACCGCGCCATCCGCCGCTCGGGGCCGATCCCGGCGACGTAGCCGCCGATCGAGCGGCGGCCTTCCTGGTCGTGCCCGGTCGAGACCGCGCGGACGAACGCCTGCTCGAGGAACTGGTAGCGGTACGTCCGCATCGTGTGCCACGTGAACGGGAGCGCGGCGGCGAGCAGGGCGACCGAGAGGAGCCAGGCGACGGTGCGCTCGCGCCGGCCGCGCAGCAGCAGCAGCAGCCACGCGATGCCGGCGAGCGCCAGCGGCATCGCGCGCATGTTGTACCGGAGCTGGAGCAGGCCCTCGTTCCCGGACGTCCAGATCAGGGCCCCGGTGAAGGCCGCGTTCAGCGTCATGAAGCCGGCGAGCGTGATCGCCATCAGGTCGCGCCGGACGAGGAAGACGACGACGAGCGCGACGGCGACCACCACCGCCGGCGGGAACAGCTGCCAGTTCAGGCTCACGAGCTGCCGGGCGATCGTCCCGACCGGGACGTGGGGCGCCGCGGGCGGCGGCGGCGCCGTGGGCGTCGCCTGCGCGAACCCCGGCGCCTGCTGCGAGAGGAAGTAGAGCGGATGGCCGAGGATCAGCCAGTTGACGAACAGCCAGAGGCCGAGTGCATACACGACCGGGGCGGCGTAGGCGATCACCGATCCCTCCACCGCCACCCGGGCGGTGTGCTGGCGGATCATCGCGGCGGCGAGCGCCGCCACGAGCAGCACCGCCCACGCGAGCAGCTCGTAGCGGGAGAGCACGCCGAACGCGAAGGCGACGCCCGTCAGCACGAGGAACCTCGACTCCCGCGTGAGGAACCAGCGCAGGAACGCGTACGTGCCGCCCGCGAGAAAGCAGAGGTAGACGACCTCGCTCATCCCGTTGGTCGCGTAGAAGACGATCATCGGGTTCGCGCCGAAGAGGAGGAGGAGCGGCAGGCGGCGCTGCGCGGAGAGCCCGGCCACCGCCAGCGTCCGGTCGAGCAGCACGAGAAGCGCGGCGGCGAAGAACGCGGTGGTCAGGGGCAGCGCCAGCAGCGACGTCGCGAGGGGCCTGATCAGGGCCGCCGGGAGGAAGACGAGCGTCGACAGCGGCGGCCAGACGAAGCCCACGGCGGCGAGCTTCGGCGGGTCGTTCCACCAGACGAAGTACGCGTGCGCGAGGCGTGCCAGCGCGTCGAAGGGGACGACGTGCTGCCCGACGACGACCCGCGAGCCGATCGCGGCGTACGCGGCGAACGAGGCGAGAAACAGGCTGCCGCTCCACGCCGTCGCGGCCGACGGCCGCAGCGCGTTCCGGCGCCGCTTGACGAACAGGCCGCGCGTCTCCGCCGGCGCCGGCCGTGGCGGCGCGGAGACGCTCACGCCGCGACCTGCTCGTCCGGCTCCGCCGGCAGGTCGAGCCCGTGCACCGTCTTCTCCCAGTAGTACGGGCGGTACACGAGCTGCGCGAGCCCCTTGTAGGCGCCGATCGACATCAGCGCCCAGTAGAGGGGCGAGAGCAGCGCGTACTTCACGAGGTCGTAATAGCCGCGTCGCATGGCACCCGCAACGTTGATGTACGTGAAGGTGAAGTTGCCGATGTAGAGGCCGAACGTGGCCGCGTAATAGACGAAGCCCGGGAAGAGCTCCCGGATCGTGCCCGAGCTCGTCAGCACCCACGTCGTCGTCAGCAGCCAGTAGAACGGGTTGAGCAGGAAGGCGAAGACGGTGCCCGCGATGATCATCTGGAACGAGAAGAACCCGCGCGGGCCGAGCTGGCGCCAGAGCCGTAGCGGGTGGCGCATGTGCACGAGCCACGTCTGGATGTAGCCCTTGACCCAGCGGGAGCGCTGCCGGATCCAGTTGTAGAGCTCGGAGTTCGCCTCCTCGAAGGTCGTCGAGTCGATGATCGCGGTCTTGTAGCCGGCCTTGTGGAGCCGGATGCCGAGGTCGGCGTCCTCGGTGACGTTGAACGGGTCCCAGGCGCCGAGCTCGAGCAGCTTCTCGCGCACGAAGTGGTTCGAGGTGCCGCCGAGCGGGATCGGCGAGTCCGCCGCGTCCAGGCCCGGCATCAGCAGGTCGAACCAGTTCGAGTACTCGGTCGTGAACCAGCGCGTGAGGATGTTCTGCGACCGGTTGTAGTAGTTGAGCTTGCACTGGATGCAGACGATCCGCTCCTCCGCCTTCGCGTACGCGACCGCCACCTTCTTCAGCTGGTCCGGCTCCGGCCTGTCCTCGGCGTCGTAGATGACGACGTACGTCCCTTCGGCCTGGATCAGCCCGTAGTTGCACGCCTTCGGCTTGGTCTTCGGCTCGGCGTCGGGCACGACGACGAGGCGGAAATGCGGCGGCAGCTCTTCTTCGCGCAGTGCAGCGATCGTCTCCTCGTCGTCCTCCTCCACGATCAGCTTCACGTCGAGCTTCGTGCGCGGATAGTCGAGCCGGTTGAGCGCCATGGTCAGGCGCGTCACCACGGACGCCTCGTGGTAGAGGGGGACGAGGATCGTGAAGACGGGCAGCGCGGCCTCGTCGATCGCGTCGAGCTCCTCCTCGGACACGGGCAGCTCGAGCGTGTGCCCGAGGGCGTCGTAGATCAGCTTGAACTTGTAGAGCGAGAAGGCCGTGTAGAAGACGATCGAGGCGATGTTGAACGTGATCAGGAAGGCGATCGGGTCGCGCGCGAGCGCGAGCCCGCCGAAGAGCAGGAGCGCGAGCAGGACGAGCTTCTGCGGGAACGAGAGCACCCGGTAGGCGGACTCGTCCGGCGAGCGGTTGAGCAGGTCGGCCGTCGCGATCCGGATGTAGGGCGCGGCGTACGTCCGCTGCAGCAGCCGCTCGAGCGCCCGCTGCGAAGTGAGCACGATCCGGATCGGCAGGCTCGTGTGCCGCCGGACGTCGTGGAGCGCCTCCAGGTCGAGCGGGTCGGCGGTGGCGAGGTAGAGGACGTGGCCCGAGACCGCGAGCGGCACGAAGCGGTGCAGCCGCGCGAGCCGCTCCGGGACGACCGCGAGCGCCGACGGGTCGGGTGTGAACTCGCTGACGTCGAGGAGCGGCACGCGCAGCTGCTCGGCGAGCGCCCCGGCGAGCGCGTGCTCGGACAGTGCCCGCGCGTGCACGAAGATCGCGCCGAGGCGGTCGCCGGTCCGTTCCTGGACGCGGAGGGCCGACAGGAGCTGGCTGCGGCTGATCAGGCCGGTGGCGACGAGCAACTCGCCCAGCGGCAGCGGGTCGGGCGGCCGGCGCTCGGCCTGGGCGACGAGCTCCGGCGGCAGCTCCGCGGCGGCGCCGCTCTCAGGCCCGAAGACGCGGTCGAGCGCCGCCGCGATTCGCTCCGGCTCGGCCACCACGAGCTCGACGTCCAGCCCGCCCACGAGCGCGAGCACACGCCGGGTCACCCCGTCGAACGGGTCGTGGGTCGCCACGCGCAGCAGCGGCCCGCGCCTGCCGAGCGCGACGACGCCGAAGCGGCGGGAGAGCCCGCCCGGGAGCGTCTGAGCCGCGTCCGCGTCCACCTGCTTGGGGTCGAGGTCGACGTACTCGAGGCCGGCGTGCCGGGCGATGCTGCGCAGCGACCGCCGTGCCGGCGGGGCCGGCGCGGCGGCGAGAGCGGTCGGAGGTGCGGGAGTCGCCGCGGGGCCGTACACGCGCTCCTGGGCGCGCGCGATCGCCTCCGGCGAGGCGACCACCGGGCGCACCTGCCGGTCGACCACCAGTGCTCGCAGCGTCGCGATCCGTTCCGGGTCGGGATCCGATAGCGCGACGGCGAGATGCCGGCCCAGATCCTCGAGCCCGAGCGGGATCGCGCCGAGCGTCCGCGCCGACCACGGCGTCAGCAGCGCGGCGGCCTCGGGAGAGACGGGGTCGGCGCCGCCGGGCGGCGGGTCGAGCGTGACGAAGGGGAGGCCGGCGTGGAGCGCGAGCCGCTCGTAGAAGCCTTCCGGGTGCGCGGCCATCGCTACCGCGCGGCGAACGAGACGTCGCGGAGCGCCTCGAGGACCTCGTCGCGCGGCGAGACGACGACCTCGAGCTCGAGCCGCGGGAACCGCTCGCGCACCGTGCCGAGATCCGGGTCGAGGAACGCCGACGCGACCTTGAGCGAGTCGCCGATCATCACCACCGGGCACACCCGCTCGGCGGTCGCGACGGCGAGCGGGACGTACAGCAGCAGGCGCTCGTCGACGAGGAAGCCGCGCAGCCCCAGGTACGGGACGCCGCTGCGCATCGCCAGCTCCAGCGCGTAGTCGCGCGACGAGAGCAGGCCGAGGTCGAAGAGCAGCTCCTCCGGCCGCTCCCCCGGCCGCGCCCGCCGCTCGAGCGCCGCCCGGAGCGCTGCGCTCTCGATCAGGCGCGACCGCGTGAACGGCGCCGTGCCGCGGTCGGCCGTCACCCGCGCCTCGCCGACCGCTCACGCCGCCGCGCCCTGCGCGCGACGAGCGTTCGCCTCGCCTCCGCCTCGCGGGCGAGGGTGAGGCGTCGAAGCCGGATCGCGTCGCGGAACGAGCTCAAGTACGAGAGCCGCTCCTCCGCGGCGAGGTAGACAACGTAGAAGAGGCCGATCACGACGACCGGTGCGAGCACGAAGACGAAGAAGAAGCCGAGGAAGAGCGCGAGCATCGAGACGACGAGCAGCGAGAGGGAGACGAGGCGGTAGCGGCGGACGATGCCCATCAGCGGCTACCGACGCGCGGCGGCGACAGGACGGAGACCTTCAGGCTCGCCGCCGTCGACGCGACCACGTCGAAGCCGTGAGGCATCACGTCGCCGAGCAGGTCGAGCAGCGGCGCCGGCTCGACGAGCGTGAGCTCGATCGTCGCCCGCTCGTCCGAGAAGCGGCGGATGTAGACGTCCTGGACCTTGGGCATCCGGCTGAGCGTCCGCTCGAACGCCGACAGCTCGGCGAAGTCCGCAAAGGGGCCGGCGTCGATCTCGACGCGCGACTCGAACAGGGCGCCGCCGCTCTCGCGCTGCCGCTCGGCGGCGGGCGGCGAAGCGGCGCTCTGCCGGTCGGGGCCGCCGGGGGCCGGAGTGGCGGGCGCGGCGGCGTCGTCCGGTGCGGCCTCGCCGCGCTCGACGCGCCCGACCGCCTCCTCGATGTGGCGGGCCGAGGCGCGGACGCTTCGAACGAGCTCCTCCCGGATGCGCAGGAGCTCGTCGATCTGCTGGCTGATCTCCTCGGCGCGCACGCCGGCCTCGCCCCGGATCAGCGCGGCCCGCTCCTCGGCCGCGGCCGTGATCTCGCGCGACCGCGACCGCGCCTCGTCCTCGATCGCGGCGGCCTTCTGCTCGGCGGCGATCGTCAGGCGCTGGATCTCGTGCTCGCGGGCGCGCGCCGCCTCGAGCTCCGACCGCCGCTGCTCGAGCTCGCGCTCGAGCTTCGCAACCTGGCCGCTCAGCTCCTCGACCCGGCCGCGCAGCTGGCGGAGCGCCATGCGCCCCTCCGCGAACGCCACCTCGACGTTGCGGCGCGAGTACCCGAGCGGGCGCAGGCCGAACGACGGCTTGTAGAGGGGCTGTTCGTCGGTCATGTCGTCGTGGACGCCTTGCTCGGGATAAGTCAAGCTAGCTCGACTGCCGGACGGCCGCAGGCAGACAGTCGATGGATCCCGTCTCCCATTACATAGCGCACGAGAGGGGCGAGCCGCCAGCCCGACATTCGGCAACGAGCGAGCAGGCGCTGCTGCTGCCGCGGCCGGGGTCGCTCGGCGACGCCGTCGTCGCCCTGCTGGGCCTCTTCGTCGTGCTCGGGTCGGGCTTCCTCCTCGCCGGCGGTCGCGGGCGCGCCATCGAGTTCCTCGCGGTGACCGCCGTGATCGCCGCGGGGTACACGACGAGCTGGCGGCTGGGACGGGTCGCAGCCGCGGGCGGCGTCGCGCTCTATCTGTGCCTCGAGGCGTACTACGGCCGCCTCGACGGCGGCCACTACTGGCAGGACGCGATCTTCGCGACCGCGACGGGAGTCGCCGTCCTGTGCGCCGCGCACGTGCGCCTCACGAGCGACCAGCGGCGGGTCGCGCTCGCGGACGCCCGCGACGCGCTCGAGGCGGAGGCGGGCGCGAGAGTCGGCGCCCGCGCGCTCCCCCCGCTCGAGTACGAGATCGAGCGGGCCCGGCGCCACACGCACGAGGTCTCCCTGCTCGTGGTCGCCGCCGACGACGTCGACGACGTCGAGCTGCGGTTCGGCGACGAGGGGATCGAGGCGGTCGCGACGCGGCTCTCCGAGGTGGTCGTCCGCCAGCTCCGCGCGACGGACGTGCCGCTGCGCGAGGGGCGGACAGGCTACTGGATCGTGTTGCCGCAAACGCCGGCGCTCGACGCGCGCGCGGCCGCAGAGCGCGTCCGTCTCTCGGTCGCGGCCGAGCAGCTCGCCTTCGCCCCGGGAGAGCTCGTCGACCTCTCGGTCTCGGTCGGCGTGGCGACGTTCCCCGACGACGGCACCACCAACGAGGAGCTCGTGGGCGCGGCGCGCGGAGCACTCGGGCGGGCGGTCGAGCTGGGCGGGAACCGGTCGGTGATGTCCTCGCGCTCTGCCGACGTGCCGCCCGGCTGGAGCGCGGGCGCCGAAGTCGTGCGCTGAGCGAGGAGAGGGCGAGCCGGGCGGTGCCGGCGTCGAGGCGCCCGAGCGCCGAGGCCGCCCAGCGTGTCCGCTCGATCCGCCTTGCGGCGCGCGCCTCCGCCTCCTCTCGCGGCGTCAGCGGGCGGAAGCTCCGCTCGAGCCGTTCCGCGTACTCGTCCGGGAAGGCGTCCACCTCGGCCGGGGCCGGCGCCCACTCGCGCGGCGGCAGGCCCGTCTCGAGGAGCGCGGCGTAGAGCGCCTCGAGCCGTCGCGTCAGCAGCGCCGCGTCGTGGAGCGCCTCGGCCTTCGCCCGCGCAGCCGCCTCCAGCTCGCCGCGGTGACGCGGGTCGAGGAGGAGGGTGGCGACGGCCTCGGCGAACGGCGCCGGGTGGCCGGCGACGTGCCCGGTGCGTCCCTCGTCGACCTGCTCGATCTGCGCGTTGTCCGTCCAGGGCGTCGACGAGGTGACGACCGCCCGTCCGGCCGCCGCCGCCTCGGCGATCGCGACGCTGCACGACTCGCCGATCGCGGCCGCGCTGACGACGGCGTCGGCCGCCGCGTACGTGGTCAGGACGGTCGCCTCCTCGGTGGTCGCCGGGAGCAGGCGAACGCGGTCGAGCACCCGCAGCTCGGCAAGGCGCCGCAGCGCGCGCGGCGGCGGGCCGAGCAGCAGCACCTGCGCGTCGGGGACGAGCGCAAGGAGCGGCGGCACCATCTCGGCAAGGAGGTCGCGCCACTTCCGCTCGTCGGGCCGGCCGACACGCACGACCAGCGGGCGGCCCGGGTCGAGGCCGAGGGCCTCCCGGGCCTCGGCGCGGCCGGGCTGTCCGCGGAACCGGCTGAGGTCGAGCGGCCAGGTCGAGACGCGGTGCCGGTCGTGGAAGGAGGGGTCGCGGAGGCCGAGCCGCTCGCGGTAGCGCGCGGCGCAGAAGCGGCTGACGAAGAGGTGCGCGGCGAACGACGGCTCGTCGGCGGAGCCGTCCACCTGGCCGAAGACGTTCGTCTCGACGAGGATCGGCGTCCCCGCGCGGCGGGCGGCGGCCGGCACGAGCGGCTCGAAGCCGCCGCTGCGGAAGACGTGCACGACGTCCGCGCTGCGTAGCAGGCCGGCGAGCCGCTCCTCCGAGCCGTTCGCGCACGCGACCTCGACGCCGGCCGCCCGGAGCTGCGCGGCGCGCTCGCCCGGGCGGAGCGCCTCGACCACGCGGACGCGCACGCGCGCGGGATCGAACGCGAGAGCATGGGTCGCGAGCCCCTTCTCCGTCCCGCCGAGCCCGAGCGTGTTGACGGCAAGCACGACATCGAGAGGCCTGCTCACCGCCGCCTCCGGGCACGCGCGAGCTCGAGCGCGTAGGCGGCGATGGTCAGGTCGTAGAGCACCGGGGTAGAGCAGCCAGGCCGGGTCGGGGCGGTGTCGGAAGCCGCGCGCCGCCCGCGCGAGCGGCACGACCTGCGTCGCTGCGGCCGCCACGGTCGCCACGAGCGCGGCCGGGGCGGGGCGGAAGCCGCGCCGTTGCGCCGGCTGTCCCGCCACGCTGCGAGCGGCCCGCCGGCGCGCCTTCGCCCAGTAGGTGGCGAGGTCGGGCGCGTAGTCGTGGACGATGCCCTGCCGCACCCGCGCGAAGCGGTAGCCCGCCGCGGCGAGGTCGCCGGCGACGTCGGAGTGGACAAAGGGCCGGTACGCGGTCTCGAGCAGGGCGTCGCGCCGGACGAGGAAGCCGTTCGAGCCGAGGGGCGGCGGCCGGTCCGGGTCGACCCGGACGAGCAGCGCGTCGGCGGTCTCCTCGGCCTCCAGCACCGGCATGCCCGTCCAGCGCCCGAGGTGCCACGCCCAGCGGTCGGCCCACCCGAGCTCGACCGCGAGGGGGTCGGTGCCGCCGATCAGGGCGCACAGCCGCACGACCGCAGGGTCGTCGCGCCGCCACTCGTGGTACAGGGCGTCGGCCGCGACGATGTCGCTGGCGAGGGCGAGGGCGTCCACCAGCCGCTGCAGCCAGTCGGGCGCCGGCAGCACGTCGTCCGCGTCGAGGAGCAGGACGAGGTCGCCCGACGCCGCCTCGACGCCGAGCGCGCGGCCCTCCTCCTCCGTGCGCGCCGGATTGTCGAGCACCGCGGCACCGGCCGCCGCCGCGAGCTCGCGCGTGCGGTCGCTCGAGCCGCCGTCGACGCAGATCGTCTCGACCTCGGCCTCGACCCGCTGCGCCGCGAGCGAGTCGAGCATGCGCTGCAGGGTGCGCTCGTTGTCGAGCGTCGGGACGACGACCGAGATCGTCATCCGCGCGGTCGCCTCGACAGCGCGCGCACGTCGGCGAGGTCGAGCCCGGGCCGCTCCTCCATGCGGCGGTCGGCCTCGGCGCCGACGCGGTCGTAGTAGCGCAGGAGGTAGGTGCGGTACCAGATCGCCGCGGTGTCGCGCGCGACGCCGAGCACGTCGGCCGGCCCGAGCCGCGGGAATGGGCGCTCGCGGGTCACGGTCACGGGCGCCTCGACGATGCGGTACCCGAGCCGGTGCGCGTTCACGAGCGCCTCGAGGTCGTGGGCGAAGCGCTTGACGACGAGGCGCGGCACGACGCGCTGGAGCACCTCGCGGCGGTACAGCTTCAGGCCCGTCTGCGTGTCGTGCACCGGCAGCCCGAACAGGGCGCGGACGAGCAGGTAGTACCCCCACGAGAGGAGGCGGCGGCTCCTGGGGTAGTCGATCGAGGAGCGACGGTCGAGCTTCGAGCCGATCACGACGTCCGCGTCCTGCTCGACGAGGTGCCGGTAGAGGAGGTCGAGCTGGCGCGGGTGCACCTCGAGGTCGGCGTCGACGAAGAGGACGAGGTCGCCGAGCGCCGCGACCGCCCCGCGGATCAAGGCCGAGCCCTTGCCGAGGTTCACCTCCGTGCCGATCACCCGCACCCGCGGCAGCTCGTCCGCGAGCCGGTGCGCCAGCGCTGCGGTGTCGTCGCCCGACCCGTCGTCGACGAGGACGACCTCCCAGGCGCAGCCGGAGGAGGAGAGGGCCGCGGTGGTCTCGCGCAGGCAGCGCTCGATGACCCGCTCCTCGTTGAAGGCGGGGATCACGACCGAGACGAGGCCCGGGTGGTCGCCCACGTGGGGCGCGGCGCCGGTGGAGGCCGCCTCGTGCTCGAGCACGTCGCTCATCGCCCCCGGTCCCGCTGCTCGGGGAGCGGGACGCCGGCGATCCCGAGCAGGAAGCCGGTGCCGTAGACGGCGTGCGTGAGCGGGACGGCGGCCGCCGTGCGGAGCCAGCGCGACGGGCTCCGGTCGGCCGTGAGCGCGACGCAGGCCGCGGCGTACGCCCCGGCGGCCGTCCACCACGCCGTCCGCGCGGCGCCTCCGGTGAGCGGGTACGAGGCGGCGGCGAGCACGAGTGCGCTCGGGGCGAAGTAGGAGGGTCGCAGCGAGTTGCCCCCGATCGAGCGCGCGAAGGCGCCCCGGCGGCGCGACCAGCGCCAGACCTGGCGCGCGTGGCCCCGCCAGAGCGGACGCCGGCTGTGGAACACGATCGCCGCCGGCTCGTAGCGGATCCGCAGCCCCCGCCGCCGCAGCCGCTCGCAGAAGATCGTGTCCTCGCCGAAGCGCACGCCGGTCGCGAAGCCCGCGGCGAGCGCGTCGGCCCGTCGGACGACGAAGTTCACGCTCGGAGCGTCCTCGACGTCGCGCGAGGCGAGCGGGGCGTAGCGCCAGCGGTGCGGGCCGGAGACGAGCGGCGACGCGAACACGCGGCCGCTCAGCGACTCCAGCTCGCCCTCGTCGTCGGGCGTGAGCGTCGGCCCGCAGACGGCTCCGACTGTCGGGTCCTCGAGCGTCCGGGCGGCCACGTCGAGCCAGGACGGATGCGGGTAGGCGTCGTCGTCGATCAGCGCGACGAGGTCGCCGCGCGCCGCCTCGAGGCCCGCCTGCCGCTTGGCGGCCGTCGAGCCGGGGTGGGCGACGCCGACCGCGCGCGAGTCGAGGCTCGGCTCGGGAGCGTCGGTGACGACGATCACCTCGAGCGGGTGCTCGAGCGCGAGCAGCCGCTCGACGGCGCGCCGGCCGAGGTCGGTCAGCCGCGGCGCCGGCACGATCACGCTCGTGCGCGGAGCGTTCATGGGCGGCCCGAGCGCTCGAGCAGCTCCGAGACGGCCACGAGGGCGCCCGCGGAGGCGACCTGGACGATCGCCAGCACCCGCCCGTCCCCGTGGAAGCCGGCATAGAGGCCCGCCTGCGCCGCGATCCCCGCGACCGCGGCCGAGGCCGGCCACAGCCGTCCGAGCGAGAGGAAGTGGTAGAGGTAGACGTACGCCAGCCCGTAGAGCGCCATGGCCGCCACGAGCAGCCCGAGGTAGCCGCGGGCCGACTCGTAGCCGCTGCCGAAGCCGACGCGGAGGAGGAAGCGGGGCGCCGAGGCCGCGACCGCCGTCGCGACGGCTCCTGCGGCGAGGACGACGGCGAGGCCCGCGCGCAGGTGGCGCCGCTCGCTGACAGGGTCGACGAGGGTGGCGACGCGTGGAAAGAGGACGGTCGTGGCCGCGATCGGCACGACGAGCAGGCTGCGGGCCGCGACCGACGCGGCCGAGTAGGCGCCTGCATCGGTCGCGTCCAGGGCGAGCCGGGCGACCGGGACGTCGAGGCTCGTGAGCGCGGTGAACGCCGAGAGGGAGGCGGCGGCGACGACCGTGTAGGGGCTCGCGAGCCACGCGCGGGCCGTGTAGGCGTGCGGCCGGGCGCTGCCGAGCAGCGGCCGCTGGGCCAGGAGCGCGCCGGCGAGGACGAGGAGGGTGGCGAGGGCGATCCCGGTCATGGCGCCGCCGACGCTGTAGCCGGCGAGGGCGAGTCCGAGCGCGAGCGCGAGCCGGAGCGCCGCCCAGGCGACCTGCGTGCCCGCGAGGAGGCCGAAGCGGCGACTCCCCTGCAGCCCGCCGAGCACGACTGGCAGCGCGGCGGTCGCGAGCAGGGTGACCGCGGCCGCCGCGAGCGCGGCGACTCGCTGGACGTGGAGCACGATCGCGAGGGGCGCGCCCACCGCCGCGCCCAGCGCGAGCGCTCCCAGGGCGACGCGGGCGACGGCTGTCAGCGTGCCCAGCAGGACGTCGGCGGCCCGGGCGCGGTCGTGCTCGGCGAGGGCGCGGGCGACGTCGCGGGCGACGGAAGCCTGGACGCCCAGCGTCGGGACGGCGCAGATCGTCACGACGACGAACAGCGAAACGAGCGCCGAGTACTCGGCGGGGACGAGCACCCGCGCGAGCGCGAACTGGAGCACCGCCTGGAGGACGGTCGCGGCGGCGATCGCGCCGGCGACGAGCCCGCCCGCCCGGACCAGCCGCGACCGGCCCGCCCCGGGCAGTGGGCCCGTCCAGGGAGCCGTCGCCTCGGATGGGCCGTCAGGGGTCTGCACCGGTGCCGCACTGGCTTGCATCGACAGGATCGCCGCAGGTCGCGCCGCGGCGTCTCAGTGTAGTCCCGTCTCCGGGGAGCGCCAGCGCGCCGCCGGGTCCGCGTGCTCCCGCCTACAATCGGGCGCATGGCGATCCGCGAGGAGCCCGGTCGCAAGATGACTGGCATCGAGGAGTGGCGCGAGCACTTCGACGCGACGTCCGAGCGCGAGGGCGAGCTGTTCTCGACCATGTCCGGCGTCGAGAACGAGCCGCTCTACGCGCCCGACAACGTCGAGCTCGACTACGAGCGCGACCTTGGCTATCCGGGCGCGTATCCATTCACGCGCGGCGTCTACCCCTCGATGTACCGCGGCCGGCTCTGGACGATGCGTCAGTTCGCCGGCTTCGGCACCGCCGCGGAGACGAACGAGCGCTTCCGCTACCTGCTCGAGCACGGGCAGACCGGGCTCTCGACCGCGTTCGACATGCCGACGCTGATGGGCTACGACTCCGACCACGCCCGCTCGCTCGGCGAGGTCGGCCGCGAGGGCGTCGCGGTGGACTCGCTCGACGACATGGAGACGCTCTTCTCCGGGATCCCGCTCGGCGAGGTGTCGACGTCGATGACGATCAACGCGCCGGCGGCGATGCTGCTCGCGTTCTACGCCTGCGTGGGCGAGCAGCAGGGGGTGCCGCTCGACGCGCTGCGCGGCACCGTCCAGACGGACATCCTCAAGGAGTACATCGCCCAGAAGGAGTGGATCTTCCCGCCGGCCGCCGTCCATGCGGCTCGTCGTGGACATGATCGAGTGGTGCTCGCGCGAGATGCCGCTGATGCATCCGGTCTCGATCTCCGGCTACCACATCCGCGAGGCGGGCTCGACCGCGGCGCAGGAGCTCGCGTTCACGCTCGCCGACGGGTTCGCCTACGTGGACGCGTGCGTCGAGCGCGGCCTCGACGTGGACGACTTCGCGCCGCGCCTCTCCTTCTTCTTCAACGCGCACCTCGACTTCTTCGAGGAGATCGCGAAGTACCGGGCGGCGCGCAGGATCTGGGCGACGCGGATGCGCGGGCACTACGGGGCGCGCAACCCACGCTCGTGGCTGATGCGCTTCCACACGCAGACCGCCGGCGTCTCGCTGACGGCGCAGCAGCCGGAGGTGAACCTCATCCGCACCGCGATCGAGGCGCTCGCCGCCGTGCTCGGCGGTACCCAGTCGCTGCACACGAACTCATTCGACGAGGCGCTCGCGCTCCCGACCGAGCACGCCGTGCGGCTCGCGCTGCGCACCCAGCAGGTGATCGCGCACGAGACCGGCGTCGTCAACACGATCGACCCGCTCGGCGGCTCCTACCACCTGGAGCGGCTCACGAACGAGCTGGAGCGGCAGGCCTACGACTACTTCGACCGGATCGACAAGCTTGGCGGCGTGATCGCCGGCGATCGAGGAGAACTTCTTCCAGCGCGAGATCGCCGAGGCGTCGTTCCGCTACCAGTCGGAGGTCGAGGCGTCCGCGGCGGATCGTCGTCGGCGTCAACCGCTACCGGATGGACGAGGAGCAGCCGATCGAGCTGCTTCGCATCGACCCGGCGCTCGAGCGCGAGCAGGTCGAGCGCGTCCGGGCGGTGCGGGCGCGGCGCGACTCGGCCGCGGTCGAGGCCGCGCTCGCGCGGCTGCGCGAGGACGCGGCGCACGACGGCCGCAACCTGATGGAGCCGATCGTGGAGGCCTCGCGCGCCTACGCGACGATGGGCGAGATGTGCGACGTGCTGCGCGAGGTCTGGGGCGTCTAGCGCGAGACCCCGGTCTTCTGAGCCTGAAGCGCCGGCTCGAGCGCAGGGCGCCGCGCTCGACCGTGACGCCCTCCCGCGGCGGCTGAGGTAGCCTCAGCCCCGTGGCGAGCAAGATCAGAGTCGTGATCGCGAAGCCCGGCCTCGACGGCCACGACCGCGGCGCGAAGATCATCGCCCGCGCGCTCCGCGACGCCGGCATGGAGGTCATCTACACCGGCCTGCACCAGACGCCCGAGCAGATCGTCGAGACGGCGATCCAGGAGGACGCGGACGCCGTCGGCATCTCGATCCTCTCCGGCGCGCACATGACGCTCGTGCCGCGGATCATGGAGCTGCTGCGCGAGAACGGCGCCGAGGACGTGCTCGTCGTCGTCGGCGGCACCGTCCCGCAGGACGACGCCGAGGAGCTGAGGCAGGCAGGGCGTCGCCGCCGTCTTCGGGCCCGGCGCGCCGACGAGCGACATCGTCGAGTTCCTCAAGGGAGCGGTGCCCGCATGAGCGTCGGCGTCGCCCGCGAGGGGGCGGTCGCCGTCGTCACGATCGACCGCCCCGACGCGCTCAACGCGCTCGACGTCGCCACGCTCACGGAGCTGCGCGACCGGCTCGCCGAGCTCGCCGGCGACGACTCCGTGCGCGCGGTCGTGCTCACGGGCGCGGGCGAAAAGGCGTTCGTCGCCGGCGCGGACATCAAGTACATGAGCGGCCTCGACCCGGAGCAGGCGAAGGAGTGGGGCGCCCTCGGCCACGAGGCGGGGCGGCTGCTCGAGACGATGGACAAGCCGACGATCGCGGCCGTCAACGGCTTCGCGCTCGGCGGCGGCTGCGAGCTCGCGCTCGCCTGCGACCTCCGCTACGCGTCGAGCCGCGCGAAGCTCGGCCAGCCGGAGATCAACCTCGGCATCGTCCCCGGCTGGGGCGGCACGCAGCGGCTCGCCCGGATCTGCGGCCTCGGCGTCGCGAAGGAGCTGATCTACACCGGCCGGACCGTGGACGCCGAGGAGGCGCTGCGGATCGGCCTCGTCAACGCGATCGCCGACCCCGTGCTCGAGCGCGCCCGCGCGGTCGCCGAGGAGCTGGCGGCGAAGAGCCCGGTCGCGCTCGGCCTCGCGAAGCGGCTCTGCAACCTCACGCTCGGGGTGGACCACTCCGGCGGACTCGCGGCCGAGGCGGAGGAGTTCGGCGAGCTGTTCGCCAGCGAGGACGCGAAGGAGGGCCTCACCGCCTTCGTCGAGAAGCGCGCGCCGAACTTCGTCGGCCGCTAGCCGAGCTGCACGAGCGCCGCGCTGAGGGCGCCGTCGGCGCCGAGCTCCGCCTCGAGCGTCGCCGTCGCCGGCTGCGTCCACACGACGGCCTTCTCGCCGGCGTCCGCGGCGAGCAGCCGCGCCGGCCGGCTCTTCTGCTGCACGACCGCGCCCACGGGCACGGCCAGCGTCACGGTCTGCGTCAGCTTGCGCTGGACGAGGTTGGACGGGAACGCGCGCACGGTCGCGAGCTGGAGCGTCAGCGTCGTGTCGGTCGCGGCGACGACGGTGCCGGTGAGCGCCAGAGCGAACGGCGTCCCCGGCTTCGCGTAGAAGAGCAGGTGCTGCGCCGCCTGGAGGTACGGGTAGGGGTCGACCGCCGCGCCGCCGCCCGGGTGCACCTCGAAGTGCAGGTGCGGGTGGATCCCGTTCGCGTCGCCCGAGTCGCCGACGAAGCCGACGAGCTGCCCGGCCGCGACGCGCGCGCCGTCCTCGAGGCCGCGGGCGTACGCGACCCCGGGGACGCACTTCCCGCGGTTGTCGTTGCGCCGCGTCAGGTCGTTGTTGAGGTGGATGTACTGGTACGTCGTCCCGCTGTCGCCGTGGAGATAGAGCATGCAGCCGGCGGTCGCCGAGGTCGTCCAGAAGGAGATCGTCCCGGCCTCGGCCGCGACGACCGGCCGCTTGCGCGAGGCGAGCAGGTCGTTGCCGGGGTGGGGCGGCCCGTCCGCGCGGGGGTCGCCGAAGTCGTCCTGGTAGGCGACCGGCCCGATCACCGGGAAGACGAGCGTCGGCACGTCGGCGTGCCGCGGCTTGGCGGCCGACGCCGACCCGGCGAGGCCGAGCAGGGCGATGAGGAGGAGAAGGCCTCGGGCTGTCGTCCGGTGACGGTTCATCACACTCCGGTTCGCGCTCGAAGGCCCCGACCCTAGCAGCCGTCGCCGAATCGTCCCTCAAGTGAGGGACTGATCCGGCCGATGCACCACCTCGATGGCGGTGGACGTCACAGCAGGGTCGGTCGCGGCGTCGCCGCGCGTCCGCGCGGGCGCGCTGGCGCGCGTGTCGCCGGCGGTGTGGCTCGGCGCGATGGTCGCGGTGAGCTTCGTCGCGCGGCTCGTCGTCGCGTTTCTCCATCCGATCACGAACCTCTTCCCGGACGAGTACATCTACGCCGAGCTCGGCCGCGGCTTCGCGACGCACGGCCTGCCGCTGGTGCGCGGCCACGTCGCGGACTTCCCCTCGCTGCTCACGCCGCTGCTCACGTCGCCGGCCTGGCTCGTCCACGACGTCGGCACGTCGCTGCGGATCGTCCAGGCGATGACGACGCTGTCGATGTCGCTCGCGGCCGTGCCCGCGTATCTGCTCGCGCGGCGCCTGCGCCTCGGCGCGCCGGCCGCTCTCGGCGTCGCCGCGGTCTCGCTCGCGGTGCCCGAGTTCCTCTTCTCGACCGGCTTGCTCGCCGGCCCGTTCGCGTATCCGCTCAGCCTCGGGGCGACGCTCGCAGGGCTCGCCCTGTACGAGCGGCCGACGCTGCGGCGGCACGCCCTCTTCCTGGGCCTCTGCGTGCTGACCGTGCTCGCGCGGGCGCAGTTCGTCGAGATCCCGGTCGCGTTCGCCGGCGCGGCGCTCGTCGCCGGGCTTCGGGAGCGGCGCCTGCGCCGCACGCTGCGCGAGCAGGCGCCGCTGCTCGTCGTGCTCGCCGTCGGAGCGATCTCCGTCGTCTTCGTCGGCCTCGGCTTCTACGGAGGCGTCACGAACCTCCTCGGACTCGGCAAGCTGCCCTACCCGCTCGCCGCGAACTCGCTGCTGCTCGTGTTCGCGAGCGGCTGGGTGATCGTCCCCGGCGCGCTCCTCGCCCTCGTGCTCGGCCTGATCCGGCCCGTCGACCGGCTCGAGCTGCTCTTCTGCGCGTTCGCGACGCTCCGGATCGGCGCCATGCTCGTGCAGGCCGCCGTCTACGGCGACCAGGCGCACGAGCGCTACGTCTTCTACGCGGTGCCGCTGCTCGCGGTCGCGTTCGCCCTGTACGTGCGCCGCGGCGGTCCGTTCCGGCTGGCCCACGCGGCCGTGGCGCTCGTCCTGCTCGTGTTCGCGCTTCGGCTCCCGCTCAGCCGCATCGTCGCGGAAGGGCACTCGAACTCCGCCTCGCTCTATGCGATGGGCTGGCTGATGCAGCGGGTCGACTCGTCCGGGACGGCGTCGATGATCGCATTCAACACGGTGCTCGCCGGCAGCGCGCTGCTGCTTCTGTTGCTCACCCGGTTCCCGCGGGCAGCCGGCAGGATGGCGGTGGTTTTCGTCGTCTGCTTCGGCACGTCGACCTGGGTCGCGGCGGCCGCGTTCGAGCACCACGCCGCCGGCGTCGTCCGCGCCGCCCTGCTCCCGGGCGACCGCTCGTGGGTGGACGCCAGCCGAGTCGGCGACGTGGCCATGCTCCGCTCCTTCGACAGCGACCGCACCGACGTCTTCCAGCAGCTGTTCTGGAACCGGTCGGTGGACCGGATGCTCGCCCTGCCGGGGACGCAGCGGCTCGACCCGTTCTCGATGCCGGACGTGACCATCGGGAGCGACGGCACGCTCGTCGCGGAGGGGAAGGCCGTGCGCGGCCCGCTCCTCGTCGACCAGGCCGGCTCGACGCTGTCGCTTCGCGGCGGCCGCGTCGTCGCCTCCTCGCCCCAGTTCGATCTCTGGCTCCCGGGCGACGGCCCCGCCCGGCTTCGCTCCTACTTCGCCGGAAGGACGAAGGGCGGCCTCCTGCTGCCGCTCTCGATCGTCGAGCTCGGCCTGACGGCGACCGGCTCGCCGGCGCGGTCAGCCTCGTCTTCACGGTGCCCAAGGGCGGCCCGCCGGTCCTGCTCCGCATCCACACGAAGGACGCCGAGAACGTCCGGATCCGGTCCGGCGGCAAGAAGCAGGTCACCCTGAGCGTCTGCACGCAGGGACCGTGGAGGGCCACGATCGAGATCCTTCGGGGGCCCGCGGTCTCGGTGAGCACGCCGGTGTTCCACGCGCGTCCGGCCGCCTGCCCTGCGCCTTCGGGCGCGAACGCGTAGTGATGTAACCGGCAACCTTTGCCGGGCCCCCGGCCCGCGGTCACGCGGCGCGCTGCGGCGTCCTCGGTCGCGCCCATAGCTTTGGCTATGAGCGCTCCCTGCGTCCTTGCATCGCTTGGTGCTCGCGACCCGGGAACCGGGCAACGTCACCGGCCACATCACAAGCCCCGCCCGCGCGGGAAGGAGTCTGCGCACCGGCGCGGTATTGAGTCGGCCTATGCGCTTGCGCCTCGCACTCGTGGGGGCGCTCGCGGCAGGTCTGGCGGCGGCCGCGCCCGCGGGTGCTCTCGCCTCGGGAACCCAGAACGCGCAGCACGCAGGGCTCCAGGTCGCCCTCCGCGCGCAGGGGCTCTACCGGGGCCCGATCGACGCGATCGTGGGGCCGCAGACCGCGGCCGCGGTGAAGGCCTTCCAGCGCGCGCACGGCCTGCCGGTCACGGGCATCGCCGACGCCCGTACCCGCGCCGCGATGGGACCGCTGGGCCGCCCGCTCTTCGGCGCCCGCGGGCTGCGCGCGCGGATGTTCGGCTGGGACGTCGCCGTGCTCCAGTACCTGCTCGTCCGGCACGGGATCTCGGTGCCCGTCAACGCCTACTTCGACGGGCCGACAGCTCGCGGCGTGCGCCTCTACCAGCGGCGGCTCGGGCTCGCTCCGGACGCCGTGGTCGGGTCGCGGACGTTCGCCGCGCTCGGCCTCGAGGAGCGCGTCCCAGTGCGCGCCGCGACCACGGTCGTGCAGCGTCTCCACGTCGTGCGGCCCGGCGAGTCGCTGACCGCGATCGCCGAGCGCGCCGGCACCACGGTCGCGGCGCTCGCGCGGCTCAACCGCCTGAATCCCGCCGGGACGCTGCTGATCGGCGCGAAGCTCCGCCTGCCCGCGGTCGTCCGCCCGGCGGCGCCCGTCTCGCTCGCCGCGAGCAACGCGTCGGCGGTGCGCGAGTCGCTCGACCGGTGGGCCGCCCACTACGGGATCGACCGTCGGCTGGCCCGCGCCCTCGCCTGGATGGAGTCGGGCTACAACAACGCCGTCGTCTCCCCGGCCGGCGCGCAGGGCGTGATGCAGCTGCTGCCCTCGACGTGGGACTACGTGGAGACGGTGCTGCTCCACCGCCGCGTCCGGCACGACGCGGACGGCAACGTCGAAGTCGGCCTCGCCTATCTCCGGCACCTGCTCGGGGTCTTCCACGGCGACAAGCGGCTCGCGCTCGCCGGCTGGTACCAGGGCGAGCGCGCCGTCCGCGAGCGCGGCGTCCTGAAGGTCAGCGAGGCGTTCGTCGCCGACGTGCTCGCGCTCGAGCAGCGCATGTGAGCCGCCCGCCCACGGGCACGGGGCACTTCCGCAATAGGTACTGAGTCGCGCTCGCCCGCGCCACGGTTA
The DNA here is from genome assembly GCA_963728095.1 of uncultured Thermoleophilia bacterium. Lineage (GTDB taxonomy): Bacteria > Actinomycetota > Thermoleophilia > Gaiellales > Gaiellaceae > Palsa-739. The sequence goes on along the minus strand of CAVSIO010000002.1, from coordinate 524,744 downwards.
GAGTCTCGCCCGGCAATGAAGATTGCGGTCTGCGTCAAGCACGTCCCCGAGGGCAGCTCCAGGATCGATCCGGGCTCGAAGCGGCTCGACCGCTCCGGCGAGGGAGCGCTCAACCACTTCGACACCAACGCGGTCGAGGAGGCGCTGCGGCTGAAGGGCGACTCCGACACCGAGGTGGTCGTCGTCTCGATGGGCCCGGAGAAGGCCGCCGACTCGCTGCGCAAGGCGCTCGCGATGGGCGCCGACCGCGCGGTGCTCGTCAGCGACGAGGCCGCCGCCGGATCCGACCTCGTCGCCACGAGCAAGGTGCTCGCGAAGGCGCTCGAGCGCGAGGAGGCCGACCTCGTTCTCTTCGGCCAGCAGGCGGGCGACTCCGACGGCGCCGTGCTCTGGGCCGCCGTCGCCGAGCGCCTCCGCCGGCCCGTCGTCTCCCAGGCGATGGAGCTCTCGCTCGGGGACGGCTCGCTGCGCGTGAAGCGGCAGACCGAGTTCGGCTACGACGTGATCGAGGCGCCGCTGCCGGCGGTCGTGGCCGTGAGCGACGCGATCAACGAGCCGCGCTACCCGTCGCTGAAGGGGATCATGGGCGCGAAGAAAAAGCCGCAGGAGGTGCTCTCGCTCGCCGACCTCGGCCTCGACGCCTCCGAGGCGGGCGAGGCCGGCTCGCGCACCCAGGTGCTCGCGCTCGCCGACCCGCCCGCGCGCGGCGACGCCCGCAAGATCGAGGACGACGGCAACGCGGCGCAGGCGATCGTGGACTTCCTCGCGGAGAAGAGGCTCGTCTGATGGGGATCCTCGTGTTCGTGGAGCACCACGGCGACGAGCTCCAGAAGGGGTCGCTCGGGGTGCTCTCGAAGGCGGCGAGCCTCGGCGAGGGCGACGTCGCCGCCGTGCTCGTCGGCGCGGGCGTGAAGGCGCTCGCCGCGGAGGCGGGGAGGTTCGGCGCCGCGAAGGTGTACGTCGCCGAGGACGACTCGCTCGACCCGCCGCTGCCGCAGGGACGCGTGGACGTGCTCGCGCAGGTCGCCCGCGACGGCGGCTACGACACCATCCTGCTCGCCAACTCCGTGCTCGCCGCGGACGTCGCCGCCGGCCTCGCCGCGCGGCTCGACGCCGGGCTCAACTGGGATCTCGTCGACCTCGTGCCGCAGGACGGCGCCCTCGTCGGCAAGCGTCCCGCGCTCCAGGACTCCGTCTACGTCGACGTCGGCTGGACGGCGGCGCCGCGGATCGGCCTCTTCCGCGCCGGCTCGTTCGACGCGACCCCGGCCGGCGGGGCCGAGCCGCAGGTCGAGGACGTGACCGTCGAGCTGGAGGAGCACTCGCGCGGCGCGAAGATCGTCGAGCAGCAGCTCGAGGACTCGAGCGGCCCCTCGATCGAGGACGCGGAGATCGTCGTCGCGGGCGGCCGCGGCCTCGGCGCGCCCGAGCACTTCACGCTCGCCGAGGAGCTCGCGAAGGCGCTCGGCGGCGCGGTCGGCGCGACCCGCGCCGTCGTCGACGCGGGCTGGTACCCGTACGCCGCTCAGATCGGCCAGACCGGCAAGACCGTGTCGCCGAAGCTCTACGTCGCGCTCGGCATCTCCGGCGCGATCCAGCACAAGGTCGGCATGCAGAGCTCGAACGTGATCGTCTCGATCAACAAGGACGCGAACGCGCCGATCTTCGAGTTCAGCGACCTCGGCGTCGTCGGCGACGTGCACGAGATCGTCCCGAAGCTGACGGAGCTCCTGAACCAGCGCAAGGGCTCGTGACCGTCCGCCCGTCGGACTACCCGCCGCCCTTCGAGCCGGCCGCGTACGTCGCCGAGCCGACCGATCCCGAGGACGAGCGGATCGAGGTCGGGATCCTGATCGTCGGCGGCGGCCCCGCGGGGCTCGCCTGCGCGATCCGGCTCGGCCAGCTGCTCGAGGAGCACCCCGACGTCGCCGAGAGCCTCGGCGAGGTGCCGGTCGCGCTCGTCGAGAAGGGAAAGCAGCCCGGCTCGCACCTGCTCTCCGGCGCGGTCGTCAACCCGCGCGCGCTGCGCCGCCTGCTCGGCGACCGCCACCGGATCGAGGACCTGCCGTCGTACGGCCCCGTCCACTCCGAGGCCGTGTACCTGCTGACGCCCCGTAGGGCGCTGCGCATCCCGCCACCGCCGCCCATGCAGAACCACGGCAACTGGATCTTCTCGCTCTCGCAGCTCGGCCGCTGGCTCGGCGAGCGCGCGGAGGAGGGCGGCGCGATGATCCTCCCGGAGACCGCGGCGGAGAGGCTCCTCGTCTCGCACGGCCGCGTCGTCGGCGTCCGCACCGGCGACAAGGGCCGCGACCGCGACGGCGAGCCGATGGGGAACTACGAGCCCGGTGCCGACCTCGTCGCCAGGGTGACCGTCCTCGCCGAGGGGACGCAGGGCCACCTCACCGGCGTCGCGATCGACCGCTTCGGGCTCGGCGGCGAGCAGCCGCAGATGTGGGAGCTCGGCGTGAAGGAGGTCTGGAAGGTCGCGAGGCCGCTCCGGCACGTGATCCACACGATGGGCTGGCCGCTCCGCTACGCGCGCCGCTACCGCGAGTTCGGCGGCTCGTTCGTCTACCCGATGGGCGAGGACATGCTGACGATCGGGATGGTGGTCGGGCTCGACTACCGCGACGCGGAGCTGTCGGCGCACGACCTCCTCCAGGAGTTGAAGACCCACCCGAAGATCCGCGGGCTGCTCGAGGGCGGCGAGCGCGTCGCCTGGGGCGCGAAGACGATCCCGAGCGGCGGCTTCCACGCGCTGCCGAGCCGGCTGCACGCGCCCGGGCTCCTGCTCTGCGGCGACGGGCCGGGCATGGTCAACATCCCGCGGCTCAAGGGCGTCCACTACGCGATCGAGTCGGGGCGGCTCGCCGCCGAGTCGGCGTTCGCCGCGGTGCGCCGCGGGGCGACGCCGGCGACGGCGCTGTCGGCATACGACGAGGCAGTCCGCGGCAGCTTCATCTGGGACGACCTGCACGAGGTGCGGAACATGCGCCAGGTCTTCGGGCGCGGCTTCTTCGTCGGCGGCGCGCTCGCGAGCGCGATGACGGCCTCGAAGGGCCGCGTCGAGCTCGGGAAGATGCCCGGCGAACCGGACGCCGACCAGCCGCTGCTCACGAGCGGCCGCGCCGCGAGCTACCCAGAGCCGGACGGGCAGCTCACCTTCGACAAGCTCTCCTCCGTCTTCGCCTCGGGCAACAAGACCCGTGACGACCAGCCGAACCACATCCGGATCGAGGAGAAGGTGCCGCGCGAGGTGGCGGAGCTGTGGGCGCGGATGTGCCCGGCGCAGGTGTACGAGGTCGGCGCGGCCGACGGCGACGGGACGGTCACCGTGCAGATGTCGCCCTCGAACTGCGTCCAGTGCGGCGCGATCACCGCCAAGGGCGGCCGGCTCACCCCGCCCGAGGGCGGCTCCGGGCCCGAGTACACGAGCACCTAGGCTTACCGGCCTTTTACGAGCCGCGTACGTCCGGCTGACCGTCGTCGACCAGCGTGCGACGCATCAGGTCTTCCCCGATCCGGAGGTCACCACCGATGCGTACGACGCTCCTCCTCCTCGGCACCGTCCTCGTCGCCCTCGTGGCGGCGGGCGCGCCCCTCGCCGGCAACGGCGACGGCAAGGCGCACGGGATCCGGTACTCGTTCCTCGGCAAGCTGACCGCGACGCCCGCGAGCGGCGGCGTCTCGATCACGGTCGAGGGAGGAAACCGGGTCGCGCTGCGCGCGATGCTCGGCCAGCCGGTCGCGCAGACGTTCTCCTACGACGGCTCGACCGAGTTCCTGCAGTGGTCGAAGGGCGTCCCGACGGTCGTCCAGCCCGGCGACCTCGCCGCCGGCGACTACATCCGGGTCAACCTGCGGGCGCCCCGCGGTGCGTCGCTCGCGGAGCTCGAGCAGCGGCCGGCCGGCCTCGTCGGCGACCACGGCACGGAGCTCTACCCGCCGTCGCAGCCGCTGTACCTCTTCCGCGGCACCCTCATTGCGGTCGGCTCGGACGGCGTCACGCTCGACGTTCGCGGCGGGAATCACCGCGCCATGCGGCTCATGATCGGCCAGGCGGCCGGACAGACGTTCGCCGCCGACGGCTCCACGATCGTCCTGCTCTGGCAGGGGAAGGTCCCGACCGTGATCGACCTCGCGCAGCTCAAGGTCGGCGACCGGATCGTCGTCCGCGTCCGTGCGCCGCAGGGCTCGACGCTCGCGCAGGTCGAGTCGACGCCGGCGAACCACCTGGGCGAGCGCGAGCCCGCCAATGCGCCGTAGCCGCGGCGCAGAGCCGTTTGCGAGGCCGTCCCGCCCCGGGGCGGCCTCGCCGCGTTTTACAGACCCCTTACGCCCGGGTACGCCATGACGGCGATCATGTGAGCATGTCCCGTCGGCGCTTCACGATCCTCGCTGTCGCGCTCGTCGCGCTCAACGTCTTCTTCTGGCTCGGTCAGAGCGGGTTCGCCGCCCTGCCCAAGGCGGTGATCAACGAGTTCTTCGGGAACCGGCTCGTCCGGGCCGAGGTGATCGTGCAGAGCGCGACCGGCCCGCTCGACTACCGGATCGACCGCGGCATCGTCACCGCCGCCGCCGCCGGCTCGGTCACGCTCCGCGAGCTGGACGGGACGAGCGTGACGATTCCCGTCGCCGCCGGCGCCCGCATCGTCGGCCCGGCGCGCATTCGCAGCGCCGACCAGCTCCGCCCACGGCTGCGGGTGCGTCGTGTACCGCCCGGCGAACGGCCCGGCCGAGCTGATCCAGGTCGAGGGCCGCGGAGCCCTTCCGTAACCGCCATGACCGGGAACGCGACCGGCGGGGTCCTGCTCCTCGTCGAGGACGACGACTCGATCGGCCGGCTCGTCAAGCAGTATCTCGAGCAGCAGGACGGCTGGCGGGTGATGTGGCTGCGCACCGGCGAGGATGCCGTCGCCGAGCTGCGGCGCCACCCGGTCCGGCTCGTCGTGCTCGACATCGGCCTCCCGGGCATCGACGGCTTCGAGGTCTGCCGCCGGATCCGCGCCCAGTCGAAGGTGCCGATCGTGATGCTGACCGCGCGCGACGAGGAGCCGGACCGTGTGGCCGGGCTCGAGCTCGGCGCCGACGACTACGTCTCGAAGCCGTTCTCGCCGCGCGAGCTCGCGGCCCGGATCAAGGCCATCCTCCGCCGCGCCGAGCAGCGCTCCGAGGACCGGGTGCTCTCGGCGCGCGAGATCGTGCTCCGCCGCGACTCGCGTGACGTGACCGTCTCGGGCGCGTCCGTGGAGCTGACGACCAAGGAGTTCGACCTGCTCGCGTGCTTCCTCGAGCACCCGGGGATCGTGCTCTCGCGCGAGCGGCTGCTCGACCTCGTCTGGGGCATGACCTACCCCGGCGGCACGCGAACCGTGGACGTGCACGTCGCGCAGCTGAGGCGGAAGCTCGGCGACGCCGAGGGGATCCGCACCATCCGGGGCGCGGGGTACAAGCTCGTCCAGTTGTGAGACCCCGGCCGAGCCTCCGGTCCAGGCTGCTCCGGGCGATCGGGCTGATCGTCGCGCTCTCGGTCGCGATCACGCTGGCGCTCGGGCTGCTGCTCACCCGCCGCGCGGTGCAGGACGCGACGCTGCAGGATCTCGCCCACCAGGCCGCGCTGATCGTCGGCGAGGAGCGGAACGCGCTCCTGCCGACCGCGCACCTGCCGCAGCTCGCGCCGTACCTGCGCGAGCAGCACGAGCTGTACCGGCTCGACCCGAGACTGCTGCCGGGGGTCGCGCAGGACCGGCTCGCGGCCGGGGAGCGCGTCACCGGCACCGTGACGCTGAAGGGCACCGCGTACTACTTCGCGGCCGAGCCGCTCGCGGAGCGCGCCTTCATCCTCCTGCGCCCGAAGAGCCTGACCAAGTCGCGCTGGACGCCGTTCGTCGAGGCGATCCTGATCTCGGCGCTCGTCGGCGGCGCGCTCGCCGCCGCGGCCGCGTTCTTCCTCTCGCGGCGGATCGCGCGCTCGGTCGGCCGTGTCGCCGCGGCCGCGCGCAGCCTCGCCCGCGGCACGCGGCCCGAGCCGCTTCCGGTCGAGGGCGCCGCCGAGCTCGCGACGCTCGCGGCGGCATTCAACGACCTCGCCGAGCAGCTCGCGCAGGCGCGCGAGGCCGAGCGGAGCTTCCTCCTCTCGGTCAGCCACGAGCTGAAGACGCCGCTGACGGCGATCCGCGGCTACGCCGAGGCCCTGGCCGAGGGCGCCGTCACCCCCCAGGACGCGGCGACCACCGTGGCGGTCGAGGCCGCACGGCTCGAGCGGCTCGTCGGCGACCTGCTCGACCTCGCCCGGATGAACCGGACCGACTTCGGCGTCCAGCTCTCGGAGATCGACCTGGCCGAGGTCGCCGACGACGCGGTGCGCCGCTACGAGCAGCAGGCCGCGGCGTTCGGCGTCTCGCTCGCGGCGGTCGCGGACGGGCCGGCGCCCGCCGTCGCCGACGCCGACCGCCTGCTCCAGGTGGTCTCGAACCTCGTCGAGAATGCGCTCCGCCTGACCCCGCCGGGCGGGGAGGTGCGCGTCGTCGGCGAGCCGGGGCTGCTCCGCGTCGAGGACACCGGGCCCGGCCTGGAGGCGGAGGACCGCGAGCACGCGTTCGAGCGCTTCTACCTTCACTCCCGCTACGGACGCGAGCGTCCCGTGGGCACCGGTCTCGGGCTCGCGATCGTGAAGGAGCTGACCTCGGCGATGGGCGGGACGGTCGAGGTGGAGAGCGAGCCGGGCCGGCTGACGACGTTCACGGTGCGCCTGCCGGCGCCGGTCGCGCACCCCGTGCGTGCGTAGTCTTCTCCGCGTGGCGGTGGCGATCGAAGACGTCGAGCGCGCGCAGCGCGTGATCGCCGGGCGCGTGCACCGGACGCCCCTGACCCGTTCGGGGACGCTGTCGGAGCGGCTCGGCGCGGAGGCGCTGTTCAAGGCGGAGCTGTTCCAGCGCACCGGCGCCTTCAAGGTGCGCGGCGTCCTCTCGAAGCTCGAGACGCTGACCGCCGAGGAGCGGGAGCGGGGAGTGATCTCGATCTCGGCCGGCAACCACGCGCAGGCGGTCGCCTGGGGCGCGCGCGAGGCGGGGCTCGACGCGCTCGTCGTCATGTGGCGGGACGCGAGCCCGCTCAAGATCGCCGCGACCCGCGGCTACGGCGCGGAGGTGGACGAATCCTCCGCGAACCCGACCGAGGCGTTCGAGCGCCTGTACGCGCTCGTCGAGGAGACGGGGCGGACGCTCGTCCATCCCTTCGACGATCCGGCGGTGATCGCGGGCCAGGGCACGATCGGGCTCGAGATCCTCGAGGACGCGCCGGAGGCGGACGTCGTGATCGTCCCCTGCGGCGGCGGCGGGCTCGTGACCGGGATCGCCGTCGCCGTGAAGGCCCGCCGGCCCGGGGCGCGCGTGGTCGCGGTCGAGCCGGAGCTCTCGCCCGCGCTGCACGAGGGCCTGCTCGCCGGCGCCTCGGTCCCCGTGACGCCGCGGAGCGCCGCCGACGCGCTCAGCGCGCCCTTCGCGGGCGAGACCTGCGTCGCGCTCTGCCGCGAGCTCGGCGTCGAGTCAGTGCTCGTGAGCGAGGACGAGCTCGCCGAGGCGTTCCGCTGGCTCTACACGCGCACGAAGCTCGCCTGCGAGCTCGGCGCGGCCGCGCCGGCCGCAGCGCTCCTGTCCGGAAAGGTCGCCGTCGAGCCGGGCCAGTCGGTGGTCGCGGTGGTCTCGGGCGGCAACGTTGGGCCCATGGAGGCCGCTGCTATCCTGGCCGGGCGATGAAGACCGACATCCATCCCGAGTACGTCCTCGCGACCGTGACATGCGCCTGCGGGAACACGTTCCAGACGCGCTCGACGAGGCCCGACCTGCACGTCGAGATCTGCTCGCAGTGCCATCCCTTCTACACCGGGAAGCAGAAGCTCATGGACACGGGCGGCCGGGTGGAGCGCTTCCAGCGCCGGCTCGAGCGGGCCGAGCGCGCCAAGCGCGGCTCCTAGCCGCGCCCCGATCTCCATGGCGAACGTTGGCGGACAGGCGGTCCTCGAGGGCGTCATGATGCGCGGCCCGGGGAACTGGGCCGTCGCCGTCAGGACGCCGTCCGGCTCGATCGAGCACGTCGCGCGCCCGATCCACTCCGCGATGGCGCGCCACCTCGTGTTCCGGCTGCCGGTCGTCCGCGGCGTGATGGCGCTCGGCGAGTCGCTCGCGATCGGCTTCCGCGCGCTCGCGATCTCCGCGAACTACGCGGCGCAGGAGGAGCGCGAGGACGGTGAGGGCGGCACGGAGGTGGAGACCGAGCTCTCGCGCGGCGCGCTGATCTTCGCGTTCGCCGTCGCGATCGGCTTCGCCGTGATCCTGTTCAAGGTCACGCCGGCGCTGATCACCCACTGGCTGCCGATCAGGAGCACCGGCTGGTTCGTGATCGTCGAGGGGCTGATCCGCGTCTCGATGTTCGTCGCCTATCTGGCTCTGATCTCGCTCCTGCCCGACCTGAAGCGGGTCTTCCAGTACCACGCCGCCGAGCACAAGGCGATCAACGCCTACGAGGCCGGCGATCCGCTCGAGCCGGAGGTCGTGCAGCGCTACTCGCTGATCCACCCGCGCTGCGGGACGGCGTTCCTGCTCTGGGTGATGGTGATCGCGGTCTTCGTATTCGCGTTCTTCGGGCGGCCGGCCTGGTACTGGCTGGTCGCGACGCGCGTGCTGCTGCTGCCGGTGATCGCGGGGCTCGCGTACGAGCTGATCCGCTTCGCGGGCAAGCACCAGGGCAACCGGGTGCTGATGACGCTGCTCGCGCCGGGCCTCTGGCTCCAGCGCCTGACGACGCGCGAGCCGACCCTCGACCAGCTCGAGGTGTCGATCCGCGCCCTGCGCGAGGTGCTCTCCCTCGAGGGCGAGGGCACCCCCGAGGCGCAGCGCGTCGAAGTGATGGCGTAGCCCTCCGCGCGGCACGTAGGCTCTTCGGCGACCGCGACACCGACTCTTGAGGGGGAACGATGGCGACCGACCGCCGCGCCGAGGTGACCTGGAACGGGAGCCTGATGGAGGGCTCCGGCACGATCCGCTCCACGACGAGCGGGGCGATCGGCGAGCAGCCGGTGAGCTGGCCCAACCGGGCCGAGGACGGCCCGGGCGCGACGAGCCCCGAGGAGCTGATCGCCGCCGCGCACGCCGCCTGCTTCTCGATGGCGCTCTCGCACGCGCTCGCGCAGGGCGGCAACGCGCCCGAGCAGCTCGACACCTCCGCCACCGTCACCTTCCAGCCGGGCGAGGGGATCACGCGGATCGCGCTCACCGTCGAGGGCCGCGTCCCCGGCCTCGACGCCGACGCGTTCGCGCAGGCCGCCGAGACCGCGAAGGAGAACTGCCCCGTCTCCAAGGCGCTCGCGAGCGTGCCCGAGATCACGCTCGACGCGAAGCTGGCCGGATAGCGGCTAGACCTCCTCGATCCGGCCCGTCGCCACGTCGTAGACGAAGCCCGTCGCGTCGAACGAGTCCGGCAGCAGCGGGGAGCTCCGGATCGTCTCGACGCTCTGCCGGACGCGCGCAGCGACGTCCGGGAACGGCTGGAAGTCCACCGACTCGGACTCCGGGCCGAGCTTCGCGTGCAGGTCGGCGTTCGTGAACGTCAGCATCCCGCAGTCGCGGTGCCCGATCACCACCGCCTGCTCCGTGCCGAGCAGGTGATGGGAGATCACGAGCGAGCGGATCGTCTCGTCGTTGACGAGGCCGCCGGCGTTCCGGATCACGTGCGCGTCGCCCTCCTCGAGCCCGAGGAACCGCGCCGGGTCGAGGCGCGCGTCCATGCACGTCACGACCGCCAGCCGCCGGCCCGGCGGCACGGGGAGGCCGCCTTTCTCGAATGTCGCCGCGTACGCCTCGTTCGCGCTCCGGAGCTCGTCCACCACCGTCATGCCGTCACCCTTTCTCTCGTCGTCCGACGGCCCATGCTATACAAAGTAAAGCGACCTGGGCAAGCGAGTACCCTGTACCCCGATGACCTCGACCTTCGACAGCCTGATCGACGAGCTCGAGCGCTCGTACCTGGAGGTGCAGGCGCGCATGTCCGACCCGTCCGTCTACGACGACCACCACGAGGCGGCCGACGTCGGGCGGCGTCTGAAGGAGCTCGAGGGCCCGTACAAGCTCGCCCAGGAGTGGCGATCGGCGCGGGACGACCTCACCGCCGCGGTGAACGACGCCGACCTGCTCGAGCTCGTCCCGGAGCTGGAGGGGCGGCTGGCGGCGATCGAGGAGGAGCTCCGCGCCGCGATGGTCACGAGCGACCCTGCCGACCGCAAGGACGTGATCCTCGAGGTCCGCCAGGGCGTCGGCGGCGACGAGGCCGCGCTCTGGGCCGGCGACCTCTACCGGATGCTCGCCCGCTACGCCGAGCGTCGCGGCTTCAAGGTCGAGGAGCTCGCGGCGAGCTCGAGCGACGGCGGCGGCTACAAGGAGGTCACCTTCGCCGTGAAGGGCGACGGCGCCTACGCGGTCTTCAAGTGGGAGGGCGGCACCCACCGCGTGCAGCGCGTCCCGGAGACGGAGAGCCAGGGGCGGATCCACACCTCGACCGCGACCGTGGCCGTGATGCCGGAGGCCGAGGAGGTCGAGGTGACGATCGACCCGAACGACCTGAAGATCGACGTCTATCGCTCGACCGGCCCCGGCGGCCAGTCCGTGAACACGACCGACTCCGCCGTGCGGATCACGCACCTGCCGACCGGCGTCGTCGTGTCGATGCAGGACGAGAAGTCCCAGCTCCAGAACAAGGAGAAGGCGATGCGCGTCCTGCGCGCGCGCCTGTACGAGCGCGAGCGCGAGCGCCAGCGCGCCGAGCTCGACGCGACGCGCCGCTCGCAGATCGGCGGCGGCGAGCGCGCTGAGAAGATCCGCACCTACAACTTCCCCGAGAACCGGCTCACCGACCACCGGATCAAGCTGACCGTGCACCAGCTCGACCGGATCCTCCAGGGCGAGCTGGACGAGTTCACGGAGGCGCTGACCGCCGAGGACCGGCGCCTCGCGCTCTCCGGTTGACCGTTCGCGACGCGCTCGCCGAGGCCGAGCGGCGGCTGGCCGCGGCGGGGGTCGAGACGCCGCGCGTCGACGCCGAGCTACTCGTCGCGCACCTGCTCGGCACGACCCGCTCCGGGATCCACGCCGACCTCGACCGCGACGTGGACGGGCTCGAGCCGCTGCTCGCCCGCCGCGAGGCGCGCGAGCCGCTCGCGTACGTCCTCGGCGAGTGGGGCTTCCGGCGCCTGACCCTGAAGACCGACGCCCGCGCGCTCGTCCCGCGCCCCGAGACGGAGACGCTCGTCGAGCGCGCGCTCGCGCTGCTCGAGGGCACGGAGAGGCCGCGCGTCCTCGACATCGGCGTCGGCTCCGGCGCGATCGCGCTCGCTCTGAAGGACGAGCGCCCCGACGCCCGGGTGACCGGCGTGGACGTCTCGCCGGCCGCCCTCGAGCTCGCGCGCGAGAACGCCGGCCGGCTCGGACTGGACGTCGAGTTGCGCCCCGGCGGAATCGAGGCCGCCGCCGAGGGCTGGGACCTCGTCGCCTCGAACCCCCCGTACGTCACGACCCTCGAGGGGCTCCAGCCGGAGCTCCGCCACGAGCCCGAGACGGCGCTCCTCGGCACCGGCTTCCACGAGCTGATCGCCGCCGCCGCGCGGACGCGCTTCCTCGTGCTCGAGGTCGGCGACGGCGAGGCGCAGGCGGTCGCGGAAGCGCTCTCGGCGGCGGGTTTCCGGGACGTTAGGATCACGTGCGATCTCGCGGGGCGGGAGCGAGTCGTGGAGGGGGGAGCGTGAGCGAGAGCATCGTTCAGCGGGCCTCGACGTGCTGCGCGCCGGGCGCGTGGCCGTCCTGCCCACGGACACGGTCTACGGGATGTGCGTGACCTCGTTCCGGTCCGAGCCGACCGCGCGGCTCTACCGGCTCAAGGGGCGCGACCCGCTCCAGCCGACGGCGCTCGTCGCCGCCGACCTCGACATGCTGCTCGAGTGTCTCCCGGAGCTGCGCGGCCGCGCGGGCGTGATCGCCCGCGAGCTCCTGCCCGGCCCGTACACGCTGATCCTTCCGAATCCCGCGCGCCGCTTCCGCTGGCTCACCGGCGCCAACCAGGACGCGATCGGCGTGCGCGTGCCCGAGCTGCCCGAGCCGACCGCGAGCATCGTGGCCGAGGTCGGCGCCGTCGTGGCCACGAGCGCGAACCTCCCGGGCGGCCCCGACCCGCGCCGGCTCGAGGACGTGCCCGAGGAGATCCGCGCCAAGGCGGGCGCAGTCGTGGACGGCGGCGAGGTGCCCGGCACCCCCTCGACGGTGATCGACTTCACGGGCCCCGAGCCGAGGGTCGTCCGCGAGGGCTCCGCCCCGGCCGAGGAGGCGATCGCGCGCGCCGTCGCAGCGCTGGCGTAGCATCCGGGCCTGAGCCCCGGAAAGAGGAGTAGAGCCGTGTCCGTCGCGCAGGAGACCTTCCAGCAGCTCACGACCGCCGGCCTCGCCGACGTCGACCCGGAGATCGCCGGGCTGCTCGGCGCCGAGCTGGAGCGCCAGCGCGGCCAGATCGAGCTGATCGCCTCGGAGAACTTCACCTGGCCGTCGGTGCTCGAGGCCGTCGGGTCCGTCCCCACCAACAAGTACGCCGAGGGCTACCCCGGCAAGCGCTACTACGGCGGCTGCGAGGTCGTGGACGAGATCGAGCAGCTCGCGATCGACCGCGCGAAGGCGCTCTTCGGCGCCGAGCATGCGAACGTGCAGCCGCACGCGGGGGCCCAGACGAACATGGCGGTCTACATGGCCGTCCTCGACCCTGGCGACACGATCATGGGCCTGCGGCTCGACCACGGCGGCCACCTGACCCACGGGTCGAAGGTCAACTTCAGCGGGCGCCTGTACACGATCGCCGGCTACGGCGTCTCCCGCGAGACGATGACCGTCGACTACGACGAGGTGCTCGCGCAGGCGAAGGAGGTGCGGCCGAAGCTGATCGTCTGCGGCGGCTCGGCCTACCCGCGCACGGTGGAGACGGACCGGTTCCGCGCGATCGCCGACGAGGTGGGGGCGCTGCTGCTCTGCGACATGGCGCACTTCGCGGGCCTCGTCGCCGCCGGCCTCCAGCCGAACCCGGTCGAGCACTGCGACTTCGTCACCTCGACGACCCACAAGACGCTCGCCGGACCGCGCGCCGGCTTCATCCTCTGCCGCGAGGAGCACGCGCAGGCGGTCGACCGCGCCGTCTTCCCGGGGATGCAGGGCGGGCCGCTCGAGCACACGATCGCGGCCAAGGCGACGTGCTTCAGGATCGCCGGCACGGACGCGTTCCGGGAGTACCAGGCGCAGATCCGCCGCAACGCCGATGCGCTCGCGGAGACGCTCCAGGAGCACGGCATCGCCATCCTCACCGGCGGCACCGACACGCACCTGATGCTGCTCGACCTGCGGGACTCGGAGTGGACGGGCCGCGACGCCGAGGACCGCCTCCACGAGATCCGGATCACGGTGAACCGCAACACGATCCCCTTCGACGAGCGGCCGCCGACGGTCGCCTCGGGGGTCCGCATCGGCACCCCGGCGATGACGATGCGCGGCTTCGACGAGGAGGACTTCCGCGAGGTCGGCCGGATCATCGCCGCGGCGCTCGGCGAGGGGCCCGACCTGGACGCGCTGCGCGGGCGCGTGGACGCCCTCTGCGCGAAGCGGCCGCTCTACGCCGGGTTCGGCGGGTACGCGAGGTACGCGTGACCGGCGCCGCCGGAGCGCGGCGGCTCACCGTGGTCGAGCACCCGCTCGTCCAGCACAAGCTCGGTTACCTGCGCGACAAGGACACGCCGACCGTCCACTTCCGCAAGCTCGCCAACGAGATCACGCTCCTGCTGACCTACGAGGCGACGAAGGACATGGAGACCGAGGCCTGGGAGATCGAGACGCCGCTCGAGCCGATGACGGCGCAGCGGATCCACGGCAAGAAGGTCGCCGTCTGCCCGGTGCTTCGCGCCGGGGTCGGCATGCTCGACGGCGTCCTCTCGCTCGTCTCCAGCGCGCGCGTCGGCTTCATCGGCATGTACCGCGACGAGGCGACGCTCGAGCCGGTGCAGTACTACTCGAAGCTGCCCGTCGACCTCGAGGACCGCGCCGTGATCATCCTCGACCCGATGCTGGCGACCGGCCACTCGAGCTGCGCCGCGATCGAGGTCGTGAAGGAGGCCGGCGCGCACGCGGTGACGCTCGTCTGCATCGTCGCGGCGCCGCCCGGGATCGAGGAGGTGCACGAGCGGCATCCGGACGTGCACGTCGTCTGCGCCGCCGTGGACCGCGGCCTGGACGAGCGCGGCTTCATCGTCCCCGGCCTCGGGGACGCGGGAGACCGCTTGTACGGGACGAAGTGAGGTCGCGGGGGCGAACAGCCGACAACGCACGCAGCGCCTATGGATTGGTGATCCTCTAGTGGTCGCTTGGCTTGTTCAAGCCATCGCGTTAGGGCCGCGTTCTCGGTAGCTCGACTGGTTTCGAGGCCGTTGCTGACACGACTGCTGACATCGAGGCGCCCAGCCTCACCATCGCTGCGATGCGGTCGGCCGCCGCCAGAGGGTCCTCATGTTCCCACACCCTGATAGGAAGCCAACCGCGGGCTCGCAGTAGTTCATCGGTCTCGCGGTCGCGCTCCTGATTTCGCTTTAGCTTCGCGTCCCACCAATCCGCGTTCTGCTTTGGCGTGGTCCCATGCGTTGGGCAGCCATGCCAGAAGCACCCGTCCACGAAGACGGCGATCCTGGCGGAGGCGAACACGAGGTCGGCTTGTCTCCGAAGAGCTGGAAGAGGACGGACGTGGACGCGGAAGCGGAAGCCCATGCGATGCACCGCGGAACGGACGGCCAACTCACACCCGGTCCCTTCTCGCCGTTGGGCCTTCATTCGTCGCTCGACCGTGGGAGAACTAGCGGGCGGATGCCGATAGCGCTTCGGTCGCGGGATCCCCTGAGGACCCGTCAAACTACTTCCCGTCACCATCCTCCGCTCACGATAGTCTCGATTCATGGACGCTGTCGGTCTGCCCGCCGTGGTTTCGCTCTTCTCAGGCGCAGGAGGCCTCGACGTTGGCCTCGAACGGGCCGGGTTCAAGGTTGTTGTGGCCACCGATTTCGACCGCGACTGCGTGGCCTCCTTGCGGGCGAGTCAGAAGGCGCGGATTGCGATCCCGAACGCCGGCGACCGGCCCTATCTCGACGGGACGCGCATCATCGAAGCGGCAGTAGAGGACCTTCAGCCTTCCGACCTCGTCCCCGAGGACGCTCAGCGAGGTTGGCGACCGGCCGTCTTGGCTGGGGGGCCTCCCTGCCAGCCGTTTTCCAGCGCAGGGAAGATGCTCTCCTTGGACGACCCTCGCGGGCAGCTCTTCTACCACTTTGTCAGGCTGGCACGGGGGCTGCGCCCCCATCTGATCCTGTTCGAGAACGTCAGCGGCTTGGTCACGGCTCGCGGGCCTTCGGGCCAGCCGGGCGAGGCCCTGATCCTGGTCAAAGAGGCTTTCGAGTCTCTCGGCTACGGAGCACGGTTTGCGCTCCTCAACGCGGCTGACTACGGCTCCCCACAAAGGCGCGTGCGGTGCTTCATGGTGGCTTCACGTCTCGAGCCATTGCCCGAGTTCCCGGTACCCACCCATTCCGAGGACGGAGGGGCAACCCTCTTCGGTGGGATGCAGCCATGGGCGACGCTCGGTGAGTTCCTTGGGGGCCGTGGAAGTCCCACCGCGTTCGAGATTGAGCGGCCGTCGACCGCTCTCGCAGCCAAACTGGCGGACGTCCCGCTGGGTTCCGGGCTGAAGAGCCACGGTGCCCGCGAGACGACTCGCCCGGGCGGCCACTGGGGGTACAAACAGGGGACGTGGATTGCCGACCCGTCGCGACCAGCTCGGACAGTGACTGCGGCGACCGCGCAGGATTGGGTTCGCGAGCCGGACGGGAACCTCCGAAGACTTACCTGGCGCGAGTGCGCCGCTCTTCAGGGGTTTCCTGAGGAGTGGGTATTCGTCGGCAAGAAGGCAAGCCGCTTCCGGCAGATCGGGAACGCTGTGCCCGCTGTCTTCGGTGAGGCAATTGGCCGCAGCCTGGCCGACGCGCTCCGGTGCCAGCGACGGCGGCGAGCAGCCTCAGCGCCACTCCCTGAGCGATTCGCGAAGGCGATCGAGTACACAAGGCGCGAGCACGCCCGAAACGGCGCGAGTCGAGAGCAGGCGAAGCTCTTAGCCAGGCAGGGCGTGCGCCTCCACGAAATCAAGGGTCTCGGATCGGATGATCCCGAGCGGCTCTCACGCGCCAGCTAGGCGAGCTTCCCCGAAAGCGAGTTCGTCGTATACGACATCTGGCTTCGAGCACGTCCCGAATGCAGGGTCGAAGCTGACGAATGCGACGACCGCACCGCTCTCCAATACCTGGGACCTCGCCAGCCGAGTGTTCAGGAAACTCCGCTGAGCCAAGAAGATGCGGAGGACCATCAACGTGGATGCGGTGCCACGACTTCCCTCCCGCCCCTTGCTCGGTCCCGCTAATCACGTCGCCAGGCTCGTACAGGTACCCCTGCTTGATAGACGACTCCATCCGGGCGAAGCTCATGCAGTACACCTCGTCAAGGAGCGCCTGGAAGAAGAGAACCGGCAGTTGTGTTCTTCGCTCCCAGTTCGAGATGTCCGCGCGCTCTTCGTCCTTGATGGTGACGGAGAGGGGGCCAAGGCCGGCCGCGCGGCGCCTGCCGTAGTGCCACTTGCTGATCTTGACCTCAGCGCCAAACCGCGCCTGCCGGAGGATGTCGCGGTCGGGAGGCTGGAGAAGCCGGTCCGGCCACTGTTCGACGCGCGAGATTGCCTCCGCTGAGAGCGACGACCAGACGTCTGCGTCGAATGCGATCAGATCAGGGCGCTTCCCTTCAAGGAGCTGGATCTGCCGATAGGTCATCACCAGTTCGCGATGATCCTGTTGCCCGGGCATGGCGGCCGATGATGGTCCGAACGGACGAAGCACGAGCCCTTCGATGTCCATCGAGACAACCGTCCGCTCTGCCCATTGGCCGAAGAGTTGGTTCATGAGGAAGTCGCCACCACGCTGGCTCCCCGTCAGAAGGATTGCCTTTGACCCGAACCGGGTGAACTCCTCGGCAAGCTGGAGTCGGTCGGCTTCGGTTTGACCGCTCACCTTCAGAACGGTCGAGGCAATCCCCTTCTCAATCATCCGACGCAGAACTCTGACATTGTCGCTTTCGCCCTTGGCGAGTCCGGCGGTTTCCATTGCGCGTAGATTCGGTTCTTCGTCGGTCCACCGCTCACGGAGCGCTGCATCAAGCGCCTCTAGATCCGGTCGGGCCGATTCGGCGATGGCTAGAACCTAGCCGGAACATCGGCTGCGGCCCAGCCCGCGAAGCCGACCGTGATGCTCTGGGCCCCCGTAGGCTCGCATGCTTTTCGCGCTCCGGCGAGCGTACGCGCATGAGACGCAGGCGACCGCCTCCGCGACACGAAGTAACCTGGAGCCATGACGGTCGCGGCGTTCCTGCACGACTCCGGGGGCGCCCACCACGACGTCCTCCACGTCCTCCGGGACAACCTCGAGGTCGTCTGGGGCGGGCTGATCGCCTTCGTCGTCGTGATGCTGCTGACCCCCGCGGTCGGCGGGATGGCGCGGCTGCTCGGGGTCGTCGACGCGCCCGGCGGGCGGCGCCTGAACCGGCGGCCGGTGCCGCGGCTCGGCGGGCTCGCGCTCTTCCTCGGCATCTTCGTCCCGTCGCTCGCGTTCCTGAACGTCGGGCGCGAGAACCGCGGCCTGCTGCTCGGGGCGGCGATCGCGGTCACCGTCGGCGCGGTGGACGACTTTCGCGGGCTGCGCTGGTTCGAGAAGCTCGCCGGGCAGGTCGCGGCCGCGGCGGTGCCGACCGCGTTCGGCGTCTGGGTCAACCGCTTCACGTTCCCCTTCCTCGGCATCCACGGCCTGCCGGCGTGGGCCGGCATCCCGCTGACCGTGCTCTGGATCGTCGCGATCATGAACATGGTCAACTTCCTCGACGGGCTCGACGGGCTCGCCGCCGGCATCGCCGCGATCGCCGGGCTGACCTTCGCCGTGATCGCGCTCTCGCTCGGGAAGCCGGACGCGGCGATCCTCTCCGCGATCGTGGCCGGCGCCTCGATCGGCTTCCTGCGGCACAACTTCTACCCGGCGCGGATCTTCATGGGCGACTCGGGGGCGCTGCTGCTCGGCTACGTGCTCGGCGCCGTCGCCGTCCAGGGCCTGCTGAAGACCGCGGCGACCGTCGCCCTGCTCTTCCCGCTGCTCGTCCTGGCCGTGCCGATCGTGGACACGACGTTCGTCGTCGCGCGGCGCCTGAAGCACGGCGAGCGCGTGTTCGTCGGAGACCAGTCGCACCTGCACCACCGCTTCCTGCGGCGCGGGTTCTCGCAGCCGCGCGCGGCGCTGACGATCTGGGGCTGGTGCCTGTCGCTCGCCGCCGCCGCCCTCGCCACCCGCTTCGTCCCCTTCCGCGCGCACGGCGTCTGGCACCTCTGGCCGACGCTGCTCGCGGCCGGGATCGGCGTCGTCGCGGTCGCCTTCTCCGTCTACGTCGTCTACGTGCTGGAGCTCGTGAAGACCGGGAACCGCATCTCCCGCCGCCGCGCCGAGGGCGACCCCCTGCGCAAGAGCGCGTAGCTGGACGGGGCCGTCCCGACCCTCCCGGGCGCCGCACGAAGTTCGCGACTTTCGGCTCTACGACGCATGCGCATGCTGTTACAAGCTCGGTCCTGCCCTCTGGTATTCTCGCCCCGCTGATGCAGGCAGCCTCTTCGTCGTCGCTCAACCCCGCCGGGGCCGGCGGGATCCTCCTCGCGGTGCTCGTCGCGGGGATCGGGGCCGGCCTGCTCGTCGGCTGGGCGGCCGGTGCGCCGGCGATCGGCGCGCTGGGCGGCGCCGTCGTCGGGATCCTCGGCGGCATCTTCGCCGTCTACCGGCGCTACCGCGGGGCGTTCTGATGCCTGGCGCGCTCTTCTCGACGCCCCGGCCGGAGCCGGGGCACCTGCTGCCGGTAACGGGGAGCGCGATCGTCCTCGCGCTCGCACTGCCGGTCTTCCTCGTCGCCGGCTGGAGCCTGGCGGGCTGGGGGCTCGCGGCAGTCCTCTGGGTCGCCGTGCACGCGCTCGACGTCTTCCTGGCGCGGGCTCGCGGCCGGACGGGTACGCTCGCCGCCGGCATGCAGGCGTTCGGTCTCCTCTTCAAGTCGCTCGGGCTGCTCGCGGTGCTGCTCGCCACGCTCGCCGCGAGCCCGCACCTCGCGCTCGCGGCCGCGGTGACCTACGCGCTCGCCTACACCTTCGAGCTCGGCTTCTCGCTCGTTCTCTACTTCGGGGCCACGCAGCGATGAGGCTTCGGCGCCTGCTCCTCGTCGCGGCTCTCGCGCTCGCGGCGCCGCCCGCGGCGCTCGCGCGCGGCGAGTTCGACCCGACCACCGAGTTCGAGCAGCACGAGTGGATCCCGATCCACCTCGGTGCGCTGAACCTCTCGATCACCAAGGCCGTCGCCTATCTGATCCTCGGCGCGGTGCTGACGATCCTGCTCGGCGTCTTCACGATGCGGAGCAAGCTCGCGCGCCTGCCGGGGCGCCGGCAGACGATCGGCGAGGCGCTGTACGAGATCGCGCAGACGCAGGTGGCGGAGCAGGGGCTGCCGTCGAAGGCGATCGGCCTCTGGTTCCCGTACGTCGCCACGCTGATGCTGTTCATCTGGATCCTGAACCTGATCAGCTTCCTGCCGCTGCCGCTCACCGGCGAGACATGGCACGGCGTGCCCACCTGGGGGATCTACGCGGCGACCTCGTCGCTCTCGGTCACGCTCGCGCTCGCGCTCCTGACCTTCGTGTTCACCCACGTCGAGGGGATCCGCTGGAACGGGCCGGTGCGCTACTTCAAGAGCTGGGTCCCCGAGGCGCCGAAGCCGCTGCTCGCGTTGATCGTGCCGCTGGAGATCCTGGGCCAGTTCATGCGGCTGATCTCCCTCAGCGTCAGGCTCTTTGCGAACATGCTCGCGGGCCACATCCTGATCCTGACCTTCATCGGGCTGCTGTTCATCCTGCAGCACCTGTTCCTGGCCGTTCTCGTGATCCCGGTCGGCGCGCTCTTCTACATCTTCGAGGTGGGGATCGTCGTCACGATCCAGGCCTTCATCTTCGCTGCACTGTCCGCCATCTACATTGGCTCGGCGATCGAGCCGGAACACTAGGAGGAACACGGTATGCACTCGCTTCTCGCCGCCACCACGGGCGACGTGACCAAGGCCGGGAAGGCGATCGGCCTCGCGCTCGGCGTCGGCCTCGGCGCGCTCGGCGCCGGCGTCGGCATCGGCACCATCTTCGCCTCGATGATCCAGTCGGTCGCCCGCCAGCCGGAGCTGCGCGGCGAGCTTCAGGGGATCCAGTGGCTCGGCTTCGCGCTGACCGAGGCCGTCGTCTTCTACGGCCTGCTCGGCTCCATCCTCGCGTACGTCCTGGTCTAGAGGGAGCACGGCTGATGCTCGCTGCGAATCCGCTCATCTCGGTCACGCCGGGGCTGATGATCTGGACGATCGTCTGCTTCCTGATCACCCTCTGGGTCCTCAAGCGCTTCGCGTTCGGCCCGATCCAGAAGATGATCGACGAGCGCCGCGAGGCCATCCGGGGCGCGCTCGCGGCGGCCGACGAG
Organism: uncultured Thermoleophilia bacterium; assembly: GCA_963728095.1. Classification (GTDB taxonomy): domain Bacteria; phylum Actinomycetota; class Thermoleophilia; order Gaiellales; family Gaiellaceae; genus Palsa-739. The sequence goes on along the minus strand of CAVSIO010000002.1, from coordinate 504,047 downwards.
GCCCGCGACGAGGCGCGCAAGCTCCTCGACGAGCACCGGCAGCTGATCGGCCAGGCGCGCGGCGAGGCGGAGGAGATCCTCGCCGAGGCCCGCCACACCCGCGAGGCGATGGAGCGGCGGATGCGCGAGGAGACCGAGGCCGAGCGGCAGCGCCGGCTCGAGGAGACGCGGAAGGAGATCGAGGCGGCGACCGCGCTCGCGCTCGAGCAGATCCGCACGGAGGTCGCCGAGCTGACCGTCGAGGCGGCGTCCCGCGTCGTGGGCAGGACGCTCGACTCGGAGCGCGACCGGGCGCTGATCGAGGAGGCCATCGGCGGCCTCGACTTCTCCCGGCTGGAGGAGCGCTAACCCTTGGCGGTCGCGCACCGCATCTACGCCGAGGCGCTGTTCGGCGCCGCGGACGACGCCGGCCGGCTCGGCGAGGTCCACGAGGCGCTCGCCGACTTCGCGACGGCGGTCGAGGAGAGCGCCGAGCTGCGCTCCGTCCTGCGCAACCCTCAGATCGAGTCGGTCGCGAAGGGCCAGATCCTCGGCGACCTCGTCGGCGAGGAGGAGCCGCTCTTCGCCAACTTCCTCCACCTCGTCGCGGAGAAGGGCCGCGCCGGCGAGATCGACGAGATCGCGCGCGAATTCGAGCGGCTGATGGCGCGGAAGGACCGGCGGCTCTCCGTGGAGCTGACCACCGCGCGCGAGCTGTCCGACGCCGAGGCGGACGCGATCCTCGCGCAGATCGAGGACGCCGCCGGCCGCAAGGTGGACGCCACGCGCCGCGTCGATCCGGCGATCGTGGGCGGCATCGTCCTCCAGGCGGGCTCGTACCGCGTGGACGCGAGCGTCCGCGGAAGACTTGAACGACTCCAGACACGAACTCGTGAGGAGCTAAGGAGACGCCTTGAAGCTGCGCCCGGAAGAGATCACGTCGATCCTGCGCCAGAGGATCGAGCAATACGACGTCGAGACCGACCTCGCGGAGGTCGGCAGCGTCCTGCAGATCGGGGACGGCATCGCCCGCATCTACGGGCTCGAGAACGCCATCGCCATGGAGATGCTCGAGCTCGAGCACGGCGTCGTCGGCACTCGCGTTCAACCTCGAGGAGGACGACGTCGGAGCCGCGCTCTTCGGCGAGTGGGAGCTCGTCAGCGAAGGCGAGCCGGTGCGCCGCACCGGCAAGGTCGCGAGCGTCCCCGTCGGCGAGGCCCTGCTCGGCCGCGTCGTCGACCCGCTCGGCAACCCGCTCGACGGCAAGGGCCCGATCGAGGCATCCGAGACCCGCCCGCTCGAGTTCAAGGCGCCGGGGGTGATCGCGCGCCAGCCGGTGAAGGAGCCGCTCCAGACCGGCATCAAGGCGATCGACTCGATGACGAACGTCGGCCGCGGCCAGCGCGAGCTGATCATCGGCGACCGCTCAACCGGCAAGACGGCGATCCTGATCGACACGATCCTCAACCAGCGGGACAGCGACGTCGATCTGCATCTACGTCGCGATCGGCCAGAAGGCCTCGACGGTGGCGCATCTACGAGCGGCTGCGGGACGGGGCGCGATGGAGTACACGATCGATCGTCTCCGCGCCGGCGCAGCGAGGCGGCGCCGATCAAGTGGATGGCGCCGTACGCCGGCTGCGCGATGGGCGAGTACTTCCTGTTCGACGGCAAGCACGCGCCTGCTTCTACGACGACCTGTCCAAGCACGCGGACGCGTACCGGCAGCTCTCGCTGCTCCTGCGCCGCCCGCCGGGCCGCGAGGCGTTCCCGGGCGACGTCTTCTACCTCCACTCGCGCCTGCTCGAGCGCTCCTGCAAGCTTTCGGACGAGCTGGGCGGCGGCTCGCTGACGGCCATGCCCGATCATCGAGACGCAGGCCGGCGACGTGTCGGCCTACATCCCGACGAACGTCATCTCGATCACCGACGGGCAGATCTTCCTGGAGTCCGACCTCTTCTACTCGGGCGTCCGGCCCGGCGATCAACGTCGGCATCTCGGTCTCCCGCGTCGGCGGCAACGCGCAGACGAAGGCGATGAAGAAGGTCGCCGGCCGCCTGCGCCTCGACCTGTCGCAGTACCGCGAGCTGGAGGCGTTCTCGCAGTTCGGCTCCGACCTCGACCCTGCCACGCAGCCGACGCTGAACCGGGGCGAGAAGATGGTCGCGACGCTCAACCAGCCGCAGTACCAGCCGTGGCCGATGGAGGAGCAGGTGGTGGCGATCTTCGCCGGCGCGGAGGGCTTCCTCGACGACGTGCCGACGGCCCAGGTGCAGCGGTTCCAGGAGGAGCTGCGCGAGCACCTGCGCGCCGAGGGCTCCGTCCTGCAGGAGATCCGCGAGGGGAAGGACCTCCCCGACGACCTCGCCGACCGGCTACGTCGGAGATCGAGAAGTTCAAAACGGCTTCAACGTCGAGGAGGAGTCCGGGGTCACCTGATCCGGGTCAGATGGCCTCTGTCCAAGACATCCGGCGGCGAATCCGCTCCGTCCGCAACACGGCGAAGATCACGCGCGCCATGGAGCTCGTGGCGGCGGCGAAACTGCGGCGCGCGCAGAAGCGCATCGAGGCGATGCGGCCGTACGCCGACCGGATGCAGGAGCTCATGGTCGGCACGGCGCGCGCCGCTTCGAGCCTCCGCTCGATCCCGCTGCTCCAGCGCCGCGAGAGCCGCAGCGCGTCGCCATCGTCCCGTTCACCGGCGACCGCGGCCTCGCCGGCGCCTTCAACGGCCAGGTCCTGCGGCGCGCGTTCGCGCTCGAGCGGCGACCTCTCCGGGGACGGGCTGGAGGTGCGCTGGCTCGTCTCGGCCGCAAGGGCCGCTCGACGCTCACCTTCCGCCGCTACGAGCTCGTGCAGGCGTGGACGGGCTTCACCGACAAGCCGACTCGTACGCCGACGCACAGGGCATCGCGCACGGCTCGCCGACCTCTACATGAACGAGCGAGACCGACCGCGCGTCCTCGTCTACAACCGCTTCGTCTCTCCGCTGGTCCAGCGCGTGACCGTGCAGGACGTCCTGCTCCCGTTCCCGAGGACGTGCTGCACGCGCCGGGAGGACGGAGGAGCCCGAGGCGAGCGCAGACGATGAGCGGCGACTTCATCTACGAGCCCGAGCCGGAGCAGATCCTCGAGCGGCTGCTCCCCGTCTATCTCGAGACGGAGATCTACCGGGCGCTGCTCGAGTCGGCGGCCTCGGACCAGGCGGCGCGCAATGACGGCGATGCGCAACGCGTCGAAGAACGCGGGCGACCTGATCGACCGCTACACGCTCCAGATGAACCGCGCCCGGCAGGCGGAGATCACGCAGGAGATCCTCGAGGTCGTGGCCGGCGCAGACGCGCTCTCCCAGTAGCTCGCGAAGCTGACGCTTCGCTCGCTGTTCGAACGAGCTCCGCGCGCGTGAGAGCGCGGTCTCCCGCGCGCTGCGCGCGGAAGGCGCCCTGCCGACTCGGTCGTCGCACAAGGGTCGAGAGCGGCCGGTCGCGGCCTGCGGCCGGGACCGGCCGCTCACGTGCGCCGGACGTATATCGCCCCGAGACGAAGGAGCCGCAGGGCTGGCGGGTGCCCGGCAAAGGCTCCTGCGAAGGCCGGAGTGTACGACGCAGCCGGAGGCGAGGCGTACGCGGAGGCCCTTCCCAGCGGCCGCTCCTGCGCCGGAGGCGCACGACCGGACGCGACCCGGGCGTCGCTGCTTCGCACGCGCCGCTGCAACGCCTTCGCGCGGAGGCCGGACGAGACCGCGCTCTCGGCCGGCCGGAGCTCCGCTCCAGCGGTTAGGAGAGCGCAGCTCTCCTAACCGGACAGGACGCAACGCGTCCTAGTCCACATGGGAGCCGTCCGCCCACTCGAATGCGAGCGTGCCCGCGCGCGGGTCTCGCTCGGGCTCGACGGGGAGCTGTCGGAGGTCGAGCAGGCGCTGCTACGCGCGCACGTCGGGCGCTGCGCGGCCTGCGCCGCCTTCGCACGCGACCTGGAGGGGCTGGCGCAGGAGCTCCGCGACGCGTGGCTCGAGCGGCCCGCCTCGCGGCCGACGCGGCCGCGCCGACGCAGCGCGGCCACGGTGCTTCACGCCGGCACCGCCGCCGCCGCGGTCGCGCTCGCGGTCGGCCTCGGCAGCCTGGCCGGCTCCCTCACCTCTCGCGGGCCCGACAGCCCGGCGGTGTCCGCCGCCGCGGCCCACCAGCGCCTGCTCGCGCTCGCCGACGAGGCGGCGCTCGCCGGTACCCGCGGCCACCAGGTCGTGCTCGTCTAGGGGCGTCGCTTCCCCGCGGGGCGGCCGCAACCCTTCGGTTAGACTGGCCCCGCTTTCGGCAGGCGCCCCGGCAGGAGCGCCGCCGTGTCAGACCCCGCTCCAGGAGACTCATGGCCGACCAGACGACGAACGGCAACACCGGCAGGATCGTCGAGATCAAAGGCGTCGTCCTCGACGCCGTGTTCCCCGGCAAGCTGCCCGAGATCTACCACGCGCTCAGCGTCCAGGTTCCGGAGCCGGACGGCGGCACGCGCGAGCTGATCGCGGAGGTGCAGCAGCACCTCGGCGACGACCGCGTGCGCGCGGTCGCGATGGACACCACGGACGGCCTCGCCAGGGGCACCGAGATCGTGGACACGGGCGAGGCGATCTCCGTGCCGGTCGGCGACGAGACGCTCGGTCGCATCTGGAACGTGATCGGCGACCCCGTGGACGGCAAGGAGCCGTCGAAGGGCGAGCGCCGCCCGATCCACCGCGACCCGCCGGCGTTCGGCGAGCTCTCGCCGAAGGTGGAGATCTTCGAGACGGGCATCAAGGTGATCGACCTGATCGCCCCGTACGTGCGCGGCGGCAAGATCGGCCTCTTCGGCGGCGCCGGCGTGGGCAAGACGGTGCTGATCCAGGAGCTGATCCACAACGTCGCGCTGCAGCACGGCGGCGTCTCCGTGTTCACGGGCGTCGGCGAGCGCACCCGCGAGGGCAACGACCTGATGCTCGAGATGGAGGAGTCGGGCGTCATCGACAAGGTCGCGATGGTCTACGGCCAGATGAACGAGCCGCCGGGCGCGCGCCTGCGCGTCGGCCTCTCCGGCCTGACGATGGCGGAGCACTTCCGCGACCAGGGCCAGGACGTCCTGCTCTTCATCGACAACATCTTCCGCTTCGTGCAGGCGGGCTCGGAGGTGTCGGCGCTGCTCGGCCGCATGCCGAGCGCCGTCGGCTACCAGCCGACGCTCGCGACCGAGATGGGCCAGCTCCAGGAGCGGATCACCTCGACGCGCACCGGCTCGGTCACCTCGGTGCAGGCGATCTACGTGCCCGCGGACGACCTGACCGACCCGGCGCCCGCGAACACGTTCGCGCACCTCGACTCGACGACCGTGCTCTCGCGCGCGATCGTCGAGAAGGGCATCTATCCGGCGGTGGACCCGCTCGACTCGACCTCGCGCGCGCTCCAGCCCGGCATCGTCTCGGAGGAGCACTACCGCACGGCGACCCGCGTCCAGGAGGTGCTGCAGCGCTACCGCGACCTCCAGGACATCATCGCCATCCTCGGCATCGACGAGCTCTCCGACGAGGACAAGCTCGTCGTCCAGCGCGCCCGCAAGATCGAGCGCTACCTCTCGCAGCCGAACTTCGTGGCCGAGCAGTTCACCGGCACGCCGGGCGAGTACGTGAAGCTCGAGGACACGATCCGCGGCTTCACCGAGATCCTCGACGGCAAGCACGACGACCTGCCCGAGCAGGCCTTCTACATGGTCGGCGTGATCGAGCAGGCGGTCGAGCGCGCCCGCACGATGGCCGGCGAGGAGCCGGACGACGCGGCGGCGAGCGAGGGCTCCGAGCCGGCCGAGCAGGCCGAAGAGGCCGAGACCGCCGGCGCCACCGCGTAGGCAGGCGCGATGGCCGACCATCCGCTCTTCTCCGTCTCGCTCGTCACGCCCGAGGGGGCCGCGTTCGAGGGCGAGGCCGAGATGGTCATCGTCCCCGGCGCCGCCGGCGAGATCGGCGTGCTCGCGCGCCACGCGCCGCTCGTCGCGATGCTCAAGGCGGGCTCGACCCGCGTGCACGTCTCCGACGGCGACATCCGCGAGTTCGCCACCGGCCCGGGCTTCTTCCAGGTGCTCGAGGACCGGGCGATCGCGCTCGTGGACGACGCCGTCTCCGCGGACGAGATCGACGAGGAGCGGGCGCGGCGCCAGCTCGACGAGGCCCGCGCCGAGCTCGCGACACGGACGTCGAGCGGGACGAGTCGGCCGCCGACCGCTGGCAGCTCGAGCAGCGGGTCCGCCACGCGGAGAACCAGCTCCGCGTCAGCGGCCACTCCGAATAGCGCCTTTTCGGGCTTGGCCCGTCGTATCGCTTCGGGATAAGAACGCGCCTGCTTGTCGAGTCTAGCCGGACTTACTGTTATCCGATAAGGCTGCTGGCGGCTACGCCGAGCAGTCGATGTTGATCACCGGCCTGCGCGGCGTCGGCAAGACCGTCCTCCTGGGCGCGTCGATCACCGTCTCGAGCGAGGGCTCGGTCACCGCAAACCGAGGGCTATCCGTACTTCATCCAGGAGTACGGCAAGATCGTCTGGGACGTCGCCCCCGAGGGAGAGCCGATCCGCCGTGCGGTGGCCGAAGAGGCGCAGCGCGCCGTGGAGGCGAAGCTGGACGAGTCGTTCTTCCGCGTCCGCGCCGAGCGGACCACGGAGCTCGAGCTCCGCTACCTGCGCGCGATGGCCGAGCTCGGGCCGGGCGAACAGACCGCCGGCGACGTCGCCGCGGTGCTCGGGCGCACCTCGGAGCAGCTCGGCCCGACGCGGGCGCGGCTGATCGACAAGGGGCTCCTCTACACGACCGGCCACGGCCGCGGCGCCTTCACCGTGTCGCAGTTCGACCGCTACCTGCGGCGCAACCACGAGCTCCGCTGAGCCCGCGGCGGGCGAGCCGGCCCTACGCCGCCGTCAGCGCCGCGAGCAGGTCGCGGTGGGCGGGGAGATAGAGCTCGTCCACGTACTCGATCAGCATCCGGTTCGTGTTGAAGCGGCCGCCGAGCTGGGCGATCGCGTTCCGCATCATCCCGAGCCAGCGCACCGGCAGGCCTCGCTCGTCCCGCTCGTAGAACGCCGGCACCACCTGCTGCTCGAGCACGGCGAAGAGCGACTCGGCGTCCGCCGCGTCCTGCTCCGCGTCGTTCGGCGCGATCCGGTCGCCGCCGACGGCGAAGCCGACCTCCGGCGAGTAGCCCTCGGCCCACCAGCCGTCGAGGATCGAGCAGTTGACGCCGCCGTTCAGCGCCGACTTCATCCCCGACGTGCCGGAGGCCTCGAGCGGCCGCCGCGGGTTGTTGAGCCACACGTCGACGCCCTGGACGAGGTGGCGGGCGAGCGTCATCTCGTAGTCCTCGAGGAAGGCGATGCGCCCCGCGGAACGCGCGTCGCGCGTGAACTCGACGACGCGCGCGATCAGGTCCTTGCCGCCCTCGTCGGCGGGATGGGCCTTGCCGGCGAAGAGGATCTGCACCGGCCGCTCCGCGTCCGCGAGCAGGCGGCCGAGCCGCTCCGGGTCGCCGAAGAGGAGCCCGGCGCGCTTGTACGTCGCGAAGCGCCGCGCGAAGCCGATCGTCAGCGCCTCGGGATCGAAGCCGAAGCGGGCGCCCCAGTCGACGCCGTGGCGGCGCTCGAAGCGCCGTGCGGCCTGGCGGAGCAGCTCCCGCTTGGCCTCCCGGTGCGCCTCCCAGAGCTCCTCGTCTTCGAGCTCGTACGCCCGCGCGAGGTCGGGTGCGCCCGTGTCCTCCTCGCTGCCGAGCAGCTCCGCGAGCCCGGCGCCGAGCCACGTGCGCGGGTGGACGCCGTTCGTGATCGAGCCGATCGGCGCCTCGTCCGCGCCCCGCTCCGGCCAGAGGCTGTGCCACATCTCGCGCGACACCTCGCCGTGCAGCTGCGAGACGGCGTTCGCGTATGCCGACGTCCGCAGCGCGAACGGCGTCATCCCGAAGCGGTCCTCGTCGCCGCGGAGCCGCCCGAGCGCGGCGAGCTCGTCCCACGAGAAGCCCCCGCGCGCGGCGAGGGGCGCCGCGTACCGCTCGACGAGCGCGGCGTCGAAGACCTCGTTCCCGGCCGGCACCGGCGTGTGCGTGGTGAAGACCGTGGAGGCGCGCAGGCGCCGGAGCGCGGTCTCGCGCGGCAGCCCGTCCTCCTCGACGAGCCCCCGGAGCCGCTCGAGCTGGAGGAACGCCGAATGGCCCTCGTTCAGGTGGTACACGGTCGGCTCGACGCCGAGCGCGCGCAGCGCGCGGACGCCGCCGACGCCGAGCACGAGCTCCTGCCGGAGCCGGTGCTCGCGGTCGCCGCTGTAGAGCGCGTCCGTGATCGCGCGGGCCCACTCGGGGTTCTCCTCGAGGTCGGTGTCGAGCAGGTAGAGCGCGATGCGGCCGACCTTCGCCCGCCAGACGCGGGCGCGGACGGCCGTCGGGGCCCCCTGCGCGTCCGGCAGCTCCACCTCGACCGTGACGTCCTCCGCCCGTGAGCGGGAGGCGCTCCGGGGCGTTGTCCGGGTAGCGCTCCGCCTGCCGGTCGTGCGCGTCGAGCGCCTGCCGGAAGTAGCCGCGCCGGTACATGAGCCCGACGCCGACGAGCGGCACCCCGAGCTCGGACGCCGACTTGAGGTGGTCGCCCGCGAGCACGCCGAGCCCGCCGGAGTAGATGGGCAGGCTCTCGTCGATCCCGAACTCGCACGAGAAGTACGCGACGCAGAAGCGATCGTCCTCGCCGCGGCGCTCCCACCAGGTCTCGCGCGTCTCCTCGGCCGCGAGCGCGGCGAGCACCCGTTCGACCCGCTCCGAGTACTCCGGCGTGAGGGCGCGGGCGAGCGCCTCGTCCGGGAGCTCGGCGAGCAGCGCGGTGGGGTTGTGGTCGAGCGCCTCGAAGCGCTCCGGGTCGAGGTCGGCGAACAGCGCGCGCGCCTCGGGGATCCAGCTGAAGGCGAGATCGTGCGCGATTGAGCCCAGCGCGCCGCGCAGGGCCGGGGGAGAGTCGAAGGTCACAGGGCGAGTTCCTCGGTCTCGGACTATCGGGTTGCCCGGGAACCGTAACGGCTGCGGCCACCGTGGCTGCTAGCCTTCCGTCACCCGGAGAGCTTTGACAGGCAGCTTGGCGACCGGGTTAAAAAACGCCTAAAGAGCCGGAAGCGCGACCGGCGCTCCCGGTGTGACGACGGGAGGGAGCGGATGCCGGACACGCGCGAGAGGCTCGGGGCCGTTCTCCGCGAGCGGATCGCCGTTCTCGACGGCTCGTGGGGCGTGCTCCTCCAGCGCGAGGTGCGCGGCGAGGAGGCCTACCGAGGCGAGCGCTTCCGCGACCATCCGCGCGACGTCGCCGGCGACCCGGACCTCCTGAACCTGACCCGGCCGGAGGTCGTCGCACGCATCCACGACGAGTACTTCGCCGCCGGCGCGGACGTCGCGACGACGAACACCTTCACCGCGACGACGATCGGCCAGGCCGACTACGGGCTCGAGGACGCCGTCGGCGAGATGAACCTCGCCGGCGCGCGGCTGGCGCGCCGGGCGGCGGACGAGTGGACGGCGCGGACGCCGGCCCGGCCGCGCTTCGTCGCCGGCGCGGTCGGGCCGCTCAACGTCAGCCTCTCGCTCTCGCCGCGCGTGGACGAGCCCGCGTACCGCGCCGCGACCTTCGACGAGGTGGCCGAGGCGTACGCGCAGCAGATCCGCGCGCTGCGCGAGGGCGGGGTGGACCTGCTCCTGGTCGAGACCGTCTTCGACACCCTGAACGCGAAGGCGGCGATCGCGGCCGCGGTCGACGAGGCGCCGGAGTTGCCGCTCTGGCTCTCCTTCACCGCCGTCGACCGCAGCGGGCGCAACCTCTCGGGCCAGACCGTCGAGGCGTTCTGGGTCTCGGTCGAGCACGCGCGGCCGCTCGTCGTCGGCGTCAACTGCTCGCTGGGCGCGACCGAGATGCGGCCGTTCGTGGAGGATCTCTCCCGGGCCGCGGCGACGTGGGTGTCCTGCTATCCGAACGCGGGGCTTCCGAACGCGCTCGGCGAGTACGACGAGCAGCCGCACGACACGGCCGGCGCGCTGGGCGAGTTCGCCCGGGCCGGGCTCGTGAACATCGTCGGCGGCTGCTGCGGCACGACGCCGGAGCACGTGCGCGCGATCGCGGCCGCGGTCGAGGGCGTGCCGCCTCGCGCGCTGCCCGAGCCGCGGGCGGCGACCCGGTTCAGCGGGCTCGAGCCGTTCGAGCTCCGGCCGCCTGAGGCTGGAAGCATCGACGGCCAAGCTGTCGATGCCCGGCCGGCAGACCGCGGCGCTTCCAGCGCCGCTGGGAACTTCGTGATGGTCGGCGAGCGGACGAACGTCACGGGCTCGGCGCGCTTCCGCCGCCTGGTCGAGGCGGGCGACTTCCAGGAGGCGGCCGAGGTCGCGCTCGAGCAGGTGCGCGGTGGGGCGAACCTCATCGACGTGAACATGGACGCCGACCTGCTCGACGGCGAGCGGGCGATGACGACGTTCCTCAACCTGCTGGCCACCGAGCCGGAGGTCGCCCGCCTGCCGATCATGGTGGACAGCTCGCGCTGGTCGGTGCTCGAGGCGGGCATGAAGTGCATCCAGGGGAAGGGCGTCGTCAACTCGCTCAGCCTCAAGGAGGGGGAGGAGGCGTTCCTCGAGCAGGCGCGGGTCGTGCGCCGCTACGGGGCGGGAGTCGTCGTGATGGCCTTCGACGAGCAGGGGCAGGCGGACACGGTCGAGCGCAAGGTCTCGATCTGCGAGCGCGCGTACAGGGTGCTCGTGGAGCAGGCGGGCTTCGTGCCCGAGGACATCGTCTTCGACCCGAACGTGCTCGCCGTCGCGACGGGGATCGAGGAGCACAACGGCTTCGCGAAGGCCTTCATCGAGGCGCTGCCGCTGATCAAGGAGCGCTGCCCGGGCGCGCGGACGAGCGGCGGCATCTCGAACCTCAGCTTCTCGTTCCGCGGCAACGACGCCGTCCGCGAGGCGATGCACGCGGCGTTCCTCTACCACGCGATCCGCGCCGGGCTCGACATGGGGATCGTCAACGCGGGCCAGCTGATGCTCTACGAGGACATCGAGCCGGAGTTGCTGGAGCGGGTCGAGGACGTGATCTTCGACCGCCGTGAGGATGCGACCGAACGGCTGGTCGAGTACGCCGAGCGCGTGCGCGGGGAGGGGACGCGGCGCGAGCGCGACCTCTCCTGGCGCGAGGCGCCGGTCGAGAAGCGGCTGGAGCACGCGCTCGTGCACGGCATCGTCGACTTCATCGAGGAGGACGCCGAGGAGGCGCGGCAGCGGCTCGAGCGCCCGCTCGACGTGATCGAGGGGCCGCTGATGTCCGGGATGAAGGTCGTCGGCGACCTCTTCGGAGCGGGGAAGATGTTCTTGCCGCAGGTGGTGAAGAGCGCGCGGGCGATGAAGCGCGCGGTCGCCTACCTCGAGCCGTACATGGAGGCCGAGAAGGAGGCGGGCGGCCCGCCGCGCGTCCAGGGCAAGGTCGTGCTCGGGACGGTCAAGGGCGACGTGCACGACATCGGCAAGAACATCGTGGGCGTCGTGCTCGGCTGCAACAACTACGCCGTGCTCGACCTCGGCGTGATGGTGCCGGCCGAGCGGATCCTCGACACCGCGCTCGCCGAGGGCGCCGACGTCGTCGGGCTCTCCGGCCTGATCACGCCCTCGCTCGACCAGATGGTGGACGTCGCGCGCGAGATGGAGCGGCGCGGCCTCGAGCTGCCGCTGCTGATCGGCGGCGCCACGACCTCGCGGCAGCACACGGCGGTGCGGATCGCGCCCGCGTACTCGCAGCCCGTCGTGCACGTGCTGGACGCCTCGCGCGTCGTCGGCGTCGTGTCCGACCTGCTCGACCCGAAGCGGCGCGCGCTGCTCGACGCCGACAACCGCGCCGACCAGGAGCGGCTGCGAGAGCTGCACGAGCAGCGGGAGCGGAAGCCGCTGTTGCCGCTCGAGGCGGCGCGTGCGAATCGCCACCGGGTCTCCTTCGACGGCCTGTCCGAGCCCGAGTTCACGGGTGTCCGTCTCGTCGAGCCCGACCTCGCGACGCTGCGCCCGTACGTCGACTGGCAGTTCTTCTTCCATGCCTGGGAGCTGAAGGGGCGCTACCCGGCGATCCTCGAGCAGCCCGCCGCACGCGAGCTGTTCGACGACGCGCAGCGCCTGCTCGACCGGATCGTGGAGGAGCGCCTGCTCGCGGCCCGCGGCGTCTACGGCTTCTGGCCGGCGTCGTCCGACGGCGACGATATCGTTGTCGGGAATGACAACGCGACGCGCTCCGACACGATCCGCTTTGCCTGCCTCCGGCAGCAGTCCGACTACGGCGACTCGCGGCCGAATCGCTGCCTCGCCGACTATGTCGCGCCCGCGGGCGACCACATCGGCGCGTTCGCGGTCACCGCCGGCCTCGGCGCCGAGGAGCTCGCCACCCGCTTCGAGGCCGAGCACGACGACTACCAGGCGATCATGGTCAAGGCGCTCGCCGACCGCCTCGCCGAGGCGTTCGCGGAGCACCTGCACGAGGTCGCGCGCCGTGCCTGGTACGAGACGGGGCCCGGGCTCCCGAAGGAACAACTGATCGCGGAGCGCTACCGCGGCATCCGGCCCGCGTTCGGGTATCCCGCCTGCCCGGACCACAGCGAGAAGCGGAAGCTCTTCGACCTGCTCGGAGCAGAGGACGCGGGCCTTGCGCTCACGGAGACGTGCGCGATGACGCCGGGCGCGAGCGTGAGCGGCATCTACCTCGGACACCCGGAGGTCCGCTACTTCTCCGTCGGCCGCATCGGACGCGACCAGGTCGAGGACTACGCCGCGCGCAACGGCCTCCCGCTCGCCGAGGCCGAGCGGTGGCTGCGGCCGAATCTCGCCTACGAACCCGCTCCGCTCGACGTCGCGCCGGCCGCAACGTAGGCTCACCGCGCTGTCCGCGAAGCGGCTCGAGCCGGGCGCGCCGGGGATCCGGGCGCCGGTCCGCCGGACGCGGCCGGGGCCTCGGGTATCCTCGTCACACGGCGCCTCGGAGGCGCCGATTCCTTCCCGACATGCGGACGACGCTCAAGAGGGGAATCGGCCGTGCAGCGGCCGTGAACGGGGACGGCCGCGCCGTCCTGCCGCCGAGCGTCCTCGCGTCGATGCAGCGGTACCGGCAGCCGCCGGCGGCGCGGCCCTCGACTGCGAGGCTGTTCGGCCGCATCCTCATCTGGCTCGTCGTCGCGATCGCGGTCGTCGTCTCCGGTCTCGCCGGCGGGCTGTACCTCTACGGCCACCAGACGCTCAGCGCGATCGCGGCGCACTCGCCGCAGGTGCGGCAGGCGGAGACGCAGCTGCACACGGTGCCGACGCCGTCCCAGCCGGCGATCGCACTGATCGCGGGCTACGACCGCCGGATGGGAGCCGATGCGTCCGACTACGCGGGGTCGCGCTCCGACACGGTGATGCTCGTGCGCGCCGACCCGCGCCAGAACACGCTCTCGCTGCTCTCGTTCCCGCGCGACCTCGTCGTCCCGATCTACTGCAAGCCGGGAGTCGTCTACACGCACGACCGGATCAACGCCGCATGGGCGCTCTGCGGCGGCCCGGAGGGCACGCTCTCCACCGTCGAGGCGCTGACCGGCCTGGACATCAACTACCTGATCACGCTCGACTTCCACGGCTTCAAGCTGCTCGTGAACAAGCTGCACGGCGTCTACATGAACGTCGACCGCCGCTACTACATCGCGCCCCACAGCGGCACCGCGCAGATCAACCTCCACCCGGGCTACCAGAAGCTGAACGGCCAGCAGGCGCTGAACTACGTCCGCTACCGGCACACCGACTCCGACCTCTACCGCCTCGCGCGCCAGCAGCTGTTCCTCGACGCGCTCAAGAGCCGGCTCGCAGGGCATCTCTCGCTGACCGACATCCCGAGGATCATCAGCGCCCTCAAGCAGAGCGTCGAGATCGGCCGCGGCGGCGGCGGCCAGCCGAGCATGTCGGAGATCCAGTCGTATGCCGGGCTCGCGTACAACCTGCCGGCGGGCCACCTGTTCCGGACGACGATCGACCCCTCGAAGCTCGGTCCCTACGGCGGGAACTGGAACGAGCTGACCGCGCCGCAGGACGCGATCGACGGGGTCGTCTCGACCTTCGAGCATCCCGACGTGAGCCTGCCGAAGCGCGCGAGCGACGCCGCGCTCGGCCGCAAGCCGGCGCAGACGCGGAAGACCGAGCTGAAGCCGGCCGGGATCTCCGTGCTCGTCCTGAACGGCACCGGCACGGTGCAGGGACTGGCCACCAACACGACCTACCTCCTGACGAAGGAGGGCTACGACACGAGGACGCTGCCGAGCTCGACCCCGGCGAACGCGCCGAGCCAGACGTACGCGACGACGATCTACTACGACTCGGTGCAGCCGAACGCGAAGGAGGCCGCGCGGAAGCTGAAGCCGCTCTTCGGCGCCCACACGGAGGTCGCGCCGCTCAGCCCGGCGATCACGCCGTACGCGCAGCAGGCCGGGAACCCGCTGACGGTCGTCGTCGCGGGCACGAGCTTCGACGGCACCCTCACGCCGCCGCCGCCGCCGGCGCCGGTGCAGGAGCATCAGCCGCCGGCGGTCGCGGACGCGTCCTCCTCGACCGAGTCCGCCGTCCGGGACGTCGTCTCGAAGGTGCCGTTCCGGGTGCTCGTCCCGAAGCAGGTCGCCTCGGGCTCGCGTCTCTCCTCGATCGAGGGCGTGCGCTCCTACAAGCCGGCCCCGCGCCAGCACGGGCTCGTCCTGACGTTCGTCATGCCGTCGGGGAACGTCTACTGGCAGATCGAGGAGACGACGTGGGACCAGGCGCCGATCCTCGCGCACCCGACCGACCACTTCACCTCGGGCGGCAAGAAGTTCGACCTCTACACGGTCGGCGGCCACGTCCAGATGGTCGTCCTGCACCAGGGCAAGGCGAGCTACTGGGTCGTGAACACGCTCCTCGACGAGCTCTCGAACGAGACGATGATCGCGATCGCCAGGAGCCTGCGGCCTCTCGGCCCCTAGCCAGTAACCTTCGGTTCCTTGGCGCGGATCGGGATCTTCGGCGCGGGCTACGTCGGGCTCGTCACGGGGGCCTGCTTCGCCGACCTCGGGCACGAGGTCGTCGTCCGCGACGTCCTCCCCGAGCGGATCGAGCGCCTGCGGGCCGGCGAGGTGCCGATCTACGAGCCGGGGCTCGACGAGGTCATGGAGCGCAACCGCGACCGGCTCGCGTTCACGCTCGACGTCGCCGAGGCGGTGACGGACGCCGACTTCCTCTACGTCGCCGTCGGCACGCCGCCCACCTACTCCGGCGACGCCGACCTCGCCGCCGTCTGGGCGGTCGTGGACGAGCTGCCCGGCGACCTGGCCGGCCGGCCCGTGTTCGTGATGAAGAGCACCGTGCCCGTCGGCACCGGCGAGCGCGTGCGCAGCCGGCTCGACGGGCGCGGCCTCGTGAACGTCGGCTACGTCTCCAATCCCGAGTTCCTCGCCGAGGGCAGCGCGGTCGTGGACTTCCGCAACCCCGACCGCCTCGTCGTCGGCGCCTTCGAGCCGGAGGACGGCGATCGCGTCGTCGAGCTGCACCGCGGCATCGAGACCGAGGTCGTCCGCACCGACGTGCCGTCCGCGGAGCTCGTGAAGCTCGCCGCGAACGCGTTCCTCTCGACGCGGATCAGCTTCATCAACGAGATCGCGAACGTCTGCGAGCTCGTCGGCGCCGACGTCGTCGACGTCGCGCGCGGCGTCGGCCTCGACCACCGCCTCGGGCCGCACTTCCTGCGCGCCGGGATCGGCTTCGGCGGCTCGTGCTTCCCCAAGGACGTGACCGCGCTCAAGCAGCTCGCCGGCAACTCCGGCTACCCGTTCCTGCTCCTCCAGGCCGTCTGGGAGGTGAACGAGCTCCAGAAGCGTCGCGTCGTCTCGAAGCTCCAGAAGCGGCTCGGCTCGCTGCGCGGCAAGACCGTCGCGCTGCTCGGGCTCGCCTTCAAGCCGAACACCGACGACATGCGCGAGGCGCCGAGCCGCGTGATCGCCTACCGGCTGCTCGCCGAGGGCGCCGAGGTGCGTGCCTGGGACCCGGTCGCGCGCCCGGACGACCTCCAGGGCGTCGAGATCGCCGACACCGTCCTCGACGCCGTGCGCGGCGCCGACGCCGCCGTGATCGTCACCGAGTGGCCCGAGCTGCGCGACCTGCCCTCCGCCGAGGTGCGCGAGGCGATGGCGCAGCCCGTGATCGTCGACGGCCGGAACCTGCTCGACCCGGACGCCGCCCGCGCCGCCGGCTTCGTCTACGAGGGGA
This sequence comes from uncultured Thermoleophilia bacterium, assembly GCA_963728095.1. Lineage (GTDB taxonomy): Bacteria > Actinomycetota > Thermoleophilia > Gaiellales > Gaiellaceae > Palsa-739. The sequence continues at coordinate 487,758 of CAVSIO010000002.1, read as the reverse complement.
TCGGCCGCCCCGGGCGCTCGACCCCGAACGGCGCCGAGCAGCGCGCCCTCGACCCGGAGCTCCAGTCCTGATGGAGGCGCTCCTGCTTGCGGGCGGCAAGGCGGAACGCCTCGGCGAGGCCGCCCAGGGGCTGCCGAAGCCGCTCGTCCCGGTCGCGGGGTTCCCGCTCGCCGAATACACCGTCGCGCGGCTCGTCGGGGCCGGCGTGACCCGGATCGTCGTCGCCTGCCGCGCCGGACAGGAGGCCGCTTTCGTGAACGCGCTCGGCGGCCTCGGCGCCGAGATCGAGCCGGTCGGCGAGGCCGAGCCGCTCGGCCGGGGCGGCGGCTTCCGGCTTGCCGCCTCGCAGCGCAAGGAGCAGGGCACGGTGCTCGCGCTCAACGGCGACGAGCTGCTCGACGTGGACTTCGGCGCCCTCCTGGCCGAGCACGAGCGCAGCGCCGCCGCCGCGACCATCGTCGTCGCGCAGGTGCAGTCGCCGTTCGGCGTCGTCGAGCTCGAGGACGACGGCACGGTCACCGGGTTCCGCGAGGCGCCGAAGCTCCCCGACTGGGTCAACGCGGGCGTGTACGCGCTCGGCGAGGAGGCGCTGGAGCGGCTGCCGGAGCGCGGCGACCACGAGCAGAGCACCTTCCCCGAGCTCGCCGCCGAGCGGAAGCTGCACGCCTACCGGCACGAAGGCGTCTGGCTCACGGTCAACACGCCGAAGGACCTGCGCGGGGCGGAGGACTTCATGGAGGCGCATCCCGACTGGCGTCCGCGGAGGAGGGTGCTGTGAGCGTGGACTCGCCGAACTACGAGGGGCTCGACCGCTGGGCCTTCGAGCCGCGCCGCGTCGAGAAGCCGTGGGGCTGGGAGCTGATCTGGGCCCACGCCGACGCCTACGTCGGCAAGGTGCTCTTCGTCCGCGCCGGCCACTCGCTCAGCCTCCAGTTCCACCGGGAGAAGGACGAGAGCTGGTACGTCCAGAGCGGCCGCGCGAAGCTCGAGCTGGGGGACACGGGGCAGGGCGTCCTCAACGAGGAGGTCGTCGCCGAAGGGGCCTGCTTCCACTACCGGCCCGGCACCGTGCACCGCGTGACCGCGATCGAGGACACGACGATCCTCGAGGTCTCGACCCCGCACCTCGACGACGTCGTGCGGCTCGAGGACGCGTACGGGCGCGAGGGCACGAGCGAGCCGTAGGCCGGCCGGAACGGGCGCGCCGTCTGCGGTGTAATGCCGGGGATGGGACGGAGGGCGGCAAGCGCAGCGGTGCTCGTGGCAGCGCTCGGCTCGCTCGCGTTCACGGCCGGGCGCGCGGGGACGCCGGCGCCCTGCGCGGCGACGGTCCCTGCGCACGCGGCCAGGGGGCACGCCGCGAACGATCCCGCGAGCTTCGACGACGGCAACCGGCGTCTCCGCGTCGAGATCTACTGGCCGCGCGGCACGCTCGTCGCCGGCCCGCTGCCGGACGGCGGCGAGATGGCGCACGCGAACGCGGACGGCTCGATCTCGGCGAAGGTCGGCTGGTGGCGGAGCTCGCCGCGGCAGCTCACCGTGAGCGGGCGCCGGCTCGACCGGCCAGCGCCGCCGCTCCGCGCCGACGTCGCCCCCGCCTACAGCTACGGTGCCTTCCTCCCGAGCATCCTCACCTTCCCGACGACGGGCTGCTGGCGGGTCGAGGGCCGGGTCGGCGGCGCCAGGCTCGCCTTCGTGGTGCGCGTCACCCGCCGCACACCTTGACACGCTTCTGTTAGGGTTGCCGGAATGGACGGATTGAAGGTCGGAGCCGCCGCCGCCCGCACGGGCTGGTCGGCGCGCATGCTGCGCTATCTCGAGCGCGCCGGCCTCGTCGTCCCGCGCCGGACGGGCGCCGGCTACCGGCTCTACGGGCTCCGCGAGCTGAACCAGCTCCGGTCGCTCGCCGAGCTGCGCCGCCGCTTCGGCCTGGAGATCTCCGATCTCGTCTTCGCCGCGCGGCTCCGGCGCGACCCCGAGCTCCGCAGGGCCGTCGACGGCTGGCTCGCCGGCGCCGACGACCTGACGTGGGTCGAGTGGGAGCAGCGCAAGCACGAGCGGCTGCTAGCCGCATAATCGAACGGAAGGGACAGATGGCCGCAACGAAGCGCTACGACGTGAAGGACCTCGCCCTGTCGGCGGAGGGAAAGCGGCGGATCGAGTGGGCCGACCGGCAGATGCCGGTGCTGGCGGCGATCCGCGACCGGTTCGAGCAGGAGCAGCCGCTCGCCGGCTACCGCATCGCGGCGTGCCTGCACGTGACGACCGAGACGGCGAACCTGATGCGGACGCTGAAGGCGGGCGGGGCGGACGTCGTGCTCTGCGCCTCGAACCCGCTCTCGACCCAGGACGACGTCGCCGCGGCGCTCGTCTCCGAGTACGACATCTCCGTCTTCGCGATCAAGGGCGAGGACAACGACACCTACTACGCGCACATCGAGGCGGCCGTCGACCACAAGCCGCACCTGACGATGGACGACGGCGCCGACGTGATCGGCGTCCTCCACTCGGCGCGCCGCGAGCAGCTCGGCGACGTCATCGCCGGCACCGAGGAGACGACCACCGGCGTGATCCGGCTGAAGGCGCTCGAGGCGGAGGGCAAGCTCGGCTTCCCGATCATCGCCGTCAACGAGGCGCTGACGAAGCACCTCTTCGACAACCGCTACGGCACGGGCCAGTCGACGATCGACGGGATCATCCGGGCGACGAACGTCCTCCTCGCCGGCAAGAAGTTCGTCGTCGTGGGCTACGGCTGGGTCGGCCGCGGCGTCGCCTCGCGGGCACGCGGCATGGGCGCCCTCGTGATCGTCACCGAGGTCGATCCGCTGCGGGCGCTCGAGGCCTCGATGGACGGCTTCGAGGTGATGTCGATCGCGAAGGCGGCCGAGGTCGGCGACATCTTCTGCACGGCGACCGGCGACAAGCACGTGATCGCCCGGGAGCACCTGGAGCGGATGCGCGACGGCGCGATCCTCTCGAACACCGGCCACTTCAACGTCGAGATCGACATCCCGGCGCTGCGGGAGCTGGCGGTCGAGACGCGCGCGGCGCGCGAGTACGTCGAGGAGTTCACGCTCGCCGACGGACGGCGCCTCTACCTCGTCGCGGACGGACGGCTCGTCAACCTCTCGGCGGCCGAGGGTCACCCGGCGCTCGTGATGGACATGTCCTTCGCGAACCAGGCGCTCGGCGTCGAGTACGCCGTCCAGCACGCGGGCGAGCTCGACCGCAAGGTCTACCCGGTGCCGGCCGACATCGACAAGGAGATCGCGCGCCTGAAGCTCGCGACGATGGGCATCGAGATCGACCAGCTCACCGAGGAGCAGGCGCGCTACCTCGCCTCGTGGGACGAGGGCACCTGAGCCGTACCGGCGCGGACGCGAGTCGCGAGCTGGCGCCGGAGCGAATCCTCCGGCTCGAGGAGGACGGCCCCGCGGTCGTCCTCCTCGACCAGCGCCGGCTGCCGGACGAGGAGGTCGAGGTCTCCTGCCGCTCCGCGGCCGAGGTGGCCGAGGCGATCCGGAGGATGGTCGTCCGCGGCGCGCCGGCGATCGGCGTCGCCGCCGCCTACGGGATGGCGCTCGCGGCGCTGCTCGGCGACGACCTCGCCGAGGCCGAGCGGGTGCTCGGCGCCTCGCGGCCGACTGCGGTGAACCTGCCCTGGGCGCTCGAGCGGATGCGGGACGACCCGTCTCCGGAGCGGGCGCGGACGCTGCACGAGGAGGAGGTGGACCGCTGCCGGCGGATGGCCGCGCACGCCGCAGAGCTCTTCGGGCCCGGCACGCGCGCGCTCACGCACTGCAACGCGGGCGGTCTCGCCACGGGCGGCTACGGTTCCGCGGTCGGCGCGCTGCGCGCGGCGTGGGAGCGCGGCCTGCTCGAGCGGGTGCTGGTGGACGAGACGCGCCCGCTCCTCCAGGGCGCCCGCCTCACCGCGTGGGAGCTCGAGACGGTCGGCATCCCGCACGCCGTGATCGCCGACTCGGCCGCCGGCTCGCTGATGGCGCACGGCGAGGTGGACCTCGTCGTCACCGGCGCCGACCGGATCGCCGCCAACGGCGACACCGCCAACAAGATCGGGACATACTCGCTCGCCGTGCTCGCGGCCCACCACGGGATCCCGCTCTACGTCGTCGCGCCGACCTCGACGGTCGACCTCGCCACGCCCGACGGCGCCGGGATCCCGATCGAGGAGCGCGACCCGGCCGAGGTGACGAGCCGCTTCCCGGCGCGCAACCCGGCCTTCGACGTGACGCCGGCCGCGCTGATCGCCGCGATCGTGACCGAGCGGGGCGTCCACCGCGCTCCGTATGCGGAGTCGCTCGCGTGAAGACGGTGATCCTGGCGGCCGGCTACGCGACGCGGCTGCGCCCGCTCACCGACGACGTCCCGAAGCACCTCCTGCCCGTCGGCGGCCGGCCGATGCTCGACTGGATCCTCGACAAGGTGCACGAGCTGGACGGGGTGGACGGCATGCACCTCGTCACGAACAGCCGCTTCGCGGCCGACTTCGAGCGTTGGGCCGGCGTGCGCGAGGTGACCGTGCACGACGACGGGACGACGACGAACGACGACCGGCTCGGCGCGGTCGGCGACCTCCGGCTCGTGATCGAGCGGGCCGGCCTCGAGGACGAGGAGCTGCTCGTCCTCGCCGGCGACAACCTGTTCGAGTTCAGCCTCGTGGACTTCGCCGCCTGGTGGCGCGCCCGGACGCCGGCGGGCAGCGCCGTCGCGCTGTACGACGTCGGCGACGTCGAGCTCGCCACGCACTACGGGATCGCCGAGACCGACGCCGCAGACCGGATCGTCTACTTCGTCGAGAAGCCGAGCGAGCCGCCCTCGACACTCGCCGCGACCGCCGTCTACTTCCTGCCGCGCGAGCACGTCCGGCTCGTCGGCGGCTACCTCGCCGAGGGCCGCTCGCCCGACAACGTCGGCAACTTCGTCGCCTGGCTGGCGCAGCGGGAGCCCGTGTACGGGTACCGCTTCCCAGGCCGCTGGTACGACATCGGGAACCACGGCCAGCTGCTCGAGGCGGACAACCGCCTCCGTCGCGCCGCCGGCCTGCCCGAGCGTGACGTCTACTCGCTCGGCTGAGAGTCGGCACGGTCCGGTGACGTCTTCCCGGCTAGCGTCGGCGGCGTGGTGCTCGACCTGCTGCTGCCGCAGCGCTGCCTCGTCTGCGGGGCGGGCGGCGCCCAGCTCTGCCTCGGTTGCCGGGACGCGCTGCCGCGGCTGGAGCCGCCGCTCTGCGAGCGCTGCGGCGCGCCGGCTGCGTGGCCCGTCCGCCGCTGCCGCGAATGCGCCGGCCGCCGCCTGGCCTTCGCCTCCGCGCGTGCCGCCGTCGCCTACGACGACCGGGTGCGCCGGCTCGTCGCCGGCTGGAAGGAGCGCGGTCTGCGCCGGCTCGCCGACGACGCGGCCGCGGTCGTCGCCGTCCGGCTGCCGCCGCCCGCCGTGACGCTCGTGACCTTCGTGCCCGCCGATCCCGACCGGCGTCTCGGGCGCGGCCACAACCCGTCGGAGCGGCTCGCGACGGCGCTCGCCGCGCGCTGGGAGCTTCCGTGCGCGGCGCTGCTCGAGCGCGCCCCGCGGCCGCCGTCAGCGCGGCAGCAGCCTCGCCGAGCGCCGCCGCAACGTGCGCCGCTCCTTCCACGCGGCCGCGGCCGCGCCGGCGCGCGTCGCGCTCGTCGACGACGTCTACACGACCGGCGCCACGGCCTCGGCGGCGGCCTCCGCGCTCCGCGCGGCGGGCGCGCGGAGCGTCGAGGTCGTCACCTTCGCACGGGCGCTGCGGCGCTGAGCCGGCGGTGCCGATACGGGAAACGCCTCATGTGCGATTTAGATGGGCGCAGTAGGGTTAGACAGAGCGGAACAGACTCCGATCCGGGGAGGCGAGATGCAGCTCCACGTCAAGGGCAAGAACCTCGAGGTGAGCGACTCCATCCGGGGCTACGCCGAGCGGAAGCTCCGCAAGCTCGACCGGCAGCTCAACGAGGCGGCGCAGGTCGAGGTCGAGCTCGCCGTCGAGAAGAACCCCTCCATCGCGGACGGCCAGGTGGCCGAGGCCACGGTCTGGATCAAGGGTCGCACGCTCCGCGCCCGAGAGACCTCGCGCGACATGAAGTCGTCCATCGACCAGATGACGGAGAAGCTCGCCCGCCAGGTCAGGGACGTGCGCGAGAAGCGCGAGAGGCGGCGGCACACGGGTGACAAGCACGTCCCGCCGGAGAGCGCCGAGTCGGCGCCCTCGGAGACCTAGCGCTCGCGTGGGCCTGTTCCGGCGGCAACTGCCGCTGCACGAGCGCCTCGCCGTGCAGGGCGGGCTCGACTTCGGCGCCGAGCGCGAGCTCGACCCGCGGCCGCCGCTGCTCGAGACCGGGATCCACGGGATCCACCGCGCCCGCTCGTGGGATGCGACCGTGACCGCCCAGGCCGCAGGGATCGAGGGCGACGACGTGGTCTTCGTTGCGCTGCCCGACGGGTCGCTCCTCGTCGAGGACGGCCCCGACGACACGCTCGAGCCGCTCGCGGCCGCCGTCGAGCGGGAGCTGCGGCCGCCCTACCGCGCGCGGGCCTCGCGCCAGTCCGGCGAGCTGTGGGCCGTCCAGGCGCGCCGGATCGAGGTGCTCGAGCTGGCGGACGCGCCCGGCGGGGACACGCTCGACCTGGCGCGCAGCGAGGACGGAACCGAGCTCCGCGTGGACGGCGAGCGGGTCTTCGGCAGCATGCCGCCGCTCGAGGCGCGCGGCGAGCGGGAGGGAAGGGACTTCGTCGTCCACGCGGAACGCCTCGACGGGGATCTCTGGGAGATCCGGGCCTCGGCCCTCTAGGACATGCCCTTCTTCCGTCGCCGACACGAGACGCTGAACGAGCAGCTCCTCCGCGAGGCCGGGCTGGAGGACGAGGCGTCCGCGCAGCCGGAGCCGGAGCCGGCCGCGCTCGAGCAGGAGCCGGCCGCCCTGCCGGAGCACCTCGGCGCGGGCCGCCTCGTCGGCCTGGCGCTCGAGCGGCCGGCGCGCTACGACAGCGTCCTCACCGTCGACCTGCCGGGCCTCCGGGGCGACCGGATCGAGTTCGCGACACTCCCCGAAGGCGACGTGATCGTGGACGACGAGGAGGGCGACACCGACCTCTCGCCGCTCGCCGATGCCGTCGAGAAGGAGCTCGAGGCGCCGTACCGGGTGGTCGCGCGGCACCAGGAGGGCGACCGGTGGACGGTCGCGGCGCGCCGGATCGACGTCCTCCGGCTCGACTTCGACGGCGGCGACGAGATCGAGCTCGTCTCCGAGGGCGGCAGTCGCGAGCTGCGGGTCGACGGCGAGCCCTGGAGCGGTGAGATCCCCGAGCTGGAGCGGGCCGCCGAGGCGGTCGGACACGACCACGTCGTCCAGGCCGACCGGCTCGACGGCGACCTCTGGGAGATCCGGGCCTCCGCCCTCTGACCGCTACCCTAGGCCCATGGTCCAGCAGCTCGGCTCCTTCGAAAAGGTCCTCCGGATGGGCGAGGGCCGCCGGCTCAAGCGCCTCGCCGACCAGGCCGCGTACATCGGCACGCTCGAGCCCGAGTTCGAGAAGCTCTCGGACGCCGACCTCGCCGGGAAGACGGTCGAGTTCCGGCAGCGGCTCGAGAACGGCGAGCCGCTCGACGACCTCCTGTTCGAGGCGTTCGCCGCCGTGCGCGAGGCGTTCAAACGGACGATGGGCGTCCGCCTCTTCGACGTCCAGCTGATGGGCGGCATCGTCCTCCACGAGGGCGACATCGCCGAGATGAAGACCGGCGAGGGCAAGACGTTCGTCGCCACGCAGCCGCTGTACCTGAACGGGCTCACAGGCCGCGGCACGCATCTCGTCACGGTCAACGACTACCTCGCAAAGCGCGACAAGGAGTGGACGCGGCCCGTCTTCGAGCTGCTGGGCATCCGCACCGCCTCGATCGAGAACATGATGCCGTTCGAGCCGCGCCGCCAGGCGTACCTCGCGGACGTCACCTACGGGACGAACTCCGAGTTCGGCTTCGACTACCTGCGCGACAACATGGCCGTCTCGCTCGAGGGCGTCGTCCAGCGCGGCCACCCGTACGCGATCGTGGACGAGGTCGACTCGATCCTCATCGACGAGGCGCGAACGCCGCTGATCATCTCCGGCGAGCCCGAGGTCGCCGCGCAGCTCTACTACGACTTCGCGCGCGTCGTCGTGCAGCTCGTCCCGTACCGCTCGAACCCGGGCGACCCGAAGGGGGCGGCCGAGATGGCGGGCGCCGACTACGAGTTCGACGAGAAGCACAAGACCGTCGCCGTCACCGAGCAGGGCGTCGCCAAGGTCGAGCGCGCGCTCCGGATCGAGAACCTCTACGCGCCGCAGAACTCGCAGCTCGTCAACCACCTGATCCAGGCGCTGAAGGCGCAGGCGCTGTACCACAACGACATCGACTACGTGATCCAGGACGACGAGGTGAAGATCGTCGACGAGTTCACCGGCCGGATCATGGAGGGCCGCCGCTGGAGCGAGGGACTGCACCAGGCGGTCGAGGCGAAGGAGGGCGTCCGGATCCAGGAGGAGCACCAGACGCTCGCGACGATCACGCTCCAGAACTACTTCCGCCTCTACGAGAGGCTCGCCGGCATGACCGGCACCGCGAAGACCGAGGAGAAGGAGTTCGTCGAGATCTACGACCTGAACGTCGTCGAGATCCCGACGAACGTCCCCGTGACGCGCGCGGACGAGCAGGACTTCGTCTTCAAGACGAAGGAGGGCAAGTTCGCCGCCGTCGCCCGCGACATCGCCGAGCGGGCCGAGAAGGGGCAGCCCGTCCTCGTCGGCACGATCGCGGTCGAGACCTCCGAGTACCTCTCGCAGCTGCTGACCCGCCAGGGGGTCAAGCACAACGTCCTGAACGCGAAGGAGCACGCGCGCGAGGCCGAGATCATCAAGGACGCGGGCCAGCCCAGCGCGGTCACGATCGCGACGAACATGGCGGGCCGCGGCGTCGACATCAAGCTCGGCGAGGGTGTGCTCGACGTCGGCGGGCTCTACGTGCTCGGCACCGAGCGGCACGAGTCGCGCCGGATCGACAACCAGCTCCGCGGCCGCGCCGGCCGCCAGGGCGACGCCGGCGAGACGCGCTTCTACCTCTCCGGCGAGGACGACCTCGTGCGCCTGTTCGCCGGCGACCGGATCAAGGGGATCATGGAGCGCTTCAAGATCCCGGAGGACCAGCCCATGGAGGCGAAGATCCTCTCCCGCCAGATCGAGGGCGCGCAGAAGAAGGTCGAGGAGCAGAACTTCGTCATGCGCAAGAACGTCCTCAAGTACGACGACGTGCTCAACCGGCACCGCGGCCGCATCTACGAGCAGCGGCGCCAGGTGCTCGAGGGCGAGGACCTCTCCGAGCAGGTCAAGCTCTGGATCGACGAGATCGTCGAGGACACCGTGCTCCAGTTCACGCAGGAGGAGTACGCCGAGGAGTGGGATCTCGAGGCGCTGACGAACGCGATGGCGGCGCTCTACCAGACCGAGATCACGGCGACCGAGCTGCGCGAGGACCTCGCGGAGATCTCGCGCCCGGCGCTGATCGAGGAGTTCCAGACCGACGCGCGCGACGAGTACGAGGCGAAGGAGGAGGAGTTCGGCGCGGAGCTGATGCGCGAGCTCGAGCGCTTCGTCGTCCTCCAGGTCGTCGACGTCCGCTGGCGCGAGCACCTCGAGAACATGGAGTACCTGCGGGAGGGCGTGCACCTGCGGGCCATGGCCCAGAAGGATCCCCTCGTCGAGTACACGGCCGAGGGCGAGGTCATGTTCACGGCGCTCGGCCAGGCGATTCGTGCCGAGGTCGTCCTCCACCTCTTCCACGCCGAGCTCGCGCCGCAGGAGGGCGGCGGGCCGCCGCCGGAGCTCGTGCCGGAGCCGGCCGTCCCGGCCGGCGGCAACGGCAACCTCCGCTACGAGCACGAGACGAGCGCCGGCGCGGCCGCGATCGCCGCCGCGGGTGCGGGCGAGGCGGTCGCCGAGGGGATCCCGTCGTCGGCGGGCGTCGTCCAGGCCGTGCAGGCGAGCCCGCACGAGAAGGTCGGCCGCAACGACCCCTGCTGGTGCGGCTCGGGCAAGAAGTTCAAGCGCTGCCACGGCGCGTAGCCGCCTGACGCCGGCGCCGGCCCGGACCGCGCCGGGCGCTCCCGCGCGTCCCGGTACCATCCGCCGCGCGATGGCCGAACAGGACGAGCAACCGCTCGAACAGCAGCTCGAGGAGATCGGGGCCCAGCTCGACTGGGTCCGTGGTTACCTTTGACCCCGACACGCTGACGGCCCGCCTCGCCGAGCTCGAGACCGAGCTCGGACAGCCCGGATTCTGGGACGACCAGCAGCGCGCGGCCTCCGTGTCGGCCGAGCACGCGCGCGTCTCCAGGCGGCTCGAGCGCTACGCGCGCCTGAACCGCGAGTACGAGGACGCGAAGGAGCTGCTGGAGCTCGACTCCGACCTCGCCGACGGCGTCCGCGCCGCGCTCCGCCCGCTTCGCCGCGAGCTGGAGCGGCTCCAGGAGGACGCGCTCTTCTCCGGCGAGTACGACGGCGGCGACGCCGTCCTCACGATCCAGTCCGACGCGGGCGGCACCGACGCGCAGGACTGGGCCGAGATCCTCCTGCGGATGTACCTGCGCTGGGCGGACGGCCGCGGCTTCAAGACCGAGGTGATCGAGGCGAGCCCGGGCGAGGAGTACGGGATCAAGTCGGCGACGCTCACCGTCCGCGGCGAGAGCGCGTACGGGATCCTCAAGGCCGAGCGTGGCAAGCACCGCCTCGTCCGCCTCAGCCCTTTCGACCAGGCGCACCGCCGGCACACGAGCTTCGCGCAGGTGATCGTCGCGCCCCTGCTCGAGGAGACCGCCGACATCGAGATCTCCGACGACGACATCCGCATCGACACCTACCGCTCCTCGGGCGCAGGCGGCCAGCACGTGAACAAGACCGACTCCGCCGTTCGGATCACGCACATGCCGTCGGGGATCGTCGTCGCCGTCCAGAACGAGCGCAGCCAGTCCGCGAACAAGGACACGGCCATGAAGATCCTCCGCTCGCGGCTCGCTGAGAAGGCCGAGGAGGAGCGGGAGGCGGAGCTCGCCCGCGAGCGCGGCGGCGTCAACATGGGCTTCGGCGGCAACGCGATCCGCAGCTACGTCCTGCACCCGTACCAGCTCGTGAAGGATCACCGCACCGAGCTCGAGGTCGGCAACACGCAGGGCGTCCTCGACGGCGGCATCGACGTCTTCATCCGCGCGTACCTGCTCCAGGCGGCAGGAGACGGGCACTAGCGCGCCGAAGCGTTCGCTAGACTGCGTTCCGCTCCGAGCCATCCGACTAGGCGCGGGATCGAACCCCCCGCAGACCGCTCCCGGTGCAGGACGTGACAGACCTCCAGATAGAGCCCGCCCAGGCCGCCGAGCCGGTCGACACCGAGCAGCAGGGCCCGCGCGCCGGCCCGGGGACGATGATCGTCTTCGACGCCGTCCGCAAGGTCTACGAGCCGGACGTCGTCGCGCTCAAGGACGTCTCGTTCGGGATCGACAAGGGCGAGTTCGTCTTCATCGTCGGCGCCTCCGGCTCCGGCAAGTCGACCCTGATCCGGCTTCTGCTCAAGGAGCTCGAGCCCACGGCGGGCCGGATCATCGTCGGCGGCCGCGACCTGGGCCGGCTCGGGCGCTCGAAGGTGCCGCTGCTGCGCCGCAACATCGGCTGCGTCTTCCAGGACTTCAAGCTCCTGCCGAGCCGCAACGCCGCCGAGAACGTCGCCTACGCCCTCAAGGTGCAGGGCGACAGCCGCGCCTCGATCCGGCGCAAGGTGCCCGAGGTGATGAACATGGTCGGGCTCTCGCACAAGATGAACTCCTTCCCCGACGAGCTGTCGGGCGGCGAGCAGCAGCGCGTCTCGATCGCGCGCGCCGTCGTCAACCACCCGCCGCTCTTGGTCTGCGACGAGCCGACCGGGAACCTCGACCCGGACACCTCCGTCGGGATCATGCAGCTCCTGTACCGGATCAACCGGGCCGGCACGACCATCCTCATGGTCACCCACGACCGCGAGATGGTGGACAAGATGCGCAAGCGCGTGATCGCGCTCGAGGGCGGCCGGCTCGCGCGCGACGAGCGGCGCGGGGGGTACACCTCCGAATGAGCGCCCTGCGGCTGCTCTTCTCCGAGGCGTGGTCATCGATCCGCCAGAACCTCTCGACGACGTTCGCGGCGACCATGACCGTGCTGATCGGGATGTTCCTGCTCGGCCTGTTCATCGCGCTCGGCACCTGGGTGCTCTCGTGGAGCAACCACGTGCAGAAGGAGCTGCAGGTGAAGGTCTACTTCTCGCAGACCGCGTCGCAGGCCCAGATGCAGGCGGTGGGACTGAAGCTGCGGGCCGACAAGCGCGTGCAGAAGGTCGTGTTCGTCTCCAAGGAGGCGGCGGAGCGGAAGATGCAGAAGCAGTTCCCGCAGCTCTACAAGACGCCGCTGCCGTCGAACCCGCTCCCGGACGCGTGGGTCGTGACGCCCGTGAAGGCCGCGTACACGCCGGACATCGGCGCGGAGGTGCAGAGTGCGCACTGGGCCGGGGTGGACGACGTCCGCTGGGGCAGCTCGACCGCGAAGCGCGTGCTCACGATCGCCGAGGTGATCTGGGTCGTCTTCCTCGTCGCCGTGGTGCTCCTCGTCACCGCCTCGACGCTGCTGATCGCGAACACGATCCGGCTCTCGATCTTCGCCCGGCGGCGCGAGATCGAGGTGATGAAGCTCGTGGGCGCGACGAACTGGTTCGTGCGGGGCCCGTTCATCCTCGAGGGCCTGCTCTGCGGGCTCGGCGGCGCGTTCTTCGCCGTGCTCCTGCTCGTGCTGGGCAAGGAGATCGCGCTGCCGTCGATCCTGCCGCACATCGGCGGCGGCTCGGACGTGCACGCGCTGCCGTTCGCGCTCAACGCGCTCTCGCTGCTCGGCGCCGGGCTTCTGCTCGGCGGCGCCGGCGCGGGGCTGACGATGCGCCGCTTCCTCCAGGTCTAGTGATGTAACCGGCAACCTTTGCCGGGCAACGTCACCGGCCACATCACCAGTGATGTAACCGGCAACCTCTGCCGGGCCCCCGGCCCGCGGTCACGCGGCGCGCTGCGGCGTCCTCGGTCGCGCCCATCGCTTCGGCTATGAGCGCTCCCTGCGTCCTTGCATCGCTTGGTGCTCGCGACCCGGGAACCGGGCAACGTCACCGGCCACATCACTAGTACCGATCCGCACCTATCGCCCCTCGTGGCGAGGTGCGATACTCGGCCCACACGCATGCGGCGCCTCACGGTTCTCTCGGCCGGCGCGCTCGTTGCCGGGTCGTTCGTCCTCGGGTACGGGCTCTCCCGCGGCGATCGCGCGACCACGCCGGTCGCCCTTCCGAGCGTCGTCGACGAAGTGCGCAACGCGCTGACCGCCCGCTACTACCGGGCGGTGCCGCCGCGGGTACTGCGGCTCGGCTCCGTGGACGCGATGCTCTCGGCGCTCGGGGACCCGTACACGGCGTACCTGCCGCAGGCGGACTACGCGCTGCTCCAGCAGGAGACGGCCGGGACGTACTCCGGCATCGGCGTCAGCGTCGTGCCCTCGGAGGCGGGGCTGCTCGTCGTCTCGACGCGGCCGGGGCCCGCGCGCCGCGCCGGTATCCGGGCCGGCGACACGATCGTCCGCGTTGGCGGCGCGTCTGCGGTGGAGCTCGGGATGGCGCGCGCGCTGGCGCGGATCGTCGGGCCGGAGGGGACGCGGGTGCGGCTCGAGCTGCTCCGGAGCGGCCGCATCCGCTGGGTGAGCGTGCCGCGGAAGGAGATGCAGGCGCAGATGACGCAGTCGCGGCTCCTCTCCTACGCGGGCCGGCGCTGGGGCGACGTACGGCTCGACGTGTTCCGCGCGGGCGCGGCGCGAGCGCTCGGACACGAGGTCGAACGGCTCCAGCGGAGCGGCGTCTCCGGGCTCGTACTCGACCTGCGCGACAACCCGGGCGGACTGCTCGACCAGGCGGTGCAGGTCGCGTCACTCTTCCTCGACCGCGGCGTCGTCGTCACGCTCCAGGGCGCGCACAACCCGCGGGAGGTGCTGCGGGCTCGCCCCGGCGAGGTCACGCGGCTGCCGGTCGTCGTGCTCGTCGACCGGGCGAGCGCGAGCTCGGCGGAGGTCGTCGCCGCGGCGCTCCGCGACCACCGGCGCGCCGTCCTCGTCGGCGAGCGCACCTTCGGGAAGGCGCTCGTCCAGTCGATCGACCCGCTGCGCAGCGGCGGCGCGCTCGAGCTGACGGTCGCCCACTACTACACGCCGGCGGGCGCGGACATCTCGCAGGTCGGGCTCGTCCCGGACATCCACGCCGTCGACCGGCCGCGGACGCCGATGGACGAGGCGCTGGCGGCGGCGCTTCAGGCGCTCGCGCGGCCTACCAGCTGACGGGGGCCCAGCAGGCGTCCGGGATCGCCGCGTACCCGGAGCTCCGCCGCGCCTGGCGCTGGAGCTCCTCGAACGTGTGGGAGCCGCGCAGCCCGAGCGCGTAGCCGACGCTCGAGAGGAGACCGGCGCCGCGGCAATCGGCTGCCGTCTCGTCGACGATGCCGAGCGCGAACGAGGTCGTGATCCGCTCGGTCTGTCTCCCGCGGCTCCCCGTCTACGGGCACGGCCGCCCGCTTGCTCGAGACGGCCGTTCGACCTCGCGTCGGGCGGCAGCGCATCGACCGCCAGCGGTTACCGTGCGCCCCATGCCCGGGCGCCGGAACCGCAACGAGAGACGGCAGAAGCGGCCGAGCCGCAGCGAGCGCCACCGCGCGCACCAGCCGCGCCGCAAGCCCGTCTCCGAGCTGACCGTTCGCCTGCCCGAGCGCCGCACGGAGCCGGAGACGGTGATCGCGCACCTCGGGCCGACGAACTCGGGCAAGACGCACGACGCGCTGCGCTTCCTCGTCGAGACCGGGCACGGCGTCTACGCGGCGCCGCTGCGGATGCTCGCCCAGGAGGCGCACCGGCGGCTCGCGGCCGAGATCGGCGACGAGCGGGTCGGGCTCGTCACCGGCGAGGAGCGCGTGAACCCGGACGCGCCGATCGTCTGCTGCACCGCCGAGATGGCGCCGATGGCCGGGGAGACGCTCGTGCTCGACGAGGTGCAGTGGGCCGAGGACGAGGAGCGCGGCTCCGCCTGGACGCGCCTGATGCTCGGCGGCGAGTACCGGCACATCCTCCTGCTCGGCGCCGTCGAGGCGCTGCCGCTCGTACAGCACGCCTTCCCGGAGGCGGAGATCCGCTACTTCGAGCGCAAGACGCCCCTCGACTGGATCGGCCGCCGCGGCATCGCCGGCCTCGGCGAGAACACGGTCGTGGTGGCCTTCAGCCGCCGCGCGGTGCTCGGGCTTGCCGGCGAGCTCAACCGGCTCCACCCGGGGCGCGTGTCGGTGCTCTACGGGGCGATGCCGCTCGCGTCCCGGCGGGAGGAGATCGACCGCTTCATCGACGGCCGCTCCGCCGTCTGCTCGGCCACCGACGTGCTCGGACACGGGGTCAACCTCCCGTGCGAGACGCTGCTCTTCGCCGAGACGGCGAAGTTCGACGGCCGCGAGCGCCGCAACCTCGAGCCGTGGGAGATCGCCCAGATCGCCGGTCGCGCCGGCCGCTTCGGCTTCCACGAACGCGGCCACGTCGGCGTGCTCACCGGCGTCCCGTGGGCCGACCCCGACCCCGGCCTCGTGCGCGATGCGCTCACGCCTCAGGTGGAGCTCCCGGGCGGCCTGCGCGGCTATCGCGTCGTCGACACCGGCCGCCTGCGCCCGCAGCTGTCCGACCTGAACGTGTCCCGCGTCGACGAGCTGGAGCCCGCGCTGCACGCGTGGCGGACCGCGGCGCTCCGCTTCTGGAGCGTGGACGGCTGGCTGACCGTCGAGTCGATCCAGCCCTTGCTCGCGCGCCTCGACGCCGTGCGGGAGGCCCTCCACCACGGGCATCGCCGGCTCGAGCTGGCCGACGTCTGGAAGCTGATGCAGGCTCCGATCGACGAGGACGGCCTGCCGCTGCTCGGCACGCTCGCGTGCGCGCTCGCCGGCGACCGTCCCCAGCGGACGGTGCTCGGCTGGATTCTCGACCCGGCGCGGCTCCGGTCGGCGTCGCTCGAGGAGGCGGAGCAGGCCGCGCGCGAGGCCTCGATCCTGCGCTGGTTCGCGCTCCAGTACCCGGGCGTCGCCGGCGTCACGATCGAGAAGGCGGCGGCGCTCGAGGAGACCGCCGCCCGCCGCGTCGTCCAGGAGCTGCGCGCGGAGATCGCCGATCCGACGATCGGCCGCTGCCGCGCATGCGGCGCCCGCACCGCGCCGTGGGCGACGCTCTGCGACCGCTGCTTCATGGCCCGCGGCTACCGCACGCGCCGCTAGCCGCTCCGGCCCCGAAAGCGGGTCTCAGGCACCGGCGCGGGGGCGAGCGTCCGCCCCGGCCGGTCCGACGGGAAATCCCGTAGCGGCCGTCGTGGGGCGCGCCGATGCGGCCCCGCCGCTCCTCGGGCAGGCTGACCCCGTGAGCGAGCAGCAGTTCCACGTCAAGCACGAGGAGTTTCGCGCCTGGACGGACGAGCTTCGCGCCGCCGCCCGCATCCTGCCGTCGCTCGACCGGCCCTCCCGGTTCGCGCTCGTCTCCGACCTCGTCGCCTACCTCCAGGAGAAGGTCGAGCCGCACACGCACGTGGACGAGCAGGTGCTCTACCCGGCCGTTGCGGAGCGGATGGGCTCACCGCTCGCCACCGCCTCGATGGCCTACGACCACCTCGCGATCCGCGCCTGGATCGCGAAGATCGCCGAGGCGGACGAGGAGGACGTCGCGACGCTCCAGGAGCTGCTCTATGGCCTCGACGCCCTCATCCGCGTCCACCTCTGGAAGGAGGACGAGCTGATGCTGGCCCCGCTCTCCTCCCCCGGCTGGCCCGCCTCCGGGGCCTGATTTCCGCCCCGACTCTCGGTGCGGCGCCGGCCCTGCGGCCATCCCCCGAACGCGGGAGGAAGGATCCCCGGAACCGCGCTCCCAAATTGCGGCAAATCGGCGATGGCGCTCGGGAGACGGCACCGCCAGGATGTGAAGCGTGCCCGTCGACCACCGCGACCGGATCCTCGACTGGGAGGACGAGCTGCAGCGGCTCGCCCCCGACCTGCCGACCCTGCCGGAGGCGGCGAGGATCGCCGTCGCGGCCACGGTGGACCAGTTCCTGCGCGAGGACGCCAACTCGGCGACGGTCGCGCTCGACGACGCCGCGTAGCCCGGGTCGCCCCGTCCCTACACTTCGCCGGATGGCGAAGCCGCAGGGAGAGAAGCTGATCGTCGACAACCGGCGCGCCCGGCACGAGTACCACCTCGGCGACCGGTACGAGGCGGGCGTCGTGCTCGCCGGCACCGAGGTGAAGTCGCTGCGCGAGGGGAAGGCGACGCTCCAGCAGGCCTACGCGGACGTCCGCGACGGAGAGGCGTGGCTCGTCGGCCTGCACGTCCCCGAGTACGTGCAGGGAAACCGGGCGAACCACGACCCGGACCGCCCGCGCAAGCTCCTGCTGCACCGGCGCCAGATCGAGCAGCTGCTCGCCGGCGTACGCGAGAAGGGCTTCACGCTCGTCCCGACGCGGCTCTACTTCAAGGACGGCCGGGTCAAGGTCGAGATCGCGCTCGCCCGCGGCAAGGAGCTGCGGGACAAGCGGCGTGACATCGCCGCCCGCGACGCGCAGCGCCAGATCGACCGCGAGCTGAAGTCGGCGCGCCACTAGAGGCTTGATGTGGATTCGGCTCCCTGCGGGGTCGTCTCGGGCCAAGCCAGGGTGGCTCGGCGTCCGCAGGCCAGGCCGGTGGCCTGGGCAAGGGCGACGAGACGGCCTGGCGCCGCGCCTGAGGCGGCAGCCGCAGTACAGACCGCAATTCGCATCAAGCCTCTTAGGCCCCTCGCGGCGGTGGCGATATGCTCGGGCATCGGCGGCACGCCGCGCCGCCACGCCCGAAAGGAGGGGGCCCCATGAGGAGCGTGTCCCTCGCTGTCAACGGCGTCACCCACGAGCTCGAGCTCGAGCCGCGGGAGCTGCTCGTCTACGTCCTGCGCGAGCGGCTGGGCCTGACGGGGACCGTCGTCGGCTGCGACACGTCGTCCTGCGGCGCCTGCACGGTGCTGCTCGACGGAGAGTCCGTGAAGTCCTGCACCGTGCTCGGCGTCCAGGCGGACGGCCGCGAGATCACGACCATCGAGGGGCTGGCGCAGAACGGAGACCTGCACCCGCTCCAGGAGAGCTTCCACGAGCACCACGCGCTCCAGTGCGGCTACTGCACGAGCGGAATGGTGCTCGCCGCCGCGAGCCTGCTGGCCGAGAACCCGAGCCCGAGCGCGGACGAGATCCGCCGCGCGCTCGAGGGGAACCTCTGCCGCTGCACCGGCTACCAGAACATCGTCGAGGCGATCGAGGCGGTGGCCCGATGAGCGCCCCCACCGAGGTCGAGACCGGCCGGGCGATCGGCGTCCCGGTCCGGCGCAAGGAGGACAGCACCCTGCTCCAGGGGCAGGCGCAGTGGGTGGACAACATGCGCGTCCCGGGGATGGTCTACCTCGGGCTCGTGCGCAGCCCGTACGCGCATGCGCGCATCGCGAAGGTGGACGTGGCGCCCGCGCTCGCGCACGCCGACGTCGTCGCCGCCTGGTCCGGCGCCGACCTCGCCGACGAGTGGCTCGCCACGCTGCCCACCGCGTGGGTGCCGACCGAGGACACGAACCACCCGAACCACCGGCCCCTCGCGGTCGACAAGGCCCGGCACGCGGGCGACGCGGTCGCCGTCGTCGTCGCGACGAGCCGCGCGGCCGCGGAAGACGCGATCGAGCTCGTCCAGGTCGAGTACGAGCCGCTCCGGGCGGTCGTCGACCCCGAGGCCGCGCTCGCGGACGGCGCCCCGCTCGTCCACGACGAGTTCGGCACCAACCGCTGCTACACGTGGAAGCTCGAGGCGGGCGAGGTCGACCGGCTCTTCGACGAGGCGGACGTGACCGTGAGCGAGCGCTACCGGCAGCAGCGCCTCGTCCCGAACGCGATCGAGCCGCGGGCCGTGTTCGTCCAGCCGGTCGCGGCGGCCGGCGAGTACACGCTGTGGTCGACGACGCAGGTGCCGCACATCGCGCGCGTGACCCTCAGCGTCGTCACCGGCATCCCGGAGGCGAAGCTGCGCGTGATCGCCCCGGACGTCGGCGGCGGCTTCGGCTCGAAGCTGAACGTCTACGCCGAGGAGGCGCTCGCGCTCGTGGTCGCCCGCCGGCTCGGCCGCCCGGTCAAGTGGACGGAGGGCCGCAGCGAGGGCTACACGTCCACGATCCACGGCCGCGACCAGATCCAGCAGATCGAGCTGGCCGCGACGGCGGAGGGCAAGATCACCGCCGTCCGCGCGAGCGTGACCGTCGGCATGGGCGCGTACCTCCAGCTCGTGACCGCCGGTACGCCGCTGCTCGGCGCCTGGCTCTACGCGGGCTGTTACGACGTGCAGGGCTACAGCTTCGAGTGCACCGGCGTGTTCACGCACACGGTGCCGACCGACGCCTACCGCGGCGCCGGCCGGCCGGAGGCGACCTTCGCGATCGAGCGGGCCGTGGACGCGCTGGCGCGCAAGCTCGGCAAGGATCCCGTCGAGCTGCGGCGGCTGAACTTCATCCGCGGCTTCCCGGCGACGATCGCCTCGGGGCTGACGATCGACTCCGGCGACTACGACGCCTGCCTCGACGCCGCGCTCGAGCAGGCCGGCTACGAGCAGGTGCGGGCCGAGCAGCGCTCCCGCCGCGAGTCCGGCGACACGAAGCGGCTCGGGATCGGGCTCGCGACGTACGTCGAGATGTGCGGGCTCGCCCCGTCGCGGGTGCTCGGCGCGATCCGCTACGGGGCCGGCGGCTGGGACGCGGCCACGATCCGCTGCCTCCCGACCGGGACGGTGCAGGCGCTCACCGGCACCTCGCCGCACGGACAGGGGCACGAGACGTCCTGGTCGCAGATCGTCGCCGACCGGCTCGGCTACGAGGTGGACGAGGTCGAGGTGCTGCACGGCGACACCTCGGTCGTCCCGCTCGGCATGGACACCTACGGCAGCCGCAGCCTCGCCGTCGGCGGCGTCGCCCTCTACTACGCGGCCGAGCGGATCATCGAGAAGGCGAAGAAGATGGCCGCGCACCGGCTGGGCGTGGACGAGTCGCAGGTCGAGCACGTCCGCGGCCGCTTCATCGGCCCCGAGGAGTCGGTGACCCTGAAGGAGCTGTCCTTCTCGGCCTGGACGGCCCACGACCTCCCGGAGGGGATGGAGCCGGGGCTCGAGGCGACCTACGTCTACGACCCGCCGAACTTCTCCTGGCCGTCCGGGGCGCACGTCGCGATCGTCGAGGTGGACACCGAGACGGGCGCCGTCGAGCTGAAGCGCTACATCGCCGTGGACGACGTCGGCACGGTGATCAACCCGACGATCGTCGAGGGCCAGATCCACGGCGGCCTCGCGCAGGGGGTCGCGCAGGCCCTGTACGAGGAGGCGGTCTACGACGACGCCGGCAACCTGCAGACGGCCTCGATGGCGACCTACCTCGTGCCGTCGGCGGCCGAGCTGCCGAACTGGGAGCTCGGGCGGACGGAGACGCCGAGCCCGACGAACCCGCTCGGGGTGAAGGGCGTGGGGGAGACCGGCGCGATCGCGTCGCCCGCGGCCGTGATCAACGCCGTCGTCGACGCCCTCGCCGAGGACGGCATCACCGACATCGCCATGCCCGCGACGCCCGAGCGGGTCTGGCGCGCGCTCGAGGAGGTGCGAGGATGATCCCGGCGCCGTTCGACTACGAGGTCGCCGAGTCCGCGGAGCACGCCGTCTCGCTGCTCGGCGAGCGGGAGGAGGCGAAGCTGCTCGCGGGCGGCCACTCGCTGCTGCCGCTGCTGCGGCTGCGGGCCGTCCGGCCCTCGCTGCTCGTCGACGTGGGGCGGCTCGCGGAGCTGTCGTACGTCCGCGACGCCGGCGACGCGATCGCGATCGGGGCGCTCACGCGCCACCACGACGTGGCGACCGCGCCGCTCCTCCAGGAGCACAACCCGCTCGTCTCGTACGTGGCGGGCCTGATCGGCGACCCGCAGGTCAGGCACCGCGGCACGATCGGCGGCTCGCTCGCGCACGGCGA
Organism: uncultured Thermoleophilia bacterium; assembly: GCA_963728095.1. Lineage (GTDB taxonomy): Bacteria > Actinomycetota > Thermoleophilia > Gaiellales > Gaiellaceae > Palsa-739. The sequence goes on along the minus strand of CAVSIO010000002.1, from coordinate 466,571 downwards.
CCCGGCCTCCGACCTGCCGGCGGTGCTGCTCGCGCTCGGCGGCGAGGTGGACGTCGCCGGCCCGGACGGCCGCCGCACGGTCGCCGCCGCCGACTTCTTCACCGGCGTCTTCCAGACCGCCGCCGGCCCGCACGAGATCGTGACCGAGGTGCGTGTCCCGAAGCTGAGCGGCGACCACGTGTGGAGCTACCTCAAGTTCCACCGGCGGGCCCAGGACTGGGCGACCGTGGGCGTCGCGGCGGTCGCGAAGCGGACGAACGGCGGCGTCTCCGACGCGGCGATCGGCCTCGTGAACATGGGCGGGACGCCGCTGCGCGCCGTCCGCCGCCGAGGCCGCCTGGAACGCCGGCGGGGACGCGTCGGCGGTCGCGGCCGAGGGGACGGAGCCGTCGGGCGACACGCACGCGAGCGCCGACTTCCGGCGCCACCTCGCGCGCGTGCTCGTCGGCCGCGCGATCGAGGAGGCGATGCAGCGCTAGCCGGCTAGTCCACGGACAGCAGGTCGACCACGAACACGAGCGGCTCGTGCGGCGCGATCACGCCGCCGGCGCCGCGCGCGCCGTAGCCCATCGCGGACGGGATCGTCAGCTTCCGCCGGCCGCCGACCCGCATTCCCTGGACGCCCGCGTCCCAGCCGGGGATCACCTGGCCCTTGCCGAGCTTGAACTGGAACGGCTCCCCGCGGTTCCACGACGCGTCGAACTCCTCGCCGGAGCGGAACGCGACGCCGACGTAGTGGACGGTCACCTTCGTGCCGGCGGTCGCCTCGTCCCCGTCGCCGGCGACGATGTCCTCGACGCCGAGCTCGAACGGGATGTCCCCCTCGGGCTTGTCGATCTGCGGCCGCTCGAGCGCCATGGCCCGCATCCTAGTGATGTGGCCCGTGGATGCCCGCTAGACTGTGTGCGAACGGACATACGGGGGCGACCTGGTTTCGACGTGGTCGATCCATCCGGATGAGCTGCAAGCCGAGGTCGCCGGTTGGCCTCGTAAATCCACCGGCAAACACCAAATGCGAATCAGAACGAACTCGCAATCGCTGCCTAAGGCAACTTAGATCCAGCGACGGCCCGCCGGGGCTGCCCGCGACCCGGCCGGCCGCTAACCAGCGGGCTCGGCGCCGAAGAAGAGCCAATCGTCGGAGGCGCGACACTCAAGGATGGCTGGCCCGTCGGTAGGGCGGCTGCACTCCGGCCGGCGGGTGAGACAAAGGGCAGCCTATGCTTGTAGACGCTCAGCCGGTGCGGCTGCGGACGCGGGTTCGATTCCCGCCGCCTCCACTTCACGAGCCCGCCGGCAGGCGGGCTCGCTCGTTCGGTTCGGCCCGCTTCGCCCGCTCCGCTGGCGCAGGCGCGCCTGCGGCGCGCGTGCGCAAACGCTCCGCTTTCCGCTTGCTCGGCAAGCGAGCCGGTTGCGCCGGCTCGCGCCCTCAGAGCCGTGGCAGCACGAGCCGCGCCCGCACATGTCGGGCGCGGCGCCGGACACCGCATCCTCGGGCAGACGTTTTCGAGCTAGCCGTTCGCTCGCGAGTCTCCGCCGTCGCCGTGGTTTGCCGAAACGAGGGGTGGACAAAGTCCACAGACTCGACAAAGACGCCAACATGGGCTATAGTCGAATCAGCGATGGCAACCAGAGAACTCCTGAACGTTCGCGACACCGCTCGCGCGCTGGGCGTGCACGAGAACACGGTCCGCAACTGGGAGGCGCGCGGCATCCTCCGTGCCGTCCGCCTCCCGGGTAGCGGCTACCGGCGCTTCTCGGTTCAGGACGTCGAGCGGCTCCGCACGGAGATGTTCGAGCAGCTCGCGCCGGCGACCGAGGGGCCCGTCGTGAACTCCGGCCGCAAGCGCAGCGGCCGACTCGTCTTCGGCGACGCGACCGAGTAGCGGAGGACAAAGCCGACCGGGCGCGCCGATAGGCTGGCCCGCCGATGCCGCCGAGACCCGACCGACCTTCGGACAGCGAGTACTACGAGCGCGACCGCGTCGAGCTCTTCAGCCAGGGCGACCTGTTCCGCGACATGCCTCGCGCGTATCCGCTGCCGGCCGACGAGCTCGTCGTCGACGAGGAGCAGAGCGGCGGCCGCCGCTTCCTGAGCGGGCCGCTCGAGTTCGGGCCGGCGATGCTGATCACGCCGAGCTGCTCGATGGGCGCCCAGGGGACCGCGGGCTACGGCCACCCTGTCCGGACGCTCGTGCCGGTGCTCCCGGTCGCGGAGCTTGTCGAGCGAGATGTCGTCAAGGAGACCGCGCTCGACGACCTGCGGCGGTTCGACCACCTGATCAACTACATGTACCTGCCGCCGCTCGAGGTCGACGAGCTCGAGTTCTCGATGCCGGAGAGCGTCGCGCTGCTGTACATGCCGGTCACGCTCCACCACGCGTTCCTCGAGGGCCAGCGCGTCTCGCAGCTCGCTTATCGTGGCGCGCAGCAGCTGCAGCGAAAGCTCGTCTGGTTCTACTCGGGCTGGCTCGAAGACGACCTCGACCTCTTCGATCCACCGATGGACTGATCGAGACGAGCTGGGGGCATGCGCGATCCGTTCGTCTCGTCGTGCCGGCGCGGCCGAGAGATTGGCTTCACCGTCTTCTCGAGAAGGCGCGACGGCGGCAGACGCAGCTGCCCGACCCACACACCGCCGATGCGGGACATCTGGCGGTTGCTTCAGCTAGGTCAGACCCGCGCGTTTGATCGACGCCTGAGTGTGCGCGTCCATCACGCGGTCGCGCTCGGCCTCGGAGAGCGCGTCGAACTCCTCAGCGGTAAGCCCTGCCTCTGTGGCGATTTCGTGCTTCAGCCGCCGGCCGGCACCGTGCTGATAGGCGAGGAGGGAGGCCTTGCCGGCGTGCATGCCGACGCCAATCTTCTGGTGGAGCTCAAGCTGATCGCGCATGTCGTCGAGCAGTGATTCGATCGTGTCGTAGGCTCCGTCGGCTGCGAGTTGGCGCACGCAGAAGCTCCAGAGCACGCCGAAGGTCAGAAAGAGATGGGAGGTAATTGCAGTGCGCGGCCTGAAGGAGACATTCACGTGGAGCTTCTCGGTCACAGCGACGATCATTTCGACGTCCCGAAGCTGCGTGCCATCCGTCACGAGGGCGGGGTCGAGTTCGGCGTCCTCCGGCGTCGCCACTGCGAAGGCGAGATCGAGCACAGAGAGCATCTCCTTGGCGCGGTGCCGCTGCTCCTTGTTCAGCGCCCAGTCGAGGTAGAGCGCCGGCGTTCGGATGAGGATTCCTGGGTCGCCGTCCTTCAACCTGGACGTCGCCGTTTGCCGCGAACGAGAGCGTCGTGGACGCGAGCGCATCTTCCGGCTTCGGCTTCGTGAAGAGTCCCATCTCCGTCTCCCGGTTCCGCTGTCGTTATGCCCGAGTCGGAGTCGGTCGCAGCCTCGGTTCAAGGCCTGGCGCGTTAGTCGACTGCGAGGGCGCCGGCGGTTCCGTCGTTGGCGACTGCGCTTCACAGCCTGTTGAGGAGCGCCACGGCCGCGCTCAGCCCGCGGCGCGGAGCTTCTCGAGCCCCTCGAGGATCAGGTCGAGGCCCAGCTCGAACGCGCTCGCCTCGCGGTGCGGGCCCTCGGCGAGGTGCTGCCGGCCGTGCTCGTGGAGGTACGGGTACTCGTCGGCGGTGATCACCCGCTCGAACAGCGCCGCCAGGTCCGAGGCCTCCACTGGGGTGTAGGCGTGGCTGATCTCCCAGAGGGAGAAGCCGAAGATGTGCGCGTCGAGGACGTGGTAGGCGACGTACGTCGTCTCGGCGGAGAAGCCCGCCTCGCGCAGCCGCCCGAGCAGCGAGTCCATGTAGCGCAGGCGCGCGGGGCGGATACGGGACATCAGGAGCGTGCACGCCCACGCGTGACGGCGCAGGGAGTCGTGGACGGAGATCGCGCTCTTGCGGACGGCGGCGGCCCAGTCCTCGGCCGGCGAGGGCGGCTCGCTCTCGACGAGGACGAGGTCGAGGATGCCGTCGAGCAGGTCGTCCTTGTTGGCGACGTGGTTGTAGAGCGACATCGCCTCGAAGCCCAGCTCCTGGCCGAGCTTGCGCATGGTCAGCGCCTCGATCCCGCTCTCGTCGGCGAGCTCGAGGGCCGCCTGGAGGATCCGGTCGCGGCTGAGGGGGAGACGGGGCTCGGCGTGCGTGGCCATTGACAGATCTTACGTCGTACGTATATCTTACGCCGTAAGCTTACACCGTACGAAGGGGAGACGATGGCGACAGCGACGAATGACCGGGCGGCGACGATGAAGGCGGTCGTCCGCGACACGTACGGCTCGACGGACGTCCTGGAGCTCCGCGAGGTCGAGAAGCCGGCGCTCACGGACGACGGCGTCCTGGTTCGGGTCCACGCCGCTTCGGTGAACCGGCTCGACTGGTACACGCTCACGGGCACCCCGTACGTCGCACGCGTGGCGACGGGCCTGCGCGGGCCGAAGTCCCTTGTGCTCGGCTCCGACTTCGCGGGGACGGTGGCAGCGGTCGGCGCGGACGTCACGGCCTTTCACCCCGGAGACGAGGTGTTCGGCGGGAGGAGCGGCTCCTTCGCCGAGTACGTGTGCGCGCGCTTGGGCGTCGCCCACAAGCCGTCCAACCTGACCTTCGAGGAGGCCGCGGCCGTGCCCGTGGCGGCGATCACCGCGCTGCAGGGGCTGCGCGACAAGGGGAAGCTCCAGCCGGGGCAGAAGGTCCTCGTCAACGGCGCCTCGGGCGGCGTCGGCACGTTCGCCGTCCAGATCGCGAAAGCGCTCGGAGGCGAGGTGACCGCCGTCTGCAGCACGCGAAACGTCGACCTCGTCCGCTCGCTCGGCGCCGACCGCGTGATCGACTACACCTCCGAGGACTTCACCCGCAGCGGCGACCGGTACGACCTGCTGTTCGACAACGCGGGCACGCAGGTCGTGGTCGGAGTGCCGGCGCGTGCTCGCCCCGCGGGCGACCGTCGTCCTTGCCGGAGGCCCGAAGTCGAGCCGCGCGCTCGGGCCGCTCGGCCATATCGTCGCCATGAAGCTGGGCGGGCTGCGCAGTAGCCAGAAGGCCGTCAACTACATGGCGAAGATCGACAGGCCGACCCTGGATGCGCTGCGGGAGCTGCTCGAGGCCGGCACGGTGAGACCCGTCGTCGAGCGGAGCTACGAGCTGAGCGAGGTCGCCGAGGCTCTCCGCACCATGGGCGAGGGACACGTGCAGGGGAAGCTCGTCATCACCGTGTGAGGCGCGCGGCCCGCTGCGGGCTGGTGCGACCTGCGGCCCTCGCGTTCTCGCTACCCGTCGCGGTGGAGGTCGCGGGCCTGCAAGAGGACTGCGTCGGCGCGGCCGACGAGCGCTTCGAGGTCGTCGTCGGGCCCGAGCTCTGCGAGCCCGAACGTGATCGCGTGCCGTTGGGTGGCGGTGCGGAGCGCTGCGGCGATCGTCTCCATGCGCTCCTGCGCCGCGGCCAGGGCGAGGCCGGGCATCGCGCAGAGGAACTCGTCTCCTCCGTACCGGACGACCACGTCGTAGGGGCGCACGTTCGTCCGCACGGCTGCGACGACGCGACGCAGCAGATCGTCGCCTTCGGCGTGGCCCTGGCGGTCGTTGACGTCCTTGAGGCCGTCGACGTCGATGAAGGCGAGGGTCAGCGTGCCGTTCATCCTGCGGGCGCGCTGGATCTCACGGTCGACGTTGTCCAGGCCGACCTTGCGCGTCCAGGCGCCGGTCAGATCGTCGGTCGCGGCGAGCATGAGGGCCCGTCTGGCCTCGGCCTGCTGCAGCGCCGCCTGCTGCCGCTCGGCCACCGCCAGCGCCCGGTCTGCCGCCGCTCTGACGCGATCGGCCGCCGCTCTCTTCCGGTCCTCGGCGGCCCGGGCGCGGTAGGTCGCCGCCCGCGCGCGGGCGAGCTCGGCGCGTTGACGGACATCATCGGGGTCGCCGGTCCCAGCGTCGCGCTCGATCGCCTCGTGCAGCTCGGCGAGACGGTCGCGAGCGTCGGCGTCGCGGTCGCGCGCCTCGGCGCCTCGATCACGATCCTCCCCGGTCTCGTCCCGCAGCTCCGTCACGTCCAGGCGGTCGTGCGTCGTGCGCGCCCGCGCCGCGGCCGACCGGTCGTGCGCGGCCGGATCGCCGCCCGCGGCGAGCTCGGCGTCGGCGATCCGCTGATCCGCATCGGAAGAGCGCTGGTCGGAGTCGCTCGCCGTCTGATCGTGATCGGACCAGATCTGATCCCGATCGGACGCGGTCTGGTCCGAGTCCTGCCGCGTCTGCTCCTCGTCGAGCTGCCCCGACGCCGGATCGACGACCCCTGAACCACCACACACCGGACAGGGCGTGAATTCGGGCACTGTCCTCACCCCCAAATCCGACGAACCGAACGTGCCCTCACGACGATCGGCAGAGAACGAGAGGTATCGTACGTCACGAGTCCTTGCCCAAAGTCCAATTCTGCCACATCGGGGGCTAGTACCGACTCATCCGCCGGGGTGACGCCTCCTGCAGGGGCGCGCGCGGATGGCGCGCGCCCCTGCAGGGGTCAGGCGGCACCGACGGTCTCGCGCTCGTGCGTCGCCTCGACGGTCTCGCGCGCGGGCGGGATCGCGAGGACGGGGCAGCAGGCCTCGCCGAGCAGGCCGCGGGCGACGCTGCCGAGCACGGCGGCCTTGAACCCGCCGTGGCCGTGCGTGCCGACGACGATCAGGTCGGCCTCGGCCTCGCGGGCGGCGGTTGCGACCAGTTCCGCCACCTCCCCGGAGCCGGTCTTGACCTCGAGCTTCGCCTCGAAGCCCTCGCCGCGCAGATCCTCGACCTGCCGCTCGATCTTGGCGGCCAGGTCCGGCTCGTCCGCAAGCAGCGGGGCGCCGCCGAAGCGGCCGCTCAGCAGCTCGTTCGCATGCACCGCCACGATCTTCGAGTGGTGCAGCCGGGCGAGCTCCCTCACGTGCGGCAGGGCCCGGTCGGCCAGCTCGGACCCGTCGGTTGCCCAGACGATGGTCTCGAACATGGGGATTCCTTTCCTGGGTGTCGTACACAGGGTCGCCCGGACGGGTAACGGGCGCATCCGGCGTCGCGCTGATCGCGCGCGGTCGAACTACGGAGACTCGAAGAGAGGAAGCCGGGGGTCGGCCGCAGCGCGCGGCCGACCCCCGGAACGGGACTAGACGGCCGGCTCGGCCGGCTTTACCGGGGCGGGAGCGTCGAAGCCCGCCTCGATGCGGGCCAGCTCCTCCTCGGTGCCCTGCACGACCGGGCCCTTGAACCACTTCCGCGCGGACAGGATCCACCAGACGCCCGCGAGGACGATCACTCCGCCGACCGTGATCGGCGCGTAGTTCACGACGTTCCAGTCGAAGCCGCTGTGCCACGGGATCGCCGTCGGCACCGTCGGCATCAGGAACAGGATCACGATGAAGACGATCCAGATCACCGCGACCGGGTTGATCCAGCGGTAGTGCTTGCCGAGCGTCCAGGCCCCCGCCTCGAACGAGTCGCCGGCGCGGAGCCGCAGGTAGATCGGCACGCCGTACGCGATGTAGAGGCCGATCACCGCGATCGACGTCCCGACGAGGTAGCCGATCGCCCCGTTCGCGAGCGTCGGCAACATCAGCGCCCAGGAGAGCACGGCGATCGCCATCACCGCGTTCACCGGCACGCGATGCCGCTGCGAGACCTTCCGCCACAGCGTCCGGCCCGGCACCGCCCCGTCGCGCGAAAACGCGAACATCATCCGCGACGCCGCCGTCAGTGAGGCGAGCCCGCAGAAGAACTGCGCCACGCACGCGATCAGGAGCAGGAACTCCGCCCAGGTGCTGCCGAGCGAGGTCTGCCAGATGTACGTCACGGCGAAGCCGCCGGCGTCGATCGTCCCCTGCACGTCGGGCACCGCGAAGGTGACCGCCACGAGCAGGATGAAGCCGAAGATCACCGACATCACGACCGACATGACCACGCCGAGCGCCGCCGCGCGCGAGGCCTTGCGCGTCTCCTCGCTCATGTGCGCCGACGCGTCGTAGCCGGTGTACGTGTACTGCGCCATCAGCAGGCCGATCCCGAACACGAACCAGAAGACCGGGCTGGTGAAGTTGTGGCCGCTGAAGCCGGACGCGTTGAGCGTCTTCGTGAACACGAACGACGCCGACTGGTGGTGGTCGGGAACGATCGCGAGCACGAACACGATCACCACGACCCCGACCATGTGCCACCAGGCCGAGAGCGAGTTGAGCAGCCCGAGCAGCCGAACGCCGTTCAGGTTCAGCAGGAGGTGCGCCGCGACGATCGCGCTGAACGTGATGAAGACGGTGTGCGTGTCCGTCCCCACGCTCGGGAACCAGAGGTTCATCAGCGAGGTCCAGAAGATCGCAGCGCCGTAGTCGATCGCGGCCGTGACGCCGATCTGCCCGATCAGGTTGAACCAGCCGGAGAACCAGCCCCACACGGGCGAGCCGAGCTTCGACGACCAGTAGTAGATCGCGCCGGCCGTCGGCATCGCGGATGCGACCTCGCCCATCGCGAGCGCGACGAGGACGACGAAGAAGCCGACGAGCAGCCACCCCCATGTGATCGCGATCGGCCCGCCGTTGTCGAACGCGATGAAGTACGACGTCAGGCAGCCGGCGAGGATCGAGATGATCGTGAACGAGATGGCGAAGTTCGAGAACCCGCCCATCTCGCGGTACAGAACCTGGGCGTAGCCCAGCTTGTGCAGCAGACGTTCGTCCTCGTCGTGCGCGTGCGCATCAGGTGCGCCGGAACTCATCGAACCTCCTTGGTTGGCCGGGACCGGATGTGATGGGTCGTGAGGCGAAGCTAACGCTGCGCGTCGGACGTTTCAACCGATCGGGGTCCTGCGCATCTGCGCCCGTCCACGCCCCGGGCGCTGCGATAGGGTCGCCTCATGCTGACCATCGACGAGCTTCGCGCCGACGTCGAGACCGGCGCGGTCGACACCGTGATCGCCGCCTTCACCGACATGCAGGGGCGCCTGATGGGCAAGCGCCTGCACGCGGAGTTCTTCCTCGAGGAGCTCGACGCGGGACACGAGGTGGAGGGCTGCAACTACCTGCTCGCGCTCGAGATGGAGATGGATCCCGTGCCCGGCTACGCGATCGCGAGCTGGGAGCGCGGCTACGGCGACTTCGGGCTCGAGCCCGACCTCGACTCGCTGCGGCGGGTGTCGTGGCACGAGGGGACGGTGCTCGTCCTCTGCGACGTCGTCTGGCACGACGGCTCGCCGGTCGGCCCCTCGCCGCGGCAGGTGCTGAAGGCGCAGGTCGAGAAGGCGCGCGCGCTCGGCTACGACGCGATGTTCGGCTCCGAGCTCGAGTTCTTCCTCCTCCGGGAGAGCTACGAGGAGGCGCACGCCAAGCACTACCGCGACCTGACGCCGTCGGTGCCGTACATCCTCGACTACCACATCCTCGCCTCGAGCTACGACGAGCCGTTCATGCGCGACGTCCGCCTCGCGATGGCCGCCGCCGGGATGCGCGTCGAGTCCTCGAAGGGCGAGGCGTGGCCGGGCCAGCACGAGATCAACTTCCGCTACGCCGACGCGGTCAAGACCGCGGACGACCACGTCATCTACAAGACCGGCCTCAAGACGATGGCGCAGCAGCGCGGGATGTCGGTCACGTTCATGGCGAAGCCCGACCACACGTGGGTCGGCTCCTCGTGCCACATCCACTCGTCGCTGTGGCGCGACGGCGAGTCGGCGTTCGCGGGCGAGACGGACGTCTTCAAGCAGTTCGTCGCCGGGCAGATCGCCTGCGCCGCCGAGCTGGCGCTCTTCTTCGCGCCGGCGATCAACTCGTACAAGCGCTACGCGGCCGGCAGCTGGGCGCCGACGACGCTCGCCTGGGGCTACGACAACCGCACCTGCGGCTTCCGGATCGTCGGGAAGGGCAGCTCGCTGCGCGCCGAGACGCGGATTCCGGGCGCCGACGCGAACCCCTACCTCGCGTTCGCCGCGCTGCTCGCCTCCGGCCTCTACGGGATCGAGCAGGGGCTCGAGCTCGGGCCGCCGTTCGAGGGCAACGCGTACGAGTCGGACGTGCAGCGGTTCCCGCACGCGCTCCGCGACGCGATCGCAGGACTCGAGCAGGGGACGATGGCGCGCGCGGCCTTCGGCGACGAGGTCGTCGACCACTACCTCAACTACGGGCGCACCGAGCAGCGGCTCTTCGACGAGGCCGTCACCTGCTACGAGCGCGAGCGCATGTTCGAACGCGGATGACCCGTCCGCTCGTCGGCATCACGACCTACGTCGAGGAGGCGAGCTGGGGCCACTGGCGGCTCGACGCGGCGCTGATCCCGCTCATGTACGTCGAGGCGCTCGAGCGGGCCGGCGGCCGGCCGCTGCTCGTGCCGCCGAGCGAGGACGGGGTGGAGGAGACCCTCGACGCGCTCGACGGGCTGCTCCTCTCCGGCGGGAACGACCTCGACCCGGAGAGCTACGGCGCCGAGGCGCACCCGGCGACGAGCGGGACGAAGCCCGAGCGCGACCGCGCGGAGCTGGCGCTGCTCGAGGGCGCGCTCGCGCGGGACATGCCCGTCCTCGCGGTCTGCCGCGGCTCGCAGGTGCTGAACGTCGCCCGCGGCGGCGACCTCGTCCAGCACCTGCCCGAGGTCGTGGGCCACGAGGAGCACCGGGAGACCGTCGGCGTCTTCTCGGAGCACCCCGTGCGGGTCGAGAAGGGCTCACGGCTCGGCGCGCTGCTCGGCGGGCGGGCGCCGGTGAAGTCGCACCACCACCAGGGCTTCGGCCGCGTCGGCGAGGGCCTGCGCGAGGTCGCGTGGGCCGACGACGGCACGCTCGAGGCGGTCGAGGATCCGGCGCGGCGGTTCGCGCTGGGCGTGCTCTGGCACCCCGAGGCCGGCGAGGATGCGAAGCTGTTCGAGGCGCTCGTCGAGGAGGCGCGGCGCTACAGAGAGGAGCGGGGTCGATGACGACGGTCGTGAATCCGGCCACGGAGGAGGTGCTCGCCGAGCTCGAGTCGGCGGGCGTGGAGGAGACGGACGCCGCGGTCGCGCGGGCGCGGGCGGCCTACCCGGCCTGGCGCGCGGTCGCGCCGGCCGACCGGGGCCGGCTGCTGCGGCGGCTGGCGACGCTCGTCGAGGAGCACGCCGAAGAGCTGGCGCGGATCGAGTCGCAGAACGTCGGCAAGCCGATCGGCGGCGCACGCGGCGAGGTCGGGATGGTCGCGCAGGTCTTCCACTTCTACGCGGGCGCGGTGGACAAGCACCTCGGCGAGACGATCCCCGTCGCCGGCGGCGTCGACATGACCTTCCGCGAGCCGCTCGGCGTCGTCGGGCTGATCACGCCCTGGAACTTCCCGCTCAACATCGCCTCGTGGAAGCTCGGGCCGGCGCTCGCGTGCGGGAACTCCGTCGTGCTGAAGCCGGCGGAGCTGACGCCGCTCTCGGCGCTGCGGCTCGCCGAGCTCGCGCTCGAGGCGGGGATCCCCGAGGGCGTGCTCAACGTCGTCGTCGGCAAGGGCTCCGTCGTCGGCCAGCGCCTGATCGAGCACCCCGACGTGGCGAAGATCGGCTTCACCGGCTCGACCGAGGTCGGGCAGCAGGTGATGCGCGGCGCCGCCGGCACGATCAAGCGGGTCACGCTCGAGCTCGGCGGCAAGTCGGCGAACGTGTCTTCGCGGACGCCGATCTCGAGCGGGCGGCCGCGGCGGCCCCGTACGCCGTGTTCGACAACGCGGGCCAGGACTGCTGCGCGCGCTCGCGCATCCTCGTCGAGACGACCGGTCTACGACCGCTTCGCCGAGCTGTTCGTCGAGGCGACGCGGCGCATCACGGTCGGCGACCCGTCCGACGAGGCGACCGAGATGGGGCCGCTGATCTCGGCGGCGCACCGCGAGACCGTGGCGGGCTTCGTCGAGGGCGAGCCGCTCTTCCGCGGCGACGCGCCCGGCGGCGCCGGGTTCTGGTACCCGTGCACGCTCGTCGAGGCGCGGCCCGCGGACCGGATCGCGCGCGACGAGGTCTTCGGCCCGGTCGCGGCGCTGATCCCGTTCGAGGACGAGGCCGACGCGATCCGGATCGCGAACGACTCCGACTACGGGCTCTCCGGCTCGATCTGGACGCGAGAACGGCGCCCGCGCGCTGCGGGTCGCCCGCGCGATCGAGACGGGCGTGCTCTCGATCAACTCCAACTCGTCGGTGCGCCCGTCGACGCCGTTCGGCGGCTTCAAGCAGAGCGGCTTCGGCCGCGAGCTCGGCATGCACGCGCTCGCGGGCTACAGCGAGGTGAAAAACGTCTTCTACTCCACGGAGGGCTGAGGTGGCGGGTCGTCTGGACGGCAAGGTCTGCGTGATCACCGGCGCCGGCGGCGGCATGGGCGCCGAGGCGGCCGAGGTGTTCGCGAACGAGGGGGCGAAGGTCTGCGTGGCCGACGTGGACGGCGACGCGGCGCGGAAGGTCGCCGACGCGGTGGGAGGCCTCGCCGTGCAGGTCGACGTCGCCGACGAGGAGTCGGTGCAGGCGATGTACGCCGCGGCCGCGCGGGAGCTCGGCGGGATCGACGTGCTCTACAACAACGCCGGCATCTCGCCCGCCGACGACGCGTCGATCCTCGACACGGAGCTCGACGCCTGGGAGCGCGTCCAGGCGGTGAACACGCGCGGCGTCTACCTCTGCTGCAAGCACGGGATCCCGTACCTGCTCGAGCGCGGCGGCGGCTCGGTGATCAACGTCGCCTCGTTCGTGGCGCTCGTCGGCGCGGCGACCTCGCAGATCTCGTACACGGCCTCGAAGGGCGCCGTGCTCTCGCTCTCGAAGGAGCTCGGCGTCCAGTTCGCGCGCCAGGGCGTGCGCGTGAACGCGCTCTGCCCGGGCCCGGTCGAGACGCCGCTGCTGCTGCGGATCTGGAGCGAGACGCCGGGCGCCGCAGAGCGCCGCCTCGTCCACGTGCCGATGGGCCGGATGGCGAAGCCGCGGGAGATCGTCAACGCCGCGCTGTTCCTCGCGAGCGACGAGTCGAGCTACGTCAACGCGGCGACGTTCGTGGTGGACGGCGGGTTGACCGCGGCGTACGTGACGCCCGAGTAGGCCCGCTCTGGCCCGCGCCCGACCACGCTCGGGCGCGGGCCAGAGCGGTTTGCGTTCGCCCAGCCGTCACTTCCGGACGCCGTTTCCGAGCAGGAAAGCACAGCGGCGGTACGTGTGCCGCGAAGCGGCTCACGCGCCGACGCGAAGCGGTGCGACGGAAACAGCGCGAGCCTTCGAAGGCTCGCGCAATCGAGCTCAGTTCCCGACGACCTGGACGAGCCAGCGCCGGTCGCGCTCGCGGTCGAGCTCGATGAAGAGGACGCGCTGCCAGGTGCCGAGCTGGAGCTCGCCGTCGCGCACCGGGACCGACTCGCCGGCGGTGCCGAGCAGCATCGCCATGCAGTGCGAGTGGCCGTTGCCCTGGTCCATGTCCTCGGGGCAGATGTTCTCGGTACGCCGGTCCCAGTCGTCGTGCGCGTAGTAGCCCTCGCTCGGGACGAGCCTGCGCAGCAGCTCCGCGAAGTCCTCGAGGAAGCCGGTCTCGAACTCGTTCACGCGGACGCAGCAGGTCGTGTGGGGCGAGTAGACACACGCGATCCCCTCGGTCACGCCGCTCTCGCGGACGGCCTCGACGACCTCCTCGGTGATGTCCGTGACCGTCAGCCCGCCCGCGGTGCGCAACCGTGTCTCGCGCTGAAAGACCTTCATCTCGCCGCCCACCTCGCTCGTTTGCTCCAGGGAACCGCCCTATTGTTGCCGATGCCGCCGCCGGCGCAACCGTGGAAGCCCCTCCCTCAGGAGACCCTGATCCGCGCCTGCGGCCACGGTACGCTCCGTCCGAGCGGGCCCGTAGCTCAGCTGGTCAGAGCAGGGGACTCATAATCCCTTGGTCCCTGGTTCGAATCCAGGCGGGCCCATTCGACACCGCCGCCCGGAGCGGAAATCGCATGGTTGAGCGGGACGAGTGTGCCGCGGGGATCGCCGTTGTGCGCGGCGTGCACCCATCGTTGTCCACACGGAAACGGGCCGCTCGGCCGATCGCCAGAGGGGCGCGGCGAGAGCGCGCCTCAGGAGCCGGTGAGCAGCACGATCGAGCGGGTCTCCCTAGCGAGGATCCGGCCGGAGCGGAGATCGACGACAGCCACCTGGTCGGACGGTCCACTTCCCCTGGTCAGCCACGCGTAGGCGAGACCGCCCTGGACCTGAACCCGAGAGATGGGCGTGCGGCCGAGGATGTGGGCGAAGGGCCTTCCATCGAGTCGGTAGATGGTGAGGCCTGAGCCGACGCGAGCGTTGGTGCCCGAGTCGTAGCCCGAGCGATAGGCGAGCAGCAGGCGGTCCACGGTTGTCGCCGTGTCCGCGTTCCGTTGCACGCTCCGACTCGTCCAGGTGCGCGTGTTGATCAACACCAACCCGCTCGGGGTGATGCTTTCCTGGACCTTCGACTGCACGTCGGTGCTGATGCTCGAGTCGGTGCCGCTGACGGCGAGCAGTCCGTTGCCGAGCCAGGTCGCCTGTCGTCGCGGTCCGCGCGCCGCCTTTGCCAGTCCTCGGTCGCCTCCGTGGTAGCTGACGCGCATCGAGGCGAAGTCGATCTGCGCGACCGGCTCGCTCGCCCCAACCACGTAGGCGCGCTTGCCACCGGCGTCGACTGCGAGTCCCGGGGTGCGTATCGTGCCTGTGAAGTCCTGCCAGCTCTGGTTGCGATGGAAGCCTGCAAGCACCCGTTCGAGCAAGACGGACCGCCGCGAGCCGTCCGTTCCGAGCACGACGATCCTGGATGGACCGATTCTGGCGGCCGGCGCGGCAAGTGCGACGACGCCGCCGGGCGCTGGCTGGATGTCGATCACGGAGCCGTCGATCGAGCGCCGCCAGAGCACCTTCCGGGCGGTCGGGTCGATCGCCAGCACCTGCGAGGAGTCAACGAGCGCGAGGAGCAGATGCGGTGAGGGCCAGGACACCAGACGGACGAACTGTCCCTCCGTGAACGACATCGCTCCCGCGAACCGCAGTCCGTGAAGGCGGACGAAGCGCAACTCGGGCGCGTCGTTGCGACTCAGGGCGAGTAACGAACCGTTCGGCGAGCGGAGGAAGTCGCCCCAATGGAAATCGAGATGGAGCGATCTTGCAGGAATGGGCTGGAGCGAGACCGGATCGGCGTAGAAGAGCCGCGAGGCCGTCGTGCCGTCGCGGGTTGCCAACAGCGGTTGCCGCGCCGTGGTGGTCGAAGAGCGTGCGGTCGCACCCGTCGCCCCAGGTAGGACAAGCAGCAGGGCCGTCAAGAACAGCAGGCGCTTCATATCCGCCGAGTCGACGTGATCGTCACGAAGAGAGTACGCCTGTCGCATGGCCGGAGGTTCCCAGCCCGGCCGTTCAGGGGTGCTACCCGCCGGCCCGGTAAGGCTTGGCCGCCTGGTTCGTCGACGTACCAACTCGCTGCGGCGTGAGACGGGAGCCACGCGCTCCGCTACGGTGTCCTCGATGAGCGATCCGCTCAAGGTCACGATCGTTTACGAACAGGGCGAGGAAGGCTGGGTGGTCGCCTCGATCCCCGAAGTGTCCGGCGTCCACAGCCAGGGACGCACTCGCGAGGAGGCGCGGGCGAATGTGATCGACGCTCTCCGGGGGATCCTCGAGCTCCGCTTCGGCGGGCATCCCGAGGTGAGCGAAGCGACCGACAGCGAGCCGCTCGAGCTGTTCATCGGCGCGTGAAGCGCCGCGATCTCGAGCGTCACCTCCGGAGCCACGGCGTACGACTGCTCCGCGAGGGCGCAACCACAGCTTCTGGGGCTTTGACGCGGAGGGTTCGACGGCCGTCCCGCGCCACCGAGAGATCGACTTTCGCCTTGCCCGGAAGATCTGCGCCGACCTCGGGATTCCGCCACCGACAGGCTCACGCTGAGCGGATCGGTCTAGGGCCGCACAGGTTGCTCGCAGGCGCCCAACCGCTTCCTTCGTGAACCGTGCGCGTGCGTGGCGTACCCCAGCGGCGCCCCACGAGCGCAAGAAGACGCCTATTTGCGGGGATGTTCGAGTCCAGGCGGGCCGATTCCTCGCCTCTAGCCGCCCGCGGCCGCACCCACCGGCTCCGGGCTCTCGCCGGGGGCGGGCGGCACCAGCGGGATCTCCACCCGGAACGTCGTCCCCTCGTTCACGCGGCTCGTCAGCGAGATGTCCCCGCCGTGGGCGTCGACGATCGCCTTGACGATCGAGAGCCCCAGCCCGATCCCCGGCGTCGCCTGGGTGCGGGCGCTCCGGAAGAAGCGCTGGAACAGGTGCTGCTGGTCGGCTTCCGCGATCCCGACGCCGCTGTCGGCCACCTCGAGCACCACGTGCGTGGCCGTCGAGGTGAGCCTGGTCTCGACCGTTCCGCCCGCGGCGGTGAACTTCAAGGCATTCGTGAGCAGGTTCGCGAGCACGTCGGCCATGCGCGCACGGTCGGCGAGGGCGGTGGGAATCGCCTCTGCCCTCAGGATCAGCTCGACCTCGCTCTCGGCGGCCTGCGGCTCGAGCGCTTCGATCGCCTCGACGGCCACGGCCGCCAGGTCGACCTCCGTCAGATCGAGCGCCACCGCCCCCTGCTCGGTTCTCGAGATGAACAGGAGGTCGTTCACGAGCGCGAGCAGGCGGTCGGCATTTCTCCGGACGACCTCGAGGAACTGCCGCTGCTCGTCGTTGAGCGCACCGGACTCCTCGGTCATGACGAGCTCGAGGTAGCCCATGATCGACGTGAGCGGCGTGCGCAGGTCGTGCGAGACGACGGAGATGAGCTCGTCCTTCAGCCTGTCCGCCTCGGCCAGCAGCGCGTTCTGCGTGTTCACGAGCTCGAAGGCCTGCTCCCGCTCGGTCTCGGCTCGCTTGCTCGCCGTGACGTCGAGCACCTCGACGAGGATGAGGCTCGGCGCTTCGGCCGCGTCGTGGATGAGCGCGGCGCTGACCAGGAGCGAGATCTCCTCGGCCCGGGCCGTGAGCGCTCGGCTCTCGAGGCCGACCAGCGGCTCGCCCGTCTCGATCACGTGCTGGAGTCTCGCGGCGACCTCTGCCAGGTCCGCGTCCGGGACGAACTCCGTTATGCGCCGTCCCTCGAGCTCGCTCGACTCGAGCCCCAGAAGCGTTGCGAGCGCCGGGTTGACCGACTCGAAGGCGCCGTCGAGCGTCATCGTGGCGACCCCGATCGGCGCGTTGTCGAACGCGGTCCGGAAGCGCTCCTCGCTCGCACGCAGGCGTTCGTCGGCGAGCTGACGCTCGGTGACGTCGCGGCTCGTGACGAGGATGCCGTCGAGGCCGGGAACGCCGAGGAGGTTCTGGCCGATCCCCTCCATCGTGCGCCAGCTCCCATCGCTGTGACGCATGCGGAACGTGGTCTGCACCTGTCCGTCCGGAGCCGCAAGGACGCTCGCGAGGCTGGCGGCCAGCAACTGGACGTCGTCCGGATGCACGAGGTCGAAGCGCTCGTGCCGAGGACATCGTCCACCTCGTAGCCGAGAAGCGTCGTGAGCGCCCGGTTCTGGAAGCGGAACACGCCCTCCGCATCGACGATCGAGACGGCGTCGAACGACTGCTCGACGACGTTCCGGAACCGCTCCCCGCTGCGGCGGAGCTCCTCCTCCGCGAGGACGCGCTCCGTGACGTCGCGGACGACCGCCTGCACCGTGGGCGCTCCGTGCTCATCCGTGATGAGCGATCCGCGTCCGTCCGTCCAGACCGTCCCCCCGTCCTTTCGGATCCACCGGATCAGGATCGACGCGAGGACTTCCGTGTTCGCGAGGCCGGCGAGGAGCGGGATGTCGTCTGGATGGACGATCGTGCGCAGGATGCCGGGCGTGGTGCAGAGCTCCTGAGGGGTGTACCCCGTCATCGGGAAAATCGCCGGGCTCACGTAGTCGTAGGGATCGTCGAGGTTCGGCGGCCGGCGGAGAATGACGTCGGTCGCGTTCTCGGCGAGCGAGCGGAAGCGCTCCTCCGCCGCCGCGAGCTCGAGGTGCGACTGCTCGAGCGCGCTCCGCGCGGCGCGCTCGGTCTCGTTCGCGCGCTCGAAGTCGCGCATGCCCATCACGAGCCGCAGCACGACGAGCCCGATCAGGGTTGCGGTGAGCCCGGCTTCCGCCCACGTCAGGGTCTCGCCGGTGGCGGCGTCCTCGAAGATCAGGCCGATCGCGGCGAGGATCGCCGCGACCAGGCCGGCGCGCCTCCAGCCGGCGTACAGGGGGCGCTCCCCACCCCGCTCGACAGCGCGACGGTGCGGCTGGAGCGCAGCCGCTCCGAAGAGCACGTAGGCGCAGAGCCAGCCGGTGTCGACGGCGGAGCCGCGCGAGTAGGAGGCGAAGGCCGTCGCGTGGAGGACGTCGGCCACGAGGAACGAGACGAGCCCGGCTGCGAGCAGCCGGACCCATGCGTGTCGCCACCCGCCGGCGGCGGCGAGGAGACCGAGGACGGCGAGGACGAGGACGTCGCCGGCCGGGTGCGTGAGGAGCACGGCGTGCCCGAGCGTCGTGACGCCGGCCTGGTGCCCGAGGTCGCCCACGAGGGGATCCCACGCGAGCAGCGCGACACCGGCCGCGTAGACTCCCGCCTCGGCCAGGTCGGGGAAGGACAGGCCGTGACCGACCTCCCTCGCCAAGCCGACCACGCCCGCGACGAGCAGGACGTAGCTCGCGATGGAGAAGACGTCCGAGTAGTACGGCAGCGGAACCTCGCGGCCGGTGACCTGGGCATAGGCGCCGTCGATCGCGTCGCCCGTGACGTTGCAGAAGACGGCGGCGGCGAACAGATACCAGGCGGCCGCCACCGTCGGCCGCCGGCGAAGCGTGGCGCCGACGATCGCCGCGACCGCGCTGTAGCCGAGCGCGTCCCAGACGATCGTCTGAGGGGCGGGCCCGACGAAGTGGTACGCCGCGACGGCGATCGCGCCGAGGCCGAGGTAGACGTAGGAGAGCCCGACAGGCTCGCGGGCGGACATTGTGCGCGCTGGGCGACGTCTCGCTCGCATCGGTTGGTCGTCACGTCACGGGGACGGCTCCGAGACGTGCTTCGGCCTGATCCTGCCCGCTCGCGCACCGAACGAACCCCGGGCGCGTCGGGTCGGCGGGCGCTCCTACGCGCCGCCGGGCTCGGCGCCTCCGCCGGCGCCCGCGGGCAAGCGGCATGACGCGGGCCTAGCCGCCGCCACCGGGCACCGGAGGCGAGGCGGCGAGCGTCGCGGCGAGGCCGGCGATCAGCGCCTCCCGGTCGGCGGCGTTGAGCTTCGCGCTGCTGTGGACGATCGTGTAGAACCATGGCGGCATCGAGCCGCCCCGGATCGTCTCGTCGAGTGAGCTGCCGCTCACGTCCTGTGGCTTGTCCCACTCCGAGAAGTTGAACTGGCTGCGGCCGCCGCTGACGTCGCTCGCGACGAGCCACGAGACGGGCGCGACGTTCGAGTACCACTTCCACGTCGTCTGATTGCTGTGACAGTCGAAGCAGGCCCGTGCGGCGAGCACCCGCGTGCGGGGCGAGTCCCAGGCCGGCTCCTTGGTCACGGCAGGATTCGAGTGGTTGCGCCCGTAGGGCACCACCTGCGCGAGCAGGAAGAGGGAAACGAGCCCGAGCGCGCTCCAGCCGAGCAGGCGCCGCCAGGAAGGACGTCCCGAAGGAAGCCGCACAGCCGGAAGCCTCGGCCGCCGGCCGGCGCAGGCCATCAGCGGAAGCTCCGACGCCTCCTGCGGGGGACTACGGCGCGGCCCGCTGCGCGATCGCGCGCCGGAGCGAGGCGTAGAGGACGACGACCACGGCGACCGGGAGCAGCCACCACGCCGCGACCTTCTCCGTGGCGAGCAGCGCCGTCGCGCCGAGCGCCGTCGCGACGCCTGCGGCCGCGAGCCAGTCGTCGCCGATGACGAAGCTCCACCAGAAGCGTCCGAAGGCGGCGAGCCGGCTCATGCCTCGGCTCCCGCGGCGACCGGGAGTGCCCGCCGCGTCCGCCGCAGCAGGGCGACGAGCAGCAGCGAGGATGCGATCACGAACGCGAGCACGCCGGGCAGTGCGGCGTCCCCGCCGGGCCAGTCCGCGCCGGCGCCCTCGGCGCCCCAGAAGATCCCGAAGGTCGTCAGCATGATCCCGACCGCGAACTTCATCGCGTTCTCCGGCACGCGCGCCAGCGGGGCGCGCACCGCGACGCCCACGCCGGCGACGAGGACGATCGCGGCGGCCGCGCCGAGCGCCGCGAGCGGGATGCTGCCCTGCGTGCTCCCGAAGGTGAGCACGATGAAGGCCACCTCGAGCCCCTCCAGGAACACGCCTTTGAAGGAAAGCGTGAAGCCGTACCAGTCGAGCCCCGCCCGCTCCACGTGGCCCGCGCTCCGCGCCTCCTCGAGCTCGCGCGTGAAGATCGCGTCCTCGTCGTGGAGCGCCTTGAAGCCGCTCGCGCGCAGGATCGCCTTGCGCAGCCACTGCAGCCCGAACACGAGCAGGAGCGAGCCGACGACGAGCCGCAGCGCGCCGAGCGGGACGACGGTGAGCGCCGGACCGAGCGCGGCGACGACGACGGCGAGCGCGACCGCGGCCGCCCCGACGCCGGTCAGCGACGAGCGCCAGCCGCGCGCGAGCCCGGCGGCGAGCACGATCGTCAGCGCCTCCACCATCTCGACGGCGCTCGCCAGGAACGCGGAGGCGACGAGAAAGGCGGCGCTCATCGCAACGAGCGTAGCGGGAGGCGAGGCGCGGTCGCACGCTCTGCGCCCCGGGACGTTCCCGGCATTCGAGCGCCGGGAGCGCTATTGTCGGTGGCGGAGAACTCGTCCCGCTCGGCGGAGCGGGACCGGAGGAGGAAGATGAGCACCGACCGTGCGACGGCGCTGCGGCCGGCCCGGCGACGCCGGATCGGCTACCGGTGCGCCGGATGCGGGTACGGGATCGTCGTCGCCGGCGCCGTCCCGGCGTGCCCCATGTGCGGCGGGCGGGACTGGCAGGACGAGCCCTGGCGTCCCTTCTCGCAGCTGACGGGCGACCTCCTGCCGCCGCTGCGCCGTTCCGGCGCCGGCTCGTCGTCGGGCACGACCACCGGCCGTTAGCCGGGCGCTCGCCTACGCCTCGGAGGCCGCCGCCGGAACGGGCCGCGGGCGAGGGCGGGGTGCGGCAGCGGCCGCCGCGACGTCTGCCGGGTAGGTGCGCCGCGCCTTGAACAGCAGCCACGCGCTTGCCCCGAGCGGCACGAGCATCACGACGAACGTCCACTGGAGCCCCGAGCGTCCGCCGCCGAAGACGTGGTCGGAGACCACGCCGAAGAGCAGCGGCGCGAGCGCCTGGGCGAGCGAGCGCAGCAGCGTCCGCACCGACTCGGCCCGCCCCCAGAGCAGCGGCGGCATGATGTCCAGCCGGGCCGCGTCGAGCGGCGGGTTCTGCGCCGAGAGCATGAACACCGCGGCCATCAGGTACGGCACGGCGGTCACGACGCTGCGCGTGAAGAGCGCCGGGACGAACAGGATCGTCGTCAGCGCCGCGGCCACCGCGGGTGTGACGACCCGCCCGTTCAGGCGGCCGCGGCGCAGCAGCGCGTCGCCGACATTGCCGCCGGCGAGCACGCCGCCGATCGCCCCGGTCCCGATCACGAGCAGCAGCAGGTTCGCGAGCGCCTGGTTGATCGAGTACTGCTCCTTCGCGAACTCCGCGCCGAACGTCTGGACGCCGGCGAGGAAGTAGTAGCCGCACGCGCTCGCCGCGATCAGGATGATGTTCGTCCGGATCCGCAGCACGTAGCGCACCGCCGCGATCAGGTTCATCCGGGCGGGGTCGCCGTCGAGGACGAGCCTCGGGTCGGCTTCGAGGCCGCGCTCGCGCGCGAGCCGTTGCGCGTCGGTCTCGTGCGGGACGTCCGCGTTCGCCGGAGGCGGGGCCTCCGAGGCGTGCGCGAGCACGCCCCTGCCGCCGCGCTCCGGCTCCGGGAGGCGGACGACGAGCCAGGCGAGCGCGAAGGCAGGCAGCGCGAGGATCACGAACGCCGCCCGCCACGAGAGCGCCGCGATGTCGCCGGTGACCCCGAAGCCGATGCCGGCGCCGAGCAGCTCGCCGCTGAGGATGAAGCCGTAGATCTTGCCGCGCTCCCAGCTCCCGAAGTAGTCGCCGACGAGTGAGGCGACGAGCGGGCCGGCCGCCGCGGTGACCGCGCCGAGGAAGAGGCGCGCCAGCAGGAGCTCGTGGAAGTCGGACACCGCGGCGCTCCACAGCATCGCGGCGCCCCAGAGCACGATCGCGCCGCCGAGCGTCCACGTGCGGCGCACTCGGTCGGCGAGCACGCCGAAGGGGAGCGTCCCGACCGCGCCGACGAGCGAGGTGACCGCGACGAGCAGCCCGATGTCGGTGTTGGAGATGTGCAGGCCGGCCCGCAGCTCGGTCGCGGAGGCGCCGACCGTCGCCGCGTCCGCCCCGCTCAACCCGAGCACGCACGCGAGCACGACGATCACGCGCTTGCGCTCGGCGCCGCCGAGCACGACCGTCAGGCGCTCGGACGCCGCTCCGGCCGCCGCCGAGGCGAGCGCCGAGATGTCGGCGAGGACGCGGGAGGTCCGGTTCTCCTCCGTCATGCCCCGAATCGTCGCAGGCGGGCCCGCCGCCGCGCTCGCGTCTGCCGCTAGACGTCGCGGCGCAGGAGCAGCACCGCGGCGATCGCGAGCGACGCGGCGGCGTACGCGCAGAGGATCGCCGAAGCCGGTCCAGGGCGCGAGCTGGTTGCCGCGGTGCAGCGCCAGCAGCGCCTCGCCCGCCTGGAGCGGCAGGTACGGCGACGCTGCCGCGTTCCAGCTCGCAGGCAGGACGTTCATCAGCGGCGGCAGGACGAACATGATCCCGGCGAAGGTTGCGATCCCGCCGGCGGTGTTGCGGACGATCGCGCCGAGCCCGAGCCCGAAGATGCCGACCACGGCGAGGTAGAGCCCCGCGCCGAGCACCACGCGCGGAACGCCCGGGTGCGCGAACGCGTAGGAGATGCCGCGGCGGGACAGGATCGCCTGCGCCGTGAAGAACGCCGCCACGGCCGCCGGCGTCAGCAGGGCGAGCGTGACGAGCGCGTAGACGATCGCCTTCGCCCAGAGCACGGGCAGGCGCCGCGGCGCCGCCGTCATCGAGGAGCGGATCATCCCGGTCGAGTACTCGGCGGTGATCACGAGCACGCCGAGGACGCCGATCGCGAGCTGCGCGAGCTGGACGCCGGCGAGGCTGACGTCGAGCGGGTTGAAGTCCGCCTTGTCGCGCGGGTGCATCTGCGGCCAGTGGTGCGCGACGATCCCCGACGCGAGCGCCGCGATCCCGATCGTGAAGACGACCGCGACGGCGAGCGACCACGCGGTCGAGCGGACCGAGCGGAGCTTCGTCCACTCGGAGAGCAGCACGCGCGGCATGCGTCACGTGCCCGGTGCGCTCGAGGCGCGGGATCCGGTCGATGCCGCCGAGAGCGGTCACGCCGCTGCCTCCTCGGGCTCCGGCGCCGGCTCGTCCTCGAACAGCGAGCGGAACTCGACCTCGTCGCGCGTGATGTCCATGAACGCCTCCTCGAGCGACGCCTGCTGCGGCGTGAGCTCGTGGATCGCGATCCCGTTGGAGGCGGCGAGGTCGCCGACCTGCTCCGCGGTCAGCCCGTGCACCTCGAGCCCGTCGCGCTCGCGCGGCTCGAACGTCACCTCGGGGGCGGCGAGCAGTCCGCGCAGCCGCTCCAGCTCGGGGGAGCGGACGAGCACGACCTTCTTCGAGGCGCGGGCGACGAAGTCGTCGACGCTCGTGTCGGCGATCAGCTTCCCGCGCCCGATCACGATCAGGTGGTCGGCGGTGAGCGCCATCTCGGTCATCAGGTGCGAGGAGACGAAGACGGTGCGGCCGTCGGCGGCGAGGCGCTTGAGCAGGTTCCGGACCCACTGGATCCCCTCCGGGTCGAGCCCGTTCACCGGCTCGTCGAGCATCACCGTCTTCGGGTCGCCGAGCAGCGCCGCCGCGATGCCGAGCCGCTGGCCCATGCCGAGCGAGAACTGCCCGGCGCGCTTGCGCGCCACCTCGTGCAGGCCGACGAGGTCGATCATCTCGTCCACGCGGCGCTTCGGGATCCCGTGCGTTTGCGCGAGGGCGAGCAGGTGGTTGTACGCGGACCGGCCGGTGTGGACGGAGCGCGCCTCCAGCAGCGCGCCGACCTCGTGCAGCGGCGCGGCGTGCTCGCGGTAGTGCTTCCCGTTCACGGTCACGTCGCCCGCGGTGGGCGCGTCGAGGCCGAGGACGAGGCGCATCGTCGTCGACTTGCCGGAGCCGTTCGGGCCGAGGAAGCCGGTGACGACGCCGGGCTCGACCGTGAAGCTGAGCCCGTCCACGGCCCGCTTCGAGCCGTAGTCCTTCGTAAGGTTGCGAGCCTCGATCACCGCCGCAGCCTAGCTGCGGGATGTTGCGTTCAGGTTGCGCCGGGCGGGGGACGCGACGGGCGCGTGGCGGCGCTCCGTAGGCTTGGCTCGCCCGCCTGTTCCCGGAGGGAGGATGTCCTGAGCGCCCCGACGACGAGCGAGTTTCACCTCGGCGCCCTCGCCGCCCGGCGGCGCGAGCTCTGGCTGGGCGCGCTCGTGACGGCCGCGGTCGCCGCGCTGCTGCTGCTCGTCGGGCCGGCGCCGGGGGACGCGCCCGCGCACCTCTACCGGACGCTGCTCGTCCGGCACGGCACGCTCGTCTGGGACAACTACTGGTACGCGGGCGACTACCCGCTCGCCTCGTACAGCCTCCTTTACTACCTGCCGGCGGCGCTCGTGGGGAACCTGCCGCTCGTCTTCGCGTCCGCCGTCGTCTCGACGATGCTCTTCTCCTCGCTCGCGCTGCGCCAGTGGGGGGAGGCGGCGCTGTGGCCGAGCCGCGTCTTCGGCGTGCTCGCGGCGGCGCCGGTCTTCACGGGGCTCTACAGCTACTCGCTCGGCTTCGCCACGATGCTGGGCGCGCTCAAGGCGCTCCAGGCGCGGCGGACGTGGCTCGCGATCCTGCTCGCCGCGCTCACCGTCGGCTTCAGCCCGCTCGCGTTCGCGTTCCTCTGCCTGCTGCTCGCCGCGGTCTTCCTCCCCCGGCGGAGCGTCTCGCGGCGGACGCTGCTGGTCGGCGCGAGCGTCGTCGCGATCGGCGGGGTCGAGCTCGCCGCGCTCCTCCTGTTCCCGAGCCACGGCGTCTACCCGTTCCACTGGATCGACTTCGCCGGCGTCGTGCTCGTGTCCGCGCTCGGGGCGCTCGTCGCCCGGCGGGCGGGCGGCGCCGCGCCGCTCGTCGCCTTCTACGCGCTGTGGGGCCTCGGCAGCATCGTGGTCTACGTCGTTCCCTCGCCGCTCGGGGACAACTGGACGCGTCTGAGCGCCTTCGTCTTCCCGCTCATGCTGCTGACGGCCGCGCTCGCGCGGTTCCGGCCGCGGCGGCTCGTCGCCCTCGCGCTGGCCGTCGCGTTCGCGTACAACGTCACGCCCTACCTCCTGCTGATCCCGTACCGGCTCGACGGCCGGCCGGCGAAGGCGGCGTTCTGGCAGCCGGCGCTGTCGTTCCTGGCCCGGCACGCGACGCCCGACTTCCGGGTCGAGGTGGTGCCCACGGCGGCGCACTGGGAGTCGTACTGGATCCCGAAGGCGGGGTTCCCGCTCGCGCGCGGCTGGTACCGGCAGCTCGACGTGGTGGACAACCCGGCGCTCTACTCGAAGCACCTCGACGCGGCGGGCTACCGGCGCTGGCTGCGCGCGAACGCCGTGCGCTACGTGCTCCTGCCGGCGACGCGGCTCGACTGGGTCGGCGGCCCCCAGGAGGCGAAGGTGCTGCGCTCGCCCGGCTCCGGGCTGCGGGTCGTCTTCCGCAGCGCGGGCTGGACGATCTACGAGCTGCCGCACGCGACGCCGCTCCTGACGGGCCTGGGGACGGCACGGGTGACGAGGTTCGGGCACACCGCGGTCGTCGGCCGCGTCTCGGCGCCCGGCCGTTACCTGCTCCGCGCGCACTACAACCCGTACTGGACGCTGAGCGGGGCCGGCTGCATCCGCCGCGGCCCCGGGCTGATGACGTGGCTCGTGCTGCCGGCCGCCGGCTCTTTCACGCTCCGGGTGCCGGCGACGCCCGACGAGCTGATCGACGCGGCGACGTCGCGGCCGCGCTGCTGAGGGAACGGTGACGTTCAACCCGCGGCTCCGCCTCGTCCTCGTCGCGCTCGCGGCGCTCGGCGTGGCGGCGCTGCTCTGGTTCCGCGGGCCTGACTGGAGCCGGGTCGGCGACGCGCTGGCGGCGGTGAGCTGGACGTGGGCGCTCGGCGCGGTCGGGCTCAATCTCGCGTCGGCGGTCACGCGCGCCCTCGCCTGGCGGACGGTCGTCGTCCAGGCCGTGCCGCCGCCGCATCCGCGGCTCCGAGACCTGTTCTCGGCCTTCTTCGTGGGGATGTTCGCGAACGGCGTCCTGCCGGGGCGCGTGGGAGAGGTGGTGCGGGTCGGCGTCCTCGTGCGGAGGCTGCCACCGCGGCCGGGGCTCTGGCCGGCGCTGCTCGGGAGCGTGGTCGCGCACCGGCTGCTGGAGGTCTTCCCGTCGATCGGGCTGATCGCCTGGGTGCTCGTCGCGGCCAGGGTGCCGCACTGGGGCCACGTCGCTCTGCTCGCGGTGCTCGGCGCGGCCTGCCTCGTGTTCGCGCTCGGCCTCCTGCTCGCCCGCCGGCACGATCAGGAACGGCGGCTCGAGACGGGACGGGTCCGTCTCGCCGTGACGCGCGTCCGGCAGGGGCTCGGCGTCCTCCGCACCCCGCGTGCCGCCGCCGTCGCGGTCGCGCTCCAGACGCTCGCGTGGGGGCTCCAGCTGCTCGCCGTCTGGGTCGCGATGCGCGCCTTCCACCTCTCGCTGCCGATCGCCGCGGCCGGCGCCGTGCTCGCGCTGATGAACGTGGCGCTGATCCTGCCTCTGTGGCCGGGCAACGTCGGTCTCCAGCAGGCGGCGATCGCGCTGCCGCTGCTCTCGTACGGCGTCGCGTACTCGCAGGGCTTCGCCTACGGGATCGGGCTCCAGGCGATCGAGTCGTCGGTCGGCTACGTCCTGGGCGTCGTGTTCCTCCTGCGGGAGGGGCTGACGCTCGGGCGCCTGCGCGACGGCCTCGCCGCCCCCGAGGCGCCGGAGTAACCGCCGGCCTTCACCGGGCGCTCATCTCGCGGCGGCAGGGTCGTGCCCGATGCGGTTGCCGACCAGGCTGCTTGCGGCCCTCCTGCTCCTCGCGGCGGCCGCCGCCGGCGGTCTCGCGCTTGCGCGGCGAACCGGCGGCGCCCGGGCCGCGACGGCGGCGGCGACCGGCGCCACCGCACCCGCACCCGCACCGTCCACGGCCGCGCCGCCGCTGCGCGGCCCGGTCCCCGGCTACCTCCTGATCGCCGACCGCGGCAACGACAGGCTCCTGCTCGTGGACGGCCGCAAGCGGATCCTCTGGCGCTATCCGGCGGCCGGCCGGTCGCCGGCTTATCCCTTCCACTTCGACGACGACGCCTTCTTCGGCCCCGATCTGCGCCGGATCGTCTCGAACCAGGAGGACCAGCAGACGATCCAGGTGCTGTCCTTCCCGCAGGGCCGCGTGGTCTGGCGCTACGGCCACGTGAACGCGAGGGGCTCGGCGCCCGGCTACCTGAACACGCCGGACGACGCGTACCTGCTCCGCGACGGGCTCCTCTCCGTCGCGGACGCCTACAACTGCCGCATCCTCTTCATCGACCGCTCGCACCGGGTCGTCCGCGAGGTCGGACAGGGGGCGTCTGCCGCCACGACCCGCCGCGCACGCTCGGCGCCGTCAACGCCGGCACCCCGCTGCCGGGCGGCGGCCTTCTCGTGAGCGAGATCGCCGGCTGGATCGACGCGTTCTCGCCGCGGGGGCGGCTGCTCTGGTCGGTGCGGGCGCCGGTGTCGTATCCCTCCGACCCGCAGTGGCTCGGTCACGGGAGATTCCTGCTCGCCGACTACGCCCGCCCCGGGCACGCGCTGATCATGACCCGGCGGGGAAGGTGCTCTGGCGCTACGGTCCCTCGTCCGGGCCCGGGATGCTCGACCACCCGTCCCTGGCGCTGCGCCTGCGCAGCGGCCTGATCGCGGTCAACGACGACTTCCGGCGACCGGGTCGTCCTGATCGACGTCCGCACACGGAAGATCGTCTGGCAGTACGGGCACACCGACGTCGCGGGCTCCGGGCCGGGCTACCTGAGGACGCCGGACGGGATGGACCTGCTGCCGTTCCGGCGAGCGCTCGCCGTCCCGGCGATCCGGTCGCTGCTCGTGCGGGAGCATGCGCTGCCCCGGCGCTGAGCCGGGCTGCCGCCGCCGCCGGAATCGGTAGAAACCCCCAGCGCCGATCGGGAGGCTCGGTGACGTGCGGCGGGCGGGCCGGCCGTAGCCTGGGATCGGGAGGTACGTGATGACCGGCTCGCCCGAGACGACGGAGCCGACAGTGGTCATGCAGTCCGCTCTCGGCCGCGTGATCGTCGGCGTTGACGGGACCGAACCCGGTCTCGAGGCCTGCAGGCAGGCCGCGGCGCTCGTCGTTCCCGGGGGGACGCTCGAGCTCGTCACCGTCGTCGACGCGGCGCAGGCGGCGCTCGCGGGCTTCTCGGCGGGACGGCTCGCCGAGGAGCTGGAGCGGGAGGGGGACGCGGCGATCGCCGCCGCAAGGGAGCTCGTCGGCCCGGACGCAGGCGTGAGGCTCGTCCACGGGCCGCCCGCGCCGACCCTGCTGCGGGAGATCGGGCGGACGGGGGCGACACTCGTCGCGCTCGGCACGCACGGGCACAGCCGCGCCTCCGAGATCGTGCTGGGCGGCGTCGTCGGCGAGCTGCTGCACTCCGCGCCCTGCTCGGTGCTCGTCGCGCGGCCGCCGGCGTCGGGGCGCGGCTTTCCGCGCAGCCTGGTCGTCGGAGTGGACGGCTCGCCGGAGTCGGAAGCGGCGCTCGCTCTCGCCGACGGGCTCGCGCAGCGCTTCGGCGCCGCGCTGGGGGTCGTCGTCGCGCTCCGCGGCAAGGGCGTCGAGCTCGAGCGCGTCCGGCTGCGGACGCCGTTCGCGGAGGAGATCGACTCGGGGCCGGCCGAGGCCCTCTGCCAGGCCGCGGACGGGGTCGACCTGCTCGTCGTGGGCAGCCGCGGCCTGCACGGCGTGCGCGCCCTCGGCAGCGTCTCGGAGCGTGTTGCGCACCGCGCGGGCTGCTCGGTGCTCGTCGTGCGACCGCCAGCATGACCGAGGCGCAGGAGCGCCCCGCGCACGCGCTCGACGCGCGGGCGGCGGCCGCGGCGCTCGGCACGGATCCGGAGCGGGGGCTCTCCGCCGCCGACGCGGCCGAGCGGCTCGCGCGCTACGGGCCGAACCGGCCGCGCGCGGTGCGCAGGCCGCCCTATCTGCGGCTCGCGCTGAACCAGCTGCTCGACCCGCTCGTCGGGCTGTTGCTCGCGGCGACCGCGATCTCGGTCGCGATCGGCGACGCCGTCGAGGGCGCGGCGATCGGGGCGATCCTCGTCCTCAACGGCGTGCTCGGCTTCTGGCAGGAGGCAGGCGCCGAGCGGGCGGTGCGGGCGCTCTCGCAGGCGTTCACGCGCACGGCGCTCGTCGTCCGCGACGGGGTGGAAAGCGTCGTTCCCGCCGAGGAGGTCGTGCCCGGCGACGTCGTGGTCGTCGGCGAGGGCGACCGCGTGCCCGCGGACGCACGCGTCCTCGAGGCGCGCTCGCTCGAGGTGGACGAGTCGGCGCTCACGGGCGAGTCGCTGCCGGTGACCAAGCGCACCGAGCCGAACGCCGCCGAGACGCCGCTCGCCGAGCGGACGTCGATGCTCTACGCGGGCAGCGGCGTCACGCGCGGCCGCGGCCGCGGCGTCGTCTCCGCCACCGCGAGCCGGACGGAGCTCGGGCGGATCGAGGTGCTCGCGGCGGGCGCGAAGCCGCCGCCGACGCCGCTCACGCAGCGGCTCGGCCGCCTCGCGCGGCAGATGGTCGTGCTCGGGGTGGCGATCACGCTCGCGCTCGGCGGGGTCATGCTCCTGCGCGGCGAGCCGCTGCACGCGGCGTTCCTGACCGCGGTCGCGGTCGCCGTGGCCGCGGTTCCCGAGGGCCTCGCCGCCACCGTCACGGCCGCGCTCGCTCTCGGCGCCCGCGCGATGGCCCGCCGCGGCGCGATCGTCCGCCGGCTCGCCGCGATCGAGACGCTCGGCGAGACGACGGTGATCTGCACGGACAAGACGGGCACGCTGACCCAGAACCGGATCCGGGTCGCGGAGCTGCTGCCCGCGCCGGGGCTCGACGAGCGCGCCCTGCTCGAGGCGGCGGCGCTCGCCTCGACGCCGCGCTGCGGCGACGGCGGGTTCGCGGGCGACCCGGTCGAGGTGGCGCTCCTGCGCTCGGCGGTGGAGCACGGGCTCTCGCCGGAGGACCTCGCCGGCGCGCTCGAGCTCGTCCACGAGCTGCCGTTCGACTCCGACCGCAAGCGGATGACGCTCGTCTGGGCGGACGACGAGCGCCGCGTCGCCTACACGAAGGGCGCGCCGGAACTCGTCGCGGAGGTGGCCGGGGCGTCCGGGCACCCGCTGCTCGGGACGGCCGCCGAACGCGCGGCGGAGGGCTATCGCGTGCTCGTCGTCGCGGCGCGCCCGCTCGACGAGGAGGACGCGCTCGACGAGTCGGTGGAGCGCGGCGGTGGGCTCGTCGGAGCGATCGCATTTCACGACCCGCTGCGGGAGACCGCGGTGGAGGCCGTCGCCGCCGCGGGCCTCGCCGGCATCTCCGTCCGGATGCTGACCGGCGACCATCCCGGCGACGGCGCGCACGATCGGCCGGGCGCTCGGTCTCGCGGACGACGCGGTGATCGCGCGCGCGACGCCGGCCGACAAGCTGGCGCTCGTGACGGCGCTCCAGGAGGCCGGGGAGGTCGTCGCCGTCACGGGCGACGGCGTCAACGACGCGCCCGGCGCTGCGGCGCGCCGACGTCGGCGTCGCGATGGGCAGGGACGGCACCGAGGCCGCGCGCGAGGCGTCCGCGATCGTCCTCACCGACGACGACTTCGCGACGATCGTCGCCGCCGTCGCGGAGGGACGCCGGATCGGCGACAACATCCGCAAGTTCGTCGCGTTCCTTCTCTCGGCCAACCTCGGCGAGGTGCTCGTCTTCGCCGCAGCGGTCGGCGCGGGACTCGGGCCGCCGCTCGCCGTCGTGCAGGTGCTGCTGGTCAACCTCGTCACCGACGGGCTCCCGGCGGTCGCGCTCGCGCAGGACCCGGCCGAGCCGGCGACGATGCTGTCGCCGCCGCGGCACGGCGACCGGCTGTTCGGCCGGCGGACTGGCTCGCCCTCGGGCTGATCGGGCTCGCCGTCGGCGGGGTCACGCTCGCCTCGTTCGTCGCTCGGCCGCGCGTTCGGCGGCGGCGTCGAGCAGACGATGGCCTTCGCCACGCTTGCCCTCTCGGAGCTCGTGCTCGTCTTCGGGATGCGCTCGGTCACGGCGCAGGCCTGGCGGCTGCCGCGCAACCCGTGGCTGCTCTGGAGCGTCGCCGCGTCGGCCGCCGTCGTCGCCGCGACCGTCTACCTGCCGGCGACGCACGAGGCGCTCGCCACGGTCGCGCTCGGCCCGCGCGAGGCGCTGGCGGCGGCGGCGCTCGCGCTCGTGCCGTTCGCGCTCGTCGAGGCCGCGAAGACCGTGCGCCGGCCGGGCCGGGCGCGCAGCCTGCCCCGCGGGGGTACCCTGACGGCATGTTCCTCCTCCCGAAGAGCATCCGCCGGGTGAGCCCCGAGGAGGCGCTGCCCGGGCCGCGACGAGCCGATGCCCGTGCCCGCGCGGCACGAGGTGCTCGGCACGCCGCTCGAGCCGCCGTTCCCCGACGGGCTCGAGCAGGCCGTCTTCGGCCTGGGCTGCTTCTGGGGCGCCGAGCGCGTCTTCTGGCGCGCGCCGGGCGTCTACACGACCGCGGTCGGCTACGCGGGCGGCCACACGCCGAACCCGACCTACGAGGAGGTCTGCTCCGGGCGGACCGGCCACGCCGAGGCCGTGCTCGTCGTCTTCGACCCGGCGCAGACGTCCTACGAGGAGCTGCTGCGGCTCTTCTGGGAGAGCCACGACCCGACGCAGGGCATGCGCCAGGGCAACGACGTCGGCACGCAGTACCGCTCGGCGATCTACTGGACGACCGAGGCGCAGCGGGAGCGCCGCGGAGGCGTCGCGCGCCGCGTTCCAGGCGCGGCTCGCGCGCGGCGGGCTACGGCGAGATCACGACCGAGATCGCCGAGGCGGGGCCGTTCTACTACGCCGAGGAGTACCACCAGCAGTACCTCGCGAAGAACCCGAACGGCTACTGCGGCCTCGGCGGCACCGGCGTTACCTGCCCGGTCGGCCTCTCGGCGTAGCCGACGGCGATCGGGTAGCGGTCGCTTTGTTTCCCGGCGTGCGGGAGCGAAGATGCGCCGGTGAGCTTCGCCGTAACTGCGGATGCGTATGACCGCTTCATGGGCCGGTACTCGGTTCCGCTCTCGGGGCAGCTTGCCGACCTCGCCGGGGTGCGCGGCGGTCAGCGAGTGCTCGACGTCGGCTGCGGCCCCGGCGCGCTCACGACCGAGTTGGTCGAGCGAATCGGGCCTGCCGCCGTGTCGGCCGTCGATCCCTCCGAGCAGTTCGTAGAGGCTGCTCGAGCGCGCAACCCGGCGGTCAGCGTGCAGCAGGCGTCTGCAGAGCAACTGCCTTTCCCCGACCGGGTGTTCGACGCGGCCCTCGCGCAACTCGTCGTCCACTTCATGTCTGACCCTGCCGCAGGACTGGCGGAGATGAGGCGCGTGACCCGGCGGGACGGTGTCGTCGCCGCCTGCGTCTGGGATCACGCCGGCGGTCAGGGACCGCTCAGCCCGTTCTGGGAGGCAGCGCGTGAGCTCGACCCCGAGGTCGAGGGCGAGTCTCGGCTAGCGGGCTCCCGCCAGGGCGACCTGGCACGGCTGTTCGAGTCTGCAGGACTCCGCGGGATCGAGGAGACGGCTCTGTCGGTGAGCGTCGAGCACCCGAGCTTCGAGGAGTGGTGGGAGCCGATCACCCTCGGCGTCGGGCCCGCAGGCTCCCACGTCGCCGGACTCGATGCGGAACGGCGAGCGCAGCTGCGCGAGCACTGCCGGGCCCTGCTCCCCGATCCGCCGTTCGCGCTGACGGCGCGCGCCTGGACGGCTCGCGGCCTGGCGTAGCGCCTGGCCTCCAGGCGCGTTCGTCACTCCACACCACGTCGTGGTCTCGTCGCACGCGCCGGCGAGCGGGAATGTCCTAGGAGGAGGACAGCGCGCGCTCGAGCGCTGGCCCGGTCGGTCGGCCCGCCGTGCGTCGCAAGCACGTGCTCGACCTGCAGTCCGAGTAGCGGGCGCAGCCCCTCGGCGATCTCCTCGCGCGTCACGCCAGGGCGGAGCCACCTCTCGTTGATCTCGAGGCCCCGGCCGAACTCGACGAGCGTGTCTCCCGAGATCACCGCACACTGGCTCTCGACCCAGAGCACGATGTCGTTCGCCTTATGCCCGGGAACACCTCGGCACCGAACGGCAGCCGCTCGCCGGACGAGTACGGGCGTACCTCGCCTTTCTCCTCGCGAAGCAGCCAGACGAGGTCGGGGCTGCCCTCGCCGGCCTGCTCGGCGGTGATGCCGTACGTGTCCATGAGGTACTGCGCGGTGTCGGGCAGCGGCGTGTAGACCGGCACGCCGAGCCGCTCGACCAGGCTCTGCGCGTCGCGCTCATGCCACGGTGCGGTGAGCACGATCGCCGTCTCGCGGCCGGCCGCGAGATCCCGGAGCTCGCTCGGCACGGCCAGCGGATCGAAGAGCAGCAGCCGCTCCCCGTCGTCGATCGCGTAGGACGACACGTTCTCGCTCCACGGCTCGGACGGCCGCCACTGCGGGTGCGGTGCCTCCCAGTGCCACAGGCCCGGACGCAACTCGCGCACGGCACGATGCTACTGAAACGCGGCGCGCTCCCGATGCACGCGACCGTCGCCGCGGCCCGGGCCAGCGCCGCCGTCGTTTGCGGATCGGCCGCTTGGGGCACCTATCGGACCGCACGCTGACTTTAGTCCTACACGGCGCGAGCCGTGTGGACGCCGGCCTGGGACGCAACGGCGGCGAACGTCCCGCCGCGACTCGCCAGGGTCGCCCTCGCCGGAGACATTCCGAGGTTGTGGAGACCGCGATGCTCGTGTCCGACGGACGCTCTCTCGAGGAAGTCGCCGCCGTTCGGCAGGAGGCGGCGGCGCTGATCGTCGCGGCCTCGACGGATGCGGTCGTCGGCAAGACGCTCGACGGGCGGATCACGAGCTGGAGTCTCGCCGCGGCCGCGCTGTACGGGTATTCCGAGGCGGAGGCGCTCGGGCAGGGGATCGGCATGCTCGTGCCCGATTCGGAGCGTGGGGACATCGACGCGATCCTCGCCCGCGTGGCCGAGGGCGAAACGGTGGTGCGGGCCCGCGCCTCGCGGCTCCGCTCGGACGGGGAGGAGCTCGACGTCGCGCTCGTCGTGTCGCCCCTGCACGGACCCCGGGGCGAGGTGATCGGTGCGCTGGAGATGGCGCAGGACAACACGGCCGCCTACCGGCTCGAGGCGCAGGTACGGGGGCTGGAGAAGATGGAAGCGGTCGGCCAGCTGACGACCGGGCTGGCCCATGACCTCAACAACCTGCTCACCGCCATCCGCGGGTTCGGGGCGATGGCGCAGACGTCGGAAGACCCTGACCGCCGGACGGCCCTCCTCGCCAGCGCCCTCGCGGCCTGCGACACCGCCACGCGGCTCGTCAGGCAGGTCATGATGTTCGTCCGCCAGGAAGACGTCACGCCGCGATCCCTCGACCTGAACGCAGAGATCGTCTCGAACGTCGTCCTCCTGCGGCAGCTCGTGCAGGCGAACGTGGGCATCGACCTCGCGCTCGGGCCGGGCCTTCCGCGGGCGACACTCGATCCGAGCCACGTCGAGCAGATGCTCCTCAACCTCGCCGCCAACGCGCGAGACGCCATGCCCGGCGGCGGTACGCTGACGATCGGGACGCGCGCGGCCGACGGGGCGCTGGGACCCGGCAAGACCGCCGTCGAGATCACGGTCGCGGACACCGGATCCGGGATGGACGCCGCCACGCGCGCGCACCTCTTCGAGCCGTTCTACACCTCGAAGCCTCGCGGTCGAGGCACCGGAATCGGGCTCGCGACCGTGGCGCGCATCGTCGAGTTCTACGCCGGGCGGATAGACGTCGAGAGCGCCGTCGGGCGAGGAACGACGTTCCGGATCGTGCTGCCGTGCGACGGCCCGGCCCTTCCCGAGCAGGCGGCTGCCTCGTGACGTGGCCGGACGGCGCGAGCCTACGGTCGCTCTCGCGCGGCTATGCGGTCTCGCCGCCGTCGATCGAGATCGTCGTGCCCGTGAGGTACGCGCTCTCCTCGCTCGCGAGGAAGGCGAAGAGCGCGGCGACCTCCTCCGGGCGGGCGTGGCGGCCGAGCGGGATCGACGCGTCCACCTCGGCGAGCAGCTCGGGCGTGTACTCCGCCTGCTGCATCGGCGTCAGCACGTAGCCGGGGCAGACCGCGTTCACGCGCACCGCCGGCGCGAGCTCGAGCGCCATCGTCCGCGCGAGCAGGATCACGCCCGCTTTCGACGCGTTGTAGTCGGCGTAGAACGGGTGCCCGGAGAGCCCGTTCGTCGAGGCCGTCATCAGGATCGTGCCGCCGCCCGCGTCCACCATCCGCCGCGCCGCCTGCTGGGCGCAGAGGAAGACGCCGGTGAGGTTCACGTCGAGGACGCGCCGCCAGTCCTCCTCGCGGATCTCGAGGAAGGGCGCCCGGACGGAGATGCCCGCGTTCGCGACGAGCACGTCCACGCCGCCGAGCAGGTCGTCCACCCGCCCGAACGCCCGCTCCACCTGCGCCGCGTCGGCGACGTCGCAGAGCAGGGCCGCCTCGAGCCCCGCGATGCGCTCGTGCGCCGTCTCGACCTCGCGCTCGCCGACGGCCAGCGCCACGACACGAGCGCCCTCCTCGGCGAAGCGCCGGCTCGTCGCCTCGCCGATCCCGCTCGTGCCGCCGGTGACGACGACCCGCTTGCCCGCCAGTCCCTTCAGCGGACGACTCCGGCCGTGAGGATCCGGTCGAGCTTCGGGAACGCCGTGCGGACGAAGGCGTCGCCCTGCGTGGACATCTGCCCCTGTGCGGAGGACGGCTGCTCGCCGTAGCCGCGGTAGAGCTTCCCGAGCACCTTCATGCCGCTCGTCACCTGCGCGAACGGCGCGAAGCGCTGCGGGTCGAGGAACGCGTTGCTCGCGAGGTTGACGAAGACCTGGGTCGTCCGCGAGTTCGGCGCCCCGGTCGCGGCGAAGCTGACCGTTCCGCGGGCGTTCGTGTGACGCACGGGGTCGTCCTCGATCGTCGCGTTCTGCCACGCCTCCGACGACCGTCGGCGAGGGGCTGATCCCGAACTGGACGACGAAGCCGGGCACGACGCGGAAGAGCCGGTTCCCGTCGTAGAAGCGGGCGCGGACGAGGTTGTAGAAGCGGTCGGCGCCGCGCGGCGCCCACGCGCGGTGGACGGAGACGACGAACGCGCCCTTCGTCGTCGCGAAGCGGACCTTGAAGACGGCGGGCGCCTTCGCGTGGAGCTTCGCGGGATGGAGCAGCGCCGGGTCGGGCGCGGCCGCTGCGGGGGCGGCGAGCGAGAGTGCCGCGAGGGCCGCGGGGAGGATGGTCTTCACGCGCGCAGGGTAACCCCGGGATCGGCGGTGTGAGCACGGCCGCCGGTCGTGGAGCGCCTCGCCGGGTCGCCCGCCTACTCGGCTGCCGCCCCGATCTGTGCGGTGCAGAACGCGCACCGGCGCGCCTCGCGCGGGATCTCGCTCAGGCATTCCGGGCACTGCCGGGTCGTCTCGTCCACCGGTGGCTCCGTCTTCCGCCGCGCCATCAGCGCGTTCACCGGCCGGACGACGACGAAGAAGACCGTGGCCGCGATCGTCACGAACGCGATCAGCGCGTTGACGAAGTCGCCGTAGAGGAAGCGGCTGCCGTGGATCGTGAACGACAGCGCGCCGAAGTCGTGGCTGCCGAAGATCGCTGCGATCGAGCGGCGTCAGCAGGTCGGCGACGAGCGCGGTGACGACGGCCCCGAACGCGACGCCGATGACGATGCCGACCGCGAGGTCGACGACGTTGCCGCGGAGCAGGAACTGCTTGAACTCGCTCGCGTAGCTCCTCGGCCGGGCGGACGCGCGGGCGAGACGGTGGCTGCTCTCCATCACTGACTCCTTCCGGTGGACGGTCACTGAAGCCGCTCCGCGAGGTAACGCAGCGCGAGCGGGTAGCGGTACTCGATCGAGCTGTGCGTCCCGTCGAACAGCTCGAAGAAGACCTCGGTCACGCCGAGCCGCTCCAGCTCGCGGCGGAACGCCTCCGCGCCGACGTCGAGGAAGAACTCGTCGCGCCTGCCCGGCGTCGAGGTAGACGGCGCGCAGGCCGCGCAGCGCGTCCGCGTGCCGCTCGGCGCATCCGCACCGGATCCCATGCGAGCCAGCGCTGCCACACGTCGTCGCGCAGCTTCCCGGTCTCCGGCTCGAACGGCAGCTCGACCGAGCCGTCCTCGTTCCCCGAGTAGCAGGCGGCCATCGCCCAGGTGTTGAGGAGCGGGAAGTCGGTGCCCTTCGTGAACGCGGGCCGCGAGCGGAAGTCCTCCCAGAAGCGCGTCGCACGAGCCGTCGTACGCGTCGCGCAGCGCCCGCACGGCCTCGCGGAAGTCGGGCAGGTAGCAGTGCTCGAACAGCGCGTCGCCGGCGTGCGATGGCGAGCCCGCCGAAGAGGTCCGGCCGGAGCATCGGCGTCACCATCGCGCCGTAGCCGCCGCTCGACTTCCCCGCGATGCCGCGGTGGGTCGCGCCTGCGAGCGTCCGGTAGCGCTCGTCGACGAACGGGACGACCTCGTCGCAGAGGTACGTGTGGTAGCGGCCGACCGCCGGCGAGTCGAGGAACTGGGAGCCGCCGTACGACGTCCACGCGTCCACGAAGACGACGAGCGCCGGCGGGCAGCCCTCCTCCGCGAACAGCCGGTCGACGAGCTCCGGCACCGTCGGGCGGAAGGCGGAGCGGTTCCGCCACATGTCGATCTGGCCGGTGTGGCCCTGGATCAGGTAGAGCGCCGGGAACCGCCGCTCCGGCTCCGCGTCGTAGGCCGGCGGGACGTAGACCCAGAGCGGCCGCAGGTGCGGGTCGCCGAGCGCGTTTCCCCGCAGCGCGGCGCTCTCGAGCTCGTGCTCGTCGAAGCGGCCTGCCGTGTCGGGGGCCCAGGGGTCCACGGCCGCGATTCTTCCACCGGATCGTCGCGCGCCGTCGCTACAGTCGCCGCATGACCCGTCGCGTCCCCGCCGCGCTCGCACTGCTCGCCTCGCTCGGCCTGCTCCTCGCCGGCTGCGGCGGCGCCGGCCCTGGCTCCGGAGCCCCGTCTACACGGCGAAGGCCACGGCGCCCTGTCTCAAGGAGAAGGGCTTCCGGCAGCTGACCACCGACCCGTTCAAGATCGGCCTGATCGCCGGCGCGGCCGGCCACGGCGGCCTGCAGCGCGGACGACGGACGAGAACGTGCTCACGATCGCCTTCGCGCAGAACGTGGCCGCCGCGAGAGACACCGAGCAGGCGTTCCGGCGGCACGCGCCGCGGGCGCTGAAGC
This sequence comes from uncultured Thermoleophilia bacterium, assembly GCA_963728095.1. Taxonomy (GTDB): domain Bacteria; phylum Actinomycetota; class Thermoleophilia; order Gaiellales; family Gaiellaceae; genus Palsa-739. The sequence continues at coordinate 427,957 of CAVSIO010000002.1, read as the reverse complement.
CGCACATGTCCGGACATCATGAGTCGAGGGGCAACGCGGTGCTCGTCTGGACGGTGACCCCGAAGCAGCAGCAGCTCGACGACGTCGTCTCGTGCCTCGCGCCGTAGCGGCGCGGCTACACTGAGGGCATGGCCGAATACGGGACGATGCGCGTGAAGAGCGGCCTCGCCGAGATGCTCAAGGGCGGGGTGATCATGGACGTCGTCGACGCCGAGCAGGCGAAGATCGCCGAGGCGTCCGGCGCGGTCGCGGTGATGGCGCTCGAGCGCGTCCCCGCCGACATCCGCCGCGACGGAGGCGTCGCGCGCATGTCCGACCCGGAGAAGATCCGGGAGATCCAGGAGGCCGTCACGATCCCGGTGATGGCGAAGTGCCGGATCGGCCACTTCGCCGAGGCGCAGATCCTCCAGGCGCTCGAGGTGCGACTACATCGACGAGTCCGAGGTGCTGACGCCCGCCGACCTCGAGCACCACGTGGACAAGTGGGCGTTCACGGTGCCGTTCGTCTGCGGCGCGACGAACCTCGGCGAGGCGCTGCGGCGCCTCGGGGAGGGCGCGGCGATGATCCGCACGAAGGGCGAGGCGGGCACGGGCGACATCGTCAACGCGGTCACGCACATGCGCTCCGTCTTCGGGCACATGCGCAAGCTGACGGCGATGGCCGAGGAGGAGCTGTACGCCGAGGCCAAGAAGCTCCAGGCCCCGTACGAGCTCGTCCGCTGGGTGGCCGAGCACGGACGGCTGCCGGTCGTCACCTTCACCGCGGGCGGGATCGCCACGCCGGCCGACGCGTCGCTCTGCATGCAGCTCGGCGCGGACGGCGTCTTCGTCGGCTCCGGCATCTTCAAGTCGGGCGACCCCGAGCGGCGCGCGAAGGCGATCGTCGAGGCGACGACGCACTACCAGGACGCGGAGATCCTCGCGCGCGTCTCCGCCGGCCTCGGCGAGCCGATGGTCGGCATCTCGACGGCCTCGCTCGACCCGAGCGAGCTGCTCGAGACGCGCGGCTGGTAGCTCCGTCCGGCCGGCGGAGGAAGATCCGCCGGATGGACGAGCGCAAGCCGACCTGGAGGACGTCGTCCTTCCTGCTCTACGCGGGTGGGTTCACCGTGCTGCTTTCCGCGTTCGGGGCGCTCGCGTACCTGTCGAGCAGCTACGGCGACGCGGCATACGCGGGCTGGGCGGCGCTCGTGCTGGTCGTCCTGAACGGGATCGCACACGCGTTCGACCGGCGCAAGCGCTGGATCGCGGCGGGCGTGTTCGCGTTCGTGTCGGTGATCGCGTGGGGCGTCTTCCTCGGCGCGCTCTGGACGTGGTTCGGCTGGCTCTCGGCCGCGCCCACGCCGTCCACGGTCGCCGCCTCGTCCTCCTCGTCGCCGTTCGCCGGCTTCTCGGTCGCGCGGCTCTCGCTCGAGCTGCTCGTGCTGATCGCGGCCGTCGCGACGCGGCGCCGCTTCCGCTTCCCGCTGCTCGTCTCGATCTACGCCGTCGTCGGCTGGTTCTTCGTCACCGACCTCGTCTCGGGCGGCGGCACCTGGTCGGCGGTGGTCACGCTCCTGGTCGGGCTCGTCTACCTCGCAGCCGGCGGCGCGAGCGACGAGCCGGGCGCGTTCTGGCTCCATCTCGTCGCCGGCGCGCTGATCGGCGGCAGCGTCCTCTACTGGTGGCACTCGAGCGACTGGCAGTGGGCGTTGATCGCGGTGCTCTCGCTCGGCTACGTCGAGATCGCGCGACGCAGCCGCCGCTCCAGCTGGGCGGTGCTCGCGGCGGTCGGGCTGCTGCTCGCGTCGGCGCACTTCGCCGCCGAGTGGACGGGCGGCTCGATCATCCCGTTCGGCGGCTCGAGCTCGTCCGCGCCGAAGCTCTGGGTGCCGTCCGTCGTCTTCGCGTTCACGGGCTTCCTGCTCGTCACGCTCGGGCTGCGCGCCGGGCGGCGGCGCACGGCCTAGCCGCCCGTACAATCCGCCCCGTGGAGAAGCCGTTTCGGATCGGCGTCCTCGCCGTGCAGGGCAACTTCCGCGAGCACGCGGCGATGCTGCGGCGCCTCGGGGCCGAGCCGGTCGAGGTGCGGCTGCCGGAGCAGCTCGACGGGCTCGACGGCCTGATCATCCCGGGCGGCGAGTCGACCGCGATCGGGCGGCTGATGCGGCTCTACGGGCTCGACGAGGCGCTGCAGCGCTTCACGGCGCCGATCTTCGGCACGTGCGCCGGGATGATCGTCCTCGATCGCGACCACCTCGGGCTCGGCGACTTCCGTGTGCGGCGGAACGCGTTCGGCCGCCAGGTGCGGAGCTTCGAGGCCGACCTCGACATCGACCGCGGCGGCGAGCCGGTGCGCGCGGTCTTCATCCGCGCGCCGTGGATCGAGGAGGCGGGGCCGGGCGTCGAGATCCTCGCCGAGGTCGACGGCCACCCGGTGCTGGCGCGCGAGGGGCGCATCCTCGTCGCCGCGTTCCACCCGGAGCTGACCGACGACACGCGCATCCACGAGCTGTTTCTGAACCTCGTAAGGGAGGCGACGAGTGTCCGGGCATAGCAAGTGGTCGACGATCAAGCACAAGAAGGGCGCCGCCGACGCGAAGCGCGGCAAGCTCTTCTCGAAGCTGACGCGCGCGATCATCGTCGCGGCGAAGGAGGGCGGCCCCGACCCGGGCGCCAACCTCGCGCTCCAGAACGCGATCGAGAAGGCGCGCTCGTACTCGATGCCGAAGGACAACATCGACCGCGCGATCGCGAAGGGCGCGGGCGACCGACGCGACTCGGAGGCGTACGAGGCGATCGTCTACGAGGGCTACGGCCCGAGCGGCGTCGCCGTGATCGTCGAGGCGCTGACCGACAACCGCAACCGCACGGCGAGCGAGGTGCGGCACACCTTCGCGAAGAACGACGGCAATCTCGGCAGCTCGGGCGTCGTCGCGTGGCTGTTCGAGCGGCGCGGCGTCGTGATCGTCCCGGTCGAGGGCTCCGACGAAGACGAGCTGGTGCTGGCGGCGGCTGAGGGCGGCGCGGACGACGTCTCGGCGGACGGCTCGAGCTTCGTCGTCACTTCGGCCCCGGAGCAGCTCGCCTCGGTGCGGGAGGCGGTCGAGGCGGCCGGCTTCGCGATCGACTCCGCCGAGCTGACGATGGTGCCGAAGACGACCGTCGAGGTCGAGGACGAGAGCGACGCGAAGAAGGTGCTCCGCCTGATCGACCAGCTCGAGGACAACGACGACGTCCAGGACGTCTACGCGAACTTCGACATCCCCGAGCGCGTGCTCGAGGCCGTCGCCGGCTAGTAACAGACTGTTACGTGCGAGGCGGGGGAGGAGTCGTCCGACCCGGCGCCTAACGTCTCGGCGTGAAGGTCGTCGGCATCGATCCGGGGACGGCGGCGTGCGGGTACGGAATCGTCCACGAAAGCGGCGGGCGCCTCAAGGGCATCGGCCACGGGTGCTGGTCGACGGCCGCCGGAGAGCGCCAGGAGTTGCGTCTGAAGACGATCTTCGACGGGGTGGCCGCGCTCATCGCGGAGCACGAGCCGGATGCCGTGGCGCTCGAGGAGTCGTACGTCGGCGCCGACGCCCGCATCGCGCTCTCCGTCGGGCAGGCGCGCGGCGTCGTGCTCGTCGCGGCCGCCAATGCGGGCGTCGCCTGCACCGAGTACGCGCCGGCCAGCGTGAAGCAGGCGGTCTGCGGCTACGGGCGCGCCGAGAAGGCGCAGGTGCAGCGGATGGTGAAGGCGATCCTCGGCCTGAGCGAGCTGCCGACCCCGAACCACGCCGCCGACGCGCTCGCGGTCGCCATCTGCCACGCGCTCGCGCCGCCGCTGCTGAGGCTGGCCGGATGATCGCGCGCCTGCGCGGCACCCCCGTCGCCTCGACGCCCGAAGGGCTCGTCCTCGACGTCGGCGGCGTCGGCTATCTCGTCGCGGCGACTCCGTCGGCGGTGCGCAAGGCGGACGGCGCGCAGGAGGTCGACCGTCGAGACGTACCTTCACGTCCGCGAGGACGCGCTCCAGCTCTACGGCTTCGCCGACCGCGCCGAGCGCGAGCTGTTCACACAGCTGCTGACCGTGAACGGCGTCGGCCCGAAGGTCGCGCTCGCGATCGTCTCCGGCTCGCCGCCGGCGGAGCTGCGGCGCGCGATCGTGCGCGAGGACGCGGCGCGCTTCCAGGCGATCCCCGGCATCGGCAAGAAGACGGCCGAGCGGATCGTGCTCGAGCTGAAGGAGAAGCTCGCCGACGGCGTCACCGGGCTCGTCGCGACGCCTTCGGACGACGCGCACGTCGTCGCGCGCGACGCGCTCGTCGAGCTCGGCTACACGATCGCCGACGCGGAGCGCGCGCTCGCCGAGACCGATCCCGATCTGCCGCCGGAGGAGCGCGTCCGGCACGCGCTGAAGGTGGCGGCATGAGCTCGGCCCCGTTTCTGGCGCCGCAGATCCAGGAGGAGGACGAGGAGCTCGAGCAGAGCCTCCGCCCGCGCCGGCTCGACGACTTCGTCGGCCAGGAGCGCGTGAAGGAGCAGCTCGGGATCGCGCTCACCGCAGCGAAGGCGCGCGGCGAGGCGCTCGACCACGTCCTGCTCGTCGGCCCGCCGGGGCTCGGCAAGACGAGCCTCGCGCACATCGTCCGCGAGGAGCTCGGCGTCGGTCTCCGCTCGGTCGCCGGGCCGGCGCTCGAGCGGAAGGACGTGGCCGCGATCCTCACCTCGATCGAGGAGCGCGACGTCGTCTTCGTGGACGAGATCCACCGGATGAGCCGCGCCGCCGAGGAGATCCTCTACCCGGCGCTCGAGGACTTCCGGCTCGACATCGTGATGGGTCAGGGCGCGGCGGCGCGGACGCTCACGCTCGACCTGCCGCCGTTCACGCTCGTCGGCGCGACGACTCGCACCGGGCCTCCTGACCTCGCCGCTGCGCGACCGTTTCGGGATGACCTTCCGGCTCGACTACTACGAGCCGGCCGAGCTGTCGGCGATCGTCACGCGGTCGGCGCGGATCCTCGGCGTCGACGTCGCCGTCCGGACGCGGCCGACGAGATCGCGGGCCGCTCGCGCGGCACGCCGCGGATCGCGAACCGGATCCTGCGCCGCGTCCGCGACGTCGCCGAGGTACGCCACAGCGGCTCGATCACGATGCCCGATCGCGCGCGAGGCGCTCGCGCTGCTCGAGGTCGACGAGGCGGGGCTCGAGCGGCTCGACCGCGCGCTCCTGCGCACGATCGTCGAGAAGTTCGACGGCGGCCCGGTCGGCGTCAACACCCTCGCCGCCTCGCTCGGCGAGGAGCCGGAGACGATCGAGTACGTCTACGAGCCCTACCTGCTCCAGCTCGGCTTCATCCAGCGCACCCCGCGCGGCCGCACGGTCACGAAGCTCGGCCGCGCGCACCTCGGCGCCGCGCCGGAGCCGGACAGCCGGCTCTTCTGATCCTCCTCGCACCGCGTCGCTTTCCTGCGCGAAGAAGAGCTCTGCGCGCGGCTGGCCCCCTAGGCCGAGTGGCGTGGCGTGGCGTGGCGTCGCCACCGTCCGAAAGCCCTGTATGCAGGGAGATCGCGGTGGCGTGGCGTGGCCACCGCGATCACCGAACCGTCAGGCGGTACGCTCAGCGCGTGCCCGAGCTCTGGACACCTGTCGTCGAGGGGCCGCACGAGGCGTTCGTCGAGCGGCTCCACCGGACGATCGCCCGCTTCGCGCAGTCGGAAGGCGTCGAGAAGCCCGTCGTCGAGATCGAGCTCGCCGACACGTCCCGCTTCGTGCTCGACCGGATCGAGCCCGAGCCGGGCTTCGGGATGGTCACGCTCTACGTTCGCGAGCCCCGCGACGACGATCCGGACGCGCTGATCGTCCCGATCGGGTCGATCCGCCGGATCGAGCTGCGCAAGGCGCCGGAGGAGCGGGTCGCCCGCTTCGGCTTCGCGGTGCCGCAGACCGGCGCCTAGGCCGGCGCCGGCATTGCGCGCACCCGCCGCCCGGCCGCCACGAGCCACGGCGCGACGAGCAGCGCCATCACGTCGAACCAGACGTAGCCGCTCGCGGCGCCGCTCGGCGGATTCCCGTCCGGGATCCCCAGCCCGGGCAGCTCCGCCGCCCAGCGCCAGGTCCCGATCGACGTCCCGTACAGCTCGAGCGCCGCCGACGACGAGGAAGACGCCCGCGTAGGCGGCCCGAAACCGCGAGCGCCAGAGGAAGAGGCAGAGCAGCGGCACGCCGACCGCGCCGGCGGCGTCGAGCCGCGGCAGGACGGTCAGGCCGCGAGCCCCCAGGCGAGCGGCCGCGAGCGCCGCCGCGACACGAGCGGCCGCTCGCGCGACGAGCCGGCGCAGCGCGACGCCGCTCAGGTAGACGAGCCCGTGCGCCGGCGGGATGAAGAGCGGCAGGTTGTGCAGCCGGTAGTGGTAGACGCCCCAGACGAGCGAGCCGGTCACCTCGCCGACGGTCGCGAACAGCGACGACGCCGAGCGCCTGTGCGCGCGCGAGCGCGCGGCAGCGGCCGGCAGCGCCGCGAGCAGGACGAGCCAGGTCAGCGCCGCCGAGCGCGAGCTGCTCCGCAGCCCGACCTGCGTGTCGATCGCGAGCAGCGCGGCGAGATACGCCGGCCCGGCCGCCGCGTACCAGCGCGGGACGCCGCTCACCGGCGGTACTGGAGCTCGTGCCAGCTCGGGGTCGGCAGCAGCTCGAGCAGGGCGCGCCCGCCGTCGCGGGTCGCGGTAGGAGAACTCGGCCGCGGTCGTCGTCCCAGCCGACCTCGAGCAGCCCCTCCTTGACGCGGTGGTCGAGCCACGCGCCGCGGAAGACGAGCTTCTTCAGCCAGTAGACGAGCGACTCGCCGTCGACGAGGGAGATCTCGCTCCCAGTGGCGAACGAGGTAGCGGCCGAGCGCGCTGCGGGGCTCCTCGATCACGTCCCGCTCCACGAGCTCGACCAGGTCGGCCGTCTCGTCGTCGTCGAGCTCGTTCCCCGCGAGGAGGCCGAGCTTGACGGCGGCTGCCGTCACTCGCTGCTCGAAGTCGAAGGCGCTGAAGCCGAAGCGGTAACCGAGGAACTCGACGACGTAGTCGTCCCCGGAGCTGGTAGTTCGCCTCCGCGTCCACGGGCGAAGGGTATCCGCCCAGACGGGCAACCTCACCCCGAGAGGCACTACAGTGGCCGTGTGCGCACGCTCCGGATCCCGGCCGCACTGGCGGCGGTGCTGGCGCTCGTCGCCTTCACCGCCTGGCTCATGGCGTGGCCGCTCGAGAAGGCGGTCTACCTCGCGCCCGTGATCGTCGTCGGCGGCGCGGCGGCGGTCGGCCTCGTGATCCTCTGGGGCAAGGTCGCCGCCCAGTCGCTGCGCGAGAGCCGGCGGCCGCGGCTCGTGCTCGCGCTCTGGCTCGCCGGCCTCGCGCTGCTCGTGCTGCTGACGTGCTCGGCGTCGAGCTGCCCCGCGAGGGATAGCTCGTTCGGGGCTGTTCCAGCCCGTCCCGTGGGTCGATCAAGAGGATGCTGCGGCTTCGTCTCGACCCGGAGGTTCCGAACGATGAACGAGCCGCAGCGAATCCGTGTCGCGCTCGCCGCCTTCACAGGAGCGGTCGCGACCGCCGTCGTCCTGGCCGGACCCGTCGTGGCGCACGGCGCCGGCCCCGGCACCTGGTGCGGCGGCACGCTCTGGCGGCTGATGACGCTGAGCGATCCCGGCCGCTCATCCGTCGCCTGGTCGCCCGCCCAGACCGCGATCGCCGACATCGCGAAGCTCGCCTCGCCGGCACGGACACCGACGAAGCGGAGCACCCCGTTCCAGCGCCGCGTCTGGCAGCTCACCGCCGTGATCGACCGCTACCGGATCGCGTCGAACGGCGAGATCGTGCTCGTCCTCTACGACATCGGCTCGTCGACGTACATGAACGCCTACCTGCCCAACCCGAAGTGCCTGAGCAAGCAGACGCGCGGCCGCGCGCAGATCCTCGCCGCCCGCAAGACCTTCACGACGTCGTGCCAGCCGGCGACGAAGCAGTGGCAGTTCCTGGGAGCGACGGCGCGGCTGACCGGCGTCGGCTACTGGAATCCGGTGCGCACGACCAAGGGCGCGCTCCCGAACGGCGCCGAGCTGCGCCCGCTCACCGGCTTCGAGCCCCTCCAGGGCTGCGGGAAGTACTGAGCAGCGCGGGGAGGGCGTCCAGCAGCCGCCGGACGTCCTCCTCCCGCGTGTAGGCCGCGACCGAGAGCCGGAGCAGCGGCCGCTCGCGGCGGCTCGCCGGGATCTCGATCCGGTGCTCGTCGAACAGCCGGCGCTCCAGCTCCTCGCCGTCGCACGCCGGCAGCTCGACGCTCGCCATCTGCGCCACCATCGCCTCGGGCGCGATCGGCTCGGAGCCCGCCAGCGCGCACAGCTCCGTCCTCGCGGCGCGGGCGAGTGCGCGGCAGCGCTCCGCACGGCCTCCCAGTCCCGCTCCGCCTGGAAACGGATCGCCTCCGGCACGGCGAGGTAGGCGGCCGGGTCGCGCGTTCCCTGCTGCTCCGTCCGGGAGAGGAAGGTCGCGTCGCCCCGGTAGCCCCAGCTCACGATCGGCCCGTCCACCCGCTCCTGATGCTCGGGCCGCACGTGCAGGAAGCCCGAGCCCTTCGGTGCGCACAGCCACTTGTGGCAGTTGCCCGCGTAGAAGTCCGCGCCGAGCGCTGCGATGTCGAGCGGCACCTGCGCCGGGGCGTGCGCGCCGTCCACCACGGTGACGATTCCGTCGGCGCGCGCCCGGGAGACGATCTCGGCCACCGGGAAGACGAGCCCGGTCTCCGAGGTGACGTGGCTGACGAAGACGGCGCGCGTGCGTTCCGTCCGGCGCGCGAGGAGCCGCTCCGCGACGTCGTGCACCGGGAACGGCATCGGCACGCGGACGTAGCGGGCGCCCGCCCGCTCGCACGCGCGCTCCCAGGCGAGGTCGCAGGCGCCGTACTCGAGCTCCGTCGCCAGCACCTCGTCGCCGGGCCGCAGCCCGAGCGCCCCTGCGGCGAGGTTCACACCCGTCGTCGCGTTCGGGACGAACGTCAGGTCGCCCGGCTCCGCGCCGACGTACGCGGCGAGCGCGCCGCGCGCCTCGGCCAGCAGCCCCGGCAGGCGGCGCGCGATGAACTGCACCGGCTCTCGCTCCAGCTCCCGCTGCCACGCCTGGTAGCGCTCGAACACCGGTCGGGGACACGCCCCGAACGAGCCGTGGTTGAGGAACGTCACCTCAGGGTCGAGCAGGAACTCGCGGCGCAGCTCGTCGGCGTCGGGCACCCGTGCAGTCTCGCGCCTGCCGGTGGCGGGCGTAGGATCGAGCGACGGCATGAGCGACGGGGTCGGGACGGCGGCAGCGGGCGAGCCTGCGGCGCAGGCGCGGATCCGTTCGCGTGGCCCGTGGCGGCGCGCGCTGCTTCGCTACCTGCGCCAGCCGTTCGGAGTCCTGGCGCTGCTCGTGCTCGTCGCGCTGATCGCCGCCGGCATCTTCGCGGCCCACCTGACCCCGTACTGGTCGGGCCAGCTCAAGCTCGACCTGATCGGCAAGAAGTCCGGCCCGCGTCTCGCGGGGGAGCACTTCTTCGGCACCGACGACCTCGGCCGCGACGTCTTCGCGCAGGTGCTGTACGGGCTCCATGTCTCGGTGCTGCTCGCGCTCGCCGTCGCCGCCGTGGCGACGGTCGCCGGGACGCTCGTCGGGGCCGTCGCCGGCTATCTCGGCGGCTGGCTCGACGCCGTCCTGATGCGAATCGTCGACCTCGTCGTCACGATCCCGGCGCTCGCGATCCTCCTCGCCGTGGTCGCGCGCCAGCACCACCAGCTCTCGACGCGCGAGATCGGCTACGTGCTGATGCTGACGATGTGGCCGCTCGTCGCCCGCGTGGTGCGGGCGAGCGTCGCGTCCCTGCGCGAGCTCGAATACGTCGAGGCGGCTCACGCGGCCGGAGCCTCGGCGCCGCGCGTCGTGCTCCGGCACCTGCTCCCGAACACGTCGGGCGCGATCGTGGTCGCCGCCACCTCGGTGATGGGGATCGCCGTCACGCTCGAGTCGACCGTCGACTTCTTCAACTTCGGCACCCAGCAGATCTCCGGGCCGACCCTGGGGAACCTCGTCGCGGACGGCGCCCGCTACGGCCTCTTCAACGGGCCCCGGGGCTGGTGGGTCTGGGCCTTTCCGGCGCTTGTGCTCGTCCTGCTCCTGCTCTGCTTCAACGTCGTCGGCGACAGCCTCGACGACGCCCTCGCCGCGACGGCGACCTGACCGCGTCAGGTCACCCGCGCGCGCGGGTCGAGCCACGCGCCGGCGAGATCGCCGGCGAGGTTCGCGACGACGACGAACACGGAGACGAGCACGAGCTCTGCCTGGATCACGAACGGGTCGGAGGTGTTCGCGATCTGGCCGAGGAAGACGGAGGCGAGCCCGTGCAGCTGAAAGACCCAGTCGGCGGCGAGCGAGGCGGTGAAGACGGCGCCGAAGTCGAGCGAGAGCACGGCGACGAACGGCCCGAGCGAGTTGCGCAGAGCGTGGCGGAGGACGACGCTGCGCTCGGGCAGCCCCTTCGCGCGGGCGACGGTCGTGTACGGGGCCGCGAGCGCGCCGAGCATCGCCGAGCGCACGTAGCGGCTGTACGCGGCGACCAGCCCGGCGGCGACGACGAGCACCGGCAGCGTCATGTGCGAGAACCAGTCGCCGACCGCGTGCGGGCTCCAGCCGAGGCCCGGCGTCGGCGGCCCGCCGAGTGCGAGGTGGAGGTGCCACGCCGGGCCGACCCGGACGACGCCCTGGAGCGCGAGCTCGGCCAGCAGGAACGCCGGGACCGACCAGGCCACGTACGACATGCCGCGCAGGCCGAGCGTGAGCGGCGAGCGCCGCCGGCGCGCGGCGAGGGCGCCGAGCAGGAGGCTGAGCACGACGACGACGAGCAGGGAGGCGCCGATCAGCTCGAGCGAGATGCGAAGCGCCGGCCAGACGACCTTGCCGACCGGGACGTCGTCGACCGCGGTGCGCCCGAAGCCCTGCCCGGTGAAGAGCCCCTTCACCCAGAGCCAGTAACGCGTGAGCAGCGGGTCGTGCAGGTGCGCACGCCGGGCGATCTCGATCACCTTGGGGTCGTTCGGGCTCGCATAGAAGCCCCAGATCGGGCTCGCGGCCGTTGCGAAGAACGCCCACGAGACGAACGAGACCGCGGCCACGACCACGGACCCGAGCAGCACCCGGCGGACGAAAAACGCGAGCACCCCAGGCGGAGAATACGACGCGTACCGGCGTGTCGGGCCCGGCGTCGCCTTCTCCTTATCTTCTCCGTCCCTAACCCCCGCCCGCCCAGGGGAGTGCCGCAAGTGTGCGCCGGAAAGCGTCACGCCGGGGTCGCAGCTTCGTCACGAGAGGCTGGCAATGCGTCCACAAGGACCCTTACGGACAGGCCCCGAGACCGATTGCCGTCCGGGCCTGCCCGTAGCGTGGGCGCACGATGCACGACGGCACCTGGACGATCGATTCGTGCTCCCATGCGGCGCAGGCGGAGCTTGTCCGCGAGCTCGGAATCAGCGAGCTGACGGCCTCCGTCCTCGTCCGGCGGGGCTACGACGACCCCGCCCGGGCGCGCGCGTTCCTCGACGGCGAGCAGCCGCCGCACGACCCCTTCCTGCTCGGCGACATGACGCTCGCGTGCGAGCGGATCCGCGCCGCGGTCGCCGAGGGGCGCCGGATCTGCGTGCACGGCGACTACGACGTCGACGGGATCGCCGCGACGACGCTCGCCGTCCTGCTCCTGCGCGAGCTCGGCGCCGACGTCGCCTGGCACCTGCCGAGCCGCTTCGACGAGGGCTACGGCATCCGCAGCGAGACGCTCGCCCGCCTCGCCGACGAGGGCGTGGGGCTCGTGCTCACGGTCGACTGCGGGATCACCGCCGCCGCCGAGGTCGCCGAGGCGACCGAGCGGGGCCTGGAGGTGATCGTCACCGACCACCACCGCCCGGGCGAGACCCTGCCGGACTGCCCGATCGTGGCCACGCGGCCGTCCGAGTACCCCTTCCCCGAGCTCTGCGGCACCGGCGTCGTGCACAAGCTCGGCCAGGCGCTCTTCGGCGTCGACTCGGAGATCCCGAAGCGTCACCTCGACCTCGTCGCGCTCGCGACGATCGCCGACGTCGTGCCGCTGCTCGACGAGAACCGCTCGCTCGCGATCGCCGGACTGCGCTCGCTCGCGCGGACGCAGAAGCCGGGCCTGCAGGCGCTGATGCGCTCCGCCGGCGTCGACCCGGCCGCCGTCGACGCGGGAGCGGTCGGCTTCCGGCTCGGGCCGAGGATCAACGCCGCGGGGCGGCTCGGACACCCGCGTGCGGCGCTCGAGCTCCTGCTCACGGAGGACCGCGACGACGCGCGCCGGCTGGCCGACTCGCTCGAGGAGCTGAACCGCGAGCGGCAGGCGGTGGAGGGCCGGATCCTGCGCGAGGCGATCGCGCAGGTCGAGAAGTGGCCGGAGGCGAAGCGCCGCAACTCCGCCTACGTCGTCGCGGGCGCCGACTGGCACGAGGGCGTGATCGGCATCGTCGCGTCGCGGCTCGTCGAGCGCTACAACCGGCCGGTCGTGCTGATCGCGGGCGGGGAGGGGGAGTGGAAGGGCTCGGGGCGCTCGATTCCGTCCTTCGACCTGCACGGGGGCCTCGCCGCGTGCGCCTCGCTGCTCGGCCGCTGGGGCGGCCATCGCGCCGCCGCCGGGCTCGCGATCGCGCCGGAGAGCGTCGAGGCGTTCGCCGAGGCGTTCGCCGCGCACGCCGCCGGCCTGCTCGTCGAGGACGATCTCCGGCCGGTGACGCACGTGGACGCGATCGTCCCGCGCGGGCAGCGCCTGACGCTCGACCTCTGCGCCGAGCTCGCGCGCCTCGCTCCCTTCGGGCTCGGCAACCCTGGCGTCCTTCTGCTCGCGGCCGGCTGCGAGCTCGGTCGACCTCGCCACGGTGGGCGAGGGCAAGCATCTCCGCTTCCGCGTCCGCCTGGACGGCGCGGACGCGGGCAGCGCGATCGCCTTCGGCCTCGGCGGGCGGCTCGACTCGTACCGCCGCGAGGGGCGCTACGACGTCGCCTTCCGGCTCGAGGAGAACCGCTGGAACGGAACGGTCTCGCCGCAGCTCGTCGTCCGTCGCGTCTTCGCGGCCGACGAGCGCTTCGACGAGCTGCGCGACTGGCTCGTCGACGAGTACCGCAAGCCCGCCGAGACGCGGCATCCCGACGCGGTCACGGTCTTCGCCCAGCTCGAGATCGAGGAGGCCGGGCTCGGCCGGCGACACCTGCTCGAGTCGGAGCGCTTCCGCGGGCTCCTCGCCGGCGAACCGGCGCTCGCCCGCGCCGCATGATCCGCCCGGAGCGGCCGGAGGAGGCCGCTGCGATCCACGCGCTCCAGGAGCAGGCGTTCGGGCGCGAGCTGGAGGCCCGGATCGTCGACGACGTGCGCGGCACGGAGGCCTTCATCCCGGAGCTCTCGCTCGTCTCCGAGGAGGGCGGCGGGCTCGTCGGGCACGTCCTCGTCAGCTGGGCGTCGCTGGAGGGCACGGAGCGGCGGGTGCTCCTGCTCGGGCCGATCGGGGTCGTCCCCGAGTGGCAGGGAGAGGGGATCGGCGGCTCGCTCGTACGCGCAGCACTCGCCGGCGCGGCCTCCCTCGGCGAGCCGGTCGTCGTGCTCGAGGGCAACCCCGCCTACTACTCCCGCTTCGGGTTCGTCCGTGCGGACGAGCGCGGGCTCCTGCCGCCGCCGGGCACCCCGGACTGGGCGTTCCAGGTCGCGATCCTCGACGAAGCGGCCGAGCTGCCGCAGGGCCGCCTGGTCTACCCGCCCGGATTTCCTCAGTAATCCTCCGCACCGATTCTCGGCCGCACCCCGGATGCGGGGCCACGGCGGCTCCGTGACGATGGGCGCCATGCATGCGCCCCCGTACAAGATCAAGGTCGTGGAGCCGATCGCGCTGGCGGACTCGGAGCACCGCCGCGAGGCGCTCGCCGCGGCCGGCTACAACACCTTCCTGCTCCACGCCGCGGACGTCTTCATCGACCTGCTGACCGACAGCGGCACCTCCGCCGTCTCGCAGGAGCAGCGTGCCGCGATGGAGCTCGGCGACGAGTCCTACGCCGGCTCGCGCAGCTACTTCCGCCTCGAGCGCGCCGTGCGCGAGGTCTACGGCTACAAGCACGTGATCCCCACGCACCAGGGCCGCGGCGCCGAGCACCTGCTCTCCAAGGTGCTCGTCACTCCGGGGCAGCTCGTCCCCTCGAACCTCTACTTCACGACCTCCCGCGCGCACGCCGAGCTCGCCGGCGCGGTCTGGACCGACGTCTCGGTCCCGGAGGCGAAGGACGCGGAGTCCACCCACCCGTGGAAGGGGAACATCGACGTCGGGCGGCTCGAGGAGGTCATCCGCAGCGCGGGCCCGGAGAACATCGCCTTCGTCCGCCAGGAGGCGTGCCTCAACATGGCCGGCGGGCAGCCGTTCTCGATCGAGAACCTCGTCGAAGTGCGCGCGCTCACGCTCGACTACGGGCTGCCGCTGATCCTCGACGCGACCCGCAGCTCGGAGAACGCGCTGTTCGTGAAGCGGCGCGAGTCCGGCTACGGTCGCCACTCGCTGGCCGAGATCATCAAGCTGATCGCGGACCTGAGCGACGGCGCGATCTTCTCCTCGAAGAAGGACCATTTCGTCCCGATCGGCGGGCTCGCCGCCGTGAACGAGGACGCGCTCGCCGAGCGGCTGCGCGAGCTCGTCGTCGTGTACGAGGGCTTCCCGCACTACGGCGGCATGTCCGGGGCCGCGATGGAGGCGCTCGCGGTCGGCATCCACGAGGCGGCGGACGAGCGGATCGTCGGGCACTACGTCGACCAGGTCGCGTACCTCGCCTCGCTGCTCCAGGAGGCCGGCGTGCCGATCGTGCTGCCGCCGGGCGCGCACGCCGTGTTCCTCGACGCGAAGCGGTTCCTCCCGCACGTGCCCCAGCAGGAGTTCCCGGCGCAGGCGCTCGCGGCGGCGATCTACCTCACCGGCGGCGTCCGCACGATGGAGCGCGGGATCGTCTCGGGCCAGCACGGCGACGAGCCCTACGACGGGCTCGAGCTCGTGCGGCTGACTCTGCCGCGGCGCGTCTACACGCAGGAGCACCTCTCCTACGTCGCAGAGGTCGTCGCCGACCTGCACAAGCACGCGCAGGGGATCCCGGGTCTGCAGATGACCTACTCCCCGGAGCAGCTGCGCTTCTTCCAGGCGCGGTTCGAGCCGCTCGCCCCCTTCCGGGTGGGCGGCGTCGAGAGTGCCGGCGCCGAGGTTCCTGCCTCCTAGCGCGCCGGCCGAAGCGAGAGGCGCGCGGCCCTCCTGGGCTCGGGCCGCGCCGCCCTCGCCTGCTCGTCGAGCGCGACGAGGATCCGCGCGAGCTGCGCGGCCTTGCGGGCGTCGCGACGGCGGATCCTGAGCACGGGGAGGGCTATTTCCACCCCGAAACGCCCCTTCCTTCCCGGGGGGTGCGCCCGCGAAGGCCGGGAGTACACTGAGACGGTGGCGACGCTGGAGACAGGCGAGAGGCATCGAGAGCTGCTCGAGCCGCTGCTCGAGGAGCTCGCGCGCTACAGCGGCGAGGTCGACCAGGATCTCGTCACCCGCTCCTTCCGCTTCGCGGCCGCGGCCCACGAGGGCCAGACCCGCCGCTCGGGGGAGCCGTTCATCATGCACCCGGCCGGGGTGGCGAAGATCTGCGCCGAGCTGCGGCTCGACGAGCAGACGATCGCCGCAGCGTTGCTGCACGACGTCGTCGAGGACACCGCGGCCGACCTCGCCGCCGTCCGCGAGGAGTTCGGCGACGAGATCGCGCAGCTCGTCGACGGTGTCACGAAGCTGACCCGCGTCCAGTTCCAGAGCCGCGAGCAGGCGGAGGCCGAGAATTACCGCAAGATGGTCGTGGCGATGGCGGAGGACGTCCGCGTCATCCTCGTCAAGCTCTGCCGACCGCCTCCACAACCTGCGCACGATCGAGTACCTCGGCAAGCAGAAGCAGATCCAGAAGTCGAAGGAGGCGCTCGAGGTCTACGCGCCGCTCGCGCACCGGCTCGGCATCCACGCGCTCAAGTGGGAGCTCGAGGACCTCGCGTTCCAGACGCTCCACCCGCGCAAGTACGAGGAGATCAAGCAGATGGTCGCCGAGCGTCGCGCCGACCGCGAGGGCCACGTGGCCGAGGCGGCCGACGTGCTCCGGCGCGAGCTCGACAAGGTCGACATCCCGGCCGAGATCTCCGGGCGCGCGAAGCACTTCTACTCGATCTACGACAAGATGGCGAAGAAGGGCCGCGAGTTCAACGAGATCTACGACCTCACCGCGATGCGCGTGATCGTCGAGCGCGGCGCGGAGGAGGGGACGCGCGACTGCTACGGCGCGCTCGGCCTGATCCACTCGCTCTGGAAGCCGATGCCCGGCCGCTTCAAGGACTACATCGCGATGCCGAAGTTCAACGCGCTACCGCTCGCTGCACACGACGGTGATCGGGCCCGAGGGACGGCCGCTCGAGATCCAGGTGCGGACGCGCGAGATGCACGAGACGGCCGAGCTCGGCGTCGCCGCCCACTGGGCGTACAAGCGGGACGGCTGCCTCGAAGGCCGCCGACGACGAGTGGGTCGCCTGGGTGAGGCAGCTGATGGACATCCACGCCGACGAGGCGGACGCGCGCGAGTTCGTGAAGAGCTTCCGCACCGACCTCTTCGACGAGGAGGTGTTCGTCTTCACGCCGAAGGGCGAGGTGAAGACGCTGCCCGCCGGCGCGACGCCGATCGACTTCGCGTACGCCGTGCACACCGACGTCGGCCACCGCACCGTCGGCGCGAAGGTGAACGGCCGCATCGTCCCGCTCCACTACAGGCTGCACAGCGGCGACCGCGTCGAGATCCTCACCGCGAAGGCGGGTCGCGGCCCGTCGCGCGACTGGCTCTCGCTCGTCGCCTCGTCGCGGGCGCGGAACAAGATCCGCCAGTTCTTCTCGCGCGAGCAGAAGGAGGACCTCGAGGCGAAGGGCCGCGAGTCGCTCGAGCACGCGCTGAAGGCGCCAGAACCTCCCGTACAAGAAGCTCGCCGGCTCGGCCGTGCTCGCGGGCGTGATCCGGGAGTCCGGCTTCAAGAAGGCGGAGGACTTCTACATCGCGCTCGGCTCCGGGAAGCTGACGGCGGGGAGCATCGTCAACAAGGTGCTCCAGCGGCTGAAGGTCGAGGAGGTCGCCGAGGAGGAGGCTCGTCCTCCCGCGCAAGAAGCCGAGGGCGCGCGACGCGATCGACAGCAACACGTACGGGATCAAGGTCGTCGGCGTCGAGGACGTGCTCGTCCGGCTCGCGAAGTGCTGCACGCCGGTGCCGGGCGACGAGATCGTCGGCTACATCTCGCTCGGCAAGGGGATCACGATCCATCGCGACGACTGCCCGAACGTGCGCGCGCTGCGCCGGAACCCGGAGCGGTTCACGCCGGTCGAGTGGGAGGGCGGCGTCTCGCAGAGCTTCCGCGTCCAGATCGCGGTCGACTCGTGGGACCGGCCGCGCCTGCTCGAGGACGTCGCCCGGACGTTCTCCGAGCACGGGACGAACATCGTCTCCTACGGCGGCACGCGTCGAGGATCAGATGGCGCGCAACTGGTACGTGGTCGAGGTCGGCGACGTGAAGGGGCTGCGCGCGCTGCTGACCGCGCTCCGGAATCGTCGAGGCCGTCTTCGACGCGTACCGCGTCACGCCGTCCTAGCCCGGACGAGGGACGGAACGCAGTCGAGGCGGGGGTACCTCGAACGAGGGACAGGGGTCGGAACCCCGCATGGCTTCTCGGAGCGGTTCCCTCGAACGAGGGATCGTCGGCGTCCGGCGCGCGTTCGCTCGAACGAGGGATCGACCCCGAGGCCCGCCGCGACTAGAACGGGTCTAGGGGAGGAGGGACCGCACAGCGCTGCCGCGCCCGGCCGGCGAGGACACGGCCGGGCGCGCAGCGGCCGTGGTCGCCTCGGTCGCTACGACTCCCACGGCTCGCCGCCGGTGTCCCAGCCGACGAGGCAGTGGCCGGAGACGAGCACGGCGACCCGTTCGAGGAGGCCGCGGTCGGCCGCGGTCGCGCCGTCGACGGCGAGCTCGGCGATCCGCTCGCCCTGCCACGTCACGGGGATGCGCGGCGCGCCGCCTCGTCCGGCTCGCCGGCCTGCGGCCCGAGGACGAGGTCGCCGCCCTCGACGAAGAGGATCCCCGCCCAGGCGTAGCCGGCCCGCTCGTGCAGGGCCGCGACGACCTGGCGCAGCACGTCGTCGGCGTCGCCGCCGCGGTTGAGGATCCGGTCGACCGCCTCGAGCGCGCCGCTCGCGCTAGGAGTCGACATCGTCCCCCTCGAAGGCGGAGCACGGTCGCGCGGAACTCGTCCGGGACGGGGCACGCCTTCCGCTCGGCGAGATCGACGTAGACGAGCGTCTGGTGCGCCGTGACCATCAGCGCGTCGTCCGGCTCCCGGTAGGCGGCGAACTCGAAGGTCACGCTCGTCTTTCCGATCCGCGAGATGCGCGCGAAGACCTCGATCTCGTCGTCGAAGACCGCGGGCGCGAAGTACTCGACGTCGTTCGCGCGCATGACGAAGTCGCCGTCGCCGTCGCGTCGGAGCAGTGCGAGCATGCGCAGGTACTCGACCCGCGCGAGGTCGAAGTAGGGGTTGTAGCGCCCGTAGTAGACGATCCCCTGCGCGTCGGTGTCGGAGAACCCGACCCGCGTCCGCGCGGAGAACTTGAAGGGTGGCTTCGCCGTGCTCATCGCCGCTGATCCTACGCGTGCCCCTTCGGGACACGTCCCGGTGTCAGACACCCACGCAAATGTGGGTCAACTTCCTCGCAGAACGCTCAATTGTGCTCGGGGCGCCCGGATGCCCGCGCTACCGTCGCCGCGATGGGTCATCCGCTCCGCATTCTCGACCCGGCATTCAGCCACCATCTCGTGCCAAGGGCAACAACGGCGGCTGGATCGTCCGGGACGCCGTCGACCGCGCGATTGTTCCGACGGCGGCTCGACCGTATCGCCGACGATGTACGAGTGGGAGATGCTCGCCTGGTGCCTCATGACGAATCATGCGCACTTCGTGCTGCGGGCTCCGTCCGGGGCGATCTCCACCGGAATGCAGGAGCTTCTCGGCGGTCACGCGCGCGGTATCAACCAGCGGCACGGGCGCGACCGGCCATCTCTTCCGGAACCGGTTCTTCAGCAAGACGATCGAGAGCGACGCGCACCAGGTCGCGTCGATCGCGTACGTGAACCGCAATCCGCTGCAGCCATCTGGCGTGCGAGGACGCGGCCGACTGGCGCGACAGCAGCTACCGCGCGACGATGGGGCTCGAGGAGGCGCCGGCGTGGCTCGAGGTCGACGAGGTGCTCGGCGCTCTTCGGCACGGCGACCGGCGAGTGCGCGGCGCGACGCTCGCCCGGCACGTCTCTTCGGGACGTGTCCCGGTGTCGGACACCGTCACGGAAGTGCAACGCTTCGAGCCGGGTCTGGCCGAGCCGCGAATCCGCGGCTACGAGCGGATGAGCGCCGAGCACCTCGTCGCGCTTGCGCTCCATCAGCTCCTGCGGAGCGCGCCTCGAGGTTGAGGCGCAGCAGCGGCTCCGTGTTCGACGGGCGCACGTTGAAGTGCCAGTCCGTCGGCCTCGACCGAGATGCCGTCGAGGTGCGAGACCGTCCCCTCGGACGCGTACCGCTCCTTCAGCTCCTGGAGCTTCAGCGCCACGTCCGCGACCGGCGTGTTCAGCTCGCCGGTGATGAAGTAGCGCTCCCGGAAGCGGCGCCAGGATCTCCGAGAGCTTCCGGCCCCTCCTCGAGACGAGCTCGAGCATGAGCAGGAACGGCACGACGCCGGAGTCGGCCTGCGAGAAGTCGCGGAAGTAGTAGTGGCCCGACACCTCGCCGCCGAAGGCCGCGTCCTCCTTGCGCATCCGGTGCTTGATGAACGCGTGGCCGACGCGGTTGATCGAGCGCCACGCCGCCGGCGCGCTCGATCGTCTCCGGCACCGCCCAGCTCGCGCGCACGTCGTAGATGATCTTCGCGCCCGGCTCCTTCTCCAGCACCGCCTCGGCGAGCAGCGCCGTCGCGAAGTCGCCCGGGACGAACTCGCCGCGTGTCGTCGACGAAGAAGCAGCGGTCGGCGTCGCCGTCGAACGCGACCCCGAGGTCGGCGCCCTCCTCGAGCGTCTTGCGCGACGATGAACTCGCGGTTCTCCGGCAGCAGCGGGTTCGGCTCGTGGTTCGGGAACGAGCCGTCCGGCTCGAAGTAGCAGCGCACCACCTCGATCGGCAGCCGCTCGAGCACCGGCGGCAGCATCGCGCCCGCCATCCCGTTCGCGGCGTCGATCGACGACCCGCAGCGGCCGGATCGCGGACACGTCCACGAAGGACAGCACCCGCTCGACGTACGCGGGCCAGATGTCGTGCTCATGCGATCGTGCCCGGGGTCAGACGCCGGCCCGTCGGCTCGGCCACGCCCGCGCAGGCGGCCCGGTCGCGCACGTCGAGCAGGCCCGACTCGCCGCCGACCGGCAGCGCGCCGCGGCGGACGATCTTCATCCCCGTGTACTCCTTCGGGTTGTGCGAGGCGGTGACGGCGATGCCGCCGTCGAGCCCGAGCGAGCCGACGGCGAAGTAGACCATCTCCGTCCCGACGAGCCCGAGGTCGAGCACGTCGGCGCCCGCCGTCGGCGGCGCCGCGCATCACCGCCGCCTGCATCTGCGGCGACGAGAGCCGCATGTCCCGCCCGACGGCGATCCGCCGCGGCTCGAACTGCTCGACGTAGGCGCGGCCGATCGCGTACGCGCCCTCCTCGTCGAGCTCGTCGGGATAGATGCCGCGGACGTCGTACGCCTTGAAGACCTTCGGGTCGAGCACGGCGCGATGCTATGGAAAACCAGCCCGCCGCCGCCCCGGTAGGCGCCCGCCGCACGACTACGATGGTGACCCGTGGAGCGGAAGCTGGCCACCGTCCTCTTCGTCGATCTCGTCGACTCGACCGAGCTCGTCGCCGACGCCGACCCCGAGGTCGTCCGGCGGCGCGTCGGCCGGTTCTTCGACCAGGTCTCGCACTGCATCGTCACGCACGGCGGCATCGTCGAGAAGTTCGCCGGCGACGCCGTCATGGCCGCGTTCGGGATCCCGCTCGCGCACGAGGACGACGCCGAGCGCGCTGTCCGGGCCGGGCTCGCGACGCTCGAGCGCGTCAAGGAGCTCGGCCTGCACGCGCGCATCGGCATCGAGTCCGGCGAGGTCGTCACCGAGGACGCCGAGTCGACCTTCGCCACCGGCGAGGCCGTGAACCTCGCCGCGCGCCTCCAGCAGCAGGCGGGCACGGACGAGATCCTCGTCGGCCCGGCCGCCGCGCGGCTCGTCCGCGGCCGCGTCGAGCTCGAGCCGCTCGCCGCCGCTCGAGCTGCGCGGCTGGCGCGAGCCGGTCGTCGCGAGCCGCGTCGTCTGCGCCGTCGAGCCGGGAGCGCCGCTCGCGCGCGCTCGAGGCGCCGCTCGTCGGCCGCGAGTCGGAGCTCGACCTGCTCGAGACGACCTTCGGCCGTACCGCCCGCGACCGGCGCGCCACGCTCGTCACGCTCTACGGCGACCCGGGCGTCGGCAAGAGCCGGCTCGCGCGCGAGTTCGTCGAGGGCCTCGAGGGCGCCACGATCCTCAAGGGCCGCTGCCTCCCCTACGGCGAGGGCGTCACGTACTGGCCGATCGCCGAGATGGTGAAGGCCTCGGCCGGGATCTCCGACGACGACCCGCTCGACCGGGCGCAGGAGAAGCTCCGCGCCTGCTGCGAGGACGAGGCGGTCGCCGACCTGCTCGGCCTCGCCGTCGGCGTGCTCGAGGCGGTCGAGGGCGAGCGCGCGCAGCAGGAGATCGCCTGGGCCGTGCGCTCCTGGGCGGAGCAGCTCGCGCAGGCGCAGCCGCTCGTGCTCGTGTTCGAGGACGTCCACTGGGGCGAGGAGCCGCTGCTCGAGCTGATCGAGCACCTCGCCGCCTGGGTGCGCGAGGCGCCGCTGCTGCTGCTCTGCCTCGCGCGGCCGGAGCTGCTCGACGTGCGGCCGACCTGGGGCGGCGGCCGCGTGCGGGCGATGACGCTCGAGCTCGAGCCGCTCGCCGCTGGACGAGAGCGCCGAGCTCGTCGCCGCGCTCGACCGCCGAGCTCGGCGTGCCCGTCGACGTCGAGGCCGTGCTCGCGAAGACCGAGGGAAACCCGCTCTTCGTCGAGGAGACGATCCGGATGCTCGCCGAGCGGCAGGGCCGCGGCGTCGAGCGGATCCCCGACACGCTCCAGGCGCTGATCGCCGCCCGCATCGACCGGCTGCCCGCCGCCGCAGCGGCGGCTGCTCCAGCGCGCCTCCGTGATGGGCCGCCTGTTCATGCGCGGCGCGCTCGCCCACCTCTCGCCCGACGTCGAGGACGTCGACGCGGCGCCTCGACGACCTCCTGCTGCGCGACCTCGTGCTGCGCGAGCCGCGCACGACGATCACCGGCGAGGAGACGTTCAAGTTCAAGCACGTGCTCATCCGCGAGGTCGCCTACGCCGGCCTCTCGAAGAGCGCCCGCGCCGACCTGCACCACGGCGTACGCGGGCTGGCTCGCCGAGCGGCGCCGGCGGCGAGCTGCTCGAGATCCGCGCCTTCCACCTCGACCAGGCGGCCCGGCTGCTCGGCGAGCTCGACGGCGCGCCGCCGCCCGCGCTCGCGGAGGAGGCCGCGGACGCGCTCACCGACGCCGGCCGGCGCGCGCTCTCCCGCGAGGCGTTCCGCAGCGCCCGCAAGCTCCTGCTCCGCGCGGTCGAGCTCGCGCCGACGCTCGACCGCCGCTACCTCGCCGCCCGCGCCGCGTGGCGCCTCGGCCGACTTCGGCGCGCGTCGCCGTCGAGATGGAGACGGTCCGCGCCGCCGCAGCCGAGGCGGCGGGCGACGCGGCTCGAGGGCCGTGCGCTGACCGGCCTCGCCGAGGTCGCGCTGAACTTCCGCGCGCGACGCGGCCGGCGGCGCTCGCAGCTCGCCGAGCGGGCGCTCGGCGCTGCTCGAGCGAGGAGGGCGACGTGCCGCTCTTCGACGCGCTCTGGGCGCGCACGCACGTCGCCGCGTGGACGCGGCGACCGCGACGCCTTCCGCGACTACGCGGAGCGCGCGATCGCCGTCGCGCAGGAGCTCGGCCGCAAGGACCTGGAGTCGCTCGTGACGCAGGCGCTCGCGCAGAGCTACCTGATGGAGCTCGACGCCGAGCAGCGCCGAGCCGCTCGTCCGGCGCGCGCTCGACCTCTCCGCGGCGGGCAACAGCGTCGTCGGCCGCGCGCTCGCCGTCCAGTCGGCGGGCTCGCTCGCCTGGGTCCGCGGCGACGGCGAGGAGACCGTCCGCGCCTACGAGGAGGCCCGCGCGATCTACTCGGAGATCGGCTCCACCCTCGAACGAGGCCGCGCTCAGCCTCCATCTCGGCCGCGTCCGGCTCTGGCGGGGCGAGCTGGAGGAGGCGGAGAAGCTGCTCCGCGAGGCCGAGCGCGTGCTCAAGGGGCTCGGCGACCGCGCCCACCTCTGCGAGGCGCAGCGCTCGCTCGCGCAGCTGCTCGTCCGCACCGGGCATCTCGAGGAGGCGGAGCGGCTCGCGCTCGAGTCGCGCGAGAGCGTCGGGCCCGAGGACCGCCTCTCCGTCGCGACGACGAAGCTCGCGCTCGGCGTCGTCCGGGCGGCGCAGGGCCGTGACGACGAGGCGGAGGAGCTGATGCGCTCTGCCGTGGAGGAGCTCGAGGTGGCCGGGATGCTGACGTGGCGAGCAGGAGGCGCTGCTGGAGCTGGCGGCGTTCCTGCGCCTGCGCGGCAGGGATTCCGAGGCGGCCGCCTACGAGGAGCGGCTCGCCGCGCTCTCGCCGAGCAGCACCGCGCCGATCGCCTGAGTCGACGCCTCGTCAGGCGACTCGCTGATCACGGTCGCCGGCCGCTCGAAGCGGGCCAGCGCGTCCCGCAGCGGCTCCGCGCGCAGCGTCCCCTCGCCGTAGGGGAGGTGCCTCGTCTCGTTCCGGTTCGCGTACGCGATGTCGCTGAAGTGGATGTGGAACGGCGCGCCGGGCTCGAGCACCGCGTCGGCCGCCTCCAGCACCGCGGCGAACGCGTCCACGTCGGTGAAGGCGCCGTCGCTCGTCGCGTGCAGGTGCGCGAAGTCGATCACGGGGCGCACCCAGCCCGTCCGAGACGAGATGGCGAGGACGTCGTCGAGCGAGCCGAGCTCGCGCACGCGGCCCATCACCTCGACTCCGAACGGAACCGCGCGATCCTTTCCCTCGAGCCGGGCGCGCAGCTCCCCGAGCTGCTCGCAGACCGAGTCGAGCGCGTCCTCGCGCGTCCTCCCGAGCAGGAAGCCGGGGTGGAAGACGACCGGCGCCGCCCCGGCGGCCGCGGCGATCCCGGCCGAGTGGTCGAGCATCCCCGTCGCCATGTTGAGCTTGCGGCCGCGCTCGGCGTGGCCCATGAAGCCGGCGAGCGGCGCGTGCACGGAGAGCGCGATCCCGGCCTCGCCCGCGAGCGCGCCGAGCCGCTCCGCGAAGGCGTAGTCCATCCAGAAGCCACCCTCGAAGTCGATCTCGCAGGCGGAGAACCCGCGCGCCCGCAGCGCCTCGACCGCCGCCTCCGGGCTCTCCCGCGAAGGACAGCGGGCGGGCCCGAACCTGATCGCACCCATGCGCGGAGCGTACGTGTTGCAAATGCCGTCCGACGCGGTTTCTACATTGGCAGCCATGGCCAAGCACCCCTCGCGCATCGACCTGCTGGAGCTCGACATCGACCTCCGTCTCGCCGACCTCTGGCGCGAGGCGGCGGACATCGACGAGTGGAACCTCGAGGTGGTCGCGGCCTTCATGCGCGCCGCCTACGGAAAGGGCTACTGCGACGCCCTCACCGAGGAGTCGCCGGGCTCGCTCTGCCACGACCACGGCTACCGGATCCCCGGCCGCCAGGGCGTACCGACGCACGAGCAGCGCTAGCAGACGAACCGTCTCCCCGGACCGGCCCGCCGGGCTATCATCGGCACCGTGAGAGCCAGTCCTGCGCGGCTCGTGATCGCGCTGTCGGTGGCGGCGGCGCTCGCGGTGTTCATCGTCTACACCGCGGTCGCGGGTGCCGGCACGCCGCAGATCTCCCCGAGCACGCTCGCCGGGCACGCCGGCGACGTGATGCTCGTCGGTGCCGTCGTCGGCCCGGTCACCGGCGACGCGCACGACGGCGGCATGCGCTTCCGCCTCAAGGACGTGCAGGGCCGCTCCACGGCGCGGGTGAACGTCCAGTACACGGGCACCGTCCCCGACCTGTTCAAGGTCGGTCGGCACATCGTCGTCGAAGGGACGCTCAGGAACGGCGTCTTCGTCGCGAAGCCGGGCTCGCTCGTGACGAAGTGCCCGTCGAAGTACGCGCCGGCCAAGAGCAAGGCCTAGTGCCGGAGGAGCACTAGTGGCCGCCCTCGGGCGCGCCGCCCTTCTGATCGCCTTCGGGCTCGTCGCGTACGCGCTCGTCGCAGGCTCGTGGGCCGCCTGGCGCCGCCGCCGCCGGCTCGCGCTCTCGGCGCAGAACGCGCTGCTCGCCGCCTTCCCGGCGACGATCGTGGCCGCCGTCCTGCTCTGGGTCGCGCTCGCCCGCCACGACTTCACGCTCGCCTACGTCGCCGACCACACGAGCCGGTCGCTGCCGCTCGGCTACTCGCTCGCCGCCTTCTGGGGCGGCCAGGAGGGATCGCTGCTGCTGTGGCTGCTGATCCTCACCGGCTACGCGGCGCTCGCCGTCTGGCTCAACCGGCGCGCACGGGAGATCGTCGCCTGGGCGGTGCCGGTGCTGGGCCTCGTCGCCGGCTTCTTCGCCTTCATGCTCTGCTTCGTCTCGAGCCCCTTCGCGACCCAGCCGGCGCCCGCGGACGGCGCGGGGATGGTGCCGAGCCTCCAGAACCCGTACATGCTCGCCCACCCGCCGCTGCTCTACCTCGGCTACGTCGGCCTCACGATTCCCTACGCATTCGCCATGGGCGCGCTGCTCTCGCGCCGGACGGACGAGCGCTGGATCGTGATGACGCGCCGCTGGACGCTCGCCGCGTGGACGTTCCTCGGCGTCGGCCAGCTGCTCGGCGCGCACTGGGCGTACGTCGAGATCGGCTGGGGCGGCTACTACGCCTGGGACCCGGTCGAGAACGCGGCGCTGATGCCGTGGCTCGCGGCGACCGCCTTCCTCCACTCGGTGATGATCCAGGAGAAGCGCGGAATGCTGAAGGTCTGGAACATGGTGCTCGTCGCGCTCGCGTTCTGCCTCTCGCTCTTCGGCACCTTCCTCACGCGCTCCGGCGTGATCAACTCGATCCACTCGTTCTCGCAGAGCCCGCTCGGCTCCTGGTTCCTCGGCTTCATCGCGATCGTCGTCGTCCTCACCGTGGCGCTCATCTACCTGCGGCTGCCGCTGCTGCGCGCGAAGACGAAGCTCGAGTCGCTCGTCTCGCGCGAGGCGACCTTCCTCTACAACAACCTGCTGCTCGTGGCGCTTCTGCCTGACGATCCTCTGGGGTGTCGTCTATCCGCTCCTGACCGAGGCCGTGAACGGCGAGACGCGGTCGGTGTCGAAGCCGTACTACAACTTCTTCCTGCACAGCTTCGGGCTGCCGCTCCTGCTGCTGATGGGGATCGGGCCGCTCGTCGCGTGGCGGCGGGCTTCGCTGCGCGCGCTCGGCCGGACGTTCGTCGTCCCGGCGTCCGCCGCGCTCGTGACCGGCGTCGCGCTGCTCGTGCTCGGCTTCGGCAGCTCTACGCCGGGGCTGCTCGCGTACACGTTCTCGGCGTTCGTCGCGGCAGCGATCGTGCTCGAGTTCGTGCGCGGGACGCGGGCGCGCCGCGCGATCGCCGGCGAGCGGTGGGGACGCGCCTTCGCCATGCTCGTCGCGCGGAACCGGCGCCGCTACGGCGGCTACGTCGTGCACGCCGCGATCGTCCTGCTCGCGATCGGGATCGCGGGCTCGAGCGCGTACCAGACCGTGCGCGAGCAGCCCGCTGCACCCCGGGCAGTCGATGGAGGCGGCCGGGTACACGCTCACCTACCTCGGGCTCGAGCGCACGCAGGAGGCGAACGCGCAGGCGGTGCGGGCGACCGTCGAGGTCACCCGCGGCGGCGCGCACGTCGCGACGCTCCATCCCGGCAAGAACGACTACCCGGTCGAGCAGCAGGTCTCGAACGAAGTCTCGATCTACCACGACCCGCGCAGCCTCGGCGACGTGTTCACGATCGCCGACCAGATCCCCTCGAGCGCCGGCGGCCCGCTCTACCTCAAGGTGCTCGTGAAGCCGCTCGTGAACCTGATCTGGCTCGCCGGGTTCCTGTTCGTGGGCGGCTCGCTCGTCGCGATGTGGCCGGACGCCGTCGAGCAGCGGCGGCTCGCCGAGCGCTACGAGCCCGGCGCCGCCGTCGCCGGGACCTGAGCCGATGGCCTGGCGCTCGCCGTCGCGGCGCTGCTCGCCGTCGCCGCCGTCGTGTGGGTCGCGCGGCCCTTCCTGCGCGAGCCGGCGCCGGAGAGCGACCGGCTGCACGAGCCGGGCGAGGCCGAGCGGCGCCGGCTCGCGCTGGCGGAGGAGCGCGACCGCGCGCTCGCGGCGCTGAAGGAGCTCGAGTTCGACCACCGCACCGGCAAGGTTGCCGACGCCGACTACCGGGCCCAGGTCGGGCCGCTCCGCCGGCGGGCCGCCGAGGCGTTACGAGCGCTCGAGCCGCGGGAAGAGCGCCCTCATGAACCTCTCCATGCCGAGCGCGAGCGCCTGCCCTAGCTGCGGCGCCGAGTTGCCCGCGGCGGCCCGGTTCTGCCCCGGGTGCGGGGCCCCGGTCGCCGACCCGGCCGGGACGACCGTGCGCGAGCCGATCCCGCCGACGGAGCCCGAGCGCCCGCCGGCGACGATGCGCCGCGCCGAGCCGCGCTGGTTCGGCGTCGCGCCGCCGCACGTCCTGCTCGTGGCCGGCTTCGCCGCGCTCGGCGCCTCGATCGGGCTCTTCGCCTCCGGCCGCTGGCCCTACGGGCTGATCGTGCTCGGAGTGGCGATCCTGCTGCTCGGCCTGTTCGTCGAGTCCTCGCTGCACCGCCCGGCCTCGGAAACGGCCCGCCGTTCGGCGCGGGCCTGGAGGGACGGCCGCTCCCGGCTCGCGACCGCGTGGGAGGTCTGGCGTGCCCGCTCCGACGCGGCCGCCGAGGGGCGGCGCGTGCAGTCCGAGATCGCCCTGCTCGAGGCGGAGTGGCCGCCGGCAGCCCAGGCGCTCGGCGCGGCCGTCCACGGCGGCGACGAGGAGGCCGAGCGCGCTGCGCGCGAGCGGCTCCGGGAGCTCGACGAGCGCCGCGGCGCCCTCGAGCGCAGGCTGCGCGAAGGTCTCGAGGAAGCGGGGAAGAGGATTCGCCGTGCCCGCCTTGCGGTAGACCAGACGGTGATGGTTGCTCCGAGCGGGCCCAACGCGCCGTATCCGCCTCCCGACGAGGGCACGCCGCCGACGCCGGCGCCGGTACCGGAGCCGTATCCGCCGCCGGACGAGGGCACGCCGCCGACGCCGGCGCCCGATCCCGGCATTCCCGGCGACAAGTAACAGTCTGTTACAAGGCGTGAGGGGCCGGGAGAGGCCTTCGCGCCGGGCTGCGGGCTACGCTGTCCGGCGGTGCAGGGACAGCCGCTCCCCCGCCGAAAGCATCCGCCGATGGCACGTCGCGTCTGGCTCCTGCTCGCCCTCGGCCTCGTTCTCGTGCTCGCGGGCCCGGCCGCGGCCGGCGACATCGGCTCGCAGAAGGCGAGCGTCGACGCGAGGCTCGCGCAGGTGCAGGCGAAGCTCGCGGAGTCGCGGGCGCGCGAGGCGCACCTCTCCGGCCAGATCGACTCGCTGACCAAGGACATCCACGGGCTCGAGTCGCAGGTCGGCGACGTGTCCGGCCGCCTGTCCGCCCTCCAGACCGACGTCTCCCTCCACCGGCGGCGGCTCGCGAAGCTCGACGAGCTCTTCCAGCTCCAGACGGAGCGCCTCCGCTACCTGCGCCGCCAGTACGCGCTCGCCGTCCGGCGCCTCGAGAACCGGATCGTCGCCATCTACAAGCAGGACCAGCCTTCGACCGTGGACGTCGTGCTCGCGGCGCGCAACTTCCAGGACGTGCTCGACCAGATCGACTACCTCGGCGCGATCGCCTCGCAGGACAAGCGGGTCGCCGGCCAGGTCGCCGCCTCGAAGCGCGAGGTCGGCAGCGCCCGCGCCCGCACGCGCACCGCCCGCCGCACGGTCACGCAGGAGACCCGCGTGATCGAGGGCCGCGCGCAGCAGGTCGCCATCCTCCGCTCGCAGCTCCTCTCGAGCCAGAACCGGCTCGCCGGGGCGCGGACGGACAAGGCGCACGCGCTCGCGGCGACGCGCAAGGACGTCCAGGCCGAGGTGGCGGAGTCCCAGGCGCTCGCAGCGGCGAGCGCGCAGCTCGCCGCGCAGCTCCAGGCCGCCTCGCAGTCCTCGTCCGCGCCGTCGGGCGGCTCGTCCGCGCCGGCGGGGGCGCCGCACTTCATCTGGCCCGTCTCGGGGCCGATCACGAGCCCCTTCGGCATGCGCTGGGGGACGCTGCACCCGGGCATCGACATCGGCGTCCCGAGCGGCACGCCGGTCCACGCCGCCGCCGCGGGCAAGGTCGTCTGGTGCGGCTGGATGTCCGGCTACGGGAACCTCGTGATGATCGACCACGGGGGCGGCTACGCGACCGTGTACGGCCACAACACGAGCGTCTCGGTCTCCTGCGGCCAGGAGGTCGCCCAGGGGCAGGTGATCGCGTCCTCCGGCTGCACCGGCTTCTGCACCGGCCCGCACGTGCACTTCGAGGTGCGCGTGAACGGGAACCCGGTGGATCCGCTCGGCTATCTGTAGCCGGATCCGCGCGGCCGGTCGTCTTCCGGCGGCTATCCGAGGCCGAACGTGTCGACGAGCAGGAAGACGTTCAGCGCGATGATCAGCCCCGCCACCGTCGTCGCGGCGACGGTTGTCCGGCGCGCGTTCACGAGGCCGCCCATCACGTCGCGGCGGCTCGTGAAGGCGACGAGCGGGACGAGCGCGAACGGGATGCCGAAGGAGAGGACGACCTGGCTCAGCACGAGCGTGCGCGTCGGGTCGGCGCCGATCCCGATCGCGACGAACGCCGGCAGCATCGTCACCAGCCGCCGGACGAGGATCGGGATCCGGCGGCGGATGAAGCCCTGCATGACGACCTGGCCGGCCAGCGTGCCGACCGCCGAGCTGGAGAGCCCCGACGCGAGCAGCGCCACCGCGAAGATCGCGCTCGACGCGCCGCCGAGCAGCGGCGCGAGCGTCTTGTGCGCGCCGTCGAGCGACTCGACGTGATGGAGGCCGCTGCGGAAGAACGTGCCCGCGGCCATCACGAGCATCGCGACGTTGATCATCCCGGCGATGGTCATCGCGATCCCGACGTCGATCCACGTGAAGCGCATCAGCCGCTTCGCCTGCGCCTCGTTCTCCGGCCGGATCCGGTCCTGCATGAGCGCCGAGTGGAGCCAGATCACGTGCGGCATCACGGTCGCGCCGAGGATCCCGACCGCGAGCAGCACCGAGTCGCCGCCCGCGAACCCGGGCACGACCGCGTGCTTGGCGGCTGCGGCGAGGTCGGGGTTCGCGTAGAAGATCTCGATCACGTAGCAGATCCCGATCACGAGCACGATCACGCCGATCGTCGCCTCGAGCGGGCGGAAGCCGAAGCGCTGGAGGCCGAGGATCAGGAACGCCGCGACCGCCGTCACCACGGCGGACGGGAACAGGGCGAGCCCGACGAGCAGGTGGAGGCCGATCGCGGCGCCGAGGAACTCCGCCAGGTCGGTCGCCATCGCGATCAGCTCGGCCTGGATCCAGAGCCCGAACGTGACGCGGCGGGGAAGGCGGTCGCGGCAGACCTCGGCGAGGTTCCGGCCGGTGGCGACGCCGAGCTTCGCCGACAGCGCCTGCACGAGCATCGCCATCAGGTTCGAGGCGACGATCACCCAGACGAGCGTGTAGCCGTACTTCGAGCCACCGGCGATGTTCGTCGCGAAGTTGCCCGGGTCGATGTACGCGACGGCGGCGATGAACGCCGGGCCGAGGAAGGGGAGCACCCGGAGCCGGCCGCCCTGGAGCACGCGCTCGCCGCTCGCCTGGGCGCCGCCGCCGTTCCGGGTGATGCCCACGGAATTTAGCCTAGCCTAAACCTCGCTGCCGGGCGAGTCCTTCCCGGACAGGTCGAGCAGGCGGAGGTCGGGCAGCTCGCGGTAGCGCTCGTCGAGGTCGAAGCCGTAGCCGACGAACAGCTCGTCGGGGACGACGAAGCCGACGTAGCGGACGGGCAGGTCGTCGACGAGGCGGCGGTACGGCCGGTCGAGCAGCGTCACGGCCGCGACCGAGCGCGGCTCGCGCAGCTCGAAGGCGCGGACGAGATAGTTCAGCGTCAGTCCCGTGTCGATCACGTCCTCGACGACGATCACGTCGCGGCCCCGGATGTCGAGGTCGAGGTCCTTCAGCACCCGGATCTGCTCGTGGCCGCCCATCTGCGAGCTGCCGTAGCCGGCGAGCTCGACGAAGTCGAGGTTGTGCAGGATCGGCAGGGCGCGCGAGAGGTCGGCGATGAAGACGAGGCTCGCCTTCAGAGAGCCGACGAGCACCGGCTCGCACCCCTCGTAGTCGCGGGCGATCTCGGCCCCGAGCTCGCGCACGCGCGTCGCCAGTTCCGCCGCAGAGAGGTAGATGTCGCCGATGCGGTCGTCCGCGGAAATGGAGCTAGGAAGCGAGGTCGAGATGGAAATGCTGGGCGAGGCGCTCCAGGTCGCGCCGGTAGAAGAGCTTGATCTTGACGTCCGGGTACCGCTCCCGCAGCTTGCGCAGCTTCCGGTTCTTGCGGGTGACGAGCGACTGCTTCATGACGGTGATCTCGACGTAGAGGTCCTGCTCCGGGAGATAGAAGTCCGGCGCGAAGGCCTCGGTCACGCGTCCCTCCTCGTCCTGCTCGAGCACGAAGGTTCGCGGCTCGTATTCCCACGGCACGCCGTAGTAGTCCAGCACCTTCGCGCACTCCAACTCCGCCGCGCTCGCGAAGCGCGGCGGCTCGGTCCCGCGGTATGCCTGGAACACGGGGATATCCAGCCCCATCGCCAGGCACGGTACCGACGCCGTCGGATGCCGAAACGGCGCCGCGGCGGCTCGCTGCGACCTCGGACGTGGCGAAGTGGTAAACAACCCGCGTCATGGCGCGGATCAACTTCGTCCCGCAGAAGCGCGAGTTCTTCACCCTCTACAACCGGGCGGCGGCAAACGCGGTCGCGATCGCGCAGCTCCTGATCGACCTGCTCGACCGGTTTCCGACCGACGGCGACCGGATGCTCCGCGACGTGAAGGAGCTCGAGCACGCGGGCGACCGGCTCACCCACGAGGTCATCGACCTGCTCAACCGCACCTTCGTCACGCCGTTCGACCGCGACGACATGTACCGGCTCGCCGGCGCGCTCGACGACATCTGCGACCACGTGGACGAGGCGGCGGGGAAGGTCGTCGGCTACCGCGTGCAGGAGATCCGTGAGCCGGCGCGCGAGCAGGCCCAGATCGTCCACCGTGCGGCGACGAAGCTCGAGGAGGCGGTGCAGCGGCTCGAGGGGTTCAAGGACTCGCGCCGCCAGCTGATCGAGCTGCGCGAGCTGGAGGACGAGGGCGACCGGATCGCGCGCGCCGCCATCTCCGACCTGTTCGCGGTCGGCGCCGACCCGCTCGCGGTGATCCGCTGGAAGGACATCCACGAGCAGCTCGAGGAAGCCGCGGACGCGTGTGAGAACGCGGCGGACGTGCTCGAGGCGATCCTCGTCAAGAACAGGTAGCCGCCCTCCGTGACCCTGCTCGTCGTCGTCATCGCCGTCGGGCTGGTCTTCGACTTCACCAACGGCTTCCACGACACCGCGAACTACGTCGCCACCTGGGTCGGCACGCGCGCGATGTCGCCGCGCGGGGCGGTGCTCGTCTCGGCGGCCGCGAACCTCGCGGGCGCCTTCGTGACCACGGCGGTGGCGAAGACCGTCGGCAAGGGGATCATCGACACGGGGCTCGCAACCGAGCAGACCGTGCTCGCGGCGCTCCTCGGCGCGATCGTCTGGAACCTGCTGACGTGGTGGCTCGGCCTGCCCTCGAGCTCGACGCACGCGCTCATCGGCGGCCTCGTCGGCGCCGCGCTCGTCCAGTCTGGCAGCGCCGGGCGTGCAGTGGCGCGGCATCTGGGAGAAGGTGATCCTCCCGGGCGCCGCCTCGCCGGTGATCGGCTTCATCGTCGCCTTCGCCCTGCTCGTCGCGATCTACCGGACTCTTCGCCTGGCTCACCCCGGGGGTCGCCAACCGGAGCTTCCGCCTGGGGCAGCTCGTCTCCGGGACGTGGGTCGCGTTCACGCACGGCGCGAACGACGCGCAGAAGACGATGGGCGTGATCTCGCTCGCGCTCGTCACGCACGGCAGCATCTCGAGCTTCTACGTCCCGACCTGGGTGAAGATCTCCGCGGGCCTGACGATCGCCGCGGGAACGTACGTCGGCGGCTGGCGGATCATCCGCACGCTCGGGCAGCGGATCTACAAGATGTCGCCGGAACACGGCTTCGCGGCGCAGATCGCCGCCGGCTCGACGCTCTACGCGGGCACGCACTTCGGCTTCCCGATCTCGACGACGCACGTCGTGACCGGCTCGGTGATGGGCGCCGGCGCCACCCGCCGCTTCTCGGCGGTGCGCTGGGGCGTCGCCGGCAACATCGTCGCCGCGTGGCTGCTGACGCTGCCCGCGGCGGGCCTCGTCGCGGCGGCGCTGTACTACCCCGTCACCTGGATCTTCTAGGTAACGGGGGAACAGTGTTCCCCCGTTCGCCCCCTTCTTCGGCGCGCGTGGCGGGAGGGTTCTGGGGCTGCGGCGGGAGCGTGGTCCCGCCTTCGCCTTCGTGGCCGCTCTGGCCCAAGGGCGGGTCTCGACGGTGCCGCTGCCTGGTCGCGGCCGGTCGTGCCCTGCGGGCAGGACCGGCCTGCTGGTTCGGCCTGCCCGTAAGCCCGCCTGCGGCGCGGCTTACGTCCAGGCTTTGCGGCTTCGTCTACGAGACCGTTCGGGCGTGGACGTAACGCGGGCGCAGCCGCGTTACGGCCACGCGGACCAGCGGGTGGACCTGGCGTAGCCACGTCCGCCCGCGCCGGGGCAGCCAGATCGTCCACCGTCGCTCTTGGGCGGGCGCGCTCTCGGGCGCGCAGGGGAGACCGCGCTCTCCCCGGAGCGCAACAGCCCTCCGGCACTCCGCGCCGAAGAAGGGGGCCCACGGGGGAAACATGGTTTCCCCCGTGTGGGTGCCCGTAGACTTCCCGCATGGCGGGGAGCAACGGCGGGGCGTTCACGATCGTCCAGCTGTCCGACATCCACTGCGGGCAGCAGTTCTTCCTGCCGCACCTGCTGGAGCGCGCGATCTCCGAGGTGAACGAGATCGCGCCGGAAGTCGTGATCGTCTCCGGCGACCTCACCTCGCACGGCTTCAAGGACGAGTACGCGATGGCGCGCGAGTACCTGAACCGGATCGACTGCGAGTCGATGGTCGTGATCCCGGGGAACCACGACTCGCGGAACGTCGGCTACGTCCACTTCGAGGAGCTCTTCGGCGAGCGGAACTCCGTGCTGCGGAAGGACGGCGTCACGATCGTCGCCGCCGACTCGAGCGAGCCCGACCTCGACCACGGCCAGATCGGCCGCGGCCGCTACCGCTGGATCGAGGAGCAGTTCGCCGAGCCGGCCGACCTGCGCGTCTTCGTCCTGCACCACCACCTGCTGCCGGTGCCGGGCACGGGCCGCGAGCGGAACATCGTCCACGACGCGGGCGACACGCTCGAGGCGCTCCAGCGGGCGCGAGTCGATCTCGTCCTCTCGGGGCACAAGCACGTTCCCTACGCGTGGAGGCTCGAGGATCTGTTCGTCGTGAACGCGGGCACCGTCTCGTCGTCCCGCCTGCGCGGCAACGGGCGGCCCTGTTACAAC
Organism: uncultured Thermoleophilia bacterium; assembly: GCA_963728095.1. GTDB lineage: Bacteria > Actinomycetota > Thermoleophilia > Gaiellales > Gaiellaceae > Palsa-739. The sequence goes on along the minus strand of CAVSIO010000002.1, from coordinate 392,920 downwards.
GTCGTCGAGGTCGACGGCACGCACGTGGACGTGTGGCGCAGGTACCCGTTCCACGGGCAGGAGCGGATCATCCAGTTCTCGACCGAGACGAAGACCTACGAGAAGTACACCGCGCGGATCGAGGACGAGGTGACGACGCGATGAAGGCCCTGGCGCTGATCGACGGCGAGCACTACGCGCCCGTCGTACGCGACGCGCTCGCCGCGCTGCCGTACGAGGTCGTGGGCGCGCTGCTCGTCGGCGGCGGCGAGAAGCTCGTCGGCGGGGAGGACTACGGCGTGCCGCTGGTGGGTTCGCTCGACGCCGTCGAGGTGGACGTCGTCGTCGACGTCTCCGACGAACCGGTGCTCGGGCCGCGCGAGCGGATGCTGTGGGCCTCGCGGGTGCTCGCGCTCGGGCTGCCCTACGTCGGCGCGGACTTCCGCTTCGACCCGCCGCCGTTCCACCCCTCGCCGCTGCCGTCGCTGGCGGTGATCGGCACGGGCAAGCGGGTCGGGAAGACCGCGGTCACCGGTCACGTCGCGCGCCTGCTCGCGCGCGACCGGAGCGTGGTCGTCGTCGCGATGGGACGGGGCGGGCCGGCGGAGCCGGAGGTCTGGGAGACGCCGCCCGGCCTCGACGAGCTCGTGGCGCTCTCGCGCTCGGGCCGCCACGCCGCCTCCGACCACCTCGAGACCGCGGCGCTCACGGGAGTGCCGACGGTCGGCTGCCGGCGCGCGGGCGGCGGCCTCGCCGGGGCGCCGCTCGACTCGAACGTGCTCGAGGGCGCGCGCGTCGCCGCGGCGCTCGGCCCGGACCTGCTCCTCTTCGACGGCAGCGGCGCCGCTCTGCCGCCGATCGCCGTCGACGCCCGGATCCTCGTCACGAGCCGCGCCCAGGACGTCCGCGCCGGGCTCAACGCCTACCGCGTGCTCGTCTCCGACCTCGTCGTCGACACCGGCGGCGCCGACCGGGACGCGATCCGTGCGATCAAGGATGTCCCCGTCGTTGCCGCCGAGCTGCGCCTGCGGCCGGTCGAGGAGCTGCGCGGCCGGCGCACGGCCGTCTTCACGACCGGGCCTGCTCCGACCGAGCATCTCGACGCCGAGGTCGTCCACGTCTCGCGGAACCTCGCACGCCGCGAAGCGCTTCGCGCGGACCTCGAGAGCGTGGACGCGGAGGTCTACCTCGTCGAGCTGAAGGCGGCCGCGGTGGACGTCGTCGTGCGACCGCGCTCGAACGCGGCGCCGAGGTCGTCCTCGCCGCCAACGACGTCGTGGCAGACGGCCTCGACGAGCTCGTACTGGAACTGCTCCCCGAAGGGGTTCGCGCATGAACCAGCCGCGACGGATCATGCCGCTGCCGCTCGGCGGCGGCGAGCACGGGCTCCCGTACTCGCGCGGCCTGATGGCGCGCTCGCTGATGGCGACGGCGTCGCCGCCGACCGGGCGTACACGCTCGCGCGCCGCGTCGGCGACGACCTCGGCGAGCGTGGCGCGCGACGTCGTCGACCTCGGCCGGCTCGAGGCGCTCGCGGTCGAGATCCTCGGCGAGGACGAGGGCAGCGAGGCGATCCGCCGGCTCCGCCGCTACCAGAGCTGCGCGAGCTCGACCTGCCGATCCTGATCCTGATCGGCGGCGCCACCGGCACCGGCAAGTCCACCGTCGCCACCGAGCTGGCCTACCGCTTCGGGATCACGCGCGTCACCTCGACGGACTTCATACGGCAGACGATGCGGGCGTTCTTCTCCGCAGGGCTTCATGCCCTCGATCCACTACTCGAGCTTCGAGGCGGGGGATGCGTTCCCGGAGGCCGACGACCCGCTCGAGTTCGGCTTCCTCCAGCAGTCGCGCAACGTGCTCGTCGGCGTCGCCGCCTCGATGGAGCGCGCGCTCCAGGAGGGCTGGTCGATGGTGCTCGAGGGCGTCCATCTCGTCCCCGGGCTCGTGGAGCGGCAGGTCGAGGGCGCCGTCGTCGTCGAGTGCGTCCTCACGATCGAGGACGAGACGGCGCACGCACAGCACTTCTTCTCCCGCGATGCCGGCACCGCGCGCCCGATGACGCGCTACCTCGACCGCTTCGACGACATCAGGCGGCTCCAGGAGCTTCTCGTCGACGCGCGCCGAGCGCGAGCGCGTGGCCGTCGTCGAGAACGAGGACGCGGAGCGCGCGACCGCGGCGGTCGCCGAGCTCGTCCTCTCGGCGGCCGAGCGGATGCGGGAGGTCGTGTGAGCGACACCGGGCTCGAAGCGGAGACCGGGGGCACGCAGGGCCCCGCCGCGCTCGAGGCGCCCTGCCAGTGCCAGGCGTACCTGCGCGCGACCGAGCGTGCCGCGCTCCTCTCCGCCCGCTGGCTCGGGAGGGCCGACCAGGACGCCGCCGAGGAGGCGGCGGCGACCGGGATGCGGGCGACGCTCGACCTGCTGCCGATCCGCGGCCGCGTCGTCCTCGGCTCGACGGACGACTTCGGGGGCCTCGTACCCGGGGCGGTCGTCGGCGCCGGCGGGGTCGACGTCGACCTGGCACTCGACCCGCTCGAGGGCCGCGGCGTCGTCGCGCGCGGCGGCCACGGCGCCATGTCGATGATCGCCGTCGGCGAGCCGGGGAAGCTGACGACCCTGCCCGACATGTACATGCGCAAGATGGCCGTCGGTCCGCGCGCGCGCGGCGCGATCGACCTGCTGCGGCCGGTGGGGGAGAACATCGAGGCGATCGCCGAGGCGTTCGGACGCCGCGTGAACGACGTCACGACGATCCTGCTCGACCGGCCTCGCCACCACGACCTGATCGAGGAGATCCGCAACTCCGGCGCGCGGATCAAGCTGATCCAGGACGGGGACGTGACCGCGGCCATCTCCGCCTCGATCCGCGGCACGAACGACCACCTCGCGATCGGCATCGGCGGCACCCGCCAGGCGGTGCTGTCGGCGGCGGCGCTGCGCTGCCTCGGCGGCGAGCTCCAGGCGCAGTTCTGGCCGACCTCGCGCCGCGAGATCGACGCGCTGCGGGAGGCGGGGGTCGAGGACTACACCCGCGTCTTCACGACCGAGGACCTCGCGCCCGGCGAGGTGATCGTGGCGGCGACGGGCGTCTCCAACGGCGACCTGCTGCGGGGCGTCCGCTTCCTCGCCGACAGCGCCCGGACGCACTCGCTCCTCATGTGCACGCGCTGCAACTGGGTGCGCTTCGTGGACGGGATCCACTTCTTCGCCCGCGAGCGGCGCGAGGAAGTCCGGCTGCTCGGCTACTGAGGAAGGCGGCCGCCGCGGCGTTGCCGAGGATGGGCGGGCCGCGACTACCCGGCGCTCTGGTTCCGCCCGGCCCGAGCGGCGCGCTCCCGCTCGTCGTTGCGCCGTCCGGCGCGCAGGAACGCCCAGGCGAGGACGATCACGACGAGCACCGGCACGACCGCCGACGCGAGCAGCACGCCGTTCAGCACCGCGGACCCGTGTGCTGCGAGCACCGCGCCATCGTACGTACACTGGGTGCATGGCGAGCAGCAACGACGTCCTCGAGGCACTGCGCCAGGTCGAGGACCCCGAGCTGGGGATGGACATCGTCGACCTCGGGTTGCTCTACGAGGTCGAGATGGAGGGCCCGAAGGCCAAGATCCTCTACAGCCTCACCTCGATGGGCTGCCCCGCCGGGCCGCTGATCGCCGGCGACATCGACCGGGTCGCGCGCGAGGTGCCCGGCGTCGAGGAGGTCGAGCTCGAGCTGACGTTCGACCCGCCGTGGACGCCGGACCGGATGTCCGAGGACGCGAAGTTCATCCTCGGCTTCGGCTAGGAGCGGTACCCCCTGACTCAGTCGCCGGGCGGGCGGACGAGCAGGGTGTGGTCGCCGACCGGCAGCGGCGCGAACGGCAGTCGCGCCTCGACCAGCCACTCGTCCAGCGCGTGCGCGAGCTGGTGCAGGACGCCCGCCTCGGCGACGGCGTCGCAGGTGACCTCGATCCCCGTCTCCGCCAGCCGCGCAGCGGGGACGTGCCCCGCCACCGTCGGGAACGCCGCCCGCGCGTCGTCGGTCCTGCTGAACCGCACGTGGATCTCCGTCGTCACGGCGTCTCCTCCAGGAGCCGGCGGACGTCCTCGTCCGCGAGCCGCGGGAAGTCCCCGAACCAGACCGCGCGCGAGCCGATCATCTCGAACTCGTAGAGGCAGACGACCCGGTCTGCGAGCCGGCGTACGACCTCGAGCCCTGCGGAGGCGGCGACCGGGACCGCCGCGACGACACGCCGCGCGCCGCTCTCGCGGCCCCACTTGACGGCGGCCGCCATCGTCGTGCCGGTCGTGATCGCCTCGTCCACGAGCACGAGGTCGCGGCCCGAGACCGGCTGCGGCCGGCGGCGCTCGTGGAGCAGCGCCTGGAGGCGCGCAGCCTCCCGTTGCGCGCGGGCGATCGCGACGACCGTGTGGGCCGGGCTCAGCGCGTCGGGCTCGTGCATGTGGAGCGCGTCGCCGGGCGCGACTGCCCCGATCGCGTTCTCGTACTCCGGCGTGCGCCGCACGGGCGCGACGACGACAGCGTCGAGCGGCGCGTGAAGAGCGGCTGCGACCTCGGCGGCGATCACGACGCCGCCCCGGGTCGTCCCGGCGACGACCGGCTCGTGCAGGTCGCTCGGCAGCGCGTGCGCGAGGCGGCGCCCCGCTTCTGCGCGGTCGTCGAAGAGCACGCTCTCCGCGAGGTGCGAGGGCAGGAATCCCCTGACCTCGGAGCCGACCGTCTCCGTCTCACTGTCCATCTGCGCCTCCCTGGAGGTAGTCGTCGATCGCGGCCGCCGCCCTGCGGCCCGCGCCCATGGCGAGGATCACCGTCGCGGCGCCGGTCGCGATGTCGCCGCCCGCGAACACGCCCGGCCGGCTCGTGGCGCCGGTCTCCGGATCGACGACCACGCAGCCGTGCCCGTCGATCTCGAGACCCGACGTCGTCTGCGGGATCAGCGGGTTCGGGTTGGTGCCGAGCGCGATCACAACGAGGTTCGCCTCGAGCGCGAACTCGGAGCCCTCGACCGGCACCGGCCGCGGCCGGCCCGAGGCGTCCGGCTCTCCGAGTTCCATGCGCAGGCACTCGAGCCCGCGCACCCGTCCATCCTCGTCGCCGAGGAACCGCGTCGGCAGCGTCAGCCAGTCGAAGACGGCGCCCTCCTCGGCGGCGCGGCCGTAGTCCTCGGCGCGCGCGCCCATCTCGGCCTGCGTCCGCCGGTAGACCACGTGCGTCTCCTCGGCGCCGAGGCGGATCGAGACGCGCGCCGCGTCCATCGCGGTGTCGCCCGCGCCGATCACGGCCGCCCGCGTCGGCCGCTTCACCGGCGTGTCGTAGCCCGGGAAGTCGTACGCCCGCATCAGATTCACCCGGGTCAGGTACTCGTTGGCCGAGTAGACGCCCTTCAGGTTCTCGCCCGGGATGCCCATGAACTTCGGCGAGCCGGCGCCGGTGCCCACGAAGACCGCGCCGTAGCCGAGCTCGCCGAGCAGCTCGTCCACCGTGAGCGTCTTGCCGACGACGACGTCGGTCTGGAAGTCGACGCCGAGCTCCCGCAGCCGCTCCACGTCCTCGTCGACGATCGCCTTCGGCAGCCGGAACTCGGGAATCCCGTAACGGAGCACGCCGCCGACCGCGTGCAGCGCCTCGAAGACCGTGACCTGGTATCCGAGCCTGGCGAGGTCACTCGCCGCCGTCAGTCCGGCCGGCCCAGAACCGACGATCGCGACCTTGCCGAGACGCTGCACGCGCTCGGCGGCAGCCTCGTTACGTGGTTGTCCGCGCTCCCAGTCGGCGACGAAACGCTCGAGCCGGCCGATCCCGACGGGCTCCAGCCGGCCGAGCACGGCACAGCGCGCCTCGCACTGGTGCTCGACGGGGCAGACGCGCCCGCAGATCGCGGGCAGGACGTTCCTCGTCCGGATCGCCGCGGCGGCGCCCGCGAGGTCGCCGAGCTGGACGCTGCGGATGAAGTCGCGGATCGGGACGCCCACGGGGCAGCCGAGCTCGCAGAGCGGCTCCTGGCACTGGATGCAGCGCCGCGCCTCCGCGAGCGCGCGCTCGAGCGTGTAGCCGACCGCGACCTCGTCCCAGAGCCCGCGCCGCTCGACCGGGTCGAGCGCCGGCATCGCCGTCTTCGTCGGGTGGACGAGCGTCACCGAACCGCCTCCAGCGCCTCGTGCTCCTCCTCGACGTACATCTTCGAGCGGACGACCGCCTCGTCGAAGTCCACCGCGTGGGCGTCGAAGAAGGGGCCGTCCACGCACGCGAACTTCGTCTCGCCGCCGACGCTGATCCGGCAGGCGCCGCACATGCCGGTGCCGTCGAGCATGATCGGGTCGAGCGAGACGAAGGTGGGAAGCGCGTACGGCCGCGTCGTCTCGGCGACGGCTCGCATCATCGGCATCGGGCCGATCGCGAAGCAGTGCGTGAAGGGTGCGCCGCCGGCCAGCAGCTCCGCGAGCCGCGCCGCCGTGAAGCCCTCGTAGCCGAGCGAGCCGTCGTCGGTGCACGGCTCGAACGCGTCGCTCGCGGACTCGAGCAGCTCGCGCAGGATCAGCAGCTCGGCCGTGCGCGCGCCCACGATCGAGGTGACGCGCACGCCGCGGGCCTGCAGCTCGCGGGCGATCGGGTAGACCGCGCCGGCGCCGAAGCCGCCGCCGACGAGCGCCGCGTCGCCCGCGTCGGGGAGCGGCGCCGGGCGGCCGAGCGGCCCGGCGAGGTCGAGCAGCTCCTCGCCCGGCTCGAGCGCGCAGAGCAGCCGGCTCGTCTTTCCGACCTCCTGGACGACGAGCGTGACCGTCCCCGCCGCCGGGTCGAAGTCCGTGATGCTGATCGGCACCCGCTCGCCGTGCTCGTTCACCCGCACGATCACGAACTGGCCCGGCTGCGCGTGGCGGGCGACGAGCGGCGCGTCGACGACGAAGAGCCGGGTCACCGGCGTCAGCTCGCGCGTGTCGAGGATCGTCGCCATGGGTCGCCTAGAGCAGCGGGTGCTCGCTCATCGCCTTCAGCCTCTGCCAGCGGCGGTCGACCTCGGCCTCGATCTCCGCGAGCTCGGCCTCGAAGCCGGGCCGGGTCAGGTGCCGCGTCTTGCCCATCGTCCGGAGCCAGTCGGCGACCGGGATCCGCCGCCCCAGCGGCTCGGGGTCGTAGGTGAGTGCGGTCGAGTGGCGCTCGATCTCGTAGAGCGGGAAGAAGCACGAGTCCACAGCCGTGCGGACGACGTCGGCGCCCGCGCGGTCCTCGGTCAGCCAGTTCAGCGGGCAGGAGATGAGGATCTTCCCGTAGGCCATGCCCTCGTGCCGCGCGTACCACTGCGCCTTCGCGCCCTTCGCGAGCAGGTCGTCGGGGAACCCCTCGACGCCGGTGAAGACGTAGGGGATGTTCGTCGCCGCCATGATCTGCGGCGTGTCGCGGTGGTGGAACGCCTTCCCGTGCTCGCCGGGGCCCACGTGGCTCGTCGAGGTGCGGTGCCCGAGCGGCGTCGAGTAGCTGAGCTGCGCCCCGGTGTTCATGTAGCCCTGGTTGTCGTACTCGACGATGATCAGCCGGTGGTTCCGGAGCGCGGTGCCGATCGCCGGCCCGGTGCCGATGTCCATGCCGCCGTCGCCGGTGACCATCACGAAGGTGATGTCGTCGTCGGTGGGCAGCTCGCCGCGCCGCCGCCGTTCGTGGAACATCTCCACGAGGCCGGAGAGCGTCGCGGCGCCGTTCTGGAACAGGTTGTGGACGTAGGTGACGCGGTGCGAGGAGTACGGGTAGCCCGTGCTGACGACCATCGCGCAGCCGGTCTGGTAGAGGACGACGACGTCGCCCTCGATCCCGCGCAGGAACTGGTCGAGCGCGGGGAAGACGCCGCAGCCCGGGCAGGCGCCGTGGCCGGGCGCGACCCGCTTGGGGCGCGCGGCGAGCTGCCAGGCCGGCGGCGCCTCGACCGTGAGCCTGCCGTCCTCGCGCTCGCGCACGTGCACGAGCCCGCTCACCGTCTCGTCCCTCGCGAGCGGCGGCAGGCCCGGCCGCCGCGGCGGCTTCTCCGGGTCGCCCGGCGTGACGCCGTGGTAGTCGAAGACGGGCGCCGAGCCGCCCGCGAGCGCGTCGAGCGCCAGGCGGAAGAGCGTCTCCGCGTCCTCGACGTAGAAGTCGCGGCCGCCGAGCCCGTAGATGCGGGCCAGGCAGAGCGTCCGGTTCGCCGGGTCGTCCTTGAGCGCCGACCTGACCTCGTGCGAGACGGGGCCGCCGCCCGAGCCGTACGAGTCGGCGCGGTCGCCGATCACGAGCGCGCCGACGCCGCGCAGGGCGTCCCGCAGCGCCTGCGCGGGGAAGGGGCGGAGCACGTTCGGGCTGACGACGCCCGCGCGGATCCCCTCGTCGCGCAGCCGGTCGGCCGCGTCCTTCGCCGTCTCGGCCGCCGAGTTGAGCAGGAGCAGCGCGACCTCGGCGTCCTCCATCCGGTAGAGGTCGACGGCGTCGTAACGGCGTCCGCTCAGGGCCTCGTACTCGGCGAACACCTCCGGCAGCGCGCGCAGCGCGGCCGCCATCGCGAGGTTGAGCTGGAACTTGTTGTTGATCAGGTCGGGGTCGTTCATGTACGGCCCGACGGTGACCGGGTGGCGCGGGTCGAGCACCTCGATCGTCTCGGCGAACGGGCCGAGGAACTCCCGCACGGCGGCCGGGTCCTCGAAGAGCGCGACCCGCCGCTTCTGGTGGCTCGTGAAGAAGCCGTCGAAGGCGACGATCGCGGGCAGGCGCACGTCGGCGCGCTCGGCCACCCGCAGCGCGCACACGTTGAGGTCGTAGACGGCCTGCGGGTCGCGCGCGAGGAAGACGAGCCAGCCCGTGTCGAGGGCGTAGTAGACGTCGGAGTGGTCGCCGCGGATGTCGAGCGGCCCGCTGACGGTGCGCGTGGCCAGGTCGAGCAGCATCGGGAACCGCGTCCCCGACTGGACGGGCAGCTCCTCGAGCGAGTAGAGGAGCCCCTGCGAGCTCGTCGCGTTGAAGACGCGCCCGCCCCCGACGGCGGCGCCGTAGCAGATGCCCGCCGCGCCGTGCTCGCCGTCGGCGGGGATCATCACCGTCCGGTGCGCGCCCTCCGCCTTCAGCTCGTCGAGCAGCTCCGCGATCTCGGTCGAGGGCGTGATCGGGTAGTAGCCCATCACGTGGAAGTCGATGTGCTGCGCCGAGAGCGCCGCCATCTCGTTGCCGGAGCGGAACTGCTCGACCTGCGCGGCGAGCCGGGCGCTTCGCGGCGACGGCCATCACACCACCTCCGCGAAGAGCGCCACCCGGTGCGCGTCGGCCCAGCCCGGCTCCTCGCGCCGCTCGAGCAGCGCGCCGGTCGGGCAGGCGTCGACGCACTTGAGGCAGCCCTTGCAGTAGCGGTAGTCGATCCCGCGCAGCCGCACGCCCTCGGCGGACTCGTCCCAGACGAGGCAGAGGTCGGGGCAGACGATGTCGCAGAGCCCGCAGTGGACGCAGTCCTCGAGCACGAGCTCCGGGAGGAAGCCCTCGCGGGAGGTGCTCATGTCCTTCGCGATGCTGTTCGCGGGCTCGAGGATCGCGCCGCCGATCGGGGCGTCGAGGTAGCCGAAGGCGGGAGCGGGCGCGGAGACCGGCCGGCCGGCCGCGCCGGCGGGCGCCGCGACCGCGGTCGCGCGCAGCTCCTCGTAGCCGCGGTCGAAGGTGCGGAGGTTCGCGTCGCACCACCTCGGGATGCCGGCGCGAGAAGGTGGCGCGGATCGTCTCGCGCACGGCCTCCGGCTCGACGAGCGGGCACGCGCGGACGACCGCGCCGAGCAGCGCCGTGTTCACGCGGGTCTTCTCCTCGACCGCGATCCCGAGCGCGTCGAGCGCGCCGACCGTCCCGAACTCGAGGCCGAGCCGCGTCGCGCAGCTCGTCGGGCGAGGAGCGTGTGTTCACGATCACCGTGCCGTCCGCCGGCACGCCCGCGAGCACGTCGGCCGAGGCGACCGAGCGCCTCGTGGAAGACCGCGACGACCTGCGGCGTCTCGACGGGGCTCGACGTGCGGATCGCCCGGTCGGAGGGCGCGATCCGGACGAACGACTTCACCGGCGTCCCCTTCTTCTCGGAGCCGTACGAGGAGAAGTGCGAGGCGTTCAGCCCCTGGCGGAGCACGACCGCCTCGGCGAGCATCTGCCCGGCCAGATGCGCGCCGAGCCCGCCGATCGACTCGAGCCGGATGCCGAAGAAGCCGTCCGGACCAGCCGGGAACTGCCCGTCGCTCACGTGGAGCTCCTTTCTCCGTTCAGCGTCCCGCTCGGCGGCGGCGTGGGCATCCGGGGCGCCCCCTACCGGCGCGTGGGGTTTTCCGGACTGGCGCGGCGGGGGAGCTCAGCCGTCGTGCCGGACGGACGCCTCGTCGCTCGGGCCAGGCGGGACGGGCTGCTCGAGCGGCGGCTTCGAGGTCCCGGGCGGACCCGTGTGGACGTGGTTCTCGTCCCCGTGTCCGTTGCCGGGCCGGACGGGGGCGGGAGTGGGGGCGGGGGTGAGGGCGGGGGTGGGCGGGGGGCTCTCCCCGGCGTGCCCCGCGGAGGCTTCCCTGCGGTCCGGCGGAGCGGGCGGCGCCGCGGCGGGGGAATCGGCCGGTTGATCGGGCGTCGGGATCGGCGGCGGGGTCGGCGGAGGCGGCGCCGGGGTTGGGGCAGGAGCCGGATCGGGTGGCGGAGGAGGAACAGGCGCGGGAGTCTCCGGAGGCGGGTCGGGGCCCTGCGGCGCGGGTCTTGCCGGCCGTGAAGGAGCAGGAACGGGCAGCGGGCCGGCGTGCCGCGATTCGGCAGGCGCCTGCGCGGGCGCGACGGTCGTGATTCCTGCGCGGGGAGGCGGCGCCGCTCTTCCTGCGGCGGCGCCGTCGTTTCGCGCCCGAGGCGGCGGCGCGGCGACCACGACGACGGTGTGGCCCCTCGCCCCGGCACTCGGCAGGACGAAGGGCCAGGAGTGCTCCGGGCCCACCCGGACGCCCACGATGACGGCCGCGGTGCCGCCGATTGCCACGAGCAGGGCGGCGGCCTCGGCGGTACGGAAGCCGACCAGCCATGCGATGGACGAAGGACCCTTCACGACTCCCTGTCGATGACTCTGTGCGCCGCAGGAAGCACCTCGCATTCTCCCCCGGGCGGTGCCGCGTTCGCCTCACCCGTACGAGTGAATCGCGGCCGCGCGGCCGTCGCGCCCGCGGCCGGTCAGCCGGGGATCGAGAGGACGATCTTGCCGAGCTGCTCGCCCGCCTCGAGACGAGCGTGTGCTGTCCGGATCTCCTCGAGCGGCACGACCTCGTCCACCACCGGCAGCGCGCGGCCGCTCGCGACGAGCTCGTACGCGCCCTCGAAGTCGGCCCTCGTGCCCATCGTCGAGCCGAGGATCGTGAGCTGCTTCCACCAGACCCGGTGCAGCGCGGCCGGCGGGTTCGGGCCGCTCGTCGCGCCGCAGACCGCGATTCGCCCCTCGCGCGCAGCGACGTCGAGCGAGGTGCGCCAGGTCGCCTCGCCCACGTGCTCGACGACGATGTCCGCGCCGTGGCCGCCCGTGACCTCCTTCACCGCCGCCTTCACGTCGCCGTCGGCGTGGTTCACCGTCGCGTCGGCGCCGAGCTCGCGGGCGCGCGCGAGCTTCTCGTCGCTCGACGAGGTGACGATCGTGCGCGCGCCCAGCGCCTTCGCGATCGCAAGCCCCGCGGTCGAGACGCCGCTGCCGATCCCCCAGAGGAGCACCCACTCGCCCTCGCGCAGCCCGGCGCGGGTGACGAGCATCCGGTAGGCGGTCTCGAAGACGAGCGGGAACGCCGCGGCCTCCTCGAAGGAGAGCCCCCCGGGGATCGGGTAGACGTTCGTCGCCGGCACCGCGATCAGCTCCGCGTTGGTGCCGTCACCGTGCTCGCCGATCACCTGGATCGTCCCGTCCGGCGCCTCGACGCCCGGGTTGATCACGACCGGCATGCCGGGCTCGAGGCCGGAGACGCCCTCGCCGAGCGCCTCGACGACGCCGGCGCCGTCCGCGCCGAGGATCCGCGGCTTCGGCACCGACGGGAGCCCCTTGCGGATCCAGACGTCGAGGTGGTTGAGCGCCGAGGCGCGCAGCCGGACGAGCACCTCGCCCGGCCCGGCGACGGGATCGAGGACGTCCTCGAGCACGAGCACGTCGGGCCCGCCGTCCTCGTGGATACGCACGGCACGCATGCGGGCAGACTATCTCCGTGCGGATTCAGGAGCTGGAGGCACTGGCCGGGAGCTCGGCCTCGACGCGGTGGGCGCGGCCCCGGCCGCGCCGTACGCGGAGACCGAGCGACACATCCGCGAGCGGCGGCCCGCGGGCTGTTCGCCGACATGCGGTTCACCATGGCCCGGCCGGAGGTGTCGTGCCATCCCGAGACGCTGCTGCCGGACGCGCGCACCGTCGTCTCGGCGGCGCTCTGCTACTGGGCGCCGGAGCCCGAACGGCCGCCGGGGCACGGGCGGCTGCCGCGCTACACCTGGTTCGACGCCTACGCGGAGCTGCGCGAGAAGCTCGACGAGCTCGGCCGGCGGCTGGGCGGCGCCTACCGGGTGCTCGTGGACGCGAACCAGCACGTCGACCGCGAGGCCGCCGCCCGCAGTGGCGTCGGCTTCTACGGCAAGAACACGCTCCTGATCACGCGCCGCCACGGCTCCTGGGTCGTGCTCGGGACGCTCGTGACCGACGTGGAGCTCGAGCCGACGCCGCCGCTCGACGCCGGCTGCGGTTCCTGCCGCCTCTGCATCGACGCGTGCCCGACGGGCGCCCTCGACGAGCCCGGGACGCTCGACTCCGACCCGCTGCCTCTCCTACTGGACGCAGGCGCCGCGCCCCCGCGCCCGAGCCCTACCGCGAGCACCTCGGGGCGCAGGTCTACGGCTGCGACATCTGCCAGGACGTGTGCCCGTGGAACCGCGGCGTGGAGAAGCGCCGGGCGGGCGCGGCGCCGCCCGAGGGCGCCGAGCCGCACGTCTCGCTCGTCGACTGGCTCGCGCGCCGACCCGGACGAGCTGCGGCGCCGCTACGGCAGGCTCTACGTCCCGCGCCACGACGGCCGCCGGCTGCTGCTGAACGCGCTCGTCGCCGCCGGCAACGTCGGCGGGGAGGAGGAGGGGGCCGCCGCGGCCGCGTACCTCGAGGTGGAGGACTGGGAGTTGCGCGAGCACGCCGCCTGGGCCGTCGGGCGCATCGAGGAGCGCCGTGCCTGAGCAGGCGCGCGCGGCGCGGCTGCAGGAGGTCGAGCGCTGGCTCTCGTGGCTGCGCCTCGCCGGGGTCGTCTTCGCCGTCTTCGAGGTCGGCGTGCTCAGCAACGGGTATCCGCCCGGCTACTTCCAGGCTGCGTGGGCCGTGACGGGTGCGTTCGCAGCCGGCTCGATCGCGCTGCTCGTGCTCTCGCGCACGGCGCCGCAGCGGCGGCTGCCGGCGGTCGGCTTCGCGGCGCTCGCCTTCGACACGGCGGTTCTCGCGGCGTACGGGATGATCTTCACCTTCGAGTACGGCAACCAGATGCGCTGGGCGGTGATCCTCGCCGTGCTCGAGGCGGCGCTCCGCTACGGCCTCGTCGGCGGCGGCGCGCTGTCGCTCGTCGCCGTTCCGTACCTCGTCTTCGAGCGAGTGGTGGCAGGTGCACCACTTCGCGGCCCGGGACTTCACTCACGACCGCGTCGCCTTCCCGGCCGGAATCATGCTGCTCTCCGGGCTCGTCGTCGGCTGGCTCGTGCGCCGGCTCGACCGGGAGGCACAGCTCGGGCTCGTGCGCGCGCGGGAGGCGGAACGGCTGCGGGACGCGCTCGGCCGGCGCGTCGACGTGCTCGAGGCGGCGAACCGCTGCGCCCGCGCGCTCGGCTCCTCGCTCGGGGTGGAGGGGGCGTTCGGCGCCTTCCTCCGGGAGCTGCGCGGGCTCATGCCGTTCGACCGCACCGGGCTCGTGCTCGCTCGAGGACGGCGCGGCGCGGGTCGTCGCCGCGGCGGGGCGCGGCGCCGGCGAGGTGTTCGCGCCCGGCAGCGCGCGACCCGCGGCGGGCTCGATCCTCGACGACGTCGTCCTCCGGGGGCAAACCGTGTACCGGCCGGACATGCGCGACCTGCGCTACCCGGAGGAGCGGGAGCTCGTCTCGCTCGGGCTGCGCTCACGGCTCGTCGCGCCCTTGCTCGTCGGAGCGCGGGCGATCGGGATCATCTCGGTCGTCAGGAGCGACTCGGCCGCCTTCACCGAGGACGAGATCGAGCTCGTCTCGCTGCTCGGCCGGCTCGCCGGCACGGCGGTGCAGAACATCCGTGCCTACGAGGCCGAGCGGCAGACGGTGGAGGAGCTGCGCCGCCTCTCCGCGCTGCGCGCCGACTTCGTCTCCCTCGTCTCGCACGAGCTGCGGAGCCCGATGGCCGCGGTGATCGGCGCCGCACGCACCCTCGAGGGGCGCTGGCGCACCCTGTCGCCGGAGCAGCGCGAGGCGTTTCTCGCCCTCATCGCCAACGAGACGAGCCGGCTCGCCGACCTGATCGGCGACGTCCTCGACACGTCGCGCATCGAGGCGGGGACGTTCAGCTACCGGTTCAGCGACGTCGACGTCGGGGCGCTCGTCGAGGACGCGGTCACGGTGGCTGCGCTCGGGCACGAGGACGCCAGCATCGTCTCCTCCGCGCCACGCTCGCTCCCGCATGTCCGCGGCGACCGGGAGCGCCTCCGGCAGGTGGTCGCGAACCTCATCGACAACGCGGTCAAGTACTCGCCGGAGGGCGCGCCGGTGCGGGTCGGCGTCGTAGCCGACGACGGCGGCGTGAGCATCTCCGTCACGGACAGCGGCCCCGGGATCCCGCACGAGCAGCAGCGGCTGATCTTCGAGAAGTTCGGCCGCGCCGACGTTCCCGGCGGCTCGAAGCCCGGCACCGGGCTGGGCCTCTTCATCGCCCGCTCGATCGCCGAGGCCCACGGCGGCACGCTCGAGGTGACGTCGCGCCTGCACGCGGGGGCGACCTTCACGCTCACGCTGCCGGCCGCATAGCGGCCCGGTGCGGAAAGCTGCGCTTTCCGCACCGCTGAGGTCGACGTAACGCGGCCGCAGGCGCGCTACGACGAGGCGTCCGAGCGGGAGACCTGCTTCACGCGCGTGAGCGCATGCGCTCGACGCCGAGCTCCTTGGCGAGCGCGCGGGCCCGGGCGGCGATCCGCGCCCGCAGCTCCGGCGGGCCGAGCACCGCCGCGCCGCCGCGGTGGGCGAGGATCTCGCTCTCGAGCCACTCGTCGCTGCCGACGGGGAGGTCGCGCACGGCGGTCCCGTCGGCGAGCCGGCGGGCGCCGCGCTCCACCGCCCAGCGGGCGGCCTCCTTCCCGTACAGGACGCGTGCGCTGCGGGCGTCGCGCATCCGCGTCGGCTCGAATCCCTCGCGCGGCTCGAAGCGCTCGCGCGTGAGCTTTGCGCTGCGCATCCGGTCGAGCCGGAAGGAGCGTTCGGCGCCGCTCGTCCGGTCCCAGGTGTGGACGTACCAGTTCGGCATCTGCCGCTCGAGCGAGTGGGGCTCGACGAGGCGCGTCGTGGGCTTCGCGTCGACCTCCTTCTGGTACTCGATCTCGACGAGCCGGTGCTCGCGCATGCCGCGTGCGAGCGTGGAGACGAGGTCCTCCTCGGCGCGCTCGACCTGCGGCGCGGGTGTCTGGCCGAGCTCGAACTGGCCGAAGGTGTCCTCGAGCTTGCGGCGCACCTTGCCGAGCGGCGTGTGCGCGTCGGCGGCGATCATCGGCCCGACGTACTCGAGCGCCAGCCGGATCGCCCGCGCCTCGAGCGGCGTCAGCCGCGGCGCGAGCCGGAACGTGTCGCCCCAGAGCTCCTTGTCGACGTGGATGGTGTCGTCGCTCAGCTCCGCGTAGACCGTGTAGCAGCCGCCGCCGAAGTTGACGAGGTTCAGGAGCGACAGGTGCTCCTCCAGCTCCTCCGCCGGGATCGAGGGGAAGCGCGCGAGCAGCTCGGAGGCCGGGATCTGCGCCTCCTTGTTCTCCCCGCAGGCCGCGAGCAGGTACGCGAGCAGCGCCTGGAGGACGGCGAAGCGCTCCGGGGCGACCGGGCCCGCCGGACGGTCGGCCACGCCGTCGGCGCCGCGCACGGGAGCCTCCCGGGCGGGCGTGGGCGGCGCGCCCTCGTGCCGGTCGCGAACGGCGCGCAGCGCGACCGCGACCTCGCGCCGGAGCTCGTCCGGCTCGAGCGGCACCGCCCGGCCGTCCTGGCGAAGCACCCACGAGGCGAGCTGCGGCAGCGAGGCGTACTCGGTGGTGAACACGCCGTCCTCGAGCGTCCCGGTGGAGCCGTACGCGCGCTGCACCCACCAGGCCGTGTCGCCGCGCACCTCGATCTTCGCCCGGCCGGCCGGCTCGCCGATCTGCCACGGCGGCCGGCCGCGGTAGAGCTCGATGTCGAAGTCGGCGGGGATGCGGAAGTCGCGCTCGCGCCGCGTGGCGAAGCGGATGTCGCCTCGGATCCGGGAGACCCGGAAGGTGCGGATGTCGTCCCGGTCGAGGTCGTGGCCGACGACGTACCAGACGCCGTTGTCCGGGAGCAGGGCGTAGGGGTTGAGCGTCCGCTCGGCGATCTCGTCGCGTGAGATCGACCAGTACTCGAACTTCACCGTGCGCTGCTTCGAGATCGCGCCCTCGAGCTTCGCGAGCCGTCCCGGCATCTCCGGCGAGTAGTCCGGGTCGAGCACCTCGACGCGGCCGGCGGTCCCGGTCGGCGACTCGGCGAAGCCGGGCCGGCCGAGGGCGAGGTTCTGGAGCGCGAGCCGCAGCGGCTCCGCGTACGCGAACTTGCCCTCGAGCAGGTAGAGCGCCGTCTGCAGCGCCGCGAGCTCGTCGTCCTCGAGGTCGAGCTGGGGAAGGAAGTACTGCTCGGAGCGGAGCGTGTACAGCTCCTCGCCCGTGAACTCGTCGCGCTGCGACTGGAGCGGCACGCCGAGCGCGAGCAGCTCGGCGCGGTCGGAGTAGAATCGGCGAGCGAACGCCTCGTCGGACATTTCCGAGTAGCCCTCGACGTTCGACTTGACGTCGCGCGCCGTCAGTGGACGCCGCTCCGCCATCAGGAACGCGACCAGCGAGAGCTGGCGGATCAGCTTGTCCGTGTCGTGCGACACCCTCGCCGCACACTACACGGGGGTGCCTGTGGATCGCCCCTGTGGATAAGTCCGCGCGAAGCGCAGACGGAGCCTAGGCCGCGGCCTTCGCCTCCAGGTGCTGGTGCGAAGGGCAGTAGTCGCGCTCGGGGAGCGGGGTGCGCTGGCACGGCTTGCCCTTCCGTGTCGTCGCGCGGCAGCGGGCGACGCCGCCGTCCAGCGCGCCGGCCTCGATCTGCTCCTCGATGAACTGCATCGCCGCCTTCACGCCCTTCTGCACCGCCCAGGCGACCTGCGCCTGCGCCGTGATCGGGAAGTGGCGCCGGATGTCCTGGAAGAGGGCGCGGTCGGGCTTGGCGAAGTAGAGCGGGTCCTTCGCGAGCCGCTCCATGGTCTGCTCGCACGCCACGAGCACCGAGCGGCGAGATTCGAGCTGCGACTCCCGGTCGGAGTACGGATCGATGAGATCCTTGATCGACCGGTAAATCGCACGAGAGTATTGATACATGCAGTGCTGCAACTGGAGAGTCCGCTCTTCGATCATCAAGTGTCGCCGTCTCCTATTACGTCCCGGCAAAGCTTTGTTCGCAGGGGGTTAAGGCCCGCAACCGCGCCCGACGAAAGGCGATCCTACACGCTTTTGGGCGCTGTCACAAAGTCCGAACGTTCGTTTGCTGTCTGGTAAACGCTCCACCGCACGGCGCGTACGCCGTACGGCGGGGTCTTCCCAACGTCGACTTTGTTACACCTCAGCGTAACTACCGCGTCACGCGGGCCGGATATGCGCCCGGGAAGCCGTCCGCCCGGGCGGTGGGCACCGCGGACTGCGCCTCGTCGCGCGAGCTGTAGACGCCCGAGAACACGACCCAGTAGCCGGGGTGAAGGCTCGCGTAGTCGGACGAGAGCAGGACGCCGACCTGCGGGAGGCCGGCCCGGTCGGCTTCCCGCGCGCGCCCGAGCGCTGCGCCGCGGCTCGACGAGGACGGGATCGACTCGAGCACGACCGTGTAGCCGCTCGTGCCGCCGGGCCAGGAGATCGGCCCGGACGGCGCGGGGCTCGTGGTCGGGGGAGGCGTGGTCGTCGTGGGCGTGCTCGTCGAGGGACCGCCTGTCGAGACCGTCGGCTGCGGTGTCGTGGGCTGCGGCCTGGTCGCCGTCCCCGCGGCGCCGGTGGTCTGCGGAGCGAGCGTCGGCGTCGAGGCGCGGCGCGCGGCCGAGGCGGCGAGCGCGATCGCCGTCGACGCGGCCGCGAGCAGCAGCAGCAGGAGCGCCGGCCAGATCCAGTCGCCCGGGTACCACGCGAAACGCCGCTGCCACGCCGTCGCGAGCGAGCCGACGAGACCCCGGCCGGCCGGCAGCCGTTGGCCGCACTCGAGGCAGTACTCCTGGAGCGGCTCGTACGGCGTCCCGCAGCGCGGGCAGCGGCCGGCGCTCGCCGGCGGGACCGTGGCCTCGCCGTCGTCGTGCGGTCGGCGAAAACCCGGCAGGCGCGGCATCAAGCCGCGACTCTAGACGATTGCCTCCGCTGCGACGTGCCCGCGCTCACGCGACAGGGCAGGCATCCCGTCCCCGAACGCCGGCTCCCCTATGCGATCACGACGAGCCGCTCCTCGGTCATCTCGCGCACGGCGTAGGCCGGGCCCTCCTTCGTGTTCCCGGAGCCCTTCACGCCGCCGTAGGGCATCTGGTCCGAGCGGAAGGTCGGCGCCTCGTTGACGGTGACGCCGCCGAACTCGAGCTCGTCGGCAGCGCGGAGCGCCGTGGCGATGGACGCGGTGAAGATCCCCGCCTGAAGCCCGTAGTCGGTGCCGTTCGCGCGCTCGAGCGCCTCGTCGAGCGAGTCGACGGGATTGACGATCGCGACCGGCCCGAAGACCTCCTGGCAGCTCACCTTCGCCTCGTCCGGGACGCCGCCGAGCACGGTGGGCCGGATCAGGTCGCCCTCTCGGCCGCCGGCGTGGAGCGTCGCGCCCTGCGCCTGCGCCTCCTCGATCCAGGCGCCGATCCGGTCGCGCGCGCCGGCGTCGATCACCGGTCCGACGTCGGTGGCCTCGTCCGAGGGGTCGCCGACGGTCAGCGCCTCGACCTTCGGCAGGAGGCGGGCGAGGAAGTCGTCGTGCACGGCGCGCTCGACGTAGATCCGCTGCACGGAGATGCAGCTCTGGCCGGCGAACGCGAACGCATTCGCAGCGAGCTTCGCGGCGGCGGCCTCGAGGTCGGCGTCCGCGGCGACGATCGCGGGCGTCGAGTTGCCGAGCTCGAGCTTGACGCGCTTGCGCGGCGCGCGCTGCTGCAGGCCCCAGCCGACGCCGCTCGAGCCGGTGAACGTGATCAGCCGGATTCGCTCGTCCTCGACGATCGCGTCGCCGATCTCCGACGCCGGCCCGACGAGCACGTTGAGCCAGCCGGCGGGCAGCCCGGCCTCGAGCTCGAGCTCCGCGAGCAGCAGCGCCGAGAGCGGCGTCTGGCTCGCGGGCTTCAGCACCACGGGGCAGCCGGCGGCGAGCGCCGGGGCGAGCTTGTGCGCGACGAGGTTGCAGGGGAAGTTGAACGGCGAGATCGCGCCGACGACGCCGATCGGCTTCCGCAGCGTGAAGCCGAGCTTGCCGGCGCCGGCCTCGGCGGCGTCCAGCGGCACCATCTCGCCGGCCAGCTTCCGCGCCTCGGCGGCGGCGAAGGTGTAGGTGGAGACGGCGCGCGCGGCCTCGACGCGGGCGGTGCGGATCGGCTTCGCGGCCTCGGCGCAGATCGTCCGGGCCACGTCCTCGTGACGGGCGCGCAGCAGCTCGGCGACACGGTCGAGGATCGCCGCCCGCTCGTGCGCCGGCAGCGGCTCGGCGAGCGCGCGCTGCGCCGCGTCGATCGCGCGGCGGGTCTCCGCGGCGCCGCCCTTGGCCACGCGGCCGACGACCGCGCCGGAGTACGGCGACCGCACCTCCAGCCACTCGCCGGTCTCGACCCACTCGCCGTCGATCAGGAGCTTCCGCTCGGTCGCCGTGGCAGCCATCTCGATCCCTCCGTCGTATGCTCGCCGTCGTGCTTTCGCATGACGATATCCGCCCCGTGCTCGTCGCCGACGTCGTGAGCGGCGGTGCGCGCTGGCCCGTCTACGCGCACGCGGTCGAGCACCCGGACGGGGTCGTGCTCGTCGACACCGGGATGACGGAGACGCACCCCGCAGCCGCCCGCTGGGAGCCCCGGATCCACCCGCTCCCGGACGAGCTCGTCCGGCGCGTCGCGGCCGTCGTCAACACGCACCTGCACTTCGACCACTGCGGCGGCAACCGGCTCTTCCCGGGGATCCCGATCCACGTGCAGCGCCGCGAGCTGGAGGACGCGCGGCGCCGCCCGGACGCCGACACGATCCCGGAGTGGGTGGACTTCCCGGGTGCGGCGTACGTCGAGCACGACGGCGAGGCGGAGCCGCTGCCGGGAATCCGGCTGCTGCCGGCGCCCGGGCACACCGCCGGCCACCAGGTCGTGCTCGTGGACGCGGCCGAGGGCCCGGTCGTGCTCGGCGGGGACGTCGCCTACTCGTTTCGCGAGCTCGGCCACGGCGACACCGAGGGCCGGCGGCGCGTGCTCGAGCTCGGCGCGCTGACCTACCTCGCGCACGTGAAGCGGCCGCACGTGCCCGAGCACCGGCCCGGCGGCTGAGCCGGCTCAGTCGTACTCGGGCGGGATCCGCGAGGCGAGCGCCTCCAGGACCTTGCCCTGGATCGTCGGCACCTCGCGCATCAGGCTGCGGAAGTCCCGCGCCGTGACGAGGAGGATGCGCGCCGGCGTCGTCGTGGTGACCGTCGCCGTCCGCGGACGGTCGGCGACGAGCGCGATCTCGCCGAGGAAGTCGCCGCCCGAGAGCACGTTGACCCGGCGCCCCTTGCGCCGCACCTCGGCGAGACCCTCGACGAGGACGACGAACTCCCTGCCCCGCGCGCCCTCCGTGGTGAGCGCGTGGCCCTCGGGCAGCGACAGCTCGTCGGCGACGCCCGCGATCCGCCGCAGCTCGCTCTTCGAGCAGCGCTCGAAGAGCGGCACGCGCTTCAGCAGCTCGAGCTTCGCGTCCTTCCGGAGCATCCCCATCCGCACGGATTCTCCGTTGTCGGCTCGCCTTGCGCAAGGGAGCGCGGGTAGAGTTCGCCCCATGCCCGCCTGGGAATCCGACGCGCTGATCGTCGACGCCGTCCGCAGCCCGATCGGCCGCAGGAACGGCACGCTCTCGCACATTCGCGGCGACGACCTCTCGGCCCAGGTCGTCGAACGGCCTGCTGGGCCGCAACGACGTCGATCCGGCGGAGATCGAGGACGTCCAGTGGGGCTGCGTCACGCAGATCGACGAGCAGGCCTGGAACATCGGCCGCAACGTCGCGCTGACGGCGGGCTGGCCGGTTTCCGTGTGCGGCACGACCGTCGACCGCCAGTGCGGCTCCTCGATGCAGACGAACTTCAACGCCGCGGCCGCCGTCTGGTCGGGGCAGCTCGACCTCGTGATCTCGGGAGGCGTCGAGATGATGTCGCGCGTCCCGATGGGCTCGAATCACGGCTCGATGTCCGATGCGGTGAACGAGCGCTTCGACATCGTCATGCAGGGCTTCTCGGCCGAGGAGATCGCCGAGAAGTGGGACCTGCCGCGCGAGGAGCTCGACCGCTACTCGTACGAGTCGCACATGCGCGCGGCGCGGGCGATCGACGAGGGCCGCTTCGAGCGGGAGATCGTCCCGATCGAGCTCGACGTGCCCGAGCCGGACAGCCCGGCCGCGGACGGCGGCGCGACGCTCGTGCGCACGCGCTTCGCGGTGGACGAGGCCGTCCGGCGCGAGACGACGCTCGAGAAGATGGCGTCGCTCCAGCCCGCGTTCACCCCCGAGGGCAGGGTCACCGCGGCCAACTCGAGCCAGATCGTCGACGGCTCCGCCGCGGTGCTGATCGCCTCCGAGCAGAAGGCGTCGCAGCTCGGGCTCGAGCCGCGGGCGCGCTTCCTCTCGTTCGGGATCGCGGGCGTCGACCCGCACCTGATGCTGCACGGCAACCCCGAGGCGTGCGCGAAGGCGCTCGCCAAGGCCGGGCTCACGTGGGACGACATCGGGGTGATCGAGGTGAACGAGGCGTTCGCGTCGGTCGTGCTCCAGTTCCTCGCCGACACGGGGCTGAAGGACCGCTGGGAGGCCGGCGACGTGAACCCGAACGGCGGCGGCATCTCGCTCGGGCACCCGCTCGGCGCGACCGGCGCCCGCATCACCGCGACGCTCGTCTCCGAGCTCGAGCGCCGCGACGCCCGCTACGGCGTGGCCGCGATGTGCATCGGCTTCGGCCAGGCCATCTGCGGCGTCGTCGAGCGGCTGTAGCCGGTTCCCCGCTTCGCCCGCTTCGCTTTCCGCTCGCTCTGCAGCGAGCCGGCTGCGCCGGCTCGCGCCCCTGCTGACGGCGGAGCCTGGTCGGGCCGCGCCCGCACATGTCGGGCGCGGCCGTCGAGAGGCCGGAGGGCTCAGGTCCGGGCGGCATCGAGCCGATACCACGCCGCATGGACGCAGAGATCCGCGGCACGACGATGCCCGTCCTCGAGGTTCGCCTGACTCCGGGCGAATGTGTCGTGGCCGAGTCCGGGCAGCTCGGCTGGTTCGACGACGGGATCGAGCTCGAGACGACGACCGCGCTCGCCGGCGCGGACGGGATCTGGGACGCGGCCAAGCGCACGTTCGGCGGCGGCACGTTCTTCATGACGCGCTACTCGTCGACGATTCGGCCCGGGACGGTCACCTTCCCGGCGAGCCTGCCGGGGAAGATCGTCCAGGTGCCGCTCGGGCCCGGCCGCTCGTACGTGATCCAGCGGCACGGCTTCCTCGCGGGGCTCCAGGGCGTCGAGCTGAGCACCGCCTTCCACCCGTCGAAGGCCGGGGCGGCGATGTTCGGCGGCTTCGGCTTCCTGCTCCAGAAGCTCGAGGGCGTCGGCCACGCGTGGGTCGAGCTCTCCGGCGAGCTGAGCGAGTACGACCTCGAGGAGGGGCAGACCCTGCGCGTCCACCCCGCGCACGTCGGCCTCATCGAGGGCACGGTCGAGTACGAGCTGACGACGGTGCCCGGGATCAAGAACAAGATCTTCGGCGGCGACGGGCTCTTCCTCGTCCGGCTGAAGGGGCCCGGGAAGGTCTGGCTCCAGTCGCTCTCGCTGCCGATGCTCGCGCACGCCCTGCAGCCGTACCTCGCGCAGCCGAACGCCGCGGCGGCACGTCATCCTCCAACTCGCTCGAGGGCGCTGCGGTCGCGAGCGGGATCGCCGCGGCGGCCAAGGGCATCGCCGGCCTGGTCGACTAGCGCGCACGCTAGGCTCTCGCGTCGTGGCGGGAGAGATCCGGAAGGTCGGCGTGGTCGGGCTCGGCGCGATGGGCGCGGGGATCGCGCAGCTCTGCGTCGAGGCCGGCGTCGAGACCGTCGGCCGCGAGATCACCGCCGAGCTGGGGGAGAAGGCGCGCGAACGGATCGCGCACTTCCTGACGCGCAAGGTCGAGAAGGGCACGCTCGAGCAGGACGCCCGCGACGCCGCGGTCGCCCGGCTCTCCCTCACGACCGACCTCGCCGCCCTCGCCGACTGCGACCTCGTGATCGAGGCGATCGTCGAGGAGCTCGCCCCGAAGCAGGAGCTGTTCGCGGAGCTCGAGCGGCTCTGCCGCGCCGACGCGGTGCTGGCCACGAACACCTCGGCGCTCTCGGTGACGGAGATCGCGTCCGCCACCTCGACGCCGGGGCGCGTCGTCGGCATGCACTTCTTCAACCCCGCGCCGCTGATGCCGCTCGTCGAGATCGTCCGTG
The DNA here is from genome assembly GCA_963728095.1 of uncultured Thermoleophilia bacterium. GTDB lineage: Bacteria > Actinomycetota > Thermoleophilia > Gaiellales > Gaiellaceae > Palsa-739. Next base: position 369,043 of record CAVSIO010000002.1, on the reverse strand, counting down.
CGCAACGCTCCTCCGACGAGGCGTTCGAGACGGCGTACGCCTTCGGCGAGCGGATCGGCAAGCATCCGATCCGCTGCCACGACACGCCCGGCTTCGTCGTCAACCGCGTGCTGATCCCGCTGCTCAACGACTGCGTCCGCGTGCTCGACGAGGCCCGCGTGACCGTCGGAGGATCTCGACGCGGGGATGAAGCACGGCGCCGGCTGGCCGATGGGGCCGTGCGAGCTGCTCGACCTCGTCGGTCTCGACGTGCACGTCCACGCGAGCGAAGCGCTCTGGGACAAGCTGCGCGAGCCGCGGATGGCGCCGCCGCCCCGGCTGGTGGCGATGGCGAACGCCGGCCTGCACGGGCGCAAGACCGGCCGCGGCTTCTACACGTACGAGAGCTAGGCGGCCAGGGGCAGCGGCTCGTCGCGCTCGGCGGCGGACGGCCGCGCCTGCGGGTGCGGCGCGCGCGGCGCCTCCCGCAGCAGGGCGAGCGCGACCGCGTCCATCGCCGCCGCGGCGGCGGCGCCGAGCAGCCGCGACGCGGCATCGGGATCGGCCCCGGCGGCCCGCAGCGCACGCGCGAGCGCGTCCACGCGCTCGCTGAGGAGCCGGGCCGTGCGGTCGGCGGCGGTGTCCGGATTCATCCGGCACAGATTCGCCGACGCGGCGGACGATCCTCCCCGAAAAGCCGGATCGCCCGTAACAGAACCTTTACGGACCGCTGAACCAGGGCGAACCAGCCGTGACGATACTGTGCTGCACATGCGGCGGCTCTCGTCCTCTCCCTCTCCCTGCTCGCGCTCGCCGTCCCGGTGGTCGCGCTCGCGTCCCCGAAGACTCCGGCGGACGGGACGCTCGTCGTCCACAATGCGGACAACGGCGACGGGATCGCCCGGCCGGCCGGTCGTGACGCTGGTGATCCACGGCTCGGTGATCGGCCACGTCGCCGACCAGGGCCGCATCGTGATCTACGACCTCGACCCGAGCGACTCGAGCACGCCCGAGGTGAGCGGCGCGAACTGGCACAAGGACGTCTCCGACATTTCGCGCGGCACGAAGTGGGGCGGCAACGACTTCCGCTTCCGCGCGATCGGCGGCACGTTCAAGGTCGTGATCTGGGGCTCCGGCGTCGACCTGTTCGCGATCGGCCGCGGCACCGTCACGCTTACCGGCCAGCTCGACACGCCCCGCGGCGACGGCGTGTACTCGCTGAGCGGCGCCGACTTCTACTCGATCCCCTACGAGGCGACCAAGACGATCGGCACGGCCGCGGGCTCGTAGATGGCCGCCCCGGCCGCCAAGCCGCAGACCGTCCTCGTCGTCGAGGACGAGGCTTCGATCGCCTCGTTCGTCGCGGCCTACCTGAAGAACGCGGGCTACGCGGTCCGCACGACGGCGAGCGGAGCCGAGGCGCTGAAGCTGGTCGAGTCGGAGAAGCCCGCGCTCGTCGTCCTCGACCTGATGCTGCCCGACATCGACGGCGTCGAGGTCTGCAAGCGGATCCGCCAGCAGGGGGAGCTGCCCGTGCTGATGCTGACCGCGCGCGACGAGGACGTCGACAAGATCATCGGCCTCGAGGTCGGCGCGGACGACTACATGACGAAGCCGTTCAACCCGCGCGAGCTCGTCGCGCGCGTGAGCGCGATCCTGCGCCGCTCGGCGCCCGAGCGCGCCGGCCGCGAGAGCGCGGTCATCCGCCACGGCGACCTCGTCGTCGACGCCGGCCGCCGCGAGGCGAGGTCGGCGACGTGGAGGTGCAGCTCGCGCCGAAGGAGTTCGACCTGCTCTGGGAGCTGCTCGACCACCGCGGGCTCGTGCTCACGCGCGACCAGCTGCTCGAGCGCGTCTGGGGTTACACGTTCGCCGGCGACACGCGCACGGTCGACGTCCACGTGCGCCAGCTGCGCCGGAAGCTCGAGGACGCGTCGCCGATCGTCACCGTCTGGGGCGTCGGCTACAAGGTCGGTCCCGCGCGCGACGCGCAGCCGGCTGCGAAGCCCTCCTGAGGGAGGAGTACCCTCGCGGGCGATGTTCAGGTCGCTCCGCTTCCGGCTCCCCGCGCTGTTCCTGCTCGGGATCGTGCTCGCCGGGCTCGTCTCGGCGGTGATCGCGATCCGGTTCTTCCAGAGCTATACGCGCAGCCGCGCGATCGACGAGCTGCGGGCGGAGTCGGTCGGCATCGTCCAGCTGTATGCCCGGCAGGCCGGGCACGACGAGGTGCCGGTGGACAAGCTCGCGAAGGCGATCGGCGGCGACCGGATCTTCTACGTGCCGATCGTCCCGGGAGCGTCGCTCTTCACCGGGAAGCTGCCGCAGCTCCCCGTCGGCACCGTGCCCGTGGCGAAGCTCGCGCTGGGCGAGACGCCGACGATCGACCTGCACGCCCACGGCGAGCACTACCTCGCCGTCGCGCAGCCGCTCAAGCTCGGCGACGCGCTCGCCGGCGCGATGGTCGTGGCCAAGCCGACCTCGCAGCTGCGCAGCCGGCTCGTGACGCTCGTCGACCGGCTCGCGATCGCGTTCGCCGGCGGTGTGTTCGTGGCCGGGCTGCTCGGCGTCTACCTCTCGCGGCGGATCACGCGCCCGCTGCTCGGCCTCTCGGAGGCGGCGGACGAGATCGCGGGCGGCAACTACGCGGTCGACCTGCCGAACCCGCGCGGCGGCGACGAGATCGCGCACCTCTCCTCGCGCTTCGGCGAGATGGCCGCGCGGCTGGCGGAGTCGGAGGAGCTCTCCCGGCACTTCCTGATGACGGTCTCGCACGAGTTGCGGACGCCGCTGACCGCCATCCGCGGCCACGTCTCCGCGCTGCGAGAGGGGGTCTTCGAGGACCAGGAGGCGCGCGACCTCTCGCTCGCCATGATCGCGGAGGAGACGGCGCGCCTCGAGCGGCTCGTCGGCGACGTGCTCGACCTCGCGAAGCTCGACGCGCACCGCTTCACCGTCCTCCAGGAGGAGGTGGACATGGAGCAGCTCTGCGAGCGCGCGTACGCGGCCTTCGGCGAGGAGGCGCGCCGGCGGTCGATCCACTACCGCCGCGAGCTGCACGACCGGCCGGTGATCGTCACCGACGGCGACCGGGTGCTCCAGATCATCTCGAACCTGCTCTCGAACGCGTTCCGCTGGACACCGGAGGGCGGCCGGATCGACCTCGAGCTGTCGAGCGAGAACGGCGACGTCTCGGTCGCCGTCGCCGACACGGGCCCGGGGATCACGCCCGAGGAGCGGGAGCGGATCTTCCGGCCCTTCTGGTCGCGCGACGGCGGCGGGACGGGGCTCGGGCTCGCGATCGCGCGCGAGCTCGCGCTCGCGCTCGGCGGCCGGATCGAGCTGCAGACGGCGCCCGGGCTGGGCAGCCGGTTCGAGCTCGTGCTGCCCGCGCGCCTGTCCGAGTAGGGGCGGGGCCGGGGCTAGCCGGCGTGCGTCTCGGGCGGGCGGCGCTCTTCCATCCGGTAGACGACCGCGCCGCCGCGCTGCTGGATGCTCTCCTCGAGCCGGGCGAGGCGGTGGTCGACGCTGCGCCACCCGGAGGTGACGAGCTCGACGAGCAGGGCGAGGTCGTCGACGCGCGCGTGCCGCTCGGCGAGGAGGTCGCCCTCGACGCGCTCGAGCCGGCGGATCACCTGGTTCATCAGGCCGCGGATCTCGGCGAGGTTCCGGGCGACGGGGAGCACCTGCTCGCGCAGGCCGTCCTGCACGGCGTCGCCGACACGGGTCGGGAGGCTCGACTCGAGCTCCGCCGCGGCCGCTGCGAGCGCCTCGACCTGCTCGCGCGCCCGCTCGAGCGCCGCGTCCACCGCCGCCGGCTCGACCCGGCCGGCGGCCGCGGCCTCCAGCCGTTCCCGTGCCCGCTCGACCGCGTTGTCGTCCATCGCGCGCGACGATACCGCGGCGGGCGGACAGATGTCTCGCGACCGCGCGGTACGGTGGCCGCGATGGACGTGTCGGAGCTGGACTACGAGCTGCCGCCGGAGCTGATCGCGCAGCACCCCGCCGCGCGGCGTGACGAGTCCCGGCTGCTGGTGTACGACCGCGCGACGGGGGAGACGCGCCACCGGCGCTTCTCCGAGCTGCCGGAGGAGCTCCACGGCGAGCTCGTCGTCGTCAACGACACGCGCGTCGTGCCGGCGCGGATCCCGATCTCCTCGCCGCGCGGCGAGGTGCTGCTGCTGGAGCGGCTCGAGGGCGATCTCTGGGAGGGCCTCGCGCGTCCGACCCGCAAGCTCAGGCCGGGCCGCCGCTACGGGCCGGTGGAGCTGCTCGAGCACCTCGGCGAGGGCCGCTGGCGGCTGCGGCTCGAGGGCGAGCCGCACGGCGAGACGCCGCTGCCGCCCTACATCACCGCGCCGCTCGCCGACCCCGAGCGCTACCAGACCGTCTACGCACGCGACCCCGGCTCGGCGGCGGCGCCGACCGCGGGCCTCCACTTCACGCCCGGCCTGCTCGCCCGCCTCGACGTCGAGCGCGTCACGCTGCACGTCGGCCTCGACACCTTCCGCCCGGTCGCCGCGGAGCGGCTCGAGGAGCACCGCATCCACGGCGAGCGCTACGAGGTCGCGCCCGCGGCGTGGGAGCGTATCCGCGCCGCCGACCGCGTCCTCGCCGTCGGCACGACGACGGTGCGCGTGCTCGAGACGCTCGCCCGAGGCGGCCCGCTCTCGGGCCGCACCGAGCTCTATGTCACCCCCGGCTTCGAGTTCCGCCGCGTCGACGCGCTTCTGACGAACTTCCACCTGCCGCGCTCGACGCTGCTCGCCCTCGTGATGGCGTTCGCGGGCGTGGAGGAGACGCGCCGGCTCTACCGGCTCGCCGTCGAAGAGCGCTACCGCTTCTACTCGTTCGGCGATGCGATGCTGCTCCTGTGAGCGACGCCTTCTCCGTCACCGCAACCGACGGCCCGGCGCGGGCGGGGCTCCTGCGCACCGCGCACGGGGAGGTGCGGACACCCGCCTTCATGCCCGTCGGCACCAAGGCGACCGTCAAGGCGGTGGACCCGGACGAGCTGCGGGCCCTCGGCGCGCAGATCGTCCTCGGCAACGCGTACCACCTGCACTTCCGGCCCGGGGAGGAGCTGATCGCCGAGCTGGGAGGCCTGCACCCCTTCATGGGTTGGGACGGCCCGATCCTCACCGACTCGGGCGGCTTCCAGGTCTTCTCCCTGCGCGACACGCTGCTGGAGACCGACGACGACGGCGTCACCTTCCGCTCGGTCTACGACGGCAGTCCCGAGCGCTTCACGCCCGAGCTCGCTGCGCGGATCCAGGAGCGGCTCGGCTCGGACGTCGCCATGTGCCTCGACATCTGCCCGCCCGGCGGCGCGCCGCGTGCCGAGGTGGAGGAGGCGGTGCGCCGGACGACGCTCTGGGCGCAGCGGCAGCGCGACCTGCCGCGCGCGCCCGGCCAGCTCCGCTTCGCGATCGCCCAGGGCGGCCTCGACGACGAGCTGCGTCGCCGCTCGATCGAGGAGCTCGTCCCGCTCGGCTTCGACGGCTACGCGCTCGGCGGACTCTCGGTCGGCGAGGAGCGAACGCCGATGTTCGACGCCGTCGACGCCTACGCGCCGCTGCTGCCGGCCGAGAAGCCGCGCTACTTCATGGGCATCGGCGACCCCGAGGGCGTGATCGAGGTGATCGCCCGCGGGATCGACATGTTCGACTGCGTCCTGCCGACCCGCACGGCCCGCACCGGCAGCGCGCTGACGTGGGAGGGACGGCTGAACCTCCGCAACGCCCGCTTCGCCGGCGACCCGCGCCCGCTGGACGAGGCGTGCGGCTGCCCGGCGTGCGCGCGCTTCAGCCGCGCCTACGTCCGCCACCTCGTCAACCAGCAGGAGATCCTCGGCCTCCGGCTGCTGAGCCTGCATAATCTGCGCTTCCTGATCGACCTCGTCGCGGCAGCGCGTCAGGCGATCGAGCGCGGCGGCTTCCCTCGCTGGCGGGAGGACGCGCTCGCCCGTCTCGCCCCCTCGTCACCGGAGGACATGTGAACAGCTTCGGCTTCCTGCTCATCATCGTCGCGTTCGCGTTCCTCTGGTTCGTGCTCGTCCGCCCGCAGAAGCGGCGCCAGGTCGAGCAGCAGCAGATGCTGCAGCGGCTGAGGCAGGGAGACGAGGTGCTCACCGTCGGCGGCATGTACGGCGTCGTCTCGCGGCTCGACGAGGAGCAGGTGACCGTCGAGATCGCACCCGGCGTCGAGGTGCGCGTCGCGCGCCGGGCGATCGCCGGCGTGACGCCCGAGGACGGGCCGGAGGAGCCGGAAGCGGAGCCCGCCGGGGACGACGACTCCCCGTTCTCCGAGCCCCCGGCCGGTGAGGACGGCGGCTAACCTGTTCCGCGACTCGTGAGCGACCGGCGCAAGTACTCCATCCTGATGGGCGCGATCCTGGCCGCGGTGACCGGCGCGGTCCTGCTCGCCGTCCCCGGCTCGCCGATCTACACGAAGCCGGTGCTCGGCCTCGACCTGCAGGGCGGTCTCGAGGTCGTGCTGAAGGCCGTCCCGCCGAAGGGGCACACCCTGACGGCGGAGGACATGACCCGGTCGATCTCGATCATGCAGAACCGGATCAACAAGCTCGGCGTGTCCGAGCCGGAGATCCGGAAGCAGGGCTCGAACCAGATCGTGATCCAGCTCGCCGGCGTCCACGACGCGGCCGCCGCCGCGAAGCTGATCGGCAAGACCGCGCAGCTGATGCTCTTCGACTTCGAGAGCGACCTCGTCGCGCCCTCGGTCGACCTGAACGGGAACCCGGTCGCGCAGCCGACGCTCTACGGGATGCTCAAGCAGGTGCAGAAGCAGGCGCAGTCCGGCACGCCGCAGAAGTACTACCTCTTCCGCATCAAGACGGTCACCCCGACCTCGACGGGCGCGAACGGCAAGAAGACGACCAAGAAGACGATCAAGCAGTCGCTCGTCAAGAACTCCGCCAACCCCGCCGACACCGTGGCGCAGCTGCTGAAGCCGTTCGGTGGGAAGCAGCCTGCGAGCACGGAGATCCTGAAGGTGCCGGAGCACCGGATCGTGATCTCGTGCCAGGCGTCCACCGGCTGCCTTGGCGCGGGCGCCGCCGGCGCCTCGAAGACCGGCGAGTACTTCTACCTGCTCAAGTACTACCCCGACCGCACGGGCAACCAGGTGCCGGAGATGACCGGCCGCGACCTCGTGCTCTCGGGCACGCGCGCCGACTTCGGCCAGACCGGCCAGCCGATCGTCACGCTCCAGTTCACCGGCCACGGCTCGAGCGTCTTCGAGAAGATCACGCGCGCCGAGGCGCAGCGCGGCCAGACGAAGTTCCAGCTCGGCGGCCAGCAGGGCGACCCGCTCCAGTACGTCCAGCACTTCGCGATCGTGCTCGACGGCGAGCTGCGCTCGACGCCGTACATCGACTTCACGGACGCGAGCGTCCGCAACGGCATCTCCGGCAACGCCCAGATCGACCTCGGCCAGGGCGGCAGCTACCAGGAGGCGAAGGACCTCGCCCTCGTGCTCCAGACGGGCGCCCTGCCGGTGAGCTTCCAGCAGATCGAGCGCACCGACGTCTCGGCGACGCTCGGCAAGGACTCGCTGACGCAGGCCTGGCACGCCGCGCTCGTCGGCCTCCTCGTCGTCGCACTCTTCCTGCTCGTTCTCTACCGCTTCCTCGGCCTCGTCGCGGTCGTCGGCCTCGCGATCTACTCGCTCCTCTACTACGCGGCGATCCTGCTCTTCAACGTCACGCTGACGCTGCCGGGCTTCGCCGGCCTGATCCTCACGATCGGCGTCGCCGCCGACGCGAACGTCGTCGTCTTCGAGCGCATCAAGGAGGAGGTGCGCGCCGGCAAGTCGGTGCGCGCCGCGATCGCCGCCGGCTACGGCAAGGGCTTCCACACCATCCTCGACGCGAACGTCGTCACGGCGATCACCGCGCTCGTGCTGTTCCTGGTCGCGGTCGCCTCGGTGAAGGGCTTCGCGCTGATGCTGCTGATCGGCACCTTGATCTCGCTGCTGACGGCGGTCGCCGCGACGCGCGCCATGCTCGGGCTGCTCGCCGGCTTCCGCTGGTTCGACAACCCGCGCTTCATGGGCGCGCACGGCCAGCAGACCGCCAAGTGGCTCCAGATCGACTTCATGAAGCGCCGCTACCTGTGGTTCGCGATCTCCGGCGCCGTCCTGGTCGCCGGCTTCGCGTCGCTCGGCGTGCGCGGGCTGAACCTCGGCATCGACTTCAAGGGCGGCACCCAGTTCACGTTCAAGACGCACGTCGCACAGACGACCGACCAGGTGCGCACCGTCGTCGCCCAGATCGGCGAGGGCGGAGCCGTCGTCCAGGGCCGCGGCGCCTCGGTCGGCGGCAAGTACACGCAGTGGCAGATCAGGACGAAGTCGCTGAACGGGTCGCGTCAGTCGACGCTGACCGAGGACCTCCAGCGGCAGGTCGGCGCCTACGCGCACCGGGGTGAAGAATGTCTCCGCGAGCTTCGGCCACCAGATCGCGATCGACGCGCTCTGGGGGATCGTCGTCTCGCTCTTCCTGATCGTGATCTACATCGCGCTGCGCTTCGACTTCAAGTTCGCGGTGCCCGTGATCGTCGCGATGCTCCACGACATCCGCGATCACCGTGGGCTTCTACTCGCTGATCTACAAGGAGGTCTCGGTCGCGACCGTCGCCGCGGTGCTGACCGTGCTCGGTTACTCGATCTACGACACGATCATCATCTTCGACCGCATGCGGGAGAACATCCCGCTGATGCGGCGGCAGCCGTTCGCCACGATCGCGAACGTCTCGCTGTGGGAGACGATCCGCCGCTCGCTGGCCACGACCTTCATCACGCTGCTGCCGATCGTCGCGCTCGAGATCCTCGGCGGCGCGACGTTGAAGGACTTCGCAATCGCGCTGATCGTCGGCGTCATCTCCGGTGCCTACTCCTCGATCTTCATCGCCGCGCCGCTGCTCACGATCTGGAAGGAGCGCGAGCCGGAGTACGCGAAGCGGAAGCAGCTCGTCGAGTCCGGCGCGCTCGAGCCGGACGTCGACGGCCGCCGCGGCAGGTACGACGGGAAGCGGGATCTCGGCACGGAGGCGCTCGCCGCGTCGGAAACCGCGCTCTCGGAGGAGTCGACGCCGGAGCTCATGGACGTCGTCACGGCGACGCCGTCGGAGCCGTCCGCGCAGGAGCGGCGCGAGCAGCGCCGGCAGCGGCGGCGCTCGAGACCCCATGGCCGCCCGCGGTAGCGAGAGGATCCTCGACGCGCTCGAGGAGCTCGTGGCCGAGCTGCCCGGTCGTGTGCGCGGCGGCCGCAGCCGCGTCTCGGAGCAGATGCTCGCCGTCCTGCGGGCGCTCGTGGACGAGCTGAACCTCGTCACGCGCGACGAGCTCGACGAGGTGGAGCTGCGCGTCGCCCAGCTCGAGCACCGTCTGCGCCTGCTCGAGGAGCCGCACGACCTGCCGCCTCCGCCCGCAGGCTAAGAGTCGCGTCGCCGCCGGAGCGCCGTCGTGTAGCGCTGGACGGTCGCCTCGAGGAACGTCTCGGCGTCGTAGACGATGAACACGCATACGGCCGCGAGAGGCAGCTCGGCGAACACCGCCTCGAGGATCGCGTCGACGTTCTCGTTCCCGGCGGTGGTGACGATGTCGAACCAGGCGTCGCAGACGAGCATCGTCGCGGCCGCCGCCGCGAGCGGGATCAGGCGCGGGGAGCGGCGGACGGCCGCCCAGGCGAGCGCCGCGAAGACGGACGCGAGCCCGACGTCGAAGCCGACCCACGCGAGGTCGTAGTGATCCGTCACGTGGCGGGAGGGAAGCGAGAAGGTCAGCCAGAGCGTCCACGGCACGAGCAGGATCGCGGTGATCGTGAAGAGCGGGGTCGCCCAGCGCGGCAGCGACATGGTGGGTTGATCGCGAGGCTCGCTCACCCCGACGTTGTACCCGCCGCAGGGGATCCGGCGCGCCGCGCACGGCGCTACGCTGGGCGCGTGACGCCGCGCATGCCGAGAGCCGAGTCGCTGCTCGCCTGGGCCGCGGCGGCCGTCGGCGCACTCGGGATCGCGTCCGCGCTGACCCCGGAGATGGCGAACCGGGTCGACCTCGTCCGCGGGGTGCTGCCGCCGGGCTCGCTCGTCGCTGCACGTGTCGGCGCGCTCGCGTTCGGGATCGGGCTCGTCTGGCTCTCGCGCTCGCTCGCCCGCCGCCGCCGCCGCGCCTGGCAGCTCGCGGTCGCGGTCGTGGTAGCGTCCGCCGCCGCGCATCTCGCAAAGGGGCTCGATTTCGAGGAGGCGACGATCTCGCTCGCCCTGCTCGTGGCGCTCGTGCGCTATCGCCGCCGCTTCGACGCGCCCGGCGACCCCGCGACCGTCCGGCCGCTGCTCGGCCTCGTCGCGGCCCTCGCCGCGGTCGCCGCTGTCGCCGTCGGCGTGGAGCTGCGCGGCGCGGAGCTGCCTCACCGCGCCGCGGACGCGCTGACCGCGGTCGGTCTCGTGCTCGCCGTCGCCGCGCTCTACCTCTGGCTGCGTCCGCTCTCGCAGGCCGTCGCGCAGACGGTGGGGGAGCAGAGGGTCGCGCGGGCGCTCGTCGACGCGTACGGCAACGACAGCCTCTCCTTCTTCGCGCTGCGACGGGACAAGAGCTATCTCTTCTCGCCGTCCCGCCGCGCCTTCCTCGCCTACCGCGTCGTCGCCGGCGCCGCCCTCGTCAGCGGCGACCCCGTCGGCGCGGAGGAGGAGTTCGACGCACTGCTCCGGGAGTTCCGCCGCGTCGCGCGCGCCCACGGCTGGCGGCTCGCCGTCGTGGGCGCCTCCGGCCAGCAGCTCGACCGCTACCGCGCGCTCGGGCTGCGGCCGATTCCGATGGGGGAGGAGGCGGTGCTGTATCCGGGCGAGTTCTCGCTCGAGGGCCGCGCGATCCGCAAGGTGCGGCAGTCGGTCTCCCGGCTGACGAAGGCCGGCTACCGGCTGCGCGTCGTCGCGGCGGAGGAGGCCGGCCCCGCGTTGCGGGCCGAGCTCGAGGCCCTCTCGGCTGCGTGGCGCGGCGACCGGCCCGAGCGCGGCTTCTCGATGGCGATCGACGACCTGTACGTGCCCGGGACGGTGTTCGCGGCCGCCGAGGACGAGGACGGCCGCATCGGCGGCTTCCTCCATCTCGTGCCCGCCCCGGCCGGCGACGCGTGGTCGCTGAGCACGATGCGCCGGCGCCCGGACGCGCCCAACGGCCTGACCGAGTTCCTGATCGTGGAGACGCTCGCCTGGGCGAAGGAGGGCGAGGCCACGGAGCTGTCGCTCAACTTCTGCGCGCTGACCGACTTCGTCTCGCCGGAGCGCGCGACGACGCTGCCGCGCCGGCTGCTGCGCCGCGCGCTGCTCGTCGCCGACAACGCCTTCCAGCTCGAGCGGCTGTACGTCTTCAACAAGAAGTTCTTCCCCGAGTGGCGCCCGCGCTACCTCTGCGTGGAGCGCCTGAGCGACCTGCCGGTGGTCGGGCTCGCGTACCTCCACGTCGAGCAGTTGCTGCCAACCCCGAAGAGCTTCGCGCTTTCGGCCGCGCGCGGCTCCGCTCCCGATCCCCGGAAGGCGTAGCCTTTCGGGATGGCGCAGCCGGCCACGCGGAGCCTGGGACGCCTGTCGGAGATCGCGCAGGCGATGGTCCGGCACGGCTTCGGGTACTTCCTCGAGGCGCACCGGCTCACCGACCTCCTGCCGGGGCGCTCGGCCGAGGCGCGGATCGCCGCGGCCGCGGGCGCGAACGGTCACGTCTCGGCGCGCGGCCAGCACCTGCGCGAGCTGCTCGACGAGCTCGGGCCGACGTTCGTCAAGTTCGGCCAGCTGCTCTCGACGCGCCCCGACGTCGTGCCGCCGGACATCATCGCCGAGCTGCGCGGCCTCCAGGACGACGTGCGCCCCTTCCCGTTCGAGCAGGCCGAGCGCGTGATCGAGGAGGACCTCGGCAACTCGATCGAGCGGCTCTTCCTCGACTTCGACCCGGAGCCGGTGGCGGCCGCCTCGATCGGCCAGGTGCACAAGGCGACGCTCCCGAACGGGAAGACCGTGGCGGTGAAGGTGCAGCGGCCGGGCGCGCCGCGGCAGATCGAGGCCGATCTCGCGCTCATGTACCAGGCCGCCCGGCTGGTGAAGGAGCGGATCCGCGCGCTCGACTTCATCGACGCCCGCCAGCTCGTGGACGAGTTCTCGCGCTCCCTCCGCCAGGAGCTCGACTACCGGCTCGAGGCCCGCAACGCGCAGGGCTTCCACCGCGACTTCGCCGGCGACCCGCACGTCCACGTGCCGAAGGTCCACTGGACGTACACGCGTGCCCGCGTGCTGACGCTCGAGTGGCTCGACGGCGTCCAGCTCGCCGACGTCGACTCGCTGTCGCTCACGGCGGCCGAGCGCCGCACGCTCGCGTACCGGATCACCGAGACGTGGATGACGATGATCTTCCGGCACGGGTTCTTCCACGGCGACCCGCATCCGGCGAACATCCTGGTGCTCGAGGAGCCGGGCACGATCGGGCTCGTCGACTTCGGCGCCGCCGGGAAGCTCTCGGACGACGACATGTCGAAGCTGACGCGGCTCTTCATCGACGCCGCGGGCGAGCACATCGACTCGTTGCCGCGGCGGCTGGCCGACCTCGGCGTCCGCTACCCGAAGGAGCGCGAGGAGGAGCTGCGGGCCGAGCTGCGCGAGGTCTACTACCGCTACTACGGCGCCAGCCTCAGCGAGATCGACCCGCTCCAGGTGATCCGCGAGGCGTTCCAGCTCATCTACGCGATGAACCTGCACCTGCCGTCGCGCTTCCTCCTGCTCGACCGCGCGATCGCGACGCTCGGCTCGGTCGGCATCGAGCTGTACCCCGACTTCAACGTGTTCGAGGTGGCGCGCCCGTACGCGCGCGACCTGATGCTCGAGCGCTTCACGCCGCAGCGGATCGTCCGCCGGGCGCGCCGGGAGGGCATCCGCTATGCCCAGATCCTCACCGAGGCGCCGCTCCAGTGGCACGACTTCATGGAGGAGATCCGCGACGGCCAGATCGAGGTCGGCTTCGTGCACAAGGGGCTCGACGACTTCCTCGAGAGCATGCAGCGCGTCTTCAACCGGCTCGTGATCGCGCTCGTCGTCGTCGGGGGCCTGATCGGCTCGAGCCTGATCGGGATCTTCGCCACCGGCGGGCCGCACCTGCTCGGCGTGAACGTGATCTCGATCGGCGGCTTCGTGCTCTCGAGCGTCCTCGGCAGCTGGCTCCTCTGGGGTGTCATCCGCTCCGGACGGCTCTGAGAACTCGAATCAAAGTAAAGGGACCCGTTCGGCGGTCGCGAAGCCGTCGGATTGCCGGATGGGCTATGGCAGCTGTTGAAGCCGTTGCTGCCGGCCAGGACGCGGCGATCAGAGCGCCGGCGCGCGTCGATTGGGAACGAATCGCCTGCTCACGGGAATCGGACTCGGTGAGCCGACCGTACTCGCTCGTGGTCGAACAGCGTCAGGTCTGCTCGTTCGCTGACCTCGAGAACGAGATCGGCTTGCCTGCGGAGGCACGCCCCGGATTCGACATCTCGTGCATCGAGCGATGCTGCGAGCAGGTGCAGGACCTCGAGCAGATAGATCGAGACGGCCGGCTGCGTTGCGGAGACGATCCTGACCTCGTCGAAGGCCAGGTCAATCAGGTCCGCGTGCGCGAGCGCCTCGGGCAGTAGTAGGACGCGACCTTCGCGTCCGTGGACGACACGCGGCGGAGCTGAACGCGCGAGAATCTCGTGCACGACGGCGCCCAGGTGGAACAACGCGTCCTGTGCAGTGGTGGGATCGTTGATGCCCGGAGACAGTGCTTTCAACGTGACGTCGACGAGCTGACGCACTCCGAAGGCGACGTCCTGCTGCATCGTTCGGGTCTCGCCGACAACAATCGCCTGGAGGGCTCGCTCGGTCGCCAATTCAGGGTCGGCCGGCTCGGGCCAGACCGTCGCGAGAGGCGTCCCCGGGATCGCGTATCTCCCCGCCGACGTGTCCACGCGCATGGACGAGCCTTGCTCGAGCCGTTCGAGCAAGTCCGTGTACGCGATGTGTTGAATCCAGCCTCGGCGGTCGAGCAGGATCGGGAACCCGTCGCCGAGCGGGGTTGGCATCGCGGCATCCGGTGCGGATGCTTCCGGCCAGTCTGCTCGAATCCGCTCGATCGCATCGTCCGTTACACGGTGGAGGATCTTCGAGATGTCCATTGAATGGGCTGCATGGTCGATGAACGCGACGATCGACAGGACCGAGGCGATCCCGAGGACGACCGCGAGGAGGATGGAGATGCTCGGGATGACGGCCGCGACACCGTCGGCGAGAGGGCCTCGCACGGCACGCATCACGATGAGGCAGTAGGTGAACGTGCCGACGACGATCCCCATCACTCGTGTGTTGAACGGGTCGCGGAAGAGACCGTGAACCACGCGCGGTGAGAACTGGCTCGAAGCGAGCGAGATCAGGAGCAAGCTGACCGAGAACGCGATCCCGGCGAACGAGAGCGTTGCCCCGGCCACGACGGAGAGCACGCTACGCCCACTGTCGACCGTCGCGGTCAGCCCTGTCGGGATGCCGCCGACACGGGCGTCTGCAGCGAGAGCCAGCTCGCCGAGAACGACGCCGACGACGACGAACATCATCGGTACGACGAACAGGCTGCTGCGGATGCGATCCTGCAACGACCTGAGCCTGATCAAAGAGCAGCTCCCTTTCCCCGCTCGATCGCCGCCATTATCGTCGATCGAGTCGATCCAGCTCACCTACCGGCGCTGACGGGCGGGTGTCAGGGCGACACCGTCCTGCTCGCCATGAGCGCCATCGTTCCCCGAGCGCCGAGCTACGGCCCTCTCGGCTGCGCCCACAGCGGCGTCGTCCGCTCCGGACGGCTGTGAATCACTCGTCACGCTTTCGCGCAAAAGGACATCTGGCGGTCGCCGCGAGGCGGCGCTAGCGTCGCCCTCCATGACCGCGCTGCTGCTGGCCGAGCCCGAGGAGAGGATGCGCGGATTCCTCGAGCGGCAGCTCGCGAGCGACGGGTTCGACGTCGTCTCGTTCGCGCGGCCGGACGACCTGCCGCGCGCCGCCGACTCCGACCTGCTGCTGCTCGGGGACGCGGGGGCGCTCGACCGGTGCGTCGTCCCGGATTGCCCGGTGATCGTGCTCGGCGACGCCGACCCGGCCCTGCGCGTCCGCGCGCTCGAACGCTGCGACGACTACCTCTCGCGGCCGTTCGTCTACGAGGAGCTCGTGGCGCGGATCCACGCCGTCCTGCGCCGGCGTCCGCCGCGGCGGGAGCTGATCGAGCTCGGCGAGCTCGCGATCGACCGGGCGGCACGGCGCGTGCTCGCCCGCGGGCGAGAGGTCACGCTTGCGGCGAAGGAGTTCGCGCTGCTCGTGAAGCTCGCCTCCGACCCGGAGCGCGTGTTCACGCGCGAGCAGCTGCTGCGCGACGTCTGGGGCTACCGGACGGTCGTCGCCACCCGCACGCTGGAGTCGCACGCCTCGCGCGTCCGCTGCAAGCTCGCGGAGGCCGGTCTGCCCGGCTACGTCGTCAACGTGTGGGGTGTCGGCTACAAGCTCCGCCACGGGCCGGGTTGACTCCGGCCCCGCGGGCGCGAGAAGGTCGCCCGCATGAACCTGCTCATCAGCATGTCCAGGCACACCGGGATCCGCGTCGCGGAGATCGGCATGGCGTTCGGGGCGATCGGCGGCGCGCTGATCGCGCTTGGCGGGATGACCCCGTTCGGCCGGCGCGGCGGCATGGTCCTCGGCGGCCTCTGCATCGCCGTCGGCTGCGTGCTCGCGCTCGCGGCGATCCGCTGGGGCGGATTCGGCTAGAGGCGTGGGGGAACCCGTCTGAGGGGAACCCAGGGTTCCCCTCAGGGCTCCCCTCCTCATAGCTCGGAAACGCTGCGCGTTTCCTCGCTGTCGGGCGTGCGTGGCGGGGTGGTGGTGTGCGCTGCGCGGAGAGCGCGGTCTCCGCTCCGCGCCTGGGAGCGCGCTCGCCCAAGGGCGGGTCTGGACGTGAGCGTTGTGGTGTCGCGGCCGGTCGTGCCCTTTGGGCAGGACCGGCTTGCTGGTTCGGCCTGCCCGTAAGCCGGTTGGCGCCTGTCTTACGTGCAGGCTTTGCCGGTTCGTGTCACGTGACCGACCAGGCGTGGCCGTAACGCGGGCGTAGCCGCGTTACGGGAACGCGAACCAGCGGGCGGACCTGGCGTAGCCACGTCCGCCCGCGCCGGGGCAGCGCAGATCGTCCAGATCGTCCTTGGGCGAGAGCGCTCGCGGGCGCGCAGGGGAGACCGCGCTCTCCCCGGAGCGCACACCCACGCCCCGCCATTCCCCGCCGAAGAAGGGGGCCCGCGGGGGAAACACGGTTTCCCCCGCGCTAAAGAATGGCTCCCTCGAGCCGGAGCAGGAGCTCCTTGCGGTCGAGGCCGCCGCCGTAGCCGGTGAGGCTGCCGTTCGCGCCGACGACGCGGTGGCAGGGGAGGACGATCGGCACCGGGTTCCGGTTCATGACCGTGCCGACGGCGCGCGCGGCGCGCGGGTTGCCCGTGCGCGCGGCCAGCTCGCCGTAGGTCGTCGTGTGCCCGTAGCCGACGCGGGCCAGCTCCTCGAGCACGCGCCGGTGGTAGTCCGGGATCGCGCGCACGTCCGGCTCGATCTCGAAGGCGCGCCGGCGGCCCTCGAAGTACTCGTCCAGCTCGCGGTGCAGCCGCTCCACCGGGCGCCCGCTGCGCAGGACGCGCGGGCCGTACTGCCGCGCGAGCTGCTCGAGCTGGCTCTCCGGATCCGGGTCGAAGCTGATCCGGCAGACGCCGCGATCGGTGACGCCGACGAGCAGGGTGCCGACCGGCGTGTCCTCGAGTACGTCGTAGGCCACGTCGAGCAGTCCCTCGGCGGCCGCGGCCGCGCGGAAGCGCTCGTCGAGGGTGGGAGGGACGGTGCTCATCGCTGCTCCTTTCGCAGCCGCCGCACTCCGGCGGAGGCCGCCTGGCGCGCCGCCTGCTCGCTCGAGCCGAGCGCCGCGCCGATCTCGTCGTAGCCCAGGTCGTAGCCGTAGCGGAGGACGACCGCCGCGCGCTCCTTCGGCGGCAGGCCGTCGGTCAGCGGCGCGAGCTCCTCGAAGGCGGGTCGCCCGTCGAGCGAGGCGAGGTCCTCGGGCAGCTCGCCCTGCGGCCGCCGCCTGCGGACGTCGTCGAGGACGATCCGGCCCGCGATCGTCAGCACCCACGCGCGGAGGTACTCGCCGTGCTCGAGCCGCGGGTACGCCCGCAGCGCGCGCAGGAAGGTCTCCTGGAAGGCGTCCTCCGCACGCTCGCGGCCGAGCCGCCGGGCGAGAAAGCCGAGCACCTCGCGCTTGTGCGCCTCGTAGAACGTCTCGAAGGGCGGGACTCCAACGGCCATCGACACGTGAAACGTACTGCTGCGCCAAGATGTGAGTCGTGAAGCTGGCGGTCGTCGGGCACGTCGAGTGGGTGGAGTTCGTCCGCGTCGAGCACGTGCCCAGGCCCGGCGAGATCGTCCATGCGCACGAGACGTGGGAGGAGCCGGCCGGCGGCGGCGCCGTCGCCGCGGTGCAGCTCGCGAATCTCGGCGGCTCGGCGGCGCTCTACACCTCGCTCGGAGACGACGAGCTCGGCCGCCGGGCGAGGAAGGAGCTCGAGGAGCGCGGCGTCACCGTCTACGCGGCGCAGGCGGGCGAGCCGCAGCGGCGGGCGTTCACCTACGTGGACGGGGACGGCGAGCGCACGATCACCGTTCTCGGCCGCAAGCTCCGCCCGTCGGGGGTGGACGGGTCACTGCCCTGGGAGGAGCTGGAGCGCTACGACGCCGTCTACTTCGTCAGCGGCGACGTCTCGGCGCTGCGGGCCGCGCGGGGCGCGCGCGTGCTCGTCGCGACCGCGAGGGAGGCGGCGACCCTCGGCCGGGCGGACGTCGCGCTCGACGCGCTCGTCGGCAGCGGCGACGACGCCGGCGAGCGCCTCGACCCGGGCGCGCTCGACCCGGCGCCGCCGCTCGTCGTGACGACGGCCGGCGGCCTCGGCGGCTGGATGCGCCCGGGCGGCCCTTTCCGCGCAGCGCCGCTGCCGGGCCCGGTCGAGGACGCGTACGGCTGCGGCGACTGCTTCGCCGCCGGCCTCACCTTCGCGCTCGCCCAGGGCAGCTCGCCGGAGGAGGCGGTCGCGCTCGGCGCCCGCTGCGGCGCCGCCGTGCTCACCGGCCGTGGCGCGTATGCGGGGCAGCTCACGGTCCCGGACGACGTGGTTGGATAGGCGCGTGACGCGCTGCGCGATCGTGACGGGCGCCGGGAGCGGGATCGGCCGCGCCGTCTGCCGTGCCCTCGCGGACGACGGCTGGGAGCTCGCGCTCGTCGGCCGCCGCCGGGAGCCGCTCGAGCAGCTCGCCGCCGAGCTTCCGGACGCGCTCGCGGTGCCGGCCGACGCGGGCGACGCGGAGCAGGCGCGCGCGGCGGTCGCGGCCGCGGCCCGGCGCTTCGGGGGGATCGACCTGCTCGTGAACAACGCGGGCGTCGGCGACAGTGCCGCCGTGCTCGACGAGACGCTCGAGGGCTGGGAGTCGACGCTGCGGATCAACCTGACGAGCGCGTTCCTGATGACGCAGCTCGCGCTGCCGCACCTGATCGAGCGGCGGGGCTCGGTCGTCAACGTCGCCTCGGTGAACGGCGTCCTCGCCGGCCCCGGCTGGACGTCGTACTGCGTCTCGAAGGCCGGGTTGATCATGCTCGCGAAATGCGTCGCCAACGACTACGGCCGGCACGGCGTGCGCGCGAACGCCGTCTGCCCCGGCTGGGTGCGCACGCCGATGGGCGACGAGGACATGGACGTCGTCGCGCGCCGCCACGGCACCGACCGCGAGGGCGCGTACCGGCTCGTCCACGCCGCGCACCCGCTCGGCCGCGCGGCCGAGCCGCGGGAGGTGGCCTCCGTCGTCGCCTTCCTCGCCTCCGAGGCGGCCGGCTACGTCACCGGCGCTGCGATCATGGTGGACGGCGGCACCACCGTCGTCGACCCCACCGCGACCGCGCACACGACATGAGCCACCCCGTCTTCCCGCACGCAGAGGAGCTGCTCCGGGACGAGCTGGAGCGGTTCGCGCGCGAGCACCCGCGCTCGCGCGAGCTGTCCGAGCGGGCGCGGCACGTCGCTGCTCGCCGGCGTGCCGATGCACTGGATGGTGCGCTGGGCGGGCGGCTTCCCCGTCTACGCGACCGACGCGAAGGGCGCCCGCTTCCGCGACGTGGACGGCCACGAGTACGTCGACCTCTGTCTCGGCGACACCGGCGCGATGACCGGCCACTCGCCCGAGCCGACCGTCCGCGCGGTGCAGGAGCGCGTCGCGCGCGGGATCACGCTGATGCTGCCGAGCGAGGACGCGCTCTGGGTGGGGGAGGAGCTCCACGCGCGCTTCGGCCTCGCCCGCTGGCAGTTCGCGCTCACCGCCACCGACGCCAACCGCTTCGCGATCCGGCTCGCCCGCCAGATCACCGGCCGCCCGAAGATCCTCGTCTACAACTGCTGCTACCACGGCACCGTCGACGAGACGTTCGCGACGCTGGACGCGCGCGGCGAGGTCGTCCCGCGCGAGGGCAGCATCGGCCCGCCGGTGCCGCCCGCCGAGACGACGCGGGTCGTCGAGTGGAACGACGTGGACGCCCTGGAGGCCGCGCTCGCGCACGGCGACGTCGCCTGCGTGCTGGCCGAGCCGGCGCTGACGAACATCGGCATCGTCCCGCCGGAGCCGGGCTACCACGAGGCGCTTCGCGAGCTGACCCGGCGCCACGGGACGCTGCTGATCATCGACGAGACGCACACGCTCTGCGCCGGCGCCGGCGGCTACACCGCGCGCGACGGCCTCGAGCCCGACCTGCTCACCGTCGGCAAGGCGATCGCGCGGCGGGATCCCCGCGGCCGCCTACGGCATCAGCGAGGAGGTCGCGGCGCGGATCGAGGCCGCGATCCCGGACGAGCAGTCCGACGTCGGCGGCGTCGGCGGCACGCTCGCCGCCAACGCGCTCTCGCTCGCCGCGATGCGCGCGACGCTCGGCGAGGTCCTCACCGACGAGGCGTTCGCGCGCATGATCGAGCTCGGCGAGCGCTTCGAGGCCGGCGTCGCAGTCGGTGATCGACGCGCACGAGCTGCCCGTGGCACGTGACCCGGATCGGCTGCCGTGTCGAGTACCTCTTCCGGCCGGAGCCGCCGCGCACCGGCGGCGAGGCGGCCGCCGGCGGCGACCGCGCAGCTCGACCGGCTCGCGCACCTCTACGCGCTCAACCGCGGCATCCTGCTCACGCCGTTCCACAACATGGCGCTGATGTGCCCGGCGACGAGCGAGGAGGACGTCGACCTGCACACGCACGTCTTCGACGAGCTGGCGGCAGCGCTGCGCGGATGATCCTCGTCACATGAGCCGGTTCGAGATCGGAGGAGAAGACGGCTTCTCGTGCCGTGTGCGTCTTGACTCGGTCTTCGCGTCGGTGTAAGTGCCGTCGGTAGTGCAGGCGAGTCGAGGACAAAGGGGAAAGACCATGCGGAGGTTGTGGGGGCGCCGCTCACGGCGGGTGCTGATCGTCGCGGTGGCGCTGTTCTCGGTGGCAAGCGGTATCGCGTATGCGACGACATCGCTGACCGCGGAGTCGGGCACCGTCATCCAGGCATGCACCAACACGACGAACGGGACTGTGCGTATCGTTGCCAACAACCAGACGGACTGTCGCGTTCACGAGGCGGCCATTTCGTGGAACGTCGTCGGGCCACAGGGCGCCAAGGGCGACATGGGTGCGCAGGGGCCCGCCGGGCCTGCCGGCCCGCAGGGGCCGAAGGGCGACACCGGGCAGCAGGGGCCGACGGGCGACCAGGGGCCGACAGGCGACCAGGGACCGAAAGGCGACACCGGCCTGCAGGGGCCGCCGGGCGACCAGGGACCGAAGGGCGACACCGGCTCGCAGGGGCCCAAGGGTGACACCGGGCTGCAGGGCCTGCCGGGCAGCGACGGCGTCAGCGTCACGAGTCAAGCGCTCGCCCCAGGAGATGCGGTGTGCCCGAGCGGCGGCTCGAAGTTCACCGCTGCCGCCAACAACGTCACCTACGCGTGCAACGGCGCGAACGGGGCCGGAGGGGCGCAGTTCCTCTCGAACTTCATCACCCTGGCGTCTAGTCAGACCAACTACCTCGCGGTGTCGTGCCCCACGGGTACGAGGGTCATCAGCGGCGGCTATTGGGAAGACGCCGGGTCGATGCGGCTCTACATGGATCAGCCCGAACCGGACATGTCGGGTTGGGAGGTCGGCGCGCAGAACAACGACAGCGTCGATCGCCATCTGCACGTCTACGTGCTCTGCACCACCGCGTGAGCGCCGGGGGAGGCCGCCCGTCGGGGCGGCCTCCCCACCTCCACGCCGCGGACGAGTAGGCGGCGCCGGCTCGATCCCCACGTCCGCCTGCACCCGCGGCGGCTGTCTCGGCGCATCCGCCTGTCGATGCGGTGGGTCGAAATCACCCTTCCGGGGTGGACAGGTGGGGTGACGTGGTTTAGAGTGGGGGAAAGTGGAAAGAGCTGGGACGGCCCCGAATGCTCCTCGGTGAGCACGAACACACACTCGATGACAAGAACCGCCTCACGCTTCCCGCGAAGTTCCGCGCAGGCGTTCGCGGACGGGATCGTCGTGACGCCGGGGCCTGGACGGCTGCCTTTACGCCTACGCGCGGCCGGACTGGCAGAGCGCGATCGAGGCGCGGCTCCAGGACGCTCGACCCGCTGAGCAAGGAGAGCCGCCGTCTCCGCCGCTACTTCTACTCAGGGGCCTCCGAGGACGAGCTCGACAAGCAGGGACGGATCACGATCCCCGCCGCGCTGATGCAGCACGCGGAGCTCGAGCGGGACGTCGTCGTCGCCGGCGTCCACGACCACCTGGAGATCTGGGACCGCGCCGCCTGGCGGCGCGAGCTCGCCGAGGTCGAAGGGAGTGCGGAAGATGTTGCCGAACGTCTTGCAGCCCAACGCGACTGATCATGTCCCCGTGCTCGCGGAGGAGGTGCGCGAGTCGCCTCGGCGTGCAGCCGGGCGAGACCGTCGTCGACGCGACCTTCGGCGCCGGCGGCCATGCGACGCTGCTGGCGGCCGACCTCCAGGGGCGCGGGAAGCTGATCGCGATCGACCGCGACCCGACCGCGCGCACGTATTTCGAGCGCTTCCAGAAGCGGCGCCGGCGTCAACGCGCGGCTGCTGCGCGGCGACTTCGGCGTCGTCCTGCCGCAGCTCGCCGCGAACGGCGTCCGGGCGGACGCGATCCTGCTCGACCTCGGCGTCTCCTCGATGCAGATCGACCGGCCCGAGCGCGGCTTCTCGTACGCCACCGACGCGCCGCTCGACATGCGCATGGACCCGTCGCAGGAGCTGACCGCCGCGCGAGCTCGTGAACGACGCTGGCCGGAGCGCGAGCTCGCGACGATCTTCCGCCGCTACGGCGAGGAGCGCTACGCGAAGCAGATCGCCCGCGCGATCGCGCGGCGGCGCAAGGAGCAGCCGTTCGAGCGCACGGGCGAGCTCGTGGACGCGATCAAGGCGGCGATCCCGGCGCCCGCCCGCTTCGGCGACGGCCACCCCGCCAAGCGCGTCTTCCAGGCGCTGCGGATCGCCGTCAACGACGAGCTCGGCTCGCTCGAGGCGGCGCTGCCGGCGGCGCTCGAGATGCTCCGGCCGGGCGGCCGGCTCGCCGTGATCTCGCTTCCACTCGCTCGAGGACCGGATCGTGAAGCAGTTCCTGCGCGAGAAGGAGCGCGGCTGCACGTGCCCGCCGGACTTCCCGGTCTGCGTGTGCGGGCACGAGCCCGAGCTGCGCGCGATCCAGCGGCGGCCGATCCGGCCCGGCGAGGCCGAGGTGGCCGCGAATCCGCGCTCCGCGTCCGCCCGGCTCCGCGCAGCGATCAAGGCGGTGCGAGCTGATGGCCGCGCTCGACTGGTTCGCCCCCGACGGCCGTTGCCGAGCCGCGTCCCGCGCCGCGGCCGCGCCCGCGGCCCGCCGCGCAGCCGCGCGGAAGCGCCCGCGGACGCTCCGGGCGGCGCGTCACGGGCGGGATCGTCTGGATGGCCGCGTTCGCGCTGCTGCTCACCGGCGTCGTCGCCATGAACGTCGCCGTTCTGCGCGTGAACATGCAGGTCGACCGGCTCGACAAGCAGCAGGCCGCAGCTCCAGGCGGAGAACGCGGCGCTCGCCTCCCAGGTCTCGGCCGCCGGCGCCGCCCCGCGGATCGAGGCGGCCGCGCACAAGCTCGGCCTCGTGCCCGCCGACCCGCGGCGGACACGAGCTACATCGACCTCGGCCAGAAGTAGGCGCCGTGACGCGGGTCGTCAACTCGCGCATCCGCCTGCTGCTGCTCCTGGTCTTCCTCGCCTTCGCCGCGCTGCTCGCGCGCGCGGCCTGGATCCAGACCGTGCGCGCGGCGTCGCTCGCCGCGACGCGCGCAGGCGCAGACGAAGATGTCGGTCGTGCTGCCCGCCGGCCGCGGCACGATCTTCGACCGGCTCGGCTCGCCGCTCGCGCTCGGCGAGCAGGCGACGACGGTCTACGCCGACCCGCACGAGGTGACCCGCCCGCGGCCGAGGCGCGCGACGGCCGCGCGCATCCTCGGCCTGAACGCGAAGCGACGTGCTCGGCGCGCTCGCCGACCGCGGCACGCACTTCGTCTACGTCGCGCGCAAGGCGCCCGCCGACAGGGCGAGCGCTGCTCGCGAAGAAGAGCCTGCCCGGCTTCCGCTTCTACGCGCGAGGAGCGCCGCGTCTACCCGCAGCAGCTCGGTCGCCGCGCCGGTGCTCGGCTATGCGGGCGTCGACAACCAGGGGCTTGCCGGGCTCGAGTTCTCGCTCGACGGCGCAGCTCGCCGGGCAGCCCGGGCAGGAGACCGTCGTCGCGCGACCCGCTCGGCCGCGTGATCGACGTCCAGAACGAGCGGCCCGCGCGCGAACGGGCACGACGTCTTCCTCACGCTCGACCACACGATCCAGGCGCAGGCCGAGCAGGTGCTCCGGCAGACCGTCGCACCAGTGGCAGGCGCGAAGCGACGCGACCGCGATCGTGCTCGACCCGCGCACCGGCGGCGTGCTCGCGATGGCGATGGAGCCGGGCTACGACGCGAACCGCTTCCCGGCCGCCGAGGCGAAGGGGCTCCAGGCGAACCACGCGGTCACCGACGTCTTCGAGCCGGGCTCGGTCTTCAAGGTCGTGACGGTCGCGCGGCGCGCTCTCCGAGGGGCTCGTCACGCCGCAGACGGCCGTTCACGCTGCCGTACTCGATCCAGGTCGCCGACCGCACGATCCACGACGCGGAGCCGCGCGGCACCGAGACGACTGACCGTCGCGCAGATCCTCCAGCACTCCTCGAACGTCGGCGCGGTCACGATCGCCGAGAAGCTGCTCGGCGAGACGCGGCTCGAGAAGTGGATCGGCCGCTTCGGCTTCGGCGAGAAGACCGGGATCGACTTCCCGGGCGAGAGCCCCGGGCTGCTGCCGTCGTACTGGTCGGGCTCGACGATCGGGAACGTCCCGATCGGCCAGGGCATCTCCGTCACGCGCGATCCAGCTCGCGTCCGTGTACGCGGCGATCGCGAACGGCGGCGTCGTGGATCCAGCCGCACCTCGTCGACCACGTCGCAGGGCGAGCAGCCGCCCGAGCCGAAGCGGCGGCGGATCGTCTCGCCGCGGTCGACCGCGAGCTGCTGACGATGCTGAAGGGCGTCGTCTCCGACCACGGCACCGCGCAGGCGCGCCGCGATCCCCGGCTACACGGTCGCGGGCAAGACCGGCACCGCGCAGAAGCCGGGCCCGCACGGCGTACATGCCGGGCAAGTACGTGGCGACGTTCGTCGGGATGGTGCCGGCGCGCGACCCGCGGCTCGTCGTGCTCGTCAGCGTCGACGAGCCGCACGTCGCGATCTTCGGCGGCGTCGTCGCGGCGCCCGCGTTCGCGCAGATCGCCGCCTTCGACCTCCAGTACCTCGAGGTTCCGCCCGACCTGCCGCTCCACTAGCGGCCGGGGACGCGGGCACCGGTAGACTCGCCGAGCGATGAACCTGGAGCGCCTCGTCGCAGCGCTCGGGCCGGCGGAGGTGCTCGAGCGCGCTCCGGTCGACGTGCGCGACCTCGCCTACGACGCCCGCGCCGTCCTGCCCGGCACGGTCTTCTTCTGCGTCCCCGGCGGGCGCGCCGACGGCCACGACTTCGCTGCCGAGGCGGTCGAGCGCGGCGCCGTCGCGCTCGTCGTCGAGCGGCCGCTGCCGCTGCCCGTGCCCCAGCTCGTCGTCTCCGCCGCGCGCGCGGCGATGGCGCCTGCGGCCGTCGCCTTCTTCGAGGATCCGACCGCGGAGCTCGAGGTGGCGGCCGTGACGGGGACGAGCGGCAAGACGACGACGTCGTTCCTGCTCTTCGCCGTGCTCGCCGCCGGCGGGCGGCGCCCGGGGCTGCTGGGGACGATCGAGGCGCGCGTCGGGGGCGAGCGGCGCGCGGTCGTGCGCACGACGCCCGAGGCGATCGACCTGCAGCGGACGTTCCGGGAGATGCTCGACGTCGGCGACCGCTCCTGCGCGATGGAGGCGTCCTCGCACGCGTCGGTGCAGCACCGGCTCGACGGGACGCGCTTCTCGGCGCTCGTCTTCACGAACCTCAGCCAGGACCACCTCGACTTCCACGGCGACATGGAGACGTACTTCCAGGCGAAGCGGCGGCTCTTCCTCGAGGGCGGTCCGCCGGCCGCGGTCAACGTCGGCGACGCGTACGGGCGGCGGCTCGCGGCGGAGCTGCCCGAGGCGCTGACCTTCGGCTTCGCCGAGGATGCCGCTGTCGGGCCCGGACGCGCTCGAGGGCTGGCGACCTGCGGCTGCGCGGGCGCTTCAACGTCGAGAACGCGCTCGGCGCGCTCGCCGCGGCGCCGGCTGCTCGGGATCGAGGACGACGCGATCCGGCGCGGGCTCGAGTCCGTGCGCGGCGTGCCGGGACGCTTCGAAGCCGTGGACGAGGGGCAGCCCTTCGCCGTGATCGTCGACTACGCGCACAAGCCGGGCGCGCTCGAGAACGTGCTGCACGCGGCGCGCGACCTCGCGGGCGGCAACCGCGTGATCTGCGTCTTCGGCGCGGGCGGCGACCGCGACCGCGGCAAGCGGCCGCAGATGGGCCGGCTCGCCTCGCGAGCTCGCCGACCTCGCGATCGTCACCTCCGACAACCCGCGCAGCGAGGATCCGGACGCGATCATCGCCGAGATCGTCGCCGGCGCGGGCGACGGGGTCGAGGTCGAGCCCGACCGCGCGGCGGCGATCGTGCGCGCGCGTCGAGCTGGCGCGCCCGGGCGACGTCGTCCTGATCGCGGGCAAGGGCGCCGAGCAGGGCCAGGAGTTCGCCGACCGCACGATCCCCTTCGACGACCGCGAGGCGGCACGCGACGCGCTGCGCGCGCTGGAGGGCGCGCGCCTGATCCCGCTCCCGCTCGACGAGGTGCGGTCGCTCGGCGCTGGGCAGGCTCGAGGGCCACGGCGGCGACGGTCACGGGCGTCGAGATCGACTCGCGCCGGGTCGGCCCGGGCGACCTCTTCGTCGCGCTCGGCGGCGGCGTCGGCGTACCTCGACGACGCGCGCGCGCGCGGCGCCGCGGCGACGCTCGTGCCCGGCGACGAGCACGCGGCGCATCGCCGCGCTCGGCCGTGCCGTCCGCGCCCGCAGCGATGCTCGCGTGGTGGCGATCACCGGCTCGGTCGGCAAGACGTCGACGAAGGACATCCTCGCCGCGCTCCTGCGCCCGCACCGGCGCACGGTCGCGGCGGAGGAGGGCTTCAACAACGAGATCGGCCTGCCGCTGACGCTGTGCCGGATCGAGCCGGACACCGAGGTCGTCGTGACCGAGATGGCGATGCGCGGCGCCGGGCAGATCCGCTCGCTCGCCGAGATCGCGCGGCCGGATCTCGGCGTGATCACCGCGATCGCGCCCGTGCACCTCGAGCTGCTCGGCACGCTCGAGAACATCGCCCGCGCGAAGGCCGAGCTGCTCGACGAGCTGCCCGCAGGGCGCGGTCGCCGTGCTCCCCGAGGACGCGCCCGAGCTGGAGCCGTTCGTGCCGGCCGGGCTCGACGTGCGCCGCTTCTCGCCGCCCGAGGCGGAGGTCCGGGACGGGCGCACGCACGTCCGCTTCGCGCGGGCGCGAGGTCGTCTTCTCGTTCGCGGCCCGCCACCAGGTCGCGAACGCCGCGGCCGCGCTCGAGGTCTGCGCTGCGCTCGGCGTCGCCGCCGCCCGAGGAGCCGGTCGAGGTCGTCTTCTCGCGCTGGCGCTCGCAGGAGCGGGAGCTGCCCGGCGGCGGGCTGCTGATCAACGACGCCTGGAACGCGAACCCGGTCGCGATGCGCGCGGCGCTCGCGCACCTGCGCGAGCGCGCCGGCGGCCGCCGAACGGTCGCGATCCTCGGCGACATGGCCGAGCTGGGCCGCCGACGCGGCTCGCTTCCACGAGGAGATCGGACGCGAGCGCGGACGGCGTCGACCTCGTGCTCGGCGTCGGGCGAGCTCGCGCGCCACTACGGCCCCGGACGAGTGGGTCGCGACCGCCGCGGAGGCGGTCGAGCTGTGCGGGCCGGCTCGTCCGGCCCGGCGACGCCGTCCTCGTCAAGGCGTCCCGCGCTCGGTCGGGCTCGAGGTCGTGGCCGACGCGCTCGCGGCGGAGGACGCCGCGTGACCCGGGTCCTGATCGCCGCGCTCGTCGCGCTCGATCGTCTCGATCCTCGTCGGGCCGAAGTTCATCGAGTTCCTGCGCCGCAACGAGTTCGGCCAGCAGATCCGCGAGGAGGGCCCGCAGCACCACGTCGGTCAAGCAGGGCACGCCGACCATGGGCGGGCTGATGATCCTCTTCGCCGCGACGGTCGCCTTCCTCCCGGTCAGCCACTTCCGGCTCCAGTCGCTGACCGTGCTGTTCGCGACGCTCGCCTGCGGCGCGATCGGCTTCCTCGACGACTTCATCAAGCTCACGCACAAGCGCTCGCTCGGCCTGTCCGGCCGCTGGAAGATGCTCCTGCTCGCCGGCGTGACCGCGTGATCGTCGGCGTCGTCTCCTACCACCTGCGACTGAGCACGAACGTCTACATGCCCGTCGTCGACGTCTACGTTGCCGCTCTCGTGGTTCTGGTACCCGTTCCTGTTCCTCGTGATCGGCGGCGCGGCGAACGGGACGAACCTCGCCGACGGGGTCGACGGGCTCGCGGCCGGCACGGGGATCATCGCCCTGTTCACGTTCACGGCGATGAACGTCGTCTCGTACGTCCGCTCGAGCCCGAACCCCGCGCACCGCAACCTGACGAAGCTCGACCTCGCGATCATCGGCGCGGCGCTGATCGGGGCCGCGGTCGGGTTCCTCTGGTACAACGCCTTCCCCGCCGAGGTGTTCATGGGCGACACGGGCTCGATGGCCTTCGGCGGCGCGATCGCGACCTTCGCGATCATGATGAAGGTCGAGCTGCTGCTGCTCCTGATCGGCGGCATCTTCGTGATCGAGGCGCTCTCGGTGATGATCCAGGTCTTCACCTTCAAGTACCTGGGACGACGTGTGTTCCTGATGACCCCGATCCACCACCACTTCGAGATGAAGGCCTGGTCGGAGACGAAGATCATGGTCCGCTTCTGGATCGTGGCGGGGATTCTCTGCGCGGCCGGCTTCGCGCTCTACTACCGCTACTACTTCGCGCAACGGTGAGCGACGCGGGCGACGGCTGGGCCGACTGGCTCGTGCACACGCGCTTCGCCGGCCTCTCGGAGGAGGAGCGCGAGGAGGCGCTGCGCACGCTCGCGGAGACGCGCGACCGGGTGCTCGACGCGGCGGAGCTGCGTCCCGGCGACGACGTGCTCGACCTGGGCGCGGGGACCGGCCTGCTGACGTTCGGCGCGCACGAGCGGATCGGAGACGGCTGGGTGTACGCGGTCGACCCGTCCGTGGACGCGCTCGAGGAGCTGCTGCGCGACGCGCACGAGATCGGGCGCGTCGGGGGTCGATGTACGAGGTCGGCGACGCGTCGGTGCTGCCGCTGCCGGACGCGTCCGTGGACGCGTGCGTGACCCGCTCGGTGCTGGTGCACGTGGACGACGTCGCGCGCGCCGCGCGGGAGATGCACCGGGTGCTGCGGCCGGGTGGGCGGGTGTCGCTCTCCGAGCCGGTGAACCGGAAGGAACGGACCTTGCCACGACGGTCGACTGGTCGCCGCTCGGGGCGGAGCTCGCCGGGCGGGTGCAGGCCGAATGGGACGCCTACGCGGCCGCGACGCCGCTGATGCGGCTGGACGACGAGGAGCTCGCGCGGGCGCTGCGCGACGCCGGCTTCCTCGATGTCGAGGTCGAGCTCGATCCGGGCGAGACGCGGTGGCAGGTGGACGAGCGAACCGCCGACGTCCGGCTCGACGCGATCGAGGCCGCCGGCGAGCTCTCGCTGAGGCAGCGCTGGCAGGCGGCGTTCGCGCCCGACGAGGTCGAGCGCCTCGTCGGTCACCTGAAGGGTCTCGCCGGGACGACGCTCACGCTCCTCCGCCCGGTCGCCTGGGCTCGCGCGCGCAAGGCGTGAGGATGCGGCGCCTCGGCGCCGAACTGTAGCCATCCGCGTCGAAGCCTCCACACCCTCGGCACGCCTGCGCCCGTACGCTGTCCGCAGGGGCCCTCGCGCCCCCCATGGGGGGAGGCGTTCGCCGATGAGCGGGACACGTCCCGAAGAGGCACGGCCCGAATGGCTGCCGCGGAGCGTGCTCGTGCTCGGGCTCGCGCGTTCCGGCCGCGCGGCGGCGCTCGCGCTCGCGCGCCGCGGGGTCGCGGTGGTCGCCGCCGACCGCTCGCCGGACGCCGATCCGGGCAGGCTCGCTGCCGCCGGCGTCGAACTCCGTCTCGGATCGGAGGAGGAATCGCTGCTGGAGGGGGTGGATCTCGTCGTCAAGAGCCCGGGCGTCCCGGCGGAGTCGCCGCTCGTCGCGGCCGGCGCGCACGCGCGGGATCCCGCTCTGGAGCGAGGTCGAGCTCGGCTACCGCCTGCTCGGCGCGGCGCCCGCTCGATCGGCGTCACCGGCACGAACGGCAAGACGACGACGACGGAGCTGCTCGGCGCGATCCTGCGCGCCGCCGGCCGCGCCGGTCGAGGTCGCCGGCAACGTCGGCCGCGCGCTCACCGACGCCGCCGAGGAGGCCGAGCCCGGCTCGTGGCTCGTCTGCGAGCTGTCGAGCTTCCAGCTCGAGGACGTCCACACGCTCGCCTGCGACGTCGCCGTGCTGCTCAACCTCGAGCCCGACCACCTCGACCGGCACGGCACCTTCGACGCCTACCGCGAGGCGAAGCTCCGCATCTTCGAGCGCGCCCGGGCGCGGCGTCGTCCCGCGCGGGTTCGGCCTCGACGGGATCGAGTTCTCCGCCGACGACCCGCTGCCCGCCGAGCCGCGCATGCCCGGCGAGCACAACCGCGAGAACGCCGCCGCCGCAACCGCCGCCGCGCGCGCCGCCGGGCGTCGGCGGACGACGCGATCGCCGAGGCGCTGCGCACCTTCCCCGGCGTCCCGCACCGGCTCGAGCTCGTGCGGGAGCTCCACGGCGTCCGCTGGGTCAACGACTCGAAGGCGACGAACACCGCCGCCGCCCGCCGCGGCGTCGCCGCCTACGGCGACGCTCCGCTCCGCCTGATCCTCGGCGGCTCGCTCAAGGGCGAGGACTTCGCGCCCTTCGCGCGCGACCTGCCGGCGGACGGTCGCTCGATCTACCTGATCGGCGCCGCCACCGACGAGCTCGCGCGGCGCTCGACGCGGCCGGGCGCGGCTACGTCCGCGCGGGCGACCTCGCGACCGCGGTCGTCCGCGCCGCCGCCGACGCGCAGCCCGGCGACGTCGTCCTCCTCTCGCCGGCTTGCGCGAGCTTCGACCAGTTCGAGAACTTCGAGCACCGGGGCGACGCCTTCCGGCAGCTGGTCGAGGAGCTCGCGTGAGCGGCCGCGCCCGCCGGTCGCAGCTCGAGTGGAACCTGCTCGTGCTCGTGACGGTGGCGCTCGTCCTCTTCGGGCTCGTGATGGTCTACAGCGCCACCTCCGCCTCGGCGGCGCTCGGCAACGGGAACCCGGTCGGCTACCTCGAGCGCCAGGGCATCTACGCGCTCGTCGGCTTCGCGCTGATGATCGCGGCGGCCCGCACCGACTTCCGCCGCCTGCGCGCGCTCGCGCCGGGGCTCGTCCTCACCGCCCTCGTCCTCTGCGTTGCCGTCCTCGCCGTCGGCGAGCGGATCAAGGGCGCGCGGCGCTGGATCGTCGTCGGCCCCGCGACCTTCCAGCCCTCCGAGCTGGCGAAGCTCGCGCTGCTCGTCTGGCCCGCCGCATACCTCGCCCGGACACCGCCGCCGCAGACGTTGCGCGACCTCGCCCGCCCGATCGGGCTCGTGGTCGGCATCTTCTGCGCGCTGTTCTCGTCGAGCCGGACCTGGGCACGGTGATCTCGATCGTCGTGATGCTCGGGCGCGATGCTGCTCGTCGCCGGGACGCGCCTGCCGACGCTCGCCGGCGCCTACGGGATCGTGTTCACCCTCGCCTGCTCGCGCCTGGGCGTCGCCGTACCGCCGCGAGCGGCTGCTGATCTTCCTCGACCCGTGGAAAGACCCGACGAGCGCGGGGCTCCAGAACGTGCAGGCGCTGATCAGCCTCGGCTCGGGCGGCGTCTTCGGGCGCGGGCTCGGCCAGGGGCTCGGCAAGATCCACTACCTGCCCGAGGCGCACACCGACATGATCTTCGCGGTCATCGGCGAGGAGCTCGGGCTCGTCGGCGCCGCGGTGCTGATCGCCGGCTACTGCGCCTTCGCCTACGCGGGGCTGCGCATCGCCCTCGGCTGCCGCGATCCGTTCGGGAAACGGCTCGCGGC
Source organism: uncultured Thermoleophilia bacterium (assembly GCA_963728095.1). GTDB lineage: Bacteria > Actinomycetota > Thermoleophilia > Gaiellales > Gaiellaceae > Palsa-739. The sequence goes on along the minus strand of CAVSIO010000002.1, from coordinate 337,162 downwards.
GGGGATCACGGCGCTCGTCTGCGGGCAGGCGACGATCAACCTCGCCGCGGTGCTCGGGCTCGCGCCGCTGACCGGAATTCCGCTCCCATTCGTCTCCTACGGCGGCTCGAGCCTCGTTGTCGGGCTCGCGTCGGTGGGAATCCTCCTTAACATCGCTCGTGGTCATGGACGAACGGCGACAGCTTCGGTGCCTGATCGCGACCGGCGGGACGGTCGGACACGTCGCGCCGGCGCTGGCGGTCGCGGAGGCGCTGAGCGCCCGCGGCGTGGCGGTGACGTTCGCCGGGTCGCCGGATCGCGTCGAGGCGCAGCTCGTTCCTGAGCGCGGCTACGAGTTCGACGCGTTCCGGATCGCCGGCTTCCCGCGGCGGCCCGGGCCGGGGCTCGTGCGCGCGCTCGTGCGCGCGGCGGCGGCGCCCGCGGTCTGCGCGCGGATCCTCGAGCGGAGGCGACCGGACGTCGTGCTCGGCGGAGGCGGCTACGTGGCCGGGCCGATGGTGCTCGCCGCGCGGCTGCGCGGGATCCCCGCGGCGCTGACGGAGGCGGACGCGCACCTCGGGCTCGCCAACCGGCTCGCGGCGCCGTTCGCGCGGCGCGTGTTCCTCGCCCTGCCGGTGGACGGGCGTTCCGGCGGCAAGTACCGCGTGGTCGGCAGGCCGGTGCCCGAGGCGTCGCGCGCCGCGCCGCGCGCGGAGGCGCGCGATCGGCTCGGGCTCGCGGCGGACGGACCGGTCGTGCTCGTCTTCGGCGGCTCGCTCGGCGCGTGGGTGCTCAACGACCTCGCAGTCGAGGCCTGGGGCGCTCAGGGGCCGGCGGTGCTCCACCTGAGCGGTGAGCGCGACTACGAGGCCCTGCGCCGCCGCGTCTCCAGGCCGGACTACGTGTTGCTCCCCTTCGTCGAGGAGATCGGCCTCGCCTACGGCGCCGCCGACCTCGCCGTCGCCCGCGCCGGCGGGTCCGTCTGGGAGCTCGCCGCCGCCGGGCTGCCGGCGGTGCTCGTGCCCGGCGACTTCGCCACCGGCGGCCATCAGGAGAAGAACGCCCGCTGGTTCGAGCGCGCGGGCGGCGCCGTCGTCGTCCCGGAGGCCGAGGTCGCGCGCGTGCCGGCGCTCGCGGCGGAGCTGATCGCCGACCCCGGCCGGCTCGCGCGCATGGCCGACGCGATGCGCGCGAGCGCCAAGCCCGACGCAGCGGAGGAGATCGCGGATGGGATCGTCTCCCTCGCAGCCGCTCGCCGGTAGGCGCCTCTGGCTCGCCGGGATCGGCGGCGCCGGCATGAGCGCGTACGCGCTGCTCGCGCGGGCGTGGGGGGCCGAGGTCTCCGGATGGGACCGCGTGGAGACGCCGTACCTGGGACACCTCTCCGGGGTGGAGGTGACGATCTCTGCCGAGCCGCCGCCGCCGCCCGCGGGAGCGGAGGTCTACGTGTCGACGGCGTTCGCGGGCCGCGTCGAAGGGCGGCCGCGCGCCGACCTGCTCGCGGAGCTCGTCTCGCTGCGCCGGTCGATCGTCGTCGCCGGCGCGCACGGGAAGACGACGACGAGCGCGATGATCGCCTTCTGCCTCGACCGGCTCGGCCTCGACCCCGCCTTCCTGATCGGCGGCGAGGTCGCAGCAGCTCGGCGGCAACGCCGCCGCCGGGCGAGGGCTGGCTCGTCGTCGAGGGCGACGAGTCCGACCGCTCGGTCGCGGCGCTGCGACCGGAGATCGCGGTGCTGCTCAACGTCGACCTCGACCATCACACGACCTTCCGCTCGAAGGCGGAGGTGGAGGCGCTGTTCGAGGAGTGGCTCGCGCACGTGCCCCAGGTGGTGCGGGCCGAGGAGCTGGAGCCCGTCGGTCTGGAGCTCGCGCGTGCCCGGGGAGCACAACCGGCGCAACGCCGCAGCAGCGCTCGCGGCGCTCGAGCTCGCGGGCGTGCCGCGGGCCGACGCGGAGCGGGCGATCGTCGAGTTCCGGGGCGCGGGGCGGCGGCTCGAGCGCAAGGGCGAGGCGGGGGGCGTGGTCGTGCTCGACAGCTACGCGCACCATCCGGCGGAGCTCGCCGCCGACCTGGCCGCCGCGCGCGGCGAGGGTCGCCTGGTGGCGCTCTTCCAGCCGCACCTGTACTCGCGGACGCTGCACCTCGCGCACGGGTTCGCGGTCGCGCTGGCGGCGGCCGACGCGGTCTGCGTGACGGAGATCTACCCGGCGCGGGAGGAGCCGCTTCCGGGCGTGAGCGGTCGGCTCGTGGTGGACGAGCTGGCACGGGTGCGGCCGGGGATGCGGCTCGGCTGGTCGCCCTCGCTCGAGGACGCGGCACGCCTCGTCGCCGGCTGGAGCCGGCCGGGCGACACCGTGATCACGCTCGGCGCGGGCGACGTGGAGCGCGCCGGGCCGATGCTGCTCGAGGAGCTGCGATGAGGATCGAGGAGGGAGTCGAGCTCTCGCGGCTTCACGACGCTCGGCACGGGCGGGCCGGCGCGCGCGTTCGCGCGCCCCGAGTCGGAGGCGGAGCTGGAGGAGCTGCTGCGCTGGGCGGCCGGCGAGGGGCTGCCGGTCGCGGTGGTCGGGCTCGGCTCGAACCTGCTCGTCGCCGACGAGGGCCTGGAGGCGCTCGTGCTCAGGCTCGGCGGCGAGCTCGCCGCGGTCGAGGCCGCTGAGGGCGAGCACGTCCTGCGCGCGGGCGGCGGGGCGGCAAACGCGGTGTGCCTGCACCGGGCGCGAGCGGCCGGCCTGGGCGGCTTCGAGTTCGCGTGCGCGATCCCCGGGACGATCGGCGGCGGCGTCTGGATGAACGCGGGCGCCTACGGCGGCGACTTCTCGCAGGTGCTCGGGCGCGCCCTCGTCGCCACCGCGGACGGGAGCGGCTGGCTGACTCCCGGGGAGCTCGGGCTCTCGTACCGCCACTCCGGGCTGCGGCACGGCCAGGTGGTCGTGCGGGCCGAGCTGCGCCTGCACCCGCGCCCCGGCGACGAGATCAAGACGGAGGTGCGCGAGCTCAACGCACGCCGCAAGGAGGCCCAGCCGACGAACCGGCGCACCTTCGGCAGCGTCTTCAAGAATCCCGAGCACGAGCTCAGCGCGGGGCGGATGCTCGAGGCCTGCGGCCTGAAGGGCCACCGGATCGGCGGCGCCCAGATCTCGCCGAAGCACGCGAACTTCATCGAGAACGCCGACGGCGCGAGGAGCGCGGACGCGATCGCCCTGATGGTGGAGGCGCGCCGCCGGGCTCACGAGCAGTTCGGCGTCGAGCTCCGCCACGAGGTCGAGTTCCTCGGCGACGTCGAGCTGCCGCCGCTCTGAGCGCGACCGCGTCGCGGCTGTGGCCCGAGCGCGCGGGGACTCCACGTTTCCGTCGCCGAGCCGCGACCCTCCCGTGACGGATTTGGCGATACCGTGACTGCAGGGGGTCTCCGAACCCCTTGGGGGCACGTGGGGCCGGGCGCCGCGGGTGGGTAGGAGCGGCCCCGCGCGCGGCGAACGTGAGGCGGTGGCCGCGAAGCGACGACCTCAGCAGCCGCGAGCCCACACGGCCGTGGTGCCGTTCCCGCGGGCGGCGAGCGCGAAGACCGCCCGGGGCCGCTTCCTGCCGTCCCGCCGCTCGCTGCTCCTCGGGCTGGCGCTGCTCGCGGTCGGCGGAACGGCCTACGGGCTCGCCCGCCAGACGTCCGCGTTTGCGATCGCGCACGTCGAGGTCACCGGGGCGCCGCCCGACGTGCGCGCGCAGGTGGAGCACGCGCTCGCGCCGCTGCTGGGTGAGAGCCTCGTCGGGGTCGACGGGAGCTGGGTCGAGCGGCGGGCGGAGTCGCTGCCGACCGTGGTGAGCGCACGGTACGACCGGGCCTTCCCGCACACGCTCCGGGTCGCCGTCGTTCCGGAGCGGATCGCGGCGATGCTCCGGCGCGGCAAGGAGTCGTGGCTCGTCTCCGCTCGCGGACGGGTCGTCGGCCGGGCTGAGCGCCGGGCCGAGTCTGCACTGCCGCGGATCTGGGTGCCGACGCGGACGGAGTTCGCCGCGGGGGAGATCCTGCCGGACGCCGACGGTGGCGCGGCGGCACGCGCGCTCGCGCGCGCGGACCGCTTCCCGGCTGCGATCCGTAGCGCCTCCTTCGCGCACGACGTCCTCGTCTTCCGTCTCCGCTCCGGGCTCGAGCTTCGCCTCGGCGCGCCCACGGACGTGCGGCTCAAGCTCGCCGTCGCGCGCCGCGCGCTCTCGATGCTCCCGGCGGGCACCGCGTATCTCGACGTGGCCGCCCCGGGAAGGCCCGTGGCCGGGGATAACCCTCAAGTCTCAGGTGGAGGTTGAGAGTATGAACGGTGAATCTCCGATTGACAGCGAGATACGTCGCACGTACCCTGCGGCGCGAACGGCCGCTTTGCGCCCCAATCCTCGACCGAAGGTTCAGGTACCGGCCTCATGAGCATGCGCGACCAGTCGGGCAACTACCTTGCCGTGATCAAGGTCGCCGGTGTGGGCGGCGGCGGCACGAACGCCGTCAACCGGATGGTGGACGCCGGCCTCTCCGGCGTCGAGTTCATCGCCGTCAACACGGACGCGCAGGCGCTGATGATGTGCGACGCCGACGTGAAGGTCCACATCGGGTCGAAGGCGACGCGCGGGCTGGGCGCCGGGCGCGGACCCGGTGGTCGGACATGCCGCCGCTCAGGAGAGCCGCGACGAGCTGAAAGAGGCGCTGAAGGGCGCCGACATGATCTTCGTCACCGCCGGCGAGGGCGGCGGCACCGGAACCGGCGGTGCGCCGATCGTCGCCGAGCTCGGCCGCGAGCTCGAGGCACTCACCGTGGGCGTCGTGACGCGGCCGTTCGGGTTCGAGGGCCGGAAGCGCGCGCAGGCGGCGGAGCAGGGGGTCGAGAACCTGCGCGATCGCGTGGACACCCTGATCGTGATCGAGAACGACCGGCTGCTCCAGGTCGTCGAGAAGCAGACCTCGGTCGTCGACGCGTTCCGGATGGCGGACGACATCCTCCGCCAGGGCGTCCAGGGGATCACCGACCTGATCACCGTGCCCGGGCTCGTGAACCTCGATTTCGCCGACGTGCGCACGATCATGCGCGACGCCGGCTCGGCGCTGATGGGGATCGGGATCGGCCGCGGCGAGAACCGCGCGGCCGAGGCCGCGCGCTCGGCGGTCTCGTCGCCGCTGCTCGAGGCGTCCATCGAGGGCGCGACGGGGATCCTCCTCAACATCACGGGCGGCCCCGAGATCGGTCTGTTCGAGGTGAACGAGGCTGCGGAGGTCGTGACGAGCGCCGCCGACCAGAACGCGAACATCATCTTCGGCGCCGTGATCGACGACGCGCTCGGAGACGAGGTGCGGGTGACGGTGATCGCAACCGGCTTCGGCGGGCAGCGTCGGCGGCGCCGGCGCGAGGCCGGCGGCGAGGCGCCGATCCCGTCCGCGCCGATCCCCGGCGGCGGCTTCGAGATGCCCGACGAGGCGCTCGACGTGCCCTCGTTCCTGCGCGACGACTGACCCGCGCCGGATCGGCAAACCCTGAGGTTTGGATTTCCGCTCCGGCGGGGTACACCTCCGATGCCCTCAAAGGGTTGACCGATTACGAGTCAGCCCCACGACCCGGTCCACCGCCCCGGCCCATCCACGGATGACGCCGGGGCGGCTCCGTTTCGGGGCGGGTTCGGCTTTTCACGGAGTCCCGGGACCGGGTGAGTGTCTAGGATCGGCCCTGGCCATGGAGCAGATCCTCCAGCGCACCCCGCTGCACGACCGGCACGTCGCACTCGGCGCTCGCATGGTGCCGTTCGCCGGCTGGGAGATGCCCGTCCAGTACGAGGGCGTGATCCAGGAGCACCGGGCGGTGCGCGGCGACGCGGGAGTCTTCGACGTCTCCCACATGGGCGAGATCGAGGTCGAGGGCCCGCGCGCGCACGAGCTGCTCCAGGGGCTGCTCTCGAACGACCTCGAGCGGATCGGGCCCGGGCAGGCGCAGTACACGCTGCTCACGAACGAGCACGGTGGGATCGTCGACGACCTGATCGCCTACCGGCTCGGCGAGCACCGCTACCTGCTCGTCGTCAACGCAGCCAACCGGCAGGAGGACTTTCGGTGGCTGAAGGAGCGCGAGCTGACCGGTTCCGACGTCCGCGACGTCTCCGACGAGTACGCGCTGCTCGCCGTTCAGGGCCCGCGCGCGATCGAGCGGCTCGGGCTCGCGCCGGCGAAGCCGTTCACCTTCGCCGAGGAAGAGATCGACGGCGTCGAGGTGATGGTCAACCGCACCGGCTACACCGGCGAGGACGGTTGCGAGCTGCTCTGCATGGCGGAGGACGCGGTCCGGCTCTGGGATTCGATCCTCGCCCGCGGCGTCGTCCCCTGCGGGCTCGGCGCCCGCGACACGCTGCGCCTCGAGGTCTGCTACCCGCTGCACGGCAACGACATCTCGCCGGAGACGGATCCGCTCGCCGCGGGGCTCGGCTGGACCTGCGCGCTCGCCAAGGAGTTCACCGGCGTCGAGGCGCTGCGCCGGATCAGGGAGCAGGGTTCCGAGCGGAAGCTCGTGGCGTTCGTGATGGAGGAGCGGGCGATCCCGCGCCACGGGATGCAGATCGAGGGTGGCGGAGAGGTGACCTCGGGGTCGCACTCGCCGATGCTCGACGCCGGCATCGGCATGGGCTACGTCCCGTCCGGCGCCTCCGACGCCGGCACCAAGCTGACGATCGACGTTCGCGGGAAGCCGCGCGTCGCGCGGATCGTGAAGAAGCCCATCTACGAGAGGGAGGGTTGAGTGGCCGCCGCCGAGACGTACCCCGACGACCTGAAGTACCACTCCGAGCACGACTGGGCCCGCATCGAGGGCGACGAGGCCGTGCTCGGGATCACCTGGTTCGCCCAGGACGCGCTCGGTGAGCTCGTCCACTTCGAGCCGCCCGAGGCCGGGGCCACCGTCGCGAAGGACGACTCCTACGGCGAGGTCGAGTCGGTGAAGGCCGTGTCCGACGTGATCGCGCCGCTCTCCGGCGAGGTGCTGGAGGTGAACCAGCAGGTCGTCGACGCGCCCGAGACCGTCAACGAGGATCCCTACACCGCCGGCTGGCTGATCCGGATTCGCATGTCCGACTCGTCCGAGGTCGATGCGCTGCTCGACCTCGCGGCGTACAAGCAGGTCCTGGCCGAGCAGTGACGCACCCGTACCTCGCGCTCACCGACTCGGACCGGGAGGAGATGCTCCGGACGGTCGGCGCCTCGTCGGTCGAGGATCTCTTCCGCGACATCCCGACCCCGATGCGCCTCGGCCGCGAGCTCGACCTCGAGCCGGCGCTCTCCGAGCAGGAGCTGTCGAGACACCTCGAAGAGCTGGCGGCGCGCAACGCGGACACGACGCAGGAGCTGTCCTTCCTCGGCGCGGGGGTCTACGACCACTACGTGCCGGCCGTCGTCGACGCGGTGCTCCAGCGCGGCGAGTTCCTCACGGCCTACACGCCGTACCAGCCCGAGATGAGCCAGGGCGTGCTCCAGTCGATCTTCGAGTACCAGACCGCGATCTGCGAGCTCACGGGCATGGACGTCTCCAACGCCTCGGGCTACGACGGCGCGACGGTCACCGCGGATGCCTGCTATGTCGCGAAGCACGCGACCGGGCGGGCGAAGATCGTCGTCACGGAGGCGACGAACCCGCAGGTGCGCCAGGTCGTGAAGACGTACGCGCCGGGGTTCGGACTCGAGGTCGTCGAGGTGCCGCACCGCGGTGGGACGACGGATCCCGACGAGCTGCGTGCGGCGGCGGAGGACGCCGCGGCCGTGATCTTCCAGCAGCCGAACTTCTTCGGCTGTCTCGAGCCGGCCCCGGAGCTCGCCAGAGCGGCGAACGACGCGGGAGCCCTCCCGGTCGCGCACGTCGATCCGCTGTCCCTGGGGGTGCTCGAGGCGCCGGGACGCTACGGCGCCGCGATCGCGCTCGGCGAGGGGCAGGCGGCGGGCAACTTCCCCTCGTTCGGCGGTCCCCACTACGGCTTCCTCTCGGCACGCCGGGAATTCATCCGACGCATGCCGGGGCGGATCGTCGGCGAGACGGTAGACGCCGCGGGCGAGCGCGGCTATGTGCTCACCCTGCAGACCCGGGAACAGCACATCCGGCGGGAGAAGGCCACCTCGAACATCACCACGAACCAGACGCTCCTCGCCCTGGGCGGGCTCGTCTACCTCACGTGGCTCGGGCCGCAGGGCCTGCGAGACGTGGGGGAGACCTGCCTGTCGCTCGCCGCGTACGCGAAGCAGCAGCTGCGGGAGCGGGCGGGACTCGAGCCGATGTTTCCAGAGCGGACAACGTTCAAGGAGTTTGCCGTCCGGGCCGGACGGAACGCGCGCGACGTGATCCGGGACGCGCGCGAGCTCGGCGTCAACCCCGGGTACGCGCTCGGCCGCGACTACGAGGGGATGGACGACGTGCTGCTCGTGGCCGTCACCGAGAAGCGGACGCCGGCGGAGATCGACCGGCTCGCGGACGTGCTCGCGGAGGTCACGGGATGAAGCTGATCTACGAGCGCTCGCAGCCGGGGCGGCGCGCCTCGTCGATTCCGCGCCCCGAGGGGCTGCCGGCGCCCGAGGTGCCGGAGGAGCTCCGCCGCAGCGAGCCGCCGCGGCTGCCCGAGGTACCCGAGTTCGAGCTGATACGCCACTTCACCGAGCTCTCGACGCGCAACTTCGGCGTCGACACGGGCTTCTACCCGCTCGGCTCCTGCACGATGAAGTACAACCCGCGCGTCAACGAGCGGCTCGTGACGCTGCCCGGGTTCGCCAACCTGCACCCGCTCCAGGAGGAGGACGGCGCGCAGGGCGCGCTCGAGCTGATGTGGCGGCTGCAGGAGATCCTCGCCGAGGTGACCGGCCTGCACGCCGTCTCGCTCCAGCCTGCAGCGGGGTCGCAGGGCGAGCTGACGGGCCTGATGCTCGTCCGCGCCTACTTCGCCGGCCGCGGCGAGAGCGCGCAACGGCGCAAGGTCGTGATCCCCGACACCGCGCACGGGACGAACCCGGCCTCGGTGACGATGGCGGGCTTCGAGCTGACGCCGGTGAGGACCGACCCGCGCGGGAACATCGACCTCGACGACCTCCGCGGCAAGGTCGACGAGCACACGGCGGCGCTGATGCTGACGAACCCGTCCACGCTCGGCCTCTTCGACGAGAACATCGAGCAGATCGAGCGGATCTTCCACGGCGCCGGTGCGCTCATGTACTACGACGGCGCGAATCTCAACGCCGTCTGCGGGATCTCGCGCCCGGGCGACATGGGCTTCGACATCGTCCACATCAACCTGCACAAGACGTTCGCGCAGCCGCACGGCGGCGGCGGGCCGGGCGGCGGGCCGATCGCGGTGCGCGACATCCTCGAGCCGTTCCTGCCGGTACCGGCGGTGATCCGTCGCGAGGACGGCGGCTTCGGGCTCGACTTCGACCGGCCGAAGACGATCGGGAAGGTGCGCGGCTTCACCGGCCCGTTCGGCGTCTTCGTCCGCTCCTACGCCTTCATCCGCACGTACGGGCCGCGCCTGCGCGAGATGTCCGAGGCCGCCGTGCTGAACGCGAACTACGTGCTCGCGCGCCTGAAAGAGGCCTACGAGCTCCCGTTCGACCGGCTCTGCATGCACGAGTTCGTGCTCTCCGCGCGAAACCTCAAGCGCGACCACGGGGTCACGGCGCTCGACGTCGCGAAGCGGCTGATGGACTACGGCTTCCATCCGCCGACGATCTACTTCCCGCTGATCGTCCCGGAGGCGCTGATGATCGAGCCGACGGAGACGGAGACGAAGGAGACCCTCGACGCGTTCTGCGAGGCGATGCTCGCGATCGCGCGCGAGGCGGCCGAGAGCCCGGAGCTGCTGAAGGAGGCGCCGCACTCGCGGCCCGTGAAGCGGCTCGACGAGGTGCGCGCGGCGAAGAATCCGATCGTGACGTACGGCTTCGAGCAGCATCCTGCAGCAGAGGTGGAGCAGCCGCCGGTCGCAGCGGAGGCGCCGAAAGGCGCCTAGATGGACGCGGTCCGGTCGCGCCGGCGCCTGGCTCTCGCGGCGGCCCTCGTCGTGCTCGCGCTCGACCTCGCCGACAAGGCGGCCGTTCGATCCGACTACTTCCACCCGCGCTCCGGCGCGGTGCTCGCGCTCGCCGCTCTGCTCGGCGCGGCCGTGCTCGCGCTCGCGCCGCGCGTGCCCTCGTCCGCCATGGCGCTCGGCGCCGGGATCGCGGCCGGCGGCGCGTTCGGGACGCTCGCCTCCGCGCTCGCGTGGAGCGCCGGCGTGCCCGACCCGATCGTGCACGGCGGCTACGCCTTCAACCTCGCGGACGTCGCGATCGTCGCCGGCGACGCGACGCTGCTCACGGCCGCGGTCGTGCACGCCTGGGAGAACCGCGACCGGCTGCGCGCTCCGGTCTAGTGAAGCCCCGCGAACGCCGCCAGCAGGCGCAGCGGCAGGCGCTCGGTGCGTCGCAGCGCCGCCGGCACCAGCCGGACGAGCCGCCGCGCGGAGCGAGACGAGGCGAAGAGCGCGGCGCGGTCGGCGGCGCTCCAGCGCAGCCCGTACTGCTCGCGGAGCTCGCGTGGCAGCGTGCCCGCGCTCTGCAGCGCGAGCGCCCGCAGCGCGGGCCGCAGCGGCAGCGGCACCGGCGGCCGGAGAACCGTCTCCGCGACGGCGCGCGCGTCGGCGCCGACGCGCACCTCGGTGGCGAGCATCCTCCGCTGGTAGGCGCGGAAGTCCGCGAGCGTGGGCGGGTGGACGTCCTCGGGCACGCCGAAGACGGTGGCGACCACCTGCATCTCCGCGTAGAACTCCTCGGCGACGGCCGGCGCGACCCGTCCGACGTACGTGTCGTACATCGCGAGGGCGGTGTCCACGAGCGTCGAGTGCACCCAGAGCATCAGCTCCGGGTCGTCCGCCGAGTACGGCCGCCCTGCGCGCTCGCCGCGCACGTGCCCGTGCACGGAGCGGGTGATGGCGCCGATCCGGTCGGCCTGCTCGCGGGTGCCGAGGACGATCGTGTACAGCGCCGCCATCGTCCGGGCGAGCCGGCGCCAGGGATCCTCGCGGTAGTGCGAGTGGTCGACGATGCCCGCCGCCACGAGCGGGTGGGCGGCCTGCATCAGGAGCGCGCGAGGCCCGCCGAGCATGAGCACGGACTCGCGCGCGATCAGGCGCACCGCAGCGGTGTCGGCGAAGTAGCCGTCCATGCCCGGAGAGCGCCGCCCGCGTGGCGTAGGCTCCGGACCGATGCCGGGCCGGTGGTGGGAGCGAGCGGTGATCTACCAGGTATACCCGAGGTCGTACGCCGACTCGGACGGCGACGGGATCGGCGACCTGCCTGGGATCACCTCGCGGCTCGATCATCTCGAGTGGCTCGGCGTCGACGCGCTCTGGCTCGGTCCCACCTTTCCGTCGCCGAATGCGGACTGGGGCTACGACGTCTCCGACTACCTCGGCGTCCATCCCGACCTCGGCACGCTCGCCGATCTCGAGCGGCTGATAGCCGAGGCGCGCCGCCGGCACATCCGCGTCCTGCTCGACCTCGTCCCGAACCACACGAGCGACCGCCACCCGTGGTTCTCCGACCCCGCGCGCCGCGACTGGTACGTGTGGCACGACCCGAAGCCCGACGGCTCGCCGCCGAACAACTGGCTCGCGGTGTTCGGCGGCCCGGCGTGGACGCTCGACGGGGAGAGCGGGCAGTACTACCTGCACAACTTCCTCCCCGAGCAGCCGGATCTCGACTGGTGGAACGAGGAGGTGCGCGAGGCGTTCGACGCGATCCTCCGCTTCTGGCTCGAGCGGGGCGTCGCGGGCTTCCGGATCGACGTCGCCCACGCGCTCGTCAAGGATCCGGCGCTGCGCGACAACCCGCCCGCGCGCCCGACCGAATCGCCCGAGTGGGCGCGGGTCGGCCAGTGGCCGAAGTACAACTTCGGCTTGCCGGAGAGCGTGGACGTGCACCGGCGCTGGCGGCGCCTGACGGACGCGGCGGCGCCGGAGGCGGTGCTCCTGGGCGAGACCTACATGACGGAGCTCGACGAGCTGATGCAGTACCTCGCCCCGGACGGGCTGCACCTGTGCATGAACTTCCTGTTCCTGCACGCGCCGTTCGCGGCGGAAGCGCTGGCGGGCGTCGTGGCGCGCACGGAGGCGCTCATGCCGGATGGCGCGACCCCGGTCTGGCACGCATCGAGCCACGACCACCCCCGGTTCGCCACCCGCTGGTGCGGAGGCGACGAGCGGCTGGCGAGGTGCGCGCTCGTCGGGCTGCTCTCGCTCCGCGGCGCCGCGATCCTCTACCAGGGCGACGAGATCGGCTTGGAGGCGGTCGAGGTTCCGCCGGAGCGGGAGCGCGACATGGCGGGCCGCGACCCGTGCCGGACGCCGATGGTCTGGCGGGACGAGGAGGGCGCGGGCTTCACCGTGCCGGGCGTGGAGCCGTGGCTGCCGATCGGGCCGACCGGCCGCAACGTCGCCGGCCAGCGCGAGGATCCCGGATCGATCCTGACGTTGACGCGCGACCTGATCGCGCTGCGCCGCCACCGCGGGCTGCTCACGGGCGCGTACCAACCGCTCGACGCGCCGCCGGGGGTCTGGGCGTTCCTGCGCGAGGGCGGCGCGCTCGTCGCGCTGAACCTCGGCGACGAGCCGGCGCGGATCGACGGTGTCGAGGGCGCGATCCTCCTCTGCACCGCCCGCGCCCGCGACGGCGAGGTCGTGAGCGGTGGGCTCGAGCTCGGCCCGCGGGAGGCGGTCGTCGCCTCGGCCGCCTAGACCGGAGGCGAGGGTGCGTGGAGCATCGGTGGATGTCCCGATGGGCGGCGCGGGGACGGGCGCGATACCGGCCGTAGACACGGAAGGAAAGGAAAAATGGCTGGGAACACGCTGATCGATTCCCCGGTCTTCGGCATCGATTCCGGTCCGAGGACACCGGTCTTCGGCGTCGGCCCCGAGCCCGACGATCCGGTGTTCGGCGTCGGCCCCGAGCCCGACGATCCGGTGTTCGGCGTCGGCCCCGAGCCCGACGATCCGGTGTTCGGGCACGACGACGCTCCCCGGATTCCGGTGTTCGGCTCCGGCTAGGGGAGGGGAGAGGCGGCGGCCCGCGCCCGTGCCTTCGGCGCGGACGCGAGCTGCCCGCACGCGGCCTCGATGTCGCGGCCGCGCGTCAGGCGCACCGTCGCCGGGATGCGTGCGCGGTCGAGTTGCGCCTTGAAGGCGGCGATCCGCTCTCGCGGCGAGCCGTCGTACATGCCGGTCGGGTTGTACGGGATCAGGTTGACCTTGAAGTCCTCCGGCCCGAGCAGCGCCGCGAGCGCGCGGGCCTGCTCGACCGAGTCGTTGACCCCGGCGAGCAGCACGTACTCGACAAAGACGCGCCGCCGCGTCGTCGCGGCGTGGCGGCGGCACTCGGCGAGCACCGCGGCGAGGGGGTAGCGCTCGTTCACGGGCATGAGGCTCGAGCGGAGCCGGTCGTCGGGCGCGTGGAGCGAGAGCGCCAGCCGGATCGGCTCGTCCACCTCGTCCACGAACCGCTTCAGCCCGGGCAGCCAGCCGACGGTCGAGATCGTCGTGCGCCGGTACGTGATCCCGAGCTGCGGGAGCCGGCGCGCCGCCGCGAGCACCTCGTCGAGGTTCAGCATCGGCTCGCCCATCCCCATGAACACCGCATGATCGACCTCGGTGAGCCGCCTGAAGTGGAGCGCCTGGTCGAGGATCTCGGACGCGGTCAGGTTGCGCCCGAACGCCATCTGCCCGGTCGCGCAGAACGTGCACGTGAGCGGACAGCCGGACTGCGAGGAGAGACAGAGCGAGCGCCGCCCGTCGCGGTAGCGCATCAGCACCGCCTCGACCGGGTGCCCGTCGGCGGTGCGGAAGAGCGTCTTCACCGTCCCGTCGCGCGACTCGCGCTCGGTCTCGACCGCGAGCGTCGAGAACGGCACCGCCGCCGCGAGCTCCTCGCGCAGCGCGCGCGGCAGGTTCGTCATCGCGTCGTAGCCGGCCGCGCCGCGCGCCGTCCACTCCCACACCTGTCCGGCGCGGTACGCGGGCTCGCCGCGCTCGCGCAGTGCGCTCTCGAGCAGTCCAAGATCCACGCGTCCACGGTACCGGCGGAGTGAGACAATCGGCGCATGGCCGCGCGCGAGGGCTTCCACACGACGGCGGGCGGACTGCGCGACTGCTTCCCCCTGCGCCTCTACGACAAGGCGAAGCGGCTTGGCGTCTGGGATCCCTCCGCGATCGACCTCTCGCGCGACCCGGCCGACTGGGCGGCGATGACCGACGTCGAGCGGGCCGGGATGCTCCAGATCAACGCGCTCTTCGTCGCCGGCGAGGAGGCGGTCACGCTCGACCTGCTGCCCCTCGTGCTCGCGATCGCGCGCGAGGGCCGGCTCGAGGAGGAGCTGTACCTCACCTCGTTCCTCTGGGAGGAGGGCAAGCACACGCAGTTCTTCCGCCGCTGGCTCGACGAGGTCGCCGGCGCGCCGACCGATCTCGACCGCTGGGTGACGCCGAGCTACCGGACGCTCTTCGCCGAGGAGTTGCCCGCCGCGATGGGCGCGCTGCTCGCCGATCCCTCGCCGGCCGCCCAGGTGCGCGCGGCGGTGACCTACAACATGATCGTCGAGGGCGTGCTCGCCGAGACCGGCTACGCCGTCTACCACGATGCGCTCGAGGCGCGCGACCTGCTGCCGGGCCTGCGTGCCGGACTCACCGACGTCAAGCGCGACGAGTCGCGTCACATCGCCTACGGCATCTACCTGCTCAGCCGCCTCGTCGCAGCCGACCCGGACCTCTGGCCGGTGCTCGAGCAGCGGATGAACGAGCTGCTGCCGCTCGCGCTCGCTTTCCTCGCCGAGTCGTTCGAGGGCTTCGACGAGGACGACCCGCCGTTCGGGATCGGCCTCGAGACCGTGACCGCCTGGGCGACCGCGAACTTCGCGAGGCGCTTCGCGCGGATCGAGAAGGCTCGCGGCCGCACCCTCGCCGAGATCGAGGCGGAGGCCGTCGCCGAGGAGGCTCTCTAGCTCACGGCTTCACCGTCGCCGCGCAGACGTCCTGCGACTGCGGCCCGTTGCACGTCCAGGCGAGCGCGACGAGCTTCGAGGTCGAGTCGATCCCGATGTAGTCGCCCCAGAACGGCGTCCCGCCGGGGCCGCGCGGCGGCTGCGCATCGCCGTCGATCCCCGACTGGAGCACGGTCCTCGACAGCGAGCCGCCCGCGCCGACCTGGCCGTAGACGGCGCTCATCAGCCCCGTCGCCTCGCTGTAGTCGTAGTAGATCGTGTCGATCCGGCCGTTCGGCGCGACCGACATCCACGACATCACCGCGTCGCGTCCGGGCTCGTTCCGGGTCAGGTTCGCCTGGCTCGGGAAGCTGGCGCCGCCGTCGAACGAGCGTGCGAGGATCAGGTCGAGCGAGCCGGTGGCGTCGTCGCCGCTGAGCAGGTCGATCGTGCCGCCGGGCTCGACGCCGATCGACGCCTGCATCGACGTGCGCCACTGCTCGCCCGGCAGCGTGTACGGCGCCGGGACGAGGTCGCGCACCTTGACGCTGCGCGTGAACGCCGTCTCGCCGGGCCGCAGGCTGCTGACGACGACCGCCTGCTCGCTCCACTCCTGCACGTGCTGCCAGATGCCGGTGGTCGAGTAGATCGTGCCGTCCGGGGCGCCCGCGAGCGAGACGTCGAAGCGGTCGGGCGCGTTCGCCTTGTAGTCCGAGGCGAGCTCGTAGGGGCCCTGGTAGGTACGGCCGCCGTCCGAGGAGACGAGCGCGTAGGAGCGCACGTGGTACCAGCCGTTCCAGGCGGAGTAGGCGAGCAGCACCCGGTTCGAGTAGCGGTCGATCGTCAGCATCGGGTGGTCGATGTTTCGCGAGAGGGTCGCCTCCTCGGCGACGGCCTGCACCGGCGCCCACGTCCGGCCGCCGTCGGTCGAGTAGGACGTGAAGAGGGCGGTCGGCTTCTTGGCCGACCAGGCGTTGCAGGCGATCACCGCCGTGCCGTCGTCCAGGAACCCGACGGAGGGGTCGCCGGCGCCGTAGTCGTAGACCGTGAAGTCGATCCCGTGCAGGTAGTCGACGCTCCAGGTCCGGCCGCCGTCGAACGACGTGCCCATCCCACAGGAGTCGCTGCCGTAGTCGTTCCAGGCGGAGACGAGGTTCTTCGGATTCGCCGGGTTGATTGCGACGTCCACCTCGTTGTCGCCGTTCGCGTCGGCGCTCATGTTCACCGGGCCGACCGAGACCGTCATGGCCGCGGCGGCCGGCGCGAGCGCCAGCAGGGTCCCGGCCAGCACGAGGACGAGCACGGCTCTCCTCATCTCCCCACCTCTTCTCTCGTCGTTTGCGCGAAGCGCCGGGATCCTCTCGCTGCGGGGGCCGGTGTGCAAGGGGTAGCGTGACGGCCGTGATCGACCTCCGCTCCGACACCGTCACCAAGCCGACCGCCGGGATGCTCGCCGCGATGGCCGCGGCCGAGGTCGGCGACGAGCAGGAGCGCGAGGATCCGACCGTGAACGAGCTCCAGCGGCGCGCCGCCGAGCTGCTCGGGCACGAGGCGGCGCTGTTCCTGCCGACGGCGACGATGGCGAACCAGGCGGCGCTGCGCACGCTCAGCCGGCCGGGGCGGCTCGTGCTCGCCGAGGAGCACACGCACGTGCTGATCCACGAGTGGGGCGGGCCGGCGATCCACTCCGGGCTCGTGATGCGCGGGCTGCCGGCCGAGGCCGGGCGCCTGACCCCGGAGCAGATCCTGGCCGTGGACGAGCTCGAGGCCGGGAGCGTCGTCGTGCTCGAGAACACGCACCGCGGCTCCGGCTCACGGGTCTGGCCCGTCGAGGCGTTCGAGTCGGCCGCCGCGGCAGCGCGGCTCCGCGCCGCCGCCGTGCACCTCGACGGGGCGCGGCTGATGAACGCCTCGGTGGCCGCCGGGCTGCCGCCCTCGGCCTGGGGCCGGCTCGCGGACACCGTCACCGTCTGCTTCTCGAAGGGCCTCGGCTGCCCGCTGGGCGCCGTGCTCGCCGGCTCGGCGGAGACGATCGAGCGGGCCTGGGAGTCGAAGTTCCTGTTCGGCGGCGCGCTCCGCCAGGCGGGCGTCGTCGCCGCGGCCATGCTCTACGCGCTCGACCACAACGTCGAGCGGCTCGCAGACGACCACGCGCGGGCGCGGCGGCTGGCCGAGGGGCTGCACGAGGCCGGCGTCCCCGTCGACCTCGACGCGGTGGAGACGAACTTCGTCGGCGTGGAGCTCGCGCCGCTCGAGCTGGACTTCGACGAGGCGGTGGCGCGGCTGCGCGCGCACGGCGTGCTCGCGGGCGACCTCCGCCCGGGCGTGCTGCGGCTCGCCCTGCACCTCGACGTCTCGGACGAGGACGTGGAGCGTGCCCTCGAGGCGATCCCCGAGGCGCTGCTCGCTACTCGTACTGGAGCGCTTCGAGCACGTTGAGCTTCGCGGCGCGGCGCGCCGGGAGGATCGCCGCGAGGATGCCCGCCACGATCGCGGCGACCACGAACACGACGAGCGTCCCCCACGGGATCGTGAACGCCGGGTACTCGATCGCCTTCCCGACCATCAGCGCGAGCACGATCCCGAGCGGGATCGCGAGCGTGGCGCCGATCAGCGCGGTGACGATGCTCTCGTGCCGGATCATCCGCCGCAGCTGGCGGCGCGTCATCCCGACCGCGCGCAGCATCCCCAGCTCGCGCGTCCGCTCGAACACCGTGAGCACGAGCGTGTTCACGATTCCGAACAGGCTGACGACGATCGAGAGCGAGAGCAGCACGTAGAGCAGGTTCAGGAGCGTGTCGATTCCCTGCTCCTGGTTGCGCTTGAACTGCTCCTCGGTCTGGATCTTCGCGGCCGGGAACGGCTTCAGGGCGTTCTCGAGCCGCTGCGTCTCCACCGCGGAGGCGCCGCCCGCGACGTTCACGAAGGTGTAGACGTTCTGGGGGTTCGCGTACTCGGCGTCGAAGCGCTGCGTCGAGATCGTGACGTCCCCGTACGGGGCGCCGCCCTTGGGCGGGTCGAAGATGCCGCGCACGACGAGGCTCATCGTCTGCGCGGTGGGCGTCTCGACCGCGACCGTCGAGCCGACCTGGAGGTGGTGGCTGGATGCGTAGTCCTTCGAGACGAAGGCCCCGTTCCGGCCGAGCTGCGACGGCGTCTCCGGCCCGCCCGCCGTCCAGGCGACGTCGATCACCTTGGAGATGTCGCCCGCGACTCCGGTGACGCCGATCCGGTCGCCGAAGGCCCGGCCGGAGCCGGCGCGCACGCCCGAGACGACCTGGACGCCCTGCACCTTCGCGAGCGCGTTCGCCGAGTCGATCCCGATCGGCGAGAAGTTGTCGGTCGCCGTGAGCGCGTAGTCGGCCTTGAAGAGCGCGTCCACCGAGCTCGAGAAGCGCGTCTTCAACCCGGCTGCGAGCACGGAGACGAGCGTCACGAGCGCGAGCCCGATCATCAGCGCCGACGCCGTCGAGGCGGTTCGTGTCGGGTTCCGCATCGCGTTGCCGCGGGCGAGCGACCCGGCGGCGCCGCCGAGCCGCGTCGCGGGCCACCCGAGCACGTTCGCCAGCGGCGGCACGAGCGTCTTCGTCAGCATCGCAACGCCGAGGAAGACCGCTCCGGCGCCGATGCCGATCGCGAGCAGCCGCTGGGTCGTCGTGAGGCCGCCGAGGAAGAGGCCGACCAGCATCAGTGCGGCCGCGCCGCCGATCGTCAGCACGGCGGCGTGGGGGCCGAAGCGGGCGAACCGTGACGGCGGCAGCACCGCGCCTTCGCGCACTGCGGAGATCGGCGGCACGCGGGTCGCGCGCACGGCCGGACGGAGCGCGGCGAACAGCGTGATCAGGACGCCGACGAGCAGCGAGACGACGATCGTGCGGGTCGCGAACACGGTGCCCGCCTGCGGCAGGTCGATCCCGAAGGAGACGAAGAGCGCATTGAGGCCCTTCGCGAGGCCGAGTCCGGCGAAGAGGCCGGTGACCGAGGCGAGCAGGCCGATCGCGAACGCCTCGACCATGACCGAGCCGAGCACCTGCCGGCGCGTCGCGCCGAGCGTGCGCAGCGTCGCCAGCTCGCGCGTCCGCTGCGCGATCGTGATCGAGAGCGTGTTCGCGATCACGAAGATGCCGACGAAGAGCGCGACACCGGCGAATGCGAGCAGGAAGTCCTGGATGATGCCGAGGAAGCCGTTCGTGTCCTTCGTCGCCTGACGGGCCTCCGCCTGGCCGGTGCGGACCTGCGCGGTGGAGGGCAGGAGCGGCTTGATCTCGCGCACGAGCTGCGCCGGTTCGGCGCCGGGCTTCGCGGCCACGGAGATCGAGTCGAGCTTCCCCTGCTTGTGGAAGAGCGTCTGCGCGGTCGGGAAGTCGAAGACCGCCATCGTCGCGCCGCCGAGCGAGGCGACGCCGCCGATCTTGACGACGCCCGCAACGCGGAAGTCCTGCTTCGGGCCGCGCGCGATCACGCCGATCGGGTCGCCGGGCGCGTAGTGCTTCGTGTCCGCCGTGTTCGCGTCGATCGCGACCTCGCTCGGCCCGGAGGGCCAGTGGCCGGAGACGAGCTGGAGCGGGTTGAAGCGCTGGTCGCCGTTCGGATGGATGCTGAATGCGAGCGGCGGCGCGCCGTGGCCGGAGATCACCTTGCCGTCCCGGCCGACGAGGTACGCGTAGTCGGCGATCCCGCCCGTCGCCGCGGCGACGTCCGGCAGGGCGCGCACCTTGGCGAGCAGCGACTCGGGGAACGAGGGCGGCAGCGTGCCGTCGTTTCCCGTGCCGATCGCGCTCTTGCCGCTGATCACGACGTCGGTGTTCTTGTAGACCTGCGTGAAGACCGTCCCGAACGCGGACCTGATCGTGTCCGTGAGGACGTAGGTGCCGCTGATCATCGCGACGCCGAGCACGATCGCGATCGCCGTCAGCGCCGCCCGCAGCTTGCGGCCGGCGAGCCCCTTGAGCGCGACGAGGATCATGAGTGCAGGTCGCTCATGACCGCGAGCACGTCGGCCGCGGTCGTCTCGCGCAGCTCCTTGACGATGAGCCCGTCGGCGAGGAACAGGATCCGGTCGGCGATCGAGGCGACGCGCGCCTCGTGCGTGACCATCACCGTCGTCTGTCCGTAGGCGTCGACGGAGTCGCGCATCAGGTCGAGGATCTCGCCGCCGGTCTTCGAGTCGAGGTTCCCGGTCGGCTCGTCCGCGAAGAGGATCGTCGGCCGTGAGACGAGCGCCCGCGCGATCGCGACGCGCTGCTGCTGGCCGCCGGAGAGTTCGGAGGGGCGGTGCCTGCGCCGCTGGTCGAGACCCATCTTCGCGAGCAGCTCGTCGAGCCACGCCTTGTCCGGCTTCTCGCCGGCGATCGAGAGCGGGAGCACGACGTTCTCCTCGGCGTCGAGCATCGGCAGCAGGTTGAAGAACTGGAAGACGAAGCCGATGTGCTCGCGGCGGAGGTGCGTCAGCTTCGAGTCGCCGAGCGTCGTGATGTCGGTGCCGTCGATCGTGACGGTGCCCTCCGTGGGCATGTCGAGCCCGGCGAGGATGTGCATCAGCGTCGACTTGCCGGAGCCCGAGGGCCCCATGACGGCGACGAGCTCGCCGTTGAGAACGTCGAGATCGACGCCGCGGAGCGCGTCGACGGCGGTCGCGCCCTCGCCGTAGCGGCGGGTCAGCCCGCGCGCCTCCACGGCGACCCCAGCGGCCGGTGTGGGCCCGGCGCCTGCGGATTGGTCTGTCGTCTTCATCGGCTGCAAGGTACCTGGCGGAGCCGTTTCCGGAAATCCGGGATCTCCCGGAACGACCCCGGAAGATCACCGTTCGCCGGCGAGCAGGAAGCCCACCGCGGCGGCCACGTAGGCCGCGACGAGCACGGCGCCCTCCCAGCGGCGCGAGCGCCCGTCCCAGACGGTGGCGCCGACGATCAGCACGGAACCTGCCATCGCCGCCAGCTCGATCCAGCGGAACGTGAGCGGCAGCGGGTGCGCGAACGCGAGCGAGAGCAGCATCACGACCGGCACGACGAGCAGCGCGACCTGCGCGCTCGAGGAGATCGCGATCTCCGTCGCGAGCCGCATCTTCCCGGCGCGCGCGATCACGATCGCGCCCCCGTGCTCGGCCGCGTTCCCGACGATCGCGACGATCACCACGGCGATGAAGAACTCGCTCAGCCCGACGGCCTCCGCGAAGGCGTCGAGCGAGTGGACGAGGATCTCGCTCACGAACGCGGTCGCGACGGTCGCGAGCGCGAGCGCGCACGAAGCGAGTCGGGCAGCGGCCATGCGCCCGCGGCCGGCTCGTCGCGCTCGCTGCGGCGGTGGCGGCGAGGTTCCGGCCGACGACCGCGAGGTAGACGAGCAGGAGCACGACCGCGACCGGGATCGAGGCGACGACGCGCGACGTGCCGCTCCGGGTCGCCCGTGTAGCCGAGCCAGACGGGCGCGACAAGCAGCAGGACGCCGACGGCGACGAGCCCGACCTGCGCGAGGAGCGAGCGCCGGTCGATCGCCGCCCGCGTCGGGCCCGGCGATCTGCGTCACGCCGTAGACGAGCAGCAGGTTCGAGATCACGCTTCCCGAGAGCGACCCGCGGACGACCTGCGGCAGGTTGCCGCCACCGCGAGCAGCGCGATGATCAGCTCCGGCGCGTTCCCGAAGCTCGCGTTGAGGAAGCCGCCGATGCCCGGCCCGGTGTGCTCCGCCGCATGCTCGGTCGACTCGCCGATCAGCCAGGCGAGCGGGATCAGCGCGATCGGCGGCGAGGACGAACAGCGTCACCTCGCCGGCGTGCACGAGCAGGTCGACGCGACCGTGGCGGGGGCGAGGGCGAGCGACGCCCAGAGGATCCTCCGTGCCACGGCGCGGGCTAGCCTAGCCGCGGTGCTGGAGGCGGTCCTCTTCGACTGGGGCGACACGCTCACTGCGCTGGGCGCCCGACCCGGACCTGCTCGAGCGGGGTCACTCGGCCGGGCTCGCGCGCGATCGGGCGCGAGCCGCTCGCCCGGGCTGACGCGGCGGTTCCGCGAGGCGTACCTGCCGCTCCTGTTCGCACACGAGACGCTCGAGGAGGTCGGACGTACCCGGAGCTCGTGCGGCGCCTGCTCGCGGCGGCGGATCGAGGTCTCGGACGAGGAGCTGCTCGGCGTTCCTCGACGCCGAGCACCGCGCCTGGCGGCCGGCGCGGCAGCTCGCCGCGACGACGCACGCGCTGCTCGAGACGCTGCGGCGAGCGCGGGCTCCGGCTCGGGCTCGTCTCGAACGCGTTCGACCCGCCGCGCTGCTGCACCGCGACCTCGCGCGGTTCGGCGTCGCGGAGCGGCTCGACGTCGGCGCTCTTCTCCTCGGAGGTCGGCTGGCGCAAGCCGCACCCCGCCATCTTCGAGCGGGCGCTCGCGGCGCTCGGGGTCGAGCCGGAGCGCGCGCTGTTCGTCGGCGACAGCCTCGCAACGACGTCGGCGGCGCAGCGGCGCTCGGCATGGCGACCTGCCAGGCGCTCTGGTTCGCCGCCGACGAGGCGGCGGACGGCGCCGGAGCCCGACTTCCGCGCGTTCACGCAGATGGACGTCCTGACCGCCGTCCGGCGCCTCTCGTGAGTCGCGACTCCGCTTTCGCAAGCCGAAAACGCGGCAGAATGTCAAGTCTTGCGAGCGATACGAGACCGTCACCCACAATGCGGATTCGATGAATGGCGACCGCAGCGCACCGGCGGCTCCCGCTGCCGCTCCGGCCGCAGGACGAGGTCGAGTGCCGGCGGCTGCGAGGTCCACTGCGACAAGGTCGTCTACCCGTCCGCGTGCCTCGAGCGCTCGTGCCCCTTCGTCTACGCGTACGAGGAGCACGGGCACACGTTCATGGGCTGCATGCAGAAGGTGTTCGCGGCCGAGATCGACCTCGACATGCTGCAGGCGGCCGAGCGGCGGCGCGGCGGCTTCGGCGCCGTGCGGGCGATGCGCGGGCCGCTGCCGATGTGCCGCGCCGAGGTGCAGCCGTGCTACGACGCACCGCGCGCCGGAGCTCGGCTGCGTCAACCCGGAGTTCAACGAGCTGCCGGCGGGATCGCCGACGTTCCGGGTGTTCGCGCGGCTCGACGCCGGTCCTAGGCTCGGGCACGCGCGCGAGCGCGAGCACGCCGAGCAGCGGGCCGACGCGCCGCGAGGCGCGAACGCCGTCCGCCAGCGAGGTCGCGGCCGACGACGGCGGCGAAGCGCCGGCGGGACGCCCGCGACGAGCACGCCGAGGAGCGTCTGCTGGAAGCCGAGCGCCGCGCCGCTGCGGGCGTGGCCCGCCGTCTCCGCGGCGGCGGTGAAGGAGAGGCCGTTCCAGGCGAGGCCGAGCACGCCGGCGAGGAGCAGCGCCGGCACGAGCACGGCGAGCGGCGCGTCGACGAGCGCTGCGACGCGCCGCCATGCCGCAGCCGCGGCGCGAGCCCGATCCCGCGGATCGGCCGGATGCGCGCGCCGAGCCGGTCCGACCAGCGGCCGGCGCCGATGCGGGCGCCGATCCCGAGGACGTTGATCCCGGCGAGGACGGCCGGCGGCGGCGTGCGTCGAGAGGCCGCGGTGCTCGTGGAGGAAGAGGACGAAGTAGCCCGTGATCGCGATCTGGCGCGACGAGGTAGAGAGCCGAGCCGCCGCCGAGCAGCCACATCGTCGGGTCGCGGAGCAGCGGGGCGCGCAGGCGGGCGGCCGGCGCCGCCCGGGGCGGAGGCGTCGCGGAGCAGCAGGCCCCCGACGGCGGCGCCGGCGAGGCAGCCGCCCGCGAGCGCGAGGAAGGCGGGGCGGGTGCCGCCCGACGAGGCGAGCCAGGGCAGCGCGGCGGCCGAGACGGCGCCGCCGATCGGGATCGCGGTCTGGCGGATCCCGAGCGCGAGCCCCCGCTCCTCCGGCCCGAACCAGCCCATCACCGCGCGGCCGCTCGCCGCGTTGACGCTCGCGCCGAGCGCGCCGGCGAGCGCGAGCAGGACGGCGAGCGAGGCGAAGCCCTCGTCGTCGCGGCCGCGGCCAGGAGCAGGGCCGGCGCCGGCGAGCCCGGCGACGATCACCGCGCGCTCGCCGACCCTGTCGGCGAGGAGGCCCCAGCCGAGCAGCGTCGGCAGCATCCCGATCCCGACGGCGCCGAGCACGACGCCCGGTCTGGCCCAGCGAGAGCCCGTAGCGCGAGCGCAGCGCCGGCGCGAGCGCCGGGATCCCGACGACGACCGCGGAGAAGCTCGCCTGCGCGAGCGTCCCCGCGGCGAGCACGACCCAGCGGTAGCGCACGGCCATGTCCCGAACGTACACGGCCGTACCTGGTACCCGACGTGGCCCGGGGGTCATGCCCGCGGCAACGACCGCGCGCGCAGCTCCTTCGCCTTGCGCACCTCGTTCGCGTCCGGGCCGCGGTTCTCCGGGCCCGGCGACCTCGAGCACGGCCGGCAGCCCCTGCAGGCGCGGGTTGCCAGGAAGACGCCGAGCTGCTCGCCGAGCAGCCCCTCGAGGATGTTCGCGTGCCGGTCGCGGTTCGAGCCGAGCGGCGCCGCCGAGTCGTTGACGTGGAGCGCGCGCAGCCGGTCGAGCCCGATCGCGCCGTCCACCTCGTCGAGGCACGCGTCGAGCGCGGCCGGGTCGGTCACGTCGACCCGGACACGTAGAGGTGGCACGAGTCGAGGCAGATGCCGAGCCGCGGGTGCCGGTCGAGCCGCTCGTGGAGCGTCGCCGAGCTCCTCGATCGAGCGGCCGATCGTGCCGCCCGCGCCGGCGGAGTTCTCCATCAGCAGCCATGTCTCGTCGGAGCAGAGCTCGAGCACCTGCTCCATCGCCGGCAGGACGCGCTCGAGCCCGCGCTCGAAGCCGCTGCCGAGGTGCGAGCCGACGTGGAAGACGACACCGTCGGCGCCGATCCCGCACGCGACCTCCATCGTGTTGCGCATCGCCGCGACCGACTTCTCGTAGACCGCGTCGTCCGGCGCGGCGAGGTTGCAGAGGTAGAGCGCGTGGCAGACGACGCCGCCGATCCCCTCCTCGGCGCGCCGCTCGCGGAAGCGCTCGAACGTCGCCGGGTCGTGGTTCGTCGGCCGCCACGCGCGCGGGCTCTGCGTGAAGACCTGCACCGACTCGGCGCCGATCGCGACTGCCCGGTCGATCGCGTTGTGGATGCCTCCCGGAGGAGGAGACGTGCGCGCCGATCTGCACGCGGCCGACGCTACCGGAGCCTGGGGCACGGTTGGGTCCTGCCGTCCGGGCGCCGGGAGGGAGGATCGTCGCCCGATGTGGAGCGCTCGCGGCCGAGCTCCTGCTCGCCGCGGCGCTCGCGGCGCGAGCGGCTCCGGCGGCAGCGCGGCAGCCAGGCGACGCCGCGCCTCGTCCGCCTCACCGCGACCCCGCGCTCTACCCGGCCGTACTCGCCGCGGGTGCACGACTACGTCGTCCGCCGCGACCCCGCCACGCCGGTGCGGATCTCCACCTGGGCGGCCGCCGGACGGTCGCCGTGATCGACGGGACGCGGGCCCCACGCGCGGATCGCACTGCCGCACGGGCGCGCGGTCACGATCGAGGGCCGGCGGGGGCCGGCGCCGCGCGACTACCACGTCCGCTGCCTGCCGCCCGACTTCCCGCAGTTGCACGGAGACGCGCACCGCCTCGACGGGCGACTGGTACATCGCGACGCCCACGCTCTCGCTTCGGCACGGCGCGGTCGCACTACGTCGCCATCTTCGACGGGCAACGGCGTCCCCGTCTGGTGGTACCGGGCGCGCAGGCGTGCCGATCGACGCCAAGCTCCTGCCCGGGCCGACGGTCGCGCTTCGCCGTCGTTCCCCGCCTCGTCGCCGGAGTACCAGGTGCGCCGGCTCGACGGCGACGTTCGCGCGGCGCGTCGTCTCGCCCGACGGCCACATCGACGACCACGAGCTCCAGCGCGCCGCGAACGGCGACTTCCTCTACCTCGTCTACGACCCGAAGCGGCACGTCGACCTGACGCCGTTCGGCGGCCCGGCCGACGGCACGGTGCTCGAGGCGAAGATCGAGGAGGTCCCCCCGGCGGGGACGCTCGTCTGGTCGTGGTCCACCGACGGCGCGCGTCGACCTCCCCGAGTCCGAGCGCGGCTACCAGACAGCCCTCGGCGCCCCCGTGTCATCGAGGGCGGCGAGCAGACGTACGACTTCTTCCACGCGAACGCGGTCGCGCTCGGCGGCTCGACGGTGCTGCTCTCGCTGCGGCAGACCGACGGCGTCTACGCGATCGACCGTGCGACCGGGGCGGATCCTCTGGAAGCTCGGCGGACGCCGACGCCGCAGAGCCACACCGTCGTCGGCGACCCGTTCGGCGACGCGCCGCTCGGCGGCCAGCACGACGCGCGGCTGCTCCCGGACGGCACCGTCACGCGTCTTCGACGACGGCACCTTCCTCGACCGCGCGCCGCGCGCCGTCCGCTACCGGATCGACCCCGTCGCGCGGACGGCGACCCTGCTCGAGCAGATCGTCCACCCCGAGGTGACGACTCGTCTGCTGCGGCTCCGCGCGGCGCCTCGCGAACGGCGACTGGCTCCTCTCCTGGGGCGGCGATCCCGTCGTCGACGATACCGGCCGGACGGGACGCCCGTGTTCCGGATCGCGTTCGACGGCCTCTTCTCGTACCGATCGTCGCGGTGGCCGGCTCACCGCTCTCGGCCGCCGCGCTGCGTGCGGGCATGGACGCGATGGCCTAGCGCTGAGCCGTACCATGCGAGCCGTGCCCGTCCGCGTCCGCATGGCCCCGAGCCCGACCGGCTTCCTCCATATCGGCAACGTCCGCACGGCCCTCTTCAACTGGCTCTACGCGCGCCACGTCGGCGGCGAGTTCCGGCTCCGGATCGAGAACACCGACACGGCGCGCGAGGTCGCCGAGGCGGTCGACCACATCGAGGAGTCGCTGCGCTGGCTCGGCCTCGACTGGGACGGCCCCGCCACCTTCCAGCTCGACCGGATGGACGACTGCCGCCGCGTCGCCGAGCAGCTGGTCGCCGACGGGCAAGGCGTACGAGGACGAGGGCGCGATCCGCTTCCGCATGCCCGACGAGGGCGTCACCGCATGGGACGACGTCGTTCGCGGGCGCGTCGAGGTCCCGAACGAGACGCTCGAGGACCTCGTGCTCGTCCGCTCCGACGGCCGCCCGACCTACAACTTCGCCTCGCCGATGGAGGACGTCTGGGACGGGATCACCCACGTGATCCGCGGCGAGGACCACATCTCGAACACGCCGAAGCAGATCAACCTGATCCGCGCCGTCGGCGCGGAGGTGCCGATCTACGCGCACGCGCCCGAACGTGAACGGCGCCGACGGCAAGAAGCTCTCGAAGCGGCACGGCGCCGTCGGTGTCGACGAGTTCCGGCCGACGGGTACCTGCCCGAGACGCTGCTGAACTTCCTCGCGCTGCTCGGCTGGGCTCCCGACGGCGAGACGACGATCATGCGCCGCGACGAGCTCGTCGAGCGCTTCTCGCTCGAGCGCGTCAGCCCGAGCCCGGCGCAGTTCGACTACGCGAAGCTCGACTGGATGAACGGCGTGTACATGCGCGAGCTCGCGCCGGACGAGTTCGCGCACCGGCTCGTTCTCTGGCTCGGCGAGCAGGGCTACGAATGGGACGCGGACTCGTCGCGGCGCGGGCGGCGCCGCTCGTCCAGGAGAAGATCGCCAAGCTCTGCGAGTTCCCGGCGCTTCGCCGGCTTCCTCTTCCACGACGTCGAGCCGGACCCGGCCGAGCTGGCGGGCGGGGGGCCGATGCTCGCGGCGGCGGAGGAGGCGCTCGCGAAGCTGGAGCCGTTCGAGGCCGAGACGATCGAGGCCGCGCTGCGCGCGCCGCCGAGCGGCTGGGGCTGAAGCCGCGCCAGGCGTTCCAGCCGATCCGCGTCGCCGTCACCGGCTCGCGCGTGTCGCCGGGGCTGTTCGAGAGCATCGAGCTGCTCGGCCGCGAGACGACGCTCAGCCGTCTCGATGCCGCCATCGCGTAGGCAGTGGCCTCGGCGGGGCCAGCGGATCGAGCGCGCGCTGGAACTCCAGCCAGGCGCGGCGGCGGAACCCCGGTGTCGGTGCCGGCGCTGCCGGCGAGTCTGGACTCCCTCGCGTCCCTCCGGCTCGCGAGCTGGTTGTCGCCCGCGCCGTTTCCCATTTCCAAGAAACGTCCGCGCTCCGCCTTGGGTACGGCTGCCCGTCGATAGATCGCGCGGTTGACCGGGGGGTCTCTGCAACTGTGCTCGTCGTAGACGACGAGCCGGCGATCCGGCTGCTCTGCCGGGTCAATCTCGAGCTCGACGGCTACGTCGTGCTCGAGGCCGCCACAGTCGAGGAGGCGCGGGCGCGGCTGGCCGCAGACGGCGTCGACGTCGTCCTGCTCGACCTCCACCTCGGCAGCGGGACGAGCCACCAGCTGATCGCCGAGCTCGCCGCCCGGACGCCCCCGGTGCCGTCCGGCCTCGTCACCGGCTCCGCCGACCTGACGGCGGCGCGGCAGCGGGCGCCGACGCCGTGCTGCCGAAGCCGTTCGAGATCGAGGAGCTCGCGGAGACGGTCGAGCAGCTCGTCGCCGCGCACGGCCGCCGCGCTAGGCTGGGACGGATGTCAACCACCGCCGTCCGCACGCCGTCCGACTACGAGTCCGCCTCCGCGCTTCTACCGCGAGCGCTCCGAGGAGAGCAGGGCGGTCCGCGTCGGCGAGAAGGACGTCTCCGAGCAGGCGGCGATCGTCGCCCGCTACGCCGACCTCTTCTCGCGCCCGCAGCTCGAAGCGCTGCGCGGAGGCGGAGGACGGCGCCGGGGGCGACGAGCGCGAGCGGCTCTACCGGCTGCGGAAGACCTGCGAGGCGGGCCTATCTCGAGCCGAGGTCGCCCAGGACGAGGACGAGCTCGAGAACGCGATCCTCGGCGCCCGCGTCTCCTTCCGGGGCGAGGAGATGCCGTTGCGGGCGGCGCAGGCGCGGCTCGCCGTGCTCGACTCCTACGCCGACCGCGAGGAGCTCGGCGAGCTGGAGCGGACGGAGTCGGCGCGCCTCAACCCGGCCGCCGGGAGCTGCCGACGGCGTGGAACGACCTCGAGGCGGAGCTGTCGGGCGAGCCGGACCCGATCGCGCGCGACGAGGAGGAGAAGGCGATCTCCCTGCGCGAGCTCGAGACCGCGCTCGTCGAGGCCGCCGAGGCGACGACCGCCGCCTGGGAGCGGCTGCGCGAGCGCTGGTTCGAGCGCCTGCTCGGCCCCGAGCGCGACGAGGTGCCCTCGCAGGCCCACACCGCGTACATGCGCCGTCTCTCGCCGCTCGAGTCGACGTACACGAAGGAGCGCGCGGTCGAGGTCTGCCTCGCGAGCGTCCACGCGCTCGGCTTCGACATGAACGCGATCCCGAACATCCGCCTCGACGTCGAGGACCGGCCGCAGAAGAACCCGCGCGCCTGCGTGATCGCCTCCGACCCGCCCGAGGTCGTGCACCTGATCACGCGCGCCCAGGGCGGCCTCTCCGACTACCAGGCCTTCATGCACGAGGCGGGGCACGCGCTCCACTACGCGCGGCGTCGACCCGCGGCTGCCGTTCACGTTCCGGCGCGATCTCGCGCGACCACGCGCTGACGGAGATCTACTCGTACATCTTCGAGGCGGTCATGCGCGAGCCCGGCTGGCACGCGCTCCATTTCGGCCTCTCCGACGCGCAGGCGGACGAGAACGCGGAGGCGGCGCTCTTTCTCGAAGCGCTCCTGTACCGCCGCTACACGGCGAAGCTCCGCTACGAGCTCGGCTTCTGGGCGAGCTTCGCCGAGGAGCGGGGCAGCTCGCCGCGCGACTACGCCGAGCTGCTGACCGCGGCGACCGGCATCCGCTACGACCCGCGCGGCTACCTGTCCGACATGGACGCGGGCTTCTACTCCGCCGACTACCTGCGCGCGTGGATCCGCTCGGCCCAGCTGCGCGACCACCTGATCGGCGAGCTCGGAGAGGACTGGTGGCGCGACGCGCGCACCGGCGACCGCCTGCGCGACCTCTTCGCCGAGGGGACGAGGCCGACGAGCGAGGAGGTCGCCGCCCGGCTCGGCTTCGACCCGCTCGACACCCGCCCGCTCGTCGCGGATCTCTCGGCGGGCTAGGCCCGCTGCGTCAGCAGCGCGTGGATCTCGCGCGTCAGCTTCGCGACCTGCTCCGTCAGCTCGTTGTCCTGCTGCGTGAGCGCGGTGTTCGACTCGAGCAGCTCGAGCAGCCGGTCGGTCTCGCTCTTCATCGACGTCTCCAGCTCGGTGTGGCGTGTGTCCACGCGGTCCGCCTCGACCTTGTCGCGGTCGGCCTGCCGCGTCTGGGCGAGCAGGATCAGCGGAGCCGCGTAGGCCGCCTGCGTCGAGAAGATCAGGTTCAGCATGATGAACGGGTTCGGGTCCCAGTGGTGGATCAGCGCGATCGAGTTGAGCACGATCCAGGCCAGGACGATCATGGACTGGCCGATGATGTAGCGGGGCGTTCCGAAGAAGCGCGCGGTCTTCTCGGCGAAGCGCCCGAAGGTGTCCTCGCCGAAGGCTGCGTGGAGATGGTGCGGCCGCGCCGCCACGGAGCCGACGTTACGCCGTGCCCCGGATGACGCCTTCGGTGCGGGATGTGCACCGTTCGCGCCTGTCCGGGCTCCGTCTGACCCTCTGTAGCATGATTCGTGCTACCGTTTGGACGTGCCTCGCTCGCTTCATGTCCGACTCGACGACGCCTCCGCGGTCGCGCTCGAGATCGTCCGCGCCGACGGGCTGAACGACTCCGAAGCCGTGCGCACGGCCCTGCGCGAGGCCGCCGCCCGCCGGCGTACCCGTTCCTCGATCCGCGACGAGGTGCGGCGCCTTGCGGCCGACGAGCACGACCGCGAGGAGATGCGGATCATCCGCGAGCAGCTTGCCGAGCTCGCCCCTCCGCCGACCGACTGACGTGGTCCGGGGCGAGCTCTTCCGGTTGCCGTCCCCCAGAGGTGCGCGCGGCCACGAGCAGCGCGGTGCACGCTACGCCGTCGTCGTCCAGGCGGACGAGTTCCTCGACCTGAGCACGGTACTCGTGTCGCCGACCTCGGCAGGCGCCAGTCCCGCGACCTTCCGCCCGACGATCACCCTCGACGGCCACGAGACGCGCGTCCTCGTCGAGCAGACGACCGTCGTGGATCCCGTGCGGCTCGGGCGCTCTGCCGGCCGTCTCGATGCCGACGAGCTCCGCGCCGTGGACGAGGCGCTCGCCCTCGTCCTCGGGCTCTGACCTGACAGAAGAACCCCGGGGACCAGACGCGCTTCGGCGAACCCTGTGTCACGAACGTCCCGCATGGTCGAGCCAGATGCGGGACAGTTTGTGACGCAGAAAGGCGCATACGGGATTCGAACCCGTGCCGCCGCCGTGAGAGGGCGGTGTCCTAGGCCACTAGACGAATGCGCCCGGTCGAACGGCGGTTAGTGTAGCGACCCTCCGGGTGCACCGCGGGGCCCGTGCGGCTAGCGAGAGCGTCGGGCCAGCGCGACCCCGGCCCCGACCGCCGCGACCGCGGCCGCTGCGCCGAGCGTCGTCCACACGAGCCCGCGACCCGCCGGCGCGGCCGCGATGGCGACCACGAGCGTCGCCGCCGCGAGCCCCGCGAGCGCGAGCGCGCCGAGCGCGCCGGCGCGCCTCAGCACGACCCGCTCCTCGGCGGCGATCGCCCAGCGCGCGTCGAGCGACCACGCCGCGAGCTCGCCGCAGAGCAGCAGCCCGACCGCGACGAGCGGCGCCGCCGCGTCCACCGCGCCGCCGTGCGCCGCGAGCGCGACCCCGTAGGCGGCGCCCGGCGGCACGAGCGCCCACGGCAGGAGCTCCTCCGAGCCACGCCTGAGCACGACCGCGAGCAGGACGGCGCCCACGGCCCCGATCGCGACCAGCAGGCCGCCGTACGCGGGTGCGCGCGCGATCGCCCACGCGAGCACGCCCGCGTACGCGAGCGCCGAGCCGAGCGCCAGTCCTACGCGCGCGCGGGCCTGGCGAAGCGCCTGAATGCCGCCACCTCCTCCAGCGGGACGTCGAGCGGGACGCCGTCGTGCCACTCCGCGACCGGCACGCCCGCCTGCTCGTAACGGGCGCGCAGCGCCTCTCGCGACAGCTTCCAGACCCGGTGCGCGAGCCGCGAGAGCTCGTCCTTGCCGGGCTGGACGAACGGGACGGGGGAGACCTCCACGACGACGAGGTCGAAGCCGCGCGCCCGCAGGTCGAGCAGCGCCGCCGCCGAGCGGGCGTCGAGCAGCGGTGTCAGCGCGAGCACGAGCGCCTTCGGCGGCAGCGTCCGGGGCGGCAGCACGTCCACGCCTCGCGTCGCGAAGCTGAGAACGATGTCCGTCTGCAGCAGCGAGTCGACGATCCGGTAGAGCTGGAGCGTCCCCGACCCCGGCAGGAGCCACGAGAGGTAGCCGCCGAAGCTGACGAGCCCGACCCGGTCCTTGCGCCGCAGGTAGCGGTGCGCGAGCGAGGTCGCCGCCCGCACCGCGAGGTCGTGCGTGCCGCGCCCGTGCCGCCGCACCTCCGCGAAGGTGTCGAGGAAGAGGACGACGTCGGTGTTCCGCTCCGGGTGCTGCTCGTTCACCCACAACTCGCTGCGCCGGGCGCTCGCGCGCCAGTTGATGCGGCGGACGCGGTCGCCGGGCGCCCACCGGCGCACGTCGGCGAACTCGATTCCCTCGCCCCTGGCGCGGGAGACCTGGTTGCCGACGAAGACCTGCGTGTCGAGCGGCGGCAGCAGCGCGTGCAGCGTCTCCACGCTCGGGTAGACGCGCAGCGGCTCGCGCCCGGCCGACGAGAGCTCCCAGGCGTGGAAGCCGAGCGGGTCGCGGGTCCGCAGGAGCACCGGGCCGAGCGCGAACGCGCCCCAGCGCTCGCAACGGACCGGCAGCTCGAGCGTCCGCTCGTCGCCGGGCGCGAGCACGACCGCGCGCGGGTTCCCCGTCTCCGCCCGCAGCTCCTCCGGCAGCGGCAGCAGGACGTCCACCCGGTCGGCGCCGGTGTCCGAGCGGAGCTCGACCGACGCCTGCACGACGTCGCCCTCGAGCGCCCGCTCCCGGTCGAGCCGCAGATGGGCCTCGAGCCGCGGGTCGCGCGCGAGCGCTGCGCCCGCCGCGGCCGCGAGCGCGAAGGGCGCGGCGAGCGCGACGAGCTCGACGCGCCCGAAGGCGAGCCCCGCCAGCAGGCCGACGGCCGCGAGGCCGACGTACCCGCCGAGGCGCGGCGAGACGCGGTGCGTCATCCCGCCGCTTTGGGAGCGGCGTCCTCCGCCGGCGGCGTCGGCACCGTCTCCAGGGCCTCCGCGACGACGTCCTCGCCGCGGACGCGCTGCACCCACAGCTCGGGCCGCAGGGTCAGCCGGTGCGCGAGCGCCGGCACGGCGACCGCCTTCACGTCCTCCGGCACGACGAAGTCGCGGCCCGCGAGCGCCGCCTTCGCGCGGGAGAGCTTCAGGAGCGCGATGCTGCCGCGCGGGCTCGCCCCGACCGCGAGCCGCCGCGAGGCGCGGGTCGCGGCGACCAGATCCACGATGTAGCCCTCGATCGGGGCGGAGACGTGCACCTCCTCGAGCGCGCGCTGCATCTCCACGAGCGTGGGCGCGTCGACGACCGGCTCGAGCTCCACCTCGTCGCGGCCGCGCTCCAGCCGGCGCCCGAGCATCTCGATCTCGTGCTCGCGCTCCGGGTAGCCGACGCCGATCCGGACGAGGAAGCGGTCGAGCTGCGCCTCGGGCAGCGGGTAGGTGCCCTCGTACTCGATCGGGTTCTGGGTCGCGAGCACGAGGAACGGTGGCGCCAGCCGGTGCGTGTCGTTCTCGATCGTCACCTGGCGCTCCTGCATCGCCTCGAGCAGCGCCGCCTGCGTCTTCGGCGGGGCGCGGTTGATCTCGTCGGCGAGGAGGAGGTTGGCGAAGATCGGGCCCGGCCGGAACTCGAACTCGGAGCTGCGCTGGTTGAAGATCGAGGAGCCCGTCACGTCGGAGGGCATCAGGTCGGGCGTGAACTGGATGCGCGCGAAGTGGAGCGAGCTGGCCTGCGCGAACGAGCGGGCGATCAGCGTCTTCGCGAGGCCGGGGTAGTCCTCGAGCAGGACGTGACCGTCGGAGAGGAGCGCGAGCAGGATCAGCTCGAGCGGCCCGCGCTTGCCGACGATCGCCCGCTCCATCTCGTCGAGGATCCGCTCCGCGCGGCGTCGCAGCTCGTCGAGCGTCATCAGAGGCCTCGATCGTGGTGACGACGGACTCGATCCGGGCCAGCGGCAGCCCCGGCGCGGAGCGGTCGTCCGGCTCGGGCAGGTCGGGGCGGAGCACCTCCCACGCCTCCTCGCCGAGCAGGGCCCGCGCGGCCTCGGGGCGCAGGTCGAGCTCGACGTCGTGGTGCGCGGCGAGGCGCGCGGCGGCCGCGGCGCGCAGCAGCGGCAGCAGGCGCCGGTGCGCGTGGCCGGCGCTCGCCATCCCGAGCGTCAGCTCGCGCTCGGTGCGGACGAGCTCGGGCGGGCGCATCGGCCGCTCGCCGCGGCCGCGCAGCGCGTGCTCGAAGGGGGAGACGCGCCGCTGCTCGGGCGCGCGCGCGACCCGCGTCAGGGCGGCCAGGACGATCGCGGCGAGCGCCGAGCACGTAGCCGGCGAGGATCCGCTCGGTGGCGACGGGTCGCACGCCGAGCGCGACGACGAGCGCGAGCGTGAGGAGCGCGGCGGCGCCCGCGATCCGGCGCAGCTCGCTCACCGCGCCGCTCCCGCACCGGCCGGCTCGGCCGGGGCGCGCAGCTCGTCCCGCACGGCGGCGAGCGCGTGGACGGCCTCGTCCCTCATCTCCGGGTCCGGCTCATGCTGGCTGAACTTAGCCCACTCGAAGAGGGCGGTGAGCCGCCGGACGGCGTCCGCGCTCGTCTCGAGCTCGAGCAGCGCGCGCTCGAGATACTCGAACGGCGCCTCCGCGGCGCGGCGGGGGATCCCGGCGGCGGCGAGCGCGCGCTCCATCCGTGCGTACGCGGCCACGATCGCGCGTCGCAGGTCCGGGTCGGCGAGCAGGTCGTCGAGCGACTCGTCGAGCGCGAGCGAGAGGGCCTCCTGCCGCGCGCGGCGGCGCAGGCCCGGAGGAGCCCGGCGGCGGGAGCGGGCGGCGACCGCGAACGCTGCGGCGCCGGCGAGCAGGGCGAGCACGACCGCGACCTCGTCCCAGCGCAGGCGCGCGCCACGGGCGCCCGGCGGCGCGGTGACCGGGCGAGTCGACGACTGCTGCGTCGTCTGGGCCCTCTGCGCCGCCTGCCGCTCGAGGTTCGCGAGCCGGCGCATGAAGTCGCTGTGACCGAGAAACCAGGCGATGGCTGCGGCGGAGGCGATCGCGAGGACGCGCCGAGGTAGCGCTGCGCCACCGACGGCCGCGTTCGCGCGTCCGGGCGGGAGACGGCGAATGCCCACACGGCCGCGACGGCGATCGCGGCGCCGACGATCACGAGCGTCGTGAAGACGTAGTCGAAGAAGCCGGCGCTCGGGCCGCCACCCGAGCGGTTGCCGCCGAGCGGGCGGCCGCGGCTCGCCACGGCCGCGAGCACGAGCAGGGCCGTGACCGCGAGCCCGAGCGGGACGAGGAGGCTGCGCCGCACGGGCTCAAGTGTCGCAGCCGGGAACGCGCTGCGTAGATCGCCGCAGGCGCCCTCGGCGGGAGCGCGGATGACGTCCGGCGCGGGCCTCGCGACGATGCGGTCAAGGAGGGACCGTGTCAGTCCCGCTCAAACGGCAGGAGTCAATGAGTGTCCGCAGGCGGTCAGACGGGCGGCACGACGCGCCCGTCCTGCTCCTCCGCGGCTGGCGGCCGCATCGCGTCCTGCGGCCGGACGAGGAGCGCGATCTGGCACGCCTCGTCGCGGCCGGCGACGAGAACGCGCGCCGGGCGCTGATCGAGGCGAACCTGCGTCTCGTCGTCTCGATGGCGCGGCGATACCAGGGCCTCGGGCTGCCGTTCCCCGACCTCGTGCAGGAGGGCACGGTCGGCCTGATCCAGGCGGTCGATCGCTTCGACTGGCGGCGCGGGCGGCGCTTCTCGACCTATGCGGCCTGGTGGATCCGGCAGTCGATCCGGCGGGCGCTGACGAACGACTCGCGGACGATCCGGCTGCCGAGCCGGCTCGTCGCGAAGCAGCTCGCGACCCGCCGCGCGGCGGCGACGCTCGAGGCGGGACTGGGCCGGGCGGCGACGCTCGAGGAGATCGCGGCCGTCACCGGCTACGACGCGAAGGCGGTCGCCGGCGCCGAGAGGGCGCCGCTTGCGAGCGCGTCGCTGAACGAGACCGTCGGCGGGGAGGACGGGGGCGCGCAGCTCGTCGAGCTGGTGGCCGACGCGACCGCTCGCGACCCGCTCGACGAGGCGGAAGCGGCCGCGCGCGCGGCAGCGGTGCGTGCCGCGGTGGCGGAGCTGCGGCCGCGCGAGCGGGACATCGTGGCGAGCCACTTCGGCCTGAACGGCGAGGCGCACACGCTCGAGCAGATCGCCCACGACCTGCACCTCGCGCCGGAGCGTGTGCGTCAGATCGAGCAGCACGCGCTCGCCGCCCTGGCCCGTCGCCTGAGCGAGAATCCGGCCCGGCGAGCGGTCTAGAATCTCTGGACATGACCGAGACACCCGAGGGGATCGTGCAGGAGACCCTGCTCGGCCAGGCCGCCGCGAGCGCGGGCGCTGCGCTGCTCGTCAGCGACGACACGCTCCGCTACGTCGCCGTCAACGGAGCCGCCTGCACGCTGCTCGGGTACACGCGAGACGAGCTGCTCGCGCTCCGCGTGTCCGATGTCGTCGAGGGGTCGGAGGGCAGCCTCGTCGAGGCCGCGCGCCGGGTCTCGGACGGCCACGTCGGGCACGGCACGGTCACCCTCCGCCGCAAGGACGGCGAGACCTTCCCCGCGCAGTACGTGAGCGCGCCGGCGGCGATCGGCCAGCTCCCGTTCGTGCTCACCTTCGTCTGGTAGGCGGCGCGGCGCAAGTTCGGCCGCCCGCGCGCATCCGGCGAGTAGAGGGGCCGTCGGCAGTGTCCGACGGCTTCCCCGACGAGCTCGGAGGGGACGATGGGGGATCGGACGACCGCAACCGACGGCGAGCGGCCGGCGTTGTAGGGCCGTGGGACGCCGGAGCGTCGTACTGGGGATCGTGGCGGCGGCGCTGGCAACTCCTGGTCCGGCGCTTGCCTACGGCTGGCCGGTGAAGCCGTTCCACCGCGAGCATCCGATCCGCGGCGCGTTCAACGACCCACGCTTCCACCTGGGCGCGGCCGGCGAGGCGATCGGGTCGTTCCACTTCGGCGTCGACATCGCCGTCCCCGACGGGACACCGGTCTACGCCGTCGAAGCGGGGCGGGTGTCCCGCGGTCTCGGCTGGGTGGCAGTGAGGCGGCCAAACCGGCGCGAGTTCGGCTACTGGCACGTGGCGCCGGTGGTGCGGCGCGGCGCCCACGTGCGGAGGCACCAGCTGCTCGGCTTCGTCCAGCGGGGCTGGGGCCACGTGCACTTCGCAGAGAGCGTCGCGGGCGTCTACCGCAACCCGCTACGCAAGGGTGCGCTCACGCCGTACCGGGACGAGGTCGCGCCCGTGGTGGACGGGATCGACGTGAGTGCGCCGCCCGAGGCGCCGGGGCTCGCCGGCTTCGTGGGCTGGACGCCCGGCTCCGCGCCGCTGGTCGCCTCGGGCCCGCTGAGCGGCACTGTCGCGTTCTTCGCCAGCGCGTACGACCTGCCCGACCTCGCCCCGGCCGCCCCGTGGGCGCGTGCGGTCCTGACCCCGGGGCTCGTGCGCTGGCGCATCGTCGACGCCGCGGGCGACCCGACACCCTGGCGCGTCGCCGCCGACCTGCGCTACCGGCTCGCACGAAGGCCGCTGTTCCCGGACGTCTTCGCGCCCGGCACCTACCAGAACAAGCCCAACCGTCCCGGCTGCTACCGCGTCTGGCTCACACGCGCCTTCGACACGGCGACCCTCTCGAACGGCACCTACTGGATCGTCGTGGAGGCCAGGGACGTCCACAACAACGTCGGTGCGGCGGAGCTGCCGATCACGATCGCAAATCCGGGTCAGTGAGCCGGGCGGCGGCGCTCGCGCTGTGCGGCGGTCGCGGAACGGCACGTGACAGCGCAGAGCTCGATCCGCCATCGCGCGCTCTGCCGGGACTCCGAGCGAAGAAGGGGGCCGTGAAGCGAGCGACCCCGGCGCAGCCGGGGTCGCGACGCGCACTGCGGGGCAGGGACTCGAACCCCAACTTCCTGATCCAGAGTCAGGCGTCCTACCATTAGACGACCCCGCAACGGGTCGGCGGGCATTGTAGCGAGGCCGCTCTCGGGCATCCCGACACGACCTGCGGGGACAGGTCCCGGGGTCTGACCCCCGGGCGGGTCTGCCTCGCGCACGGCCTGCGGGGACAGGTCCCGGGGTCTGACCCCCGGACATGGCCGCGGCCGACATGCGCGGCCGCGGCACGACCGGGCTCGCCGGCAGCGGGGCGCGAGCCGGCGCGGCCGGCTCGCTGCCGAGCGAGCGGAAAGCGAAGCGGGCGAAGTGGGTTCGCGGTCTGACCCCCGGACATGGCCGCGGCCGACATGCGCGGCCGCGGCACGACCGGGCTCGCCGGCAGCGGGGCGCGAGCCGGCGCGGCCGGCTCGCTGCCGAGCGAGCGGAAAGCGAAGCCGGCGAAGTGGGCTCGCGGTCTGACCCCCGGACATGGCCGCGGCCGACATGCGCGGCCGCGGCACGACCAGGTCCGCCGGCAGCAGGGCGCGAGCCGGCAAAGCCGGCTCGCTGCCGAGCGAGCGGAAAGCGAAGCGCGAGGCACGCGCGCTCCGCGCGCCTGCCCGCGCGAAGCGGGCGAAGCGGGCTAGATCTCGAGCCGGTACATCGGTACGAGGCGCTGCTCGGTCTCCGTGTCGATGTGCGCGACCACCTCGACGTACGGCTCGAGGCCCGAGCCGCGCAGCTTCGCCTTGAGCAGGCCGTCCACCTGGAAGATCCCGGAGCTGTTGTTCATGCGGATCTCGATCAGGATCGGGCGCTCCTCGCCGTCCGAGATCGTCACGTCCTCGATCGCCGCCGCCGAGAGCGAGTGCATCGAGACGCGGCCCCGCTCGAACGGGATCCGGGAGCGGCCCTTGGCCATGTCGAGCGCGTCCGCGACCCGGATCAGGCCGGCCTCGATCGTCAGCGGCTGGCCGTCGGCGCGGTGGCTGATGATCGCCTGGAGCACCTCCGAGACGATCACCGTCCGCTCCGGTTCCTCGTAGACGCCGTCGAGCAGCTCGCGCAGCTTCGGCTCGGCGAGGAAGAGCGAGAAGTCCTCGTGCCCGTGCCGGTGGATGGACATGCCCACGCAGTGCATCAGCGCGGCGAGCGTGACCACCACCTCGGCGTCGTCGGGGGTCATCCCGAAGTCGCGCACGAGCGACGGCTCGATGCCGTGCTTCGTCAGCTGGCGGAGGAGCTTGAGGGAGATGTTGGCGACGATCTGGATGTGCACCCAGGAGTGGTCGTTGATCTCCATCCGGGCCACCGCGTTCACGTTCGCGACGTGCCACCAGGCCTTGAGCTGGTCGTCGGCGTTGACGCGCTCGATCAGCGTCCGCAGCGTCCGGTTGCCGCGCACCGGCACGTTGATCTTCATGCGCCCGATCGCCTCGGCCGGGGTCAGGCGCGTCTCGTGCTCGGCCTCCTCGGCGGCCGGCTGCTCGATTCGCTCCTCGGCGCCGGGATCGAGCGTCATGCGGGGCAGTCTACGCCCGCTCGTCCTCGTCCCAGATCGAGCGCCAGCGGTCGTCGGGCTGCTGCTCGGGCAGCACCGGCCGCTCCGGCTCGGTGAGCCGGTAGTAGAGGACGGTGAGGACGTGCGCCTCGTAGGGCACGGTCAGCGCCCCCGCGACCGCGCCGCCCAGCCAGACGGCGGCGAAGGTGGGCAGGAACGCGAACGCGAACGTGATCGCGGTGCTGGCGACGCTCGTGATCAGGCTCGCGACGAGCACGAGCACGAGCACCGAGCCGGTGCGGCCGCGAACGAGGTCGGACGACCGCCCCATCGCCTCGCGCACCCCGCGGCGTTCGATCATCACGAGCGGCACCACGAGCGCCCAGCGCGCGAACAGGATCAGGCCCGGGATCACGAACAGCACGAACCCGAGCCCGATGCCGAGCCCGGAGAGGAGCACCGCGCCGAGCAGCGTCCCCAACCGCCCGCGCGTGCGCTCGTAGTAGGCCGTGGCCGCCGCCGTCGCCCGCCCCTCGTGCAGGTCGCGCACCACCTCCACGAGCGCGCCCTGGACGAGCAGGCTGCCGATCACGCCGAGCACGACGGAGACGATCAGCGTGGCGGGCGTCGGGCGCCTCCCGGCGAGCGCCTGGGCGAGGCCGACGGCGACGAAGACGGCGCCCGCGACGACGACCGAGCGGTGGAGCAGGCGCCGGTAGACGTCGAGCGCGTCGGAGAGGACGGCCGAGATCATCCGCGGAGACTAGGCGACGTCGGCGGCCCAGTCGCCGTAGAGCGACGTGTAGAGGCCGCGCGCGGCGAGCAGCTCCTCGTGCGAGCCCTGCTCGACGATCCGCCCGTGCTCGAGCACGACGATCAGGTCCGCGTCGCGGATCGTCGAGAGCCGGTGCGCGATGATGAACGCCGTCCGCTCGGCGAGCAGCACCCGAAGCGCCTGCTCGATCCTCCGCTCGGTGCCGATGTCCACGGACGAGGTCGCCTCGTCGAGGATCAGGATCCGCGGGTCGGCGAGCAGCGCCCGCGCGAACGCGACGAGCTGGCGCTGGCCGAGCGAGAGCCGCGAGCCGCGCTCGCCGAGCTGGGTCTCGTAGCCGTCCTCGAGGCGGAGGACGAAGTCGTGCGCGCCGACGGTCTGCGCCGCCCGGACGATGTCCTCCGGGGACGCGTCCGGCCGGCCGAAGGCGATGTTCTCGGCGACGGTGCCGGCGAAGAGGAAGCCCTCCTGCGGCACCACCCCGAGCTGCGCGCGCAGCGAGCGCTGCGTCACCTCGTTCAGGTCGTGCCCGTCGATCGCGATCCGGCCGTGCGTCGGCTCGTAGAAGCGCGCGAGCAGCTTCGCGATCGTGGACTTGCCCGCGCCGGTGTGGCCGACGAGCGCGACGGTCGTCCCTGCCGGCACGTCGAGGTCGAGCCCGTGCAGCACCTCGTCGCCGCGCCCGTACGCGAAGCGGACGCCCTCGAAGCCGACATGCCCCTCGATCTGCGGCAGGTCGCGCGCGCCGGGCCGGTCGCGCACGTCCGGCTCCTCGTCCAGCACGCCGAGGATCTTGTCCAGCGCGGCCGAGGCCGAGAGGAACTGGTTGTAGAGCTGCGAGAGCTGCTGGACGGGATCGAAGAAGTTGTTCACGTAGAGCATGAAGGCGAAGAGCGTCCCCAGCGTGATCGCGCCGGCGAAGTAGAGGTGGCCGCCGTAGCCGAGCACGACCGCGAGCGCGGCGGTCGAGAGCAGGTCGACGAAGGGGAAGTAGAGGGCGTTGAGGACGACCGTCTGCATGTTCGCCTCGCGGTAGCGCTCCGCGACCTCCCGGAAGTTCCGCTTCGCCGGCTCCTCGCGCGTGAACGACTGGAGGATCCGCATGCCCGGCGATGTCCTCGGCGAGCGTCGCCGTCAGGAGCCCGAGCCGCTCGCGCACCGCCGAGTAGGCGCGCGAGGAGCGCGTGCGGAAGACCGCGGTCGCGATGCTCATCAGCGGGATCACGGCGCAGGTCGCGAGCGCGAGCCGCCAGTCGAGCACGAGCAGCAGGATCGCGGTGCCGCCGAGCATCAGCGTCGCCTGCACGACCGTGGTGACGCCGTCGGTGACGAGCTGGTCGATCGCCTCGACGTCGTTCGTGATCCGGCTGATGATCACGCCGGCGCGGTTGCGCTCGTAGAAGCCGAGCGAGAGCCGCTGCAGGTGCTCGAAGAGCCTGTTGCGGAGGTCGGCGAGGATCCGCTCCCCGACCCAGCCGGTCAGGTACGTCTCGACGTAGGTCATGCCCCAGTTGGCCAGGCCCGCCGCGAGGAAGATGGCGACGATCAGCCAGAGGCGCGCGCCGGAGTCGCCGCGGAGCGCGTCGTCGAGCGCGACCTTCGCGAGGTACGGCGGCGCGAGCGCGGTCGCCGTCGCGGTCAGGAGCGAGACGACCGAGAGCGCGGTGCGGCCGCGATACGGCTGCGTCAGCCGCCAGAGCGTCCCGAAGCGGCGGCGTGTCTGGCGCCACGACCAGTCCTCGACGGTCGCGCCCCGGTCGCGCATCCGATGCCCGCCCGGCTGATAGACCCTCACGCCACCTCCTCCTCGACGCCGCCGCGCGCCTCGACCGCGTCCGCGAACTGCCGCTCCAGCAGGCCGTGCTCATAGATCTCGCGGTAGACCTCGCTCTCGGCGAGCAGGCCGTCGTGCGTGCCCCGCGCCGCGACCCGGCCGCGGTCGAGCACGACGATCTCGTCCGCGAGCGCGATCGTCGAAAGGCGGTGGGCGATGATCAGCGTCGTCCGGCCGCGCATCGCCTCGCGCAGGCCGGCGCGGATCCGCGCCTCCGTGGTCGCGTCCACGGAGGCGGTGGCGTCGTCGAGGATCAGGATCCGCGGGTCGACGGCGAGCGCCCGCGCGATCGCGATCCGCTGGCGCTGGCCGCCCGAGAGGGTGATCCCGCGCTC
The DNA here is from genome assembly GCA_963728095.1 of uncultured Thermoleophilia bacterium. Classification (GTDB taxonomy): domain Bacteria; phylum Actinomycetota; class Thermoleophilia; order Gaiellales; family Gaiellaceae; genus Palsa-739. The sequence goes on along the minus strand of CAVSIO010000002.1, from coordinate 294,558 downwards.
GCCGATCACCGTGTCGTAGCCCTTCGGCAGCTGCGCGACGAACTCGTGCGCCTGGGCGGCGCGGGCGTAGCGCTCGACCTCCTCGTCGGAGAGGCCGCCGCGCCCGAAGGCGATGTTCTCGCGCACGGTCGCCGAGAAGAGGAACGGGTCCTGCGCGACCACGCCGATCGCGCGCCGCAGCGAGGCGAGCGTCACGTCGCGCACGTCCGCGCCGTCCACGAGCACGCGGCCGGCGGTCGCCTCGTAGAAGCGCGGAACCAGCGAGGTCAGGGTCGTCTTCCCCGACCCGGTGTGCCCGATCAGCGCGACGGTCTTCCCGGGCTCGAGCTCCAGGTCGATCCCCTCGAGCACCGGCCGGCCGTCGAGGTACTCGAAGGAGAGGCCCTCGAAGCGGATCGCGCCGCGGCCGGGCGGCAGCTCGACGGCGCGGGGCCGGTCGGCGACCTCCTCCGGCTCGTCCATCACCTGGAAGATCCGCTCGCCGGAGGCGGTCGCGCGCTGCGCCTGGCCGATCCACATGCCGAGCGAGCGGAGCGGCGTCACGAGCATCGCGAGGTAGAGGTTGAAGGCGACGAAGCCGCCGGGGGAGAGCGTGCCGGCAGCGACCATCCGCGCGCCGATGAGCAGCACCGCCGCCTGGGCGAGCATCGGCACGAAGGAGATCAGCGGCACATAGGTCGCCCGCTGCCGGTTCGCGCGCAGCGTCTGCGCGAAGACGGACTCGGAGCGGCCGCGGAACCTCCGCTCCTCCTCCGGCTCCTGCGCGAACGCCTTGACGACGTGGACGCCGACGATGTTCTCCTCCGCGACGGTCGCGACGTCGGCGAGCTTTTGCTGGACCTCCCGCAGCGTCGGGTGCGCGATGTGGCTGTAGCGGTACGCGAGCGCGACGAGCAGCGGCGTGACCGCGAGCACGATCAAGGCCAGCCTCCACTCGAAGAAGAAGAGGACGACCGCGACCGAGACGACCGTGAGCAGGTTCTGGAAGAAGAAGATCAGCCCGTAGCCGAGGAAGAAGCGGACGCCCTGCAGGTCGACGGTCGCGCGCGACATCAGCTGGCCCGTCTGGTGGCGGTCGTAGAAGCCGAAGGAGAGCCGGACAAGGTGCGCGTAAAGCCCGTTCCGCAGGTCCATCTCGACGTCGAGCGCCTGCCGGCCGGAGATGAGGCGACGCCCGAGCATCAGCACCGCGCGCACCAGCCCGAGCGCGGCGACCACGGCGACGTAGAGCCAGAGGCGATGCGTGTCGCGGCGGACGAGCGCCGTGTCGATCACGTCCCGGCCGGTCACCCAGACGAGCGCGATCTGCGCCGCCTGCGAGCCGACCGCGAGCACGATCGAGACGACCAGCCCCAGCCGGTAGGGCCGCAGGAAGCCGAGCAGGCGGACGAAGGTGCGGCGGTAGGGGACGGCGCTCATTCCCGCTGAGGGTACCCAGGCGGGCGTGGGCTCCACCCGTGGCCGGCACGCCGTCGGCGAGCCGCCGTGCCGTTTCGATCGGTGCCGCCGGCGGACCTCACGGCAGTCGCGCGAGCTCGTCGTGCACGAGCGCGAGCGCGACCCCGAGCCGCTCCTGGTTCGCCGGCGGGTTGAGCCAGCCGCTCGCGCCCGACGGGTGCGGGAGCGGGACGACGACGGCGCCTCCGCGCTCGTAGCGCTCGCCGACGCACGCGGTGAGTTGCGGCAGGCCGAGCATCCGCCGCAGCGCGAGCCCGCCGACGGTGACGATCAGCCGCGGCCGCAGCAGCTCCAGCTCCCGGTCGCGCCAGAACTCGCACAGCTCCTGCTCGCGCAGCGCCGGGGTGCGGTCGCCGCGGCCGGAGGGTGGCTTGCCGGGATAGCAGCGCGTGACCGAGGCGCAGTAGAAGGTCGCGTAGAACGCGTCCTCGTCCAGCTCGAGCCAGCGGCGGAGCTGCTGCCCCGCGCGGCCGCGCCAGGGCAGCCGCTCCTGCCCCTCGACGACGCCGGGCGCCTGGCCGAAGAGGTAGGCGCGCTGGTCCGCGTACGGGGCGCGGACGGGCAGCGACTCGAGCGGGTAGCCGGCCTCCGCGCAGGCGCGGCAGCGGGCCGTGTCGCGCTGGAGCGAGAAAACCGATCGATAGGCCGACCTGCGACTCGTCATCTCGCTATTCTTTTTGAAGCGATGCGCGGACTCCTCTCCTTCCCCAACCCGGTCAACGAGACCTCGGCGCGGCTGGTCGCGGGCTCGGTGGCGGTGATCGCCGTGCTCACCGTGTCATTCCAGCAGGGCTGGCTCCTGCCGGTGCTCGCCTACGGGTTCCTCGCGCGCGTCCTCACAGGCCCGACGCTGAGCCCGCTAGGCCTGCTCGCGACCCGCGTCGTGACGCCGCGCCTGCCGGTGCGGCACCGGTACGCACCCGGCCCGGCCAAGCGCTTCGCGCAGGGGATCGGCGCCGCGTTCACCGTGACCGCGACGGCGCTCTACTACGCCGCGGGCGCGCACACCGCGGCCTTCGGGCTCGTCGGCGTGCTCGCCGTCTTCGCCTCGCTCGAGTCGGCGCTCGGCCTCTGCGTCGGCTGCCGGGTCTTCTACCTCGGGATGCGGCTCGGGCTCGTCCCGCCCTCCGTCTGTGAGGACTGCGCGCGCGTGCTCGCCGCCGAGTCGTAGTCTCCCGGCGTGCGCCTGCCGCTGGAGGCCGTCCCCAACTTCTCCGAGGGCCGCGACCGCGCCGTGGTCGACGCGATCGGCGCGGCGCTCTCCGCGCACGCCGACCTGCTCGACGTCCACGTCGACGCCGACCACCACCGCTCGGTCTTCACGCTCGCCGGCGAGGCGGACGAGCTCGTCGCGGCGCTGCTCGCCGGGATCGCCTGCGCGCGCGAGCGGATCGACCTGCGCCGGCACGATGGTGCGCACCCGCGGATCGGCGCGGCCGACGTGGTGCCGCTGGTGCCGGTGCGCCCCGAGGACGCGGAACGCGCCCGCGCCGCCGCGCTCGAGCTGGCGCGGCGCGTGGGGGAGGAGCTCGAGCTGCCGGTCTTCCTCTACGCCGACCTCGCGCCGGGGCGCGGGCCGGCCTTCTACCGGCGCGGCGGGCCCGAGGAGCTGCAGCGGCGGATCGACGCGGGCGAGCTCGCGCCGGACTTCGGGCCGCCGCAGCTCGACCCGGGCGCCGGCGGCGTGATCGTCGGTGCGCGGCGGCCCCTGATCGCCTTCAACGTCAACCTCGCCGGTGCGAGCGTGCAGGCGGCGCGTGAGATCGCACGGATCGTGCGCGAGCGGGACGGCGGCTTTCCGGGCGTCCGCGCTCTCGGGCTCGACCTGCCGCGCGCCGGGCACGCCCAGGTGAGCATGAACGTCGAGGACTGGGAGGCGGCCGCCCCGCACGAGATCGTGGCCACGATCGAGCGCGAGGCCGCCGCGCGCGGGGTCGAGGTGATCGGCAGCGAGCTCGTCGGCCTGATGCCCGCCGGCGCCGCGGTCGCCGCGGCGGGCTCGCTGCTCCGGATCGAGCGCTTCGACCGCTCGCGCGTGCTCGAGCTGCGGCTGCTCGACCGCTGAGGCGGCCACCAGGCGCTCAGGCGACGCGGAACGAGCGGACAACCGTCCCGTGGTGGGGGCAGCCCGCCGCCCCGCCGGCGTTCCGCGACAGAGTCGGCACACCGCCGTGACGCCCCGGCGCGTACGCTCACTGCAGGGGGTCGTCGTACCCCCTGGGGGCACGTGGGGCACCGGCCGGAGCGGCCCGGCGCGGGTCGGCGCACGCGCCACGTCTAGACTCGCGCCGTGACGCAGACCGCCGCCATCGGCCTCACCGGTGACGACCTGACGGTCGCCGACGTTTGGGGCGTCGCGGTCGGCGGCAGCGTCGCGGAGCTCACCGCCGAGGCTCGCGAGAAGATGCAGGCCGCGCGCGCGCTCGTCGAGCGCGCTGCGCACGGCAAGCTCGAGCACACCTACGGCGTCAACACGGGCTTCGGCCGCTTCGTCAACCGGTCGATCCCGGAGGAGCTGACCGGGGAGCTGCAGCTGCGGCTGCTGCGCTCGCACGCGTGCGGGGTCGGCGAGCCCTACCCGGACGAGATCGTGCGCGCGGCCATGCTGCTGCGCGCGAACACGCTTGCGAAGGGGAACTCCGGCGCGCGGATCGAGACGGTGGAACTGCTGCTCGGCTGTCTCGCCCGGGGCGTGCTGCCGGTGGTGCCGAGCCGCGGCTCGGTGGGCGCCTCGGGCGACCTCGCGCCGCTCGCGCACCTCGCGCTGCCGCTGGTGGGCGAAGGCGAGGCGGTCGTCGCGGGCGAGCGGCTGCCGGGCGGGGAGGCGCTCGCCCGCGTCGGCCTGGAGCCGATCCGGCTGGAGGCGAAGGAGGGGCTCTCGCTGATCAACGGCACGCAGTTCATGAGCGCGTTCGCCGCCCTCGGGCTCGTAAGGGCGCGCCGGCTCGCGCGCGCGGCGGACGTCGCCTGCGCCCTGTCCCTTGAGGCGCTGCAGGGCTCGCGCACGTCCTTTCTGCCTCAGATCCAGGCCCTGCGGCCGCTGCGCGGGCAGGCGGGCGCCGCCGCGAACGTCCTCCGTCTGCTCGAGGGCTCGGCGATCATCGAGTCCCACCGCTGGTGCGACAAGGTGCAGGACGCGTACTCGCTCCGCTGCGCGCCGCAGGTGCACGGAGCGTCCCGGGACCTGCTCGACTACGTGGACTACACGGTGTCGGTCGAGCTCAACGCCGCGACGGACAACCCGCTCGTGCTCGTCGAGGAGGAGACGCTCGTCTCGAACGGGAACTTCCACGGCCAGCCGCTCGCGTTCGCGCTCGACGCGCTGGCGATGGCGGTCGCGGAGTTGGCGAGCATCTCGGAGCGGCGGGTCGAGCGGCTCGTGAACCCGAACCTCTCGGACGGGCTGCCCGCCTTCCTCACGAGCGAGGGCGGCCTGAACAGCGGCTTCATGATCCCGCAGTACGTCGCCGCGGCGCTCGTCTCGGAGAACAAGGCGCTCTGCCATCCTGCGTCGGTGGACTCGATTCCGACGAGCGCCGGGCAGGAGGATCATGTGTCGATGGGAAACGCGGCCGGCCTGAAGGCGTGGCAGGTGCTCGCGAACTGTGAGCGGGCGGTTGCGATCGAGCTGCTCGCCGGCGCGCAGGCGGTCGAGTTCCTCGCCCCGCTCGAGCCGGGCGCCGGCGTGCGCGCCGCGCGGGCGGCGGTCCGCGAGCTGTCGCCGCGGCTAGAGGACGACCGCTCGCTCGCGCCGGACATCGAGACGGTCGCCGTCGCGATCCGGGACGGCTCGGTCGTGGCGGCGGTCGAGAGGGAGGTGGGTGAGCTGCAATGAGCGTCGGCTTGACGGAGCTCATCAGGGAGCGGAGGCGCCGGCTTCGCCGGCGCCGGGAGCGGGCATGAGCACGACGGAGACGCTCGCAGCGCGGGTCGAGGCGCTCTGCGGCGACCTCTCGCGGATCCGCGCGCCGCGCGGCCCGGAGCTGAACGCGCGGCAGTGGTCGACGGAGGCGCCGCTGCGGATGCTGCTGAACAACCTCGACGCCGAGGTCGCTGAGCGCCCGGAGGAGCTGATCGTCTACGGCGGCTCCGGCCGGGCGGCGCGCAGCCACGAGGCGCTGCGCGCGATCGTCGCCTCGCTGCTCGAGCTGGGGCCGGACGAGACGCTGCTCGTCCAGAGCGGCAAGCCGGTCGGGATCTTCACGACGCACGAGGGTGCGCCGCGGGTGCTGATCGCGAACTCGCTGCTCGTGCCGAAGTGGGCGACGTGGGACGAGTTCCGCCGCCTCGAGGCCGCGGGGCTGACGATGTTCGGGCAGATGACCGCGGGCTCGTGGATCTACATCGGCACGCAGGGGATTCTCCAGGGCACCTACCAGACGTTCGCGGCGGCGGGAGAGAAGCACTTCGGCGCGGCCGATCTCTCCGGGCGGACGATCCTCACCGCCGGGCTCGGCGGGATGGGCGGCGCGCAGCCGCTCGCGGGGACGATGGCCGGCGCGGCGATCCTCTGCGTCGAGGTCGATCCGCACCGGATCGAGCGCCGGCTGGAGACGCGCTACCTCGACGAGGCGACCGAGTCGCTCGACGACGCGCTCGCGCGGATTCGTGCAGCGGCCGCGGAGGGCCGACCCCTCTCCGTCGGTCTGCTCGGGAACGCCGCCGACGTCGTGCCGGAGCTCGCGGCCCGCGGAGAGCATTTCGATCTCGTCACCGATCAGACGGCGGCGCACGACCCGCTGAACGGGTACGTCCCGCGCGGGCACTCGGTCGAGGAGGCGGCGGTGCTGCGCTCGTCCGACCCGGACGAGTACCTGCTGCAGGCCCGCGCGTCGATCGCGCGCCACGTCGAGGCGTTGCTCGAGTACGTCCGGCGCGGTGCGTATGTTTTCGATTATGGCAACAATCTTCGAGGTGAGGCCCGTGAAGGTGGTGTAGCGGACGCCTTCTCATACCCGGGCTTTGTCCCGGCCTATATCCGGCCGCTGTTCTGCCGCGGCATCGGGCCGTTTCGCTGGGCGGTCCTGTCCGGGGAGCCGGCTGACATCGCGGCGATCGACGCGGAGCTCCGGGGCCTCTTCCCGGACGATCCGCTCCTGCAGCGGTGGCTCGCGCTCGCGCCCGAGCGGGTGGCGTTCCAGGGGCTGCCCGCCCGGATCTGCTGGCTCGGCTACGGCGACCGCGCGAAGGCGGGGCTCGCGATCAACGAGCTCGTGCGAAAGGGAGCGGTGAAGGCGCCGGTCGTGATCGGGCGCGACCACCTCGACGCCGGCTCGGTCGCTTCGCCGTACCGTGAGACCGAGGCGATGCGGGACGGCTCGGACGCGATCGCGGACTGGCCGATCCTCAACGCCCTGATCAACGTCGCGGCGGGAGCGACGTGGGTCAGCGTCCACCACGGCGGCGGCGTGGGGATCGGCAACGCGATCCACGCCGGCATGGTCGTGGTCGCGGACGGCACCGACGGGGCGGCGGAGCGGCTCGAACGCGTGCTCACGACCGATCCGGGCACGGGCGTCATGCGCCACGTGGACGCCGGCTACCCGGAGGCGATCGAGGCCGCCGAGCAGGGCGGCCTGCGGATCCCGTCCGCTCCCGGCGAGACGTGAGCCGCCCGCGGCTGCTCGTCCGCGACCTCGCACAGCTCGCGACGCCCATCGGGCGCGAGGCGCCTCTGCGCGGCTCGGCGCTCGCCGAGGTACAGGTGCTCGAGGACGCGTACGTGCTCTGCGCCGGCGAGGAGATCGAGGCGGTGGGGAGGATGCGCGACCTGCCCGCGTTCGACGGCGACGTCGTGGAGCTGGACGGGCGCGGCAAGTCGGCGGTCCCGGGGCTCGTCGACTGCCACACGCATGCGGCGTTCGGCGGCGACCGCGTCGAGGAGTTCTCGCTCCGCGCCGCGGGCGCCGGCTACGAGGAGCTGCACGCGCGCGGCGGCGGCATCCTCTCGACGGTGCGGGCGACGCGCGCGGCGGGCGAGGACGGCCTGCGGACCGCGGTCGAGCGGCACCGGGGCTGGATGCTTCGCCACGGCACGACGACGTTCGAGGCAAAATCGGGCTACGGGCTCGACCGCGACACCGAGCTCGCGTCCTTGCGTGCGATCGCGGCCGCCGGCGGGATCCCGACCTGGCTCGGCGCGCACGCCGTCGCGCCGGAGCTCGCCGGCGACGCGGAGGCGTACCTCGACTACGCCCTCGCCGAGGTGCTGCCCGAGGCGGCGCGGCTTGCGGAGGCGGCCGACGTCTTCGTCGAGCGGGGCGCGTTCGACGCGGCGCAGGCGCGCCGCTATCTCGAGGCGTGCCGGGACGCCGGTCTCGCCCTGCGCCTGCACGGCGACCAGTTCAGCGAGCTGGGCGCGATCCCGCTCGCGGTGGAGCTGGGCGCGCGCTCGGTGGACCATCTCGAGGCCACCGGCTTCGAGGGCGTCAGGGCGCTCGCCGCGAGCGAGGTCGCCGGGGTCGTGCTGCCCGCGAGCGCACTCTTCCTCGACCGGCCGATGCCGCCCGCGCGGGAGCTCGTGGACGCAGGCGCGATCGTCGCGCTCGCCACCGACTTCAACCCCGGCAGCGCCTTCTGCGAGAGCCTGCCGCTGTGCTGCGCGCTCGCGGCGACGCAGATGCGGCTCGCGCCGGCGGAGTCGCTCTCCGCCTGCACCGTCAACGCGGCTCACGTGCTCGGCCGCGCGGGCCGGCTCGGCCGGCTCGCGCCGGGCTATCGCGCCGACGTCGTCCTGCTCGACGCGCCCGACTGGCGCTACCTCGCGTACCACCTCGGCGGCGACCTCGTCACCGACGTCGTGCTCGCCGGCGAGCCGGTGGAGCTAGGCTAGCCGTATGCCGACGAGGAAGCAGCGGCGCCGCGAGGCGAAGCAGAAGCGGCACGAGTACGAGTTCGTCTACGTCGACGACGACGGGAACGAGATCGACGTGCCGGAGGACGCGGAGGAGGAGTCGAAGCCGCGCGAGGAGCGTCGCAACGGCAAGTCCGCCCCGGCGAAGGGCGGCAAGCCGAAGGCGCAGCAGCGCGGGGGCCGCACCGCCCGCGTTCCGCCGGCGCCGTCGTGGGAGCGGGCCGGCAAGCGCTCTCTCATGCTCGGCGCCGTGGTCTTCGTCCTCTTCTACATGACCGGCAAGGGCTCGAACCGGATGCTCGCGGCCTTCGAGCTCGCGGCGCTCTACACCGCCCTCTTCATCCCGTTCACGTATGCAATCGACCGCTTCGCCTACCGGCGCTACCAGGCGCGCGGTCAGCAGGGCGGGGGCGGGGGCAAGAAGCCGCCTAGGAAGCGCTGACCCCGGCCTCGGGCCGGTCGCCCCGGTAGTGGCCCTCGCCGGGCCACGGTGCGAGCAGCAGCAGCAGTCGCGCGGCGCCGTCGGCCGTGACGGAATGCCGCTCGTCCGGGTCGAAGCGGAAGAGCACGCCCGGCCCGGCCTCGACCGACTCCCCGCCCGCCTCGACGCGGACGCGGCCCTCGAGCACGAGCAGGAGCGCCGACTCCTTCACCTGATGCTCGTTCAGCGCCTGGCCGGCGTCGAGCCCGAGCAGCACGACGCGGCGCTCCCCGTCCTGCGAGTGCACGACCGCCGGCGAGCGGCTGCCGTCCGGCGTCTCGATCTCGTTGAGGTTCCAATGAAGCACGATCCCTCCCTTCCCGCCGTGCGGGGGCGTCTAACCACGCCGCTGCCCGTGCCCCGTCACTAGACTCGCGGCCGGGATGAGCATCGTCGTCGACCCCTATGCGCTGGGCCCGATCCAGACGAACTGCTACGTCGTCCGGGCCGCCCGGGACGCGGCCGAGGCGGTCGTGATCGACCCCGGCGGGAACGCGGCCGACCTGCGGCTCGAGCTGGCGACGATGGGCGCCTCCTGCGCCGGGATCCTCGTCACGCACGGACACTTCGACCACGTGGGCGGCGTCGCCGACCTCGCCGAGGGCAGCGGCGCGCCCGTCTGGATGCCCGAGGGCGAGCGCGACCTCCTCGAGCGCTACGCCGAGTTCGCGCCGGCGGGCGCGCCCGGCCGCTCGTACACGCCCGACAACCTGCTCGCGGGCGGCGAGACGATCGAGCTCGCCGGCCTCTCCTTCGAGTGCGTCGCGATCCCGGGACACTCGCCTGCGCACGTCGCCTTCCACACCGAGGACTCGCTCTTCAGCGGCGACCTGCTCTTCGCCGGCTCCGTCGGCCGCGTCGATCTGCCCGGCGCCGACTGGGACACGCTGCTCGCGTCGGTGCGCACGCTCGCCGAGCGCTACCCGGCGGAGACCGTCGTCTACCCGGGCCACGGCCCGCAGACGACGCTCGGCGACGAGCTGGCGCGCAACCCGTTTCTCGCGGAGCTCCGGGCCTCGTGAAGCTCGAGGCGCCGCGCGGCACGCACGACGTCCTTCCCGCCGACCAGCCGCTCTGGCGGACCGTGACCGGGGAGATGGAGCGCCTCTGCGCGCTCTACGGCTACCGCCGCATCCAGACGCCCGTGTTCGAGGACGTCGAGCTCTTCCGGCGCACCTCGGGCGCGGGCTCGGACATCGTCCAGAAGGAGATGTACGTCTTCGAGGACCGCGGCGGCCGCTCGCTCGCCGCTGCGTCCGGAGGCCACCGCGCCGATCTGCCGCGCCTACCTCGAGCACGGCATGCAGCGGGAGCCGCAGCCCGTGAAGCTCTACACGCTCGCGACCTTCTACCGCTACGACAAGCCGCAGCGCGGCCGCTACCGCGAGCACCACCAGCTCTCGGTCGAGTGCATCGGCTCCGCCGACCCGGCCGTCGACGCGGAGGTGATCCAGCTCTACGACGACGCTGCTGCGCAACCTCGGCGTCACGCGTACGAGCTGCACTCAACTCGATCGGCGACCGCGAGTGCCGTCCCGCCTACCTCGAGACGCTGAACGCGTGGCTCGACGAGCACGCCGACCTGCTCGACGACGAGGCGCGGCAGAAGCGCGCAACGAGCCCGCTGCGCATCTTCGACGTCAAGAGCCCGCAGCTGCGCGCCGCGCTCGAGGACGCGCCGAAGATCGGCGACTCGCTCTGCGCCGCCTGCGCCGGCCACTTCGAGACGGTGCGGGCGCTGCCTCGACGCCTACGGCGTCGCCTACACCCTCGACCCGACGCTCGTGCGCGGCCTCGACTACTACTCGCGCACCGCCTGGGAGTTCCTCGGCCCGGACGAGTCGACCCAGGCCTCGACGATCTCCGGCGGCGGCCGCTACGACTACCTGATCGAGGAGATCGGCGGCGCCGCGACGCCCGGCGTCGGCTTCGGCGCCGGCATCGAGCGGCTGATCCTCTCGCTCGAGCTGGAGGGCGTGCCGCGGAGCCGCCCGCGCTCGACGTCTTCGTCGCCGCCGACGGCGCGCCGCGCGAGCAGGCCCTGCTGCTCGTCGCGGAGCTGCGCGCCGCGCGGGCTCGCCGCCGACACCGACCACGCGCGGCCGCTCGCTCAAGGGCCAGCTCACCCAGGCGCAGCGCACCGGCGCGCGCGACACCGTCGTCCTCGGCGCCGAGAGCGTCACCCTCCGCCGCCGCGGCGAGCGGACGCCGAGGTGAGCCGCGACGAGCTCCTGGAGAGGCTGAGGGCATGAGCGTCTGGCGCGACTCCATGTGCGGCGACCTCAGCGCCGGGGACGCGGGCCGCCGCGTCACGCTCGCGGGCTGGGTCAACACGCCGCCGCGACCACGGCGGCCTCGTTTTCGTCGACCTCCGCGACGGCAGCGGCGTCTGCCAGCTCGTCGTCAACCCGGAGCGCGCCGCCGGAGGCCGCCGCGGCGGCGCACGAGATCCGCAACGAGTTCGTCCTCCGCGTCGCCGGCGAGGTCGTGCGGCGCGCGCCGGAGACCGTCAACCCGAACATGCCGACCGGCGAGATCGAGGTGCAGGTGGACGAGCTCGAGGTCGTTTCGGCCTCGACGGTGCTCCCGTTCCAGCTCGACGACGAGAACGTCGACGACAACGTGCGCATGCGCTACCGCTGGCTCGACCTGCGGCGGCCGCGCCTGCAGCGGAACATCCGCCTGCGCGGGCAGATGGTCGGGACGATCCGGCGCGTGATGGAGGAGGCCGGCTTCGTGGACATCCAGACGCCGATCCTCTGGAAGCCCACCCCGGAGGGCGCGCGCGACTTCCTCGTGCCGGCGCGCCTCCAGCCGGGCCGCTTCTACGCGCTGCCGCAGTCCCCGCAGATCGCGAAGCAGCTGCTCGTGATCGCGAACTTCGAGCGCTACTACCAGATCGCGATCTGCTTCCGGGACGAGGATCTCCGCGCCGACCGCGTCCAGGAGATCACGCAGCTCGACGTCGAGCTCGCCTTCCCCGACCAGGAGTTCCTGCTCGGGCTGATGGAGCGGATGATCCAGGCCGTCTGGCGCGAGTCGATCGGCGTCGAGCTCGAGATCCCGTTCCCGCGCATGACCTTCGCCGAGGCCGATCGCCGCTTCGGCTCCGACAAGCCCGACCTTCGCTACGGGCTCGAGATCGAGGACGCGACGGAGGCGACCCGCGGCTCGGAGTTCGGCGTCTTCGCGAACGCCGAGGCCGTCCGCTTCCTCCGGGCGCCGCGCACGTTCTCGCGGGCCGAGCTCGGCCAGCTCGAGGAGGTCGCGAAGCAGTGGGGCGCGAAGGGGCTCGCCTACCTCGTCTTCGACGAGTCCGGCGAGGTGCGCTCGCCGATCGCGAAGTTCCTCTCGGAGGAGACGCTCGCGGCGCTCGGCGGCAGGCCGGGGGAGACGCTGCTGTTCGCCGCGGACGCGTGGGAGATGACCTCGCGCGTGCTCGGCGCCCTGCGCGTCCACCTCGCCGAGCAGCTCGGCCTGATCGACGACGACGTCTGGTCGTGGCTCTGGGTCACCGACTTTCCGATGTTCGAGTGGAGCGAGGAGGAGGGCCGCTGGGGCGCGGTGCACCATCCGTTCACGCGGCCCACGCCGGAGTGGGAGGAGCGCTTCGACCAGGAGCCGGGCAAGGCGCTCGCGCACGCGTACGACCTGATCGGCAACGGCAACGAGCTCGGTGGCGGCTCTTTCAGGATCCACGAGCCGGAGATCCAGGCGCGCGTCTTCGACCTGCTCGGAATCAGCCCGGAGGAGCAGCGCTCGAAGTTCGGCTTCCTGCTCGACGCGCTCGCGATGGGCGCGCCGCCGCACGGCGGGATCGCGTTCGGGATCGACCGGATGCTGATGGTGCTCGCCCGCGAGCAGAACCTGCGCGACACGATCGCGTTTCCGAAGAACCAGGCGGGCGTCGATCCGATGACCGGAGCGCCGAGCGAAGCCGACCCGCGGCACCTGCGGGAGCTCGGGATCGAGCTGAAGATCCCCAAGGGCTAACGCGCAGGCAACGAACGGCCGATGGAGAAGTCATACTTCACGGTGCGCGCGCGCCGCGCGCCTACGCGTCGTCAAGGAGGCTGGTCGAAAGATGGCAACAGAGGGTCCGGGCCGGGCGAGTGCGCCGTCGCTGACGTCGCTGCCTCGCTACGAGGACATCCCGAGCTCGGGCGAGGGTCTCGACCCTGAGCGCGTCCGTGAGGCGTTCGACGCCTTCCGCCGCCACGCCGCCCAGCTGCAGGCGCAGCTCCGCGTCCTCCAGGTCGCGGGCAGTCGTGCCGGCGCGGCCGCCGGCGCCGCGATCGAGGCGACCGGCCACGCCGTTCGGATGGACGCGCTGCACCTGATCCGCGCGGCCGCGGAATTCGCCGACACGATCGAGCGCGACGCGCAGAACGCGTCCGCGACGCAGCTCGGGCGCACCGAGGAAGAGGTCAGCCGCCGCCAGCGCGAGCTCCAGGAGCGCGAGGCCGAGGTCGAGCGCTACCGGCAGGAGAGCGAGCGCCAGCGGAGCGAGATGCTGAACACCACGCGCAGCGAGGCGCGCGAGCTGCTGGCGAAGGCGCACGCCGACGCGACGCGCGAGCTGCAGGAGGCCGAGGCCAAGGGCAGCCGCCTGCTCGAGCAGTCTCGCCACCAGGCCACCGAGCTCACCAACGCGGCCCGCGCCGAGGTCGAACAGACGCTCGAATGGGCGCGTGCGCAGGCCTCCGCGGTTCTCGCCCGCGCCCAGCACGGCGCCGAGCAGCTGCTCGCCGCCGCCGGGCTCGGACAGGACGCGATCGGGCAGGTTGCGAACGCGATCATGCGGGCCGCGGAGCAGGCCGGCGAGGCCGCGCGCCCGACCCCGCCTGCCTCCGCCCTCGCCGGCCGTCCCACGCCGGCCCCGGCGCCGCCGCACGAGCCGCCGGCCGCGCCTGAGCCGCCCGCGCCGGAGACTGCGCCGTCGTCCGGCCCGCCCGTCTCCTCGGGTCCGCCCGTCTCGGGTGGCCCGCCCGTGACCGAGCGCCCCGCGCCGCCGCCGGCCTTCGCCCCGCCGCCCGGCCGCGAGCCGGAGGCCGCGGACGCCTCGGAGGACGAGCAGGAGCACGGCGACGAGCCCGGCGACGACGCCGGCGACGAGCGCGGCTCCGACACCTGAACCGCTCTATGCGGCGCGTCTTCGGCCCCAGAATCGTCGTCGAGGCGGCCTTCCTCGTCGCGGTGCCGATCGTGGCGCTCGTGGCGGGCGTCGGTGCCGTCGGGATCGTCGGCGCGAGCGCCGTCGCCTATCTCGTCGTGCTCGTGATCGAGGCGGCCCTCGCGCGCGACCGGCGGCCCGCCGCGCTCCGCGCCCCCGGTCGGCGGCGTCGTCCCGGCACCGTCTCCGTCCGCCCCGCGGGCGAGTGGGAGGGGCGCTCCGGGGAGCCGACACGACCGGAGGAGCCCGCGCCGGAGCCTGCCGCCGGGCAGGAGCCCGAGCCTGCCCCGCCATCCGAAGCTGCGCCCGGGCCGGAGCCCGAGCCGGCGGCGCCCGCCGCGCGCACGAGCATCCGCGAGCGGCTTCGCCCACGCCGAGCGCAGCCGGAGTCCACGCCGGCGTCGCCCGCCCGCGCCGCTCCGGAGCACGTCCGCGTCCTGCGCCCCGACACCGAGCCGGAGTCCGGGCAGCCCGTGCCCGAGACCGAGCTCCTCGCGGAGCCCCAGCCGTCCCCTCCGGCGCCCGAGCAGTCGGCAGCCGTGACGCCCGAGGAGCCGGCGCCGCCCGCCGCGCCCGAGCCGGAGCCCACGCCTGAGCCCGCGCGACCGCCGCTCGCCTCGGTACCCGAGCTCCCGCCGGAGCCCGCCGCCGAGCCCGCCGAGCCCGCCGCTCAGGTGGTGCCGATCGGCGTCGGCGCCGGGCCGCGCCAGTGGAACGTCTGGGATCTCGAGCACGTTGCCCGCGAGAGCGCCGGCGAGGATCTCGCACGTGACGAGGAGCGCACCTTCCTGCTGCTCTACCTGCGGGAGTTCGCCGACCCGAGCGGGATGCTGCCCGTCGACTTCGACGGCCTCGTCCGGGACAGCTTCGGCGAGCTCGTAACCTCGCGGTGACCGCCGGCGCCGGCGCCCGCGTCGCGGTGCTCGCCGCGGTCGCGCTCGTCGCCGCGGCGATCTCCCTGGTGGTCGTCAACCGCACCGGACACCACGGCAGCTCGACCGCGGCGCAGGGCGCCGGGCAGTGGTACACGGCGCTCGCCGCGCCCTACGCGCCGCGCACCACGGGGAAGAGCCCCTGCGGCGTGAAGATCGGCCCGGCCACCGTCGGCATCGCCCACCCGGTGCTCCCGTGCGGCGTGAAGCTGTTCGTCGAGTACGGCGGCCGCACCGTCCTCACCCAGGTCATCGACCGCGGGCCGGCGGTGCCCGGCCGCGAGTTCGACATCACCCGCGCCCTCGCGCAGCGGCTGCGGCTGCAGGGAACCCAGACGATCCGCTGGCGCTTTGCGCGCTAGCCGAGGGGAACCCAGGGTTCCCCTCGGGGCTCCCCTCCTTCGGCTCGCGTGGTGGGGTGGTGGTGTGCGCTTCGGGGAGAGCGCGGTCTCCCCTGCGCGCGCGGGGGCGCGCTCGCCCAAGGACGGATGTGGACGGTGCCGCTGCGTTGGCGCTCGCGGACGCGCCCTGGCGGGCGGGTCCGCTGTCGCTCGTTCGCGGGCGCGTAACGCGGCTGCGCCTGCGTTACGCGCCCGCCTTGCCGTCTCGTGGTTCGCAGCCGCGAAGGGCCGGAGCGTAAGGCTGGGCGGTAGCCCGGCTTACGTGGAGGCCGGACGAGCGGGTGGACCTGGCGTAGCCACGTCCGCCCGCGACGGGGCAGCCACCCCGTCGAGAGCATCGAAAACCGAAACAGCACGGAGCGCCGCCGAGACCGCGCTCTCGGCGGCGCGCAGTTCCGCCTCAGAGCGAGGAAAGCGCAGCTTTCCGAGCTAGACTGCGCCAACTCGACCCTGTGCGTCGGCTCTGGCTTCAATGTAGAACCAACGCCTACATAAAGGGAGCACGTGTCTCGTCCGGAGGTCGCTGTTGCGGCCGAAGGAGGGCTCGGCACCCACCTGGTTCGCCAGGTTCACATAGTCCGGGCCGATCGGCAGGGTGGAGTTTCCGGGGCGGGGCCGCGAGGCCTCGCCCCGCTTCGTTACCGTGACCACGTGATCGAGAGCTTCGGAGACAGCACGCGGGACGGTGACTGGGCGGCGGTCCGGCTGGCCGTGGACGGCGACCGGATCGTCGAGGCGGACGCCAAGGGGCTCGACCGGCGGCTCGAGGGGCTGACGCTGCTGGAGGCGGCCGCCGTGGGCGGCGAGACGCTCGCGGTCGACGCGCTCGCGAACGCGCTCGGGCCCGTCTTCCGCGCGGAGCCGCGCGCCGGCCGCGTCGCGGTCGCGATGAGCGGCGGCGTGGACAGCGCCGTCGCCCTCCTGCGGGCGGCCCCGAACGCCGTCGGCGTCACGCTCCGGCTCTGGCTCGACCCGAACGGTCCCGACGCGGAGCGGGCGTGCTGCTCGCCCGAGGCCGTGATCGCCGCCAGGGACACGTGCCACCGGCTCGGCGTTCCGCACGTCACGCTCGACCTGCGCGAGGAGTTCCGGCGCGCCGTCGTGACGCCCTTCGTGCGTGGCTACGCGCGCGGCGAGACGCCGAACCCGTGCATCTCCTGCAACGGCAGCTTCCGCTTCGCCGAGCTGCTCGCGTTCGCCGGCCGCGCCGGGGCGGAACGGCTCGCGACCGGCCACTACGCGCGCATCGTGAGCTACGCGGGCCGGCTCCTCCTCGGCCGCGGCGCGGACGCGGACAAGGACCAGTCGTACATGCTCGCCCGGCTCGACCCCGCGCTGCTCGGGCGGATCTCGTTCCCGCTCGGCGGGCAGGACAAGGCCGCCACGCGCGCGGAGGCCGAGGCCGCCGGCCTCGACGCTGCGCACCGCGGCGAGAGCCAGGAGGCGTGCTTCCTCGCCGGCGACGACTACCGCTCGTTCCTCGAGCGGCAGGGGCTGGAGCCGCGCCCCGGCGCGATCGTCGCCGCGGACGGCCGGGAGCTCGGCCGCCACGACGGCTACTGGCGCTTCACGCCCGGGCAGCGGCGCGGGATCGGAGTCTCCTCCGGCGAGCCGCTCTACGTCCTCCGCTCGGAGCCGGACGCCGGTCGCGTCGTCGTCGGCCCCCGCGCCGCGCTCGCCCGTCGCAGCGTCGCCGCCTCCGGGCGCCTCTACGCCGACGTCGCCCGGGCGGACGCGAAGCTCCGCTACCGCTCGCCCGCGGTCGCCGCCGGCGTCGCCCGAACCGAGAGCGGCTTCGCGCTCGAGCTCGACGAGCCGGCCTACGGCGTGGCCCCGGGGCAGGCCGCGGTGCTCTACGACGGTGACGCCGTCGTCGGGTGCGGACTCGTCTCGCCGTCCGTCGCCTACGACTAAGATCGGAGACGGAATGCTCGTCGCCGCATTCACGTGGGGGGACCTCTGGCGACTCGCGCTCGCGGTCTTCCTCCTCGCCGTCGGTCTCGCGACGGCGTACCTCCTCGTGCGCCTGGGCGGAACCGTCGGGCGCCTTTCCTCGTTGATACAGGGAACGGAGCGTGAGCTCCTCCCCGTGATCACCAAGGTCGGAGGGAGCGTGGACCGAGTGAACGACCAGCTCGACAAGGTGGACAGGATCACCGACAGCGCCGTCGACGCCGCCGACAGCGCGGACACGGCGGTCCGCGCGGTCAGCATGGCCGTGACGCGCCCCGTGCAGAAGGTCTCCGGCTTCGCGGCCGGTGTCAGCTACGGCGCCGCCGACTTCAGGGCGAGCAGGGACTGGCGGCACGCGGTGCAGGCCGGAAAGGACGCGGCGGCCCGCCGCGAGCGCGAGCTGACAGACGAGCTGCGCGACGCAGGCGCCGACGCATGAACGACGAGATCCGCCTGGTCATCCCGGCGGACGAGGACTTCCGCCAGATCGCGCGCCTGGTCGTGAGCGGAATCGCGCTGCGGC
Organism: uncultured Thermoleophilia bacterium; assembly: GCA_963728095.1. Taxonomy (GTDB): domain Bacteria; phylum Actinomycetota; class Thermoleophilia; order Gaiellales; family Gaiellaceae; genus Palsa-739. Next base: position 276,784 of record CAVSIO010000002.1, on the reverse strand, counting down.
TCGATCTCACCTACGACAGCCTCGAGGACATCCAGGTCGCGATCGAGGCGCTGCTCGGCCTGCGGGACGACGAGGAGGAGATCGTCGTGGCGGTCCGGGTCGAGGACGACGGGGTACACGCCTCCGTCGGGCCCCTGCCGATCGACGCCCTCGAGGAGCTCGAGCGCGACAGCGCCGATTTCGGCCTGAGACGCGTGCTCACGACCGTCTGCGACAGCTTCGGCGTGGCCGAGCGCGACGACGGTTGCTGGGTCGAGCTCACGAAGCGGACGACGGCGGCGGCTGCGGGTGCGGCCGGTCAGTGACGCGCATCGACGACAAGATCCTCCTGCGCCGCTACCACGAGGAGGGCGACCTCCAGGCGCGCGAGCAGCTGATCGAGCAGTACATGTCCCTCGTCCGTTCGCTCGCGCGGCGCTACGCGTACCGCGGCGAGCAGCTCGAGGATCTCGTCCAGATCGGCGCGATCGGGCTGATCAAGGCGATCGACCGCTTCGACATCGATCGCGGCGTCGAGCTGACCACGTACGCGACCCCGAACATCATCGGCGAGATCAAGCGCCACTTCCGCGACAAGGGCTGGGCCGTGCGCGTCCCGCGCGGCCTCCAGGAGCTGAACGTGCAGCTCTCGCGCCTGATGGAGCAGCTCACGGTGCAGCTCGGCCGCTCGCCGACGATCCCCGAGCTGGCGAAGGCTTCCGGCGCCCAGGAGGAGGAGGTGCTCGAGGCGATCGAGTCCGGGCGCGCGTACACCTCGCTGTCGCTCTCGGTCGGCGGCGGAGGCGGCGACGACGACGATCTCGACCCGCTCGAGTCAATCGGCACCGTCGAGCACCAGTACGAGGTCTCCGAGGACCGGGCCGTGCTCGCGCCCGGGTTCAAGGCGCTCGACGAGCGCGAGCGGAAGATCCTCCAGCTCCGCTTCTTCGAGGGGCTGACGCAGTCGCAGATCGCGCAGCAGGTCGGGATCTCGCAGATGCACGTCTCCCGCCTGATCCGCCGCTCGCTCGAGAAGATCCGGGAGACGATCGCCGAGGACGAGGAGTCGCTCGGCCGCACGCGGTAGCGGGCCGAGGGGAACCGAGGGTTCCCCTCGGGGCTCCCCTCCTTCGGCGCGGAGTGACGCGTGTGCGTGTGGCTGCGGCGAGAGCGCGGTCTCGCCTTCGCCGCTGTAAGCGCGCTTGCCCAACGGCGATCTGGACGGCTCGCCTGCCCTGTCGCAGCCGGTCGTGCTTCGCAGGACCGGCTGCTGGTTCGCCTGCGCGTAAGCCGGCTTCGCTGGTCTTACGCTCCGGCCTGGGCCGTGGGCCCAGCCGACGACAGGTGCAGATCGTCCGGAGTATGGCCGATCGGAAACGGCACCGAACGCGGCCGGGACAACACTTCCGGTCGCGCGGAGTTCCGTCGCCTAGCCGCGAGACGCGTCGCGTCGCGCGGCTGAGAAGCCGAGGTCGAGCAGCTTCTTCGAGTCGTTGTACATGTCCGGCGAGTTCAGGACGACCGCGATCAGCGAGACCGTGCCGCGCGTCGCCGAGGAGACGAGGCACCAGCCGGCCCTGTGCGTGTAGCCGGTCTTGACGCCGGTCGCGCCGCGGTAGGTGCGGAGCAGCCGGTTGTTGTTGACGTAGATCTTCGAGTAGGTCGGCGCCGACCACGGCACCTCGATCCGCTTCGTGCGCACGAGGGCGCGGAAGCGCGCGTTGCGCATCGCAACGCGGGTGAGCGCCGCGAGATCCCACGCGCTCGAGTAGTTGCCCTCGTCGATCACGCCGCTCGGCGTCGTGTAGTGCGTGTCGCCCAGCCCGAGCCGTGCCGCCTCGGCGTTCATCTCTTTGACGAACGGCCACTTGTTCGTGCCTCCGCCGACGGCGATCGCGAGCGCGGTCGCGTCGTCGTTCCCGGAGTAGAGCAGCAGCGCGTGGAAGAGCTTCCACGCCTCGACCTGCTCGCCGGCCCGCAGGCCCTCCCGGACGAGCGGCACGCGCGTCGCCTTCCGGTCGACGGTGACCACGTCGTGCGGCCCGAGCGTCCGGAGTGCGAGCAGCGCCGTCATGATCTTCGTGGTCGAGGCGACCGGGCGGCGGTCGTGCGCGTCGCGCATCCAGAGGACGCGGCCCGTCTTCGCGTCCACGAGGATCGCGGCCGGGGCCGCGAGCCGCGCGTGCAGCTTGCCCGCGAGCAGCGGCGGGCCGCTGAGCAGCCCCTCCGGCGGCGCCGCCGTCGCGGTGGGCGCGGACGTCTCGTCCGGTTCCGCGGCTGCGATCGAGAGCGGCGCGTCCGACGCGGCGGCGCGCGTTCCCTGGTCGCCGCCGCCGCGGGCCCCGGCCCACGCGCCGGCGAGGAACGCGGCCAGCACGACGACCCCCACCGGGATCAGCGGCCGTAGGTTGTAGCGGCGGCGCCGACGGCGCCGCCGCGGCGGAGCGACGGGCGAGAGCGCGTCCAAGGACACGCGTAGACCATACGCGGCGCACCTGCTGTCCTCCAGAGGGCTGCTCGCGCCGCCGCCTACAATGGCCGCCGATGCGCACGACGGCCGAGATCCGCGAGGGCTTCCTCTCCTTCTTCGAGGAGAAGGGCCACCTGCGCCGCCCCTCGGCGTCCTTGGTGCCGCGCGCCGACGACCGCTCGACGCTGCTGACGACGGCCGGAATGCAGCCGCAGATGCCGTTCTTCCTCGGCCGCGAGCAGCCGCCAGCGCTGCTGACCACGACCGCGCAGAAGTGCTTCCGCACGCCCGACATCGACGAGGTCGGCCTCGACACCTACCACCTGACCTTCTTCGAGATGATGGGCAACTTCTCGTTCGGGCAGTACTTCAAAGAGGGCGCGATCGAGTACGCGACGGCGTTCGTGCGCGAGCGCTTGGGGCTCGACTGGGACCGCCTCTGGGTGAGCGTCCACGCGGGCGACCCGGAGCTGAAGCTCGGACCCGACCAGGTCGCGATCGACCTCTGGGAGCGGATCGGGATGCCGCCGGAGCGGATCGTGCCGCTGCCCTCGTCGGAGAACTTCTGGTCGGTCGGCGGCCCCGGCCCCTGCGGCCCGGACTCCGAGATCTACTACGACTGGGGGGAGGAGACCGGCTGCGGCACGGCCGACTGCAAGCCCGGCTGCACGCGCTGCGAGCGCTTCCTCGAGTTCTGGAACCTCGTCTTCATGGAGTACGAGCAGCACGCGGACGGGACGCTGACGCCGCTGCCGAAGCAGAACATCGACACCGGGCTCGGGCTCGAGCGCACCGCGCGGATCGTCCAGCAGGTGGCCTCCGTCTACGACACCGACGGGTATCAGACGATCATGCGCTGGGTCGCGGCGAACTCCGGCGTGGCCTACGGCGACTCGACCGACGCCACCAAGGCGCACCGCGTGCTCGCCGACCACGGACGCGGCATGACGTTCCTCGTCGCCGACGGGGTCACGCCCGGGAACGAGGGGCGCGGCTACGTGCTGCGGCGGGTGATCCGCCGGGCCGCGCAGCACGGGCTCCGGATCGGGATGGAGGCGCCCTTCCTGGCCGGCCTCGCCGACGCCGTGATCGAGCAGATGGGCGGCGCGTACCCGGATCTGCTCGAGCACCAGGGCGAGATCCGGCAGGTGCTGACCGCCGAGGAGGAGCGCTTCGGCGAGACGCTCGAGCGCGGGATGAAGCTGTTCGAGGAGGCGGCGGCCGGCGGCCGGATCACCGGCGACGACGCCTTCGCGCTCCAGGCGACGTACGGCTTCCCGATCGAGCTGACGCAGGAGCTGGCACGCGAGCGCGGCCTCGAGGTGAACGACGAGGAGTACACGCGCCTGATGGAGGAGCACCGCGAGATCTCGCGGGCCGGCGTCGCGGGCGGGAACGCCCAGCGCGCGGGCGAGTTCGCGGCCGGGGCCGGCTTCCGCACCGAGTTCGTCGGCTACGAGCAGACCGAGGTGCTGACCCAGATCGGCGCGCTGGAGGAGCTCGGCGACGGGCTCTTCCTCGCGAAGCTGCGCGAGTCCCCGTTCTACGCGGCCGGCGGCGGCCAGGTGACCGACGCGGGCGTGCTCGAGGGCGAGAACGGCGCGCGGGCGGAGCTGCGCGAGGCGTACCGCTTCGACGGCGACCAGGCGCTGCTCTTCGAGGCAGTGGCTGGAAGCGTCGGCGGCGCGGGGGGCTTTACGGCCGGCGACCGGGTGCGCGCCGTCGTGCCGTGGGCGGTGCGCTACCCGACCCAGGCGAACCACACGGGCACGCACGTGCTCCACCAGGTGCTGCGCGAGGTGCTGGGCGACCACGTCCTCCAGGCCGGGTCTGCGGTGCGCCCGGACAAGCTCCGCTTCGACTTCACGCACCCGCGGGCATTGAGCGCCGGGGAGCGAGCCGAGGTCGAGCGGCGCGTGAACGAACGGATCTTCGCGAACCTGCCGGTGCGGATCTACGAGACGCCGATCGAGGAGGCGCGCAAGACCGGTGCGATGATGCTCTTCGGCGAGAAGTACGGCGAGGTCGTCCGGGTCGTGGACATCGGCGGCTGGTCGGTCGAGCTCTGCGGCGGAACGCACGTCCGTTCGACCGCGGAGATCGGCCCGTTCGCGATCCTCGGCGAGAGCTCCGTCGGCGCCGGCGCGCGCCGCATCGAGGCGGTCACCGCGGGCGAGGCGTTCGCGTACCTGCACGAGCGCGCACGCGAGGCGGACGAGTTGACCCGCGAGCTGGAGCGGGTGCGCAAGGAGACGCGCAGGCCGCGCACCGAGGAGGCGTCCGACTTCACCATCGTCGACCGTGCCGGCAACGTCGTCTTCGTGCAGGCGACCGCGCTCAAGGGCGGGCCGCTGCGCGACCTCTCCGACCGGCTCCGCCGGCAGGAGAAGGCGGACGGCGCGATCGTCGCCTCCGTCGACGACGGCCGCGCCTACCTCGTCGTCAACCTCGACGAGTCGCTCGTCGAGCGCGGGCTGGACGCGTCCCGCCTCGTCCGTGAGCTGGGGAAGGCGATCGGCGGCGGCGGGGGCGGCAAGCCGACCCTCGCCGAGGCGGGCGGCAAGAACCCCGACGGCGTCGGGGAGGCGCTCGCGGCCGGCAAGCAGGCCGTGGAGGAGGCTCTCTCGTGAAGACGATGGCGCTCGACTTCGGCTCGGCGCGCACCGGCGTCGCCGTGTCCGACCCGACCGGGCTGATCGCCCGGCCGGTCTGCGTGGTCGAGCGGGCGGGCAGCGAGGCGGGGCTCGCCGAGCTGGCGCGGCTGGTGCGCGACGAGGGGGCGGAGCAGGTCGTCGTCGGGCTGCCGCTGACGCTGCGGGGCGACCGCGGCGAGCAGGCGCGCGCGACCGAGCGCTTCGTCGAAGCGCTCTTGGGCGTCCTCGACGTGCCCGTGCTCCTGTTCGACGAGCGGTTCACGACCGACCTCGCCGAGCAGACGCCCTCCGCGGCCCCCGAGGACGCGCGCGCCGCCGCGCACCTCCTGTCGGGCTATCTCGCGTGGTCGAGCGCCGCCCCGGCATGATGCCGCCGAAGCCGGGGCTCCCTCCGCGGGAGCCCGGGCGGGGCGCCGCCGTCACCCGGCTCCTGGCGGTCGTCGGAGTGCTCGCGTTGCTCGGGGCCGGCATCTACGTCGCCACGGGGTTCGTGGGCGGGTCGGGCAGCGCCTCGGTCACCACGGACGCGCCGTCGACCGCGCCGCCGCCGAAGCCGTTCCGCGTCGTCTTTCCCGAGGGTTTCACGCGGGCGCAGATGGCCGACCGGGTCGCCGCGGTCGCGAAGATCGCCTTCCACAAGGGGGGCGTGCGGCCGAAGCTCTCGAAGAAGACGTACCTCGCGGCGACGAAGCCGAGGCGGGTGTCCGGCTTCGGGTCGAAGAGACGGGAGCTCGAGGGGTTTCTCTTCCCGGCCACCTACGACTTCCTCACGCGGACGACCTCGCGCGAGCTCGTGCAGGCGCAGCTCGTGGCGTTCCGGCGGAACTGGTCGAAGGTGAACCTCTCGTATGCGCGCAAGAAGAATCTGACCCCGTACGACGTGCTGACGATCGCCTCGCTCGTGGAGAAGGAGGCGCTGGCGCCCGACGAGCGCGGCAAGATCGCACGCGTGATCTACAACCGGCTGCACGACGGCATGAACCTCGGGATCGACGCGACCACACGCTACGGGCTGAACGTGCCGCCGACGCAGTCGCTGACGAAGTCCCAGCTCGCGAGTGACAACCCCTACAACACGCGCAACCCGAACATCAAGGGGCTGCCGCCGACGCCGATCGCGAACCCCGGGCTCGCCTCGATCCAGGCCGCCGCGCACCCGACGCCGGGCGACTGGCTCTACTTCGCCCGCAAGCCGGACAAGGTGCACCACTACTTCACGGCGAGCTACCAGGACTTCCTCCACTACGAGGCGACCCACGGGTACGCCCCGCACCCATGAGCGCGATCTCCGGCACGACGCGGCTCGTCGCGGTGCTCGGGCATCCCGTGGCGCACTCGCTCTCGCCGCGGATGCAGAACGCGGCCTTCGCCGCGCGTGGGCTCGACTGGGCCTACGTGGCGCTCGACGTCCCGCCCGAACAGCTCGAGGAGGCGGTGCGCGGCCTGGTCGCCGCGGGTTTCGAGGGCGCCAACGTCACGATCCCGCACAAGCGCGCCGCGGCCGCGCTCTGCGACGAGGCGGACGGGCCCGCCGTGAACACGCTCCTCTTCCGCGACGGCCGGATCCTCGGGTTCAACACGGACAAGGAGATCGTGGCGGGGACGGAGTCGGCATGCGCCTGCCTGATCGGCGCCGGCGGTGCGGCCGAGGCGCTGCTGCCGGGGCTCCTCGGCGAGATCCGGCAGTTCTCCCGCCGCGGCCTCTGGCCGCCGGACGCGGACGGCTGCGACCTGATCGTGAACGCGACCCCGGTGCGGGACGAGCTGCTCGTCGAGCCGCGCGCCGGCCAGACCGTCGTCGACCTGGCCTACGGCGACGGTGGCGAGACGGCGCTCGTCTCCGCGGCGCGCGCCGCCGGCTGCGAGGTCGTGGACGGTCGCGAGGCGCTCGTCCGCCAGGGCGCGGCGAGCTTCGAGCTGTGGACGGGCGTGCCCGCGCCGGTGGACGTCATGCGGCGCGCGCTCGCGGGCTGAGGCGGGGTGGAGGGGCCCGGGCGTGGCCCGGGCCCCTGCGTCGAGCGTCAGGGCAGCAGCGAGTCGTAGCTCGGCGGGGCCGAGTCGACGGGAACCGCCTGCGCTCCCTGGTCGTGGGGGACGCCCACGGTCGCGACCCCGGTGCAGGTGGCGCCGTGCGTGTCCGTCGCGGTGAAGCCGACGCGGTAGACGCGGCCGTCCCCGAGCCCGCTCCGCTCGGCGCGCACCTGCGCCATGTTCGAGAGCGGCGAGGTGAGCACTGCGTCCGGCGAGGTGTCGCCGTCACCGAGGCTGTTGACCGGCTCGTCCTGCGTGACCGAGTCGATCACGAGCGTGGCCGAGTCGCCCGCGTTGGAGTCGGTGGCGCCGGTCGCCGTGATCCAGACGAGCTTGTGGTTCGGAGGCCACAGGCTCGTCCGGTCGAGCGTCACGGCCGAGCAGTCCGGCGGCGCGTTCAGCCACTCGGCCGTCGAGGTCGCGGCCAGCGGCCCGTCCGAGGCCACGAGGATGTCCGTTCCCGGGGCCGGCGGGCTGTTCGTGAGCGTGAACGTCGTCGCGCCCGAGCCGTCGGTGATCCCGGAGCCGAGCGCTCCGGCGTCCGGGCCCGCCGTCACGAGGAAGCCGACGACGTCCCCGACGTACGGCCCGAGCGTGTCGAACACGTTCGCGGTGAACAGCTGCGACGTCCCGATCGGGTTCGACGCGGCGGTCGGCGTCAGCGTCAACATCTTCTGCGGCACGACGATCGTGAGCGCCTGGTGCCCGATGTCGACCCCGTCGGCGACGGCCTCGATGTCGAACGAGTACGCCCCCGCCGGCGTGCCGCCCGGGACGGTAGCCGTCAGCGTGAACGTCTGCATGCTCGGCGCCGGCACCGGTCCGACCGACGGCGGTGCGAACGAGATCCAGGCGGCGCTCGCCGGTGCCGGAGCCGCCGAGACCACCTGGAGGTGCAGATCGTTCACGTTCGCGAAGGCGGCGTCGATCAGCGAGACGATCTGCGTTGCGAGCGATGCGCCCGCGTCGGCCGCCTGGCCGCCGGAGAAGCCCGCGGCCGCCAGCGACTGGTAGCACGCGAGGCTCGCGGTCGTGTTCCCGCTGACCTGGCGGATCATGATCAGCGTCCGCTCCGCGGCCGCCATGCCGGCGAGCTCGGTCGCGGTGTCGAAGCCGTGCGGGTCGGCGGTCGCGTCGGTGCAGCCCGCGAAGCCGGCCGTCCCGGCGCCGTGCGGCTGCGCGTCGCTGATCACGACCACGAACTTCCGCGTGTCCGCCCGCCAGCCGATCGGCCCGCCGAGAGCTGGCGTGGAGCTGTTGTGGAAGACGAGGTTGTGCGCCTCGGCGTTGTCGCCGCCGCCGTCGGCCGAGAGCGAGTTGATCGCGGTCTGCACGGCCGCGGCCGACGACGTCATCGCCTGGAGCACGTCGTACTCCGGGTAGTCGCCGGGGTAGACGGTGCCGGGGAAGCTGCAGCCCGGGCCGGTCGTCGGGGCGGTCGTGGTGCAGAAGTCCTTGAAGGCCACCACCGCGAACCGGGTGTCCGGCACCGAGCCCTGCACCCCGTTCACGATGTTGATGGCGTCGGTCTTCGCCTGGGTGATCGACGGCTGCATGCTGCCGGTGGTGTCGATCGCGATCTCGACGTCCGCCTTCGCCGGCTTTGCCGGGACGTCGACCGTCTTCAGCTCCGACTGCGTCCCGAGCGCTGGGTCGCCGGCGCGGAGGACGAAGGTCGCGCTCGACGGCGAGATCCCTGCCCGACCGGCGCCGACCGCTGCGAGCGCGGCCACCGCGGCGGACACGGCGAGGATCGCGAGGATGAGCAATCGCCTCGCTGTCATGCCTGACTCCTTTCGTCGCGAGTCCTGCTGCGACGCTAGGAAGCCGCGTCCTCCGCGACAATGGACAGCCGCCCGATCCCGTTCGGTTGCATTCCGTACGTGATTCGCGGTACAAGTGCCTCGAAGGAGGACACGCATGACGCTCCCGACGGACTGCGGCGTCCTCATCGTCGACGACGACGACGGCTTCCGGGCGCTCGCGGCCGACGCGCTCGAGCGGGCCGGCTTCTCGGTGGAGGCGGTCGCAAGCGCCGAGGAGGCGCTCGCCGCGGTCGAGCGGCGGCCCCGGACCTCGCCGTGCTCGACGTCCGGCTGCCCGGCATCTCGGGGTACGCGCTCTGCCGAGAGCTCCGCGACCGCCTCGGGGCCGCTGTCGGCATCCTCTTCGTGTCGGGCGAGCGGACGGAGCCGTTCGACCGCGTCGCGGGCCTGCTCCTGGGGGCCGACGACTACCTCGTCAAGCCCGTCGCCCCCGACGAGCTGGCCGCGCGGGCGTGGGCGCTCTCGCGCAGGGTGCGGCCCGCCCCCGCCTCGGCGCCCGGCCCGACGCTCCAGCGGCTGACGCGGCGCGAGCTCGAGGTGCTGCGCCTGCTCGCGGAGGGGCACCGGCAGCCGCAGATCGCGGAGCGGCTCGTGATCAGCCCGCGGACGGTGTCCACGCACATCGAGCACATCCTCGAGAAGCTCGGCGCGCACAGCCGCGCCGAGGCGGTCGCCGTCGCCTACCGCGAGGACCTCTTCGGGACCGTGGCCCCGGCGTAGGCCGGGTCGTCCTCCTGCGGGACGACTAGGCTCTCCGCGTGACGCTCGACCTGGCAACGGCCGGGGAGTCGCACGGGCCCGCGCTCGTGGCGATCGTCTCCGGGGTCCCGGCGGGGCTCGTCCTCGACCGGGCGGCGATCGACGCCGACCTGCGGCGCCGCCAACAGGGCTACGGGCGCTCGCCGCGCCAGCAGATCGAGACGGACGAGGTGGAGGTGCTCGCGGGCCTGCGGCACGGGCGGACGCTCGGCACGCCGCTCGCGCTCGTCGTCCGCAACCGCGACCACAAGAACTGGACCTGGGGAATGAATCCCTGGCCGCCCGAGGGCGAGCCGCAGGGGAAGGGCACGAAGCCGGTGACGCTGCCGCGGCCCGGTCACGCGGATCTCGCCGGCGTCCAGAAGTACGGGCTCGCCGACGTGCGCGACGCGCTCGAGCGCGCCTCGGCGCGGCACACGGCGGTGCACGTCGCCGCCGGCGCCGTCGCGAAGGCGCTGCTCGTCCAGATCGGGGTTGAGGTCGTCGGGGCGGCGCTGCCCGAGGCCGGGGCGGACCCGGCCGCCGTGGACGCCGCCCGCCAGGATCGGGACACGCTCGGCGGGCTCGTCCAGGTGCGGGCGCGAGGCGTTCCGCCCGGATTCGGCTCCTATGCTCGCAAGGAGGACCGGCTCGACGCGCGCCTCGCGGGCGCGCTGATGGGAATCCAGGCCGTGAAGGGCGTGGAGATCGGCGACGGCTTCGGCCTCGCGGGGCTGCGCGGCTCGGAGGCGCACGACGAGATCGTCGCGGACGAGCGCGGCCTGCACCGCGAGACGAACCGGGCCGGGGGGATCGAGGGCGGCGTCTCGAACGGCGAGGAGATCGTCGTCCGCGTGGCGATGAAGCCGCTGCCGACGCTGATGCAGCCGCTGCGATCGGTCGATCTCGAGACGGGCGAGCCGGCGGCCGCACTCGTCGAGCGCAGCGACGTCTCCGCCGTGGAGGCGCTCGCGGTCGTCGCAGAGGCCGCGGTCGCCTGGGAGCTCGCACGCGCGGCGCGAGAGAAGTTCGGCGGCGACGCGATCGAGGACTTCGTCGCCGCCTGGCGCGCCTACGTGGAGCGGGTCGATTGGACGCCGCGCGGCGCGTGACGCTCTCGTACGTGTGTCCGACACCCGACCGTCTCGAGGGGCGGTGTCCTGTGCGGCCGCCCGCGCACGCATTCGACGCGCCGGACGGGTTTTGGCTGTGGACGATTCGTTGCGCTTTCGTGTGGGTGTCTGACACCAGGACGTGGCTGGAAAAGACATGAGCGCCCTGAATCGCCATGTCGCGCTGATCGGCTTCATGGGAGCCGGCAAGACGACGCTCGGCGAGGAGGTCGCACGACGCACCGGGCTCCCGTTTCGCGACGTCGACCGCGAGGTCGAGCTGTCGCTGAACACCTCGATCGCGAGCTTCTTCGCCGCCGAGGGCGAGGAGGCGTTCCGCGTGCGCGAGACGGCCGCGACCGTGAGCGCGCTGCGCGCCTCGCAGCCGTCGGTGCTCGCGCTCGGCGGCGGGGCGGTGACCCGTGAGCCCGTCCGTGCGGCGCTGCGCGAGCGCGCGGTGACCGTGCTCCTGGACGTGGACGCGGAGACGGCGTGGAAGCGCGTGGAGGGGAGCAGCCGGCCGCTCGCGCACGAGCGGGCGGCATTTCTCGCGCTCTACGACCAGCGCGCACCGGTCTACCGCGAGGCCGCGGACGCAGTCGCCCGCGACGCCGACGACGTCGTGCTCGCCGCGGCGAGCGTCCACGTCGAGACCGGCGCGCTCCAGCGGCTCGGCGAGCTCGTGCCCGGGCAGGGGCCGGTGGCGCTGGTCTCCGACCCGAACGTCGCGGGCATCCACGGCATGGACGCGCAGCTCGCGCTCGGCAGGCGCCTCGCCGAGATGCACGAGCTGCCGCCCGGCGAGGAGGCGAAGACGCTGGCCGCGCTCGACCGGCTCTGGCAGGAGCTGAGACTCGACCGGGGCGGCACCGTCGTCGCGCTCGGCGGCGGCTGCACGACCGACGCCGCCGGCTTCGCCGCCGCCGCGTACCTGCGCGGGATCCCGTGGGCGCCGGTGCCGTCGAGCCTCGTCGCGCAGGTGGACGCCGCGATCGGCGGCAAGACGGCGATCGACCTGCCGCAGGGGAAGAACCTCGTCGGCGCCTTCCACTGGCCCGCGCGGACGGTGATCGACCCCGGGTTGCTGCGGACGTTGCCCGAGACGCAGCGGCGCGAGGGCCTCGCCGAGGTCGTGAAGACCGGCCTGCTCGCCGGCGAGCCGCTCTGGGAGCTGCCGGACGCGGAGCTCGTCCGCCGCTGCGCTGGGTTCAAGGCAGCGGTCTGTCTCCGGGATCCGCACGACCGCGCCGAGCGGAAGATCCTCAATCTCGGCCACACGTTCGCGCACGCGCTCGAGGCGGGCGCCCGCTACGAGGGCGTCACGCACGGGCAGGCGGTCGCGCTCGGCCTGCTCGCGGCGCTCCGTCTCTCGGGCCGGGACACGGCCTCGGTGGAGGAGATCCTGCGACCGCGGCCGGTGCGCGTCGACCGCGAGCGCGCCTGGGCGGCGATGCACCGCGACAAGAAGGCCGTCGGCGGCGAGCTGCGGCTCGTCCTGCTCGGCGACGAGGGGCCGCGCTGGGACGTCCCCGTCCCGCCGGAGGAGGCGCGCCGCGCGCTGGACGATCTGATCGCCGGATAGAGTCGCCGTCGTGCGCGTGCTGGTCCTCAACGGCGTCAACCTGAACATGCTCGGCCGCCGCGACCCGGAGATCTACGGCGGCCTCTCGATCGCCGAGCTGGAGAGCCGCATCTACGAGTGGGGCCGCCTGCTCGAGCTGACGGTGCAGTGCCGCCAGTCGAACAGCGAGGGGGAGTTCATCCACTGGTGCCACGACGCGTACGACACCGTGGACGGGATCGTCGTCAACCCGGCTGCCTGGACGCACTACGCGTGGTCGATCCGGGACGCGCTCGAGCCGGTCGCCGTCCCGATCGTCGAGGTTCACCTCTCGAACGTGGACGAGCGCGAGGAGTGGCGCCGCCTCTCCGTGATCTCCGGCATCGTCGCCGCCCGCTTCGTCGGGCACGGACCCGACGGCTACCGAATGGCCCTCGAATATCTGAAGGAGCACCAGTGACCGACCGCATCGCCCGCCTGCGCGACTCCCTCGAGGAGCCGCTGCTCGTCACGAACCCCGTCAACGTCCGCTACCTGACCGGCTTCGACAGCTCGAATGCGGCGCTACTCGTCGAGCCCGAGCGGGTGCGGCTCTTCACCGACTTCCGCTACATCGAGGCGGCGCGGGCAGTCGAGGGAGTCGAGACCGTGGAGACGCGGCGCTCGCTGATCGCCTGGCTCGCCGAGGAGCTGTCGGGCCGGATCGGCTTCGAGGCGGCGGCGCTGCCGTACGCGCAGTACGAGACGCTCGCCGGCGACGGGCTCGAGCTCGTGCCGCGTACCGGGCTCGTCGAGCGGCTGCGCGCCGTGAAGGACGCCTCCGAGCTGGACGCGATCCGGCGCGCCTGCGCGATCACCGATCGGATGTTCGAGCGGCTGGCGACCGAGGTGCGCTTCGTCGGCCGCAGCGAGCGCGACGTCGCCTGGGACGTGACGCGGCTCTTCCACGAGGAGGGAGCCGAGGGCGTTGCGTTCGAGCATATCGTCGGCTCGGGCCCGACGGGCGCGCGGCCGCACGCGCGCGCCGGCGACCGCGTGATCGGCGTCGGGGAGCTCGTCGTGATCGACGCGGGCTGCACCGTGGACGGCTACGCGTCCGACTACACGCGCACCTTCGCCACCGGGCCGCTCGACGGCGAGGCGCGCGAGGCGTACGAGGTGGTTCTCGCGGCGCAGCAGGCGGGGCTCGGCGCGATCCGCGCCGGCGTGCGCGGCGTGGACGCGGACGCGGCCGCCCGCCGCGTGATCGAGGAGAGCTCGTTCGCGGGCGCCTTCGGGCACGGGCTCGGGCACGGGCTCGGGCTCGACGTGCACGAGTCGCCGCGCCTCTCGACCGAGAGCGGCGACACGCTCGAGGCGGGCAACGTCGTCACCGTCGAGCCGGGCGTCTACCTCGCCGGCCGGTTCGGCATCCGCACCGAGGACGACGTGGTGGTGACCGCGGACGGGATCGAGAACCTCACCGGGTTCCGCAGCGAGCTCGTCGAGGTCTCGTAGCCCGCCGCTACGCTTCTGCGCCGATGGCCGAGACGATCGACACCAACAGCTTCAAGAACGGCATGCACATCGAGCTCGACGGCAGGGTGTGGCGGATCGTCGAGTTCCAGCACGTCAAGCCGGGGAAGGGCGGCGCGTTCGTCCGCACGAAGCTCAAGAGCCTCGACGCGGGCGCGGTCGTCGACCGCACCTTCCGCGCCGGCGAGAAGTTCCCGCGCGTGCACACGGAGACCAAGAGCGTCCAGTTCCTCTACGACGACGGCTCCGAGGTGCACTTCATGGACGACGAGACGTTCGAGCAGTTCTCGCTCTCGCACGCCGAGGTCGAGGACGCGCTCCCGTACATGCAGCCGAACGCCTCCGTGCAGGTGATGAGCGTGAACGGGAAGCCGTCGAGCGTGCAGCTGCCCTCGTCGGTCGAGCTCGCGGTGGTGGAGACCGAGCCGGGCGTGAAGGGCGACACGGTCTCGAACGTGACGAAGCCCGCGACCCTCGAGACGGGCGCGGTCGTCCAGGTGCCGTTGTTCGTGAACATCGGCGACCTCCTCAAGGTCGACCCTCGCGAGGGTCGCTATATCTCGCGCGCCTAGCTCGGAACCGCTGCGCGGTTCCTCGCTCCGAGGCTGAACTCCGCGCGCAGGAGAGCGCGGTCTCCTGCGCGCTTCGTGCAGTTTCTGTTTCAGGTGACTTGACGCTGTGCCTGCCGCGGCGCGCCCGGTCGTGCCTGCGGCAGGACCGAGACCGCGCTCTCGGCCGTCCGGAGTCCGTAACCCGTCGCGGAGAGCGCAGCTCTCCGCGATACTGGGCGCGTGCCGAGCCTCGCCGACACGACCATTCGCCTGCTCGGGCAGGAGCCGCTGGCCGGGCGGGTGCCGACCGCCGAGCAGCTCCGGCTCGCCGAGATCCTCGACGCGGCCGGCTTCGCCTACCTCGAGGTGTCCGGCGGCGGCTGCTTCGACGCGGCCGTCAAGCGCGGGGTCGAGAGTCCCTGGGAGCGCATCCGCGCGCTGAAGTCGCGCGTCAAGACGCCGCTCGGGCTCGCGCTGCGCGGCCGCTTCCTCGTCGGCTCGCGGCCGGTGGACGCGGACGTCGCGCGGCGCTTCGTCGCCTCCGCCGCGGCGAACGGGATCGACGTCTTCCGCCTGCACGATCCGTTGAACGACGTCTCGAACCTCCGCGAGGCCGCCGAGGCGGTCGTCGCCGCCGACCGCGACTTCGAGGCCGGCCTCGTCTACAGCCCGGGCCGCACGGGCGAGATCGACACCTTGATCGAGCGCGCGGCGATGCTGCCCGAGCTCGGCGCGGTGCGTGTGCTCCTACACGACCCGACCGGGTCGCTCCAGCCGCACACGGCCGAGGCGCTCGTCACCGCGCTCGGCGAGGCGAGCGGCCTCCCCGTCGGGATCTACGTCCAGGGGGCCGGCGGCAGCGCGCTCGCGACGGCGCTCGCGGCGGCCCGCGCCGGCGCGGAGCTGATCGCCTGCGCCATCTACCCGCTCGCGCTGACCCTGCACCGCGTCTCCGGCGAGGCGCTCGCCGAGGCGCTCGCCGGCATCGGCCTCGACCCCGGCATCGACGTCGACGCGCTCTGGCGCGCCTCCGACCTCGTCGACGAGCACATCGGCGACGCGCCCGTGCCGCCGCTCGCGCCGCGGGTGGCCGTGCGGGCCGCGCAGCACGACGTTCCCGCCGGCCTCGTCGCGAATCTCGACGCGACGCTCCGCAGCGAGGGCGGCGGCGACCGCCTCGACGAGGTGCTCGAGGAGCTCGACCTGATCCGCGCCGAGACCGGCTGGCCGCCGCTCGCCGCGCCGATCGGCCACGTCCTCGCGTCGCAGGCGCTGCTGAACGTCCTCTCCGCGAGCCGCTACCTGACCGTGGTGGACGAGCTGCGCGCGCTCGTCTCCGGCCGCTTCGGCACCCCGCCGGCGCCGATCGACCCCACCGTGCTGCGCGCCGTCGAGCTGACGAGCGACCCGGAGACCGAGGAGCAGGCGGCCCCGCCGCTCGAGGAGCTCCGCCGTCGCGTCGAGGGGATGGCGGCGAGCGACGAGGAGCTCCTCCTGCTCCAGCTCTTCGGCGAGGAGGCCGAGCAGCTCTTGCGCGGGATCCGCGGTCGCGGCCGCCGCGACGACGACGGCCTCTCGGGGGTCGACCAGGCGCGCGCGGAGCGGATCCGCGAGCTCGTGCGGATCGTCCAGGAGTCCGGGATCGGCGAGGTGACGATCGAGGAGGAGGGGATGCGCGTGTCGGTGCGCGCGACGCCGGAACCGCCGACGGGCACGGCGGCCATCTCCTCCGAGGCGCCGCTGGCGCTGCCCGAGGAGCCGGGCGAGGTTGCCGCCGCCGGCCCGCAGGCGAACGGCCTCGTCCGCATCGAGTCGCCGATGGTCGGCACCTTCTACCGCGCGCCTCAGCCGGGCGCGCCGCCCTTCGTCGAGGAGGGCGACGTCGTCGCGGCCGGCCAGACGCTCTGCATCCTCGAGGCGATGAAGCTGATGAACGAGGTGAAGGCCGAGCTCGAGGCGGTCGTCCGGCGGATCCACGTCGACAACGCCGAGCCGGTCGAGTTCGGGCAGCCGCTCTTCGACCTCGAGCCGCTCGCCGGGCGGCCGTTCGACGCCGTCTAGCCGCGCGAAGCTGCGCTTCGCGCGGCGGTAGAAGCGGGACTGCTCCGTGCGGTCTCGATCTTCGGTGCTCTGGACGGTCTGGCTGCCCCGGCGCGGGCGGACGCTCCTGCGGCGGGTCCACCCGCTGGTTCGCGTCGCCGTAACGCGCCTGCGGCTGCGTTACGTCGACGCCCGGGCCGGCTCGAGGTTCGCAGCCGTCGAGGCCGGAGCGTAAGACGGGCGCAGCCGGCTTACGCGGAGGCGGACGAGCGCCTGGTCCTGCCGCAGGCACGACCGGGCGCGCCCGGGAAGGCATCCCGTCCAGAGCATCGGAAACGGAAACGGCACGGAGCGCGGCCGAAACCGCGCTTTCGGCCGCGCGGAGTTCCGTCTCAACAGCGCGAGGAGCGGAGCTTCTCGCGCTGAGCCTAGACTCTCCGCGTGTTCTCGCGAGTCCTCGTAGCCAACCGCGGCGAGATCGCTGTGCGCGTGATCCGGGCCCTGCACGAGCTCGGGATCGAGGCCGTCGCCGTCTACTCGACCGCCGACGCCGACGCGCTGCACGTCCGCCTCGCCGACCGCGCGGTGAGGATCGGCCCGCCGGCCGCCGGCCAGAGCTACCTGAACATCCCCTCCGTCGTCGCCGCGGCCACGACGACCGGCTGCGAGGCCGTCCATCCGGGCTACGGCTTCCTTGCCGAGAACGCCGAGTTCGTGCGCATGTGCGAGGCGAACGACCTCGTCTTCATCGGCCCCTCCGCCCACGTGATGGAGCGGATGGGCGACAAGGCGCTCGCCAAAATCGAGATGCGCGCCGCGGGCGTCCCGCTCGTGCCGGGCAGCGAGGGCGCCGCGACCCTCGCCGAGGCGCGCGACGCCGCCGAGGAGCTCGGCTTCCCGGTGCTGCTGAAGGCGGCGGCCGGCGGCGGCGGGCGCGGCATGCGGCTGGTCTCGGCGCCGGAGGAGCTGCACGACGCGTACGAGCGCGCCTCCGGGGAGGCGCACGCCGCCTTCGGCGACGGCACGCTCTACGTCGAGAAGGCGATCTCGCCGGCGCGGCACGTCGAGATCCAGGTGATCTGCGACCACGACGGCGGTGTCCTCACCTGCGGCGAGCGCGAGTGCTCGATCCAGCGCCGCCACCAGAAGCTGATCGAGGAGACGCCCTCGCCGGCGCTCGACACCGCGCTGCGCGAGGAGATGGAGGCGGCCGCCGAGCGTGCGTGCCGGCACATCGGCTACCGCAACGCGGGCACCTTCGAGTTCCTCGTCGGCCCGGACGGCTCGTTCTCGTTCATCGAGCTGAACACGCGCCTCCAGGTCGAGCACCCCGTCACCGAGGCCGTGACGCAGCTCGACCTCGTGCGCATGCAGCTGCTCGTCGCCGCCGGCGAGCCGTTGGCGCTGACCGGCCGCGCGCCCCGCGCCGGGCACGCGATCGAGATCCGCGTCAACGCGGAGGATCCCGCGCGCGGGTTCGCTCCCGCGCCCGGGAGGATCGAGCGCTTCCGGCCGCCGCTCGGTCCGGGCGTGCGCGTGGACACGTTCGTCGAGGACGGCGTCACCATCTCGCCGTACTACGACTCGCTGATCGCGAAGATCGTCGTCCGCGACGACACGCGCGACGCGACGATCGAGCGGGCGCTGCGGGCGCTGCGGGAGCTCGAGGTACGCGGGGTCCCGACGACGCGCGAGGTCGCGCTGGAGATCCTCGCGAGCGACGAGTTCCGCAGCGGCGAGTACTCCACGTCCTTCATCGAGGAGGCGGGCGCGCGGCTGCCCGCGCTGTCCGGGACATGAGCCACATCCTGAGCGAGAGCCACGGCTCCGTCGCGATCGCCGAGGCGGCGCTCCACTCGATCGTCATCCAGGCGGTCGAGTCCGTCGACGGCGTGCGGCTGCGCAGGGGCCGCCGCCGGCTGGGGCTCGAGATCGCCGACGGGCATGCACACGCCGAGCTCGAGCTGCGGGTTGCGTACGGCCGCGTCCTGCCCGAGATCGCGCGCGCCGTGCAGGAACGAGTCACGGACGCGCTCACGGGCATGTGCGGGCTCGTCGTGGACGCCGTGGACGTGTCCGTCGAGGAGCTGGAGCGCTGATGCCGGCCGCGCACGTCAGCCGCCGCGAGGCGCGCCGCGCCGCCGTCTTCATGCTCTTCCAGTGGGACGTGACCGGGCGGCCGCTCGGCTCGCTCTACGAGGGCGAGGTGGACGAGTACACGCGCCGGCTCGCCGAGGCCGTCGAGGCGCACGCGCCCGAGCTCGACGCCCGCATCACCGCGGCCGCCGACGACTGGACGGCCGACCGGCTCGGCGCGGTCGAGCGGAACGTGCTGCGGGTGGCGCTCGAGGAGCTGGACGCGGGCGAGGTGCCGCTGGAGGTCGTCCTCGACGAGGCGGTGACGCTCGCGAAGCGCTACGCCTCCGACGACGCCGGCAGGCTGGTGAACGGGATACTGGGACGGATCGTGAGGGAGGAGGCCGCATGACCACCGAGGACTCGCTGGGCCGCGCCGAGGAGCTGCTGGCGCGGCTCGAGGCGGCGCGCGGCGAGCTGGAGCAGCTCTCGCAGGGAGAGGGCGGCTCGCCCGACCGCGCGCTCGAGCTGCTCGGCGAGCTGTCCGAGCTGGCGAAGTCGGTCGAGGAGGAGCTCGACCGGGCGAAGCGGTCGGCGGAGGCCGATGCGCAGTCCTGACGAGCTGCGCGCGCTCGCCGAGGCGCACCTGGAGGGGCTCGAGCTGTGGCCGCAACTGCACGGCCAGGCCGAGTCGGTGCGCTACTCGATCGTCGTCGGCGGCAAGCGGGTGCGCCCGGTGATCTGCCTCGCCGTCGCGGAGGCGGTGGGCGCGGAGCCGGAGGTCGCGCTGCCGGCCGCAAGCGCGCTCGAGCTCGTGCACACGTTCTCGCTCGTCCACGACGACCTGCCTGCGCTCGACGACGACGAGGAGCGGCGGGGGCAACCGTCCACGTGGAAGCAGTTCGGCGAGGCGGCCGGCATCCTCGCCGGCGACGCGCTCCTCGCCGAGGCGTTCAGGCTCGCGACGAGCTACGACACGCCGCAGGTGGCGCGTGAGCTCGCCGAGGCGACGCTCGGGATGATCGGCGGCCAGTACCTCGACCTCACGGGCACCGCTCCGGACGAGGCGACGCTGCACACGCTCAAGACGGGCTGTCTCTTCTCGGCCTCGGTCGGCCTCGCCCTCCGGGCCGCCTGGGTGCCGGAGGAGGAGCAGGGGCCGTGGCGCTCGTTCGGCGGCGAGCTCGGGCTGCTCTTCCAGATCGTGGACGACATCCTCGACGGCGACGGCTACGCGGAGACGCACGGCGCCGACGGCGCCCGCCGCCTCGCGGACGAGGCCGCCGAGCGCGCGCGGGCCCGGCTCGCCGGGGTGGACGCGGACACGAGCGTCCTGCGCGAGATCGTGGACGGCCTCGCCGTCCGCACCGCGTGATCCCGCCCTCCGGCGTCCAGCACGAGATCGCCTTCGGCGGCGAGCGCGCCGTCGTCGTCGAGGTCGGCGGCGGGCTGCGCAGCTACGGCGACGTGCTGCTCGGCTACGGCCCGGACGAGCTGTGCCGGTCGGGGCGCGGGCAGGTGCTCGCGCCGTGGCCGAACCGGCTCGCGCAGGGGCGCTACTCCTTCGACGGCGAGGAGCACCGGCTGCCGCTGACCGAGCCGGAGACCGGGAGTGCGATCCACGGCCTCGTGCGCTGGGCGAGCTGGCAGCCGGCCGAGCGCGCGCCCGACCGGGTGACGATGGAGCACGTCCTCCACCCGCAGCCGGGGTACCCGTTCACGCTGCGACTGCGGGTCGAGTACCGGCTCGGAGAGGGCGGGCTGACCGTGCGGACGACCGCCGAGAACATCGGCCAGGGCCCCTGCCCGTTCGGCGCCGGCCACCACCCGTACATCGCGGCCCCGACCGGCCGCGTGGACGACCTCGAGCTCGACGGCGAACGGATCGGCGGCCGGACGCTGGACGAAACCGTCCATCGCGGCGGCGCGTGGCGGATCCGGGCAGGCGGGGTGACGGTGTGGGCCGACGCGTCGTGGCCGTACGTGCAGCTGTTCACGGGCGACCTGCCGGACGTGGGCCGGCGCGGCCTTGCGGTCGAGCCGATGACGTGCCCGCCCGACGCGTTCCGCACGGGCGAGGGCCTGATCCGGCTGGGCCCGGGCGAGTCGTTCTCCGGTACCTGGGGCATCGACCCGCACGGGTCCGACTAGCGTTCGGTGCACGAGACGAAGGGGGTCACGTGAGCGAGGTCACGATTCGGCCGATGGAGAACGGCCCGTACGTCGTCCAGGGACCGGTGCGGATCCTGGACGCGGACGGCAACGAGTACGACGTGAGCGGCCGGAAGAGCATCGCGCTGTGCCGCTGCGGCGGCTCGCAGAACAAGCCGTTCTGCGACGGCACGCACTCGAAGATCGGCTTTGCGGCGGCGGAGCGCGCGGTCGCGGCGGCGGAGGAAGGCTGACGTCCTTCCGGGAGAGGAGCGCGTGAAGAAGCGGCTCGACGTGCTGCTCGTCGAACGCGGCCTCGCCGAGTCCCGCGCGCAGGCGCAGGCGCTCGTGATGGCCGGGCTCGTCCCCGGGCTACGCCAAGCCCGGACAGCAGGTCGACGAGGGTGCGGAAATCACCGTCGAGCGCGCGCCCGCGTACGTCTCGCGCGGCGGCGAGAAGCTCGCCCACGCGCTCGACGCGCTCGGGATCGACCCGGCCGGAGCTCGACTGCCTCGACGTCGGCGCCTCGACCGGCGGCTTCACCGACGTCCTGCTCCAGCGCGGCGCCGCGCGCGTGGTCGCGATCGACGTCGGCTACGGGCAGCTTCACCCGCGCCTGCGCGGCGATCCGCGCGTGACCGTGCTCGAGCGGACGAACGTCCGCGAGCTCGGGCGAGCTGCCGTTCGCGCCGCAGCTCGTCGTCTGCGACGTCTCGTTCGTCTCCGTGCGCAAGGCGCTGCCGCCGGCGCTGCGGCTCGCGGCTCCCGGCTGGCAGGCGGTCGTGCTCGTCAAGCCGCAGTTCGAGGCCGGACGCGCCGACGTGGGCAAGGGGGTGTCGTGCGCGACCCCGAGGTGCGCCGCCGCGTCGTCCGCGAGGTTGCCGGGGCGGCGCCGGGATGGGGAGCGACCGTCGCGGGAGTCGTAGACTCCGGTCTCCCGGGGCCGAAGGGCAACCGGGAGCTGTTCCTCCACCTCGTACAGGCCGACCACCCGACCCTTCCCGATGACCTCGACGAGCGAATCGACGCGGCCGTCGCTGCCGGCGCCTAGCGCCGTCGCGCTCGTCGCGCACGGCCGCGTCGACGTCGAGCATGCGGTCGGACGGGTCGAGGAGCTCGCGGCCGCGGCGGGCGTGCGGGTCGTGGAAGAGCCGGGCGACGCCGACCTCGTCGTCGCCCTCGGCGGCGACGGGACGATGCTGCGGACGCTGCGCGCGCTCCTGGGCACCGCGATCCCGGTGATCGGCGTCAACTACGGCCGGGTCGGCTTCCTCGCCTCGATCAAGCCGGGGAACCTCGAGCGCGACCTCGCGCGCGTCTTCGCCGGCGAGTACGTGGTCGTGGAGCTGCCGACGCTCGAGGCGCAGCTCGACGGCACCACGGAGATCGCGGTCAACGACGTCGTCGCCACCAGCTCGACGCTCGGACGGATGGTCGAGCTGGCTGGGCGGTCGGCGGCGAGGATCTCGGCACCGTTCCCTGCGACGGGATGATCTGTGCCACCCCGTCCGGCTCGACGGCCTACAACCTCTCCAACGGCGGCCCGGTGCTCGTACGCGGCCTCGACGCGATGGCGGTCACGTTCATCGCGCCGCACTCGCTGCACGCGCGCCCGCTCGTCGTCCCGCGCGGCCCGGACGTCACGGCGGCCAACCGCACGCCTGACGTGAACGTGACGATCCTCGTCGACGGCCACCGCGTCGCCGAGGTGCCGCCCGGCGGCGAGGTCGCCGTGAGGCTCTGTGCGCAGCGGAGCCTGCTGGCGACGCTGCCGGAGACGACCTTCTTCGGCCGCTACCGCGAGACCTTCACCTCGCACCCCTGACCCTTCCGGCCACGTCCGGGGGTCAGACCCCGGGACACGGCTCCGCCGGACAATGGGCGGCGTCGGACGGCCGGACTACCATCGTCGGGATGCTGCGCCGCCTGCGCATCGAGAACCTGGTCCTCATCCGCGAGGCGGAGCTGGAGCTCGCGCCCGGTCTGAACGCGATCACCGGCGAGACCGGCGCCGGCAAGACGATCCTCGCCCAGGCGGTCGGGCTGCTGCTCGGCATGAAGGGCGACGACTCGTTCGTCGGGCCGGCCGCGGAGGAGGCCTACGTCGAGGCGGAGATGGACTTCCCGGAGGAGGGCTGGAGGAGCTCGCGGAGCTGCGCCCGGAAGACGACGACGCCCTCGTCGTCTCGCGGCGGGTCTTCGCCGACGGCCGCACGCGCGCGTACGCGTGGGGGCGCGCAGCGGCGCGCGAGGACGTCGCCGCCGCCGTCGAGCGCGTCGTCGCCATGTCCGGCCAGTTCGAGCAGCGCCGGCTTGCGCGGCCCGCCTACCAGCTCGAGGTACTCGACCGCTTCTGCGGCGAGGAGCAGCTGCGTCGCCGCGCGGAGGCGCGCGCCGCCTGGCGCGAGCTCGCCGCCGCGCGCCGCCGCCACGAGGAGCTGACCGCGAACGCGGCGCTCGCCGAGGCGCGGCTCGTCGAGCTGCGCGCGCTCGTCGAGGACGCCGAGGGGATGGAGCCGGGCGACGAGGAGCGGCTGCGCGGCGAGCGCGAGCGGCTCCGCCACGTCGCCGAGCTCGCCGAGGGCGCCTCGGCGGCCGCCGCCGCGCTCGCGCCGGACGACGGCGAGGGCGCGGCAGGGCTCGCCGCGCTCGCCGAGCGCGCCGTCGCGCCGCTCGAGCGGCTCGCGCCCGAGCTCCAGCAGGCCGGCGAGGAGCTGCGCGACGTCGAGCTGCGGCTGCGCGAGACCGCCTCCGACCTGCACGCGTTCCTCGCCTCGCTCGAGGCGGAGCCGGGCCGCCTCGAGCAGCTCGAGGCGGAGCTCGACCGGATCGCCGAGGCGAAGCGCCGTTTCCGCTGCGCGACCTACGAGGGGCTGCTCGAGCGGGCCGCCGAGGCGCGCGCCGAGCTCACCGCCCTGGAGGAGGGCGCGGATCCCGCCGCCGCCGCGGCGGAGGCGCTCGCCGCCGCCGAGACGCTCGTCCACGATCTCGCGCTCGACCTGCGCGCCGAGCGCAACGCCGCCGCGCCCGCGTTCGCCGACGCCGTCGCGGCGGAGCTGCACGACGTCGGCATGGGCGAGGGCGAGTTCCTCGCCGAGCTGCGCGAGCGCGACGAGCCGGGCGCCACCGGCGCCGACACCGCCGTCTTCCTCGTCCGCCCGAACGCCGGGATGCCGTTCGCCCCGGTCGCGGAGACCGCCTCCGGCGGCGAGCTGTCGCGGATTGCGCTGGCGATCGCCGCGGTGGCCGGCGGCGAGACGCTGATCTTCGACGAGATCGACGCGGGCATCGGCGGCGAGACCGCGAACGCCGTCGGCCGCGTCCTGCAGCGGCTCGCCGAGCGCGCCCAGGTGATCACGATCACGCACCTGCCGCAGATCGCCGCGCTCGCCGACCGGCACTTCAGGGTCGAGAAAGTGCCCGGCGACCCGACGCACACGCGCATCGAGCGGCTCGCCGACGAGGAGCGGAAGGCCGAGCTCGAGCGGATGCTCGGCGGCCAGGAGTTCCTCGCGTCGGTGCGCTGATGGCGCGCTACGCCGCAGCTCGCACGCTGCTCGCGCCGCTGGACGACGTCTGGGCGTTCGTCGCGGAGCCGTACCATCTCGCCGACTGGTGGCCGGGCGTCACGGGCGTCGAGCCGGACCGCCGCGGCCTCGCGCCGGGCGCGCGCTGGCGGGTACACGGCGCGAGCGCCCTCGCGCCGGGCGCGGCGCCGCTGCTCGGCCTCGCGATGCTCCGGCGGCCCGGCGCCTCCGGCACGCTGCTTGTGATCGCGGTCGAGCGCGGGCGCCGGCTCGCGTTCCAGCTCGTGGAGGAGCGGATCGACGCCGAGCTGGAGCTCGATTCGACCGCGCCGGCGGAGACACGCGTCACGCTCGCCGTCGATGCGCCACTCACGCGCCTGCACCGCTCCTTTCCGCGGCGCGCGCTCTCCCGGCTCTACGACCTCGTCCAGACCGGGGCGGAGCCGTAGACCTCGACGATCTGCCGCCGCGCGTCGTCGACCGCCTCGTCGGCCGTCTCCGCGACGAGGAGCCCGATGCGGTCGGCGTCTATGCCTTCGGCAGCTACGCGCGCGGCTCGGCCGGCCCGGCGAGCGACCTCGACCTCGGGCTTGCGACGCTGGCACGGCCGCGCGTCGAATACCGCACCTGGTTCGTCGGAGAGCTGCACGTGTCCGTCGGGGCGGCGTCCACCGGCGACCTGCGCGCGCGGCAGGCCGTGCCCTCCGCCTGGTCGCTCGGCTTTCCCGTCGCGGTCCCCGGCGTCTGGGTCTGGTCGACGGCCGCCGCCGTCGCCGCGCTCGGCGACCCGCCGGTGGAGGCCCGCCCGGCGGCCAGGCCGGAGCTCGAGGACTTCGTCGAGGCGTGCGGCAAGGCGCTGCACGCCGGCGAGCCGCTCGCCCTGCGCAGCGCCGCCCGGGCCGCCGGCGAGCTGGCGCCCCGGCTCCTGCGCGACCTCGACGCGCCGCGCCCGGTGGCCACCCGGCTCGAGGCGCTCCACGCCGCGCTCGAACTGCGCGTCGTGCCGGTGAGCTGGCGCGACGACCTGCTCCTCCTGCTCGGCCTCTCGCCGGGCGGCGACGACGTCCTGCGCGCGGCAGTCGAGCGGCTCGCGCGCGGGACGCTCGCACTGCTGCGGGAGCGGGCGCCCGACGTCGACCCGCAGCCCGAGCTGCCGCGGTATCTCGCCGACGGCACGCTCGAGCGCCACCTCGGGCTCGATTAGGTGTCCGACCTCCGACGCTGCTACCGTGGAATCCCGTGAGCGCGCGGGCCACGAAGTACGTCTTCGTCACCGGGGGAGTGGTGTCGGCGCTCGGGAAGGGAATCGTCGCCGCGTCGCTCGGGCGGCTGCTGAAGGCCCGGGGCCTCCGCGTCCAGCTCCAGAAGTTCGACCCGTACCTCAACGTCGACCCGGGGACGATGAGCCCCTTCCAGCACGGCGAGGTCTACGTGACCGAGGACGGGGCCGAGACCGACCTCGACATCGGCCACTACGAGCGCTTCGTGGACGAGAACTTCCTGCGCAACGCGAGCCACAGCGCGGGCGCGATCTGGGACACCGTCCTGCGCAAGGAGCGCAAGGGAGACTTCCTCGGCGCGACCGTCCAGGTGATCCCGCACATCACGAACGAGATCAAGGCGCGGATCAGGCGCGCGGCCGAGGCGAGCCCCACCGACGTCGTCATCTCGGAGATCGGCGGCACCGTCGGCGACATCGAGTCGCTGCCGTTCCTCGAGGCGATCCGCCAGTTCCGGCGCGAGGTCGGCACCGAGAACGTGGTGTACGTCCACGTGACGCTCGTGCCGTTCATCGAGGCGGCCGGCGAGCTGAAGACGAAGCCGACGCAGCACTCCGTCAACGAGCTACGCCGCATCGGCATCCACCCCGACGTCGTCGTCTGCCGCTCGCACGAGGAGCTCTCGCGCGACATCCGCGACAAGATCGCGCTCTTCGCCGACGTCGATCCGGGCGCGGTCATCGCGAGCCCGGACGTGCCGGACGTCTACATGGTGCCGCGCGTGCTGCGCGAGGAGGGGTTCGACCGGCTCGTCTGCGAGAAGCTCCAGCTCGACGCTGCCGAGCCCGACCTCTCCGACTGGGACGAGCTGCTCGACCGGATCGAGCGCCGCCGCGAGATGGTCGAGATCGCGCTCGTCGGCAAGTACGTGAAGCTCCAGGACGCGTACCTCTCCGTCCACGAGGCGCTCAAGCACGCCGGCCTGTACAACGGCTGCGGCGTGGCGGTGCGCTGGGTCGACGCCGAGAACATGTCCTACGAGGAGGCGGCGGAGCTGCTCGAGGGCGTGGACGGCGTGCTTGTCCCCGGCGGCTTCGGCTCGCGCGGCTGGGAGGGCAAGATCCTCGCCTGCCGGGTCGCACGCGAGCGCGAGATCCCGTACCTCGGCATCTGCCTCGGCATGCACGTCGCCGTCTCGGAGTTCGCCCGGAACGTCGTCGGGCTCGACGGCGCCAACTCGACGGAGATGGACCCCGAGACGCCGTTCCCGGTGATCGACCTGCTGCCCGAGCAGAAGGGGATCGAGGACCTCGGCGGGACGATGCGGCTCGGCGCGCAGGCGGTCGAGGTCGTCGAGGGAACGCGGGCGCGCGAGCTGTACGGCGACGCGACGATCCACGAGCGGCACCGGCACCGCTACGAGGTCAACAACGCGTACCGCGAGCGCCTCGTCGAGGCGGGGCTCGTCGTCTCGGGCACTTTCCAGGAAGGCCGCCTCGTCGAGATCGTCGAGCTGCCCGAGCATCCGTGGTTCGTCGCGAGCCAGTTCCACCCGGAGTTCAAGTCGCGCCCGACACGGCCGGCGCCGCTCTTCCAGGGCTTCGTCGCCGCCGCGCTCGATCGGGCGCGCCGGCGCGCCGGCGCGGGCGCGGCGCGCGCGGTCGCCTAGCGCTCGGGCTCGACCTCGAAGCCGACCGCGACGTCGGTGACGTGCAGCGCGAGCAGCTCCTCCCGCTCGTAGCCGAGCACCTCGCATGCGCGCCGGTTCACGGCGATGTAGCGCATGTTCTCGTCGGCGACGAAGACGAGCACCGGTCCGACGTCGACGGCCTCGCCGAGTAGGCCCGTCTGGATGCGCTGTTCCGCAGTGGACACGGGCGAGATCCTAGGATCGTCTCATGAGCGAAGGCAACGAAGCTCTGCTGCTGTTTCTCGAGCTCGCCGCGCTGCCCACCCCGCCGGGCGAGGAGCGGGCCGCGGCCGACCTCGTGCTCGCGTACCTGAGGGCGCTGGGCCTGGAGCCGGACGAGGACGACGCGGGGCCGCGCATCGGCTCGACGATGGGGAACCTCTACGCGCGACTCGAGCCGACGGCGCCGGGAACGCCGCTCTTCTTCTGCGCGCATCTCGACACCGTGCCACCGGACGGAGAGCTGCGGCCCGTGGTCGAGGGCGGGGTCGTTCGGAACGCGGGCGGCACGATCCTCGGCGCCGACAACAAGGCAGCGGCGGTCGCGATGCTCGAGGGCGTGCGCCGTGTGCTCGCGGAGAACCGGCCGCACGCGGGGATCGAGCTCGTCTTCACGCCCATGGAGGAGGTCGGGCTGCTCGGCGCGGGCGCGTTCGACCACGACCGGCTGCGGGCGGAGGTCGGCTACGTCTACGACCAGGCGGGTCCGGTCGGCGAGGTGGTCCTCGGCGCGCCGTGGGCGCAGTCGATGGAGGTGCGCTTCCACGGGCGCGCCGCGCACGCGGGCATGTTCCCGGAGGAGGGGCGCTCGGCGATCCAGGCCGCGGCGAGGGCGGTCGCCGACCTGCGGCTCGGCCGCGTGGACGAGGAGACGACGGCGAACGTCGGCCTGATCACCGGCGGCACCGGCGGCAACATCGTCCCGGAGTGGTGCAGCTTCCAGGCCGAGGCGCGCTCCCACGACGAGCGGAAGCTCCACGAGCTCGTGCAGGAGATGGTGGACGCCTTCTCGTTCGCCGCGACGGCCGTGGAGTGCGAAGTCGAGACGCTCGTGCAGAAGAGCTACACCGGGTACCGCTTCCGGCGGGACGCGGACGTCGTCCGGCTCGCGGCGGCGGGGCTCGAGCGCTGCGGTCGCGAGGTGACGTACACACTCTCCGGCGGCGGGGCCGACGCGAACGTGTTCAACGAGCGGGGGCGTCGCTGCCTGAACCTCGCGAACGCGATGGCCGACATCCATACGTCCGACGAGCGGATCGTCCGTTCCCGACGCATCGGTGGACGCGATGGTGGAGGCGTGACCGTCGCGCTCGTGGCGGCCGCGTGTGACGGCGGCGGCGCGGGGTAGGCGCGCAGGGCATGGAGGAGCGCCGTCTCGGGCCCGTCGTCGGGCTCGGCACCTGGAACACGTTCGAGCGGGACGTGGAGCTCGCGCGCGCGGTCGTGGGCGCCGCGCTCGGGGTGGGGAGCCGGGTCTTCGACAGCTCGCCGATGTACCGCGGCGCCGAGCAGGCGCTCGGGGCGGCGCTGCAGGGGCGGCGCGAGGGCGCGAGCGTTGCGACGAAGATCTGGACGGCCTCGGTCGAGGAGGGCCGGGCGCAGTACCACGACCAGGTGGAGTGGTTCGGCCGCGTGGAGATCGAGCAGGTGCACAACCTCGTCGCGTGGCGCGAGCACCTCGAGTGGCTCGAGGAGGAACGGGACGCCGGCCGGATCGACCGGCTGGGCGTGACGCACTACTCCGCGGGCGCGTTCGGCGAGCTGGCCGAGGCGTTGCGGACACGGCGCTTCGACGTCGTGCAGCTGCCGTACAACCCGCGGCAGCGGGACGTGGAGCGCGAGCTGCTGCCGCTCGCGGCCGAGCTCGGCGTGGCGGTGATCGTGATGCAGCCGCTCGGCTCGGGCGAGCTCGTGCGGCGCGAGCCGGCTGCGGGGGAGCTGGCGCCGCTGCGCGAATTCGGCGTCGAGACGTGGGCGCAGGCGCTGCTCAAGTGGGTGCTCTCGGACGCGCGCGTCGACCTTGCGATCCCGGCCACCGGCAGGCCGGAGCGGACGGCGGAGAACGCGGCCGCGGGCTCACCGCCGTGGTTCGGGCTCGGAGGAGCGGGCGCTCGTGGAGCGGCTGGCAGGATGAGTCTTGGCCCCGACGAGTCGCGGCTCGCCTACGACGGTCGCCTGATCGACGTCACGGTCGAGCGCTGGGGCGCACACGAGCGCGAGATCGTCGAGCATCCTGGCGCGGTCGCGATCGTCGCCGTCGACGACGGACGGCTTCGTCACGCTCGTGCGCCAGCTGCGCGAGCCGGCGCGGCGCCCGGCTCCGGAGCTGCCGGCGGGGACGCGCGAGGCGGGGGAGGAGCCGCTCGAGACGGCCCGCCGCGAGTTGCGCGAGGAGTGCGGCCTCGGCGGCGGCGACGTGGCGGGAGCTGGCTGCGTTCTGGACGACGCCCGGGTTCTGCCGCGAGCGGATGCACCTCTTCGCCGCCGAGGGCGTCGTCGCGGGCGGGGCCGACCCCGAGGAGGACGAGGAGATCGAGGTCGTCCGCTGGCCGCTCGCCGAGGCTCGAGTCCCATCTGGGCGAGATCGAGGACGCAAAGACGCTCGCGGGCCTGCTGCTCTACCTGCGCCGCTGATCCGCCCCTCCCCATGGGACGTGCCCTTTCCGGACGGGACGCGGCCCGGTCCCCCACCCGGGCGGGGCCGCGGTCCCTTCCTCCCACGGGATCGACGATATCCGTGAACCTGTCACGTGTCCGTCGCGGCTTCGCTACGGGCACGGGACGATCTCCCCACAAGCTAATGTCTCCCCGCTTTGCGTATCGGTGTCGCCAGGGAGATCAAGACCGACGAGTACCGTGTCGCGCTCACGCCTGCGGGCGCGCGCGAGCTCATCCAGCGCGGGCACGAGGTGCTCGTCGAGACCACCGCCGGCGACGGCAGCTCATTCCGCGATGCCGACTACGAGCGCGCGGGAGCCCGGATCGCCTCGGTCGACGAGGTGTGGGGCGAGTCGGAGCTGCTGCTGAAGGTCAAGGAGCCGATCGAGCCCGAGTACGGCCGGCTGCGCGAGGGGCTCGTCCTCTTCACGTACCTGCACATCGCGGCGGACGAGGCGCTGACGCGGGCGCTCGTCGACAGCGGCATCGCGGCCGTCGCCTACGAGACCGTCGAGACGGACGACCGCCGGCTGCCGCTGCTGGCGCCGATGAGCGAGATCGCCGGCCGGCTCGCCCGCAGGCGGGCGCGTACTTCCTCGAGAAGCCGCTCGGCGGCCGCGGCCTGCTCCTCGGCGGCGTGCCCGGCGTCGCGCCCGGCCGCGTCGTCGTCCTCGGCGGCGGCATCGTCGGCTACAACGCGGCGATCATCGCGCTCGGGCTCGGCGCGCAGGTCGACGATCCTCGAGCGCTCGATCGACCGGATGCGCCACCTCGACGAGGTGCTGTCCGGCCGCGTCAGCCTGCTGATGTCGTCCAGCCTCCAGATCGAGGAGTCGGTCGCCGAGGCCGACCTCGTGATCGGCGCCGTGCTGATTCCGGGCGCGCTGCGCGCCGAAGCTCGTCACCCGCGGGATGCTCGCCGAGATGAAGCCGGGCGCCGTCGTCGTCGACGTCGCGATCGACCAGGGCGGCTGCATCGAGACTGCGCGGCCGACGACGCACTCCGACCCCGTGTACGAGGTGGACGGGATCGTCCACTACTGCGTCGCGAACATGCCGGGCGGCGTGCCCGATCACTTCGACGCAGGCGCTCACGAACGCGACGCTCCCATACGTGGAGGCGATCGCGGACCACGGCCTCGCCGAGGCGGTCGCGCGCGACCGGGCGCTCGCGCGGGGCGTCAACGTGCTCGAGGGGAAGATCACCTACGAGGCCGTCGCCGATGCGCACGGGCTCGAGTTCACCTCGCTCGAGGACGTCCTGCCGCTGACGCGGGTCTAGTGGGCGCGCTAGGTCTTCGGCGTCGCGCCGGGCTTCTTCGACGGCGTGAAGCGCACGACGAGCCATGTGACGCCGGCGGCCACGGCGATGACGACCGTGATGTATGCGACGAAGATGATCAGTCCGAGGGCGTCTGCCATGCGCGACCTAGAATAGCCTCATGCCACGCGCCTGCGTCATCGTGCTGGACGCCGTCGGGGCCGGCGCGCTGCCGGACGCCGACGCGTACGGCGACGAGGGCTCCGACACGCTCGGAAACGTCGCGCGTGCCGTCGGCGGCCTGGACCTGCCCAGCATGGAGGCGCTCGGGCTCGGCAACGTCGAGCCGCTCGAGGGCTGTCCGCCGCAGCCGGGCGCGCCGGCCGTGGCCGGCCGGCTGATCGAGCGCTCGAAGGGCAAGGACACGACCGCAGGCCACTGGGAGCTGATGGGCGTCGTCACCGCGCAGCCGTTCCCGACGTACCCGCACGGCTTCCCGCACGACGTGATCGACCCGTTCATGCACCGCACCGGCCGCGGCGTGCTCGGCAACAGGCCTGCCTCGGGCACCGAGATCATCCAGGAGCTCGGCGAGGAGCACCAGCGCACGGGCAAGTGGATCGTCTACACGTCGGCGGACTCCGTCTTCCAGATCGCCGCGCACGAGGAGACCGTCCCGCTCGAGGAGCTGTACGAGGCCTGCGGGATCGCGCGCGAGATCCTCACCGGCAAGCACGCCGTCGGCCGCGTGATCGCCCGCCCCTTCGTCGGCGAGCCGGACACTACGCGCGCACGCCCAACCGGCACGACTTCTCGCTCGAGCCACGCCGGCCGAACTACCTGACGCTGCTTCGCGAGAGCGGGCGTGAAGGTGCACGGCGTCGGCAAGATCGGCGACATCTTCGCCGGCTGCGACATCGACGAGTCGCACCCGACGAAGTCGAACATCGAGGGGATCCAGCAGACGGAGCGGCTGCTGCGCGAGCTCGACGAGGGCTTCGTCTTCGTCAACCTCGTCGAGACGGACATGCTCTGGGGGCACCGCAACGACCCGGTCAACTTCCACCGCTGCCTGCAGGACTTCGACCGCAGGCTGCCCGACCTGCTCGACGCGCTGCGGCCCGGCGACCTGCTGATCCTCACCTCCGACCACGGCTGCGACCCGACGACGCCCTCGACCGACCACTCGCGCGAGCACGCGATGTTTCTCGCCTACGTCGAGGGCCGGAACGCGCCGGGCCGTGTCCACGAGGGTGAGTTCGCCGACGTCGGCGCGACCGTGAACGCCTGGCTGAACGGGAAATCGCCGGCGAGGGGGATTCCCGGGCAGCCGGTCGTCGAGCCGTGAGGCTCGACGATCCGCTGCTCGTCCGCTGGGAGTACGCGAGCGAGGAGCGGCTCGCGAAGCGAAATGCGCGTCCTGCGGGAGCTGATCGACGGCGAGCACCCGGAGGATGCGGCCTTCGCAGGCGGTCGCCGAGGCGAAGCCGCGGCGGCTGCTCGACGTCGGCTGCGGGACGGGCGAGTTCGCGCGAGCGGCTCGCGGACGAGCTCGGCGCGGACGTGCAGGCCGTCGACCGTCTCGCCGCGCATGGTCGAGCTGCACGAGCGCGCTCGGGATCGCGACCCAGGTCGGCGAGGTCGAGAGCCTCCCGTTCGGCGACGGGGAGTTCGACTGCGTCCTCGCGGGCTGGATGCTTCTACCACCGGCCGATGCGCCGCGGGCGATCGCGGAGATGCGCGCGCGTGCTGAAGCCCGGCGGACGGCTCGTCGCAGCCACCGTCTGCGGCGACAACTCGCCGAGCTGTGGGTGTTCATCGCCGATCCACAGCCGCGGACACCGCTCTCGTTCAACTGCGAGAACGGGCGCCGACCTGCTCCGCCGCAGCTTCGGTCACGTCGAGCGGCGGGACGTGACCGCGTCAATGGTCTTCCCCGACGCGGAGCGCATGCGGACCTTCGTCTCCTCGACGATCGACCGCGCGCACCTGGCGCCGCAGGTGCCCGAGCTGACCGAGCCGTTCCGCGCCACGACCCGCCACGCGGTGTTCGTCGCGGAGCGTCCGACCTGATCCGCCCGGCCGAGCTGATCCAGCGCAAGCGCGACGGGCAGGAGCTGCCGGCCGAGGAGCTCGCCGAGCTCGTGCTCGCCTACAGCCGGGACGAGGTGCCCGACTACCAGCTCGCCGCGTTCTGCATGGCCGTCTACTTCCGCGGGCTCTACGAGCGCCGAGACGTTCGCGCTCACCGACGCGATGGTGCGCAGCGGCGAGACGATCGAGCTCGGAGCGGCACTCGGGCGGCGCGTGGTCGACAAGCACTCGACCGGAGGCGTCGGAGACAAGACGACGCTCGTGGTCGGGCCGATCGTCGCCGCCTGCGGCGTGCCGTTCGGGAAGATGAGCGGCCGCGGGCTCGGCCACACCGGCGGGACGCTCGACAAGCTCGAGTCGATCCCGGGCTTCCGGGTGGAGCTCACCACCGAGCGAGTTCGTCGCGCAGGTGCGGGAGATCGGCCTCGCGATCGTCGGGCAGACTGCGAACCTCGTCCCGGCCGACAAGAAGCTCTACGCGCTGCGCGACGTCACCGCGACGGTCGACAACGTCTCGCTGATCGCGGCGAGCATCATGTCGAAGAAGATCGCCGGCGGCGCCGACGCGATCGTCCTCGACGTGAAGGTCGGCGACGGCGCCTTCATGAAGATCGCTCGCCGACGCCCGCGTGCTCGCCGAGGCGATGCTCGCGCTCGGCCGCGGCGCCGGACGCGAGGTCGTCTGCGTCCTCACCGACATGGACCAGCCGCTCGGGCACGCGGTCGGGAACGCGCTCGAGGTGCGCGAGGCGCTCGACGACGCTCCGCGGCGACGGACCGCCCGACCTCACGGAGCTCGTGCTCGACGCGTCCGCGCACCTGCTCGCGCTCTCCGACCTCGGCATCGACCGCGCGGAGGCGCGCCGGCGCGCCGAGCGGGCGGTCGCCGACGGCTCCGCGGTCGCCGCGTACGAGCGCTGGATCCGCGCGCAGGGCGGCGACCCGGACGAGAGGCCCTGCCGGAGGCGCCCTTCGTCCGCGAGGTGGTCGCCCCGCGCGACGGGCACGTCGGCCACCTCGCCGCGCTGCCGGTCGGCCTCGCGGCGCTCCACCTCGGCGCGGGCCGGCGCGAGAAGGACGACCCCGTCGACCACGCGGTCGGCGTCGTCTGCCTCGCAAGCGCGGTGACGCGGTCGAGCGCGGCCGAGCCGCTCGCCGAGATCCACGCCCGCGACGAGGCGGCGGCGCGACGAGGCAGCCGCGGACGTGCTCGCGGCGTACGAGCTCGCCGACGAGCCGCCGCGCGCGCGGCCGATCGTGCTCGACACGCTCTCCTAGCGGTGCGTGGTCAGCCGGGACACGGCTAGGCTGGCGGCGTGCCCGAGCTGCCCGAGGTCGAGACCGTCCGCCGTCGGCTCGAGCCGGTGCTCGTCGGGCGCCGCTTCGAGCGCGTCGAGATCCTCGATCTCGCGGCTCGTGCGCCCCTACGAGCCGGCCGAGGTGGCGGCCGAGCTCGAGGGCGAGCGCGTCGACGGCCGTCGAGCGGCGCGGCAAGTATCTGATTGTCCGGTTCGAGAGCGGTCGCGTTCTCCTGATCCACCTCCGGATGACGGGGAGCCTCCGCGCACGCGCCGGACGGGACGCTCCGGGACGACCCGCACCGGCGTGCTGTTGTCAGGCTAGACGACGGCTCGGACGTCGCCTACCGCGACGTCCGCCGCTTCGGCACGTGGCTCCTGCTCGAGCCGGGCGAGGCTGGAGCCGTACCTCGACGCGCGGGTCGGCGACGAGCCGCTCGACGGGGTCTTCACGCGCGGCGCAGCTCGGCGAGCGGCTCGCGGGCCGGCGCGCGCCGGTGAAGGCGGCGCTGCTCGACCAGCGCACGCTCGCCGGGATGGGGAACATCTACGTCGACGAGGCGCTCTGGCGCGCGCGGATCAACCCGCTGCGGCCCGGCGGAGAGCCTCGACCGCGCCGAGCTCCGCCGCCTCCACCGCGGCGATCCGGGCCGCGCTCGAGCACGGCATCGCGCGGCAGGGGTCGACGCTGCGCGACTACGCGCTCCCGGACGGCGGCTCGGGGCCGATGCAGGACGAGTTCAAGGTCTACGGCCGCGGCGGGCGAGCCGTGCGACCGCTGCGGGACGCCGATCGCGAAGACGCGCGTCGCCGGCCGGGGACGTGGTTCTGCCCCGCCTGCCAGCCTACGCCGCGGCGAGCAGCTCGTCGAGCCGGCCCGTCGCGGTCGAGCCGCCAGAGCTCGGTGTAGCCGCCGATCGGCCGGTCGTCGATCAGGATCTGCGGCACCGTCCAGCCGCCCGTCAGGTCGAAGACGGTCTGACGGAAGGCCGGATCCTCGTCGAGGTGCACCTCCTCGTAGGCGAGCCCCTTCGCGTCGAGCAGCGTCTTCGCGCGCACGCAGTAGCCGCACCAGCGCGTCGTGTAGATCCGGATCCTGACTCATCGCCGGTTACAACGTACCGTGACGCCGGATCGTTCCGCCCGGCCGCCGCTCTAGACTGGAACGGCCATGGCCGGACGCACCTACAAGACCGAGGCGGTCGTGCTCCGCTCGTTCCGGCTCGGCGAGGCCGACCGCGTCCTGCACCTGTACACGCTCGAGCGCGGCCGGGTCGGCGCCGTCGCGAAGGGCGTCCGCAAGACGAAGTCGCGCTTCGGCGCGCGCCTCGAGCCGCTCTCGCACGTCGAGCTCGTGCTCCACCGCGGCTCCGGCGAGCTGCAGACGGTCACCGGCGTCGAGCTCGTCCGCTCGCACCGCGCCGCGCGCGAGGACTACTACCGCCTCTCGGTCGGGCTGATCGGCGCCGAGGCGATGCTCCGGCTCTTCAGCGAGCAGGAGGCGAACGAGCGCGCCTTCCCGGCGCTCACGCGCTTCCTCGACCTGCTCGACGAGCGCGCCGCACGCGCGCCGACCCGGCCGGCGCTCGACCCGCTCGGGCTCTCCTTCCAGCTGAAGCTGCTCTGGCTCTCCGGCTACCTGCCGCACCTGACGAGCTGCGCCGAGTGCGGCGCCGGCGACGCGGCGCTCGTCGGCTACTCGCCGCGGGCGGGCGGCGCCGTCTGCCGCGCCTGCGCCGCGCGCGCGGAGGCGCTCGCGCTCGGCGCGCGAGGGGATCGCCGGCATCGAGGCGCTGCTCGCGCAGCCCGCTCGCCGACGCGGCGCCGCTCGGGCTGAGCGAGCGGGCGCGGCGCGACGCGCTCGCGCGTCGTCACCGCCTCGTACGAGTACCACGGCGGCTTCCGGCTGCGGACGCTCAGCGCATGAGGCGCGACGTCGACGACGGCTACGAGCTCGACGACGACCGCGGCGCGGATCGACCGCGATGCGGTGCACGCCTACCGTCGGCGGCGAGTCGTACTGGGCGAGGGGACGGACGCGCGAGCGCCAGGACGAGCTGATCGACGCGAGCGACCGACGTCGTCGGCCTCTACCGCGGCGGCCGCCAGGTCGGCTTCGGGCGCGCCGTCGACTGCGACGGCGCGCGGTCTTCGTCGTACCTCGCCGACGTCTACGTGCTCGACGGGGCACCGCGGGCGCGGGCCTCGGCGCTCGAGCTCGTGCGCGAGATCGTCGAGAGCGGGCCCGTTCGCCGGATCGCCGCTGGGTGCTGCACACGCAGGACATGCACGCGCTCTACCGCAAGCTCGGCTTCGGCGCCGAGCGACCGCGCTGATGGAGCGCGCGGCTCGGCCCGCGAGCGACTGGATGCGAGGCGCGCTAGAGCAGCTGGAGAGCTCGAAGCGCAGCCCCGGCTGCAGACGCGCGTCGGCGGCTGACCGGGACCTCGACGCGAGCCTGCCGCCGCTCGGCGAGACGCGCAGCCGCGCCGCCTTCGGCTCGCACGGCGCCGGCGTGCTGCTCGCCCGACGCCCGGGACGTCGGGGGAGAAGCGCGCCTGCGCATACGCGGAGTCGCCCGGCGCGAGCTCGACCTTCGCCGCGAGCGCCGTGCCCCGGGCTGCGCGGCCGCCACGTGCGTCGGCAGCGGCGCTTCCGGACGCGTCGAGCGAGCTGCACGTCCGGGCATGCCCGGTGACGAAGCACTCGGCCTGCGACGCGTTCGTCAGCGTGAGCCCGTAGCTGATCTGGCCCGCGCCGGCGCTGCCCGCGACGACCGCGAAGCGTCCGGAGAGGTCGCCGGCCGAGCACGCGCGGCGCCGACGCCGCCGTCGTGGCGCCCGTGCCGCCGGCCGTCGTCGTCATCGTGTGCGGTGCGATCGTCACGGTCACGGTCTGCGTGACCGTCGTCGAGCCGCCGCAGCCGAGCGGCGAGCAACGCGAGCGCCGGCCACGCCACGCGGCGCGCGTCATTCGCCCTTGGGGAGCGCCATGTCGCGCTCGAGCGCCTCGTCGAGCCACGCGCGCACGCCCGGCGAGCGGCAGCCGCTCCTGCGCGAGCGAGTCCCGGTCGCGCACGGTCACCGTCTCGTCCTCGAGCGTCTGCTCGTCGATCGTGAACGCCCATGGCGTGCCTATCTCGTCCTGGCGGCGGTAACGCCTGCCGATCTGGCCGCTGTCGTCGTGCTCGACCGTGATGGCGGCGCCGCAGCTCCTCGTAGAGCGCGCGCGCGCGAGTCGCCATGCCCTCGTCCCGCGGAATCAGCGGCAGGATCGCCGCCTTCACCGGCGCGATCCTCGGATGGAGCCGCAGCACGGTCCGCTCGCGCTCGCCGACGACCTCCTCGTCGTAGGCGTCGCAGAGGAACGCGAGCATGATCCGGTCGATCGAGACGGCCGGCTCGATCACGTGCGGCGTGTAGCGCTCGCCGTCCTGGCCGACCCACTCGAGCTTCGTGCCCGGAGTGCTCGCGTGTGCTGCGTGAGGTCGAAGTCGCCGCGGTTCGCGACGCCCTCGAGCTCCTGCCAGCCGATCGGGTACAGGTACTCGATGTCGCTCGTGCCGCTCGAGTAGTGCGAGCGCTCCTCGGCGCCGTGCTCGCGGACGCGGAGGTTGCTCGCGCGCAGGCCGAGGCCGAGGTACCAGTCGACGCGCTGCTCGATCCAGTAGCGGTACCACTCCTCGGCCTCGTCCGGCGGGACGAAGAACTCCATCTCCATCTGCTCGAACTCGCGCATGCGGAAGAGGAAGTTGCCGGGCGTGATCTCGTTGCGGAACGACTTGCCGACCTGCGCGATCCCGAACGGCGGCTTGCGGCGCGCGAGCTGGGCGACGTTCTTGAAGTTGACGAAGATGCCCTGCGCGGTCTCCGGGCGGAGGTACGCGGTCGAGCTCGCGTCCTGCATCGCGCCGACCTGCGTCTCGAACATGAGGTTGAACTGGCGCGGCTCGGTGAGGTCGCAGTCGGGGTCTCGCCCGGGCGCTTGCTCGGCTTGCGGCCGCAGCTGCGCGTCCTCGAGCTTGTCGGCGCGGAACCGCAGCTTGCAGGTGCGGCAGTCGACGAGCGGGTCGGTGAAGCCGCGCGACGTGGCCCGAGGCCTCCCAGACGCGCGGGTTGAGGATGACCGCGGAGTCGAGCGCGACGATGTCGTCGCGCTCCTGCACCATCGCGCGCAGCCAGAGCGAGCGGATGTTGTTCTTGGCGAGGACGCCGTAGTGGCCGTAGTCGTAGGTCGAGCCGAGGCCGCCGTAGATCTCCGAGGACGGGAAGACGAAGCCGCGCCGCCGGCAGAGCGAGACGATCTTGTCCATCGTCACGGCGTCGGCGGTCTTCGGCCATTGCGCGGAGGTTACCGAGCCGCGGCAGGCGGGCCGCCGCTGCCGCCGTGCCGGGCCATCGGCCTGTGGACGAGACGTCGGGCTTCCGTGACGAAGGCTCCGACCTTTCGCGTCCCTTCGCCGCATACGCTCCCCGCTTCCCCGCGGGTGGGTGGGGGTTAGGGATGGGGACGACGAAAGAGCCGTCCCGGAAAGCGTGTCCCGGAAGGGCGAGCAGGCGCGTTCGCGCGGTACAGTCGCGCCATGGCGAGCACGCCGGCGATCGCGGCGGTCGAGCGGGCCGGGATCCGGTCGCGCTCCACGAGTACGAGCACGACCCGCAGGCCGGAGTCGTACGGGCTCGAGGCGGCGGAGAAGCTCGGCGATCGACGCCGCGCGCGTCTTCAAGACGCTCGTGGTCTCGGTGGACGGCACGCTCGCGGTGGCGCTCGTCCCCGTGGCGGCGCAGCTCGACCTGAGCGCACTCGGCAAGCGGGCCCGCCTTGCCGGCAGGGGCCACGCCGAGCGCGCCACCGGCTACGTCGCGGGCGGCATCAGCCCGCTCGGCCAGCGGCGCGCGCTGCCGACGCACGTGGACGCCTCGGCGCTCGACCACGAGACGATCCTCGTCAGCGCCGGTCGCCGCGGCCTCCAGCTCGAGCTCGCCCCGGACGCGACTCGTCAGGCTCACCGATGCCCGCGTCGCTACCGCTCGCCCACTAGGCTCCCCGCGTGGCACCGACGAGCCCACCGGTCGAGCTCCACGTCGTCTCCGACGCCACCGGCGAGACCGCCGCGCGGCTCGTGCAGGCGCTCGAGGCGCAGTTCCCCGAGCAGGAGTTCGTCGAGATCCGCCACCCGCGCGTCGAGTCCGAGGACGACCTCCAGCTCGCCGTCAACCGGATGAAGGGCCGCCCCGCCGTCGTCGTCTACACGCTCGTCGAAGCCGGAGCTGCGCGACACCATGCGCACGCTCTGCCGCCGCGCGCGGCTCCACTACTGCGACCTGCTCGGCCAGCCGATCGACGCGGTCGCGCGCGTCTCGGGCATGGCCGCGAGGATGACGCCCGGCTCGCGGCCGCCGCTCAACTCCGCCTACTTCAAGCGCATGGAGGCGATCGAGTTCGCCGTCCGCTTCGACGACGGCGTCGGCCGCGGCCTCCACGACGCCGACATCGTGCTCGTCGGCGTCTCGCGCACCTCGAAGACGCCGCTCTCGATCTACCTCGGCTACCTCGGCCACAAGGCCGCGAACGTCCCCGTCGTGAAGGGGATCGAGCCGCCGAAGGAGCTGTTCGAGATCGACGGCGCAAGGTCGTCGGCCTGACGATCGACCCGAACCGGCTCGTCGAGATCCGCCGCGCCCGCGTCCGCACGATGGGCGGCGGCGCGCGCAACCGCCAGTACGCCGAGCTGATGGAGATCTACGAGGAGCTCGAGCAGGCCGAGAAGCTCCACCGGCGGCTCGGCTGCCCGGTGATCGACATCTCCGAGCTCTCGATCGAGGAGACCGCCCACCGCGTGCTCCGCGTCATCGAGGAGCGCCGCGGAACGGCCGCGCGTGAAGCGGTGAGCGAGCCCCGCGGAAGCCGCCCATCCCGCTCCGCTACTGGGCGCTCTGGTGGCTGATCCTCGTCGTCGCCGACGTCGTCTTCTACGTCCTGCTGACGCCGATCTGGATCGGCCTGCGCGCGGTCGCGTGGCTCGCCGAGTTCCGGCTCGCGCGGCGCCGCTAGCGCGCGGCACGCGCTCCTCGGGCCGAGGAAGCCCAGTACGTCGGCGAGCATCCGCTGTCGTATCGGGAAGCCGCCGATGCCGACGATTGTCCGGCGGTGCATCGTGGGCGTGTATGACAACATCTGCGCTCATGACGCGCTACGTCTACGACTTCGACGAGCCGGCCGACGGCGGGCAAGACCTTCTCGGCGGCAAGGGTGTCGGGCTCGCGGAGATGACGCAGCTCGGCGTCCCCGTTCCCGCCGGCTTCACGATCACGACCGACGCCTGCCGCGCCTTCATGGCAGAGCGGCGGCGAGATCGACGGTCTCGACGACGAGGTCGAGGAGCACATCGCGGCCGGCTCGAGGAGAAGAGCGGGCAAGCGCTTCGGCGACACCGAGGATCCGCTGCTCGTCTCCGTCCGCTCCGGCGCGGCGATCTCGATGCCGGGGATGATGGACACGATCCTCAACCTCGGCCTCGACCGACGACGCGGTCGAGGGGCTCGCGCGCACGACCGGCAACGCCCGCTTCGCGCGCGACTCGTACCGGCGCCTGATCCAGATGTACGGCGAGGTCGTGGACGGCATCGACGGCCACCGCTTCGAGCAGGCGCTCGGCGACCTGAAACGGGAGCGCGGCGTGCAGCAGGACGTCGACCTCTCGCCCGACGACCTCGCCCAGCTCGTCGCGACGTTCAAGCACATCTACAGCAGGAGACCGGCCGCGACTTCCCGCAGGACGCCGCGCGAGCAGCTCCGCCGCGCGGTGCTCGGCGTCTTCCAGTCCTGGGAGAACCCGCGCGCACAGGTCTACCGGCGCACCTACTCGATCCCCGACGACATCGGCACCGCCGTGAACGTCGTCCAGATGGTGTTCGGCAACCGGGGCGAGCAGTCGGCGACCGGCGTCTGCTTCACGCGCGACCCGTCCACCGGCGAGCCGGGCGTCTACGGCGAGTACCTCGTCAACGCGCAGGGCGAGGACGTCGTCGCCGGCATCCGCACGCCGCAGCCGCTCGAGGAGATGCACGAGCGGCTCCCCGAGGCGTACGACCAGCTGCTCGAGACGATGCAGCGGCTCGAGCAGCACTACCGCGACATGCAGGACATCGAGTTCACCATCGAGGAGGGGCACCTGTACCTGCTCCAGACGCGCTCGGCCAAGCGGACGGCGGCCGCCGCGGTCAAGTCCGCCGTGGACATGACCGCGCGAGGGCCTGATCAGCCGCGAGGAGGCGATCGCGCGGATCGACCCGGACCAGCTCGACCAGCTCCTGCACCCGATGCTCGACCCCGGCGCGGAGTTCGAGGTCGCCGCGCGCGGGCTCAACGCCTCACCGGGCGCGGCCTGCGGCGCGATCGTCCTCGACGCCGACACCGCGGAGGAGCGCGGCAAGGCAGGCGAGTCGGTGATCCTCGTCGCGCTGGGAGACGACCCCGGACGACATCCACGGCCTGATCCAGGCCAAGGGCGTCCTCACCGCGCACGGCGGCATGACCTCGCACGCGGCCGTCGTCGCGCGCGGGATGGGCAAGCCGTGCGTCGCCGGCTGCGAGGGGCTCGAGATCGACGCGAAGTCCGGCATCGTCCGGATCGGCGGCCACGAGCTGCGCGAGGGCGACACGATCACCATCGACGGCGGCACCGGCCGCGTGATCGTCGGCGAGGTACCGCTCGTGCCGCCGCGGATCAACGAGGACTTCGAGACGATCCTCGAGTGGGCCGACGAGGTGCGCCGGCTCAAGGTGCGCGCGAACGCCGACAACGCCGAGGACTCGGCGAAGGCGCGGGAGTTCGGGGCGCAGGGGATCGGCCTCTGCCGCACCGAGCACATGTTCTTCGGCGAGGAGCGGCTGCCGGTCGTGCAGGAGATGATCCTCGCCTCCGACGAGGGCGGGCGGCGCGCCGCGCTCGACCGGCTGCTCCCGTTCCAGCAGTCCGACTTCGAGGCGATCTTCGAGGTGATGGCGGGGCTGCCGGTGACGATCCGGCTGCTCGACCCGCCGCTGCACGAGTTCCTGCCCGCCCTCGAGGACGCGACGGACGAGCGGATGCGGCAGCGGATCAAGGTGCTCTCCGAGTCGAACCCGATGCTCGGGACGCGCGGCTGCCGGCTCGGCATCCAGTGGCCGGAGATCTACGAGATGCAGGTGCGGGCGATCGCGCGGGCCGCGAAGGCGGTGCAGGAGCGCACCGGCGACGCGCCGCTCGTCGAGATCATGCACCCGCTCGTCGGCTTCAGGGAGGAGCTGCGGCGGCTGCGCGAGCTGACCGAGCAGGTGATGGCCGAGGAGGCGCCCGAGCTCGAGTACCTCTGCGGCACGATGATCGAGCTGCCGCGCGCGGCGCTGCGCGCGGACGAGATCGCCGAGGTCGCCGACTTCTTCTCCTTCGGCACGAACGACCTGACGCAGACGACGCTCGGCATGTCGCGCGACGACGCCGAGGGCAAGTTCCTCACCTTCTACCTCGAGGACGGCGTGCTCGAGCGCGAACCCGTTCGAGACGCTCGACCAGGAGCGGCGTCGGCGACCTGATGCGGATCGGCGTCGAGCGCGGCCGCGCGACGAAGCCGGAGATCAAGCTCGGCATCTGCGGCGAGCACGGCGGCGAGCCGGCGTCGGTCGAGTTCTGCCACGGGCTCGGGCTCGACTACGTCAGCTGCTCGCCGTACCGCGTCCCGCTCGCGCGGCTCGCGGCGGCGCAGGCGGTGCTGAAGGAGGCCCACCGCGCCCAGTACGTCGCCGCCGGCGGCTAGAGGGCCGTGGCGGGCTACGAGCTGCTCGTCGACGGCGAGAAGCGCGGGCGGGTCGCCTCCGACGACGAGGCGCGCGCCTGGCTGCGCGGATACCGCGAGGAGCACGCCGAGGACGACCCGGACGCCGTCGCACGTCCAGGTCCGGCAGGCTCTCGCCGCTCGCCTGGCTGACCGGCGGCACGCTCGTCCCGCGCGAGCAGTTCCTGGACACGTAGGGCACCATGGAGGCGTGCGCCCCGCCGCCGTGGTCCTTGCCGCGCTCGCGCTCGCAGCGCCCGCGCATGCCGCGCTGAAACCCGGCCAGAAGGCGACGGTCGACGTCGCCGTGGCGACGCTGTGGAAGGCGCCGAACCTCGAGCGCGCGATCGACCGGCCCTCGCTCGGG
Organism: uncultured Thermoleophilia bacterium; assembly: GCA_963728095.1. Classification (GTDB taxonomy): domain Bacteria; phylum Actinomycetota; class Thermoleophilia; order Gaiellales; family Gaiellaceae; genus Palsa-739. Next base: position 233,148 of record CAVSIO010000002.1, on the reverse strand, counting down.
AACCCCGTCGACCCGGCGGCGTGGAGCGCGAACCTTGCGACGACAGCCTCCCGCGTCTGGCTCGACTCGCACGTGCAGACGCAGGCGCTCTACGGCGCAGACCGTGTCGTGCGCGAGGTGCGCGGCGGCTGGGCGAAGGTCGCCGTCCGCGACGAGCCGGATCCGCAGGACCCGCTCGGCTACCCGGGCTGGCTGCCGCTGGGGCAGCTGCGGCCGGGCTGCGCTCGCGGCGGCGCGCGTACGTCGTGGTCGGTCGCGCGCACGGCCGACGGTCCGCGTGAAGGCGGCGCACGCTCGCGCTCAGCTACGGGACGCGCCTGCCGCGTCGTGCGGCGCTCGACCGGACGGCGCCGCCGTGGTGCGCACCCCGGACGGGCCCGGCACCGCCGCAGGCGGCTCGGCGCGAGGCGCTCAGGCTCTCGCCGGCGCCTCGATCGTCGCGCAGGCGAGGCGCTTCCTCGGCGTCCGCTACCTCTGGGGCGGCCTCTCGGCGCTGGGGCTTCGACTGCTCGGGCCTCGTCTGGGACGTCTTCCGGGCGCACGGCGTGACGATCCCGCGCGACGCCGACCCGCAGTTCCGCCACGGCCGGCCCGTCGCCGCGAGCGCGCTGCGGCCGGGCGACCTGCTCTTCTACGGGACACAGTCGTACGTCCACCAGTGGCGATCTACGCCGGCGGCGACAGGATGATCGAGGCCCCGACTCGGCGCACAGCGTCCGGCTCGTCCCGATGCGGTGGCGCGGGCTCGCCGGCGCGCGCCGTTACGCCCGCGGCTGGCGGAACTCGGCGATCTCGTCGAGCGGCTTGCGCTCCAGCCCGGCGTCGCCCGCCGCTCGCTGAACTCGCGCTCCTCGCGCTCCGCCGCCTCCCGCAGCCGGGCGTGCACGCCCGGGACGCGTTACCGCGGCGCGGGCAGCCTGCGCTCGATCTCGTCGAGCCGGCGCAGCACGTCCTCGATCCCCGGCCTCGGCTTCGGCTTCGGGTTGAACGTGCCCTCCGGCTCGAGGTCCACGCGCTCGACGGCGTCGAGCTCGAGTCCCTGCCGCCGGAGCGCCGCCACGAGCTCCTCCTCGGTGATCGCCTGGCGCCGCAGCGCGCGCCGGTCGAGCTGCCCGCCGGCGAAGAGCGTCGTCGAGCCGCCCTGGAGCGCCTTGCCGAAGCGCGGGCTCATGAACGCGGTGCGGACGATCGCCGACGTTGAACGCGAGCAGGATCACCGCGCCGAGCAGCCCGCCGGCCAGCGAGTTGTCGTTCCCGATCACCGCGTTCTGGACGACGTTCGAGAGCAGGAGCAGGACGACGAGGTCGAACGAGTTCAGCTGCGCGAGCTGCCGCTTCCCGGCCAGGTGCAGCAGGACGAGCAGGGCGCCGTAGACGGCGACGGTGCGGACCGCCTTCTCGGCCGGCGAGATCCCCATGTGCACGAGGTCGTGCCACATGGGGTCCGACGGATTCGCTACGCGTAGCCGCGCACCTGCCAGTACGCGATCGCGATGCTCCCGGCCGCGACGAGGAGCAGGCCGATCACGCCGCCGTAGCCCGAGCCGCCCGTACGCGGCATGGCCGCGGCCCCAGCGGGCGTACGCGAGCGTGGCGAGGATGCCGCCGATCAGGCCGCCGATGTGCCCGCCCCACGAGATGTTCGGGATCGCGAAGCTGATCACGAGGTTGATCACGATCAGCGTCATCGCGTTCCCGCCCAGGCGGCCGGTCGCCTGCCACTCGAGGATCAGCATCGCGCCGAGGATCCCGAAGATCGCGCCCGGACGCGCCGAGCACCGGCGTGTCGGCGATTGCAGCAGCGCGCCGGCCGAGCCGGCGAGGCCGGCGACGAAGTAGAGGCCGATGAAGCGGGCGCGGCCGAGGTACTCCTCGACCGGGCCGCCGAACCACCAGAGCGCGAGCATGTTGAAGCCGATGTGCAGGAGGCTCGCGTGCAGGAACGCCGACGTGATCAGGCGCCACCAGTCGCCGTGCCGCGACCGACGGGCCGAACAGGAGCGAGCTTGACGTAGAGCCGGCCGCCCGGGTTGTTGAGCCCGGCGCCCTGCACCGCGCCGATCAGGTAGATCGCGACGTTGACCGCGATCAGCGACTTCGTGACGAGCGCCTGCGTCCCGGCGAGCCGCGTCTGCGGCGCCCGCACGACGACCCGGCCGCCGAGCGTCCGCGCGGGGCGCTTCCCGCCCGCGTGCTCGGGGCAGCGCAGGCCGACCGGCGCCGCGGTCATGCACTCGGTGCAGATCGGCCGGCCGCACTCCGAGCAGGAGAGACCGGTCGGGCGGTCGGGATGGCGGTAGCAGTACTGCGTCTCGACGGTGGACATCGCGGACTAGCCTAGCCCCGTGAGGGTCCACGTTGCGTTCACTCCCGGCGAGCAGACTCCTGCCCCGGTCGGGATCGTCGTCGACGTCCTTCGGGCGACCTCGACGATGAGCCAGGCGCTCGCCGCGGGCTACGGGCGCGTCCTCTGCTGCGCCGAGATCGAGGAGGCGCGGACGCTCGCGAAGATCGAGGGGCCGGCGAAGCTCGCCGGCGAGCGGCGGCTCGAGCACATCGAGGGCTTCGACTTCGGCAACTCTCCGCGCGAGGTCGCGGGGGAGCCCGGTGCGGAGACGCTGATCCTCACGACGACGAACGGGACGCGGCTGCTCGTCGCCGCGGCGGCGCGCTTCGAGCGGGTCTACGTCGGCTCGCTCCTGAACCTCGAGGCCGTCGCCGCGGCCGCGCGCGAGAGCGGGGAGGACGTCGCCGTGCTCTGCGCCGGCGTGCTCGGCGAGCTCGCGCTCGACGACGCCTACTGCGCCGGCCGGATCGCGGAGGCGCTCGGCGGCGAGCCGCACGACTCGGCGGCCGCGGCGATCCGCCTCGCCCGCAGCTTCGAGAGCGCCCTCGAGGGCCTCGGTGCGAGCCAGAGCGCCCGCAACCTCCGGGCCCGCGGCCTGGAGGCGGACATCGAGTGGTGCGCCCGCGAGAGCGTCCTCGACGTCGCACCGCGCTTCGTCCGCCGGGTCGGCCCGGCGGCCGAGGTCGCTCTGTAGCGCGTCCCGGCGGCGGGCGTCCGGCCGGGGTCGCTCGCGACCGTCTCGCGAAAATCTCCGCAAAGAGCGAACTCTTTCGTGGTGGGGGCCTTGCGCGGAGAGGCCCCCACCACATAGGTTCCCCATTGCCGAGTACGGGGCGCTGGAGGTTGAAGCCGCGCCAAGCGATCGACAAGGGCTTCGGCCCGGACAGGTTGGTTGGCGAGGTGGACGAAGGCGCAACCGGCTCGGCGTTTTCGTGGTCCGGCGAGGCCTGCTGTCCGCGGGGCCAGCGGCGGACGGGTCAGTCGCGGCGCGGGCGAAAGCCGACGAACGGAATGTCGCTGGCGAGCATGCGCTCGAAGACGCGCCGCCGCCAGGGATGCTCGCGGCGGTACCGCTCGACGATCCGCTGCCGCTCGGGGACGTCGAGGACGTGCGCGACGACGTCCGTCCGGCGACCGGCCGTCTCGATCGTCGCGTGCGGGTCGGCCTGGAGGTTGCGGAACCAGTTCGCCGACCGGCCGAACCCGGAGGCGGCGAAGACCTCGCCGGTGTCCTCGTCGCGCGCGACGACCTCGATCACCGTCCGGTAGACGCGCCCCGTCCGGCGCCCGCGGTGCTCGAGCAGGAGGAACCAGCGGCCGAGCAGCCGCCCGAGCCCAAGCCCCCAGAGCCGCGCCGGGACGCCGTAGAGGAAGCGGCCGACCCGCCCGGGCCGGCGGCGCGCGCGCTCCTTCGCCGCTGCCATGCGAAGAGTATGACGTCCGCTTGACAGGGGAACATCTGTTCGTGTAGAACATACGTTCCCGTGATCGCCTGTCTCTCCATCCCCGGATTCGAGCTGAAGGCGGCGCTGCGGAAGACGCCGTCGGTCTCGCTGCGGCCTGCCGCGCTCGCGCCGGAGGCCGGGGAGGAGCCGCTGGTCGGGCCGGTGACCGCCGCCGCCGAGGCGGCCGGGGTGCGGGCCGGGATGCGTCTCGGGGAGGCGCTCGCGACCTGTCCGCGGCTCGTGCTCGTCGAGCCGGATCCGGCAGCGGCGGAGCTGGCGTGGGAGGAGATCGTCCGCTCGCTCGAGGACGCGGGCTTCGAGGTCGAGTCGGCCGCGCCGGGGATCGCGTACTTCGAGACGCGCGGGGTGGAGCGGCTCTACGGCGGGCTCGAGCCGGCACTGCGGCGTGCGCTCGCGGCCGTCGGGACGACCTGGGACCCGCGCGTCGGCGCGGCAGGCCGCAAGTTCGCTGCGCTCGCGGCGGCATCGGTCGCCAGGCCGGGGCAGGCGCTCGTCGTCCGTGACGAGCGGATGGGGGAGTTCCTCGCACCGCTGCCGCTGACGCTGCTGCCGCTCGAGCGGCAGCGCTACGAGGAGCTCGAGGCTCTCGGAGTGCGGAAGCTGGGACAGCTTGCCGGGCTCCCGGGCGGCGCCGTGGCCGAACGCTTGGGGCCGGACGGCCGGCGCGCCTGGGGCCTGGCGAGAGGCGGGGCGGCCGCGCGCGTGCGCGGTCGCCGCCCGCCGGCCGAGGTGGCGGAGTCGCTCGAGTTCCCGGAGGCGGTCGGCAACGAGCTGACGCTCCGGCGCGCGCTCGGCGCGCTCGTCGACACGGTGCTGGCGCGGCCGGAGCGGCGCGACCGCTTCGTCCGCAAGGTCGCGCTCGCCGCGCGGCTCGTGTCCACCGGGTCGGGAGGCGGCGGCTCCTGGCGGCGCACGCTCACCCTGCGCGAGCCGAGCGCCGATCCCGACCGGATCCGGGTCGCGCTCGCGCCGAGGCTCGCCGAGCTGCCCGCGCCCGTGGTCGCGTTACGGGTCGAGCTCGTCGAGCTCACCGAGCCGTCCGGGCAGCAGCTCGAGCTGCTCGCCGCCGGCGCCGAGGACCGCAGCCGCCTCAGCGAGGGGCTGCGCCAGGTGCGTGCGAGCACCGGCTCCGGCTCCGTCTGCACCGTCGTGGAGGTGGCGCCGTGGTCGCGCATCCCGGAGACGCGCGCGCTGCTCGTGCCGCGGGACGACTAGGAGGCCCCCCGTCCGGCGCGCGTCGAGCCGAGCTTCGACGGCACGCCGCGACAGGTCAACCACCAGCCGGTGGCGGTCATCCGGGAGGAATGGCGGGTGGTGGACCGCTGGTGGACCGAGGAGCCGGTGATCCGCCGCTACTTCGAGGTCGTGCTGGAGACCGGCGAGCACACCGTCGTCTTCCACGACGGCGCCGGAGGGGGGTGGTACACCCAGCGGGGCGCGTAGGGGGAGCCGCCGCCGGCTCCCCCGCGGCCGGAATCAGTCGTGCTCGAAGTGGAAGAGGTCGAACAGGTCGCTCAGCGAGTCGAGCCCGTCCCGCGGTGGCGCCGGCGCGCCTCCGGTGTTGTAGTTGCGCCCCGTCGGCGTCGACGCGTCGAACGTGTGATTGCGCGACGCGAGCGTCGGGAGCCCCCACAGGCGCTCGATGAACTTCAACGTGGAGACGTGGTCCGCGGGCCTGCCCGAGGTGACGACGCCACGACGCGCATGCGGCGAGACGACCCACAGCGGCACCCGGATGCCGAGACCGTACGCGTCCACCTGGGGCGGCGGCACGTGGTCGAAGAAGCCTCCATGCTCGTCGTAGGTGAGGAGGAGGGCCGACTTGCCCCAGTGCGGTGAGCCGGAGAGCGCCTCGATCACCTGCTGCTGGAAGCCCATCCCGACCGACACGTCCGCGGGCGGATGCTCGTCGTACTGCATCGAGTAGCTCGGGATGATCCAGGAGACGTTCGGCAGCGTCCCCGCGCGGCAGTCCTCGAGGTAGTCGTCGAGCGTGGCCGTCGTCCGCGGATCGTGCGCGTAGCGGCTCCAGAACACCGCGACGTTGTCGGTGTCGCCCACCTCCACGCCGTCGGAGCCGATGTAGTAGATCCTCCAGCTCACCTCGGCCTCGTCGAGCAGGTCGAGGATGATCGGCCACGGCCCGGAGTCGAAGATCCCGTAGCCCCAGTACCCGTTCGTCGTGATACCGCCCGACGTCCCGGACATGAGGTAGAAGCGGTTCGGCCACGTCGGCCCGAGCAGCGAGCAGAAGTAGTTCGCGCACAGCCCGGCGCTCCCGAACAGGCTGTAGTAGTAGGGGAGCTCGGCGGCGGTGTAGTAGCCCGTGGCGACGTCGCCGGTGCCGTTCCGGCGCTGTGCGTTCCTGTAGAAGCCGTCCATCGCGCCGTTGTTCCACTGCTCGTGGACGTCGCTCCACCCGTGCGGAGGATCGGCCGTCCGCAGCGCCGTCAGCTCGGCCGGGGCGTGCCCGACGCCACTCGCGTCGGGGAGCGTGTAGCCCGGCGGCGGTCCGAAGCCGGCCGCCTGAACCTCGGGCGCGTAGCCGAAGTAGTGGTCGAAGGAGCGGTTCTCCTGGCAGGTGATGACGACGTGGCGCAGCGGGCCCTGCGCCTTCCCGTACCGCCTCGCGCGCGCGGCTGCGGGCGCGCTCGCCCAGAGCGTGCCCCCGAGCACCGCGACCCCGGCTGCGCCGCCCTTCCTCAGGAAGGTGCGGCGGGTGAACGCGTCGTGCGACATGTGCCCTCCTTGTCGGTCGTGACCCCGGCAGGAGCGCGGCCGCACGGCGCTCTGGCGCGACCCTACGAGCAGGCGGTCAGCGAGTCAACCGAGCTCGTGCACGTCGAAACGGGCGGGATCGGGCTCCTCCCCGGCGTCCAGCAGCCGCAGGTAGTCCGCGAAGCCCGCATTCGGCGCATGGACGTTCAGGAACCTCGCGCGGCCCGGGCCCGGGCTCGTGAACGCGTGCGCGACTCCCGGCGGGACGAGCACGGTCGTTCCGGCGCCGGCGCGGACAGCCTCGCCGTCCAGGCGGAGCTCCAGCTCGCCCTCCAGGACGTGGAACGCGTCCACGTGTCGCGAGTGGTAGTGCGGGCCGGGACCGGCATAGCCCGGCCCGGTGGTGAACTCGAGCACGCCCAGCTCCGGCAGGTCGGCCTTCAGCAGCGCGAGCCGGTCCGGCGCGACGAGCCGGTCGCCGTCCCCCGGGCCGATCGCGATCCCCCGCACGCCGGGAACGGTCTCGCCCGGCCCGAAGGTGTCGAAGTCGGCCGCGTCGGGCTGCTCGCCGCGCGCGCGGGCGAGCGTGAGCCGCGCCCAGCCGCCCGGCGCGTGGAGGTTCAGAGCGCGCGCCTCGCGGTCGCCCGGGTTCCGGAAGCCGTGCACGAGCCCCGCCGGCGCCGCCACGAGCGAGCCGGCCGGGACGCTGACCGTCACGTCTCCCAGCCGGAAGGCGAGCTCGCCTTCCAGGACGTAGAAGGCGTCCACGTGCGCCTTGTGCGTGTGCGGCGCCGCCCCTCGCGCGTCCGGGGCCGTCCAGAACTCGACCAGGTCGAGCTGTGGCAGGAGCGCGCGGATGAGTGACGTGCCGGCTTCCTCGCCCTCGCCCGGGCCGAGCACGAGCGCCTCGGCGGGCGGTAGCGCGGCGCGAAACGCACGGGCGGCGGCCTCCGGCTCGTCCGCATCGCGGAGCGCGCGCACGACGGCGACGCCGAGGTCCCGGCGGCCGCGACCTCGCCGACGTTTGCGAGGTCGATGCCGCCGATCGCGAACCACGGCACGGGGGCGGCGAGGCGCGCCGCCCGTACGAGATCGAGGCCGGAGGTGTCGTTCCCGGGCTTCGTCGGGGTCGCGAAGATCGTCCCCACGCCGACGTAGTCCGCGCCGCCCGCGCGCGCCATCTCGTCCGTCGAGTGCGTCGACAGCCCAACGAGGCGCTCGGCGCCGACGGCGCGCCGTGCATCCGGCACGGAGGCGTCCTCCTGCCCCACGTGCACGCCGTCGGCGACGCAGGCGTCGACGAGGTCGGGGCGGTCGTTGAGCACGAAGAGCGCGCCGTGAGCGTCGCAGGCGCGCCGGAACGGCACGGACGCGGCGACGAGCTCGTCGTCGGGGAGCTCCTTGTCTCGGAGTTGGACGATGTCCACGCCGCCGCGGAGGGCGGCGTCGAGGAGCGCGGAGGGATCCTGCCCGTGCGGGCGCGCCTCGACGACGAAGTAGAGGCGCGAGCGGGCGAGCCGCTGCCGGCGGGCCGTGCCGTCCACGGCGCGAGCCTAGCTAGGATCCGGAGTGGCGAAACGGGAGCCCGGGCAGCGGGCTGAGAGGGTGGCCGACTGGCGCCGCCGACCGGTTGAACCTGATCCGGGTCATGCCGGCGCAGGGAGGAGGATGCGAATGAACGAGGGAACGAGCTTCGACGCGGTCTTCGTCGGCGGCGGTCTCATCGGACTGGCGTGCGCCTGGCGGGCCTCACAGCGCGGGCTCCGCGTCTGCGTGCTGGAGCGGGACGAGCCGGGGGGCGGCGCGTCGGGCACGGCCGCGGGGATCCTCGCGCCGGACACCGACACCGAGCCGGGCCGCGAGCCGTTCGTCGCGCTGGCGCACCGCTCCGGCGAGCTCTACCCGGACTTCGTGCGCGAGCTCGAGGAGGCGACCGGCCACGACACCGGCTACGAGCGCTGCGGCGACGCTGCTCGTCGCGCTCGATCGCGACGAGGTGGAGGCCGTGCGGCGCGAGCTCGACCTGCACCGGCGGCTCGGGCTCTCCTCCGAGTGGCTCCCGGCGAGCGAGTGCCGCCGGCTCGAGCCGGGCCTCTCGCCCGCGTGCGCCGGCGGCCTCCACGTCCCCCACGAGGCGCACGTCGACCCGAGGCGGCTCGTCGCCGCGCTCGTCGAGGCGGTGCGCGCCGGCGGCGGCGAGGTGCGGAGCGGCGCCGAGGTCGTCCACGGCGTCGTCGAGGGCGGCCGGCTGCGCGGCGTCGAGACCACCGGCGGAGCGAGCGTGCGCGGCGACCGCGTCGTGCTCGCGGGCGGCTCGTGGTCGGCGTCGGCCGGGCTGTCGGGCGAGCCGCTGCCGGTGCGTCCGGTGAAGGGGCAGATCGTGCGGCTCCGGGCGCCGGCGGACGCGCTCCCCGCCGCTCGGATGGTGCGCAGCGAATGGGTCTACGTCGTCCCGCGGCGAAACGGGGAGGTGGTCGTCGGCGCGACCGTCGAGGAGAAGGGCTTCGACGTGACGGTGACGGCGGGCGGCGTGCACGAGCTGCTGCGCGAGGCGTACCGCGCGCTGCCGGAGATCGCCGAGCTCGAGCTCGTCGAGACGTCCGCGAGCCTGCGCCCTGCGACGCCGGACGGGTCGCCGCTGATCGGGGAGTGGGGGGACGAGGGGCTGCTCGTCGCGACGGGTCACTACCGCAACGGGATCCTGCTCGCGCCGGTCACGGCCGACGCCGTGGCCGCCCTGCTCGTGGGCGAGCCGCCGCCGCCCGAGGCGGAGCCGTTCGCGCCCGCCCGGCTCGCACGGGAGGGAGTTCGGTGAGGCTGCGCGTGAACGGAGCCGAGCGTGACGTGGAAGACGGCACGACCCTGGAGCGGCTCGTGCGCTCCCTCGGAGCGGAGCTCGAGCGGGGTGTCGCGGTCGCGCTCGACGGCGAGGTCGTCCCGCGCAGCGCCTGGGAGGAAACCGAGGTCGCCGAAGGCCAGGAGGTCGAGGTGCTGCGGGCGGTGCAGGGCGGATGAGCGGCGGCCCGCTCGTCCTCGGCGGCCGCGAGTGGGGCTCGCGGCTGATCATGGGCACCGGCGGCTTCCGCACGCTCGAGGAGCTCGAGGAGGCGCTCGTCGCCTCCGGCGCGGAGATCGTCACCGTCGCGCTGCGCCGCGTCGACCCGGACGCCGGCGAGGGCTCTCCGCTCGGGGTGATCGACCGGCTCGGCCTCTTCCTGCTCCCGAACACCGCCGGCTGCTACACGGCGCGGGAGGCAGTGCGGACGGCGCGGCTCGCCCGCGAGGCGTTCGGGACCGACTGGGTCAAGCTCGAGGTGATCGGCGACGACCGGACGCTCCACCCGGAGCCGCTCGAGCTGGTGGCAGCCGCCGAGACGCTGGTGGAGGAAGGCTTCACGGTGCTGCCGTACGCCGGCGACGACCCGGTCCTCGCGCGACGGCTGGAGGCGGTCGGCTGCGCGGCCGTGATGCCGCTCGGCTCGCCGATCGGCTCCGGACGCGGGATCGACAACCCGTACGCCATCGCCCTGATCGCGGAGCGGGCGGAGGTGCCGGTGATCCTCGACGCCGGCATCGGCACCGCCTCCGACGCTGCGCTCGCCATGGAGCTCGGCTGCGACGGCGTGCTGCTCGCGAGCTCCGTCTCGCGCGCGGAGGATCCCGCGGCGATGGCCGGCGCGATGCGGCAGGCGGTCGAGGCCGGCTACGCGGCGCGGCGGGCGGGGCGGATCCCGCGACGGCTGCACGCACAGGTCTCGACGCCGCTCGAGGGGATGCCGCGGCTCGGGTAGCCCGGCTCCGTCCGACGCCTCCTGTTCCATACGAACGTGTGTTCGTGTAGAACAGGAGTGTGCCGTATGTAGAGCTCCACGCCCACAGCGCCTATTCGTTCCTCGACGGCGCCTCGCAGCCGGAGGAGCTTGCCGCACGCGCGGCGGAGCTCGGCTATCCGGCGCTCGCGCTCACCGACCACGACGGCCTCTACGGCTCGCTCGAGTTCGCGCACGCGGCGAAGCACTTCGGCGTCCGCCCGATCACCGGCGCGGAGGTAACGCTCGCCGGCGGCGCTCATGTGACGCTCCTCGTCGAGAGCTCGCGCGGCTACGCGAACCTCTGCCGGCTGCTGACGGCGGCGCATGCGGGCACGAGGCCGAAGGAAAACTCACGCAAGACGAGCGCTGCGCCGCTGCCGCCCTCGCTCGACCCGCGGCTGCTGGAGGAGCTGAACGAGGGGCTCGTCTGCCTCTCCGGCTGCGCCCGCGACGGGCTCGCGGTGCGCGACCCGAGCGGCGCCGCCCGCCTCGCCCGTGCGTTCGGTCGCGACCGCTTCCTACGTCGAGCTCCAGCGCCCGTACGAGCGCGGCGACGCCCGCCGCAACGCGGCGCTGCGCGACCTCGCCGCGGCGCTGAGGGTCGCCACGGTCGCGACCGGCGACGTGCACGCGCACGACGCCGGCCGCGTTGCGCTCCAGGACGTGCTCGTCGCCGTCCGCTCCCGCACCTCGCTCGACGGCTGCGAGCGCGAGCGGCGCGGAAACCACGAGTCCGTGCTCGCGGCGCCCGCGGAGATGCGGCGAGCGCTTCCCCGGCGACCGGGAGGCCGTCGCGCGCACGCTCGAGCTCGCCGAGCGGCTGACGTTCGACCTGACCGAGGAGCTCGGCTACCGCTACCCGGACTTCTCCGACGGCGCCGAGCCGGCGAGCGTCCAGCTGCGACGGGTCTGCGAGCGCGCGTTCGCGGAGCGCTACGCGGGGCTGAACGGCCACAAGCGGCGCGTGCTCGCGCGGCTCGACGAGGAGCTCGCCGCTGATCGACGAGCTCGGGCTCGCCGGCTTCTTCCTGCTGCACTGGGAGGTGCTCGAGCTCGCGCGCGAGGTCGCGCTCGAGGTGCGCGGGCCCGGCTCGATGCGTCACGTGCTGCCGCCCGGCCGCGGGCGCGGCTCGTCCGTCGGCTCGCTCGTCTGCTACCTGACCGGCCTCTCGCACGTCGACCCGGTCGCGGCGAACCTCTCGCTCGGGCGCTTCCTCAACCGCGAGCTCGCGTCGGCGCCCGACATCGACCTCGACTTCCCGCGCGACATCCGCGAGAAGCTGATCGTCCGCGTCACCGAGCGCTACGGGCGCGAGCACGCGGCGCTCGTCGCGAGCTTCGCCACCTACCGCTCGCGCGGCGCGATCCGCGACGTCGGCAAGGCGCTCGGGCTCCCGTACGCCGAGCTCGAGCGGCTCGCGCGCGGCTCACGGACGGCTGGAACGCGGCCGCGTGGCGCGAGGAGCTCGCCGCGCGTGCCCGGACGCGGCGGCGAAGCTCCGCTCGCCCCGCTGGCGCGCGTTCGCCGAGCTGTGCGGCGAGATCGCCGGCCTGCCGCGCCACATCTCGCAGCACCCGGGCGGGATGGTGATCTCGTCGCGGCCGCTCGTCGAGCTCGTGCCGGTGCAGCCGGCGGCGATGGCAGGACCGCCAGATCTGCCAGTGGGACAAGGACTCATGCGCCGACGCGGGCTTCCTGAAGATCGACCTGCTCGGGCTCGGGATGCTCTCCGCGGTCGAGGAGCTGCGTCGACGCATCGTCGCGCGCAACCGCGGCGAGCGGATCGACCTCTCGCGCGTCCCGCTCGACGACCCGGACGTCTTCGCGGAGATCCAGCGCGCCGACACCGTCGGCGGCTTCCAGATCGAGAGCCGCGCGCAGATGCAGAGCATCCTGCGCACGCGGCCGGAGAACCTCGACGACCTCACGTCCAGGTCGCGCTCGTCCGGCCGGGGCCGATCCAGGGCAAGGCGGTCCACCCGTACATCGAGCGGCGGCAGAGGCTCCGCGAGGATCCCGGACTTCGAGCCGCCCGTCGACCACCCGCTGCTGCGCCGAGCCGCTGCGCGAGACGCTCGGCGTCGTCGTCTTCCAGGACCAGGTGCTCGACGTGGCGATCGCGCTCGCCGGCTTCACCGTCGGCGAGGCCGAAGGGCTGCGGCGGGCGATGAGCCGCAAGCGCAGCCACGCGGCGCTCGAGGCGTACCGCGGCCGCTTCGTCGAGGGCGCGCGCGGCAAGGGCGTCGACGAGGACGACGCCGAACGCGATCTACGACAAGCTCGTCGGCTTCTCCGGCTTCGGCTTCCCGAAGTCGCACGCGGCCGCGTTCGGGCTGCTCGCGTACCAGTCCGCCTGGCTGCGCCACCACTATCGCGCCGGAGTTCCTCGCGCGCGCTCCTGAACGCGCAGCCGATGGGCTTCTACCCGCCCGCGACCCTCGTCCGCGACGGCCAGCGGCGCGGCGTGGAGACGCGCGCCGCCGGACGTGAACCTCGCCGCCGGGCACTGCGCGATCGAGGACGGAGCCGTGCGCGATCGGTCTCGCTACGTGGCGCAGGTGGGCGAGGACGAGGCCGAGGCGCTCGTCGCCGAGCGGACGCGGGGCGGCCCGTTCGCCGGCATCCGCGAGCTCGCCCAGCGCGTCGGCGCTGCTCCGGACGACGGCTCGAGGCGCTCGTCGAGTCGGGCGCCTGCGACTCCTTCGGGCTCGCCGCGCCGCGAGCTGCTCTGGCAGCTCGGGCTCGTGCCGCGGTCGCAGACCGTCCCCGGCTCCGGCGGCGAGGAGCGTCAGCTCGCGCTCCCGCTCGACCCGACCGCCGAGACGCCGACCTGCCCGAGCAGACGGCCTGGGAGCGGATGCTCGCCGACTACCGGACGACGCGCATCTCCGTCGGCGTCCACCCGCTCGAGCTGCTGCGCCCGCACCTGCCGCCGGGCACGCTCTCGAGCGAGCGAGCTGCGGCGAGCGGCCGCACGGCGCGAGCGTCCGGCTCGCCGGGATGGTCGTCGCGCGCCAGCGCCCGGCGACCGCGAACGGCGTCGTCTTCATGCTGCTCGAGGACGAGCACGCCCAGGTGAACCTGATCGTCGCCGCCGCCGGTCTACGAGCGCTTCCGCGCGGTCGTCCGCGGCGAGCCGCTGCTGCTCGTCACGCGGCCGCTACGAGCACGCCGACCGCAACCGGAACGTCGTCGTGCGCGAGCTCGTCTCGCTCGGCCCGCTCGCGCGCGAGCTCACCGACGGCGCGACGTCCACGGCTCGCTCCCCGGCGCGCACCACTTCGGGCACCGCTAACCGCATCGCTTCGCTCGCTTACCTATTCCGTGTGCCGCCGCCGGATCGGCGCGGGAAGGTGCGGGGCGACGTTGAAGGCCGAGTTGACGAGCGCGAGGTGCGTGAACGCCTGCGGGAAGTTGCCGAGCAGCCGGCCCGGCCGCGGGGTCGTACTCCTCGGCGAGCAGGCCGAGGTCGTTCGCGAGCCCGAGCGAGCCGCTCGAAGCAGCGCGTGCGCGTCCTCGTGGCGGCCGAGCAGCGCGTAGCGTCGGCGAGCCAGAACGAGCACGGCAGGAAGACGCCCTCGCCGGGCGGGAGGCCGTCGACGCCCGCCTCGGTGCGGTAGCGCGAGCACGAAGCCGTCGTGCGAGCAGCTCCCGCTCGACCGCCTCGACCGTGCCCGCGCACGCGCGGATCGGAGGCGGGCAGGAAGCCGACCAGCGGGATCAGGAGCAGGCTCGCGTCGAGCTGCGGTCGAGCCGTACGACTGCGTGAACGAGCCGAGCTCCGCGTCGAAGCCGCGCTCGCACACCTCGCGCGTGGATCTCGTCGCGGATCGCGCGCCAGCGGTCGGCCGGGCCGTCCACGCCGCTGCTCCTCGACGGTGCGCACGGCGCGGTCGAACGCGACCCACGCCATCACCTTCGAGTGCGTGAAGTGCCGGCGCTCGCCGCGGATCTCCCAGATCCCCTCGTCGGGCTCGCCGCCAGGCGTCCTCGAGGAACTCGAGCAGCGTCGTCTGCAGCTCCCAGGCCGGCGGGCTCGGGCGCGAGGCCGTGCGTCCGCGCCTGGTAGAGCGCGTCCATCGACCTCGCCGTAGACGTCGAGCTGGAGCTGCTCGCTCGCCGCGTTGCCGATCCGCACCGGCGCGCGAGCCCTCGTAGCCGGCGAGCCACGGCAGCTCGAGCTCGGTCAGCCGCCGCTCGCCGGCGACGCCGTACATGATCTGGAGGTCGGCGGGGTCGCCGGCGACCGCGCGCAGCAGCCAGTCGCGCCACGCCGCCGCCTCGTCGGCGTAGCCGGCGTTGAGGAGGGCGAGCAGCGTGAGCGTCGCGTCGCGGAGCCAGCAGTAGCGGTAGTCCCAGTTGCGCACGCCGCCGATCCACTCCGGGCAGCGACGTCGTCGGCGCGGCGACGATGCCGCCGGTCGGCGCGTAGGTGAGCGCCTTGAGGATCGATCAGCGAGCGGTGCACGACCTCGCCCACTCGTCGGGCAGCGCCACGGTGCAGCAGCGCGCGTCCACTCGCGCCAGAAGCGTCTCGGTGTCGGCGAGCGCCTGCTCCGGGTCGATCGCCGCCGGCAGCTCGGCTCGTGCGAGGGGAACCAGGTGAGCACGAACGGGACGCGCTCGCCCTCGCCGACCTCGAACTCGGAGACCGTGTCGTCATGTTCTCGCCGCGCGTCGGCGGCCGGCGTGCGGAAGCAGAGCGCGTCCGGGCCGGCGATCGCGAGGCGGGTGTCGTCGATGCGGCGCACCCAGGGCACGATCGAGGCCGTAGTCGAAGCGGATGGTCGAGCTCGGAGCGCATCCGCACGCGGCCCGCGCACGCCCTCGACGATCCGGACGATGTCCGGCGCGCGCGCCGCGCGGCGGCATGAAGTCGATGACGCGGACGACGCCGCTCGTCCGTCTCCCAGGTCGTCTCGAGGACCAGCGTCTCGGGGAGGTAGCGGCGGGAGCGTGCGTGCCGCCGCCGTCGGGCGCGAGCAGCCAGCGGCCGTTTCGCTCGTCCCCGAGCAGCGCGGCGAAGCAGGCGCCCGAGTCGAAGCGCGGGAAGCAGAGCCAGTCGATCGAGCCGCCGCGCTCGACGAGCGCCGCCGTCTGGAGGTCGCCGATGCAGCGCGTAGTCCTCGATCCGCGCCATCAGCGGAGTTCTCGATCTCCAGCCGAACGGCGGCCAGCGCTTCTGCACCGCCCGGTTGAAGGCGCGCCTCGTACTCCTCGGCGGCCGCCTCGTCGAGCGTCGCGGCGAAGCGGTCGCGCATGCTCGGCGAGGACCTCGGTCGCCGGTCTCGACGGCGTCCATGTAGTCGCCGTAGGCCTCCTCGGCCTCGTCGCGGTCGGCGCGGTCGTACGCCGCTCCTTCTCGCGGCACGTCGCGCGATCAGGTCGGCCTCGTCCTCGCGCGAACAGGTCGAGCTGGCGCGCGATCACGTCGGCGAAGCGGGCGCGGCGGAAGATCACGCGAGCTCCCGGTAGACGTCGAGGTGGGCCGCGGCGGCCGCGTCCCAGGTCAGCTCCTCGCGCGCGCGCCGCGGCGCCGGCGCGGGCCGCGGTCGAGCGCCGTCGCGTCGTCGAGAGCAGCTCGCGGACGGCCGCGGCGAGCGCCTCGACGTCGCCCGGCGGCGACGACGCGGCCGGCCCCGAAGGCGCGCACCGGCTCGGCGACGCCCGCCGACGTCGTAGGCGACCGCCGGGACGCCGGCGCCGAGCGCGCGCAGGAGCGCGCCGCTCTGGTCGAGCTCCGGCCGGTAGGGGAAGACGGCGACCGTCGCCTCGCCGAATGCGCCGGTCGACCTCCGCCTGCGGCAGGTAGCCGAGCCGCCACTCGACGTCGAGCCCGCGCGCGGCGGCGCGGTACGGCTCGATCGGCTCGAGCCGGGTCGCCGGCCACGAGCAGGCGCGCGTCGCCGGCGCGGCGGACGGCCTCGATCGCGTCGCCGAGCCCCTTGTAGGGGCGGATCACGCCGAAGCAGAGGACGGTCCGGCCGTCGTCGCGCCGCGCCGGGTCGCTCGGGAAGACGGGGTGGGGGATGACGCGCAGCCGCTCCGGCGTCGACGCCGAGCGCCGGCGAGCGCCTCGCGGCCGTGCTCGCTGTGGACGACGACGCGCTCGAAGCGGCCGAGCAGGCGCCGCCAGAGCTCCGCCCGCCTCGCCGTCCGGCGCGGCAGCAGGTCGTGCGCGGTGAACACCGCCGGCGCGCGTGCGGCCGCCAGAGCCGCGCGTCGAGCTCGCGGCGCCGCGAGCCACTGGAGGTGGAGCACGTCGGCGCGGCGGCGGTCGCAGCGCGCGCGAGCCCGAGCGGGTGCTCGGCGACCTTCAGCGGCAGGCGCAGCCTCGAGCGGCGGAAGAGCCGCGACGAGAGCGGGTAGAAGAGCTCGCTGCGCGCGTAGCCGTCCGGCGCGGGCGCCTCGCCGAAGCGGAAATGCGAGGTGACGAGCTCGACCTCGGCGCCGGCGCGGGCGAGCGCCGGCCGCCAGCTCGTGGTCGTAGGCGGGCGTGAAGGCGGGGGGATCGGCGAGGAGGACGCGCATCGACCGCGTAGGCTAGTGCGCGTGCCCTGCTCGTCCGCACCTGGAACGTCTTCCACGGCAACACGGTGCCGCCGCGAGCGCGACGGGCACCTCGAGGAGATGGTTCGCCTCGCCGTCGCGGACGGGCCGGACGTGCTGTGCCTGCAGGAGCTGCCGGTCTGGGCGCTCGGCACGCTCGAGGACTGGAGCGGGATGACCGCCGTCGGCGCGGTCGCGCGCGCGCGCCGCGGCTCGGGCCGCTGCCGCTGGCCCGCCGCGCTCGGCCGGCTCGTCACCGAGCTGGACCACGGCCGGCTCCGCTCCGCGTTCGCCGGCCAGGCGAACGCGATGCTCGTCGCCCGCGGGCTGCGCGTGGTGGGCGACGCGAGACGCTCGTGCTCAACCCACGCCGCTTCCGCGCGGCGCAGGCGCGCTGGCTCGGTCTCGACACGGTCGCACGGCTCGCGTGGGCGAAGGAGCGGCGCGTCTGCCAGGCGGTGCGGCATCGAGCTTCCCGACGGCCGGACGGCGCTCGTCGCCAACCTCCACGCGACGAGCTACGCGGCCGACGAGCGGCTCGCCGACGCGGAGCTGCGCCGCGCGGCGACGTTCCTCGAGGCGCTCGCGCGGCCCGGCGAGCCGGTCGTGCTCTGCGGCGACGCGAACGTCCTCCCGGGGCGCTCCCGGACCCTGCGCGACCTGTCGGCCGAGGGGTTCTCGGCGCCGGCGGCCGGAATCGACCAGGTGCTCGTGCGCGGCCTGGCGGCGGACGGCGCCGCGGCCCTGGCCCGAGGAGCGGCGGCGGCTCGGCGGCGCGGCTTCTCTCCGACCACGCGCCCGTCGAGGCGGTGCTCGGATGACCTTCGAGGAGGCCCGCGCGCAGCTCCCTGTGCTGGAGCGGCTCGCGTACCTGAACGCCGGCACGAACGGACCGCTCGCGCGCTCGACCGTCGATGCCGTGCGGGAGCGGGTGGAGCGCGACGCGCGAGAGGGCCGCAGCGGGCTCGGCTGGATCGAGGACGTGCTCGCGCTCCGGGAGGAGGCGCGGCGCGGATTCGCCGCGGTGCTCGGCGTCGAGCCGTCGCTCGTCGCGCTCACCGACTCGACGACGCGCGGCTGCCAGATCGTCCTCGCCGGGCTCGGACTGGCTTCCGAGCGACGAGGTCGTGACGACCGACCAGGAGCACTTCGGGCTGACCGGGCACGCTGCACGCGAGCGGCGCGCGGGTCGTCGCTCGCCGAGGCGGACGAGGACGCGATCCTCGCCGCGGTGACGCCGCGTACGCGGCTGTCGCCGTCTCGCACGTCCTCTGGACGACCGGCCGCCGGCTCGACGTCGCGCGCCTGCGCGAGGCCGACCGGGCGTGCCGCTGCTCGTGGACGGCGCCCAGTCCGCGGGCGCGATCGAGACCGGCGCGGCGGCCTTCGACTTCTACACGGTCTCGGCGCAGAAGTGGCTGTGCGCGCCCGAGCCGACCGGCGCGCTCGTACGTGCGCGACCCGGAGAGCCTCCGGGTCGCGCAGCCGAGCTACCTCGCGCAGACCGGCTACGAGCCGACGGGCGCCTTCGTCGCCGAAGGACGGGGCGCTCCGCTTCGACGCGGGCTGGATCGGGACGCTCGACGCTCGCGGGGCTCGTCGCCGCGCTCGCGACGCATCCCGAGTGGCGCTACGAGCGCGCCGCCGAGGCGGCCGCGCGCTGCCGCGAGCTGCTCGAGCCGCTCGTGGACGTCGTGACCGCCGCCCGGCCACTCGACGCTCGTCTCGTTCCGCCCGCCGGGCGACCCCACGGAGCTCGTCGCGAGCCTCGCGGAGCAGCGGCGTCGTCGTCCGCGAGCTCCCCGGCCGGAACCTCGTCCGAGCCTCGTGCGGCTGGTGGACGAGCGACGGCGACCTGGAACGCCTCACGGCCGGCGTCGCCGGCGCCTAGTCTCGCCTTCGTGGCGCCCGCGCGCTCCCGGGCCGGAACCTCGTCCGTGTCACGTGCGGCTGGTGGACGAGCGACGGCGACCTGGAATGCCGACAGCGGCGTCGCCGGGGCAGCTGGCGTCGCGGGAGCCAAGTAACAGCCTGTTACGAGCGGGCGGCGGTCACGCGCCCGCGGGCAGCCCGAGCTCGGCCGCGAGCGGCCTGAGCGCCTCGACGACCGTGCGGATGTGGTCGTCGAGCTCGACGCCGAGCTCCTCGGCGCCCTTGTACACGTCCTCGCGGTGGACGCCGGAGGCGAACGACGGCTGCTTCAGCTTCTTCTTCACCGACTTCGGCTCCAGCCCCTCGAGCCCAGTCGGCCGCACGAGCGCGCAGGCGTGGACGAAGCCCGACAGCTCGTCGCACGCGAAGAGCGCCTTCTTCAGCGGCGTGTCGCGCGGCAGCCCGAGGTGCTCCGCATGCGAGAGCACCGTCTCGACGACCTCCTCCGGATAACCCTCCTCGCGCAGGATCGGCGCCCCGTCCTGGGGATGCCTGTCGAGCGTCGGGTGCATCTCGTAGTCGAAGTCGTGCAGCAGCGCCGCCACGCGCCAGATCTCCTCGTCGCCGCCGAGCTTGCGCGCGTACGCGGCCGTCGCGGCCTCCACGGCCAGCGCGTGCCGCAGCAGCGACTCGCTCTTCGTGTAGCGCGTCAGCGTCTCCCAGGCCTGTTCGCGTGTAGGTGGCAAGCCGTGGCTAGGATACCCGCCTCTATGGCCATCGCACCCGCCGTGCCCGAGGCGTTCGTCATCGAAGGCGGGACGCCGCTGAACGGGAGGATCCGCGCCGCCGGGAACAAGAACGGCGCGCTCCCGATCCTCGCGGCCACCCTGCTCGCGGACGACGCCGGTCACGCTCTCCAACGTCCCGCGCATCCGGGACGTCGAGACGATGATCGAGCTGCTCTACAGCCTCGGCGCCGATGCCGACTGGACGGGCGAGAACGAGGTGCGCGTGGACCCGACCGGGCTGTCGTCCCACGAGGTGCGCGCCGACCTCGCCGAGCGGATCCGCGCCTCGTTCCTGCTCGCGGGACCGCTGCTCGCCCGGCTCGGCCGCGCGAGCGTCCCGCCGCCCGGCGGCGACGTGATCGGCCGCCGCCGCCTCGACCCGCACATCCACGCCCTCCAGGAGCTCGGGGCGGAGATCGAGATCGCCCGCCGCTACGAGATGCGGGCCGACGGCCTGCGCGCGACGAGCATCTTCCTCGACGAGGCGAGCGTCATGGCGACCGAGAACACGCTCATGGCCGCGGCGCTCACGCCCGGCGAGACGACGATCGGCAACGCGGCCTGCGAGCCGCACGTCCAGGACCTCTGCCGCTTCCTCGTCTCGCTCGGCGCCGAGATCGACGGGATCGGGTCGAACGTCCTCACGGTGCGCGGCGTCGCGAGCCTGCACGGCGGCGAGTGGCGGATCGGCCCCGAGCACATCGAGGTCGGCAGCTTCATCGGCCTCGCCGCGGTGACCGGCAGCGACCTGACGATCGAGGGCGTCGAGCCGCGCGACCTGCCGGCGATGATCGCCGGGTTCTCGAAGCTCGGCGTGCGGATCGAGCTCGGCGGCGACTCGATCCGCGTGCCGCCCGACCAGGAGCTCGCGATCCAGAACGACCTCGGCGACCAGATCCCGAAGATCGAGGACGGCCCCTGGCCCGCGTTCCCCGCCGACCTGACCTCGATCGCCGTCGCCGTCGCGACCCAGGCGAACGGCACGGTGCTCGTCTTCGAGAAAATGTTCGAGAACCGCCTGTTCTTCGTCGACAAGCTCGTCTCGATGGGGGCGCGGATCATCGTCTGCGACCCGCACCGCGTCGTGGTCACCGGGCCCGCGCAGCTCTACGGGCAGACGCTCACGAGCCCCGACATCCGCGCCGGCATGGCGATCCTGATCGCGGCGCTCTGCGCCGAGGGAACCTCGACGATCGGAAACGTACGCGAGATCGACCGCGGCTACGAGCGGATCGACGAGCGTCTGCGGGCGCTCGGCGCGCGCATCGAGCGCGTCGAGAGCTAGTGATGTAACCGGCAACCTTTGCCGGGTCCCCGGCCCGCGGTCACGCGGCGCGCTGCGGCGTCCTCAGTCGCGCCCATAGCTTCGGCTATGAGCGCTCCCTGCGTCCTTGCATCGCTTGGTGCTCGCGACCCGGGACCCGGGCAACGTCACCGGCCACATCACGAGCCGAGGGTCAGCGGCGTCGAGGTCGCGGTCGCCGCACCGGCGTCGTCGAGCGCGGTGACGGTGAACGAGTACAAGTGCCCGGCCCGGAGCCGCACCGACGTGCTCGTCCGGCTCGTGCCGGACAGGACGACGCTCGTGCGTGTGCCGTCCGTCGTGAGCCGCAGCGTGTACGCGCCGGCGTCGCCGCTCCAGGCGAGGTGCAGGAGGTTTCCCGTGCGATGCCCGGCGAGAAGGACGCCGGGCGCGCCGCGCTGCGCGAGCGCGACCGCGGCGGCGGCGTCGACCACGCCGAAGCCGAGCTGCGGCGTCCAGCGGCCACCGCCCGAGGCGGTCTGCTTGAGGATCCGCGCCACCTGCGCCGCGGTCAGCCCCGGGTTCGCCGCCCAGACGAGCGCCGCCGCGCCCGCGACCTGCGGCGCCGCGAACGACGTCCCGCTCGCGTACCCGTAGAGGCCGCCGCCGGAGCCGGCCAGCGCGGCGCGCGGGTACAGCGTGGGCGACGAGAGCGTCGAGACCGCGCCGAGGACGTTCTCCCCGGGCGCGGCGAGCGAGAGCCAGGAGCCCGTGTTCGAGAAGGACGCGCGCCCGCCGCCGGCCGTCGAGGCGCCCACCGCGAGGCCCGCGCCGCCGACGCCGTTCGAGCCGACCGGCTGGAGCAGCGCCGCCGGGTACTCGACCGGGTTCCCGTCCGCGTACTCGTTCCCGACCGCCGCGACGACGAGCGCGCCGTGGTCGATCGCGTACTGCACGGCACGCCGCTCGGTCGTGGACGTGCCCGTGCCGCCGACGCTGAGGTTGACGATCCGGGCGCCGTGGTCGATCGCGTAGACGATCCCCGCCGCCTCGTCCACGTCCGTGAACGAGCCCTCCGAGGTGCCCGACTTGACGACGACGAGGCGGGCGTCGCCGCCGGAGCCGAGGATCCCCTCGCTGTTCGTGACCGAGCCCGCGGCGAGCGAGGCGACGAAGGTGCCGTGCCCGTTCGCGTCGCGGATGTCCGGGCCGCCCGTCCGGGTGTTGAAGGCGAGCGGCTGCTTCGCTGCGAGGTCGGGCGCGGAGACGTCTGCGCCGGTGTCGACGATCGCGATCGTCACGTTCGCCGCGGCCCGCAGCACCGACTGGGGGACGGCGTCCTCGCGGATCGCGCGGTACTGCCACTCGTGCGCCGTGAGAGACGTGGTCTGCGCGTCGGCGCTCGCCGGCTGCGCGAGCGAGAGCCGTGCTGACGGGCGCTGGACGAAGCGGATCCCCGGTGCGCGCCGGAGCGTCTCGAGTGCGGCCGGCCCGTCCGCGCGGAGCTCCGCGACCCGCAGCGCCGGCAGCCGGCGCAGGACCGCCGCATGGGCCATGCGCGCCGCCTGCCGGAGCTCTACCGGGGTGCGGTAGCCGACCACGAGCTGGCCGGCGGAGGCGCGCGCGGGAACGGTGCCGCCCGGCGCGACCGCCGCAGCGGTCATGCATGTCAGGGCTGCAGCTCCCACTGCGATTCCCACCTGTACCCTCCCCATAAGGGTGATCTGACGTTGACTCACCCTTCCGGGGGAGTCATGGGCCGAACGGCCCATCTTTGAAAGTCGGAAATGCGGACGCTCGGGCCGCCCGGTAGCCTCCGCCGGGATGAGCACCGGCGGGCCCACGGCAGGGCGGAGCGGCATCCGGGTCGACGTGCAGGGCACGGGCTCGGCGAACGTCGAGACGGGGCTCTCCGTGCTCGACCGGCTGCTGGAGCTGCTTGCCGCCGCGGCGCGGTTCGACCTCGCGCTCGAGATCGAGCCCGGCGACGCCGAGGCGGAGGTCGCCGCCGCCGGCAGCTCGCTCGGCGCGGCGCTCGCCGAGCCGCTTCGCGCCGCCGGGGCCGCCGGCCACGGCTCCGCGTTCATGACCGCGTCGGAGGCGCTCGCGCAGGTCGTGCTCGAGGTCACGGAGGAGCCGCTGGTCGTCTCGAATGTCGACCTGACGGAGGCGCGGATCGGCGGGCTCGGCACCGACGTCGCCCGCCGCTTCCTCGAGCGGCTCGCGGACGGCGCCGGGCTCGTGCTGCACGTGCGCCTCCTGAACGGCACCGACACGCAGCACGTCCTCGAGGCGATCTTCAAGGCGCTCGGGGTCGCGCTCGGCCAGGCGGCCCGGCCGGCGGGAACCACCCCACGAACGAAGGAGCAGGAGTGACCGATAAGTCAGTCGTCCGCACCGAGGCGGCGCCCGCCCCGTTCCAGGGCGCTCCGTACTCGCAGGCGATCCGCGCCGGCGACTTCGTGTTCGTCTCCGGGCAGCTCTCGCTGCGACCCGGTGACAAGGAGCTCTCGGGCGGCAGCATCGAAGAGCAGACCGAGCAGGTGTTCGCGAACCTCGGCGCGATCCTCGAGGAGGCCGGGAGCGGACTCGACCGGCTCGTCAAGACGACGGTCTTCCTCCAGGACCTCGACGACTTCCAGGGCATGAACTCGGTCTACGCGAAGCACGTCGGCGACCGGCCGCCGGCGCGCTCCACCGTCGAGGTGGCGAAGCTCCCCTCCGGCGCGAAGGTCGAGATCGAGGCGATCGCGCACCTCTAGCGCGCGGCTACGGCTTCAGCGCGCGCACGTGCAGGAAGAGTGGGATGCGCTGCCAGCGGCGGCTGCGTTCGACCGTGATGCCGTGCTCCGGCACGGGCGGCTCGCGCAGCCGCTCGACGAGCAGGCCGGCGTTCGCCAGCGCCTCCGCGTAGGCCTCGAGCGGGCGGTGGACGCTCTCGAACGTCATCGCGAGGCCGTCGCGCTCGATCTCGTCCGCGTAGCGCGACACCGCGAGATACGAGCCCTCGACGACGAGCGGGCTGTCCGGCTCCTCTCCCGCCCAGCGGCCCGCCGAGTTGAGCGGGTGGACGACCGCGAGGCAGAGCCGGCCGCCGGTGACGAGCACCCGCGCCGCCTCGTGGACGGCACCCTCGAGGTCGTCCACGTCCTGGAGCGACATGAAGGCGACGACGAGCTCGAAGGAGGCGTCGGGCAGCGGCAGCGCCGCTGCGTCGGCGACGTGCACCTCCAGCTCCGGCGCCACCTCGCGCGCGGCGGCGGCGAGCGTTGGGGAGGCGTCCACGGCCACGAGGTCGTACCCGCGCGCCGCGAGGTCGCGCGCGAGCCGGCCCTCGCCGCAGCCGAGGTCGAGCGTCCGCGCGGGCGGCGGCGGCAGCAGATCGAGGAACTGGTCGCGGTGGAAGCGCCAGTAGGTGTCGTGGCCCGGCGGGCGCGCCCAGGCGATCCAGTCGGCTGCGTGTCGCTCCCACGCCTCCCGCAGGTGCTCCGGCTCGTCCACGGCCCCCGGACTCTATTGCGACCGCAGCCGGACGCAGGGCGTGGCCGTTCCGGCCATGCCCCGGTGTCAGACACCGTCACGGAAGCGTGACGGCCGGGAGAACGGCTCGTGAGCAGGGAAAAGACAGTGCTGCGCGGTCAACCGGCGGCCCGTCGGGACATGTCCCGGTGTCAGACACCCACGCGGAAGTGTGGCCTCTTCATCACGAGAGCGTCACAGAGCGTCGATACGTCTGGGCGCGCACGGCTCCGGGGCGGACGCGAGAATGCGTCTGTGCGGCAGGAGATCGAGGACTACGTCGGCTCGCTCGGGCTCGACGCCTATCTCGTCGGCGGCGCCGTCCGCGACGAGCTGCTCGGCCTGGACTCGAAGGACGCCGATTTCCTCGTCCCCGGCCTCGACACCGAGGGCCTGAGGCGGGCGCTCGAGCCGCACGGGCACGTCGAGGACCTCGTCGTCGCCGGACGGCTCGTTGGCGTTCGGCTGTACCCGGCCGAGCGCCGCATCCGGACGCTCGCCCCGGCCGGGATCGAGTTCGCGCCGCCTCGCGCAGAGGTCAGCACCGGTCCGGGCCGGCACGACTTCGAGATCGTCGCCGACCCCTCGCTGTCGGTCGAGGACGACATGCGCCGCCGCGACTTCACCGTCAACGCGATGGCACGCCGGCTTGCGACGGGCGAGCTCGTCGATCCGCTCGGCGGCCGGGGCGACCTCGAGCAGCGCATCCTGCGCACGGTCTCCTCGCAGAGCTTCCGCGAGGACCCGCTGCGAATCGTGCGCGCCCTTCGCTTCGTCTCGCAGCTCGGCCTGGAGCCGGACGAGCCGCTGCTGGCGCAGATGCGGGAGGAGGCGCCGTCGGTGCGGCTCGTCTCCGGCGAGCGGGTCGGCGGCGGTCTCGCCGCGGACGGGATGGGCGAGTTGTCGAAGCTCCTCCTCGGGGCCGAGCCCGCGCGGGCGCTGCGCCTCGCGCGCGACACGGGCGTCCTCGTCGAGCTGCTGCCAGAGTTCGAGCGCGCGGTCGGCTTCGATCAGGAGAGCCGCTACCACGACCTGACCGTCGATGAGCACACCTTCGCCGTCGTGCAGGCGGCCGCCGACGCCGGCTTCTCGCTCCTGGTGCGGCTCGCCGCGCTCTTCCACGATCTCGGGAAGCCGCACGTCGCCTGGCGCGGCGACGACGGACGCCTCCACTACTACGCGAAGCCGGGGCGGGCCGAGCGCGGTCACGACCAGGTGAGCGCCGAGCTCGCTCGCAGCGCGCTGCGCCGGCTCCGGTACCCGAACGCGCTCCGCGACCGCGTGGCGCGCATCGTCCGCCGTCACATGTTCCAGGTCGGCAAGGGCGACGCGGTCCGCGCACGGCGCTTTCTCGCCAGGAACGGGGACGAGCTCGCGTTCGATCTGCTCGACCACAAGCGCGCCGACCTGCTCGGGAAGCGCGGCACGGAGGGCGAGCCGCCCCCGCTCGAGGAGCTCGAGCGTCTGGCCGCGTTCCGCGAGGTGGTCCGGCGGGAGCGCTCGAGCCCGCACCGCCTCGCCGACCTCGCCGTGAACGGCGCCGACCTGATCGAGCTCGGCTACCGGCCCGGGCCGCAGCTCGGCCGGACGCTCCAGGATCTGCTGCGGGACGTCGTCGACGACCCGTCCCTGAACACGCGTGACGAGCTGCTGGGCCGCGCCCGTGGGCTCCTGGAGCACCCGCGGTGACGCCGAACGCGCTGCGCTGGGACGGCCGCGACGGCTGGTACGAGGTCTGGTACCTCGTCGCAGCCGGCCGGTTCTGGCTCCGCTACACGCTCCACGTGCCGGGCGACCCCGGGCAGGACGGACACGCCGCCCTGTGGCTCGCGTCGTGGGCGGGCGCGCCGGCGGCGCGAAAATGGACGTTCCCGCTCGAGGCCTTCCGGACGGACGCGGCCGGCGCGCGCGTGGAGATCGGGGACGCGCGGCTCGACGCGGAGGGGGCCTCGGGCGCGCCCGCAGGGGACGCGGCGTGGGAGCTCTCGTTCTCGGGGGGCGGCCGCCCGTTCGAGCACGCGCACCCGCTCGTGCGCCCGCTGACGCGCAGCCGCGTCGTGCTCGCCGCGCCCGCGCTCGAGATCAGCGGCTGGGTCGAGATCGACGGAGTGCGGCACGAGCTCGACCGGGCGGCCGGCCATCAGGCGCACGTCTTCGGCACGCGCCACGCAGAGCGCTTCGCCTGGGCGCACGCGAGCGCCGGCGGCGGCCGCTGGCTGGAGCTGCTCGCGGCGAAGCTGCGCGGGCTTCCGGAGCTCGCCGCCTACGCGACCGAGCGCGGCGCCGTCAACGCCCCCTGGCGGGTGCCGTTCGTCCGCGCAGACCTCTCGCCGCGGCGGACGCGGATCGGGCCCTACGAGGTGACCGCGGAGCCGGACGACTTCGTGGGGGTAACGTACGAGGACCCGGACGGTTCCCGGCTCTTCTGCTACCACACCGAGCGCGCGCGCGTCACGGGCCCGGGCGTCGAGGCCGGCGACGCCTCGTACGAGTTCGCGACGCGCACGCCGTTGAACGGATGGACGATCTCTCTCTGATCCGCTGGAGTGCGCCGGGGCCGTACGCGGTGGCCTTCACGACGCGCCTCGGCGGAGTCAGCGACGGGCCCTTCGAGTCGCTCAACCTCGGCATCCGCACGGAGGACGACCCGGCGCGCGTCGTCGAGAACCGCACCCGCCTCTGCGAGGCCGTCGGCGCGGACGCGGACGGCGCGACGATGGCCTGGCAGCGGCACGGCGCCACCGTGGCACGTGCCCAGCCGCGCGGCATCCTCATGCCCGGCGCGGTCTACGAGCACTGCGACGGCCTCTGGAGCGACGAGCCCGGCCGCACGATGCTCCTGCTCACCGCGGACTGCCTGCCGATCGCGATCGCGCGGGAGGACGGGCGGCCGGCGGCGGTCGCGATTCTCCACGCGGGTTGGCGCGGCCTGCTCGCGGGCATCGTCGCCGCCGGCGCGCGCGCCCTCGGCGGCGGCCGGCTCGCCGCCGTGATCGGCCCCGGGATCGGCCCCTGCTGCTACGAGGTGGGGGAGGAGGTCTCGGCGCCGTTCCGCGAGGCGTTCGGCGACGACGTCGCCCGCGACGGGAGGCTCGACCTGTGGACGTCGGCCGAGCGCGCACTGCGCGCCGCGGGCTGCGGCCGCGTCGACCGGTTCGACGTCTGCACCTCGTGCGACGCGGAGCGCTTCTTCTCGCACCGGCGCGACGACGGCCACACCGGCCGCCAGGGAGTGATCGCCTACGTCGCCTGACGAGGTCCGCGAGCGCTACGAGCGGATCCGCGAGGAGGCGGGGCCGAACGTGACGGTCGTCGCGGCCACGAAATACGTCTCGCTCGAGGAGATGGCCGCTCTCGCGGACGCCGGCGTCGAGGTCGTGGGCGAGAACCGCGCGCAGGATCTCGAGGCGAAGCACGCCCGCTACGGCGACGCCTTCCGCTGGCACTTCATCGGCCACCTCCAGAGCCGGAAGGCGCCGGTTCTGAACGCGACGTGCGAGCTCTGCCACTCGCTCTCGTCCGAGTCCGCCGCGCGCAGGCTCGAGATCCCGGCCCTCGTCGAGGTGAACCTGTCGGGCGAGGGGTCGAAGTCCGGCGTCGCGCCGGAGGAGTTGCCCGCCCTGCTCGAGCTGTACGGCGACGTGCGCGGGCTGATGACCATGCCGCCCCCGACCGCCGACCCCGAGGCCTCCCGCCCGTACTTCCGCCGGCTGCGGGAGCTCGCCGAGCAGCACGGCCTGCGCGAGCTCTCGATGGGCACGAGCCAGGACTGGCGCACGGCGGTGGAGGAGGGGGCGACCTATGTCCGGCTCGGCTCCGTGCTCTGGGGCCGCTGACCGCCGGACGGCGACCGCAGCTCGTCCTGCGCCGGAGATACCATCCGGCCAGCCATGGCCTTCGCGGACGTCTGGAACCGCACTCTCGTCTACTTCGGCATCGCCGAGGAGGAGGACTGGGACGAGGACGGGTACCTCACCGACGAGGAGCTTCAGCGTGCATACGCCGAGCGCCCGAACGTCCGCCGGCTGGCGCCGCGCCGCCCGCGGCGAGAGGAGTTCGACGACTGGACCGACCCCGAGAGCGACCCGGCGCCCCAGCGCACGAGCGTCCTCCGGCCGGCGCCGCAGCCGCGTTACGCGCAGCCGCGGCAGGAGCCGCGCCGGCTGCGCGGCGTGGAGGGCCTTCCGGGCGGAGGCACGGCCCGCGTCCACCTCGTCCTGCCGCGCAGCTTCAACGACGCCCAGCAGATCGCGGACCGGTTCAAGGAAGGCGTGCCCGTGATCCTCAACCTCCAGGGCTCCGACCAGGAGCTGGCGAAGCGGCTGATCGACTTCGCCAGCGGCCTGACCTACGCGCTGGACGGCGGCATGCAGCGGGTCGCGGACAAGGTCTTCCTGCTCACGCCGCGAAACGTCGAGGTCTCGGCGGAGGAGCGCGCCCGCCTGCTGGAGCGCGGCTTCTTCAACCAGGCATAGGAAAAGCCCGTTCGAGCGCGAACGCACGAACGATGGGCGTGACAGCCACGGTCACCTTGCTCGCCGACGCGATCACGAAGGCGCAGAACTTCCTGTGGGTCTTCGCGATGGTCTACACGCTCGTGATCTTCGCGTACATCCTCACGAGCTGGCTGCGCCTGCCCTATTCCACCTGGCTGAACCGGATCCAGCGCTTCCTCTACGACGTCACCGAGCCGTATCTGCGTCTCTTCCGGCGCATTCTGCCGGCCACGGGGCCGCTCGACTTCTCGCCGATGCTGGCCACGATCGTCCTCTGGGCGGCGGAGATCGCGCTGAGCCGGATCCTCGAGCAGTTCCACTAGCGGGGAGGACCCAATGGCACTCACTCCAGTCGAGATCAGGCACATCACACCCGGCCGGGCGCTGCTCGGCTACAAGCGCAGCGCGACGGACTCGCTCCTCGACGAGATCGTGACGAGCTTCGAGGACGTCTGGCGCGAGCGCGCCGACCTCGCGGACAAGGTCGAGCAGCTCGAGGCCGACCTCGTCCGCTACCGCGAGCTCGAGGGGCTGCTGCGGACGACGCTCGTCTCCGCCGAGCGGTCCTCCGCCGAGCTGAAGGAGCAGGCGCGCCGGGAGGCCGACCTGATCCTCACCGAGGCGCACGCCGAGGCGCGCGCGGTGCAGCGGCGCTCGCTCGCCGAGAACGAGCGGCTCCGCGCGGAGTCCCGGCGGCTGCGGGCGCAGCTCGGCGCCGCGCTCGCCGCGATCGACGTTCCCGCCGGCGAGGACGAGGCCGAGCCGGAGGCGGCAGGGGCCGACGAGCCCGCGGCCGACCGCGAGGCGACCTGGCCCGGCGCACCGCCGCTTGGCGACGCCGAGGCCGAGGCGGCCTGAACCCCTCGCCCGCGGCAGGAGACGCGCGCCGGGCGCGCGTACACTTCGAGCCATGGCGGCATCCTCCACGCGGCTGAAACTGCGGGTCAGCCCCGGCTCCGGCCGGGCAGCGGTCGTCGGCCGCCATGGGGATGCGTGGAAGGTGCGCGTGACCGAGGCGCCCGAGCGCGGTCGCGCCAACGAGGCGGTCGTGCGGCTCCTGGCGGAGGCGCTGGCCGTCCCGCGCGACGCCGTGACGCTCGTTTCGGGGCACAGCGGCCGGGACAAGGTCGTTGAGCTGGCCGGGGTGGGGCCGGCGCTCGTCGAGCGTCGCCTCGCGTCCGCGTCGGCGCACGACCGCAGCAGAAAGGACAGGCGCTCATGAGCATCGACACCGACCGTTTCCGCACGGCTCTCCTCGAGGAGCGCTCGCGTGTCGAGCGGGCGCTCGCGCACCTGCGGGACGACCATCCGGGCTCGCTCGGCGACGAGGTCGAGGAGATCGAGGCCGGGGCCGACAACCACATCGGCGAGACGGCGACGGCCACGCTCGGCCGCGAGATCGACTACACGCTCGGCGAGAACTCCGAGGAGATCCTCACGCAGATCGACGCCGCGCTCGAGCGAATCGAGCAGGGCACCTACGGCACCTGCACGAGCTGCGGCCGCGAGATCCAGCCGGAGCGCCTCGAGGCGTCCCCGTGGGCGGCGCTGTGCATCGACTGCAAGCGCAAGCTGGAGGGGGGATGAAGGTCGAGGAGCCTCTGCGACCGGTCGACGTCCGTGTCGGCTCCTCCACGGACGGCCTGACCCCGCTCTCGATGGTCGAGCGGCCGCTCGGTGCGAGCATCGCGCAGTGGGTCGCGCTCGCGGCGGTCGCGCTCTCGGCCGTCGCGGCCGACCAGCTGACGAAGCACATCGTCGCATCGCACCTGCGGCTCGACGAGGGCGTCCACGTGGTGGGCTCCTTCTGGATCCACCACGTCCGGAACTCGGGGATCGCCTTCGGGCTCTTTGCGAGCGCGACGCCGCTTGTGATCGTCCTCACGGCCGTGGCGGTGATCTGGATGGTCGTCTACTTCGCGCGCTCCGGGGCGAGGCACCCGGTGCTGCCCGTGGCGCTCGGGCTCGTGATCGGCGGCAGCGTCTCGAACCTGCTCGACCGCATGCGGCTCGGCTACGTCACCGACTTCCTCGACCTTCGCTACTGGCCGGCGTTCAACCTCGCCGACAGCTTCATCGTCGTCGGCGTCGGCATCCTGCTCGCCGCGCTGCTCGCGGCCGACCGCGAGCCGCGCCGCTCCCGCCGCTAGGCGGCCCCGGGCGTGACGAGCCTGCGCGTTCCGGCCGAGGCGGGCGGCGAGCGTCTCGACCGCTTTCTCGCGACCCTGCCGGAGATCGGCTCGCGCGCCGTCGCGGAGCGGCTGATCGCGGAGGAGGGCGTCCAGGTCGACGGGCGGGCGCGACCCAAGAGCCACCGGCTCGCAGGCGGCGAGCAGCTCGAGTTCGAGCCGCCCGCGCCGCCGGCGAGCGACCTCGTTCCGGAGCAGCTCGACCTCGTCGTGCCCTACGAGGACGAGCACCTGCTCGTCGTGGACAAGCCCGCCGGCCTCGTCGTCCATCCGGCGCCCGGGCACGCGACCGGGACGCTCGTGCACGGGCTGCTCGCCGTCGGCGCGGAGGGCGGGGAGGAGCCGGACCGGCCCGGGATCGTGCACCGGCTCGACCGGGACACCTCGGGGCTGCTCGTCGTCGCCCGGTCGCCCGAGGCGCACCGCCGCCTGCAGACGCTCGTGCAGACGCGCGCCCTGACCCGGGAGTACCTGGCGCTCGTCGCCGGCCGGCCGCGCTCCCGCAGCGGCACGGTCGAGGCGCCGGTCGGCCGCGACCGCCACGACCCGCTCCGGCAGTCGCTCGACACGGACACGCCGCGCGACGCGGTGACGCACTTCGAGGTGGAGGAGCTGCTGCCGCGGCACGCGCTGCTTCGCGTCCGGCTCGAGACCGGCCGCACGCACCAGATCCGCGTCCACCTCGCGGCGATCGACCTGCCGGTCGCCGGCGACCCGCTCTACGGGCGTCCGGGCGACCTCGGGCTCCAGCGGCAGTTCCTCCACGCAGCCCGGCTCGCCTTCGCGCACCCGTTCACGGGCGAGCCCGTGGACGTCGCCTCGCCGCTCCCGCCCGACCTCGAGGCCGCGCTCGCCGCGGCCCGCCCGGCCAAGTAACAGTCTGTTACTTGGAGGCTCGGAGGCGCCCCCGGCGGGGCGAGATCGCAGCTCTTCCGCTCTCCCGCCGCTAGACTGGGCGCGTCCCTGTCCCGACTCCCCGGCGGACCAGCCGCGGCGCGGGTGCCGGCCTTTCACGGCCGGTGCGCCTCGGGCCCCGCCGGCGCAGTACCCAAAACGAAAATCGGAAGGAGCTTTCCATGCCAGTCTCCATGCGCGATCTGCTGGAGGCCGGAGTCCACTTCGGCCACCAGACGCGACGCTGGAACCCCAAGATGCGCCGCTTCATCTTCTCGGAGCGCGGCGGCATCTACATCATCGACCTGACGCAGACCGCCGAGCGCCTCCAGGAAGCGGAGCAGTTCGTGCGCAACCTCGCCGAGCGCAACGGCACGGTTCTCTTCGTCGGCACGAAGAAGCAGGCGCAGGACGCCGTCGAGAGTGAGGCGAAGCGCGTCAGCATGCCGTACGTCAACCACCGGTGGCTCGGCGGGCTGCTCACGAACTGGCGGACGATGTCCGACCGGATCGAGCGCCTGCACGAGCTGCGCCGCCTCCAGGAGGAGGGCCAGCTCGAGCTGCTCCCCGCGAAGGAGCGCATCGCGATGGCGGGCGAGCTGGAGAAGCTCGAGGCGAACCTCGGCGGCGTCGCCGACATGCGCAAGCAGCCGGACGCCGTCTTCATCATGGACCTCCGCAAGGAGCAGCTCGCGGTGCGCGAGGCGCGCCGGCTCGGACTGCCGGTCGTCGCGCTCGTCGACACGAACTGCGACCCCGACGAGGCCGACTACGTGATCCCGGGCAACGACGACGCGATCCGCTCGTGCAGCCTGATCACGCGCGCGATCGCCGACGCGATCGCCGAGGGCCGCCAGAAGGTGACCGCGCGCGACCTGGCCGCCGCGCAGGCGAGGGCGGCCGAGGAGGAGGCGAAGGCAGCCGCCGCCGCAGCCGCAGAGGCCGCAGCAGCCGCGGAGGCCGCAGCAGCCGCAGCAGCCGAGCCGCAGGCCGAGCCCGGCGAGGTCGAGACGACGTCCGAGCCCGCCGCGGCCGAGCCGCAGGCGCAGAGCGAGGGCGCGCCGGTCGCCGAGGGCGGCGCCGAGCAGGCCGAGGACGCCGCGAAGGCGAAGACGGAGGGGGAGGGCTGATGGCCGGAATCTCCGCCCAGCTCGTCCGCGAGCTCCGGGAGCGCACCGGGGCCGGAATGATGGACTGCAAGCGCACGCTCGAGGAGACGAACGGCGACGTCGAGGCCGCGATCGTCCTCCTGCGGGAGAAGGGGATGGCGCAGGCCGCGAAGCGCGCCGGCCGCGCGACGACGGAGGGGCTCGTCGGCTCCCGGATCGCCGACGACGGCTCGAAGGGAACCCTGG
Source organism: uncultured Thermoleophilia bacterium (assembly GCA_963728095.1). Lineage (GTDB taxonomy): Bacteria > Actinomycetota > Thermoleophilia > Gaiellales > Gaiellaceae > Palsa-739. The sequence goes on along the minus strand of CAVSIO010000002.1, from coordinate 199,899 downwards.
TCGCCGTGGGCTGCGAGACCGAGCCCGTCTCCAAGAACGAGGAGTTCCAGGCCTTCGCGGAGAAGGCGCTCGACCTGGTCGAGGCGAAGGGCGTCGAGGCCGTCTCCGACCTCGAGGAAGAGCGGACGGCGCTCTCGGCGAAGCTCGGCGAGAACGTCGCCGTTGCCGGCGCGGCCCGCTTCGAGGCCGTGAACGGAGCCCGGATCGCCGCGTACGTTCATCCGCCGGCGAACAAGCTCGGGGTGCTCGTCCAGCTGCGCGGCGGAGACGCCGATCTGGGCCGCAAGCTCGCCATGCACGTCGCCGCGTCGAGCCCGCAGTGGATCGCCCGCGAAGACGTTCCGGAGGACGCCCTCGCCGCCGAGCGCGAGATCTACGCGAACTCGGACGAGGTCCAGTCGAAGCCGGAGCAGGCCCGCGGGAAGATCGTCGACGGCATGCTCAACAAGCGCTTCTTCGGCGCCAACGTCCTCACCGACCAGGAGTGGGTGCACGAGAGCGGCAAGACCGTCGGCAAGGTGCTCGAGGAGGCCGGGGCCGAGGTGCTCGAGTTCGAGCGCTTCCAGCTCGCCGGCTGAGACCTGTCGTGAGCGCGCGACCCGAGGAGACGATCGACGTGCCGGGCGCCGGACGCGCCGGCTTCCGGCGCGTCTTGCTGAAGCTCTCGGGCGAGGCGCTCATGGGCGAGCGCGAGTACGGGATCGACCCCGGCGTGACGCGAACGCTGGCGGCCGAGATCGCCGCCCTGCGCGCCGGCGGAGTCGGCGTCGCGGTCGTGGTCGGCGGCGGGAACTTCTACCGCGGCCTCGCCGCCGCGGCGGAGGGCATGGACCGGGCGACCGCCGACTACGCGGGCATGCTCGCGACGCTCCTGAACGCGCTCGCGCTCCAGGACGCGCTCGAGAAGCAGGACGCCGACACCCGCGTCCTGTCCGCGCTCGTCGTGTCGGAGGTGGCCGAGCCGTACATCCGCCGCCGCGCGATCCGGCACCTCGAGAAGGGCCGCGTCGTCATCTTCGCCGCCGGCACCGGGAACCCGTACTTCACGACGGACACCGCCGCGGCGCTCCGGGCGCTCGAGATCGGCGCCGACGCCATCCTGATGGCGAAGCACGGCGTCCGGGGCGTCTACGACGACGATCCCCGGCAGGTCGCGGGCGCGACGTTCCTGCCGCGCCTCACCCACCTCCAGGCGATCGAGCGCGGCCTGAAGGTGATGGACACGACCGCGCTCTCGCTCTGCATGGACAACCACCTCGCGATCCACGTCTTCGAGCTCGCCGAGGGCAACATCGCCCGCGTCGTCGCCGGCGAGGATGTGGGCACGATCATCGAAACGGCCAAGGAGGACGCCTGACATGCCGACTGTCGACGAGCTGATCCAGGAAGCGCAGACGCGCATGGCGAAGTCGGTCGAGCACGCGCGCGGCGAGTTCACGACCGTCCGCACCGGGCGCGCGTCCGCCTCGCTGCTCGACCGCATCGAGGTCGACTACTACGGGACGCCGACGCCGCTGAAGCAGCTTGCGACCATCAACGTGCCCGAGCCCCGCATGCTCACGATCCAGCCGTTCGATCCCGGCTCGATTCGCGGGGTCGAGAAGGCGATCCAGGAGTCCGATCTCGGCCTGACGCCCTCGAACGACGGGAAGCTGATCCGGCTGCCGATCCCCCAGCTCACCGAGGAACGGCGCAAGGAGCTCGTCAAGGTCGTGCGCGGTCTCGCCGAGGAGCACCGGGTCGCCGTCCGGGAGATCCGGCGCGACGCGATGCGACACCTGAAGGAGCTCGCCGACAGCGGCGAGGTCGGCGCCGACGAGGAGCACCGCAGCGAGGTGCGCGTCCAGGAGCTCACCGACGAGCACATCGGCCTCATCGACGAGCTGCTCAGGCACAAGGAAGCCGAGGTCATGGAGGTCTAGTGGCCTCCACTCCCGGCACCGACGTCACGCCCGGCATCGAGGAGCGCCTCCCGGAGGTCGCGCACGCGGTGGCGGTCATCATGGACGGCAACGGCCGCTGGGCGAGCAGCCGCGGCGTCTCCGTCGCCGAGGGGCACCGCGCGGGCTCGCGCGCGCTGCGGCCGGTGGTCGAGACCGCGATCGACCTCGGCGTCGAGTCGCTGATCGTCTACGCCTTCTCGACCGAGAACTGGACGCGCTCGCCCGAGGAGGTAGCGGCGCTGATGGAGATCTTCGGCGAGACGATCGACCGCGAGCTCGGCGATCTCGCCGCCCAGGGCGTCCGCACCCGCTTCGTCGGCCGCCGCGACCGCGCGCCCGACTGGCTCCAGACGAAGATGGCGGAGCTCGAGCGGGCGACCGCGGACACGCCCCGGCTGAGTCTCTGGATCGCCTTCGACTACGGCGGCCGCGCCGAGCTCGTCGAGGCGGCACGGAGGCTCGTCGAGAGCGGGGTGGACCCGGACGAGGTGGACGAGGAGGCCGTCGCGCGCAGCCTGTACGCGCCCGAGATGCCCGATCCCGACCTCGTCATCCGCACCTCGGGGGAGCTGCGCGTCTCGAACTTCCTGCTCTGGCAGTCCGCGTACGCGGAGTTCGTGTTCGTCGACACGCTCTGGCCGGACTTCGGCCCGGCCGAATTCCGCGCCGCGGTCGACGACTACGCACGCCGCCGCCGTAGATTCGGCGGCAGATGAGCAATCTCGTCTCGCGCATCCTCGTCGGCGTCGTCGGCCTGCCGGTCGTGCTCGGCCTCGTCTGGCTCGGCGGCTGGTGGCTGTTCGCGCTCCTGACGGGCGCGGCACTCGTCGGCGCGCACGAGTTCGTGACGATGGCGCGGCCGCTGCGGCCGCTCGCGCCGGCGGTCTACGCGGGCGCCGTGCTCGCGCTCGTCGGGGCGCGGACCGGCGGGCTGGAGTGGATGCTCGCGGGATTCCTCGCGACCTTCGTCGTCGGGTTCGTGCTGGAGGCCGTCGCGAAGACGCGGTCTCCGGCGACGGCGGCGATCGGCTCGAGCGTGCTCGGCGCGGCGTGGATCGGCCTGGGCCTCGGCCACCTGCTCCTGCTGCGGCAGATGCAGCACGAGCCGCGCCTGCTCGCGTTCACCGTCCTGCTCACGGTCTGGGCGGCCGACACCTTCGCCTACGCGGGCGGGCGGCTGTTCGGGCGGCACAAGCTCGCACCGCGCCTCTCGCCCGGGAAGACGTGGGAGGGTCTCGTCCTGGGGTCGCTAGCGGGGATCTTCGTCGCGTTCGTCGCCCTCTACGACACGCGAACGCACTACCTGGCGATCTGGCAGGCGGTCGTGCTCGGCGTCGTGATCGTGCTGGCGGCCGTCGTCGGCGACCTCTTCGAGTCCGCCCTCAAGCGGGACATGGAGGTCAAGGACACCGGACGCCTGCTCGGCGGTCACGGGGGCGTCCTCGACCGCGTCGACGCGCTCCTGTTCGCCGGCGCCGCCGCGTACTATCTCGTGCTCGCCTTCGGCTACGCCTGATTCGCCCTCGACGGAGATCCGGCGCAGGCGGTGCACCGAGCGCGTCGCGCCGAGCACGGCGTCGTCGATCTCCCGCAGGCAGGCCTGCAGCGGGTCGCCGGGCCGGAGCGAGCGGGCGAGCAGCACGGAGAAGCCCTGGATCACGAGCAGGTGGTTCCCGAGATCGTGGAGCTCCCTGGCCGCCCCCGGCCGTTCCGCGGGGGAGGGAGTGAGGAACATGCGGAATCCCACTGTAGCCGCTCGTTGACAGCTGTAGTCACCCGAACGGTGGACGGGCGGCCGCGGCCCCGGGCGACCCTCTCCGTACACTGGACGCCGTGAAGCGCGTCGCCCTGCTCGGAGCCACGGGGTCGATCGGCCGGCAGGCGATCGAGATCGTCGAGGGACACCCGGAGCTGGAGCTGTGCGCGGCCGCCTCGGGCTCGACGCCGCTGGACGGCGTGGACGCGCCGCTGCGGCAGGTCGGCGGCGACCTGACGGAGCTGCTCGAGCGCGCGCAGCCGGACGTCGTGCTCAACGCCGTCGTCGGGTTCGCCGGCATCCACGCGACGCTCTGGGCGCTCGAGCGCGGAGTCGACCTCGCGCTCGCGAACAAGGAGAGCCTCGTCGCCGGCGGCGAGCTCGCTCTCGCCGCGCTGGAGCGGGGCGGAGGGCGGATCCTGCCGGTGGACAGCGAGCACTCGGCGCTGTTCCAGTGCCTCGAGGGGCGGGCCGCCGCGGAGGTGGACACGCTTGTGCTCACCGGCTCGGGGGGGCCGTTCCGCGGCTGCGCGCGCGAGGAGCTCGAGGACGTGACTCCCGAGCAGGCGCTCGCGCATCCGACGTGGCGGATGGGCCCGAAGATCACGGTCGACTCCGCGACGCTCGCGAACAAGGGCCTGGAGGTGATCGAGGCGCACTTCCTGTTCGGGATCCCGTACGAGCGGGTCGAGGTCGTGCTCCAGCCGACGTCGATCGTCCACTCGCTCGTCCGCTTCCGCGACGGGGCCGCGCTCGCGCACCTCGGCTACCCGGACATGCGGGTCCCGATCTCCTACGCGCTCACCTACCCGGAACGCGCGGCGACGTCGCTGCGGCCGCTCGACCTGACGTCGCTGACGCTCGAGTTCGAGGCGCCGGACACCGAGACGTTCCCGATGCTCGCGCTCGCCCGCGAGGCCGGCGAGCGGGGCGGCACCGCGCCGTGCGCCTTCAACGCCGCGAACGAGGTCGCGGTGGCGGCGTTCCTCGAGGGGCGGCTGCCGTTCCTCGGCATCCCGGAGCTGGTCGGGGACGCGCTCGCGGCCGCCGCCGGCGAGCCGGCGCGAGACCTGGGCGACCTGCTCGAGGCCGACCGCGAGGCGCGCGCCCTGGCGGAGCGAGGGATGGCGCGCGCGTGATCTGGCTCGTGGTCATCGTCGGGCTGATGCTGCTCGTCTTCCTGCACGAGCTGGGCCACTTCGCCGTCGCGCTCGCCGTGGGGATCCGGCCGCGGAGCTTCTACGTCGGCTTCCCGCCGGCGCTCGTGAAGGTGAAGCGGAAAGGAATCGAGTACGGCATCGGGGCGATCCCGCTCGGCGGCCTCGTGCGCATCCCCGGCATGCACCGGCCCGCCGGCAGCGACATCGAGACGTTTCTCGGGGCGGCGATGCGCGAGGAGCCGGCGCTCGCGCCGCTCGGGCAGCGGGTGCGGCGCGCGCTCGAGGCCGAGGATCTCGAGGGCGCGCGGGCCGCGCTCCCGGAGTTGCGGAGCGCGGTCGAGGGGGCCGACCTGTCTCCTGCGGCGCGCCGGACGGCGAGGCGGGCGCTGCGCGAGCTGGACGAGGGGACGGGCTCCGACGCCTACTGGCGCCAGGCGACGTGGAAGCGGGTCGCCGTGATCGCCGCCGGCCCGGCCGCGAACGTCCTCGTCGCGTTCCTGATCTTCTTCGCCGTCTACGCGACGGGCGCGCCGTCGCCGAACCCGAGCACGGAGGTGGCGGCGGTCTCGGCCGGGACGCCCGCGGCCGCGGCCGGGCTCCAGCCGGGCGACCACGTCGTCGCGGTGAACGGTCACGCTGCGCGGACCTTCGACGCCGTCTCGCGCCTGATCCGCTCCAGCCGCGGGAAGCCGATCACCCTCACGGTCGCGCGCGGCGGCCACCGGGTGACGCTGGGCCCGCGGCCGACGATCCAGCGGGACGGCCGCTGGATCTGGGGCTTCGAGCCGGCAGCGCAGCTCGTCTCGTACCCGGTGGGGCACAGTGCGCGGCTGGCCGCGAGCGACTGCTGGCAGGTGGTGACCGGCACGGCGAAGGCGATCTCGTCGCTCTTCGGCGGGCAGCAGCACGGCCAGCTCACGAGCACGGTCGGCATCGTGCGCATCTCCGCGGCGGCGCTGAAGGTGAGCTTCAACTGGTACCTGCAGATCGTCGGCTTCGTGAGCATGTCGCTCGCGCTGCTCAACCTCCTGCCGCTGCTGCCGCTCGACGGCGGCCACATCCTCTTCTCGCTCATCGAGGCCGTCCGCCGCCGCGCCCTCGCCCGCGAGGTCTACGAGCGCGTCTCGGTGGTCGGGTTCGCGCTGATCATCCTCGTCTGGGTGATCGCCCTCTCGAACGACTTCTCCTCCGGCGCGCCTCGCTAAGCCGCCCGCGGTGCCTGGCACCTTCGTCACGAAACCGTCACGACCCGCCAATCGATGCGGTGCAAGTGTCTGGAAACCGTCACGGATCCACCGCGCGGTGCCAGGCACCTTTCTGACGGAACCGGTACGGGAGGGCGCGCCCTCAGCGTCCGCTGAGGCGGCCGGGTCGGGCCGGTTCGCGCGGGGGCTCCCGGCTACACTCACCGGCGGATGCCCAGCGAGCGGCAGATCTCGGTCGGCGGGGTCAAGATCGGCGGCGGCGCGCCCGTCGCCGTCCAGTCGATGACCCTGACCAAGACGCACGACGTCGAGGCGACGACGGCGCAGATCGCCGAGCTCGCGTCCGCCGGCTGCGAGGTCGTGCGGGTCGCGGTGCCGAAGCTCGAGGACGCCGAGGCGCTGCCGAGGATCGTGCGCCTCTCGCCGATCCCGGTGATCGCCGACATCCACTTCAACGCGAGTCTCGCGCTGAAGGCGATCGAGGGCGGCGTCGCCGCCGTCCGCATCAACCCGGGCAACATCGGCGGCCCGGACAAGGTCGAGCAGGTCGTCCGCGCAGCGCAGAAGGCGGGGATCCCGATGCGGATCGGCGCCAACTCGGGCTCGCTGCCCAAGCACCTCTCCGACCTGGCGCAGCAGGACCAGGCCGAGGCGCTCGTCGAGGCCGCGCTCGAGGAGGTGCGGCTGCTCGAGAAGCTCGGCTTCCACGACTTCAAGATCTCGGTCAAGTCGAGCCACGTGCCGACGATGATCCGCGCCTACCGGATGCTCTCCGAGAAGGTGCCGTACCCGCTCCATCTCGGCGTCACCGAGGCGGGCACGCCGTTCTCCGGCTCGATCAAGAGCGCCGTCGGCATGGGCGCGCTGCTCGTGGACGGGATCGGCGACACGCTGCGCGTCTCGCTCACCGCCGACCCCGTCGAGGAGATCAAGACCGCCTTCGAGATCCTCAAGTCGCTCGGCCTCCGCGAGCGCGGCCCGGTGATGATCGCTTGCCCGAGCTGCGGGCGCGACAACGTCGGAGTCCAGGCGCTCGCCGAGAAGGTCGAGGGGCGCCTGGCCGCGAATACCCGCAGCACTTCGAGGTCGCGGTGCTCGGCTGCGCCGTCAACGGCCCCGGCGAGGCGGGCGACGCGGACTTCGGCATCGCCGGCGGCCGCGACGTCGGGTTTGTCTACGCGCACGGCCGCGTGCTGAAGAAGGTCTCGTCGGACATCCTCATCGACGAGCTCTTCCACGAGATCGACCGTTGGATCGCCGACGGGATGCAGCGGCCCAGGCGGCTGAAGATGGCGAAGCCCGCCGCGCTCGCGATGGCCGAGGCGTCCCTGATCCCGCTCGACTAGCCTAGGGCGCGGACGCCGATGATCGCCCGAGCATCTCAGCTCTTCCTGCCGACGCTGCGCGACGCGCCGGCCGACGCCGAAGCGGTGTCGCACAAGCTGCTCGTCCGCGGCGGCTTCATCCGCCAGGTCGCGGCGGGCGTCTGGACGTTCCTGCCGCTCGGCTGGCGCGTGCACCAGAAGGTCGTGCAGATCATCCGCGAGGAGATCGACGCGATCGGCGGCCAGGAGATGCTGATGCCGGTGCTGACGCCGTACGAGCTCTGGCAGCAGAGCGGCCGCGACTACATCCAGGAGATCTTCCGCCTCGAGGACCGCGAGCGGGCGGCAGCTACGTCCTGCCGCTGACGCACGAGGAGACGGTCACGTTCCACGCCCGCGAGCTCCAGAGCTACCGGCAGCTGCCGCAGATCCTCTACCACTTCGCGATCAAGGAGCGGGACGAGCCGCGGTCCCGCGGCGGGCTGATCCGCGTGCGCGAGTTCATCATGAAGGACTCCTACTCGTTCGACCGCGACGAGGCCGGGCTCGACCGGAGCTTCGCGCTGCACCAGGCCGCGTACACACGAATCTTCGAGCGCTGCGGGGTCGCCGCCCACGACGTCGAGGCGGAGCCGGGGATGATGGGCGGCAGCGAGTCGAGGGACTTCCTCGCGCCCGCGGGCTCCGGCGAGAACACGCTCGTCACCTGCGAGCGGGGCGACTTCGCGGCCGACCTCGAGGTGGCGCAGACGGTGCCGCGGGCGCCGAGGCTCCCCGAGCGGCTCGACGCGCCGCAGCCGGTCGAGACGCCCGGCGTAGGGACGATCGAGGCCCTCGCCGACTACCTCGACGTCGACTCGGCGGCGACCTCGAAGGCGATGCCGATGGTGAAACAGGACGGGACGGTCGTGCTCGCGCTCGTCCGGGGCGACGACCGGCTCGAGGAGAACAAGCTCGCGGCGGCGCTCGGCGTGCCCAGCCGCCCGCGACCAACGACGAGATCCGCGCCGCCTTCGGCGCCTCGGGCGGCTCGCTTGGGCCGGTCGGCTTCTCGGGCGAGATCGTCGCCGACGAGGCGCTGCGGGAGGGCCAGTACGTTGCGGGCGCTAACCGGGACGGCTGGCACCTGCGAGGCGTCGAGGCGGGCCGCGACTACGAGCCGCTCTTCGCGGACATCCGCGAGGCGAGCCCGGACGACACCTGCCCGCGCTGCGACGGGCGTCCGCGTTTCGAGACGGCCATCGAGCTGGGCCACATCTTCAAGCTCGGCACGCGCTACTCGGCGCCGCTCGGGGCCGCCTTCCTCGACGAGGACGGGCAGGAGAAGCCGCTCGGATGGGGAGCTACGGGATCGGCCCGGGGCGGACGATGGCCGCGATCGTCGAGCAGAGCCACGACGAAAACGGGATCGTCTGGCCGAGGGCGGTCGCGCCGTACGACGTCCACGTCGTCGCGCTCCCCGGCGCGGAGGAGATCGCCCAGCGGGCGGCCGAGACGCTGTCGGCGGCCGGCCTCGACGTGCTCCTCGACGACCGCGACCAGCGGGCGGGGGAGAAGTTCGCCGACGCCGACCTGATCGGCGTCCCGCTGCGCGTCACGGCGGGCCGCAAGAGCCTCGAGGACGGCAAGGTGGACGTGCGCGACCGTGCAAGCGGCGACGAGAAGCGGTTAGATGTTGCCGACCTGGGCAAGGAGGCCTGAGGCATGGCGCGGCGGCGACGGTTCAGCGAGCGGCCCTTCGGGGAGACGATGGAGGCCCTGATGGGCGAGAGCGGCGTCACCTACCGCGAGCTCGCCTCGCGCACAGGTCTCTCGGCGGGCTATCTCAACCACCTCGTGCACGGGAACCGGCCGGTGCCCTCGAACGAGGTCGTGGGCACTCTGGCCGAGTCGCTCGGGGTCGAGCCGGAGCACTTCCGCGAGTTCCGCCTGCGCGTGATCACCGAGCGGCTCGAGCAGATGCCCGATCTGATCGACCGGCTCTACCGGCGGCTCGGCGACTAGGAGGACGAGGGCCGCCGGAGCGGCCCCGCCTCAGATGTCGCTGCGCGGGCGCGGCTCCGGCGGCCGCAACGGGAGCCCCGTCTCGCGCCAGAGGTGGACGCGAACGAGCGCGTCGAGCCCGTACAGGAGCTCCTGGAGCAGGTCGACGTCGGCCGGGTCGGCGTGCTCGAGGTCGTCCGCCCACACGCCGAGCGCCTCGAGCCCCTTTTCGTCGAGTCCCGCGTGCGGTTCGAGCCCGTCCCGCATCTCCGCCACGAGCGTGCCCCTCGTCTCCCGGCGCTCGGCGATCGTCTGCGCGCGCACCGTTCGCGCGGCGCGCCGCATCTCCTCGATCAGCCGCTCGAGCTCGATCTGCCGGGACGCGTCGATCATGGTCATCGCTCCTCCTTCGTCGTCACGGTTCTACGAAGGGCGGGTGCCGGGAGCATCGGCGTAATCGCTGATCCGAGGGAGCGGGGCGGGCTCTCCGCGCGCCGATGCTCTCAGGCATGGAGTGCTACTCGTTGAAGCTCGAGTTCCCCGACGGCCGCTGGGACGTCGAGGAGAGCCGCCGCGACGCCGCGCCGGCCGTCGGCGACGTGATCGAGCTCGAGCGGCGCGGCAGATGGCAGGTGACGGGATCGCAGCTCGTGACGCCGCGTCCAGCGCGGATCCCGAGGCGCACCGTGTTCATCTGCGCTCCCGCCGCGTAGCGCCCGAGCGGATACAGTCCGGCCCGTGGCCGTGACGCCGGAGAGCCGCCGCTGGGAGGAGCTGCTCGCGCGGCGCGCCCGCATCGACTCGGGCGACGGGATCGCCGCGATCCTCGGCGTGCTCGCGTGGACCGACGTGATCTCGTTCGCCGGCGGCTTCCCCGACCCGGCGACCTTCCCGGCGGCGAGCGCGGCGGAGATCCTGCGCGAGCTCGCGGAGGCAGGGGACGCGACGGCGTTCCAGTACGCGCCGACCGAAGGGCTGCCCGGGCCGCGCGACGCGATCGCCGCGCGGCTGGAGGCGCTCCAAGGGGCGCGCCCGGCCGAGGACGAGCTGCTGGTGACGAGCGGCGGGATCGAGGCGCTCGAGCTCGTCGCGAAGTCGTTTCTCGACGCGGGCGACACGGTCGTCGTCGAGGGCCCGACCTACCTCGGCGCGATCATGGCGTTCCGGGGCTTCGAGGCCGAGGTCGTCGCGGTGCCGCTCGACGACGACGGGCTCGACGTCGACGCGCTCGCCGCCCGCCTCGCGCAGGGGCTGCGACCGAAGCTCCTCTACACGATCCCGGACCACCAGAACCCGGCCGGGGTGACGCTGGCGGCCGAGCGGCGGCCCGCGCTCGTCGAGCTCGCGCGCCGCTACGGCTTCCTGATCGTCGAGGACGTCGCCTACCGGGAGCTCGGCTTCGACGGCTCGGCCCTGCCGAGTCTCTGGAGCGGGGGCCCGGACGTGGTCGTCCAGGCCGGTACGACCTCCAAGACCTTCTTCCCGGGCGTGCGGCTCGGCTGGGCCGCGGGGCCGGCCGCGGTCGTCGCGCAGCTCGTCCGTGCGAAGCAGAACACCGATCAGTGCGCCGGCGCGCTCGGGCAGCGGCTGTTCGAGGAGTACGCCCGCCGCGGCTGGATCGACGAGCAGCTCGAGCGCTCGCGTGCGCTCTACGCGGCTCGCTGCGAGCGGCTGCTCGCCGCTCTCGCCGGCGCGATGCCCCAGGGCGCGGAGTGGACACGGCCGCGCGGCGGCTTCTTCTCCTGGCTGACGCTCCCCGTGGACGCGGCGGAGCTCGCCCGCCGCGCCGCCGACGCGGGCGTCGCGATCGTGCCCGGCGGCCTGTTCTTCCCGGACGGCCGGGGCACCGGGAACGTGCGCCTCTCGTTCAGCAACGTCGCCGACGAGCTGATCGACGCGGGGATCGCGCGCCTCGGCGAGCTGGTCGCCGCGGCCGCGCCGTAGTCCCTCCTTTGGGGGAATTCGCCCGCATCCCGCAAGAGACGGCCGCGAGCCGCGCTCTTATTGAGCATCGTGGCAGCGCCCATCTCGATGCCAGACGGAAGGTGGAAGACATGACCCTGCGGGACTGGTTCTCGGCGTTCCGTGCCGGTGCGGTGCGGCAGGAGGGGCAGACGCTGGCAGAGTACGGCGTCGTCCTCGGAGTGATCACGATCGGGATCATCGTCGCCATCGGCGTCCTCGCGCTCGCGATCACCGGGAGGCTCGACGACGCCACGACGAAGATCGGCAGCGCGATCTAGCCGGCACTGTCCCGGATATGACGGGGCTGTCACGGGTGCGTGGCCGTGAGGGAGGACGTCCGGAGCAGGGGAGCCCGGTGCGTGCTTTGCCGCAGCGCGGCTCTGTGCGTTCTCCGATGAGGATGGGCGGAAAGTCGCTCATCCTGGGCACATGGCGAATGCGTCGTATCCGGTTCTCTGGTCGGAGGCGGAGGGCCAGCCGGTCGCCGGCCGGCTCACGCCCGGGCGGGAGGCGCTCAAGCTGGAGGGCTCGCAGAACGGGCATCTGGTGCAGCGCAGCCTCGCCTATCGCGACCTCGACGGCGTCCGCATCGGGCGTGCCGACTCCGACCTCCTCAGCGGCCGGCCGACGCTCGTGGTCGAGCAACACGACGCTCCGGACGTCCTCGTGCGCCCGCTCGGGGCGGGGCTGCTGTTCGAGCTCGCCGACCTGCTGGCGGAGCTCTGCTCGCGAAGCGAGCCGACCGAGCAGGTCGCGGTCGTGCTGTCGCTCCGGCCGGACGCGCTCGAGGCCGCCCACGCGCTCGTCGCAGAAGGGCCGCCCTTCGACCCGGCCGACACGAGCCTGGCGCGGCACGAGGTCTTCCTCACCGACCGCGAGGCGATCTTCGTCTTCTCGGGCGCCGACGCCTGCGAGAGCGTTCGCCGGATCATGCGGGAGACAGGCGTCTGGGAGAAGAGCGGACCAGTGGAGCGCCTGCCTGGACGGGCCACCGCGCCTCGCGGAGGCCGACTACGCCTGGCCGTCGCACGGGTAGCGCGCCGCCCGGCTAGCCGCCCTTCTGCGTCAGGAAGGCGCCCAGGTCGGCGACCTCGGCGTCGGAGAGCGACTGCGCGTAAGCCTGGCAACGTCGATCCGCAGGGCGACCTGCTCGTGGTGCTTGCCGGCTGCCTCACGGATCCGTGCCGGCCGCACGCGCGGCCGGCAGCGTGATCCGGAAGGCGGCGCCCTGCCCGGCGCCCGCGCTCTCGGCGCTGATGCGTCCGCCGTGGGCTTCGACGAGTGCGCGGGCGATGGTGAGCCCGATGCCGCTGCCGCCGCGGTCGCGGCTTCGTGCCGGGTCGGCGCGATAGAAGCGCTCGAAGACCTGCTCGAGCTCGGCGGGCGCGATGCCCTCGCCGGTGTCGGAGACGGTGAAGAGGACGTCCTCGCCGGCCGGTGCGGCTGCGAGCCCGACTGCGCCGCCGGGCGGCGTATGGCGGAGCGCGTTCTCGAGCAGGTTCGCGAGCACTTCGGCGAACCTGTCCGGGTCGACCGCGACCGACGCGTCGCCACGTGCCGCGTCGAGCTCGAGCCGGACGCCTTTCTCGGCGTAGCCGGACCGGGCGGCCGCCGCAGCGGCCGCGAGCAGCTCCTGCGCGGGGGCGGTGCGGACGCGCAGGTCGAGCTGGCGCTCCTCGGCACGCGAGACCTTGGCGATGTCGTCGGTGAGCCGTCCGAGCCGTCCGGCCTCGGCGCGGAGCAGAGCCCAGGTGCCGGGGTCGGGCTGGACGACGCCGTCGGCGAGGCCCTCGAGATAGGCGTCGATGGTGGCCAGTGGGGTGCGCAGCTCGTGCGCGAGGTCCGCGAGCAGCCGGCGGCGGCGCTGCTCGGCCGAGTCGAGGGAGCCGGCAAGCTCGTTGAAGGCGCGGGCGAGCACGGTGAGCTCGTCGGCTCCTTCGAGCTGCACGCGGGTCTGGTAGTCGCCGCGCGAGACCCGGCGGGCCGCGGAGGCCAGTCCGCGCACGGGCCGGACGATGCGCGTGGCAAGGATCCAGCTGACGACCGCGGCGGTGAGGGTGGCGGCGCCGATGCCGAACGCGAGCGAGAGCAGGAGCGCCTGCGCGAACGCCTCGTCGAGGTGGTGGGAGACGCCGGGCGGCACGACGCCGAGTGCGTCGCCGATGTGGCGGTGGAACAGCGCCGGGCCGACGGCGTAGGCGACCGCGGTCAGCGTCGCAGCGCCTGCGACGATCACGGCGAGCTGGGCGGCGAGCAGCTGTGCGCTCAGGCTCCGCCGAAGCGCACGCATGAGCTTCATCCGCGGCCCATCCGGTAGCCGAGCCCGCGTACCGTCTGGACGAAGCGCGGCGCTGCGGGGTCGTCGCCGAGCTTCCGCCGGAGGTTGGCGACATGGACGTCGACGACGTGCTCGTCGCCGAACCAGCCCGGTCCCCAGACCCGTTCGAGCAGCCGGCGCCGGCTGAACGCGACCCGTGGCTCCGAAGAGAGGGTCTCCAGCAGGCTGAACTCCAGCGGGGTCAGCGCGACGACCTCGCCGTCGAGGCGGGCCTCGTGTGCCGGGAGGTCGAGCTCGAGCGGCCCGAAGCGACGGACGTCCCCGGCCTCGGCGCCCGCGTCGGCGCGGGGGCGGCGCAGCATCGCGCGGATGCGAGCCACGAGCTCCCCCGGCGAGAAGGGCTTGGTCACGTAGTCGTCGGCGCCCGTCGAGAGACCGATGATCGTGTCGGCCTCCTCGGCCTTGGCGGTCAGCATCACGACGTAGGCGTCGCTGAACGAGCGGATCCGGCGGCAGGCCTCGATGCCGTCGATGCCGGGCAGCATCAGGTCGAGCACGATCACATCCGGTTCCAGGCTCCGCGCGAGCTCGACCGCCTGCTCGCCGTCGTAGGCGGCATGCACCTCGAAGCCCTCGCGCTCGAGGTAGCTGGAGACGATCCCCACCAGCGGACGCTCGTCGTCGACGACCAGCGCGCGAAGACGGGCGCGACCCGCGCGCCCGTCTGTCACGGTCCGCCGGCTGCTGCTCTCGCTCATTCCTCCATCGCGACGAAGTGGCCGTGCCACCAGTGGTACCAGACCGCACCGGTCTGCTCGTTGACCGACAGCATCCCGGTGATCTTGCCGTCCTTCAACGTGTGGAAGGTGAAGTAGCCGGGCAGCGCGTCAGGCTCGGCGGCGGTGAGGCCGGTTCCCTGCTCCGCCAGCCACTGGTTCGCGAGCTTCGCCGCCTCGGCCACCGCCACCGGGCCGGCCACGGAGCCCTGCTGCGGCGTCCAGTTCGGGCTGCCGCCGTAGCGACCCATCATCCCGCCGGAGCCGTTGCCGCCCATCATCCCGCTGTAGGAGCCGCCGCCCGTCATGCCGCCGTAGCCGCCGGCGCCCATCATCCGGCCGGGGTCGACCGTGGTCTTGGCGGTCATCATCCCGTAGCGGGTGTTCCACATCATCGCCGGCCCGTACTCGAGCGTCACGCCGCCGGTGCGGGGGTCGACCAGCACCTCGGTCGCCGGCTTGCCGTGCTCGTCTTCGAGCAGGACGTAGAAGTTGTCGGCGAACTGCATCACCTCGCCGGTCTGCAGGCCGAGCCGGTCGGCGAAGCGCTGCGCCTGCGAACGCGCGGCGGCGATGGTCGTCACCGGCTCGCCCGACCCGTTCACGTACCAGGCCGTACCGCGTCCGTTCGAGCCCATCATCGCGTAGCCGTGACCGTAACCCGGCCCGAACCCCGGGCCGCCGTTCGAACGCGTGACGGCCCAGCCGATGCTCGACCCGAGCCCGGCGAGCGCGAGCGCGGCGACGCCCACGAAGAGAAGTCTGCGCCTCATCGCGCTCACACCCTCGCCGCGTGCGCCTCGCGGAGCTTCGTCCGCAGCGCGTCGTAGGTGGCGGCGTCGATCTCTCCGGCCGCGAGCCGCCGGTCCAGGACCTCCTCCGGCCGCTCGGCCAGATCGACCCGCTCGACCGGGCGGCCCCCGCGTCCCAGCAGGTGCGCGACCGCCCAGACCACGAGCGCGATCAGCACCACCCAGAAGGCGGACATCAGGATCCAGCCTCCCGCACCCATTCCTCCGTACCAGCCGTTCATCATCGTGGAGCCTCCTTCGTTGTCCAGCATGACCGTAGGCTCCGGGGGTCAAGCGCCGGCCGCGCTTCGGGTCAAGGTTCGATCAGGATCCCGTTCCGCGCGCCGTCGTAACCGCGGGACGTCGGCGCGCCGCGGTGAGCTTCACGGCGGCTCCTTCACACGCGCTGTCGACGCCCGGAGCATGCCGGAAGCCACGTCGACCGCCGCGCTCACGCTCACCTCTCGCGCTCGTTCTACCCGGGTACGGTAGAAGTGGAAGGCAGACCATGCAGACGATCGAGCAAAGACGCGCCGCAGCGCCTGACGACGCGCCGGTGGTCGAGGTGACGGCGTGACGGGCCCGCTGCTCGCGGTCGCGGTGCTCTCCGAGCTGGGGGACGCGCTCTCGTTCGCGTTCGGGATGTTCTGGGAGATCCTCTGGGCGCTGATCCTCGGCTTCGCGCTCTCCGGGGTCGTGCAGGCAGTCGTCTCGAAGCGGGAGATGCGCCGGCTGCTGCCCGACGACTCTCCCCGCTCGCTCGCTCGCGCGACCGTGCTCGGCGCCGCCTCGTCGTCGTGCTCCTACGCTGCGGTCGCGCTGGCCCGCTCCCTCTTTCGCAAGGGCGCCGACTTCACGGCGGCGATGGCGTTCGAGTTCGCCTCGACCAACCTCGTGATCGAGCTCGGGATCATCCTCGCGCTCCTCATGGGCTGGCGGTTCACGCTCGCCGAGTTCGTCGGTGGGCCGCTGATGATCGTCCTGCTCGCGCTCGTCTTCCGGTTCTTCCTCAGCCGCGGCCTGGTCGAGCAGGCGCGTGTGCAGGCGGACAAGGGGCTGCGTGGCTCGATGGAGGGCCACGCCGAGATGGACATGTCCGTCAAGGCCGAGCTGCCGCTGCTGCGCCGCCTCGCCTCCCGCGAGGGGGTCAACTCGACCAGCCACTACTTCGTGATGGACTGGGCGGCGATCTGGAAGGACATCGTCGGGGGGCTGCTGATCGCCGGGGCGCTCGCCGCCTGGGTGCCGGGCAGTTGGTGGCGGTCGCTGTTCCTGGTCGACCACCCGACGCTCGCCAAGTTCTGGGGCCCGCTGATCGGGCCGGTGGTGGCGATCCTCTCCTTCGTCTGCTCGATCGGCAACGTGCCGCTCGCCGCCGTCCTGTGGAACGGCGGCATCAGCTTCGGCGGCGTGCTCGCGTTCATCTTCGCCGACCTGATCGTGCTGCCGATCCTCGACATCTACCGCAAGTACTACGGCTGGAGGATGGCCGGCTTCCTGCTCGCCGCCTTCTACGCGACCATGGTCGCCGCCGGGCTCGTCGTCGAGTTCCTGTTCCAGGGGCTCTCGCTCGCGCCGGGCGAGCGCACGGCCAAGGTCGCTCACGCCAGCGTCACCTGGAACTACACGGCGGTCCTCAACATCCTCTTCCTCGCCTTCGCCGGCTTCCTGGTCTGGCGGTTCGTCCGCAGCGGCGGGCTGCCGATGCTGAGGATGATGAGCGAGCCTCCCGAGGAGCACGCCCACGGGCACGCGGCCTGAGCGACATACTGATGACCGTGGACGGGATGACCACACGCCCTGAGGCGACGAGGAGGCCCGCATGAGCGCCCTGCTGATCGCGCTCGCGGTCGTCGTGGTGTTCCTGCTCGTGCTGGCGCCGGCCTCGATCAAGGTGGCGCGCGAGTACGAGCGCGGGGTCATGTTCCGGCTCGGGCGGCTGATGCCGGAGCCCAAGGGCCCGGGCTTGTTCCTGATGATCCCGATCGTCGACCGGATGGTGCGGGTCGACCTGCGCACGATCACGCTCGACGTGCCGCCGCAGGAGGTGATCACCAAGGACAACGTGCCCGTGCGGGTGAACGCCGTCGCCTACTTCCGGATCGTCGACCCGAACGCGGCGATCGTCCAGATCGAGAACTTCATGGTCGCGACCTCGCAGATCGCGCAGACGACGCTGCGCGCCGTGCTCGGCCAGCACCAGCTCGACGAGCTGCTCTCCGAGCGCGTGAAGATCAACGCGATCCTCCAGACGATCATCGACCAGCAGACCGACCCGTGGGGGATCAAGGTCTCGATCGTCGAGGTGAAGGACGTCGAGATCCCGGGCGGGATGCAGCGGGCGATGGCACGCCAGGCCGAGGCCGAGCGCGAGCGGCGCGCGAAGATCATCAACGCCGAGGGCGAGTACCAGGCCGCCGAGCGGCTCAAGGACGCGGCGATCGTGATCGAGGAGCATCCGATCGCGCTCCAGCTCCGCTACCTGCAGACGCTGCTCGAGCTGGGCGCCGGCAACACCTCGACGATCGTCTTCCCGGCCCCCATCGACCTGATCAAGCCGTTCCTCGAGCGCAGCTCCCGCTCGGAGTAGCCGCCCTTCCGGCGCCCCGTCGTCGTTCCACCCGGTCGAGCCGAGCCGAGAACGGCTTGATACCGTGCAGGTCGTCGCGGGGCGTGGCGCAGCCTGGTTAGCGCGCTAGTCTGGGGGACTAGAGGTCCCGAGTTCGAATCTCGGCGCCCCGACTGACGAAAACCCCCGCTCAGGCGGGGTGTTTCGTGTCTAGCGGCAGGGGCCGCGGTATGCGCGCCACGCCGCCTCCCAGGCGGCGTGGAGGCGCCACGCGGCGTCCCGGACGAACTGGAGATCGGCCTCGGCGCGGACGCGGAACGACTGCGCGAGCGGCAGCAGCACCTCGACCGCGGCGCATTCGGCCACGCCCTCGTCCGTGAAGCCCGCGAGGTGCTCGGCCTGGTGGGCGAGGACCTCGAGGGCGCCCGCGGAGCGCGCCAGCGTCGCCCGGCTGAGCCTCGCGGGGCCGCGCCGGAGCAGCGTGAGGAGCTGCCCGCACGTGGCGGGCGAGATCAGGACGAGGGAGCGCGGGACGTCGGCCCGGGCGAGCGCCTCGGGGCCGTGCGCGCCGGCCTGGCGCTCCGCCCGCCAGGCGGCGCCCGTTCGGGCACAGAGGACCGTCGCCGGCCGGTGCACCAGCGCCTGAACGCGCTGCGAGAGCGCGGGGCGGGAGACGAACCCCGACGGGAAGGCCAGCGCGACGGCTGCGGCGAGCGCGACCATCTGCCGGGCATCGGCCCGCGCGTGGCCGCGCTCGATCGCTCGTCCGCGTGATCCTGGCCGCTACGCGTCGAGCACGAGCCGGTCGCCGGGCTCGAGCCCTGCCGCGGCGCCGGCGGCGAGCTCGACCACGACCTTCGCGCCCTTGTGGCCCGCCGTCCTCCACGGCTGCAGGTTGCGCTCGACCCCGAGCACCCGCAGTTCCCGGTCGCAGAAGACGGCGTCGATCGGGAAGCGCATGAAGAACATGTGGATCGACCCGGCGGGGCGGAAGAGCATCCCCTGGCCCTCCGCGAGCCCGTCGCGCCCGAGCAGCCCGCGCATGCGCGCGAGCGGCCGGTCTGCGATCTCGCAGCGCTCGCAGATCACCCGCCCCTCTTCCGTTTTCAGCACGCCGGTGCGCATTCGAGCCTCATATCGGCTTGTACCCCCTTCGGGTGAACTTCGCAATCGTCGCGAAAGAGATCCGCGCCGGGCGTGCTCTTAGTGGCATCAACGCCGCAGCGCACACATCTCGCGTTGCCTCCCGCACCCCTCGCCGCATGAAAGGAGGTGTAACGCATATGACGCTCCGCGACTGGTTCGCAGTCCTCCGCGCCTTCGCCGTCCGCCAGGACGGGCAGACGATGGCGGAGTACGGCGTCGTCCTCGCCGTCATCACGCTCGGCGTGATCGCAGCCCTGACCGCTCTCGCCCTGGCGATCACGGGGAAGCTCGGCGACGTCACCTCGAAGCTGAGCCTTCCGTAGTCACACAGCCAACCGACCCGGCGGCGGGCTCCTCGCGAGCGGAGCCCGCCGCCAGACCTCCCACCGCTCGCACCGCCGCAGATGACAAACCGCCGCCGCACCGACATCAGAGGAGAGCACGGGCAGACCGCCGTCGAGTTCGCGCTGGTCGCGCCGCTGCTCATCGCGCTGCTCCTGGCCATCATCCAGGTCGGGGTCGCGTTCAACCACTACGTCACGCTCACCGACGCGGCACGGGCGGGCGCGCGCAAGGCGATCGTCGCCCGCTTCTCGGGCGCGAGCCTCACCGACATCCAGCAGGCGGTGCGCGACGCCGCCTCCGACCTCGACCAGACGCAGCTCGGGATCCAGGTGGACGACCCGACCTGGACGGTTCCCGGCAGCGACGTGACCGTGAAGGTCACCTATCCGTACGAGATCAACCTGCTCGGCTGGGTCGTCAGCTCCGGGAACCTGACGAGCACGATGACGGAGCGGCTCGAATGAGGGGCCGGCTTCGCGAGGAGCGGGGACAGGCGATCCTCGTCACCGTCCTCTTCCTCACCGTCATCGTGGGCGCCGTCGCGCTGACGCTCGACGTCGGCTCCTGGTACCGCGAGCACCGCCAGGCGCAGGCGACCGCCGACGCCGCCGCGCTCGCCGGCGCGCAGGCGCTGCCGACCGACCCGGCGCAGGGGATCACGCTGGCACAGCAGTACGCCGCCGCCAACGGCGGCGGGATCGACCCGAACGGGGTCACGATCGCGGACAACGGCCTGCCCAACGACACCGTCGTCGTCCACGTCAGCCGCACGGCGCCGGGATTCTTCTCGAAGCTCTTCTCGATCGACTCCACGACCGTGCACGCGACCGCCTCCGGCCGCGCCGGGGTTCCCCAGCAGGCGAAGTGGGCGGCGCCGATCGTCGTCAACAAGAAGCACCCGCTGCTCTCCGGGGCCGGCTGCCCCTGCTTCAACGTCGAGACGACGCTGCCGCTCGGAAAGGACGGGGCGCCGGGGGCCTTCGCCCTCGTCAACCTCGACAACTCCGTCCAGGGCACCGTCGGCAGCTCGGTGGTCGGCCAGTGGATCGCGAAGGGGTTCGACCAGTACCTGCCCCTCGGCGACTACCTCTCCGACCCGGGCGCGAAGTTCGACTCGAGCGACATCCTCGCCGCCCTCACCGACCGGCTCGGCACGGAGCTGCTCTTCCCCGTCTACGACGTGCTGTCGGGCGGCGGCGCGAACGCGGGCTACCACGTGATCGGCTGGGTCGCGTTCCACCTCGACTCCTTCGACGACTCCCACGGCAACTCGCAGACGCTGACCGGCCACTTCACGCGCGTCATCTGGGACGGGATCCAGAGCAAGAGCGGCCAGAACCTGCCCGACTTCGGCGTCTACTCCGTCTCGCTCATCAACTGAGGAATCCGCCCCCATGACCTATCGCATCCGGAACATCGTCGTCGCCGTCGGGCTCGCACTCGTGGCGATGCTGCTGACGCTGCTCTACGTGACGAACTACAAGCGCTCGGTGCAGAACGACCAGGCCAGCGTGCAGGTGTACGTGGCCGCGCGCGACGTCGACGGCGGCGTCACCGGGGCCGACCTCGTCAAGCAACACGACCTCAAGGTCGAGAGCGTCGCCCGCAAGACGGTCGTGCCGGGCGCGATCTCCAGCCCCGACCAGGTCCAGACGCTGGTGCTCGCGGGGCCGCTGTACGCCGGCGAGCAGGTGACGCTGCGCCGGTTCACCGACGTGGCCGCACTGGGAATCCGGGCGCAGCTCAAGGGAACGCAGCGTGCCGTCCAGGTCGCCGGCGACCCGAACCAGCTCCTCTCCGGCACGCTCCGCGCCGGCGACCACGTCGACCTCGTCGCGAACCTGCGCGTGGATCCGAACAAGGCGACGACCGCGACGCGGATCGTGCTGCGCGACCTGACCGTGCTGACCGGCCCGGGCGAGTCGGCCGCGGCGAAGGTGACCGCGGCCGGCGCGACGTCGGTGGTCCTGGCCGTCACGGACACGCAGGTGCAGCGCCTCTTCTACGTCCTGCGGAATGCGGACTGGACGCTCGAGCTCCGGCCGGTGGTCGACGCCGCCGACAGCCCCGAGCGGGTCGAGACCCTGACCAGCGTGATGACGGAGGGAATCCGATGAGCGAGCCGATTCGGGTCTGGTTCACGGGCGACTGCGACGGGTTCGAGGCGCTCCGCGCGAGCCTCCGCGAGCACGCCGAGATCGAGGTCGTGGGTGAGGCGCAGCAGGTCGACGATGCAGTCGCCGGCCTGACCGGCGGCCACCTCGACTGCGTCGTCCATGCGACGCGGAGCTCGGTCTTCCCGGCCGACGACGTCGCGTCGATCCGCGAGGCGACGCGCGCGCCGGTGGTGCTCGTCGCCTCGGGAGGCGAGGCGGCCGCGATGCTCGAGCAGGCGCTCGAGCTCGACGTCGCCGACGTGCTCCTCCTGCCCCAGCTCGCGCACAACGTCGTGTTCGCGATCCGCAAGGCGGCGCACGTCCGCCGGCAGCTCCAGGAGCCTGCCCGCCGCACGGGGCGCGTCGTCACCGTCTTCTCGCCGAAGGGCGGCACCGGCAAGACGGTGGTCGCGACGAACCTCGCCACGGCCCTTGCCAAGCGGGAGGGGCGGCGGACGCTGCTGCTCGACCTCGACCTGCAGTTCGGCGACGCTGCGATCGCGCTCGGGATCGAGCCCGAGAAGACGATCTACGACCTCGTCGTCGCGCCGGGCGAGCTCGACTCCGAGAAGCTCGCCGGCTACGTCCAGAGGCATCCGTGCGGGCTCGACATCCTCGCCGCGCCGATGCGGCCCGAGGACGCCGAGCTCGTGACCGAGAGCAAGGTCACGGCCCTGCTGGAGGTGGCGCGGGGCTCGTACGACGCGATCGTCGTCGACACCTCGCCGTTCTTCCACGGGCCGATGCTCGCGACGCTCGACCGGACGGACGAGCTGCTGATCCTCGTCGGGCTCGACGTGCCGACGCTGAAGAACGTGCGGCTCGCGCTCCAGACGCTCGAGCTGCTCTCGTTCCCGGCGAGCCGCATCCGCTACGTGATGAACCGGGCGAACACGAACGTCGGCCTGAAGACGCGCGAGGTCGAGGCAGGGCTCAAGGTCAAGATCGCCGCCGAGCTGCCGTCCGACCGCTCCGTGCAGGTGTGCGTCAACCGCGGCGAGCCGGTGATGCTCGCGGCGCCGCGCTCCGACTTCTCGAAGGCCGTCGCGTCGCTCGCCCGGCAGGTGGCGCCGCCGACGGTCACGGCGCCGGGAGCCAAGCCCGGGGCGCGCAGGCGGCGCCTGGCGTTCGCGAGGGCCTGACGTGGGGCTCCACGACCGGCTCTCCCGCACCGTCGACGGCACCGCCGCCGTCGGCGAGGCTCCCGCCGAGCAGATCGTCCTCGACCCCTACGCCGACCTCAAGGCGAGCGTCCACCACGCGTGCATCGCCAAGCTCGGGCCGGAGCTCTTCACCCAGGAGCCGGCCGACCTCGCCGACCGCGTCTACCGCGCCGTCACCGAGGAGCTGGCGCTGCAGCGGACGCCGCTGACGCGTGAGGAGCGGCGCGAGCTCGTCAAGCAGCTCACCGACGACATCCTCGGCTACGGCCCGCTGGAGCCGTTCCTCGCCGACGACACCGTGACCGAGGTGATGGTCAACGGCCCGGAGCACGTCTACGTCGAGCGCTCGGGGAAGATCGAGCGGACGGACGCACGCTTCGTGGACGACGCGCACCTGATGCGGATCGTCGACAAGATCGTCTCGCAGGTCGGGCGCCGCGTCGACGAGTCGTCGCCGATGGTGGACGCGCGCCTGCCCGACGGGAGCCGCGTCAACGCGATCGTGCCGCCGCTCGCGCTCACCGGCCCGACGCTGACGATCCGGAAGTTCTCGCGCGACCCGTTCACGATCAACGACCTGATCGAGTTCGGAACCGTGTCCGCGCGGGCGGCGCAGTTCCTGGGCGCCTGCGTGAAGGGAAAGCTGAACGTCCTGATCTCCGGCGGCACCGGCACCGGCAAGACGACCACCCTCAACGCCGTCTCGGCCTTCATTCCGGGGGACGAGCGGATCGTGACGATCGAGGACGCCGCCGAGCTGCAGCTCCAGCAGGAGCACGTGATCACGCTCGAGTCGCGGCCGCCGAACATCGAGGGCATCGGCGAGGTGCGGATCCGGGAGCTCGTCCGGAACGCGCTGCGCATGCGGCCGGACCGGATCATCGTCGGGGAGGTCCGCGGCGCGGAGACGCTCGACATGCTCCAGGCGATGAACACGGGCCACGAGGGCTCGCTGACGACCATCCACGCGAACGCCCCGCGCGACGCGCTCGCCCGGCTCGAGACGCTCGTGCTCACCGCAGGCGCCGAGTTGCCGCACCGCGCCATCCGCGAGCAGATCGCGAGCGCCTTCGACCTGCTCATCCAGATCCAGCGCCTCGTCGACGGCTCCCGCCGGATCAGCCACATCTCGGAGGTCGTCGGCATGGAGTCCGACGTGATCACGCTCCAGGACATCTTCGTGGCGACGCCGCCGACCGAGGAGGAGGCGGGGAGCGTGAGGCGGCTGCTGACCCCGCTCTCGCCGACCGGCCTCAAGCCGCACTTCCTCGAGAAGCTCGCCGCGAACAACGTCGTCCTGCCCGCCAACTTCTTCGCCGAGGGGTCGGGCGACGTCCGGGCGGCGCTCGCGCTCAGCTACGGCGGGCTCGAGTGAGGGGGATCCCGCTCGCCGTGGCTGGTGCCGCCGCCGCCCTGGCGCTCGCCGCCCCTGCGGCGGCCAGCGTGCGGGTGACCGGCGTCGACACGAGCGGCTACCCGGACGTGCGCGTCACCGTCGTCGCGCCGGAGGGGAGCGGAGCGCCGTCGCTGCTGGAGAACGGCGTTCCGGCGAACGGCGTGCGGGTTGCGAATCTCGGGCGTGCGAAGAGCGTCGTGCTCGCGGTCGACCGCTCCCAGTCCATGCGCGGAGCCTCGCTCGCGGACGCGGCCGCCGCCGCGCGCGAGTTCGTCGCCGCGAAGGGCGTCGCCGACCGGATCGAGGTGATCGCGTTCGGCAGCAAGGCGCTCGCGCTCACCCGGTTCTCCAGCTCGACCGCCGACGCCGACGCCGCGCTCCGGGAGCTGCGGCCGGACGCCCACCTCGGGACGGCGCTCTGGGACTCGATCGTGCTCGCCGCGCAGCGGCTTCGGGCCGAGGACCAGCCCGGACACGTGATCATCGTCCTCACCGACGGGCAGGACGTGTCGAGCTCGGCCACGCTCGAGCAGGCCGTCGCCGCCGCGCACCGCGCAGCCGCCTCCGTCTACGCGATCGGCGTTGCGGGCCCCGGGTACACGCCCGCGCCGCTGCAGGAGCTCGCGCGCGACACCGGCGGCGCCTATCACGAGGTCTCGTCGAGCTCCCAGCTGGCGGCGCTGTACGCGTCGATCGGCCGGGTGCTCGCGCGCACCTGGGAGCTGCGCTACCCCACGGCGGCCCGGCCCGGCGACCAGGTCCGCCTCACGGTGTCGGTTCCGGGAGCCGGAGACAGCGTCCGCTCGGTCGTCCTGCCGGCTGTCGGCGTGTCCGGGACGGTCGCGACGCAGCCGTCGAGGCTCCTGCCGCGCTCGGCCTGGAGCTCCCGCTGGGCGCCGCTGGTCGTCGCGGGCGCCGTCGGGCTGCTCGCGCTGCTCGCGCTCGCCTTCGTGCTCGCCGCGCGCAGCGGCCTGTGGCTGACGGCGCGCCTCGCTCCGCACCTCGGTCCCACCAAGCGGCGCCGGAAGGCGAGGCGAACCGGCCAGCGGGGGTCGTCCGTGCGCGCCGTCCTCGCCACGACGGAGAAGGCGTTCGCCAACGTCCGGCAGTTCCGGACGCTCCAGCGCCTGCTCGCGCGCGCCGACTTGCCGCTGCTCGCGGCGGAGGTGCTGTACATCTGCCTCGGCGCGGCGCTGCTGTTCGGGCTGTTCGCGGCCGCAATCGGCGCGGGGGCCATCGTCGTGATCGGCGCGATGGCGGTCGCCGCCTGCCTGCCGGTCGGCTTCGTCGTCTTCAAGGCCGGGGCGCGGGTGAAGGCGTTCGACGGCCAGCTTCCCGACCTGCTCATCACGATCGCGGCGTCGCTGAAGGCGGGACACTCGTTCCGGCACGCGATCCAGGCGGTCGTGGACGAGAGCGCCGAGCCCGCGGCCAAGGAGTTCAAGCGCGTGCTCACGGAGACCCGGCTGGGCCGTCCGATGGACGACGCGCTGGCCGAGATGGCCGAGCGGATCGGCTCGAAGGACCTCTCGTTCGTCCTCACGGCGGTCACGATCCAGCGCCAGATCGGCGGCTCGCTCGCAGCGCTCTTCGACATCGTCGCCGAGATCGTCCGGCAGCGGCAGCAGTTCGCCCGGAAGATCCGCGGCCTCACGGCGATGGGGCGGATGTCCGCGTACGTGCTCGCCGGGCTGCCGTTCTTCCTCGCGCTCACGATCACCGTGATGAACCCGTCGTACATGTCGCCGCTCTGGAAGACCTCGACCGGCCACGAGCTGATCGTGATCGGCCTGGGGATGCTCCTGACCGGCGCCGTCGTCCTCAAGAAGATCGTCTCGTTCAAGGGGTAGCCGATGCTCGTCGCCGCCGTCATCATGCTCGCGCTCGCCGTCTTCCTCGCCGGCGAGGTCGCGACCTATCCGCAGCGGCTGCGCAGCAGCGCGGTGAAGCGGGCCGCGCGATACGGCCGCGCGCGCCGGATCGCCCCCTACGAGCAGCGTGCACGCTTCCGGGAGCGGGTGCTCGATCCCGGCGTGAAGCGCCTGGCGGGCATGACGATGCGCGTGCACCCGCGCGCGTCGATGGAGACGATCGGGGCGCGCCTGCTCGCCGCGGGCATCGCGCAGCGGGTCACGACGACGCAGTTCCTCGCCGTGAAGTCGGCGCTCGCGATCGGCGCGGTCGTCGCCGGGATCGGCCTCAGCTTCGCGACGATGCCGGTCGCCGCCGCAGTCCTCGTGCCTCTGCTCGGCGCGAGCGGCTTCCTGCTCCCGGACGGGGTGCTCCTGCTCCGCATCCGCTCCCGGCGCGAGCGCATCCGCGGCGAGCTGCCGGACGCGCTCGACCTGCTCGCCGTCTCGGTCGAGGCGGGGCTCGGTCTCGACGGCGCGATCACCAAGCTGACCGAGCACATGGAGGGCGCGCTCGTGGACGAGTTCGCGCTGACGCTCGGCGAGATGCGCATCGGCGAGGGACGCCAGGACGCGCTGAAGAAGATGGCCGAGCGCGTTCCGGCGCCGGAGGTCTCCGCCTTCGTCCGCTCCGTCATCCAGGCCGACCAGCTCGGGATCTCGCTTGGCCGGATCCTGCGCGTGCAGGCCGCCGACTCGCGCCTTCGCCGTCAGGCCGCGGCCGAGGAGAAGGCGATGAAGGCGCCGATCAAGATGCTCTTCCCGACGGTCATCTTCATCTTCCCCGCGATGTTCCTCGTCATTCTCGGGCCGGCGCTCCTCAACATCCTGAGCGTCCTGAAATGACCGACACGGCATCGGACACCCCGGAGCAGAACGAGATCGAGACCGGCTTCGGCACGGGACTGCGCGCGCAGCTCGAGCGGAAGCTGGCGCCGCCGCCCGAGGCCGTCCCGGCTCCCGAGCTGCCGGACGAGCTCGAGCTGTCCGACGACCTCGGGGTCGTCGAGCCCCTGCACGCGCCCGCCGCCGCCGAGGAGGGCGAGCCGCCGGAGCTGGCGACGCTGCGGGCAGAGCTCGAGGGGGCGCTCGCGCGCGAGCACGAGCTGCGCGACGCACTCGAGCACCAGGTCGAGGCGTACGAGCGCGAGATGGAGGCCGGCCGCGATCTCGCCCTGCGCGAGGCGGAGTTCGAGCAGCGCGTGGCCCGGGTCGAGGCCGCCCACGCGGAGCTCGAGGAGCGCCAGGTCGTCCTCAAGATCCAGGTGGACCAGGTCGAGACCGAGCGCGCGGAGCTCGCGTCGCAGCGGACGGAGCTCGTGGCCGAGGAGGCCCGGCTCACCGAGCTCGCGACCCATGTCGACTCCCGCTCGCTTCAGCTCGAGTCGGTCCACCACGAGCGCGCGCAGGCCTCGTCGCATCTCGCGCAGCAGCTCGCCGGGATCGCCGAGCGGGAGCGCGAGCTGAAGCGGGAGCGCGCCGCGGTCGAGAAGAGCCGCAAGGAAGCGGACGCGCGGCTCGCCGCCCGCGAGCAGGGCGTGCGCGAGCTCGACGCGTCCGCGCTCCGGCGCGAGAAGGTCGTCGCGGAGCGGGAGCTCGCGGTCCAGGCGCAGGCGGCGGAGTTCGAGCGCGAGCGGACGCGGCTGCAGGAGCGGGCCGAGGCGGTCGCGACGCGCGAGTCCACGCTCGAGAAGAAGCTCGAGGCGCGCGAGCGGATGCTCGAGAACGGCGAGGCCACCCTCGCAGCCTGGGAGAAGCGCCTGCGCGAGCAGAGCGAGCGGATGGACCGGGAGCGCGCCGGACACGGCCATGCGTCCCAGGAGGCGTTCGCGCTGCTCGCCGAGCTGGAGCAGCGCGAGGCGCGCGTGCGGGACCGCGAGACGATGGCGCTCTCCCGGGAGACGGCGCTCGCCCAGCGGAGCACCGAGCTCGAGCGCTCGGAGGAGGACTTCCGCGTCCGCGAGGCGGGCCTCGGCGCCGATCTCGACCTGCGCGAGGACCGGCTCGACGAGCGCGAGCGCACGCTCGTGGAGCGCGAGGAGATGATCGAGCGGCGCGAGCGCGACCTGGCCGCGTACGTGAGGGAGCTCCAGGGCCGCGCCGACCGGAGCGTCGCCTGATGACAGGTGGCAGCGCGGATGCCCTGTTCGGATGATTCCGCTCAAGCGGCGCGACCACGGCGCCGATGAGCACGGCGAGACCTCTGCGGAACCTGCGGACGCAGCAAGCCGAACTCGCGATGCCGACCGCTTTCCACCCAGAGGGAGTCCATGGCCGTAGCACCACATCTCGGGCGCGCTGACGCTTCCGGCATCGGCGAGGTCACCCATGACCTCTACGAGCGGTTCGGGGCGCAGATCTACTCGTACTGCCTCTACCGGCTCCGTTCGCGCGAGGAGGCGGAGGACGCCGTCCAGACGACGTTCATGAACGCGTTCCGGGCGCTGCAGCGGGGGACGGACACCCACGCCGAGCAGGCCTGGCTGTTCGCGATCGCCAAGAACGTGTGCGGCGCGCGCCGGTCGTCGGCCGTCCGTCGCCTACGCGTCGAGACGCCGAACGACCTCGAGGTGCTCCAGGAGACCGTCGCCTCGCCGCGCCGCGCCGGCGCCGACGAGCTGATCGGGCTCGAGGACGCGCTCGAGGCGATGCCCGAGAACCAGCGCCGCGCGATCCTGCTGCGCGAGTGGCAGGGGCTCTCGTACCGCGAGATCGGGCAGGAGCTGGAGCTCTCGCAGGCGGCGGTCGAGATGCTGATCTTCCGTGCGCGGCGGGCGCTCGCGAGCGCCCTCGAGGAGCCGGCCGCGCCGCCGAAGACGGCCGGCCGGGTGGCGCGGACCTTCGGCCAGGGCCTCGACCTCGGCGGGATCGCAGCCGCGCTCAAGTCGCTCTTCACTGGCGGCGCCGCGCTCAAGGCGATCGCCGTCGCCGTCGCGGCGGGCAGCGTCACCGGCGCGGCGACCGAGGTCGCGCACAACCCGCTCCTCCGGATCGCGCCGGGAGCAGCCGGCACCGCGACGACGGCGATCGCCCGGACGGCGGCCGTGGCGCGGCGAGTCTCGGGCACTCCGGCCGGCGACGCGTCCTCCGCAGGCGTCTCACATCGGCCGACTGCACTGCACGCGCGCCTGCGCCCGGCGTCCGTCGTGGTCGGCGCGCAGGCGCAGCGCGCGCGGCTCGACGGCAGTGGGGAGCTTTCACGGCAGGCGCCGGAGCCGCCGGTTGCCGCGCCCGTCGATCCCGCGGCGCCCGCTCCGGGGCCCGCCGCCGCGCCGAGGCCGGCTGCACCGGCCGTCCCGGAGCCCGCTCCTGCAGTCGCTCCGAAGCCCGCCCCGACTGCTCCGGCGGCTCCGGCGGCGCCCGGGACCGGCGCCGAGAGGCCCGTCGCCGATGGCGGACGCTCGACGAAGGACGATCGCGGCGAAAGCGGAGCCGGCCGCAAGGACGCGGGCCGGAAGCCGGAGCCGCCGCGGCTCCCGGCGCTCGCTCCCGTCCCGGCGCCGCCGGCGCCCGACGACGGCGCGGCGTCTCGACCAACGCCGGACCCGGCCACCGACGCCCGTGGACCGGCCGACGGCCACGGGAACGGAAACGCCTCCGGCCACGACCGCGGGACCGCCGACGGCAACGGACAGGCCCGCGGTCACGACAGGAGCAAGAACGCCGAGGACGGAGCTCCTCCGGCCGGTGCCGCGACGACCGCCACGACGTCCGTTTCGCCGCCCCAGCCGGCCCCGGCGCCCGTCGCGGTCGCCACCCTCGCGCCGGCCACGCCCGCGCCGCGCCAGGACGGCCGGGACGGGGGAGGGCGAGGCAGCGACCGCGGCAACGGCGGCAATGGGAGCGGCCGCGGCCACGACGACGAGCACGGCGGCGGTCGCGGCCGCTGACGCGGCCGGGCGGCGGCCCTGTTGGGCGTCCAGGCCCGTGCCGATACTTCGTGCGTGCCTGCCGGAGGAGACGTACGGCTGTTCGACGCACTGTCGCGCACGACGATCGCGCTCGTCGCGGAGCTGGGGGCGGACGCCTGCGCGATCTCCCGTGCCGTCGGTGACCTGCTGATCATGATCGCTGAGCACGTGAGCGGGGGCGGCACGCTCCAGATCGGGCAGGGCTACCTCGCCACCGAGTACCCGCAGACGAAGCGCGTGCTCGACGAGCGCGTCGCGGCGGCGGTCGTGCTCGGCGGCATGGAGGCGGATGCCGCCGAAGCCGAGCTACTCGAGACGCTGGGGTACGGCGCGCTGCTGATGCTCCCGCTCGAGCTCGGAGGCGAGGTATGGGGCCTCGTCGAGGTCTACCGCACCGAGGCGCGGCCGTTCGGGGCCGAGGACGTCCGCGCCGCGTACGCGACGCTCGCGGCGGAGCTCGGTCAGTAGAGCGCGCCGGCGAGCCGGCGGCGGTACTCGACGGTCGTCGGGTGCTCGGCGCCCAGGTCGGCGAAGAGGGCGACCATCGCCTCCCGGATCCGCCCGCGCTCGTCGGCGTCCGCCTCCGGCACGCGCTCGAGCAGGAGCCGGAGCGCCCCCTCGACGTCGCCCGCCGCGAGCGCCGCCGCGACCTCCGGGTCGACGCCGTCCTCCGCCGCGAGGCGCTCGGCGCCGCTCGGCGCCGTCAGGCCCTCCACGAAGACGCGGACGCGCTCCGGCGGCAGCGCGCCGACGAACTCGTCCACGACGTTCCCGTTCCGGAAGACCTTCACCGCCGGGATGCCGCGGACGCCGAAGCGGGCGGCGAGCTCCGGATTCGCGTCGACGTCCACCTTCACCAGCTCCACCGCGCCGCCGGTCGCCTCGACCTCGCGCTCGAGCACCGGGCCGAGCGCGCGGCACGGGCCGCACCACTCGGCCCAGAAGTCGACGACGACCGGGTGCTCGTTCGAGCGCTCGACGACGTCCTGCTCGAAGGTCTGCTCGGTGACGTCCATCAGCCGGAACGGTAGACGACGGCGGCGGTGCAGCCGGCGACGAGCGCGCGGAGCGGCTCCTCGACGCCGCGCAGCTGGGGATGCGACGCGTCGATCTCGACCGGCGGCCAGGTCTCGAGGCAGAGCGAGGCCGCGCCCTCCTCGGAGCCGATCGAGAGCAGGGCGTCGACGCTGAGCACGTTGCGGCGGCCCGCCTGGCGGCGCGCGATTCCGTCCAGCTCGCGCAGCTCCTCGAGCGGGTCGATGCGCACGTTCGAGTCGGAGCCGATGCAGAGGCCGACGGTGCGGTGGAGCAGCCGCTCGACGGGCAGGAAGCCGTCGCCGAGGTTCGCCTCCGTCGTCGGGCAGGCGCACACGCGGGCGCCCGCCCGGCCGAGCAGGTCGAGCTCCGTGCCGTCGGCGTGGGTGGCGTGGACGACCGTCGTGCGCGGGCCGAGACAGCCGCAGTCGGCGAGCAGCTCGACCGGCCGCAGGCCGTGCTCGGCAAGGCACTCCTCGATCTCGCGTGGCTGCTCGTCGGCGTGGACGTGCAGCGGCAGCTCGTGCTCGGCGGCGTAGCGGCCGAGCTCCTCGAGCCAGTCCCGCGGGCAGGCACGGACGGAGTGGGGCGCGACGCCGACGCGGATCCCGGCCTCGCGCAGCTCCTCGAGGCCGCGCAGGTACTCGGCGACCGAGTCCTGGCGGAACCGCTCGATTCCTCCCCGCGCGTAGGCGACGTAGAGCAGGACGAGCTGGATGCCGGCCTCTCCGGCCGCCTCCGCCGCCGCGTGCGCCTCCGCGAGCCCGAGGTAGTGGAACTCGCCGACCGCCGTGTAGCCGGCGTCGAGCATCTCCCGGTAGACCTCCGCGTAGCCCTGGCGGACATGGCCGGGGGTCTGACCCCGGGCCAGGTCCAGCATCGTCTCGCGCCAGGCCCAGAAGTCGTCGCCCTCGGTGCGGCCTCGCAGTCCGCGCTGGAACGCGTGGCTGTGCGCGTTGACGAATCCCGGAAGCTGGAAAGTGTCCGCCACTCGGAGCAGAATACGCGTGTGCTGCGGCGCCTCCTGGTCGTGGGGCTGGCATC
The DNA here is from genome assembly GCA_963728095.1 of uncultured Thermoleophilia bacterium. Classification (GTDB taxonomy): domain Bacteria; phylum Actinomycetota; class Thermoleophilia; order Gaiellales; family Gaiellaceae; genus Palsa-739. The sequence goes on along the minus strand of CAVSIO010000002.1, from coordinate 168,042 downwards.
GGCGTGGCTTCTCGCCGTGCCGTCGGCGCGCGCCGCGACGGTCTCGATCTTCTACTACCCGTGGTACGGGACTCCGGCCCACGACGGCGTGTGGGAGCACTGGGGCCAGAACCGCCACACGCCGCCCCACGACGTCTACTCCCGCTACTACCCCGCACGCGGGGCCTACTCGAGCTCCAGCCGGGCGGTCGTGGACGCCCAGATGGCCGAGATCGCAGCGGCCGGCGTGGACGAGGTCGTCGTCTCGTGGTGGGGCCGCGGCTCGACCGAGGACCGGCGCCTGCCGCTCGTGCTCGCCGCCGCCCGCCGGCACGGCCTCACGACGGCGATTCACCTCGAGCCGTACGACGGGCGCTCGCCGCAGACCGTCGCCGGCGACCTGGAGTACATCGCCGCGCTCGGCATCCGCGACGTGTTCGTCTACCACCCGCGCGACTTCCCCGCCTCCGACTGGGCGGCGATGCTGCCGCAGGCGCCGCCGTCGCTGCGGCTGCTCGCCGGCACGGAGCTGGTCGGCTTCGCCGCCGCGGGCGGCTTCGACGGCATGTACACGTACGACTTCGTCGACTACGGCGGCGACAAGTTCGCCCGGCTCTGCACGGAAGCGCACGCCGTGCACCTGATCTGCGCTCCGTCGGTCGGCCCGGGCTACGACGGGCGCCGCGCGGGCGAGTCGCCGAAGGGCCGCTCGCGCCTGAACGGACGCACCTACGACGCGCTCTGGGCGGCCGCGATCGCCGCGCGCCCGGAGATGGTCACGGTCACGAGCTACAACGAGTGGGGCGAGGGGACGCAGATCGAGCCCGCCCGCCCGCGCCGGGGCTACAGCAGCTACGACGGCTCCTGGGGACTGCGGGGCGCGGCGGCCGCCACCGCGTACCTGATGCGCACCGCGTACTGGGCGGCGCGCTACCACGCCGCCGGCTGACCGACCGTATCCTTCTCCCATGGCCACGCCCGCGGTCCCCGCTCCGCTGGCCCTGCTGCCGAACGCGCTCACGGTCGCTCGGCTCGGGCTGATCCCGGTCTTCGTCGCGCTGATGGTGCGCGCGGGGAGCGCCCCCTCGTGGCCGGCCGGAATCCTGTTCGGGGTCGCCGGCGCCACCGACCAGGTCGACGGCTTCCTCGCCCGCCGCTGGCACGTCGAGTCCCGTTTCGGGAAGATCGCCGACCCGCTGGCCGACCGCCTGATGATCGACGCCGCCGTGATCCTGCTCGTCGTGTACGGCCGCCTGCCCTGGGCCGGGCTCGCGGTGATCGCGGCCCGCGACCTGCTCCTGCTCGCCGGCTACCGCGTGTTCGCGCCGCGCGGGATCGACATCGACGTGAACGCGGTCGGCAAGGCCGCCACCTGGGTGCTCTACGCGGCGATCGGCTTCCGCATCGTCACGCACGACGCCACCGCCTGGCCCCTCGACCTCTTCTGGGCCGGGCTCGGCCTCGCCGTTGTCGCCGCGATGTTGTACGTCCGCTCCGCCTGGGCAGAACTGAGGCGATGAAGGCAGTCGTCATGGCCGGCGGAGAGGGCACGAGGCTCCGGCCGCTCACCTCGAACCAGCCGAAGCCGATGGTCCCGATCGTCGGCAAGCCGTGCATGGAGCACATCCTCGAGCTGCTGAAGCGGCACGGGTTCGAGGACGTGATCGTCACCGTGGCGTTCCTGCCGCAGGCGATCCGCGGCTACTTCGGCAACGGGGAGTCGCTCGGGCTCGACATCGGCTACTCGGTCGAGGAGTCGCCGCTGGGGACGGCCGGCTCGGTGCGGCTCGCCGCCGGCCGGCTGGACGACACGTTCCTCGTCATCTCCGGCGACGCGCTCTGCGACGTGGACCTGACCCGGCTCGTCGAGTACCACCGGGAGAAGGAGGCGTCGGTCACGATCGGGCTCAAGTCGGTGGACAACCCGCTCGAGTTCGGGATCGTCGTCACCGACGAGGAGGGCCGGGTCGAGCGCTTCCTCGAGAAGCCCTCCTGGGGGCAAGTGTTCTCGGACACGATCAACACCGGCATCTACGTGCTCGAGCCGGAGGTGCTGAAGCACGTCCCGACCGACCGCCCGTACGACTTCTCGAAGGAGCTGTTCCCACTCCTGCTCGAGATGGGGCGCCCGATCTACGGCTGCGTCCTCGACGGCTACTGGCAGGACATCGGGAATCTCGAGCAGTACCGCCAGGCGAACTTCGACGCGCTCGACGAGAAGGTGCGGCTCGACATCCCGGGCATCCGGATCCGCGGCAACGTCTGGCTGGGCGAGGGGGTGGACCTCGACGACCTCGACGCCTTCGAGGGCCCGGCCTACGTCGGCAACTACTGCCGCGTCGGGCGCGACGCCACGATCGGCCCCTACACCGTGCTGTCGACGAGCGTGACCGTGCGCGAGCGCGGCCGTGTCACCCGGTCGATCGTCGACGCCTCCACGTACATCGGCCGCAGCACCGTCGTCGAGGGCGCGATTCTCGGCCGCTCCTGCGACCTGCGCGCGCACGTGCGCGTGCACGAGGGCGTGGCGATCGGCGACGAGGTCAGGGTCGGGTCCGAGAGCGTGATCATGCCCGAGGTCAGGATCTACCCCTTCAAGGAGGTGGAGACGGGCTCACAGATCTTCGAGAGCCTGATCTGGGAGTCGCGAGGGACGACGCGGCTCTTCGGCAAGCAGGGCGTCTCGGGGATGGTGAACGTGGACTTGACGCCGGACGTCGCGGTGCGGCTCGCCGCCGCTTTCGGCACGGCGCTGAAGCGCGGCGCACGGGTCGTCGCGAGCCGCGAGGGCGCGCCCGCCTGCCGGATGATCAAGCGCGCGATGATCTCCGGGCTCTCGTCCACCGGTGTCGACGTCGCCGACCTGCGCGTGATGCCGGCGGCCGTCGCGCGCCACCTGCTGAAGTCGGAGAGCTACGCGGCGGGCTTCCACGTGGGCGTCAGCGCGTCCGACCCCGAGGTGATCAGGATCCAGTTCTTCGAGCGGCCGGGGATCGAGATGAGCGCGGCCATGCAGAAGGAGGTCGAGAAGCACTTCACGCGCGGCGAGCTGCGAAGGGTCGCCGCCGACGACGTGGGCCGCATCTCGTACCCGGCGCGCATCCGCGAGACGTACGCGAGCGACCTGCTCGCCACCGTGGACGTCGAGGCGATCCGGGAGCGGCGCTACCGGATCGTCGTCGACTACGGCTTCTCGGCCGCCGCATACGTGCTCCCGCTCGTGCTCGGGCCGCTCGGCGTCGAGGCGGTGGCCGCGCACGCCTTCCCGAGCGAGAGCGTGGGGGAGACGGCCGACCTCGCCGCGTCGATCGGCCAGACGAAGCGGCTCGTGCCGGCGGTCGCGGCCGACCTCGGCGCCGTCTTCGACCGTGCGGGCGAGCGGCTCTACCTGATCGACGACCAGGCGCACGAGATCCCCGTCGAACAGGCGCTGCTCCTCTTCCTGCGCCTGATCAGCGCGGACGGCCGCCGCGGCAGACTCGCCTTTCCCGTCACCGTGACGAGCCAGGTCGACCGGCTCGTCGAGGGCTCGAACCTCGAGGTCGTCCGCACGCCCTCCTCGCTGCCCGACCTGACGAAGGCCGCCTCGGAGGAAGGCGTCGTCTTCGCGGGCGCAGTCGGCGGCGGCTACGTCTTCCCCGAGTTCCTGCCCGCCTACGACGCGGTGGCGAGCCTCGTGAAGCTGCTCGAGCTGCTCGCACCCGCGAACCGCGCCGTCTCGGAGGTCGTGGCGGAGCTGCCGCAGCCGACGCTCGTCCACCGCCAGCTCTCGTGCCCGTGGGCGATGAAGGGGCTCGTCATGCGAGTCCTCAACGAGCGCCTCGCGGGCCGCGACCTCGACCTCACCGACGGGATCAAGGTCTTCGAGGAGCGCGGCTGGTCACAGGTGCTGCCCGATCCCGACGAGCCCGTGATCCACCTCTACGCCGAGGGAGAGACCGCGGAGTCCTCCGAGGAGCTCGCCGGGGAGCTCCGTGCGCTCGTGGAGGAGATCGAGCAGAGCGAGGCCGCAGGGGCGCGCACGTAGGCGCCGAACTAGGGCTCCACTGGACGCTGCGCCGCAAAAGGCTAAAGTTCAGGTTGACCCTCCTCGAGGGTTCGTCCAGGCCCCCGATCGAAAGGCCACGATGGAAGCGCTGCCCGACCTCGCCACGCTCTCGGACGAGGATCTGAAGAGGCTCATCGACGAGTACACGCGCGAGGAGCAGGAGGTCTCGTACCGCCGCCGCATCCTGCACGGGAAGATCGACATCCTGCGGGCAGAGCTCGTCGCGCGCCTGCAGAAGACCGCGGGCCGGAGCGTGCTCGACCAGGTGGACGTCGAGTCGCTGACGGCCATCCTGACCGGGAAGGCAAGCCCGCCGTCGGCGTAGGGGCCCCGTGAGCCACGTCTACTGCCCCGAGTGCGGTTTCCAGAACCCGGAGGCCGCCAACTACTGCGCGAAGTGCGGCGCCCTGCTCGTCCGCGAGGAAGGCGCCGAGAACACCCAGACCTTCAGCCCCGAGGAGGCCGGCGAGCTCCTCGACACGCTGGACGACTTCGGCGTGCACGGCCCGGCGCTCGTCGTCCGCTCGGGCGGGGGCCGCTCGGGCGAGACGTTCACGCCGGACGGTGACAGCACGACGATCGGGCGCTCGCCCGACTGCGGCGTCTTCCTCGACGACGTCACGGTCTCGCGGCGCCACGCCGTGCTCCAGAAGCGCGACGACGGCCGGTGGGAGATCGAGGACCAGGGGAGCCTCAACGGCACGTTCGTCAACCGCGAGCGCGTCGACTCGGCCACGCTCGAGGACGGCGACGAGATCCAGATCGGCAAGTACCGGCTGACCTTCCTGCAGCGGTGATGGCGACGGCGGAGACACGCGCGCGGCAGCGGCTGCTCACGATCGGCACGGTCTGCCGGCGGCTGAAGGCCGAGTTCCCGGACATCTCGATCTCGAAGATCCGCTATCTCGAGGACCAGGGGCTCCTGAACCCGCGCCGGACACAGGGCGGCTACCGACTCTTCTCCGAGGACGACGTGGAGCGCCTGGAGACGATCCTGCGCCTGCAGCGCGACGAGTTCCTGCCGCTGCGGGTGATCCGCGACGAGCTGGCCTCGGGCGCCGGCAAGGAACGCCGGCGGCGCCGCGCGACGGCGGTCGGCGGGCCCGAGGAGGGCCTCGATCTCGACGGCCTCTGCGAACGGGCCGCGATCGCGCCCGAGCGGGCGCGGGAGCTGGAGGAGTTCGGCCTGCTGGAGCCGCGGGTCGAGTCCGGGCAGCGCCGCTACTCGGAGACGGACGTCGAGATCGCCGCCGTCTGCGACGCGCTCGCACGCTTCGGGATCGCGCCGCGCCACCTGCGCGCCTTCCGGACGGCCGCCGACCGCGAGACGAGCCTCCTCGACGCGCTCGTGGCGCCTGCGCTGCGCTCGCGCAACCCGGAGCGCCGCCAGGCCGGGATGGAGGACCTCCAGACGCTCGGCGAGACCGCGCAGGAGCTGTCCCAACTCCTCTTCTGGCGGAACGTGCGTAGACTCGCCGGGTCGTGACGGCGATCGACCTGAAGACCCTTGTCCGCGAGGTGCCGGACTTCCCCGAGCCCGGCGTCGGGTTCAAGGACATCTCGCCGCTGCTGCTCGATCCGGAGGCGCTCCGCCAGGCGGTCGGCGAGCTCGCCGCCTGGACGACCGAGCGCGGCGCCGATCTCGTGCTGGGGGCGGAGGCGCGCGGCTTCTGGCTCGGCGCGGCGATCGCGTGCGAGGCGGGGTGCGGCTTCGTCGCCGCGCGCCGGCCGGGCAAGCTGCCGCCGGAGACGGTGACGGCGAACTACGCGCTCGAGTACGGCGAGAACGCGCTCGAGGTCGCGGCGAATGCGATCAGCCGCGGCGCCCGCGTCGTGATCCACGACGACGTGCTCGCCACCGGCGGGACCGTCAGCGCGATCGCGGGGCTCGTGGAGCGGCTCGGCGGTGTGGTGGTCGGCGTCAACTTCGTGATCGAGCTCACCTTCCTCGGCGGCCGCGAGAAGCTCGACGGCTACGACCTCCACGCGCTGCTCTCGTACTGATTCGCACGAGCGGCGTGTTTACCGTCCGGCGGGGGCTCTACAACCTCCGCATGTACGACGCGCTCAGGAGCCGGTACGCGTTTCCGTGCCCGGCGCGCGGGGAGACGCGCGTCGCGCTCTCGGACTTCCGGCGGCTCGAGCCGCTCGCTGGCACGGCACACCCGGTCGTCTACCGCGTCCTGTTCGCGTGCGGCTGCGGCGGGGAGCACGAGGGCCTCGTGACGCACGACGAGCTCGACTGGGCGCCGCTCGGGCTCGACGGCGGCCTCTTCCTCAACCTGATGACCTCGCGCGTGGAGCCGGTGGCGGACGAGCTGGGCGAGCTCGCCGCGACGCGGATCGGAGCGGGGGAGTGGCCGTGGAGCTTCTTCTGCTACCCGGAGGAGCAGCCGCGCCCGGTGTCCCCGTCCTGGTTCTCGCTGCTCGCGCCGGGCGGCGGCGACGCGCTCGGGCTCGCCGTGCGCTGCCCGCACTGCCGGCGGCTCTCCGTGAATCTCGTCTCGCACGAGCACGTCGACCTGCCGTTCCACAACGACCGCGAGGTGGGCGTGGTCGAGCACGTGTTCCCCGCCGACGCCGAGCGCGCGCTCGACGAGTTCCGCGCGGAGCTGTGGTCGTCGCGCTTCGACGCGCGCCGGCTCGCGCTCGGCTCGTAGCGGGCCGTTACGAGCGCTGCGAACCCGGAAGGGCGCCTCGCCCGTTTCATGAGGGACGCTGGAAACGGGAAGTGGAGGTGATCGGATGCGCAGGTACAAGCTCTACGACACGACGCGTGGCCTGACGACGGCCGTGACCGCCGGAGTGGCCGGGCTGCTGCTCTGGGCGGCGGCGCTGGTCGGCACCGGCTCGGTGGGCCGCTTCTGGGCAGCCATGGGCGTCGTGGCGGGCGCCGGTCTCGTGGTGGCTCTCTCGCAGGCGGTCGGCGGCTGGACGAAGGGACTGCGGCTGCGAGTCTCGCTCGGCACCTTCCTGCTCGCGTTCCTGCCGGTGCTGGTCTGCGTCGGCTGGATCCTCATGGCCTCCCAGCCGGGCGACGGCTGGTTCGAGGGGACGGTCGCGGGCTGGAGCGCGGACCTCGGGCTGCTCGGCGTGATCCACGACCTCGCCCTCTGGCACGGCGTGCTCGCCTTCGGCTTCGGGCTCGTGCTCGGGCTCTCGTTCGACGCGATCCCCGTCGAGCATCCCGAGACGGTCGTCGTCGCCCGGCAGGAGCACGCGGCGCCGGCCGGCTCGAGCGTGACCGCGGACGAGCCCGTCGCGGCGGAGCGCCACGAGGTGTCCGAGCCCACGGTCTAGCCGGCCGGCTGCTTCGGGTGATCCCTGCCGGGAGGGATCATGTGCGGCGCCGCGCACACCCGATACTCATTCCGGATGGCGAGCCTTCCGCAGCCTCGGGAGAGGCGTGGCCTGGCGCTCTTGCTGGCACACTGCGCCGCCCTCGACGAGGAGCGCGTGCCGGCGCGCGAGCGTCTCGAGGCGGCGGTCGGACCGGAGCTCGCGCGGACGCTCGTCCTGGCCCTCTCGACGCCGGAAGGCCGCGGCGAGCGCCCCTGCGCCGCCTGAGCTACCGGCGGCGGCGGATGGGGTGGTCCTCGCCGCGCAGGCGGACGAAGAGCCAGATCCCGGCCGCGGAGACGAGCGTCACGACGATCGCGACGGCGCCGTTCGCGCCGACGGCCACCAGCCCGAAGTAGATGTAGACCCCGAGGCCGACGGCCCAGAGGAAGGCGATCACGCCCTGGTCGATGCTCGGCGGCCGGAAGTGCACGGAGACGATCCTAGTCGACCGGACGCGTGAAGAGGTCACACATCCCGAGCCGCCCTGTGGCGCCGGTACCGCGCCCGACATGGCGGCCGGCGGACCAAAAGAAAGTCGCCGAGCCGGTCGCGGTTTCGTCCACAGAGCCGCTCGACTTTCCGCATCCGCCCTTGCGGGCTTCCTCGTACAGCCTATCGGCCCTGCTTCGGCCTACTCCCGCGCCGTGCTCGGCGCAAGTGGGAATCTAGGGGGTCGCAAGGGGGAGTGCAAGGGGGGCGGCGCAGGAAAAACGCGCAATTTGCGAAGATTGAATAATCAACATTTCCACAGCCCTCTGTGCAGTCTGTGGAAAACCCGGCCGGGGGCGGTTGGGAGTCCGGGCATCCACCGGGGAGGGGGCATGCACGCCGCCGGGGTTGCAGGAGCCCGCTTCCTTCAACTTGACATAACGCCCGTTCTCGTGCAGTGAGCGGCAACGGGAGCCCGCGGGGTTGATTCGGAGGGCCGCCGCGTGTTTGGGTAGCTTGGGCCTGCGGGAACACCGGCCAGGACGCAACTCTCAGGGGGACGAATTGAGCGTCGAGATCGAGGTGATCCTCAAGAGCGAGGAGTTGGCGGCTTTGCTCGACGCCGCCGAGGCGAGCGGGCAGCTGCGGCAGGCGGAACTGCTCGAGACCCTCGAACCCCTCGAGCTCGACCCGCTCGAGACGGACGCGGTCTACGGGGAGCTCGACAGGCGGGGGATCGAGCTCGTGGAAGAGGCGAAGGAGAAGGAGGCGGCGCCCCCGCCCCCACCCCCCGTCCAACCGCTCGAGACGACCACGGACGCGCTGCAGCTCTTCCTGCGCGAGGCGGGCAGGCACGCGCTGCTCACCGCCCCCCAGGAGGTCGAGCTGGCGAAGCGGATCGAGCGCGGCGACATGGCCGCGAAGCAGCGGATGATCCAGTCGAACCTGCGCCTCGTCGTCTCGATCGCGAAGAACTACCGCAACCAGGGCCTGCCGTTCCTCGACCTGATCCAGGAGGGGACGCTCGGGCTGATCCGGGCCGTGGAGAAGTTCGACTGGCGTCGCGGCTACAAGTTCTCGACGTACGCGACCTGGTGGATCCGCCAGGCCGTCGCGCGCGCGCTCGCGGACAAGGCGCGCACGATCCGGATGCCCGTCCACATCGTCGAGCGGATGCAGAAGATGAACCGCGCGGAGCGGACCCTCTGGATGGAGCTCGGCCGGGAGCCGACGCTGGACGAGATCGCGGAGGAGGCCTCTCTACCCGTCGCGCAGGCGCGCGAGGTGCGCGCGGCAGCGCGGGCGTCCGCGAGCCTCGACCAGCCTGTCGGCGAGCACGAGGACGCCGTCTTCGGCGACTTCGTCGCAGGCGACGACCCGCTCCCGGAGGAACGCGTCGAGATCTCGCTGCGCAGCCAGGCGCTGGCGGTGGCCCTGCAGGCGCTGCCCGACCGCGAGCGGCAGGTCCTCGTGCTCCGCTACGGGCTCGTGGACGAGGAGCCGAAGACGCTCGAGGAGATCGGCAAGCGGCTCGGCCTGACCCGCGAGCGCGTGCGCCAGATCGAGCTGGAATCGCTCCGCCGCCTCGCGGGCCTGCGCGAGATGCAGATGGTCACCGCGACGTAGCTCGCGAAGCTGCGCTTCGCTCGCTCTGAGACGGAACTGCGCGCGCCGGAGAGCGCGGTCTCCGGCGCGCTCCGTGCCGTTTCGATCTTCGATGCTCTGGACGGTCTGCCTGCCCCGGCGCGGGCAGACGTGCCCTGCGGGCAGGTCCACCCGCTGGTTCGCGTTCCCGTAACGCGGCTGCGCCCGCGTTACGTCCACGCCTGATCGGTTGCGTGGACGCTGCCGCACGAGCCTGCACGTAAGACAGGCGCCAGCCGGCTTACCGGCAGGCCGAACCAGCAGGCCGGTCCTGCCGCAGGCACGACCGGCCGCGACAAGACAACGACACCATCAAGACCCGTCCTTGGGCGAGAGCCGCTCGTCGGCGAAGGCGGGACCGCGCTCCCGCCGCAGCCACACCACCACCCCGCCACGCGCGCCCGACAGCGAGGAAACGCACAGCGTTTCCTCGCTCGAAGGAGGGGTCTCCTAGGGTAACCCTGGGTTCCCCTAGGCTACGCGCGCAGGTAGAGCTCGAGGTCCGGGGCGACCGTGCGGAGCTCGCGCAGGGCGCGGGACTCGAGCTGGCGGACGCGCTCGCGCGTGATGCCGAGGCCGGTGCCGACCTCTTCGAGTGTCTTCGGGGCCTCGCCGTCCAGCCCGAAGCGGAGCGCGAGCACGCGGCGCATGCGCGGGTTCAGGTGCGAGAGGGCGCTCGCGAGCTCCCTGGCCCGCAGGCGCTGCGCGGTCCGCTCGTCCGGTGCGATCGAGTGGATGTCCTCGATCAGGTCGCCGTAGAGGCTCTCGCCGTCGCCGACCGGCGTCTCGAGGCTCACCGGGTCGTCGACGAGCTCGAGCAGCTCGCGGATGCGCTTCTCGGGAAGCTGTGTCTCCTGCGCCAGTTCCGCGACCGTGGGCTCGCGGTTGAGCTTCTGCGCGAGCTGGCGGCGGCCCCGCAGCAGTCGCCGCACCTGCTCGGCCACGTGCACGGGCAGCCGGATCGTGCGGCCCTGGTCGGCGAGCGCACGGGTGACCGACTGGCGGATCCACCAGGTCGCGTACGTCGAGAGCTTGTAGCCCATGCGGTAGTCGAACTTCTCCACCGCGCGGATGAGACCGAGGTTGCCCTCCTGGATCAGGTCGAGGAGCGGCACGCCGGCCTTCGTGTAGTTGCGCGTGATCGACATCACGAGCCGCAGGTTCGACTCGATCAGGCGCCGCTTCGCCACCTCGTCGCCCTCGTCCTTGCGGCGCGCGAGCTCGCGCTCTTCCAGCCGCGTCAGGAGCGGACCGTCGCCGATCTGGCGCACGTAGAGCTTGAGCGGGTCCTGCGTCGGCTCGGCCGCCTCGAGCGTCTCGACGGCATCGTCGTCGTCGCTCTCCTCCGCCTCCGCCTCGGCGGCCGAGGCCGCTGTCTCGGGCTCCTCGGCCTCGGCAAGTCCGGGGACGAGGACGAGCCGGGCATCGCCCTTCGTAGGAGCGTGCCCGAGCGGTGTATCGGGGAGCGGCCGCTGCTCCATCTCCGGGGTTATCGGCTCCGGCCGCCCCCCGCTTTAGCGTCTGTGCTCATGCCCACAAGGGACTCTGCCGAATATGGAGAAAGATGCGGCTAACTTCCAATCCGTCCGAGCGTCCGAGCAAAGGACGGGGCGCGCCCGTCCAGCGGTCGCGCCCGCGGGTCTCTCGAGGAGGCTAGCGCCCGAAAGTGTGCGGAATCGCCGGATACAGCCTGTCTGCCCGTAGCGGGATCGAGCGGACGCTCGCGGCGCAGGCACTCCTCGCCGGCATCGCCGAGCGCGGCGCCGACGCGGTCGGGTACGCGTACCGGCGCCCCGGAGAGCCGTATCCGGTCGTGACGAAGCAGCGGACGCCGGCGAGCCGGCTCCTGGAGCGCATCGCCGTCGCCGACGACGCGACGGAGCTGCTCGTGCACGTGCGCGACTACACGAAGGGCCACCCGTCGATCGCCGCGAACAACCACCCGGTCCGCCACGGCCCGGTCGTCGGGCATCCACAACGGCATCATCCTCAACGACGACGAGCTGCTCGCCCCCCACTCCTGCGCCCGCTCCGAGCCGCGGATGACCGTCGACTCCGAGGCGATCTTCGCGCTCGCCGCGCACTCGCGGAACGACCCGCGGGCGCTCGAGGCGCTCGCCGGCTCGATGGCCGCGGCCTGGCTCGACGAGCGCGAGCCCGGCACCGTCTTCGCGGCACGCGGCGTCGGCCGCCCGCTCTGGCTCGGCACGGGCCGGAACGAGCTCTTCCTCGCCTCCACGCGGGCTGCGCTCGAGGTGGTCGAGCGGACGCTTCATCTCAGCCTGCGCAAGCGGGAGCTGCCGGAGGGGACGTTCGTCGCGCTCCGGGACGGCCGCGTCGCGGCCACCGCGCGCTTCCGCCCCGACCGCAGCTACGTCGAGCGGACGGCGCTCCCCGCCGTCCGCGCGCCGCAGGAGGGCCTCTCGTGCCTCCAGCGGCTGGCGACCCTCGCGGCCGCGGTCTAGGAAGGTCGGCGCCGGCCCACGAGGCGGCCGTCCGTGGAGGCGCGGATCCCCTGCTCGTCGAGCCGCTCGCGGACCAGGAACTGGAACGTCGACCAGGCGCCGCGGCGCGCGTCGAACATCCGGTAGACCTGCCACTCGGTCAGGAGCGTGTCGTCCCGTCTGCGCGCCTCGGCCCAGTCGGCGAACTTCGGCAGGCGGCCGAGCGTCCGCGCCAGCTCGACCCCCTGGTCGATCGCGCGCTCGAGCCTCTCCTCCCCCACCGGCACGTCGAAGCCGGCCTCGCGCAGCGCGGTGGTCAGCGAGCCGAAGGTGTGCCAGTAGAGCGACTTCGACGGGAGCCGGCCCTTGTGGTCGTCGATGTCGCGGGCGGTCGGCGGGCGCCCCAGCTCCTCTCCGAGCTCACGCAGCAGGCCGAGCAGCTCCGCGCGCGTCGCGAAGCGCCGCGGCACGAGGCCCGCGGCGCGCTTGGCGGCGTTCCACGAGCCGAAGTGCTCGATCACGGTCTGCGGGTGCAGCGCCGTCCCGGGGTCGCCCGCGAACTCCCGCATCGTCGGCGAGCGGCCGAGACGCCCGGCGCAGGCGCGGAGCTCCGCGAGAATCTGCTCGTCGGAGTAGCGCTTGCGAATTCCGGACTGGAACTCGGCCAGCGCCTTGGGGTCGATCTCGGCCACCGCCCTGTAGCGCGGCTTCCGGGACATGCCAAGAAGTGTAGAGCAGGTTGAGGAAACCGCAAGTGAGCCCGGTCGGGCCGGCTAGGACGCGCGAACGAGCGCCGGCGTCTCGGGCTGCTCCGGCTGTCCCGGACGCTGCCGCTCCGCGGGCTCCGGGAGCCTGCCGACCACCGACTCGATCGGCAGGATGCGCTCCAGCGCCGCCACGCAGCGCGGGCAGAACTGGGTCCCGGCCGCGCGCCGCACCTCGGCGAGCGCCTCGTGCACGGGGCGCGCGGCGCGGTAGATGCGCGTGGTCAGCATCGAGTCGAGCGCGTCGGCGACGTGGATGATCCGGGCGCCGAGCGGGATGTCTTCGCCGCTGAGGCCGTCCGGATAGCCGGTGCCGTCGAAGCGCTCGTGGTGGTGGCGGATCGCCGGCACGGCGTCCTGGAGGAAGCCGAGGCGGTCGATGATGCGCGCCCCCTCCTCCGCGTGCCGCTGCATGAGCGCCCACTCCTCCCCGGTTAGGCTCGCCGGCTTGAGGAGGATCGCGTCGGGGATCGCGAGCTTGCCGATGTCGTGGAAGAGGGCCGCGTGGCCGAGCAGGTCGAGCTCCGCCTGCGAGAGCGCGAGCTCCCGGCCGATTGCCAGCGAGAGCTGCTGCACGCGGCGCGAGTGGCCGGCGGTATACGAGTCGCGCGCGTCGACCGTCGCCGAGAGCGACTCCATCGCCGCCGTGGAGCGCTCGCGCAGCAGGCGGTTCGCCTGCTCGAGCGAGACGTTCTGCGACTGGATGGTGTCCGCGGCCTCGCGCAGCTTCTGCGCCGAGCGCTGCGTGTGCTTGAGGTACGCCTCCTGCGTCTTGCGCATCAGCAGCAGCGGCACCGCGAAGACCGCGAGGGCGTACAGCCCGACCGCGTGATACGCGACGCCGATCACCGCGCCGATGAAGCCGTAGACGACGTAGTGCGGCAGCAGCCATGCGAACCGCTCGTGGAAGATGCTCCACGGGTTCTCGTGGCCCTCGATGCTCGACGCGCCGGAGAGCAGCGACATGTTGACGCCGAAGTAGAGCGCGCCGGCGAGGACGCCGAGACCGGTGGACATGAGCTCGCCCGCGGGCCCGTGTCCGAAGCCGAAGGAGAAGATGGAGGCCGCGGCGAGCGAGGCGAGCGAGAGCGTGCCGATGTTGTAGAGAACGTGGTGCAGCGAGTTTCGGCGCGCGCTCCAGTCCACGACCGCGGTCGCGACGGCGAGCGGCAATGCTGCGCGGTAGTCGAACAGGGCAGCGCCGGCGAGCGAGCCGACGACGCTGACCGAGATCGAGCCCTCGACCTCGGCGAGCTCGTACGAGAGCGCCTGCCCGCCGCCGACGAGTGCCATCACGGCGAGCAGCCCGATGTAGTCGGTGCTGTCGCCGAAGACGAGACCCGCGACGCCGGCGGCGACGCCGACGACGCTGACGGCGCCCACGAGCAGGGCGAGCCGGCGCGACAGCGACAGGAAGCGGAGGCCGTGCAGGTCGTGCGGCCGCGGGTGCCGGCGCTCCTCGAGCGGCGGCACCGGTTCGGCGGGCGGCAGCGGGACGACGTGCTCGCCGTCCTCGCGCACGGCGCGGAGCTTCGCGCCGCGGTCGGAGACGAGCTGCGCGCCGCGCTCGGTCCCCACCAGCAGCGGGTCGATGCTCGCGCCGAGCACGCGGTTCCGGCCCTGGAGCTTTGCGCGGTACACCGCGAGGTCGGCCTGGTGGATCAACTCGTTGGCGTCGTCCCCGTCCTTCGGGAAGCCGGCGACGCCGATCGAGACGGTCGCGCGGATCGGCTCGGTCGATGTGTCGACGTCGAAGCGCTCGTCGGCGACCGCGCGGCGGATCCGCTCGGCGATCTCGAGCGCCTGCTCGAGCGGGGTCTCCGGCAGCAGGATCGAGAACTCCTCGCCCCCGAACCGCGCGGGCACGTCGTAGTGGCGCAGCTGCGTCCTGAAGATCTCGGCGATACCCTTGAGCACCGCGTCGCCGGCGAGGTGCCCGTAGCTGTTGTTGATGTCGCGCAGGAGGTCGAGGTCGGCCATGATCAGCGCCATCGGGCGCTCGAACCGCGCGGCCCGCGCGATCTCGGCGCTGAGCGTCGTCGCGAAGTAGCGAGCGTTGTAGAGGCCGGTCTTCGGGTCGACGCGCGCCTCGGCCTGGAGCTGCGGGACGCTGAGGGAGCGGTGGACGACCACGAGCGGCGCGAGCGCCGTGAAGACGAGCCATGCGTTCCAGTTCCAGAAGGCCGCGAGCGAGACGCCGAGGACGGTGAGCACGAGGTCGATCGAGATGCTCTCGACCGAGAAGAGGCCCGTCTCCCGGAAGGTATGTCCGCGGCCGAGCTTCAGGATGACCGCCACGAGCACGTGGTTCGCGGCGACGAATGAGATGCTGGCGGCGAGTCCGGCGAGCGCAAAGCGCGCATTCGGGTCGGGCACGAGGCTACCGGCGTGGTGGTCGACCAGGTGCGCCGCACCCCACGCCGCGAGGGCGTTCATCGTGTAGTTCGAGACGTTGAAGACCTGGATCGGCCACGGGTACCGCTCCTTCAGCCACTCCGGCACCGTCTGCGCGAGCGGGATGAGGACGAGCAGCTCCGGTGGGAGCAGAAGCGCCGCCGCGACGAGGAAGACGACGGACGTGTGGTACATGAGGTTCCGCGGCGACTTGACCGGAAAGATCTGCGCGAGCGTCGCGGCGGCCGCGAGGATCGCGAACGCCGCCCAGCGGTGGCTGATCTCGGGGACGCCGAGGTAGAACGGCCCGGCGGCGGCCAGGGTCGCCGCGCCGAGCAGCACCAGGTAGACTCGCGCGGGCCCCGGCAGGCCCCCCGCCGACTCGTGCGACTCGTGCGCCGGCTCGGGTAGCGGCCCGAACTGGCCGCCGGTCGGGAGCGTCTCGGGCACCGCGCTCACGCCGCGACCTCCGGCGGACATTCGCGGAGGACGCTCGACCCTGCAGCAGCAGGGGGATTGGGCCGCAGACCCATGCGCGGAGCGTACGAGCGCGGTCGAGATGCGGCATCCCCCGTTCGGAGCATTCCGCTCGCGGGGGGCGCCATCCCTCGGACGGCGTAGAACGGGCCCCGTTGCCGGGGCCCGTTCACGTCGGGGTAGGTGCGCTCGAGCGTTACGGCAGGACGCTCGTCGTGGTGTCCGTCGTCGTGGTGTCCGTTGCCACGCAGGTCGTGATCGTCGGGTCGCAGCTCGTATCCACGATCCCGAGGTCCGCCATCGCCGCATCCTGGGTCGTCTCGTCCGTCGTGACCGCGTCCTCGCCGATCGTCGTGTCGGCGCCGGATGCGTCCGCCCAGGCAGCGTCGGCCCAGGCAGCGTCGGCCCATGCCGCGTCCGACCAGGCCGCGGAGGCCCAGGCCGCAGAGGCCCATGCCGCGTCAGACCAGGCCGCAGAGGCCCACGCCGTGTCAGACCAGGCCGCAGAGGCCCACGCCGCGTCAGACCAGGCCGCAGAGGCCCACGCCGCGTTCGAGAGCGCGACGGACTGCCAGGCCGCGCTGTCGAACACCCGCGTGCCGTCGGCCGCGGTCACCACGAACGGGGTGAGGTCCGCGTTCGGGTTCGGCGGAGCGTTGACCCTCCGGGCCTTCGGGATGTTCAGCTCGCCGACGCCGAGCGACAACGGAGCCGCCGCCGGGGTCGGGGTCGCCGAGACCATCAGGGCGCCCTTGACCTGATCGGGCGTCCAGTCGGGATGGTGGGCGACGATCGCCGCCGCGGCGCCGGCCACGGCGGGAGCCGCGAACGAGGTCCCGCTGAGCTGCATGTAGCCGTCCGCGATCACCTTGTCCGGCCGCTCGCTGTACAGCGTCGCGTTCGGGGACACCGGCCCGATCATGTACCGGCCGGGAGCGCCGATGTCCGGCTTCGCGAAGCCGTCGGCGGTGTAGCCGTACACCGACCACGGCGCAGCGAAGTCGTCGTTCGCAGACCTGCTGGTGCCGACATCCGCCGCACCGACCGTGATCACGAGCGGGTCGTTGCCCGGCGCGAAGGAGACCTCGCGCTGTACGCCGTCGACGCCGTAGTTGCCGGCAGCCGCAACGACGACCACGCCGCTGAGCCACAGCTTCTCGACCGCCCGGTCGAGCGGGTCGAACAGGATGCTGGCGCGGTTCACCGCGTGGAACGACATGTTGACGACGCGGATGTTGTAGGTCGCCTTGTTCTGGAGCACCCAGTCGCAGCCGGCGATGATGTCGGAGACGGTCGCCATGCCCTGGTCGTTCATCACGTCGACCGAGAACAGGTCCGCATTCGGGGCGACGCCCGCGTAGCCGCGGATCGCGCCCGCCGCGATGCCCGCGACGAACGTGCCGTGACCGTAGCCGTCGCCGGGGGAGTTCACGGCCGCCGGGTCGGAGACCATGTTCACCTGGCCGAGCACGCGATTTGCGAAGTCAGGCCGGGTCGCATCGATGCCCGAGTCCATGACGGCGATCGTGGGTGCCTTCGGTGTCGCGGGGAGCCAGTCGACGACCGCTCCGGTGGCCCAGCTCCACATCTGGTCGTTGTAGGTCGGCAGGCCCTGTGCCAAGCCGCTCGCCTTGACGGTCTCGTTCGGCATCACCGACGTGACGTACGGGCGCTTCGCGAGGGACAGGATCTGCCGCCCCGTGAGGTACGCGTGCACGCCGTCGATCGAGGCGAACTGCTGCCTGATCTGGCTCGCAGCCGTCCCGTCGGAGGAGTTGTCTCCGAGGATCTGCTTGTAGAGCCCGTTCGAATTGCCCTTCTTGTCACCCTGGACGATGACGTCGAATGTCTGGTCGGGGCTCTGCTCGATCGCGCTCATGAGCGAGCTTGCGACGTACGCCTTGAGGTTCTTCGCCGGCGCCGACGACGAGCTGCCGTTGCCGTTGCCGGCCACAGCCGCAGTCGCCGCGAGGGCGAAGGTCGCCACGACGGATGCCGTGACCGCGCCGGCCCTCCGGCCGCCGCGTCCCCAAAGGGCGTTCGAGCGCGACTCGCCGCGCGAGCCGCGTCCCCACAGAGCATTCGAGCGGTTACCGCTGGTCGCTCGAGTTAGCCGCATCTACCCGTCTATCTCCTTCCGTGACCGCGCGCAGGAGTGCGCACGGGCCGCAGTACACGTGAAGCAGTGGAAACGTAGGCCGCATACGGGCGACCCGCCGTCCCCCGGAAGGGGCAGCACGCGGCAGGCGGGCGCAAGTTCACTCGTTCGAGGGAGGAACGCCGACGGGTCGACGGACCCAGCCCCGCCGGCGGGCCCTCACCCGGCTCGCGTACGCTCGCGGCGTGCGTCCCGACGTGCCGCTCGCCGTCGAGATCGCCGCCGCGCGCGCGGTGGCCGCCCTCTCGCGGCTCGCCGGAGCCGGAGGCGGCACGACCGTGCCCGGGAAGCTGGTCTCGAAGCTCGACCCTGGGGCGATCGACCGGCTCGCCGCGCGGCTGCCGGACGGCACTGCGGTCGTCTCTGCGACGAACGGGAAGACGACGACCACGGCGATGGTCGCGGAGATCCTGCGGCCGAGGCTGCGGCTCGCCCACAACGCCGCCGGAGCGAACCTCGTGTCCGGCGTCGCCTCGACGCTGCTCGCCTCCGGCGGCGCCGAGCTCGGGCTGCTCGAGGTGGACGAGGGCGCGCTGCCGGAGGTGATACGGCGGGTGCGCCCGCGCGCGGTCTTGCTCGGCAACCTCTTCCGCGACCAGCTCGACCGCTACGGAGAGCTCGAGCTCGTCGCCGCGCGCTGGCGCGAGGCGGCGGCGGCGCTGCCGGAGACGGCGGAGCTGATCGTGAACGGGGACGACCCACAGCTCGCGGCGCTCGCGGACGCACACGGGCGGACGACCGCGTTCGGGCTCGACGACCCGCATCTCGCACGGCCGTCGCTCCAGCACGCGGCCGACTCGAAGTACTGCGTCCGCTGCGGAGCGCCCTACGACTACGCCGCCGCGTACGTCGGGCACCTCGGCGACTACCGCTGCCCCCGCTGCGGGCACGCGCGACCGCAGCTCGACGTGGCGGCGCGCAACGTCGAGCTGTACGGGCTCGAGCGCGCGTCGTTCGAGCTGTCGACGCCTGAGGGCGCGCGGCGCGTCGAGCTCGGGCTGCCGGGGCTCTACAACGTCTACAACGCCGTCGGCGCGGCCGCGCTGGCGCGGGCGCTCGGCGCCTCGCTCGACGAGATCGCGGAGGGTCTCGCCCGCTTCAACGCCGCGTTCGGGCGCTTCGAGCGGATCCCGGTGGACGGGAAGCGGCTGCTGCTGCTTCTGATCAAGAACCCGGCGGGCGCGAACGAGGCCGTGCGGACGCTCGCCGACGGCGGTCCCCCCGGCGTCGCGGTGATCGCGCTGAACGACGCGATCGCGGACGGCCGCGACGTGTCCTGGATCTGGGACGTGGACTTCGAGCCGCTGCTCGGGGCTGGAAGCGCCGGCGGCGGGGGCCTCGAGCGGCTGGTGGCGACCGGCTCGCGCGCTGCGGAGCTGGCGCTGCGCTTCCGCTACGGCGGGCTCGACGCGGACGCGATCGAGGTCGAGCCGTCGCTCGAGCGGGCGCTGGACCGCGGCCTCGAGCTGACCCCGGAGGGCGGCGAGCTCGTCGTGCTCCCGACCTACACCGCCATGCTGGCGCTGCAGCGGATCGTCGCCGGGCGCGGCCTCGCCCGGCCGTACTGGGAGCGCGCCGCATGACGACGATCCGGGTCGGCCACCTCTATCCGGACTACCTGAACATCTACGCCGACCGCGGCAACATCGCCGTGCTGGCGCGGCGCGCGGCGTGGCGCGGCCACGAGCTGGATGTGACGCCGCTGGGGATGGACGACGCGATCGCCGCGGGCGCGCACGACCTCTACTACGTCGGCGGCGGCCAGGACCGCGAGCAGCTGCTCGTGGCGGAGAGCCTCGCCGGGAAGGCGGAGCCGCTGCGCGAGGCGGTCGCGGGCGGCGCAGCCCTGCTCGCGGTCTGCGGCGGCTACCAGCTCCTCGGGCGCACCTACCGCGGCTTCCACGGCGAGGACATGCCCGGCGTCGGCCTCCTTCCCGTCGAGACGGTCGCGGGCGAGCGGCGGATGATCGGCGACGTCCTGCTCGAGTGCGAGCTGGAGCCGGGGGTGCGGCGGACGCTCGCAGGCTTCGAGAACCACGCAGGGCGTACGCGGCTTGACGCGGGCGCCGAGCCTCTCGGCCGCGTCCTCGCCGGCTTCGGGAACGACGGCGAGAGCGGCTTCGAGGGCTGCCGTGCCGGGCGGGCGATCGGCACCTACCTCCACGGGCCCCTGCTGCCGCGGAACCCGTGGCTCGCCGACTGGCTGCTCGCGCAGGCGCTGGCGCACCGGACGGGCGGCGAGCCGCCCGAGCTGGCCCCGCTCGACGACCTGCTGGAGGCCCGCGCCCACGAGGTCTCCGCCGAGCGCGCCAGGAGCCGCGGCGGGCGCTACTGAGGGGTTCTCCTACTCGCGCGCGGCGCGGAGCACCTTCTCGACCGCCACCTTGAGCGGCTCCGGCACCGCGGCGTTGCTGCGATAGCGCCGCAATGCCTTGCGCGGCTTGCGGTTCCGGCTGCGGGAGCGGACGCCGGAGACGGCCTCGAAGTCGGGCGTGAGGACGACCGTGCGCTTCTTGCCGGCGACCTCGCGAATCTGCCGGTTGACGATGCGCTCGGACTCCACGGGACGCACGTCCCGCTCGGCGTCCCGGTCGTGCACGACGACGTAGGGCACGTCGCAGGCGTTGCAGATCCGGGCGAAGAGCGGGATGTTCCCCTTCCCCCCGCACTCGAGCACGAGGATGCCCTCCCGGTCCACGTCCACGCCGAGCGCGTCGAAGACGAGCGGGAACGTCATCTTCTCCGTCCTGCCCTCCACGAGCAGCGCGCAGCGGGCGAGGAACAGCTCCGCGCGGTCGCTGTCGAACTCGGAGAGCGCGCGGAAGCTCTCGGCCTCGGCGAGAGCGTTCGGCTGGAGGAGCGTCGTTCCGGGCCCGTGCGTGTGCCGGACGAGCGCCAGCTCCTCGAGCCGGTCGACGCTGAGGAAGACGGGCGCGTGCGTCGAGTAGAGGATCTGGTTCCCCTGCTGCGCCAGGTCGCGCAGCACCCGGTACAGGTGCCGCTGCGCGTGCGGGCTCAGGTAGAGCTCCGGCTCCTCGATCAGGAGGACGAAGCGGCGGAGGTTCGAGGCGAGCAGCTTCTCCATCCCGGTGATGAGCTGGAGGCCGCCGTCGGCCGCGGCCCAGTGGTGGTCGGCCGAGGGCGGCCGCAGCAGCTCGGCGACGTCGGAGGCGCCGCGGCCGGTCGCCGGCGCGGCCATCGTGCGCGAGCGGAGGTTCGCCGGCAGAAACAGCACGGGCGGCGCTCCGGCCCGGTTCAGGTTGAGCGTGTCCGGCGGCCTCGCGTCGAGGAAGATCGTCCCGGCCCCGACGTCCGCCTCGAGGTGGATTCGCTCGCCCGCGGTCTCCCGCGAGACGTCGTCGATCGTCGGCGGCGGCGCGGCGGCCTCCAGCAGCGTCCAGATCGCCGTCAGGACGGTCGATTTCCCGCTCGACGCCTCGCCGACGAGCGCGCAGACGGAGCCCGGCTCGAAGGCGAGCTCCCGGGCCGCGCGGTAGCCCTGGATCGAGACGCGTTTCAGCGGAGGCAACGCACCGAGCCTACCCCGAGCCGACGCGGGACGCCAGACGACGGCCGCACTCGGCCGGTGACGGCCCCGCCGGTTAGGGCGCCCAGAGCGAGCCGAGGTACACCGCCGGGTCGCCGGGCACCCAGCGCCGGAGGAAGCGCTGGATCGGCGGGTGGAGCGCGACCCCGTCCAGCTCGCCGGGGTCGAAGAGGCGGTGCCCGCGCACCGCCGCGTCCTGCGAGGTGACCGCCTCGAGCGAGCGCCGGAGAGGTCGCCCGCGAAGATGATGTGGACGACGTGCTTCGAGCTGAACGTTCGCTTCGGCGAGATCGAGTCGACGAGCGCGATGGGCCCTTCGAAGGTGAGGTCGTCGCCGACCCCGACCTCCTCCGCCAGCTCGCGGTGGAGCGCGTCGAGGAGGCTCTCGCCCGAGTTGACGCCGCCGCCGGGGAGCAGCCAGTACTCGCCGCGGCCGGCCTTCTCGTGCCGGCAGAGGAGGATCCTGTCCTCCCAGCGGAGGAGCGCGGAGACGCGGATCCGGGGCTCGAGAGCCATCAGACTGCTGAGCTGCCGAAGCCCCGGACGCCGCGCTCGCTCTCGGGAAGCTCCGCGACCTCGACCGGCGCGACCCCGGGCACCGGCACGACCACGAGCTGGGCGACGCGCATGCCCGGCTCGACGACGAACGGCTCGGCCGGGTCGGTGTTGAGGAGGAGCACCTTCAGCTCGCCGCGGTAGCCCGAGTCGACGAGGCCCGGCGTGTTCACGATCGTGATCCCGTGCCGCTGCGCAAGGCCCGAGCGCGGCTGGACGAAGCCCGCGTAGCCGTCGGGGATGGCGACGGCGAGACCCGTGTGCGACGGTGGCGCGCTCGCCCGGAGCGAGCTCGACGCGCTCGCAGGCGGCGAGGTCGAGGCCGGCGTCGCCGGCGTAGGCGCGGGCGGGCACGATCGCGTCCTCGCGCAGCCGGCGGATCGGCAGCTCGATCATCTGCCGCGTGTCCGCCGCTTCGTGTCGGCCCCCGCGACGAGGAAGGACGCGAAGCGGCGGATCTCGCGCCGCGGCAGCCGCGCGACGACGAGCACGCCCTCGGCGGTGTCCTCGCGCTCGTCGATCGGCGCCCCGAGCGCGTACAGCTCGTTCAGGCGGCCGCCCTCGTCGTAGGGGAGGAGCAGCCGCACCGGCTCGAAGCGGTCGGCGAAGAGGTCGGCGATCCGTGCGCGCAGGTCCTCGAGCCCCTCGCCGGTGAGCGCGGAGATCTGGAGCGCGTCCGGGTAGCGGTTCGCGAGGCGCCGCCGGTGGAGCGCGTCGACGGCGTCGATCTTGTTCACGACGAGCTCCAGCGGCAGCTCGTCGGCGCCGATCTCGTGCAGCACCGCGTCCACCGCCGCGATCTGCTCGACCAGCCGTTCCTCGGGAGCCGAGCCGTCGACGACGTGGAGCACGAGGTCGGCGACGAGCGTCTCCTCGAGCGTCGCCGCGAAGCCCTCGACGAGCTGATGGGGCAGCCGGCGGACGAAGCCGACCGTGTCGGTGACGAGGTAGCGGCGCCCGTCGTGGTCGAAGCCGCGCGTCGTCGGGTCGAGGGTCTCGAACAGGCGGTCGCGCACCGAGACGTCGGCGTCGGTGAGCGCGTTCAGGAGCGTCGACTTGCCGGCGTTCGTGTACCCGGCGAGGGCCACCGTCGGCGTCTCGGTGCGCCGCCGCTCCTTCCGGCGCACGTCGCGCTGCTTCTCGACTCCGCGCAGCCGTCCCTTGAGGATGGAGACGCGGCGGCGGGCGAGCCGGCGGTCGGTCTCGAGCTGCGACTCGCCGGGGCCTCTCGTGCCGACGCCGCCGCCGAGCCGTTCGAGGTGCTGCCACATGCCCCGCATGCGCGGCAGGTTGTACTCGAGCTGCGCGAGCTCGACCTGGAGCTTGCCCTCGGCGCTCGCGGCGTGCTGGGCGAAGATGTCGAGGATCAGCTGCGTGCGGTCGACGACGCGCGCCTGGAGCGCGTTCTCGAGCGTGCGCTGCTGCGACGGCGAGAGCTCGTCGTCGACGACCAGCACCTCGGCGGAGGCGTCGTCGTAGGCCTGCTTCAGCTCGTCGAGCTTGCCCTTACCGACGTAGGTGCGCGTGTCCGGGCTGCGGCCGGTGCTGGACGAGGCTGGCCACCGGTTCGACGCCGGCGGTGCGGGCGAGCTCCTCGAGCTCGTCCAGCTCGTCGTCGGGATCGGCTCCCTGCGGGAGCACCGCGACGACGAACCCGCGCTCGGGCTCGAGGCCGGGCGTGGGATCGGGCTGTCTGGACGGTCATGCGCCAGTCATTATGACGGCTGCCGTGTCGACTCCCGACCTTGCCGCCCGCACCCTCCAGCTCGTCGACGTGCCCTCCGAGAGCCGTCGCGAGGCGGAGCTGTATGCGCTCGTGCGCGAGCTCGTCCCCGGCGAGGCGCTCCACGACGACGGCGAGGTGCTGCTCGGCGGCGACCCTGCGTCGCCCGTCGTGCTCGCCGGGCATCTCGACACCGTTCCCGCTCAGGGGAACCTGCCCGGCCGGATCGAGGACGGCGTCGTGCACGGGCTCGGCGCGAGCGACATGAAGGCCGGGGTCGCGGTGATGGTCGAGCTCGCGCTCGGGCGGGCGTGCCGGGCCGATACCTGCTTCTTCACGCGCGAGGAGCTGCCGGTCGCGGAAAGCCCGCTGCCCGCGCTGTTCGCGACGGGCCTGCTCGAGGACGCGCGGCTCGCGGTCGTGCTCGAGCCGACCGACTGCATCCTCCACGCCGGCTGCCTCGGCAACCTGCAGGCGCGGGTCGACGTTCCACGGCGAGAGCGCGCACTCCGCGCGGCCCTGGACGGGCGTGAACGCGATCCACGAGCTCGTGCGCCGGACTGGCGTCGCTCGTGCGCGCTGGAGCCGCTCGACGTCGAGCTCGACGGCCTCGTCTACCGGGAGGTCGTGAGCGCGGTCCGCGTCGAGGGCGGGATCGCCGCCGAACGTCGTGCCGGCGCTGGCGTCCGCGGAGCTGAACTTCCGCTACGCGCCCGGCCGCAGCCGCGACGACGCCGAGGAGCGGCTGCGCGCGCTCGTCCCGCACGGCGAGCTCGAGGTGCTCCACAACTCGCCCTCGGCGCCGCCGGCGCTGACGAACCCGCTCCTGGCCGCGGCTGCGGCGTGCTCGTGCCCGAGGTGGCGCCGAAGCAGGCGTGGACGCCCGTGGCGCAGTTCGCCGAGCAGGGCATCGACGCGGTCAACTACGGCCCGGGCGCCACGGCGTACGCTCACAAGCGCGACGAGCAGATGCCGGTCGGGAACCTCGAGCGCGCTACCGGACGCTCGCGTCGTTCCTCGCAGATAGCGTTCCGGTCGTGACCGTTCGCATCGCCCCCACGCTCGCCGGCGATGGCGACGTACCCGTTCGTGCGGCTCGAGGAGGCGCGGCGGCGCCTGCTCGACGAGGGCGTCGCGGTGATCGACTTCGGCAAGGGCGACCCGAACGAGCCGACCGACCCGATGATCCGGCAGGCGCTGATCGACGCGCTGCCGGAGCGCGCGCCGTACCCGCTCGCGCAGGGGCTGCCGGAGCTGCGCGAGGCGGTCGCCGCATGGGTCGGGCGGCGCTTCGGCGTCGAGCTCGACCCCGACACGGAGCTCGTGCCGACGTACGGCTCGAAGGAGGCGATCTTCTCGCTCGCGCAGGTGCTCGTCGACCCGCGCTCGGAGAAGCGGCTCGTCGTGCACGGCGAGCCCGCGTACCCGGTCTACGCGCGCGGTGCGGCGCTCGCGGGCGCGGAGGTGGCGACGCTGCCGCTGTTGCGGGAGCACGGCTTCCTGCCGGATCTCGATGCGGTGCCCGAGGAGATCTGGGAGCGCACGGCAATCCTCTGGGTCAACTACCCGAACAACCCGACGGGCGCGGTCGCGCCGCCCTCCTTCTACGACGCGGTCGCGGAGCTCGCCGCGCGGTACGACTTCGCCGTCGCCTCCGACGAGGCGTACAGCGAGCTGTGGTTCGACGAGCCGCCCGCCTCGGCGCTTCAGGCTCGGCGACCGCTCGCGCGTGATCGCCTTCCAGACGCTGAGCAAGCGCTCCTCGATGACGGGCTACCGCTCCGGCTTCGTCGCCGCCGCGCCGGACGTGATCCACGCGCTGAAGGCGTACCGGCCGACGGTCGGCACGGCGCCGCAGGAGTTCGTGCAGCGGGCGTCGGTGGTCGCCTGGGACGACGAGCGGCACGTCGAGGAGACGCGGGCCCGCTACCGGGCGAAGCGCGACGTGCTCCTGCCGGTGCTCGCGGACAAGGGCTGGGAGGTCGTCGCGAGCGAGGCGACGATGTACCTGTGGGTGGCCGTCCCGACGGGCGAGCCTGCCGAGGCGGTCGCGACGCGGCTGATCGAGCACGGGATCCTCGTCGCGCCCGGGACGTTCTTCGGCCCGAGCGGCGAGGGGTATCTCCGCTTCGCGCTCGTGCCGACGCTCGAGGAGTGCGAGCGGGCGGCCGTGACCCTGCGGGACGTGCTGTGAGCGCGTCCCATGAGCACACGCTGGCGACGATCGACGCGCCTCGACGGGGCGAGGTGCGCGTCGCAGAGAAGGTGGACGGCGAGTGGCGCGTGAACGAGGAGGCGAAGGCCGCGATCCTCGACTACTTCCGGATCCGGAAGCTCGAGCCGATCGAGGTCGGCCCGTTCGAGTACCTCGACAAGATCCCGCTCAAGCGCGACTACGGGGAGGCCGGCGTTCGCGTCGTGCCGCCCGCGACCGCTCGCTACGGGTCGTTCCTGTCCCGCAGGCGTGGTGCTGATGCCGAGCTACGTGAACATCGGCGCCTGGGTCGGGCCGAACACGATGGTCGACACGTGGGCGACCGTCGGCTCGTGCGCGCAGATCGGCGCGGACGTGCACCTCGCGGGCGGCGTCGGCGTCGGCGGCGTGCTCGAGCCGGTGCAGGCGCGGCCCGTGATCGTCGAGGACGGGGCGTTCGTCGGCTCGCGCTGCATCCTCACCGAGGGCGTCGTCGTGGGCGAGCGCGCGGTACTCGCGCCGAACGTGTCGCTGACGGGCTCGGTGCCGGTGATCGACGTGACCGGCGCCGAGCCGGTCGAGCACCGGGGGTACGTGCCGCCGAACGCCGTCGTCGTCCCGGGTACGCGCGCGAAGGAGTTCCCGGCGGGGACGTTCCAGGTCGCCTGCGCGCTGATCATCGGCTGGCGGAACGCGCAGACCGACCTGAAGACGAGCCTGAACGACGTCCTGCGCGAGTACGAGATCGGCGCCTAGCGGCCCCTGCCCTCAACGGACACGTCTCCGGCCGGCGTGTCCCCATACCCCCACCCAAGGGCGGGGTCGCGGTCCCTCCGCCCTCGGAACCGACGATACCGGCGAACCCGTTACGGGTCCTGCGCGGCTTCCTCACGAGAGGCCGGAATATCGTCCACCGGCTCCGCCGGGCCCGTGAGCCAGGCGCGATCGCCGGCCAGGCGGACGCGCAGGTCGCCGCCGGGGAACCGGACGATCACCACGCCCTCGCCGTGCGTCGCCGCGGCGACCGCGACGGCGCTCGTCCCGGACGCGCTCGTCTCTCCCACGCCGCGCTCCCACACGCGCGCTGTCACCTCGCCCGGTGCGTCGATCCGCGCGATCTGCACGTTCGTCCGCTCGGGAAAGCGCGGGTGCGTCTCGAGCAGCGGCCCGAGCTCGCCGATCCGGTCCGGGTCGCCGAGCACGACGGCGTGCGGGTTCCCGACCGAGACGGGGGTCAGCTGGATGCCCTCCACCGTCTCGCGCGCGCCGACGGCGACCGGCCCCAGCTCCGACTCGTAGCCGCCGTCGGCGGTTCGCCGCACCTCGACCGTGCGGGTGCCGACGTGAACCCGCACGAGCGCGGCGCCGGTGCGCGCCATCAGCCACGCCGCGGCGATCCGCGTCCCGTTCCCGGACATCTCGGCGCGCGAGCCGTCCGTGTTGAGGATTCCGATCGTCAGATCGTCTCCTTCGACGGCAAGCACCTCGAGCACGCCGTCGGTGCCGGAGGCGTCGACGCCGCTGCCCTCGCCCTCATGGACGATGTAGACGTTCCCGTGTGCGTGCCAGCGCGACGATCTCATCGGCAATCTCGCCCGGCGGGCGGTCGCCGCTGACCATAGCGGCGCCCTCGAGCCGCCGCAGCCACTTCCGTTGGTAGGCCGCGTAGCGGCGCGTCCGCACGACGATCGCCTCGACGGCCTGCTCGCGGGGGAGCGTTGCGATCTCGTCCAGCCCGAGCGTCTTTCGCGCCGTCGCGGAGATCGGGCCGGTGAGTGCCCGCCGAACCTCCCCCTCCACCCCGGCCTCGAACATCGTGAGCGTCCGTGCCTCGATCCTGCGCTCGAGCGTCGCCTTCGGCACGTCGAGGCCGACGAGGAGGGTCGGGTGACGCAGGCCGCCGGCGAAGAGGCGGTTCTGCGCCGGGGCGAGCGACGCGCCCGCCTCCGCGAGCTCGAGCGCGCGCACGACGCGCCGGCGGTCGTTCGCGTGCACCTGCGCCGCGGCCGCCGGGTCGAGCTCCGCGAGGCGCGCGTGCGCGGCCGCCGCGCCGTCCTCGTCGTACAGGCGCCCCCAGCGCTCGCGCACGCCTTCCGCGGGGGCCGGCGGCAGGCTCAGCTCGGCGAGCGCGGCGCGCAGGTAGAGCCCGGTGCCGCCGACGACGACAGGCGTTCGCCCGGCCGCGAGAATGTCGTCGATCGCCGTGTGTGCGAGCAGTGCGTACTCCCCCACCGACGCCTCGTGGGCCAGCGGCCAGATCGCGACGAGGCGCTCCGGCCGCGACGACTGGTTCGTGAGGATCGGCAGCCCGCGGTAGACCTGCATGGCGTCGGCCGAGACCGGCTCGGCGGGGATGCGCTCGGCGAGCGCCGCGGCGACGGCGGACTTGCCGCTCGCCGTCGGGCCGAAGATCGCGATCACGTCCACCGGCGTATTCTCGCCCGCCGGCACGCGGGTCACGCGACGGCGACCGCGACCTGGGAACCGGAGAGCGTCGTCGAGGTCGCGCCCTCGATGGCCACGTCGACGAGGTCTCCGGGGCTCGCGTCGCCCGTGAAGTTCACCGTGGTGTTCCGCCGTGTCCGCCCGCGCACGAGGCTCGCGCCCGTGCGGCTCGGGCCCTCGACGAGCACCTCCTCGACGCGGCCGATGCGCGTCTCGTTCCGCCCCGCTGCCACCCGCTGCACCACCTCGACGAGCCGCTTGATCCGGTCGCGCTTGACCTCGTCCGGCACCTGGTCGGGCATAGCGGCCGCCTCGGTGCCGGCTCGTGGCGAGTACACGAACGTGAAGGCGCCGTCGAAGCCGACCTGCTCCACGACCTCCAGCGTCTCCCGGAAATCGTCCTCCGTCTCGCCGGGAAAGCCGACGATGACGTCGGACGTCAGCGCGAGGTCGGGGACCGCGGCGCGCATCTCGGCGGCGAGTGCGACGAACCGCTCGCGCGAGTACGTGCGGCGCATCGCCCTGAGAATCCGGGTCGAACCCGACTGGAGCGGCAGGTGCGCGTGCTCGCAGACGGCGGCGCAGTCGGCCATCGCCTCGATCACGGGCTGGCGGAAGTCCTTCGGGTGCGGGCTCGTGAAGCGGATCCGCTCGATCCCGTCGACCGCGTCGCACGCGCGCAGCAGCTCGCCGAAGCCGGTGCGGACATCCGGCAGGAGGTCGCGGCCCCATGAGTTGACGTTCTGACCGAGCAGCGTGATCTCACGCACGCCCTCCTGCGCGAGCCGCGTCACCTCGGCGAGCACGTCGCCGGGCCGCCGGCTCACCTCGCGGCCCCGCACGGCGGGGACGATGCAATAGGCGCACACCGAGTTGCAGCCCATGGAGATCTGCACCCATGCCTGGAAGCGCCGGCGGCGGTGCATCGGCAGCGCAGCCGCGAAGCGCCGCTCCTCTCCCGTGCCGAAAAGTCCGCGCTCGACGCCGAGCCCGCCGGCGCCGAGCCACTCGCCGAGATGCTCGATCGTGCCGGGGCCGAAGGCGACGTCCACGTCCGGGTAGAGCGAGAACAGCCGCTCGCGCTGCGCCTCCGCGTAGCAGCCGCCGACGGCGATCACCGTGCCGGGCCGCGCCCGCTTCTGCGCCGCCGCGTTGCCGATGTGCGCCGCAAAGCGCGTATCGGGCTTCTCGCGGATCGTGCACGTGTTGAAAACGAGCACGTCGGCCTCCTCGGGGGAGACCGCCTCGCCGAGCCCCAGCTCCTCGAGCATGCCCTTGATGCGCTCCGAGTCGTGCGCGTTCATCTGGCAGCCGAACGTTGTGACGTGGTAGCGGCGCATCGAGCCCAGGGTACCGCCCGCCCCGCGCCGCGTCAGGCGGCCTGGATCGGCGAGTCCTCGGCCTCCGGCTCGCGCCCCTGGACGACGCCGCCGTGGTTGCGGGCGACGTCCACCGCGCGGCTCTCCCTGATCACCGTCACCTTCACCTGGCCGGGGTACTCGAGCCGGTCCTCGATCTCGCGCGCGATCTCGTGCGAGAGGAGCGCGGCGCCGTCGTCGTCGACGTCCGCCGGGCGGACGATGACGCGGATCTCCCGGCCCGCCTGGAGCGCGTAGACCTTCTCGACGCCGGGCTTGGAGCCGGCCAGCTCCTCGAGCGACTCCAGCCGCTTGATGTAGTGCTGGAGGCTCTCTCCCCGCGCGCCCGGCCGGGAGGCCGAGATCGCGTCGGCGGCGATCACGAGCACGGCCTCGACGGTCTGCGGCTGCACCTCGTAGTGGTGCGCCTCGATCGCGTGCACGACTCCCTGCGCCTCGCCGTAGCGGCGGGCGAGCTGACCAGAGATGAGCGCGTGCGAGCCTTCGACCTCGTGGGTCATCGCCTTGCCGATGTCGTGGAGCATCGCCGCGCGCTTGGCCGTCTTCACGCTCGCCTCCAGCTCCGTCGCCATGATCCCCGCGAGGTGGGCGACCTCGAGCGTGTGCTTGAGGACGTTCTGGCCGTAGCTCGTGCGGTAGCGCAGGCGGCCGAGGATCTTGACGAGGTCCTCGTGGAACGGCCCGCAGTTCGCCTCGAACACGGCCTGCTCGCCCGCCTGGCGGACGGTGTCCTCGATCTCGGCCTTCGACTGGTAGTACATCTCCTCGATCCGCGCCGGATGGATGCGGCCGTCCTCGATCAGCTTCGTCAGCGTCAGCCGGGCCACCTCGCGGCGCAGGCCGTCGAAGGAGGACAGCACGACCGCGTGCGGCGTGTCGTCGACGATGAAGTCGACGCCCGTCAGGTGCTCGAGGGCGCGGATGTTCCGGCCCTCACGGCCGATGATCCGGCCCTTCATGTCGTCGGAGGGCAGCTCGATCACGGAGACGGTGGTCTCCGCGGTATGGCTTGCCGCGACACGCTGGAGCGCGTCGGCGACGAGGTTGCGTGCACGCCGCTTCGACTCCGCGCGGGCGTCCTCCTCCAGCATCCGCACGCGCCGCGCGAGATCGTGGCGGGCGAGCTCCTCGCCGCGTTCGAGCACGTGCGCCTTCGCGTCCTGGAGCGTCATGCCCGCGATCCGCTCCAGCTCCGCGACCCCGGCCTGCTTCGCCTGCTTGAGCTCCTCCTGGAGCTGCTTGAGATGCGTCTCGCGATCGGCGAGACCCTGCTCGCGCCGTGCGTTCTCGCCGAGCTTCCGCTCGATCTCCTCCTCCTTCGCGAGCACGCGCTCCTCGATTTTCAGCACCTGCTGGCGCCGGTCGGTCAGCTCCAAGTCGATCTCTGCACGGAGCTTCACGGCCTGTTCGCGCGCCTCGATCTGCGCCTCGCGGCGGACGGCCTCCGCCTCCCGCTCGGCGTCCTCGATCAGCTGGCGGCGGATGTGGCGCGCCTTGCGGACGCCTGTCGTGCCGAAAACCGATACCGCCAGCAGGGCGAGGGCTGCTCCGGCGGCGATCCCGATGGCAACTCCGATCCCGATCACTGCGCAGCTCCTCGCTCGGTGGGATGTCCGCCGCATGCGGCGCGTTCCACCCGCCATCGGGCCTGCTCGGGATCTCCCGAAGTCGCTTGTCGCGGCGCGCGCCCGCGCGCCTGCCGTGCCGGGCCGCTACGCCGTGCGCGGCCTCCGGCGTCTGGCTCTCGGAGTGATGATCGAGTCGGGTCTCAACGGGCTGCGAATTCGGAAACTCTCGGTATGCAGGAGAAAATGCCGGGTGTGACGTGTACTGGATCCTAGCGCCGATCAGGCGTCCTCCGCAAACTCCGCGAGGCCGGCGACCGTCTCGGAGTCGAAGCCGCGCGCCGCGAGCCGGCGGAGCATGCGCGCGTCGGGCGGCGCCGCGCCGAGCAGCGCCCGCGCCCGCTCCGGCTCCGGACCGAGCGCGGCCAGGGCGTCCGCGGCGAGCTCCGGGTCGATCCCCTCCCGTTCGAGGTCGCTGCGGATCGCGGCGTCCCCGTAGCCCCGGGCGGCCAGCGACTCCGCACGCGAGCGGGCGACGCGAACGTCGTCGACGAGGCCGGCCCGCTCGAGCGTTCCGAGCGCCTCCGTCCGGGTGGCGGCGGGCACCCCGGCACGCTCGAGCCTGCCCTCGATCGCCCGCCGCGAGCGGTCGCGCGCCGCCAGGGCCCGCGTGGCGCGCGCGAGGGCCCCGGCGCGGCGCAGCTCCCGGGCGAGCACCCGGGCGGTGTCGCGGTCGAGCCGCCGCCCGGCGGCCAGCCCGGCACGCACGACGACGTCTGCGGGAAGCACCCGCCATGCCGCGCCGTCGAGCTCCACCTCGACCCGCCCCCGCGGCCGCTCCCGCAGGCCGGTGACCGTCGGCGGCAGGGACACGGCGAGGACCTACGACTCGGCCGCGGCCGCGAGCGCGGCCTCCGCCTTCTCGGCCTTCCCGTTCTTGCTGCCGTCCTCCTCGGCGGCGGCCGGCAGCAGGCGCGCGGACGCGACCTGCTCGTCGCCGAGCTCCGCCTGGATCTGCCTGAGTATCGCCTGCGTCACGTCCGGGTGCTCGCGCAGGAACGAGGCCGCGTTCTGCCGGCCCTGGCCGAGCCGCTCGTCGCCGAAGCTGAAGTACGAGCCGGACTTCGTGACGATCTTCCGCTCGAGGCCGGAGTCGAGCACGGTGCCCTCCCAGGAGATCCCGGAGCCGTAGATGATGTCGAACTCCGCCTGCTTGAACGGCGGCGCGACCTTGTTCTTCACCACCTTGACGCGGACGCGGTTGCCGAACGCCTCCACGCCGTCCTTCAGCGTCTCGATGCGGCGGATGTCCAGACGGACCGACGAGTAGAACTTGAGCGCCCGGCCGCCGGGAGTCGTCTCCGGGTTGCCGAACATGACGCCGATCTTCTCGCGGAGCTGGTTCGTGAAGACGCAGATCGTGTCGGTGCGGTTGAGCGTGCCGGCGAGCTTGCGCAGCGCCTGGCTCATCAGGCGCGCCTGCAGGCCCACGTGGCTGTCGCCCATCTCCCCCTCGATCTCGGCCTTCGGCGTCAGCGCGGCGACCGAGTCGATCGCCACGACGTCGAGCGCGCCCGAGCGGATCAGCAGCTCCGTGATCTCGAGCGCCTGCTCGCCGGTGTCGGGCTGCGAGACGAGCAGGTTGTCGATGTCGACGCCGATACGCTTCGCGTACGCGGGGTCCATCGAGTGCTCGGCGTCGATGAACGCGCAGATGCCGCCGCGCCGCTGCGCCTCCGCGATCACGTGGTAGACGAGCGTCGTCTTGCCCGACGACTCCGGGCCGAAGATCTCGACGATGCGGCCACGGGGCAGGCCGCCGATCCCGAGCGCGAGATCGAGCGCGAGCGAGCCCGTGGAGACCGCTCCGACCGAGACGGCCGCGCGGTCGTTCATCTTCATGACCGAGCCCTTGCCGAACTGGCGCTCGATCTGCCCCAATGCGACGTCGAGTGCTTCCTGCCTGTCCACTATCGACCTCCTAGCGCGACCGATTCCAAGACTTCGTACTGCGCCCCGCTCGGCCGCAGTCGTGACAGATAAGCAGCAGCGTCGGACGGAACGAACGTTCGGGCCGGCGGCTCGAGCCGCAGCCGGGGCCGCTCGCCGAAGCGCGCGACCGTGAGATGCGGCAGCCACGGGCGCCCCTCGCGGCGGTAGGCGCCGATCCTCTCCAGCCGCTCCTGCACGTCGGCCGCGAAGGCACCGGCGCGGCCGCCCTCGTCGTCGAGCACGAGCATCCCGACGCTGCGCGTCTCCCGGTACCGGACCGGCGTGAGCCGCTGCTCCGGCGCCGCCCCGGCGGCGGCCTCGCGCAGGACGCCGACGATCCCGTCCAGCTCCTCCGGAGGCCGGTGCCCGAGGAAGGCGAGCGTCACGTGCAGGTGCTCCCGGGGCACGACACGGACGCCGTCCAGCCGCTCTGCCTGCCACGCGACGAGCGCGTCGAGGTCGTCGTGGAAGAGCCGCAGGGCGAGGAAGAGCCTGAGCCGGTCATCTCCGCCCACGCTAGCGCGGGAGGTCATACGGCTTCGTCAGGAGTTCGTGTCAGCAGGCGGCGAACGAGATGCAGCGCGCCGACGGCCGAGCGCGCGCGGATCGACCCGCGGTCGCCCGGGAAGCCGAGCTCGCGCCCGATCCCGCCCTCGGGGCCCTCCGCGTGCAGGTAGACGAGGCCGACCGGCTTCTCGGGCGTGCCGCCGCCCGGCCCGGCGACACCGGTGACCGACACGGCGACGTCGGCGCCGAGCCGCTCCCGCGCCCCCCGCGCCATCGACGCCGCGACCTCCGCCGAGACGGCCCCGTGCCGCTCCAGCAGCTCCTCCGGCACCCCGAGCTCGCGCGTCTTCAGCTCGTTGGAGTACGCCACGATCCCGCCGAGGAAGCTCTCGCTCGCCCCCGGCACCGACGTCAGCCTCGCGGCGACCATCCCGCCCGTGCAGGACTCCGCCGTCGCGAGCGCGAGCCCTCGCGCCCGCAGGAGCGCGAGGACGTGCTCCTCGATCGGCCGCTCGTCGCGCGCGTACAGCCAGCGCTCGAGCGGCGCCACGAACGCGGCCTCGAGCGCGTCCGCCCTCGCCTCGGCGCCGGGCTCGACGACGAGGTCGACGTGGATCTCGAAGTCGCGGGCGCAGATCGTCGCCTCCACCCCGTCGCCGTCGCCGCCGGCCTCGGCGAGCGCGCGGGCGACCGCCGACTCGCTCACGCCGAAGAGGCGGAGCACGCGCCGTCCGGGAGGTCGGGCGTGCGCGAGCAGCTCCCGCACCGGCTCCGTCTCGAGCGCTCGCGGCCACAGCCGCTGGAGCTCCGAGGGCGGGCCGGGCAGGACGACGACGACGCAGCCGCCATCTGTGCGCAGGACGAGCCCGGGCGCCGTACCGGCCAGTCCCAGCGAGAGCGCGCCCTCGGGCCGCGTCGCCTGCTTCGTGACGCCCGGGGCGAAGTCGGAATACGGGCGCCTCAGGCGCTCGGCGGCCGCCCGCGAGACCGCCTCGATCTCGCGCTCCAGCCCGGGATCGACGACCAGCGGGACCCCCGCGGCGCGCGCAACGGTCTCGACCGTGCGGTCGTCGTGGGTCGGCCCGAGCCCGCCGGAGACGAGGCATGCGTCCGCGGCCAGCCCCTCTCGCAGGGCGGCCTCGAGCTCGGCCGGGTCGTCGCCGACGATCGCGATCCGCGCCGGCTCGAGCCCGAGCCGCAGCGCCTCACGTGCGAGGAACGGACCGTTGAGGTCGGTGCGCTCGCCCCGCACGAGCTCGCTGCCCGTGACGACGACGATCGCGCGGGGGCGGCTCACCCGCCGACGCGGGTCGTGCGGTCGGGCGCGATCACGACCTTGAGGTTCCGGTGAGCCGGCAGCGCGACGGCCTTCCCGGCGAGCCGGACGCGTAGGCCCGCGGGCCGCCGCACGAAGAGGTAGAACTGCGCGCCGTCGAGTTGCTCGACGCGGCCGTGCGCAACCGTGCCCTGGAGCAGGAGCTTCCCCTTGGCGCCGTTGCGGCGCACGACGACGTAGCTTCCCCGGCCGACGCCGCTGAGCCGCAGCCCGGCGGCCGCCGCCGTGGTCCCCGAGCCCTGCGGCGCGACGACGGAGGGCGTCGAGGACCTGTCGCCGCCGAACTTCCAGGCGACGATCACGAGGGCGGCGACGGCTGCGATTCCCAGGAGCGCGAGCACGACGACGCGCCGCTCGACGCCGCGGTCGCGCCGCGGGCCCGGTGGGCGCCGCAGCGGGGTCTCCTCGTGCGCCCCTTCGACGACGAAGCGGGAGACGTACTCGTCCACGTAGAGCTGGCCGTCCAGCCCGAGGTACTCGGCGTACGTCCGCAGGAAGCCCTTCGTGTAGGTCTCGCCCGGCAGAATCGCGAACTGCTCGTCCTCGAGCGCGCGGATGTACTTGCCGCGGATCTTCGTCGCCAGCTCGGCCTCGGTGTACTCGAGTCCCTGGCGGACGCGGGCCTCGCGGAGG
Source organism: uncultured Thermoleophilia bacterium (assembly GCA_963728095.1). Taxonomy (GTDB): domain Bacteria; phylum Actinomycetota; class Thermoleophilia; order Gaiellales; family Gaiellaceae; genus Palsa-739. The sequence continues at coordinate 132,487 of CAVSIO010000002.1, read as the reverse complement.
CTGTTGCCGATCTCGAACACGTCACGATTGTAGAGGCGTCCGGCCGCCCCTTCGCGCCGCCGTCAGCCTTCGAGCCGGAGCAGCACCTCGTAGAAGCCGACGGCGATCGACGCCGACGCCGCGACGCACAGCCCCGCGACGGCGAGGAGCCACGCCGCCCGGATCCGCCCGGAGCCGCCGGCGCGCTCGAGCGTCGCCGCGATCCTCCCCCGCGCCCCGCGCGCGAAGAGCAGCGCCGCCACCCCGAGAGCGACCGCGACCGGGATCGTCCACGCAGCGTCGAGGAGCGTGATCGCGCGCGAGCGCTCCGAGAGCGCGACGCCGGCAGGCACCGTGGCGAGCGCGAGCAGCCCGAGCACCAGCGCGAGCGACGCGCGCGGGTTACTGCTTCTCGTACGGGCGGCCAACGGAGGCGGGAGGTATCGAGCGACCGATCACGCCCGCCACTGCGATCAGCGTGAGCACGTACGGGAGCGCCTGGAAGATCACCGCGGCGGAGTCGGAGTAGACGGCGAGCCGGAACGAGAGCGCGGTCGAGGCTCCGAAGAGCACCGCCGCGGCGAAGGCGCCGAACGGACGCCAGTTGCCGAAGATGAGGGCGGCCAGCGCGATGAAGCCGCGGCCGGCCGTCATGTTCTCGCCGAACGAGCCGACGAAGCCGATCGAGAGGTACGCGCCGCCGAGCGCCGCGAGCACGCCCGAGAAGGTCACCGCGGCGTAGCGGGTCAGATAGACGGAGATCCCGACCGTCTCGGCCGCGCGCGGGTGCTCGCCGACCGCGCGGATCCGCAGCCCGACCGGCGTCCGGAACATCACGACGTACGCGACGATCAGGAGCACGAACGAGAGCCAGATCATCAGGTTCAGCGTCCCGATCGCGTCGCCGAGGAAGCCGACGTTCTTCAGCCAGGGGACGTCGATGTTGGGGATCCGCGGCAGGTCGCCCGGCGTGCCGTTCTCGCCGTAGACCTGGATGAAGAAGTAGCCGGTGACGCCGAGCGCGAGGAAGTTGATCGCGGTGCCGCCCACGATCTGGTCGGCGCGCAGCTGGATCGCGAAGAAGGCGTGCACGAGCGCGAAGCAGCCGCCCGCGATCATGGCGACGAGGACGCCCATGCCCCACGAGTTGAACTTGTCCGCGCCGAGCGCGGCGAAGAACGCGCCGGCGAGCATCATCCCCTCGAGGCCGATGTTCACGACGCCGCTGCGCTCGGAGAACATGCCGCCGATCGACGCGTACGTCAGCGGCGTCGCCCAGACCAGCGTCGAGGCGACGAGCGGGCCCCACGCGACGACCGCGTCGAGGTGGTCGCTGCCCGAGCGCGTGGCGAGGAGGCCGAGGAAGATGCCGAGCGCGCCGACGGCGACCGCCCCCCAGGCGATCCGCCCCGCTCCGCGCGAGACCGACCAGATGCCTGCGGCGACGCCGCAGAGCCCCACCAGCAGCGGCACCCACCGCGCCTGGGCCTCCACCGGCGGCAGCGCGAAGAAGAACGCGAGCACGCCGAGGAGGATCCCGGCGCGGGCGACCATGCGCGGCCCCGCGGCGGGGCGCTCGGCGCCGGCGGCGATCGCGCTCACGCCGCCGCCTCCTCCGGGGTCGCGTCGCCGGAGCGCCGGCCGGGCCAGAGCTTCCGCCTCGCGTTCCAGATCGAGAGGATCAGCACGTCGGCGCCGACGAACAGCAGCACGAGCGCCTGGATCATCAGCGTCAGGTTGCCGGCCAGCTCGGGCGGGAAGACCGACGGGTCGAGGCCGCGCGTCGAGGTGCCGTTGACGAGCGCGCCGAACAGGAGCCCGGCGAGCCCGACGCCGACGGCGGTGTTCCGCCCGAGCAGCGCGACCGCGATGCCGATGAAGCCGATGTTCGAGACCTGGATGTCGAGCACGCCCAGCCGGTACTGCCAGCCGAGAATGTCGAGCGCGCCGCCGAGGCCGGCGAAGGCGCCCGAGATCGCCATGGCGTAGACGTAGTTCCGGGCGACGCTGATCCCGCCGTAGCGCGCCGCCTCCGGGTTGAACCCCACCGCGCGCACCTGGTAGCCGAGCGTCGTCCGGTTCAGCGTCAGCCAGAAGACGACGAGCGCTCCGAGCGCGATGAAGAGCCCCACGTGGAGCGCCTGGAGCTGCGGGTTCCCCCACAGCGCCGGCAGCTTGGCGCTCGGCGTGATGTCGTTGGAGATCGGCACCGAGATGTCGGTCGAGTTCTGGAGCGGCCCGCCGCGGCCGAACACGTAGCTGCCGACCCAGTAGGCGATCCAGTTGAGCATGATCGTCGTGATCACCTCGTGCGCGCCGACCGTCGCCTTGAGGAAGCCGGCCACGGCGGCGAGCGTCGCCCCGGCGACGCAGGCGAGCGCGATCGCGAGGAAGATGTGCGGCCCCTTCGCCATCCCGGCCCACGAGGACCCGACCCAGACGGACACGATCGCGCCGGTGATGTACTGACCCTGGCCGCCGATGTTGAAGAGCCCGCAGCGGAAGGCGAACGAGACGGCGAGGCCGGTGAGGATCAGCGTCCCCGTCAGCAGCAGCGTCTGCGTCAGGTTGAAGGCGGCGAGGCCGTTCGTCGAGGTGTCCCAGGGGAACCAGACCTTCGCGTGCGTGAACGGCACGCCGATGTGGTGGCTGCCGACCTCGAAGAACCAGTTCAGGCCCGTGCCGTCCCAGACCGCGCGGTAGGTCTTCAGCGGGTTGTGGCCGGTGGCGAGCACGACGAGCCCTCCCGCGAGGAACGCGATCACGGCGGTGAGCACCGGCACGACCATGCCGCCCGCGCGCTGCGCGAACGCCATCCGCTCGGCGACGCTCGGCCCGTACTCGCCGCCCTCGGCGCCCGGCGGGCCCTCGGCCTCCTCGCCGGGCAGGCCGTTCCCGGGCTCGCGCTCGCTCACGCGCTCACCTCCTGCCTGCCGCCGCCGGTCATCGCGATGCCGAGCTCCTCCTCGGTCACGGACGGGTCGTACTCGCCGACGATCCGGCCCTCGTAGATCACGAGGATCCGGTCGGCGAGCGAGAGCACCTCTTCGAGCTCGAGCGAGATCAGGAGCACCGCCTTGCCGGCGTCCCGCTGCTCGACGAGGCGGCGGTGCACGAACTCGATCGCGCCGACGTCGAGGCCGCGCGTGGGCTGCGCGGCGATCAGCACGCGCGGGTCGCGACCGACCTCGCGCGCGACGACGACCTTCTGCTGGTTGCCGCCCGAGAGCGCTGACGCCCGCGTCGCCGGCGAGCCGCCGCGGACGTCGAACTCGCGCAGGAGCCTGCGTGCGGAGTCGGCGATCGCGCGTGGGTTGAGGAAGCCCGTGCGCGCAAACGGCGCCTTCTGGTAGTCGTGGAGGACGAGGTTCTCCGCGAGCGTGAAGTCGAGTATGAGGCCGCGCCGGTGGCGATCCTCGGGGATGTGGCCCTCCCCCTCGTCGAGGAAGCGGTGCGCGGTCGCCCCGGTCAGGTCCTTGCCGGCGATCGCGACGCGGCCCGAGGCCGGCTTGCGCAGCCCCGTGATCGCGTCGATCAGCTCGGTCTGCCCGTTCCCGTCCACGCCGGCGACTGCGACGATCTCGCCGCCGCGCACCTCGAGCGAGACGCCCTTGACGGCCTCGAGGCCCCGGTCGTCCACGACGTGGAGGTCCTCGACCCGGAGCAGCTCCCCGGCCGGCGAGGCCGGCCCCTTGTCCACGTGGAGCAGCACCTCGCGGCCGACCATCATCCGCGCGAGGCCCGCCTCGGTGGCGCCCTCGCGCGGCACGGTGTCGACCTTCTTGCCGCGGCGCAGGACGGTGATCCGGTCGGCGATGTCGAGCACCTCGTTGAGCTTGTGCGAGATGAAGATCACCGACATGCCCTCGGCGACGAGGCGCCGGAGGATCTCGAACAGCTCGACCGCCTCCTGCGGCGTGAGCACCGCGGTCGGCTCGTCGAGGATCAGGATGTCCGCCTGCCGGTAGAGCGCCTTCAGGATCTCGACCCGCTGCTGCTGGCCCACGGTGATGTCCTGGACCTGCGCGTGCGGGTCGATCGCGAAGCGGAACTGGTCGGCGAGCTCGCGCACGCGGCGCTCGGCGCCCGCCGTGTCGAGCAGGAAGCCGGCGGTGCGCGGCTCTGCGGCGAGCACGATGTTCTCGGCCACCGTCATCACCGGGATCAGCATGAAGTGCTGGTGCACCATCCCGATCCCCGCGTCGATCGCCTCGTGCGGAGAGGAGATGTCGGCCGGCCTGCCGTTGAGGAGGATCTCGCCCTCGTCGTGCCGGTAGAGGCCGTAGAGGATGTTCATCAGCGTCGACTTGCCCGCGCCGTTCTCGCCGAGCAGCGCGTGCACCTCGCCGCGGCGGAGGTCGAAGTCGATCCGGTCGTTGGCGAGAACGCCCGGGAAGCGCTTCGTGATGCCGCGAAGCTCGAGGACGGGCACGTCGGGGTTGGCCGCGGGGTCAGCCACGCTGGGGCGCAGTCTAGGGACCGAGCCAGAGGGCGGGCCCGGAAGCCCGCCCTCCGATCGACTCGGTCTGTCTAGTAGCCCTTCGGCACGTTCACCGGCGGCTTGATCTTGCCGGCGACGATCAGCTTCCGGAGCTGGTTGATCTTCTTCAGGTACGAAGCCGGCACGGCCTTCGAGACCTTGCCGAGGCCGACGCCGTAGTTCTTCAGGTTGAAGTTGAGGTTCCCTCCACCGTGGAAGGTCCCGTTCTTCGCGCCCTTGATCGCGAGGTAGATGCCGCGGTCGACGCGCTTGACCGCGCTCGTGAGGATGTGCTTGCCGAGGAACGCCTGGTCGGTGTCGACGCCGATGCCCCAGATGCCGGCCTCCTTGGCCGCGTCGAGGGTACCGAGGCCGCACGGGCCCGCCACGTTGAACTCGACGACGGAGCCCTGGTCGATCTGGTTCTGGGCGACCGTCTTGCACTTCGCCTGGTCGATGAAGTCCTGCGAATAGCCGACGAGGATCTTCGTGTTCCGGACGCACTTCTTCGCGCCGGCGATGTAGCCGGCGAGGAACGTGTCCACCGGCGGGATCTTCACGCCGCCGACGACGCCGATCGTGTTCTCGCCCTGCTTCTTCGCCATCATCGCCGCGAGGCAGCCGATCATGTACGAGTTCTCCTGCGTCGCGTAGGTGAGGCCCTCGACGTTCGGCGACTTCTTGCCGTCGAACGGCGCGCCCGACACGTCGTAGTCGGTGATCGCGAACTTCGTGTTCGGGAACTGCTTCGCGACGGTCGCCTCCTGGTTCGCGAGCAGGAAGCCGGCGCCGATGATGATGTCGGTGCCCTTGCGCGCGAGCGAGGCGAAGTTCGGCAGGTAGTCACCGGCCGAGTGCGACTCGATCGCGGCCGTCTGCAGGCCGGGGATCTTCTTCGCCGCGAACTTCAGCCCTATCAGCTGGAGCTGGTTGAAGCCCTTGTCGTTGAAGCGCCCGACGTCGGAGACGAGCCCCGCGCTGTATGAGGCCGACCTCGTCGACGTTGCCGCAGTCCCTGAGGCCACGACGGTGACCGCAACGACGGCCACGGTCATGAGCGCCGCAATCGGCGCCGCGATTCGCCACTTCTTCACTGATGCCCTCCTGTTTGCTCGACCCGTGTCGATTCCGTCCGGGATCCTAAACAGGCTCGGGCCGATTTCAACCCGGGGAACTACGGGTTCTTCGCAGGCGCCTCCGGGGGCCGGGACGGGCCCGGCCCCCGGAGGCACGGGCGCGGCTCAGCCGCCCGCGACGGTGGCGGGCGGCGTGATGTCGCCGTTGATGATCTGCTGCTTGAGCTGGTCGATCCGGTCGAGGAACGACTGCGGCACCTGCGGGCTGATCTTCCCGAGTGCGACGCCGTCGTTCTCCAGGTTGTAGACGACGTTCTGGCCGCCCTGGAACGAGCCGTCCTGGACGGACTTGATCGCCAGGTAGATGCCCTGGTCGACGCGCTTGACCGCGCTCGTGAGGATGTGCTTGCCGAGGAACGCCTGGTCGACGTCGACGCCGATCCCCCAGACGCCCTTCTCCTTCGCGGCGGTGAGCGTGCCGAGGCCGCAGCCGCCCGCGACGTTGAACTCGACCTGCGACCCCTGCGCGATCTGGTTCTCGGCGACCGTCTTGCACTTCGCCTGGTCGACGAAGTCCTGCGAGTAGCCGATCACCACCTTGATCTTCGGGTTGCACTTCTTCGCGCCGGCCTGGTAGCCGGCGAGGAAGCTGTCCACCGACGGGATCTTCACGCCGCCGACGGCGCCGATCAGCTGCGTGCCGCCCTGCTTGTTCACCATCAGGCCGGCGAGGCACCCGATCAGGTACGAGTTCTCCTGCGTCGCGTAGGTGAGACCCTCGACGTTCATCGCCTTGCCGTTGAACGGCGGGCCGGTGACGTCGTAGTCGGTGATCGCGAAGTGCTGGTTCGGGAACTGCTTCGCGACCGTGTTCGTCGCGTCCGCGAGCAGGAACCCGGCCGAGATCGTCAGGTCGTAGCCGTCGCGGGCGCAGGCGGACAGGTTCGGGATGTAGTCGCCCGCGGAGGTCGACTGGATCGCCCTCTGGCCGACGCCGAGGTCGCGTGCGGCGCGGCGCAGGCCCTGGAGCTGGAACTGGTTGAAGCCCTTGTCGTTGAAGCGGCCGACGTCGCTGATCAGGCAGGCCTTGACGGCGGTGCCCGCGGCGGACGTCGCGGCGGGCGTGGTCGCGCCGCCGGAGGTCGTGGCCCCTCCACCGCCTCCGCCGCAACCCGCGGCGAGCAGCACCGCAGCGACGGCGAGCGGCAGCGCGACGAGCAGTCTCGTCTCTCACTGCGAATTCCCCCTTGTACTGGACGATTCCCCTTGTTCTACTGGACGATTCCCCTCAGCTCTGGACGGTAACCGGAACGTTACTCCTCGCCGGGGGCGCCGACTGCGCGGAGGAAGCTCAGCCCAGCACCTCCAGCAGCAGCTCGAGGAACGCCGCGGTGTCGTAGTCCTCGACGAGGGTGCAGTTCGGCTCGCGGCCGGTCGTGCCGTTGACGTCGATCGCGCTGAAGCCGCGGGTCAGCTCGCCGCGCGTCTCGACGTCGACGACCACCTCGCGCGTCCGCCGGACGAGCGACGGCTCGACGATCGCGGCGGCGACCATCGAGTCCGGGTGCGTCGTGCCGGGGACCCCGACCGAGCGCTCGAACGCCTCCGCCTTGCGAGTGAACTGCGCGTAGAAGCGCGCCAGCGGGGTGTCGAGCGCGCGGATCCGCGCGAGGTCGTCGTCGAAGAAGACGCCGTGCGAGAGCGTCAGCGACCACGTGAAGAGCGTGAGCGGGAAGCCGGCCCGGAAGACGATCTTCGCCGCCTCGGGGTCGACGTAGAAGTTGTACTCGGCGGCGGGCGTGATGTTGCCCGTGCCGCCGCCCATCACGTACAGCCTCTTCACCTTCCGTGCGATCGCCGGGTCGCGCGTGACCGCGGCGGCGATGTTCGTGAGCGGCGCCTGGGCGAGGATCGTCAGCTCGCCCGGGCGCTCGTTCACCCGGCGGACGAGCTCGTCCACGGCGTGCGCGGGCTCCGGCCGCTGCACGGCCCGTGGAAAGCCCGAGTCGCCCATCCCGTCCCGGCCGTGCACGTACTCGGCGCCGACCCAGTCCACGGCGAGCGGCCGGTCGCAGCCCGGGTAGACGGGCACCTCGCCGCCGCGGCCGGCCTGCTCCACGGTGTAGAGCGCGTTCTCGACCTCCTGCTCGAAGCGGACGTTGCCGCAGCAGATCGTGATCGCCTCGAGCTGGGCCTGTGGGTGGCGGAGCGCGATCAGGAGCGAGGTGACGTCGTCGCCCGCGGTGTCGGTGTCGACGATCAGCGGGACGGGACTCATGCGGCGACCCCCGCGAGGCGCGCCTCGAGCTCGGCGCGGGTCGGCAGGCCGGGGACGACGCCCTCGTGCTCGACCATGTGCGCACCGGCGGCGCAGCCCCAGCGGACGGCCTCGCGGTCGGGCAGACCCTCGGCGAGCGCGACGGCGAACGCGGCGGTGAAGGCGTCCCCGGCGCCGGTCGTGTCCACCGCTCGTGCGGGGAACGCGGGCACGAGCTCGTCGCCGAGCCGCGCGCCCTGCTCGCCGAGGGTGAGGACGAGCGTTCCGCGCGCCCCGGCCACGGCGGGCGCCTCGGTCTCGTTCGGCGTCAGGTAGTCCACCTCCGGCGCGATCGGCTCCGGCGGCGCCGGCGCAGGGTTGAGGATCGTGCGGACACCCGCCGCGCGTGCGGTCTCGAGGGCGTACAGCGCCGTCCCCACCGGGATCTCGAGCTGGACGACGCACACGTCGGCGGCGGCGATCCGGCCGGCGAACGCATCCACGTGCTCAGGGCCCAACCACGCAAGCGCGCCCGGGACAACGACGATCCGGTTCTGCCCGGACGGCTCGACCAGGATCGGGGCGCACATCGTCGCGGCGTCCACGACCACCGGCTGGGCCCGGACGCCCTCCTCCCGCCAGAGTGCGACCGCGTCGTGGCCGAAGGCGTCGTCGCCGATCGCGGTGAGGAAGTCCACCTGGGCGCCGAGCCGCGCCGCGCCGACCGCCTGGTTCGAGCCCTTGCCGCCGTGGTCGGTCCGGAACGAGCGGCCGATGACCGTCTCCCCCGCCTCCGGGGCCCGGTCGAGCTGCACCGTCATCCCGACCCCGTAGCTGCCCACGACCGCGACCCGCGCCACGGGCGCAATCTACTCGTCCGCGCCGGAGCAGACGGGCTAGTCAGGGGCGACGAGCGTGTGCAGCTGCGCCTCGTCCACGAGCACGCGCCGCGGCTTCGAGCCCTCGTAGCCGCTGATGATGCCGCGGCGCTCGAGCATGTCCACGAGCCGGCCGGCGCGCGTGTAGCCGACGCGCAGGCGGCGCTGGAGCAGCGAGACCGAGGCGGTCTGCGTCTGGAGGACGATCTCGATCGCCCTGTCGAGCAGCGGGTCGTCGTCCGGGTCGAAGTCGCCGTGCTCGTCCCCGCCGTCGTCCGAGGCGAAGACCTCCGGCAGCTCGAGGTAGCCCTCGTCGAGCTCCTGCTCGCGCTGGCGCGTCTGCTCGACGACGAGGGCGATCTCCTCCTCGGACACGTAGGCGCCCTGGACGCGCTGGAGCCGCGAGGTGCCGAGCGGCTTGAAGAGCATGTCGCCCTGCCCGAGCAGCGACTCGGCGCCGCCGGTGTCGAGGATCACGCGCGAGTCCGTCTGGGACGAGACCGCGAACGCGATCCGCGAGGGGACGTTCGCCTTGATCATCCCCGTGATCACGTCCACGGACGGACGCTGCGTCGCGAGCACGAGGTGGATGCCGACCGCGCGCGACTTCTGCGCCAGCCGGATCACCGCGTCCTCGACCGCCTGCGGGGCGATCATCATCAGGTCGGCGAGCTCGTCGATCACGACGAGGAGGTACGGCATCGTCGACTCGCCGCGCTGCCGGAAGGCGCGGTTCGCCTCGTTCAGGTTGCGCGCGCGCACCGACGAGAGTCGCTCGTACCGCCGCTCCATCTCGGCGATGCAGTTGGCGAGCACCGCGCTCGCCTCCTTCGGGCTCGAGACGACCGGCGTCAGCAGGTGCGGGATCGACTCGTAGTGGTTGAGCTCGATCCGCTTCGGGTCGATCAGGATCATCCGCACCTCGTCCGGCGTCGAGCGCAGGAGGATCGACGTCAGCAGCGCGTTGATGCAGCCGGACTTGCCCGAGCCGGTGGTGCCGGCGATCAGCAGGTGCGGCATCCGCGCGAGGTCCGCCCACACGGCCGAGCCGGAGATGTCCTTGCCGAGCCAGACGGAGAGGGGGCTCGCGGTCGCCGGCAGCTCGTCGAAGATGTCGCCGAGGGTGACGAGGTTCGGCGCGAGGTTCGGCAGCTCGACGCCGACGGCCTGCTTGCCGGGGATCGGCGCCAGGATCCGGATCTCCGTCGTCGCGAGCGCGTAGGAGAGGTCGTCCTTGAGGCCCGCCACCTTCGCGACCTTCGTGCCCGGCGCGAGCTGCAGCTCGTAGCGCGTCACGCGCGGGCCCGAGATCTGGCCGATCACGCGCGCCTCGACGCCGAAGTGCGCCAGCGTCTGGACGAGCAAGTCGGCCACGCGCGCCGACTTCTCCTCGGAGGCGCCGCCGTTCTCCGGCGAGCTGCGCAGGACGCCGGCGTCGGGGAGCCGGTACTCCGCGTGCTCGGCCGTGAGGTCGTCGAAGAGGGTCGGCGGGTCGGTGACGAGCGGCGCCGGCTCCCCGTGCACGAGCGGCGAGGGCTCGAGCGCGTGCTCGTCGCCGACGACGTCCGGGTAGGCCGCCTCCGCGTCCACGGGCTTCAGAGCGCGGGCGGGCACCGTGACGGCTGCCGACTCGGGCCACGGTTGCGGCTCCGCCTCGGTCGCGCGTGCGCGCCGGGGGCGGGCCTTCCCCGCCGCGACGCGCACGCCGCGCCCGGAGCGGCGCAGGATGGCGCCGAGCGAGGCGCCGGAGAGCAGCAGCGAGCCGACGAGCAGAAGCAGGATCCCCAGGATCGTCGAGCCGGTGGCGCCGATCGCCACCCCGACGCCGCCGCCGAGCAGGGAGCCGAAGTAGCCGCCCTGGTCGCGGCCGAGCGCGATCATCAGCCCCGCGAAGAGCACGACGAGGCCGGTGCGGAACGGGCGGACGTCCACGAGCGCGCTGCGCGCGACCATCAGGCCGCCGACGACGACGAGCGCCACGGGCATCCCGTAGGACGCTGCGCCGATCAGCCAGTCGAGGCCGTCGGCGAGGGCGCCGCCGGCGTAGCCGCCGTCCCAGCCCGCATAGAGGATGCTGCCGAGGAAGACGCCGAGCGCGACGCAGCCGAGCCCCCAGAGCTCGGGATGCCGGTGGGCGCGTGCCTTCTGCGTCCGCTTCTTCTTGCGGATGCGGCTCGGCACCTTCGGACGCAGCTTCCTCTTCCCCTTCCGGCGAGGCATGCGGCCCTGTTCGCCCGCGGCGCGGGCGATCCTCCCTACGGCGCCCGGACGGTCTCGAGCAGCCGCCAGGGCGCGGCGTAGCCCAGGCGGGCGATGCTGAGGTAGATCGTCCCGGCCCCGCGGCGCAGGTCCTGCTGCGGCCAGGCGCCGAGAAGGTCGTAGCGCACGACGAGCAGCCTGTTCAGCCGGGCGTCGCGGTGGGTGAAGAAGCCGCGGCGCCAGGTGGCGACGCTTCGGATCGTCGCCCCCGGCGGCGCCAGCCGCGCCCACCACTCGGCGACGAGGGCGGGCTTCGCGAACCCGGGCCGGGCGGCGAAGCCGCGCGGGAGGATCCGCACGAAGGTGTTCGAGTCGACGATGCGGCCGCCCGCGCGCACCTCCACGGGGTACACGCCGAGGAAGCCGGGCGCGCGCAGCACGGTTCGCCAGGAGCCGGGCCCCGTCGGGATGAGCGGCACCCAGCCGAACCAGCGACCCCTGCTCGCGAGGCCGCCGCGGATGCGGACGGACGCGGCCGGTGCCGTCACGCCGGTCACCGCGACGCGGATCATCCCGTCGCGCGCGGCGGCGGCGGGCTGAACGGCGACGTGCGTGCCGCCGCTTGCGAGCGCGGCGGCCGAGACGAGCGCTGCGAGAGCGTGCATTCACGCATGGTCGCTCGCGGGTCGGACGAAACCCACCCTCGTCAGAGTGGTCCGGCCATCGCCTCACGGGCGAGCCGCTCGAACAGCCCGGGCTCGACGGCGCCCTCGGGCATGGCAGCGTGCGGCGGATGGACGAAGACGATCTCGTCCATTCCGGCGCTCTCCCAGCGCCGGACGACCTCGTGGAACGCGTCCTCGCTGCGCCAGGGCGTCTCCCGCACGTAGAGGTGGCCGATCAGGATCGAGCGGCGCAGCGTCCGCGGGTCGCGGCCGGCCTCTGCGCATAGCTCGTCGAGCCGCCGGTTCTGGGCCGTTGCGAGGTCCGCGGCCGCGGCGGGCTCCGCCCCCTCGCCGCCGTAGCTCGACCAGCGGGCGGCGCGCCCGGCGGCGAGGCGCAGCGTGGTCTCCGACATCCCGCCGATCGTCAGAGGGACGGGGCGGTTCGGGACGAGGCGCTCGTCCCGCCAGACCTCCTCGATCCGCTCCAGAAACACGCGCAGGCCGCGGCCGCCGCGCGTCCCGGCCAGCTCGTCGTCGAGCGGCGAGCCGCCGGCGCCGACCCCGAGCTCCGCACGGCCGCCGGAGAGCTCGTCGAGCGTCACGGCGGCGCGGGCGAGCACCGCCGGGTTGCGGAGCGTGAGCGGCGAGACGAGCGGGCCGACGCGCGCCCGGCGCGTCTCGCGGGCGACGGCGCCGAGCAGCGTCCACGCCTCGTGCCAGCGCAGCCCGGGCCGCGGCTGGAGCTGGTCGGGGACCCAGATCGTCTCGAGGCCGGCCTCGTCCAGCTCCCCGACGGTCGCGAGCACCTCGTCCAGGGGACGGGTCGGCAGGACGCAGACGCCGAACCTCACGCCGGCCCGACCTCGGCGCAGAGCATCCCGTAGTAGGTCGGCGCGGCGTAGGCGAGGAGGTCGACGCGGGCGTCCTCCCCCACCGCGCCCTGCAGCACGAGGAGCTGCCAGAGCGAGTCCGCCTTCGCCGCCTCGACGAGCGCTCCGAGCGGCTCGAAGTCGAGACGCCCCGAGCGGAGGATCTTCTGGAGGCGCTCGTCGTACGCCGACGCGGCGGGGTCGAAGCCGTACGGGCCCTCCGGGTCGTGCGCGTGCCCGTGGTCGGCGCTCGCGATCAGCGCCACCCGCGGCGCTTGTAACAGACTGTTGCTTGGGCGGGTCGCGGCGGCGATGGCGGCGCCGGCCCGGACATGCTCGGCGAGCGGGCGGTCGCGTGCCGGGCTGACGACGACGACCTTCGGCGCGCGCAGGAACTCGAGCGGGATCTCCGTTCCCCAGTCGATCGGCATCTCCGCCTCCGCCGGGTCGTTGCCGCCGTACGAGACGCCGACGGCGGGAAGCCCGTCCGCCCGCAGCGCCTCGAGCACCGCCGCGGCGAGCACCCGGTCCGTCTCCGCCCGCCCCACCCGGGCCGACGTGACGACCGCGATGTGGCCCTCGACGTGCACGTTGTGCGGCGTCACGACGACGGCGGCGTCCACCGTCGCTGCGTCGAGGCGCCGTCCGAGCTCCGCCATCGCGTCCCGGAGCGCCGGCTCGCCCTCGACCTCCCCGTGCGGCGCGATCGCGGCGAAGGCGATCACGGCAGCGAGGCGATCCGCTCGCAGAGCAGGTCGAGGAAGCGCGCCGCGTCGACGTCGACTCCGACGTGTGCGTTGCGCGGCCCGCCGGTCGTCTGCCAGCGGTCGACGACGGTGCGCCCGTCGCAGTGCTGCGACGCCGTCTCGATCTCGACGTTCGTGTGCAGGGTCGTCACGAGCGTCGGGTCGATCACGTGCGCGACGGCCAGCGCGTCGTGGATCGGCGAGCCGTCGAAGCCGTAGCGCTCCTCGTGGAAGCGCTGGAAGAAGTCGGACAGCTCGGCGACGAAGCGGCCCGCGACGCCTGCGCCCCGCACCCGCTCGGCGTGATCGCGCGTGAACAGCGCCATGTGCGTCACGTCGAGGCCGATCATCGTCAGCGGGATCCCGCTCGCGAAGACGGCGGCGGCCGCCTCGGGGTCGACGAAGGCGTTGAACTCGGCCGCCGGCGTGACGTTCCCCTCGGCGATCGCGCCGCCCATCCAGACGATCCGCGTCCAGGCGGTCGCGCACGTCCGGGTGGCGCGCGAGCAGGAGCGCGACGTTCGTCAGCGGCCCGGTCGGGACGAGCACGACCCCCGGCTCGATCAGCTCGGCCAGGAGCTCGGCCGCGTGGACGTCCGCGACCGGCGTGGCGGGCTCCGGCAGGTCGGGGCCGTCGAGCCCCGACTCGCCGTGCACGTGGGCGGCCGTCCGCAGCGTTCGCGTGAGCGGCGCGGTCGGCGCCCGCCGCGACCGGGATGTCCGTGCGGCCGGCGAGCTCGAGCATCTTCAGCGCGTTCCGGGTCGTCTTGTCGAGCGTCTGGTTGCCGGCGACGGTCGTAACGCCGCGCAGCTCGACCTCGGGCGAGGCGAGCGCGAGCAGGATCGCGATCGCGTCGTCGTGGCCGGGATCGCAGTCGATCAGGATCGGCGTGCTCACAGGAGCGCGTCCACCTCCTCGGCGGTCGGGAGCGATGTCTGGGCGCCGAAGCGCGAGGCGGCGAGCGCGCCGGCCGCGCACGCGCGGCGCAGCGCCTCCTCCCGCGGGCGGCCCTCGAGCAGCGAGACGACGAGGCAGGCGGTGAACGCGTCGCCGGCCGCCGTGCCGTCGACCGCGTCGACGGGCGGCGGCGCGGCGCGCGCGACCTCCTCCCCGTCCTCGAGCAGCACGGCGCCCTCGGCGCCGAGCGTCAGGCAGACGAGCCGTCCGCGCCCGCCCAGCGCCTCGAGCTCGTAGCGGTTGACGATCGTCGAGGTCGGCGGCGAGGTACCGGGCCGCGCGCCGGGGCGGCGTTGAGGAAGAAGCGCCCGCGCGCGAGCTCGGCGCGCGTCGCGACGGTCCGAGCGGGATCTCGAGCTGGCAGAGGACGCCGTCGGCCTCGCGGCAGGTCGACGTCGTCCGGGCCGAGCTCGGCGTTCGCGCCCGGCGCGACGACGATCTCGTTCTCGCCGGCGGCGTCGACGGTGATCAGCGCGACCCCGGTCGGCGCCGTCGACGCGCTTCAGGCGCTCGAGCTCGACGCCCGCCTCGCCGGAGCCCCGCGAGCGCCTCCTCGGCGAACGCGTCGCGACCGACGCAGCCGATCATCGCACCTCGGCGCCGAGACGAGCCGCGGCGACGGCCTGGTTGGCGCCCTTGCCGCCCGGGATCGCGCGAGAAGCGTCGCGCCGGTGACCGTCTCGCCGGGACGCGGCAGCCGCTCGGCGCGCGCGACGAGGTCGAGGTTGATCGAGCCGACGACGGCGAGGCGGACGGCGCTCACGGCGCGAGCCTATCCACGCGTGTTTCGGCGCGTCGCGCCGGCGCCTAGGCGACCGCGAGCGCGCGCAGGTCGTCGAGCGCGCGCCCGAGCAGGTTCTCGCGCAGGTCGAAGAGCCCGGCCCAGAGCGAGGCGCGGTCGGGCGCCGCCTCGATCGCGCGGCCGCCGCCGTCAGCCCCTCGAGCGCGCGGACGAGCACGGCGAGCTCGAGGTAGGCCTGCGCGACCCGCTCCGGCGGACGCGCACCCCGGCGCGCGTGAGCACCGGCTCCCAGTCGAGCAGCTCCGCGTGCCCCGGGCCCGCCGTACCAGGAGCGGCCCTCGAGCACCTCCGCCTCGAGCTCGAGCAGGTAGCGCTTCGAGCGGCTCCTCGAGCCCGGCCAGCGCCGTCTCGACGCGGTCGGCGGCGCGGCGCAGCGCCGCCTGCCGGCCGCCCGGCAGTCGGCGGCCGCGCGTCGCCGCGCGCCCAGCGCTCGAGCAGGCGGCAGAACGCGAGCGCGGCGATCTCGCAGGCGCGGAGCTGCGCCGACGAGCCGCGAGGCCGTGCGCTCCTCGGCGGCGCACTCCTCGATCACGTCGGCCCAGGTCGAGACGGTCGGCTGCGCACACGTACACGGTAGTCGTCCGGAGGAGGCCGGACTGCCGCGCGCCGGCTCGCTAGACCTCGACGATCACCGGCAGCACCATCGGCCGCCGGCGGTGCGGTCGTAGACGATGCCGCCGAGCGCCGTCGTGCAGGTGCTCCTGGAGGAGCTTGATCTCGGTCACGTCGTCGCGCGAGCAGGTCGCTCGAGCACGCGGGCCGCCTCCGCGCGCAGCTCGTCGAGCAGCGGCTCGGCCGCCGTCGCCGAAGCCGCGCGCGATCAGCTCGGGCGCCGCCGTCAGGCCGCCGCCGTTCTGCGAGGCGACGGTCGCGACGACGATCAGGACGCCGTCCTCGGCGAGCTTGCGCCGGTCGCGCAGCGCGACGTCGTGGACGTCGCCGACGCCGAGCCCGTCGACGAAGGTGATCCCCGCCTGGACGTGGTCGACGATGCGCGGCCCCGTCTCCGAGTCGAGCTCGACGACGGTGCCGTTCTCGGCGAGGATGATCCGGTCCTCGGGGACGCCGCCCTCGCGCGCGAGCTGCGCGTGCGCGGCGAGCATCCGGAACTCGCCGTGCATCGGCATCACCGCCTTCGGCCGCACGAGCGCCGATGATCGTGCGCAGCTCCTCGGGGCAGCCGTGGCCGGAGACGTGGACGGGCGCGTTGTCCTCGTGCAGCACCTCGGCGCCCATCTTCGCGAGCCGGTTGATCGCGTCGTGGACGCGCAGCTCGTTCCCCGGGATCGGCTTCGCCGAGATGATCACCGTGTCGCCGCGCTCGACACGCTGACCGCGGGTGGTCGTTGTAGGCGATCCGGGTCATCGCCGACATCGGCTCGCCCTGGCTGCCGGTGCAGAGGATGAGCTGCTGGTCGGGCGGCAGCTCGGCGAGCTCGTGCGGGCGCATGATCATGTCCTCGGGCACGTCCATGTAGCCGAGGTTGCGCGCGATGTTCGCGTTCTTGCGCATCGAGCGGCCGACGAAGGCGACCTTGCGCCCGCACTCGACGGCGACGTCGGCCGCCTGCTGCATCCGGTGCACGTTCGAGGCGAACGACGAGACGAGGATCCGGCCGGTGCGCTGCGGGATGATCTGGCGGAAGGCCTCGCCGACGACGCGCTCCGACTCGGTGATGCCGGCGCCGCTCGGCGTTCGTCGAGTCGCCGAGCAGCAGGTCGACGCCGCGGTTGCCGACCTCGGCGAGCTTGCCGACGTCGGTGCGCTGCCCGTCGACCGGCGTGTGGTCGAGCTTGTAGTCGCCGGTGTGGACGCAGCGCCCGCCGGGCGTCTCGAGCACGACGGCGGCGGCGTCGGGGATCGAGTGCGCCATCCGGACGAGCTCGATCCGGAACGGCCCGAGCTGCAGCGGCTCGTCGTCCGGGCGACATCTCGCGCAGCTCGGCCTCGCGCAGCAGCCCGTGCTCGTCGAGCTTCGACTTGACGAGCCCGAGCGTCAGCCGCGTCGCGACGACGACCGGGACGCGCACCTCGCGCATCAGGTACGGCAGCGAGCCGACGTGGTCCTCGTGGCCGTGCGTGAGCACGACGCCGCGGATCATCGACTCGCGCTCGCGCAGGTACGAGAAGTCCGGCAGGACGAGGTCGACGCCGAGGTGCTCGTCGCGCGGGAACGCGAGGCCGGCGTCGACGATCGACGATCGAGCCCTCCGCCTCGTAGACGGTCATGTTCTTGCCGACCTCGCCGAGGCCGCCGAGCGGGATGATCCGGCAGATGCCCATCGCGGGCAGTGTAGTTGCGGCCTACGAGCGAGGCAGCGGAGAGCAGCCCGGCGCGCTCCAGGCAGGCGCGCACCCGGCCGAGCTCGTCCTCGGTCGGCTCGACCATCGGCAGCCGGTAGCCGCCGACGGCGTGCCCGAGCAGGTTGAGCGCCGCCTTGATCGGAATCGGGTTCGTCTGGATCCGCAGCAGGTCGTACGCGGGCGCCATCTCCTCGTTCAGCGCGCGGGCGCCCTCGACGTCGCCTTCCCGGTAGCGGCGGACCATCTCCTTCGTCTGCGGCCCCCAGACGTGCGTGTGCACGCAGATGCCGCCGACGCCGCCGAGCTCGAGGAAGGGGAAGATCAGGTTGTCGTCGCCGGCGTAGAGGTCGAGCCGCGTCTCCTCGACGATGAACCGCGCCTGCGCGAGGTCGTCGTGCGCCTGCTTGACGGCGGCGATGTTCGCGATCTCGGCGAGATCGCGCGATCGTCTCGGGCTCGATGTTGACGACGACCCGGCCCGGGATGTTGTAGACGACGACCGGCCGGTCGGTGGCGCGCGGCGACCTCCTCGAAGTGGCGGACGATCGCGCGCTGCGGCGGCTTGTTGTAGTAGGGCGTGACGACGAGGTAGCCGTCCACGCCGAGCTCGTGCGCCCGCTCCGTGAGGTGGACGGAGTGCGCGGTCGAGTACGTGCCGGTGCCGGCGACGACGGTGGCGCGGTCGCCGACGGCGTCGAGGGCGGCCGCGAAGAGCTCGAGCTTCTCGTCGTCGGAGAGCGTCGGCGACTCGCCGGTGGTGCCGCACGACGACGAGCCCGTCGGAGCCGTTGTCGACGAGGAAGCCGGCGAGCTCGCGGAACGCGTCGAGGTCGACCGAGCCGTCGTCGCGGAACGGCGTCACGATCGCGGTCAGGACCTCGCCGAGCATGGCCGGAGTCTACGGCTTCGGCGGGAGGCCGCGCTGGGCGGAGACCGTGTGCCGGGCACCGGAGAGCGCCGCGGCGTCAGGCGCCCGCGAGGGCGTCGTCGAGCTCGCGCAGGGCGAGGAAGATCCCCTCGGAGAAGGTCGGGTACGGCTGGATCGTGTCCAGGAGCACCTCGATCGGCGTCGCGGCGCGGATCGCGAGCGTGAGCTGGCCGAGCCACTCCGCGGCCTGCGGGCCGACGCAGACCGCGCCGACGAGGATCCGCTCGCCCGGATCGGCGAACAGGCGCAGGAAGCCGTCCCGCTTCGGCTTCTCGTAGGTCGAGAGCCGCGGCACGGCCGAGCTCCCAGCGCGCGGAGACGAGCCCGTCGCCGTCGGTGCGCCCCACGGTCGCGACCTCGGGGTCGGTGAAGATCCCGGCCGGAATCGCGCGGTAGTCCGCCTTCGCGCCCCGCCCGGCCATGTCCGCCGCGGCAACTCGTGCCTGGTACTTGCCGACGTGCGTGAACAGCGCGATCCCGTTGACGTCGCCGATCGCCCAGACGCCCTCCGCCGCGCGCAGCCGCTCGTCCACCGCGATCCCCCGTGCCCGATCTCGACGCCGAGCTGCTCGAGCCCGAGCTCCTCGACGTTCGGCCGGCGGCCCGTCGCGACGAGCAGCCGCTCCGCCTCGACCGCGCTCCCGTCGGAGAGGTGCACGCGCACGCCCGGCTCGACACGCTCGACGCCCACGCCGGTGCGCACGTCGATGCCCTCGGAGCGGAATGTCTCGACCATCAGGTCGCCCGCGTCGCCGTGGACGCGCCCGAGCAGCCGCTCGCCCCGCTCGATCACCGTCACGCGGGAGCCGAGCCGGGCGAAGAACTGCGCCAGCTCCGAGCCAACCGGGCCGCCACCCATCACGGCGAGGCTCTCCGGGATCTCGTGCGTGCTCGTCGCCTCGACGTTCGTCCAGTATTCGACCTCGTCCAGCCCCTTCACGGGCGGGATCGCCGGGCGCGAGCCGGTGGCGACGACGAGCCGGTCGTAGGGCAGCTCCTCCCCGCCCGCCGCGACGACGCCGGGCCTCGCAACGCGGGCCTCGCCGCGGACGAGCCGCGCCCGCTGCGACCCGAGCCACTCGACCTGCCCCGAGTCGTCCCAGTCGCTCGTCACCCAGTCGCGCCACGACCAGACGCCGGCGGCGTCCGGCCGCTCCGGCGCCAGGCCCGGCGCGCGCTCCAGTGACGACGACAGCTCGGCGGCGCGGAGCATCGCCTTCGTCGGCATGCACGCGTAGTAGGAGCACTCGCCGCCGACGAGCCGGCCCTCGACGAGGACGATCTCCGCCTCGCCGTCGAGCCGCCGCAGCGCCCCGACGAAGTGCTCGCCGGTGGATCCCCCGCCGAGGACGACGACCTTCACGCTCGACAGGCGGTCGGCGACATGCCGGGAGTGTGCCCGGCGGAGCCCGGTCATGCACCGGTGCGTGCGTACCGGGAGGTGCTGCGAGCAGGCGCGACGTCGGCGGCGCCCGCTAGAGCAGCGTCTCGAGCCCGACCGTGAGCCCGGGCGGCAGCTCCGGCAGCTTCTCGAGCGCGAGCAGGACGCCGTCGCCGAACGACTCGCGGCCCGTCGTGTCGTGGCGGATCGTCAGGAGCTGGCCCTCGGCCCCGAAGATGACCTCCTGGTGCGCGACGAGACCGGGCAGGCGCACCGAGTGGATCACGGGATCTCCGCCGATCAGCTCGGCGGTGGCCTTCGCGGTGCCCGAGGGCGCGTCGCGCTTCGCCTCGTTGTGCAGCTCGACGATCTCCGCGCGGGGCATGTGCTCGGCCGCCTGGCGGGCGAAGCGCATCATCAGCACCGCCCCGATCGAGAAGTTCGGCGCGACGAACAGCCGCAGCCCGCGCTCCGCTGCGAGCGCCCCGAGCTGCGCCGGCGCCCAGCCGGTCGTGCCGACGACGCAGGAGACGCCCTGCTCGAGCGCTGCCCGGACGTTCTCCGGCGCCGCCTCCGGCGTCGTGAAGTCCACGGCGGCGTCGAGGCCCGCGACGTCGGCTCCTCCCCCAGCTCGATCCCGTGCACCTCGTGGCCGGCCGCGCTCGAGCACCGGGACGAGCGCCCGCCCGACCTTCCCCTCCGCGCCGAAGAAGGCGAGCCTCATGCCGCGGCCCGGCCGCCAGCCCCGGGTTCGCCGCGCGCGACGGCGGCGCGGAAACGCCCCTCGTCCGGCCCGACGCCGGAGACGGCGAGCCGCTCGGGCGCGAGCAGCACGGCGGCCAGCTCGGCGACCTCGTCCTCGTCGACCGCGTCGATCTCGGCGATGATCCGCTCGAAGCGTCAGCAGCTCGGTGTCGGCGATCAGCGACTTGCCGAGCCGGCTCATCCGGTTCGAGGTCGACTCCATCGAGAGCATGATCCGGCCCTTGAGGTTCTCCTTCGCGCGCTCCAGCTCGCCCTTGCGCAGCTTGCCCGCCGCGAGCTCGGCGATCTGCTCGACGCAGATCTCGACGCACGCGCCGAGGTTCTCCTCGCGCGTGCCGACGTAGACGCCGACGAGGCCGGTGTCGGTGTACTGCGAGCCGAAGCTGTAGACCGAGTACGCCATCCCGCGCTTCTCGCGGATCTCCTGGAAGAGGCGCGACGACGCGGAGCCGCCGAGGATCGAGTCGAGCAGCGAGGCGGCGAAGCGGCGCCGGTCGGAGCGCGAGATGCCGGTCGCGCCGAGGCAGAGGTGGTACTGCTCGGTGTCCTTGCGCTGGAAGCGGAGCCCCGGCGGCGGCTGGCGGCCGAGCGGCCGCCGGACGCGCGTCCCGGCCCGTGCGCGGAGCGCCGCTGCGCCGCTCGCAGCGCTGCAGCAGCGCGACGAGCCGGTCGTGCGCGATGTTCCCGGCGGCGGCGACGACGATGTTCCCGCCGCGTGTACATCGTCCGGTGGTAGGCGGCGAGCGCGCGCCGGCTGACGCCCGAGATCACCTCGGCGGTGCCGATCACCGGCCGGCCGAGCGCGTGGTCGCCGAAGACCGCCTCGGAGAACAGGTCGTGGACGAGCTCCTGCGGCGTGTCCTCGTACATCGCGATCTCCTCGAGCACGACCTCGCGCTCCTGGTCGAGCTCGGCGAACGCGGGCGCGAAGACCATGTCGGTCATCACCGCGAGCGCCTCCTCGACGTGCCGGTCGGGCACGCGCGCGTAGACGACCGTGTGCTCGCGCGAGGTGGCGGCGTTCAGCTCGGCGCCCATCGCGTCGAACGTCTCGGCGATCTGCTGCGCGTCGAAGCGAGCGGGAGCCCTTGAACAGCAGGTGCTCGATGAAGTGCGAGACGCCCGCGCGGTCGTCGCGCTCGTCGCGCGAGCCGGCGCCGATCCAGAAGCCGAGCGCGACCGAGCGCACGCTCGGCACCTTCTCCGAGATCACGCGCTCGCCCGAGTCGAGCTCCGAGAGGACGTACTTCTGCACGAGGCGATCGTACCGGCGGTCGCGGCGGCCCGGGGCGGCGTCAGGCGACGAACTCGACGCCGCCGCCGTTGCGCTTCGCCTCGTAGAGCGCCTCGTCGGCGAGCCGGAAGAGCGCCTGCGCGTCGAGCGCGTCCTCCGGGCACGAGGCGCAGCCGAAGCTCGCGCGCGACCCCGGCGAGCCGGGCGTCCTCGACCCCGGCGAGCAGGCGCGTGCGGTGCGGCTCGACGACCTCGCGCGCGTCCTCTCCGACGCCTCGGCGAGCAGCAGCGCGAACTCGTCGCCCGCCGATCCGGAAGGCGTCGTCGGACGCCGCAGAGCGGCCGCGAGAGCACGAGCCGACGAAGCCCTGCAGCGCCTCGTCCCCGGCCGGGTGCCCGTGCCGGTCGTTCAGCGACTTGAAGCCGTCGAGGTCGGCGACGACGAGCGCCGAACGGGCGGCCGTAGCGCGTGGCCCGCGCCACCTCCCCGTCGAGCCGCTCGACGAACGCGCGCCGGTTCAGCAGCCGCGTGAGCGGGTCGTGGTCGGCGAGGAAGCGCAGCTCGTCGAGGTCGCGGCCGGAGACGATCGCAGCCGCGGCCTCGTTCGCGAAGATCCGCAGCGCCTGGAGCCGGTCGGCGGAGGGCAGCAGCCGGTCCTCGGGGTCGTCCGACCCAGATCACCCCGAGCGGCGGCGCACCCTCGCCGGCATGGAGCGGGACGAGCAGCCAGTGCCGGTTCCACGCCTTCGGGCCGCGCCCGTTCAGCTGCGACGCATAGACGTTCATCTCCGAGTCGATCCGCAGGCGCGCCGCGTCGTCCGGGAGCAGGTAGCAGCCCGAGACCTCGAACGCCGGGTCGAAGAGCGGCTCCACGGTCGGCGAGGAGCAGCCGTCCGGCGAGCGCGGGGTCGTCGAGGCCCCAGCCCACCGCGGCGTGCGGCACGAGCCACCCGCTGCCGGGCTCGACCAGCGCGGCGCACACGTTGCGGAAGCCGAGCGCCTCGCGGATGCCGGCTGCAGACGCGGCGCAGGATCTCGTCGGCGGCCACCTCGCCGGTGAGCCCCGAGGAGACGGCGAGCAGCTCCTCGAGGGCGCGCTGGTGCCGGGCCGAGTCGGCCGCCTCCCGTGCGGCCTCCACGGCGAGCGCCGCGTGGTCGGCGAGCGCGACGAGCACGTCCAGCTCGTCGTCGGTGGGGCGCATGCCGTCGACGGGCTCGTCCACGGAGAGGATTCCGAGCATGGTCCCGTCGGCGCCGCGCATCGGCACGAACAGCGCGTCCTCGGGTCGCCACGCGTTCGGGCCGGTCGCCCGTGGCTCGACGGCGGGTACGTACGTGAGGCCGACCGCGTCCCAGTCCACCGCTCCTGCGGGCACGACGAACGCGCCGCGGCGGAGAAAGCCCTCGTCGAGGAGCGGCGTCCCAGTCCTCGACCCGCGCGGATGCGGCCGAGCAGCGTCGTGCGGGCGGCCTCGCCGCCGTGGACGGTGCTGACGCAGAAGTCGTCCCACTCGGGCCGGTAGAGGTTCACCGCGACGCAGCGGTAGCCGAGCGACTCGCCGATCGTGCGCGCGATCGCCGCGAGCAGCTCCGGCAGCTCCTCCTCGGCACGCAGGAGCCGGGTGACCTCGAGCAGGCCTCGGAGAGGCGAGATGGGCGGAAGCGATGGTTGTGCCACAGCGGCGGGGGTTGCGGGCCCCTCCCTGCATCGGCATTCGGCGACGTCGCGCGTGAACGCTTCCGGGTAGTCGGCCTACCTCTTTCGGGTGAGCTCGCTGCGCTCGCGGAGCGCCGCCGTGAAGATGTCCTCCTCGAACTCGAGGCGGCTCAGCTCGATCCACATCGGATGCGCGATCCCGCCGGCGGCGACGAGACCCGCGTAGAGCCCGTAGTGGCCGCCGTCCGCATAGAGCGCGTCCGGTGGGCTCGACTGCTCGGAAGCGCGCTCGGGCGGCGCCCACGCGCGCCCGCTGCGGGAGGCGGAGCACGTGAACCAGGCGCGGTGCGCGTGCGGGTCGAAGGTCGTGTCGTACCAGCACGCCCAGAGGACGCCCGTCGTCGCATCGACGGCCGCGACCGGGAGGAACTGCTGCGTCGGCTTCTGCTCACGCGGGTTCACCTGGGCGCGGAAGCGCGGCCGCAGCCCGCGGTCGAGCACGCGCACGAAGACGTCGCCGGCTCCGTTGCCGCCGCCGTCGGCATAGAAGACGGCAACGTCGGCGCCGCGCACGACGACCGTCGGGCTCGGGCCGAGGCAGCGGGTCTGCTCCCGCGGCACCGGCGAGTCGGCGGCGAGCGCGCAGTCGAGAGCCGGGTTCTGGTCGAGCGACGCGACCGCGCGCGGCGAGTCGAACGTCCGCCCGCCGTCGGTCGAACGTGCGACCCAGACGCCGAGCTTCGCGTCGATCCCGGCCGCGTAGAGCTCGCCGCCGGGCCCGACGGCGACGCTCGCGAGGTGCGGGCGCAGCAGCGACTCCGAGACCTCCGTCGGCGCCGACCACGTGCGCCCATGGTCGCGGCTCGAGCTGACGGCCATCGTCGCCCGCGTCCGCGAGAGGCTGTGGACGAAGGCCGCGTACACGACGCCGCTGCGGTCGTCGACGGCGAGCGCCGGACCGTCGTCGAAGCCGTACTTCCAGGAGGAACGCGTCACGCGCGTGAGCCGCCAGCGCGCATCGGGGCCGTCACGCTCGGCGACCACGAGATACGGCGTCAGCTCGTCGCCGCAGAATTCCCCGGCGAGGAAGGCGAGATACTCGCGGCCGGCGCCGTCGATCGCCACCCGCGGCTCGCCGTGCGCGCACGACCCGCCCGGCGCGGGCGGCCCGCGCCTGCTCTTCCAGGTCGAGCCCCCGTCCGTGGAGGAGTAGATCCGCAGCGTCTCGAGGTCGCTGTCGTTCGACGCCGCCAGCAGGACACGCGGCCGCCGCGGGTCGACGGCCACCGACACCTGGCTCTGGACGCCCGAGACGTGCGAGACGTCCACGTTGGGGCCGCCGAGCGGCCGCGTGTTGCGGATCGTGTGGACGGTGAAGTGGTAGATCAGCAGCGCCGCGACCGCGAGCCCGCCGAAGATCACGAGCGCCTCGACCACGAGGCGCGGCAGGGGTTGGGAGAAGGCGGACGGCCCGCGCCGCCGCCCGCCTTCGCCGCGCCTAGTCGTCGCCGTTGCCCTCACGGCGTGGGCCGCGCCCACGCCCGCCGCCGCCGCCACCACGGCGGCCGCGGTCGTCGCCGCGCCGCGGGCGGTCCTCCTCCGGAGGCCGCGGCGGCGCGTTCTTCGCCCGCTCGATCAGCTCCTCGGGCTGGACGAGCGTGTCGTTCTCGTGCTTGGCGACGAGCTTGAGGCCGATGCGGCCACGGGCCTTGTCGACCTCCTGGACGACAACGTCCACGACGTCTCCGCGGGCCATGACGTCCTCGATGTGGCCGACCCGGCCGGGACCGACGTTCGAGACGTGGAGCAGCCCGTCCGTGCCCTTCTTCAGCTCGACGAAGGCGCCGAACTGGGTCGTCTTGACGACCTTGCCGGTGTAGGTGTCCCCCACCTCCGGCTCCTTCGTCAGCGCCTTGATCGCAGAGATCGCCGCCTCGGCCTTGTCGCCCTCGGTCGCGTAGATGAGGATCGTGCCGTCCTCCTCGATGTCGACCTGGACGTCGTAGTCCGACTCGAGGCCGCGGATCGTCTCGCCGCCCTTGCCGATCACGAGCCCGATCTGCTCCGGGTTGATCTGGACGGACGTGATCCGCGGCGCGTGGCTCGCGAGCTCCGTGCGGGAATCCGGGATCACCTCGAGCATCCTGTCGAGGATGAACTCGCGCGCCCGCTTCGCCTGCTCGAGCGCGTTCCGCATGATCTCCTGCGTGACGCCGGTGATCTTGATGTCCATCTGGAGCGCGGTGATGCCGGCCCGCGAGCCTGCGACCTTGAAGTCCATGTCGCCCAGGTGGTCCTCCGCGCCCTGGATGTCGGTGAGGATGACGTAGTCCTCGCCCTCCTTGACGAGGCCCATCGCGATGCCGGAGACCGGCGCCTTGATCGGCACGCCGGCGTCCATCAGCGAGAGCGTCGAGCCGCAGACCGAGCCCATCGACGAGGAGCCGTTCGACTCGAGCGTCTCGGAGACGACGCGGATCGTGTACGGGAACTCCTCCGGCGACGGAATCACCGGCTCGAGCGACCGCTGCGCGAGCGCGCCGTGGCCGATGTCGCGTCGCTTCGGGCCGCGCATGAAGCCCGTCTCCCCGACCGAGAAGGGCGGGAAGTTGTAGTGGTGCATGTAGCGGCGCTCCGCCTCGAGGGAGAGGTCGTCGATCCGCTGCCCCTCCTTCGCGGTGCCCAGCGTGAGCGAGGTGAGGATCTGCGTCTGGCCGCGCTGGAACAGGCCGGAGCCGTGCGCGCGCGGGTTGACGCCGACCTCGATCTCGATCGGCCTGATCTCGTCGGTGGCACGGCCGTCCGGGCGCCGCTTCTCGACGGCGATCTTCTGGCGCACGAGGTCCTTGTAGATCGCCTCGCAGGCCTTCTTGACGTAGGAGCGGGTGACGCCGTCCTTGGCGGCGGGCAGCTGCTCGCCGGTCTCGGGGTCCGTCTGGGCCTGCCCGACCGGGAACGGGAGCTCCAGCTCCTCGCCGATCCGCTCGAACAGGAGGCTCCGCTTCGCCGAGCGGAGCTGCTTCGAGTCCTGCTCGGCGTCGGTGAGCGCCTTCAGGTCGGTGCTGAACTGCTCGCGCACGGGGCCTTCGACGGCGGCCATCCGCTGCTTCTCGAGCAGCATCTGGAGCGCCCAGCGGGCCTGAGTCTGGCGGGTCATGTCCTCGTCGGTCGAGTCCATCGTGATCGGGGGAGCGAGCTGCTCCACGAGCTCGTCCACGACCGCGGCGGCCTCCCGGAGGCCGGCTGCCTGGATCCGCTCCCACACGGTGTGCCCGTGCTCGCCCTCGAGCTCGGCGTAGAGCTCCAGGTCGAGCCACTTCGGCTTGCCGACCTGGCGGCGCAGGTCCTCCTGCGCCTCGCAGAGCTTCACGATCTCGCCGTGCGCGAGCTCGAACGCCTCGAGGATCGTCTCCTCGGGGATCTCCTCCGCGCCGGCCTCGACCATCGTCAGGGCGTCCTTGGTGCCGACGACGATCAGGTCGAGCGAGCTGTCCTCCTCGACCTCCTGCAGCGTCGGGTTGACGACCAGCCTGCCGTCGATCAGCCCGACGCGCACCGCGCCGACCGGCCCGAGGAAGGGCAGCGGCGAGATCATCAGCGCGGCGGAGGCGCCGTTGATGCACAGGATGTCGTGTGCGGTGACCATGTCGGCCGAGAGCACGGTGCAGACCACGTGCACCTCGTTCTTGAAGCCCTTCGGCCACAGCGGCCGGATCGGGCGGTCGATCATGCGCGCGGTGAGGATCGCCCGCTCGGTGGGGCGCCCTTCGCGCTTGAAGAAGCCGCCCGGGATCTTGCCGGCGGCGTACATCCGCTCCTCGACGTCGACGGTGAGCGGAAAGAAGTCCGCTCCCTCGCGCGCCTCGGTGCGGCCCTGGGCGGTGGCGAGCACCATCGTGTCGCCGGAGCGGACCACGACGGCCCCGTCCGCCTGCTTCGCGAGCTTGCCGGTCTCGAAGCTGATCTCCTGGTTCCCGATCTGGACGGAGACCTGAGCCCGGCGCTCGGTCGCGATACTCATTCGATTGTCCTCCACTCTTCGTCTTGCTGTGTGGAGGGCGGGAGTTTGAGTCAGTCCCCGCCTGCCGGGACTCGCTCAAACCTCCGCCCTCCATTGGGCTTGAGGAGCTACCGGCGCAGGCCGAGCTCCTTGATGAGAGCCCGATAGCCCTCGAGATCGTGCTTCTGGAGATAGTTCAGGAAGCGGCGGCGCCGGCCGACGAGCTTCAGCAGCCCCCGGCGGGAGTAGTGATCGTGCTTGTGGGTGCGAAGGTGCTCCGTCAGCTCGTTGATGCGACGGGTGAGCATCGCGATCTGCACCTGCGGCGAGCCGGTGTCGGCCTCGCCGCGGCCGTGCTTCTTGATGATCTCCAGCTTGGCTTCCTTGGTGAGGGCCATCGAGCCTCCTCGATCGTTGTCTCCCGAGTCTCCGCGCGCCGCGCCCAAGGAAAGCAACGGCGAGCCGGGTCTGGGTCGCCGGGTAGGGTAGCGGATTCCGCATGGGAATCGCGTTTCCGCCCGGAGGCCTGGCCGAGATCGTGCGCGCGGCACGCGCACGCACCGGCGTGCCCGGCGTCGCCGCCGGACTCCTGTCGGACGGCTGGCTCGAGCTCGCCGCCGACGGCGAGCTCGAGCTCGGGAGGGGCGAGCCGGTGACGTCCGAGACGCCGTTCCGGATCGCGTCGGTGTCGAAGATGTTCACGGCGTCGCTCGCCGTGTCGTGCCTCGACCTCGACGAGCCCGTGCTCGGCGTGGCGAGCGCCCGCGCGCTGCTCTCCCACACCGCCGGCCTGCGCCAGGAGTCGGCAGAGCCGCTCCCGGAACCGGCGTCCGGACTCTGGTCGTACAGCAACGCGGGCTACTGGGCCGTGGGCGAGGCGTGCGCTCGCGCCTGCGGTGACTCCTTCGCGAGCGCGATGCGGGCGCGGATCCTCGACCCGCTCGGGCTCGGCGACACCGGCTACGAGGAGCCGGCCCAGCCGGCGCGCGGCCACGTCCAGGAGGGCGAGACCGGACACCTGCCGGTGCCCGTGGACGTGTACCCCGTGGAGCGGTATCCCTCGGGCGGAATCTGGTCGACCGTCGGCGACCTGTTGCGCTTCGCGGAACACCAGCTCGGAGGGCCGGGCCCGCTCGGGGAGGCCGATCGGGCCGCGCTCCGACAGCCGCAGGCGGAGGCGCTCGGCGGCGCGTACGCGCTCGGGCTCTGGGTGCGCGAGCTCGAGGGAGGCCGGATCGCGCTCGACCACGAGGGCTCCGTCGGGGGCTACCAGACGCTGCTGCTGCTCGTGCCGGAGGAGCGGCTCGCGCTGGCCGTGCTGACGAACAGCTGGCGTGGCAGCGGGCTGATCCGCCGGGTCGTCCAGGCCCTCGGCCTCGTTCCGAGCACCGGCCTGCCACACGGCGAGGAGCGGCCCGGCGAGGAGCTCGTCGGGCACTACGCGCTCGATTCCTCCGAGGCGCACGTCGAGCAAGGGCCGGACGGCCTGCGCGTCCGCGAGTTCGAGGTCGACCCCGTGACCGGGGCGAGCCTCGCCTCGCCCGCCTACCCGGCGACGCGGCTCGGCGGCGACCTCTTCGGCCTCGCCGGCGGGCTCCTGATGACGCACCGCGTCGACTTCCCCCGGCCCGGAGTCGCCCGCGTCGGCTGGATCGCCCTTCCGCGCGCCGAGTCGTGATCGCAGGAGTCGCCGCCGGGCACCCCGCCACCGCGGCTGCCGGCGTCGAGATCCTCGCCGACGGAGGCTCCGCGGCCGACGCGGCCGTCGCAGCCGGGCTCGCGTCGTGCGTCGCGGAGACCGTGATGACCGGCCTCCTCGGCGGCGGCCACGCGATCCACTTCGACGCGGCGTCCGGGACGGTCCGCACCCTCGACTGCTTCTGCGCCGTGCCGGGGCTCGGCGCGGCGCCGCGCGAGCGCGAGCTCGTCCATCTCGACGTGCCGTTCGGCGCGGAGCTCGTGCATTACGCCGTCGGGCCGGCCTCGTGTGCGGTGCCCGGCGTGCCCGCCGGCCTGGACGCGCTGTGGCAGGCCCACGGCAGGCTGCCGTGGGCGCGGCTCGTGGAGCCGGCGCTGCGGCTGGCGCGTGACGGCGTGCCGATGCCGCCGGCGCATGCCGCCTGTCTCGAGATGCTCGCCCCGGTGCTGACGATGGATGCGGGACAACGCATCTACGCGCCGGCAGGCCGGCTGCTGCGCGAGGGCGAGCTCCTCCGGCAGCCGGGACTCGTCGCGGCGCTGGAGTCGCTCGCGGCGGAGGGCGGCGCGGCGGCGTACCGGGGGACGCTCGGACAGGCGCTCCTGCGCCTCTCCGATGAGCGCGGCGGAGCCATGACTGCCGCCGACCTGGAGAGCTACGACGTCTCGTGGTCGGAGCCGGTTGAGACGCCGTGGCTCGGGTCGCGCTTCCTGACGCGCGGAGGCCTCTCCGCCGTCGCGCCGGCCCTCGACCGGCTACCGCGGCTGCGCGGACTCACTCCGGCGGAACGCCTGGTCGTCCTCGTCGACGCGCTTGCCGGCGAAGTGGGCCCCGAGACGCACACGACGAACCTCGTCGCCGTGGACGCCGACGGCAACGCCTGCGTCCTCACGACGAGCCTCGGCCTCGGCGCCGGCGACTACCTCCCGGGCTTCGACATGCACCTCAACAGCATGCTCGGCGAGATCGATCTGCTCCGGGGGCCGCTCGAGCCGGGCGACCGCATGGAGAGCATGATGGCGCCGAGCCTCGTCGCCGATCGGGACGGGCTCGTGCTCGCGATCGGCGCCGCCGGCGGGACGCGTCTGCGCACGGCCCTCGTGACGGTGGCGGCCGGCGTGCTCGACGAGGAGGTCCCGCCACAGGCCGCCGTCGACCGGCCGCGCGTGCACCCGGCCGGATCGGTCGTGAACGCGGAACCGGGGGCGGACGAGGACGGTCTCGCCGCGCTCGCCGCCCGCGGGCGCACGATCCGGCGCTGGCCGGAGCGGCACCACTACTTCGGCGGCGTCAGCCTGATCGGGCGAGCGGGGTCTGCCGCAGACCCGCGGCGTAGCGGCGCCGCGCTCGCGGCTCCGCCGGGACGCTGATCGGGATCCAGCCCACGTACCCGCAGGTCGGGCAGCCCGGGTTCATCTGCACGGTCCCGCCGCCGACCGGCTTCGAGTAGACGTCGCCGCACTCGAGACAGCGGACCGTCTCCAGAACGGCCAGCGGAGCGTAGGTGTCCGGAGTCTCCTCCATGCACACAAGGACGCCGCATGCAGCGGAATCTTGCGCGCCCCGCTAGGGCCGCCGCGCGGTCCTCGTGCGGGCGACGTCGGCCTCGATCGCCGCCACGAGCTCGGCCTCCGTCTCGAAGGACGCCTGCGCACGCAGCCGTTGCCACAGCTCGACGACGAGCCTCTGCCCGTACAGCTCGCCCTGGAAATCGAGGAGATACGCCTCGACACGCCGCTCGCCGCCGCCGAAGTGCGGGTTCGTCCCGATCGAGATCGCGGCCGGGTGACCGAGCGCCGCGCCGGCGTACACCCCGTCCTCGGGGACGAGCAG
Source organism: uncultured Thermoleophilia bacterium (assembly GCA_963728095.1). Taxonomy (GTDB): domain Bacteria; phylum Actinomycetota; class Thermoleophilia; order Gaiellales; family Gaiellaceae; genus Palsa-739. The sequence continues at coordinate 101,775 of CAVSIO010000002.1, read as the reverse complement.
GCCCTCCGGCACCCCGAGGTTCGCCGTCGGGTAGCCGAGCGCCGCGGCCGCGACTGTCGCCTGAGACGACGACCCCCTCGACCTCCGCCGGCCGTCCCAGCAGCCGCGCCGCGTGCTCGACGTCGCCCGACTCGAGCAGACGCCGGATGTGGCTCGACGAGATGTTCTCGACAAGCGGCACCCGCCTCACGTCGAACCCGAGGCGATCGAGCAGGTCGAGATCGCCGCTGCGGCCGCGGCCGAAATGGAACGTCTCCCCTGCGGCGACCGCCTCCGCCCCGAAGGCCCTGAGCACCGACTCGGCGAACTCCTCCGGCGACAGCGATGCGAGCTGCTCGTCGAAGCGAAGGACGAGGGCGTCCTCCACGCCGGCCTCCTCGAGCAGCTCGAGCCGCCGCTCGGTGGTCGTGAGGAGAGCGACGCCGTTGCCGAGCACGGCTCGCGGGTGCGGGTCGAACGTCACCACCGCCGGCCGCAGGTGTGCGGCGCGCGCCGCCTCGAGCACACGCAGGTGCCCGCGGTGCACGCCGTCGAACGTTCCGATCGCGACCGACCGCCGGGCCGGCTCGAGCTCCCGTGGCCGGTGCGCGACGTTCACCGCCGCCCTCCCCCGGCCGGCTTCGGCAGACGCTCCCGCACCTCGTCCTCGGGCAGGAGGAGCCGGGGCTCGAAGGCGCCGGGCGCGACGGCGTCCTCGACGGAGAACGGCCCCACCTCGGTGCGCCGCAGCGTGCGGCAGTGTCCGCCCAGCGCGTGCGCGATCGCGCGGACGTAGGTGCCCGAGCTGACGCAGAGGTCGAGCGTCACGCTCTCGCCCGTATACGCGATGACGTCGAGCGCGTGAACAGTCGAGCGCCGCAGGGGCATCTCCACCTCGACTCCCCGGCGGGCCAACCGGTACGCGCGCTCGCCGCCGATCTTGACCGCCGAGGCGGCGGGGATCGGCAGCTCGATCTCGCCGCGGAGGCCCTCGAGCCGACGCTCCAGCTCCTCGGCGCCCGGCGGTTCGAGCGTCTCCACGACCTCTCCCTCGGGATCGCCGGTCGTGGTCCGCCGCCGTGAGGTCGATGTCCGTCAGGTACCGCTTGTCCAGGCCGACGAGCCACGGCGCCATCTTAGTTGCCCGCCCGGACAACAGAAGCAGCAACCCCGTCGCGAACGGGTCGAGCGTCCCGGCATGGCCCGTGCGCGCCCCGGTCATTCGCCGGATCTGCGCGACGACGGCGAACGACGACGGCCCGGCGGGCTTGTCGACGAGCGCGACGCCCGCCGGCTCAAGCGCGCGCGGCGGCACGCTGTGCGAGAAATCCGAGGCGGACGATCTCGGTGATCTCGTCGACCGTCTTGTCGCTCGAGAAGCCGGCCGCCTGGCGGTGCCCACCGCCGTCGAAGACGCGTGCGATCGCCGATACGTCGAGCTCGTCCACGCTCGCACGGAGCGAGACCTTGCGCGCCGGCACGCTGTCGCGCGGCGGCTCCCGGATCAGCACCGCGAGCTCGGAGCCCTCCACGGCGCGGAGGTAGTCGATGATCCCCTCGGAGTACGGCTCGGCCGCGCCCACCTCGGAGAAGTCCGTGCGCAACAGGTGCGAGACGACGATGCGGCCCCCCTCGAGCACCGCCGCACGCTCGAGCGCGCGGGCGAGCAGCTTCAGCTTCGCGAACTCGACCGACTCGTAGACCTGCTGGAAGACCGCGTGGATGTCCGCCCCGGCCTCGACGAGCTCCGCGGCCAGCCGCAGCGACTTCGGGGTCGTGTTCGTGTACTGGAACCGGCCGGTGTCCGTCACGAGCGCGATGTAGAGCGGCTCGGCGAGCGTCGGGCGTCAGCTCGACGCCGAGCGCGCGGAAGACGTCGCGCAGCACCTCGCCCGTCGACGAGGCGTCCGCCACGACGAGGTTGACCTCGCCGAAACGGGTGTTGTCGTGGTGATGGTCGATATTGACGACGAGCGGTGCGCGGGCCACGCGGCTCGGAGTCGCCGATCCGCTCGGCCTTTGCGCAGTCGACCGCGACGAGCACCCGTTCTCCGATGTCCTCCGGCAGCGTCCGCAGGAGGCCGTCGAGCTGCATGAATCCGTACTCGCTCGGCACGGCGCATCACCGGCGAGGTACATCACGAGTCCTTGCCGAGGTGCGCGCAACGCGACCGCCGTCGCCAGCAGCGACCCGAGCGCGTCGCCGTCGGGGTTCTCGTGCGTGACCACGAGGAAGCGCTCGTGGGAGCGGATGGCATCCACGATCGCCTGGAGGTCAGTCGCCGTCTGGTTCATCTTCGTTCCGGGCGAGCTCGTCGATCAGCTGGGTCATCCGCACGCCGTGCTCGACCGTCTGATCGTACTCGAAGGTCAGCTGGGGGGTCCGCTTCATCCGCAGCTCGCGCGCGAGCCGGCCCTGGAGGAGCCCGTGTGCCGCGGCGAGCCCCTGGAGGCTCGCTCTCTGCTTGCGCTTCCCGCCGAGCACGCTGACGTAGACGGTGGCGTGACGGAGGTCCTGCGTGGTCTCCACGCCGGTCACGGTCACGAGGCCGATGCGGGGATCCTTCAGCTCGGGAAGCGCCTCCGCGAGGACCTGGCGCACCGACTCGTTCACGCGTCTCATGCGCTCGGTCATGGCCGTATTGAAGCGGCTCGGCGCTCGAGGCCGACTCCTACACCTCTCAAGGGGACATGTCCCACCACGCGCGAACCCCCACCCAGGGTGGGGTCCGCGGTCCCTCCGCCCTCGCGATCGACGATACCGGTCCAGGTGTCACGGATCCGTCGCGGGTTCCTCGCGGAAGGCCGGAATCGTCCTCGCGGGTCGTGCGCGACCCCGTGGACACCCGGCGCGCGTCAGTCCTCGGGGTCGACGAGCAGTCGCTCGGCGCCCGCCACCTCCCACTCCTGGCCGCGCAGCCAGCGCTCCGCCTCGTCGAGCAGCCGCTCCGCCTCCCGATGCTCGCGCGCCACGCAGGCCGCGGTGAGCCGTGCGCGCTGCCACACGTCGTGGTGGTCGACCTCCGACACCGACGCACCCACGCGGTTCCTGAGCTGGGCTTTCGCCGAGCGCACGAACCGCCGCTTCTCCTTCAATGAGTGCGCCTCCGGGAAGCGCAGCTCGAACGTGAGGATGCCGATCCAACCGCTCGCCACGAAGGGATTGAAGCCGACCGGCGCCCCGCGGGGGTGCTCGAGCAGGTCGCGGCGCGCATCGACGGCAGCGAAAAGCCCGGCGGAGCTGCTGCGAGCGGCGGCCCGCCTGCTAGCTCGACGCGGAGGGCGCGACCTCGTCGAGCGACGTCCGCTCGACCTCGCGCGTCTCGAACGCCTCGAGCACGTCGCCCTCCTTCACGTCGTTGAAGCCTTCGAGGAGGATGCCGCACTCGAAGCCCTCGGCGACCTCGCGGGCGTCGTCCTTGAAGCGCTTGAGCTGCGCGATCGTCGTCGTGTAGATCACGGTGCCGTCGCGGATGACGCGGACCAGCGCGCTGCGCCGGACGACGCCGTTCCTGACCATGCAGCCGGCGATCGTGCCGAGCCGCGACACCTTGAAGAGCGCGCGCACCTCCGCCTCGCCGATCACATTCTCGGTCGTGACCGCCGCGAGCTTGCCGACGAGCGCCTGCTCGATCTCCTCGGTGAGCTTGTAGATCACGTCGTACGTGCGGATCTCGACGCCTTCGCGCGACGCCAACTCGCGCGCCTCGGCGTTCGGGCGCACGTTGAAGCCGACGATCAGCGCATCGGAGGCGGACGCGAGCATGATGTCGTTCTGGGTGATCGCGCCGACGCCCTGCTGGATGACGTTCAGCCGCACCTCGGGATGCTCGAACTTCGAGAGCTCCGAGACGACCGCCTCGACCGAGCCGACCACGTCGCCGCGGACGACGAGGTTGAGATCGGCGACCTCGCCCTCCTGGAGCTGCTCGAACAGCCCCTCGAGCGAGACGCCGCCGGGCCGGACCGCCGCGAACTGCTCGCGGCGGAGCCGCTCGGCCCGCCGGTTCGCCAGCTCGCGCGCCTGCCGGTCGTTCTCGACCACGTGCGCGAACTCGCCCGCTCCGGGCGGCTTGTCGAAGCCGAGAACCTCGACCGGGTCGCCGGGCCCCGCAGACTCCTGCCGCGTACCCTTGTAGTCGAACAGCGCCTTGACGCGGCCGTGCGCGTCGCCGGCCACGATCGCGTCGCCGACCTTGAGCGTGCCGCGCTGGACGAGGACCGTTGCGACGGGGCCGCGACCGACGTCGAGGCGTGACTCGATGATCGGGCCCGAGGCATCCGTGTCCGGATTCGCACGCAGGTCGAGCTCGGCGTCCGCGACGAGCAGAATCCGCTCGAGCAGGTCGTCGAGGTTCTGCTTCGCCTTCGCCGACACCTCCGAGAACTGCGTCGAGCCGCCCCAATCCTCCGGCTGAAGCTGCTCCTGCGCGAGGTCGGCCTTGACGCGGTCGACGTTCGCGCTCGGGAGGTCGATCTTGTTGACCGCCACGACGATCGGCACCTCGGCGGCGCGCGCGTGGGCGATCGACTCCTTCGTCTGCGGCATCACGCCGTCGTCGGCGGCGACGACGAGCACGGCGATGTCCGTGACCTTCGCGCCCCGGGCGCGCATCGCGGTGAACGCCTCGTGGCCCGGCGTGTCGAGGAACGTGATCTTGCGGCCGTCGACGTCGACCTGGTACGCGCCGATGTGCTGTGTGATGCCGCCGGCCTCGGTGTCGACGACGTGCGCCTGGCGGATCGCGTCGAGCAGCGTCGTCTTGCCGTGGTCGACGTGGCCCATGATCGTCACGACCGGCGGGCGCGCCTTCAGCGCCTCCTCCGGGTCGTCGAAGCTCTCCGGCTCGTCCTCATCGTCGGCGGCGTGCTTGATCGTCACCTCGCGCCCGACCTCGGTGGCGATGAGCTCGACCTCCTCGTCGGTCAGCGACTGCGTCGCCGTCCGCATCTGGCCGAGCCCCATGAGGATCTTGATGATGTTCGGCATCGGGACGCCGAGAGCCTGCGAGAGGTCGCGGACGCTGACGCCCGACTCGACCGCGACGGGCCCCGTGGGCTGCGCAGGAGCCTGCTGCCGCTGCTCGCGCCGGCCGCTGTCCTGGCGGTCGCCGCCGCGCCCCGAGCGCTGGTCCTGGCGCGGCCGTGCCGCCTGGTTGTCGATCACCACGCGACGTCTGCGGCCGCCCGCGCCGCCGCCACCGCCGCCGCGCGGCCGGAGCGGCCGGTTCGGTCTGTTGCCTCCGTTAGCCATCGTCTCCCTCAGTGTAGAGGCGCACGAGCGCCGGATCGACATGGACGCCCTGCCGCAGAACCCGCGCGAACCCCCGGGCCGCCGCCGCCCGCTCGAAGCAGGCGAGGCGCCGGCAGGTGTAGGCGCCGCGCCCCGGCGCCTCCCGGGCCTGGACGAGCTCGCCGTCCACGGCCGCGAAGCGCAGGAGCTCCCGCTGCGGCGCGCGCCGGCCGCAGCCGGCGCAGCGCCTGATCGGCTCCGCCACGTTACGCCTCTTCCCTGATCTCCTCCTCGCCAGTCTCCTCGACCGGGCCGGCCGTGACCTCGGCCGGCGGCTCGCTCTCGCCCGAGGCGACCGGCTCGTCCACGACCGCTTCCGGCTCGGTCACCGGCGGCACGGAGCCCGGCAGCTCGGCCGCGTCCCCGCCGTCGAGCTCGGGCTGCTCGGAGGCCGGCTCGCTCACGCCGTCCGGATCGAGCTCCGTGGTCTCCTCCCCTTCCGCGGCCTCGGGCAGCGGGCCGCCGACTCGGTCGGAGCCGGTTCCCGCGAGCTCCTGGTGCGCCTGGACGCCGCAGAAGCGCGAGCCGGGCAGCGCCGCGTTCGGGCAGCGCTTGCCGTTGGAGAGGATCGCCGCGCAACGGCCGCCGATGTCCTCCGCCCCTTCGCCGCCCGAGGCCCCGCCGAACACGACGGCCGCCTCGGCCTGTGCGAACTCGGTGTCGCTCTGGATGTCGACCTTCCAGCCGGTGAGACGCGCCGCGAGGCGGGCGTTCATGCCCTCCTTGCCGATCGCGAGCGCGAGCTGGTCGTCCGGAACGACGACCGTCGCTTCCTTCGCGTCGTCGTCGAGGTACACCTCGCGGACGCGGGCGGGCGAGAGCGCCTTCGCGACGAAGCGCGCCGGCTCCGGGTTCCACGGGATGATGTCGATCTTCTCGCCGCGGAGCTCCGAGACGACCATGCGGACGCGCGAGCCGCGCGGCCCGACGCAGGCGCCGACGGGATCGACGCCCTGGGCGTGCGACTCGACCGCGATCTTCGAGCGGTAGCCGGGCTCGCGGGCAACGCCGCGGATCTCGACGAGGCCGTCCGCGATCTCCGGCACCTCGAGCTCGAACAGCGTCTTGATCAGCTCCGGGTCGCGGCGGGAAAGGATCACCTGCGGCCCCTTCGTGCCCGAGCGGACCTCGGTGATGACCGCCTTGATCCGCGACCCCTGCTCGTAGCGCTCGCCGTCCACCTGCTCGGAGCGCGGCAGCAGCGCCTCGACCTTGCCGAGGTCGACGAGCACGTTGTTCCGGTCGCCGGCCTGCTGGACGATCCCGGTCACCACCTCGGTGACGCGGTCGATGTACTCGTCGTACATCATCCGCCGCTCCTCCTCGCGGATCCGCTGCAGGATGACCTGCTTCGCCGTCTGCGCGGCGATGCGCCCGAAGCCGTCGGGTGTCACGTCCTCGCGGGTTACCTGGCTCTCCGGGATGTCCGACCAGTCGATCTCGAGGTCGTCGTCGGCGATCAGCGTGTGCTGGCGCTCGCCGCTCTCCTCCTCGAGACGCTCCAGCTCCTCGAGCTTGCGCTCTCGGGCCTCGTCGAGCAGACGCTCCTCGATGTCCGCAGGCAGCTCGATCGAGTAGACGCGAAAGTCGCCGAGGTCGTCCATCTCCACGGACGCATGGCGCGAGGCGTCCGGAGTCTTCTTGTACGCGGCGAGCAGGGCGTCCTCCAGGGCGGCAACCAGCGCGCCCTCCTCGATCCCCTTGTCGCGCTCGATCTCGCGAACCGCGTCGATGATCTCCTGGCTCATTCCCTACCCCTCGTCGATCAGGTTGGCCCGCACGAGGGACTCGTACGGGATCTGCACGTCCGCGCCGTCGACGCTCAGCGTCACGGCCTCGGCGCCCGCCTGCTTCAGCTCTCCCTTGAACTTCCTCCGGCCGCCGACCGGCTCGGACGTGCGCAGCGAGACTCGGTGCCCCACGGAGTCCGCGAAGTGCCGCGGCTTGCGCAGCGGCCGCTCGAGGCCGGGCGAGGAGACGTCGACCGTGTACTCGCGCTGGTAGTCGCGGAGCAGGCTGGTGACCTGGGCGCAGAGCGCGTGGTCCACCCCGTCCGGATGGTCGACGTAGACGCAGAAGCGCGTCGGCGCCAGGAGCTCGACCGCGAGCACGTCGGTGCCGGGCAGGCCCTGCTCGACCCGCCGCGCGATCTCCTGCTCCAGTGTCCGCTCTCGCTGGTGTGTGGTGGCCATGAATCCCTGTCCCTCTCACAGAAAATGGGCCCGCAGGCCCATTTCGCCGAACCGGTGAAATGTGGTGCGAGAAGTGTAGCAAGGGGTAGGCCGAAAGGCCTATCCGCCGGCGAGCGCCTCGCCCACGCCGCGCAGCCGGGTCGAGAGCAGTCCGGCGGCGCGGCTCGAGTCGAGCGCGACGTTCCGGGCGCGGCCGATGCGGGGGCTCGGCTCGCCGCGCACCGACGCCGGGTCGCCGCCGAGGGCGGCGCGCAGCAGCCGTGCGAACTCGAAGCGGGAGACCGCCTCCGGCGCGGCGACGTGCAACGGCCCCGACACCTCCTGCCGGACCGCGAGCTCGAGCAGCGCGTCGGCGAGCTCGCCGACGAGCGTCGGACACCGCAACTCGTCCGTGTAGAAGCCGTGGTCGGCGAGCGCGAAGCGCTCCTGCGGCCCGGGCTCGGGCTTGCCGTAGAGCAGCGACGTGCGGACGATCAGCGCCTGCGGATGCAGCCGCGCCACGATCTCCTCCGCCCGCGCCTTCGCAACGCCGTACCGCATCACCGGCCGCGGCTCGTCCTCCTCGGTGTAGGGCGCGCCGTGCTCGCCGTCGAAGACGAGATCGGTCGAGAGGTGGACGAGGCGCGCCCCGGCCCGGTGCGCGGCGGCGGCGACGTTACGGGATGCGCGGACGACGTCGCCCTCGAGCGCCTCTTCCGCCTGTCGGTAGGCGGTGTGCACGACGACCTCCGGGCCGAGCCGCATCAGCTGCCGCTGCACCTCCTCGTCGTCGCGCAGGTCGAGCCGTACCGGCCGCCCGTGCGGCGGCGGCGTCTCGAAGCGGACCGCGACGACGTCGTCGCCGCGCTCCACGGCGTGCCGGCAGACCTCCGAGCCGAGGTAGCCGGCCGCGCCGGTGACGAGGATCTTCATCCGAGCGCGATCGTCACGGGTCCAACGTCGAGGATGATCGTCACGGGGCCGTCGTTCACCAGCGCGACCTCCATCCTCGCGCCGAAGACGCCCGTCTCGACGCGAACCCCGAGCGCCCGTAGCTCGTCGCAGACGCGCTCGTACAGCGGCTCGGCCAGCTCGGGCCGCGCCGCCTCCGTGAAGCTCGGCCGATTCCCCTTCGCGGTGTCGGCGATCAGCGTGAACTGCGAGACGACGAGCGCCGCTCCCGCCAGGTCGAGGAGGCTGCGGTCGAAGCGGCCCTGCTCGTCCTCGAAGACGCGCAGCCGCGCCACCTTGCCCGCGAGCCGCGCTGCCTCCGCCTCCCCGTCGCCGCGCGCGACACCGAGCAGCACGCACAGTCCCACCCCGATCTCCCCTGCCGTCGTCCCGGCGACGCGCACGCGGGCGGACGAGACGCGCTGACACACGGCCCTCATGCTCGCGGGACTGTAGTCCGATAGAGGGACGGTGGACGCTGCGGCCGTCAACCTGCCCGCCCCTCTGTCGCTGCAGCCGCTTCCGGCGGAGCCCTCGCGCGTGCCGATCGGCTCCTTGCTCGTCCGCGACGGGCTCCTGACCACCGAGCAGCTCGAGTACGCGCTGGCCGAGAAGGAGCAGAGCGGCCGGCGGCTCGGCGAGATCCTCGTCGCCCACGGCTGGGTCGACCCGGGCGCGCTCGCCCGCCTGCTGGCCGAGCAGCACGGGCTCGAGTACATCGACCTCAACCGGAAGAAGATCGACCCCACGGCCGCGAGCCTGCTGCCGGAGAAGTACGCGCGCCGCTACGACGCGCTGCCGGTCGAGTTCGTCTCGCAGGACCTCGTTCTCGTCGCCGTCGCCGATCCGACCAACGTCGTCGCCTCGGACGACCTCCGCCTCGCGCTCGGGCTCAACGTCCGACTCGCTGTCGCCTCCACCTCCGCAATCGCCGGCGCGATCACCCGGATCTACCGCACGGAGATCCACGTCGAGGCATACGAGGACGACGTCGAGCCGGACCCGGCGTTCGGCCGCGAAGAGATCAACGAGGGCGCCTCGACGACAGCGCCCGCGATCAAGCTCGTCAACTCTCTCGTCTCGCGGGCGATCGACGACGGCGCCTCCGACCTCCACTTCGAGCCGCAGGCCAAGGAGATGACGGTGCGCGCCCGGATCGACGGCGTCATGCGCCACCTGACGACCATCCCACGCAACCTCCAGCCCGCCGTGACGAGCCGCCTCAAGATCATGGGCGAGCTGGACATCGCAGAGCGCCGCGCCCCCCAGGACGGGCGCGTGTCGATCCGGTACGACGGCACGCCGATGGACCTGCGCATCGCCGTCCTCCCCACCACCCACGGCGAGCAGATCGTCCTCCGGATCATGCAACCGGCCCGGCGGCCGGCTCGAGCTCGAGGAGCTGGGGATGAGCCCGGATGCCCAGGAGGCCTTCGCCCGCGCGATCCGGCAGCCGTACGGCGCGGTGCTCGCCGTCGGGCCGACCGGCTCCGGGAAGACGACCACGCTCTACGCCGCGCTCGACATCCTCAACGAGGACGAGCGCGTGCTGATGACGATCGAGGACCCGGTCGAGTACCAGACGCCCGGGATCAACCAGATCGAGGTGAACCCGCGCAGCGGCCTCACCTTCGCGCGCGGGCTGCGCACGATCCTCCGCTCCGACCCGGACGTGCTGCTCGTCGGCGAGATCCGTGACGAGGAGACGGCGCGGATCGCGATCCAGGCCGCCATGACCGGCCACCTCGTGCTCACGACCCTGCACACGCACAACGCGGCCTCCTCGATCGCGCGCCTGGGCGACATGGGCGTCGAGCCGAGCCTGCTCGCGACCTCGATCAACTGCATCGTCGCGCAGCGGCTCGCACGGCGGCTCTGCATCGCACTGCCGCGAGGCCTACGAGGCCGACGCCGGCGAGCTCGCCGAGCTCGGCCTGGCCCGCGGCGTCGAGAGCGGCATGGTCCTCTACCGGCCGCGCGGCTGCGTCGAATGCGCGGGCACCGGCTTCGCGGGCCGTGTCGCCCTCTACGAGGTGATGCCCGTCCAGGGCCGTATGCGCCGGCTGATCGAGACCGGCTCGACCGACGAGATCTTCGCCGAGGCGGTCGCGCAGGGCATGACGACGCTCCGGCAGGACGGCATCCGGCTCGCCCTCGCGGGTGTCTCGTCGCTCGACGAGGTGCGCCGCGTCACGGGCGACAGGCTGAGCTAGTCGCCGTCGCCGAGATCGAGGATGCGCGCCCGGTACTGCTCCGAGCCGGGACGCAGCGAGCTCGCGAGCTTGTAGTGCCCGTTCGCCTCGGCGGGGCGTCCCCGCTTCTCGAGACAGCGGCCGAGCGCGTAGTGGGCGTAGTCGTCGGCCGGCGACAGATCGAGCACCTTCCGGAACTCGGCCTCGGCCTCGGCCCAGCGCCCGATCCGGAAGTACGCGATCCCGAGCGCCTCGCGGATCGAGGCCTTGTCGGGCTCCCGCCGCTTCGCCTGCTCGAGCGCCACCGTTGCCTGTGCCGCCATCCCCTTCTTCAGGTGGGCGCGACCGCGCTGGAACAGGGTGTAGGTGGACTCGCTCATGACCCCAGGTACGGGAAGTTCTCCCGGATCAAGTCAAGCGGATACGTCAAGTCGCGCGTCTTCCCGATCTCGACGCCGGCAATCGCCACTCCGGCCGCGATCGCGCGGCGGAACGCCTCGGCGAGCCCGTACGGAGGCCCCGGCAGCCCGTCGAGGAAGGGCAGCAGCCCGGGGCCGAGCGCCCACAGCGGTGCGCTCGAGAGGGGGTTGTCCGGGTCGTCGTCGATCACGCGCTCCACGCGGCCGGCCACGATCCGGATCGCCTGCCGGTGCGGGGACTCCGGCGCCGGGTCGCGGCGGGCGGCGAGCGCACCCGCCGCGCCGGAGCGCTCGAACGCCTCCCGGAAGCGCCCGAGGTCGCCCGGCGCGAAGACGGTGTCGGCCGCGCTCACGAGCAGCGGCGCAGCGGCCCCCGCCGCGAGAGCGCGGGCCACCGTGTCCGCCGAGCCGTGCGGCTCCGGCTGCCGGACGAAGCGCACGTCGAGCCCAAAACCCGAGCCGTCGCCTAGGAACGCCTCCACCTGCGCCGCGAGGTGACCGGTCACGACGAAGGCGCGCGTGCAGCCTGCCGCCGCGAGCTCACGCAGCAGGGTCGCGATCACCGGCCGCCCGTCCACGGGCAGCAGCGGCTTCGGCCACGTCTCGGTCAATGGGCGCAGGCGGGTGCCCTCCCCCGCCGCCATCACGACCGCGTCCACGCGCACGACTAGCCGGAGAAGCCGAGGGACCGGAGCGAGAGCAGGCCGCGCAGCCGCTCGCCCCCGCTCAGGCGGGCGCGAACCTCGCGCACGAGACTGCGCAGCTCGCGGCGGGCCTCTCGCGCGGCGGCGGGCGCGCCGTCCGGCGGGCCGAAGCGGGCCGTCGTCGCGGCGGCGACGAAGCGGTCGGCGTCCACAGCCAGCTCGTGGCGGAGTAGCGCGCCGAGCTCGTGCAGCGTCGCGCTGCGGGCGGCGGCGATTCGCTGGTCGAGCAGGAAGTCGGCAAGCTCGCGGCGGCACGCGCCGGCGACCCGCCGCGGGTCGCGCGAGAGGAAGCGCGTCCGGCGGACGGCGAGCTTTGCGGCGGCGATCGCCGCGACGGCGGCCAAGAGAGGAGAACGAGCGCGAGCAGCAATCCGAAGCGACGCCCGGCTGCGCGCGCGGCCGCCGCGGCGGCGTCGCCCGTCGTGCCGGCGCTCGAGCCGGCGCCCCGCTCCCCGTGCCGGTGCGCCGCCTGCGTCGGCGCCGGAGCCGCCCCGCTCCGCCCGCCGGTTGCGCCGCCGAGGTCGAACCCGGGCGACGAGGCCGAATAGCCGGCGCTGAGGACGCCCTGCTCCGGCCGGTTCGCCGAGGGCGTCGGGTCGAACGGGAGCCACCCGTACCCCTGGAACCAGGCCTCCACCCAGGCGTGCGCGTCGTGATCGGTCACCGTCCAGACGCCCCTCTGCTCGTCGTAGCTGCCGCTCGAGAAGCCGACCGCGACCCGTGCGGGGACGCCGAGGTAGCGGAGCATGAGCGCCATCGCCCCGGCGAAATGCTGGCAGTAGCCGGCGCGCGTGATGGTGACGAAGCTGACGAGCGGCGTCGAGGGGTCGGTCGGCGGGTGGTTCGAGTAGCGGAAGCGGCCGGGCTCGCGGAACCACGCCTCGAGCGCCACGGTGGCGGCGTACGGCTTCCGGACGCCCCCGGCGACCTCCTGCGCGGTCTCCGCCAGCCGCCGGTACGGCGAGATCTCGGGATTTCCCCGGAAAGCGGGGCGACCCACTCCGCCCGCCCCGGGACGCCGAACGCGGGCATCGTCACGCCGGGCCAGACGTCCAGGAAGCTGTCACGCTCGGTGAGGACGGTGGGGTAGTCGGGACGCGAGCGCGCGAGCTGCGCCGGGGAGGGCTGCGGCGCGTAGCTCCAGACCGTGTAGCGGAAGCCGCGGGTGAGCCCCGCGGGAAGGAAGGCGAACCCCGTCGCAGGCCGGACGACCGGCGCGTCGCCGGCGTCGAAGGAGATCGGCGTGCTGCCGCCGACGAGCCGCGTGTCCGAGAGCGCCCGCACGGTCACGACCTGTCTCGCCTGGTTCCGCCGCCGGTACGCAGCGGGCGGCTCGAGCGCGTCGCCCGGCCGCGCGGCGGCCCCGAGCCAGCCGCCGCCCGCGAACTGGTCGAGCACGCCTGCGCGCCAGTAGAGCGACGACGTCCGCGGCGCCTCCACCTCGAGCACGGTCGTCTTCTTCTTCGGGAAGCTGATCCCGTCGTAGTGGCCGTCCCAGGCGAACGCGACGCTCACCGGCGGGACCGGCGCGGTGTAGAAGTCCCAGCGCTGCCAGGCCACGAAGCCCGGCTTCGCCACGGCCGAGGTCGTCGAGAGGCCAAGCGCGAGGAGCGCGAGAGCCGCAGCGGCGGGCAACGCCGCCCGTGGCACGCGGCGGGATGTCAGCCCGGCGAGGAGGACGAGCGCGCCGAGGAGGATCGCCGTCCCGCGGGGAGCGCCCCGGCGCTGCCGACGAGCGTCGCGGGCCAGCCGGCACCGACGAGCAGCGCCAGCGCCGCGGCGAGCGGCCGTCGCGCGGCGACCGCGAGGGAGAGCGCAAGCGTGAACGCGAAGACCGCCGTGAGCACGACGCTCCGCATCTCGGTGTGGACGCGCGGGTCGAACGGCAGCCGGACGTCGTAGAAGTCGAGGAAGCCGTTCGCGAAGCGAGAGCCGAGCGGGCCGAAGAAGTCGTGCTGGCGGTCGAACGGCCGCGCGTCGAGCGGCGAGAGTCCGAAGGCGAGCCACGCAGCGAGGGCGGCGGCGCCGACCAGCGCGGCCAGCCGCGCCCAGAGCGGCCGCACGAGCGCTACCGGACCGCGAGCGCCGAGAGCGCGACGGCCGGCCAGACCGCGTCCCGGGCGACTCGAACCGCAGCCACGCGGCCGCGATCACGCCCGCCGGCACGAGCGAGACGAGCAGTGTCCTAGCCGTGGGCGACCCCCGCGAACGGGCCGCCGAGAGCGCGGCGGCGAGATCGTCGCCCCGGCGCACGACCGCGACGGGGACTCCGAGCGCCTGGAGGCGCAGCAGCGCGGGCTCGGGACGCCCCGGCCGGTGGGCGAAGCTCGCGGGCTCGACGTAGACGAGCGCCGCGCCGCGGCGGGAGAGCGACCGCTGCGCCAGACGGTCCGCGAGGCGCAGCTCGAGCCTCGACGTGACGACGACGACCTCGAGGGAGCGCGCGGCGGCGCCTCCTCGGCGTCGAGGAGCGCGGAGACGGGCGTGCGGGCCGTCGGCTCGGCGGCGGCGAGCACCTCGAGCGCGCGCCGCCAGTCGCCGCCCTCCGAGGCGACCGCCTGCGTCTCCCGCCGGGCCGAGTTGAGCACGAGGACGCAGCGGCGGCCGCGCTGGACGTGCGCGAGCAGGAGCGAGCCGGCGGCGCGCACGGCGACGTCGAAGCTCGACTCGGGCGGCTCGCCGGCGACCGCGACGGCGTCGCCGTCGAGCAGCACCGTCACCTCGTCGCGCGGCGCGTCCTCCAGCTCCTTGACCATCAGGCGCCCCCGCCTGGCGGTCGAGGGCCAGTGCACGCGGCGGAGCGACTCGCCCTGCGCGTAGTCGCGCACGCTGTGCAGCTCGTAGCCGGAGGCGCGGCGCAGCAGCAGCCTGCGACCCTCCTGCGCGTGGCCGCCTCCCTCCGAGAAGAGGCGGCCGAGGTCGACGAGGCGCGGGTAGACGACCAGCGCCTCCGCCTCCGGCTGCTCGATCCGGGCCCGCGCGAGCCCGAACGGGTCCTCGACGGACAGGCGAGCGGTCTCGAACAGGTAGCGCCCGCGCGCCACGCCACGCAGCTCGTAGCCGCCGGCGTAGCGGCGGTGCCCGACGCGGACGAGCTCGAGGTCGCGCTCACCGAGCCGGCCGACGCTCTCGTGGGCGACGAGCGTCGGCGGCGACAGCGGCGAGACCGGCTGGACGATCAGGTCGATCCGCACGTCCTCGCCCTCGACCACGTCGCGGGAGGCGCCGTGGCGGTCGAAGAACGGCGGGACGGACGAGAGCCGCACCCACGCGACGGCGACCGCGACGGCGAGGACGAGGCCCGCCGCCACCGGGTACAGCGCGCGCGCGCCGAAGACCCAGGCGACGACGTAGACGACCAGGCCGAGGGCGAGCACGGCGCGGCCGCGCGGCGTCATACCGGAACCGGTGTCCGGTCGAGCGCCTCGGCGACGAGGTCGGCGCCGCCAAGCCCCGCAGAGCGGGCCTCCGGGGCGAGGATCAGGCGGTGCGCGAGCACGTGCGGGGCGGCCGCCTTGACGTCGTCGGGGACGAGATAGTCGCGGCCGTCGGCGAGCGCCCGCGCCTTGGCGACGCGGAGGAGCGCGATCCCGGCGCGCGGGCTCGCGCCGAGGTAGAGGCGCTCGTCGGCGCGCGTCTGGCGCAGGAGCGCGACGACGTAGCGGCTCAGGCTCTCCTCGACGTAGATCTCGCGCGCCCGCTCGGCGAGCCGGAGCACGTCGGCGGCGTCCGCGACCGGCTCGAGCGACTCGAGCGGCGGCACGTGCGTCTGCTCGTCGAGCATCTTCGCCTCCTCGGCGAGCGGCGGGTAGCCGAGCGCGACGCGCATCGTGAAGCGGTCGAGCTGCGCCTCCGGCAGCGGGTACGTCCCCTCGTACTCGATCGGGTTCTGCGTCGCCATGACCATGAACGGCGGCTCGAGCGGGTACGTGACGCCGTCGACCGTCACCTGCCGCTCCTGCATGCACTCGAGCAGCGCGGCCTGCGTCTTCGGCGAGGCGCGGTTCACCTCGTCCACGAGCAGCAGCTGCGCGAAGACCGGGCCGTGGCGGAACTCGAACTCGTTCGTCCTCTGGTCGAAGACGTTGACGCCCGTGACGTCCGAGGGCAGCAGGTCGGGCGTGAACTGCATCCGCGAGAAGGAGCAGTCGAGCGAGCGAGCGAGCGCCTTCGCCAGCATCGTCTTCCCGACGCCGGGGAAGTCCTCGATGATCAGGTGGCCCTCGGCGACGAGACAGAGGACGACGAGCCGCAGCGTGTCCTCGGCGGCGTGCACGACGCGGCCGAGGTTGGCGACGATCGCGCCGACGAGATCCGCCGGTGCCGGTGCGCTCGCGGGCTCAGCCAAGCAGGGTCTCCACCTCGTCGAGGATCGCCGCGGCGATCTCGTCCTTCGGCGCCTTCGCGACGGCGCGCTCGCCCGAGGCGCTGAGCAGCGTCACCTCGTTCTCGGCGGCGTCGAAGCCGATGTCGGCGCGGGCGACGTCGTTGAAGACGAACAGGTCGGCGCCCTTGCGGGCGCGCTTCTCACGGGCGCGCTCGAGGCCGTGCTCGCCCTCGTCCGCCGCGAAGCCGACGAGGATCTGTCCCCGCGGCGGGCCGCCCCCAGGGCGGCGAGAACGTCGGTCGTCGGCGCGAGCACGACGTTCCAGGCCTCGTTCCGCTTCGGGCGCTTCGCGCCGACAGGCTCCGCGGGACGGTAGTCGGCGACCGCGGCGGCCATCACGACGACGTCGGCGTCCGCGGCGCGGGCGAGCGCCTCGCGCTCGAGGTCGGCCGCGGTCGGCGTCTCGACGATCTCGACGCCGGGAGGCGCCGGCACGGCGAGGTTCGCGCCGAGCAGGGTCACGAGGGCGCCGCGGCGGCGCGCCTCCCCCGCGATCGCGGCCCCCATGCGACCGGAGGACCGGTTGCCGACGAAGCGGACGGAGTCGAGCGGCTCGCGCGTTCCGCCCGCAGAGACGAGGACGCGCTTGCCGGCCAGCGGCCCGGTGCCCGCGAGCAGCTGCTCCGCCCGGCGGACGACGTCCTCGGGCTCGGCCATCCGCCCCACGCCGAGCTCGCCCTCGGCCGTCTCGCCCTCGTCCGGCCCGACGAGGACGACGCCACGGGCGCGCAGCGTCTCCGCGTTGGCGCGGGTGGCCGCGTGCGACCACATGCGCGGGTTCATCGCGGGTGCGACGAGCACCGCGCCGCGGTGCGCGAGCGCCGCCTCGGTGAGGACGTTGTCGGCGATCCCGTGCGCGAGCTTCGCGAGCGTGTTCGCGGTGCACGGCGCGACGACGAGCAGACCGGCCCGGGTCAGGTGCACGTACACGTCGTCGCCCGGCGGCCGCCGCGCGAGCGCGCGAAAGGTCTCCGCCGTGACGAAGCGCTCCGCCCCCGGTGTGAGCAGCGGCACGACGTCGTGCCCGCCCTTGACGAGCAGCCTGCAGATCTCGCAGGCCTTGTAGGCGGCGATGCCTCCCGTGACCCCCAGCAGGACGCGTGCCATGCCGGAAGCGTACCGAGCGCGAAGCCGCGGCTCGCGGCGGCGCTCTACGAGGGGTAGGTGTACTTGAGCATGCCCTCGGAGATCTCTTCGAGAGCCATGGTCAGGTAGTTCTTCGAGCGGGACTCGACCAGCGGCGGCGGGTTGTCGTCGAACGTGCCCTCGCCGAGCTGCTGGTGGTAGTTGTTGATCTGCCGGGCGCGCTTGGCCGCAACGATGACGAGCGCATAGCGCGAGTCCACGTGTTCCAGCAGGTCGTCGACGCGAGGATAGATCATTGCCGTCGCATGGTACCTGTCGGGGTCGGTGGTCGCACCAGCACCTCGTGGACGATCTCGGCGAGCTCGTCCACGGCCCGTTCGAGCTCGTCGTTCTCGACCACGTGGTCGAACCGCTCGGCGACCTTCGCCTGGTCTCGCGCGACCTCGAGCCGCTCGCCGATCTCGCCCGCGCTCTCGGTCGCGCGCTCGCGCAGCCGGCGCTCGAGCTCCTCGAGCGGCGCCGTGATGAAGATGGTGACGGCGCCGGGCACGCGGTCGGCGACGTTGAGGGCCCCATCGGTCTCCAGCTCGAGCACGCAGACGGCGCCCTCGCCGTCGATGCGGTCGATCTCCGAGAAGAGCGTCCCGGAGCGCTGGCCCCAGGGGAACTCGTGGAACTCGAGGAACTCGCCGGCGGCGCGACGCCGCTCGAACTCCTCCTCCGAGATGAAGTAGTAGTGCCTCCCCTCGACCTCGCCGGGCCGTTGCGCGCGAGTCGTGGCGGAGACGGCGAGCCGGAGCTGTGGGAACCGGTCGAGCAGCCGCGCGATCAGCGTCCCCTTGCCCGCGCCCGACTGGCCGGTGATGACGAAGACGGGCAGCCGGCCGGCCCTAGCGCCTGAAGAGGTCAATCAGCTCCGAGCGCTGGCGGTCGGAGAGGCCGCCGACGGTCTTCGACTGGCTGATACGACAGGTGTTCAGGAACCGCGCCGCCTTCACGCGGCCGAACTTCGGGACGGCCATGAGGATGTCGATCACCTTCGCCGTCGAGACGTACTCGGGCGGGCTGCCGAGGATCTGCTCGATCTTGACCTTCCCCTCCTTGAGGTCCTTCTTCAGCTTCGCCCGGCGGACGCGAACGTCGTTCGCGCGCTTGAGCGCGTCCATCCGCTGGTCCAGGGAGCGAACCGGCGCGTGAGCCTGCATCTTCGGGGCCGCCATCGGAGGGCCGATCTTACCAACGGCCCGGTCGCGATCAAGCGAGAGCTTTTTTCCCGATCTCCAGGGCTTTTTTTGAGCCGTGCGCGAGAGCGTATCCGTCGTCCGGTTGGGCAACACCGACCTCGGCGGCGGCCTCTTCGAGCTCCGCGCGGATCCGGGACGGGGCGTCGGGATCGGCGAAGAGCACCGTTCCGAGCGCGACGTGGCGGGCGCCGCAGGCGATCAGCTCGAGCGCGTCGCGGCCGGTCTGGACGCCGCCCATGCCGACGATCGGCAGCCCTGTCGCGGCATGGCAGACGTGTACCGCGTACAGCGCGACAGGTTTGAGGGAGGGGCCCGACAGGCCTCCGCTGCCGCGCGCGAGCACCGGCTTCAGCGTCCGGGGGTCGAGCGCCGTGGCGCGCAACGTGTTGATCAGAGAGAGGCCGTCGGCGCCGGCCGCCGCGACCGCCCGCGCGACCTCGGCGATGTCGGGGTGCGCGGCGGAGAGCTTCGCGTAGAGCGGCAGCGGCGTCGCGGCCCGGCAGGCCGCGACGATCTCGGCGGCCGAGTCCGCCGCCTCGTCGACGTTCGGGCAGGAGAGGTTGAGCTCGACGGCCGCGACGTCGCGGAGTGCGGCGCAGGTCTCGGCGTAGTCGGCCGAGCAGAAGCCGCCGACGGAGATCCAGAGCGGCAGTCCGAGCTCGTGCAGGCGCGGGAGCTGCTCCGTGAGGAAGCGCTCGCGTCCGGGGTTGGCGAGCCCGATCGCATTGAGCATCCCGTGCGCGGTCTCGGCGATCCGCGGCGGCGCGTTGCCCTCCCGCGGGAGAGGCGTGATCGTCTTCGTCACGAAGGCGTCGAGCTGCCGCGCCACCTCCGGCGCGGTGAGCGCGTCGAGGCAGCCGCTGGCGTTGAGCAGCATCACGCAGTCACCGCCGAGCCGGCAACAGGCCGCAAGGTGGTGCGGGAGGCGTCGAGGACCGGCCCCTCGACGCAGAGGCGCTTCAGCTCTCCATCGATCTCGACCGCGCAGCCGTAGCAGGCGCCGTAGCCACACGCCATCGGCGCCTCCCACGCGAGCTGGGCGGACGGGCACATCCCGGCGACCGCACGCAGCATCGGCTCCGGGCCGCAGGCGAGGACGTCGCGGCCGGGGTCGATCAGCTCGGTGACGAGCGTCGGCTCCACGCACACCTCGGCGACCGGGAGGAGCGCGGCAGCCTCGGCGTGTGCCGCCGTCCGGAAGCCGAGCACCGCTGGCGCACCGCCGAGCGCCTCGGCGAGGTACGGCAGCGGCGCCATCCCGATCCCGCCGCCGACGAGCAGCGGCCGTGCGACGTCGAGCCGGTAGCCGTGCCCGAGCGGCCCGTAGACGTGGATCTCCTCCCCCGGCCCGAGCGCACAGAGCGCCTCCGTCCCCGGGCCGACCGGGTCGATCAGGAACGCGAGCTCGCCCGGCGGTGCGAGGCAGAGCGAGAGCGGACGCGGCAGCAGCCGGCCCGGCGCCTCGAGCATGAAGAACTGCCCCGGGACGCCCGGGTCGAGCCCGCCCCGCTCCAGGCGCAACAGCGTGTACGGGCCGATGCGCTCGGAGCCCGCGACCCTACGCGCTTCGCGTCTCGGCATCGATCCGCTCCTGGAGCGAGAGGGACTGCTCGGCGCGGGCCTCGGCGATCGCGTGCACCGCCGCGGCGGCGCCCGACATGGTCGTGATGCAGGGGACGCGCCGGCTGAGCGCGGCCTCGCGGATCGCGTACCCGTCCGAGCGGGCGTTCCGGCCCTCGGGCGTGTTGATCACGAGGTCGCAGCGCCCACGCCGGATCAGGTCGATCACCGTCGGCTCCTCGCCCACCGCCTCGCTCAGCTTCCGCACCCGCTCGACCTCGATCCCGGCGGCGGCGAGCGTCTCCGAGGTGCCCTCGGTCGCGAGCAGCCGGAAGCCGAGCCCGAGCAGCGTGGCCGCGATCGGGACGACCGCCTTCTGCTCCGCCTTCCGGATCGAGAGGAAGACCGAGCCGGTGCGCGGGAGCGCCCGCCCTGCGGCGCGCTCCGCCTTCGCCAGCGCCGTCGGCAGGTCGGCCGCGCTCGCCATCACCTCTCCGGTCGAGCGCATCTCCGGGCCGAGCACGGGGTCGCTGCCCGGGAAGCGCGCGAACGGCAGCACCGCCGCCTTGACGCTCCACTGGCGCGGCGGACGCTCGGGCGGGAGGCCGAGGTCGGCGAGCCGCTCGCCGGCCGAGAGCCGGCAGGCGGCGGCGACCAGCTGGACACCGGTGGCCTTGCTCACGAAGGGGACGGTGCGCGACGCGCGCGGGTTCGCCTCCAGCACGTAGATCTCGCCGTCGGGCGTCAACGCGAGCTGCACGTTCAGCAGCCCGACGACACCGAGCGAGCGGCCGAGGACGCGGACGGC
The DNA here is from genome assembly GCA_963728095.1 of uncultured Thermoleophilia bacterium. Classification (GTDB taxonomy): domain Bacteria; phylum Actinomycetota; class Thermoleophilia; order Gaiellales; family Gaiellaceae; genus Palsa-739. Next base: position 80,981 of record CAVSIO010000002.1, on the reverse strand, counting down.
GGAGCTGATCGTCTCCATCTGCTCCGGCGTGAGCCCCGGCGCGGGCAGCACGCACGCGGAGTCGCCCGAATGCACCCCGGCCTCTTCGACGTGCTGCATGACGGCCGCCACGTAGGCCTCGGAGCCGTCGCAGAGCGCGTCGACGTCCACCTCGACGGCGTTCTCGAGGAAGCGGTCGACGAGCACGCGTCCCAGCACCGGCACCTCGCGCACGTCGTCGTCGGTGAAGCAGACACGCATGGCGCGGCCGCCGAGGACGTACGAGGGGCGGATCAGCGCGGGATAGCCGACGTCGTTCGCGACCGCCACCGCCTCCTCGCTCGAGGCGGCGATCCCCCACTCGGGCGAGCGCAGCCCGTGCGCGCGCAGGAGCCCGGCGAAGCGCTCGCGGTCCTCGGCGAGGTCGACCGCGTCGAACGGCGTGCCGAGGATCCGGTAGCCGGCCTCCTCGATCGCGCGCGCGAGCTTGAGCGGCGTCTGGCCGCCGAACTGGATCACGACGCCCTCCGGCCGCTCGCGGTCGCACACGGCGAGCACCGACTCGGTGTCGAGCGGCTCGAAGTAGAGGCGGTTCGAGGTGTCGTAGTCGGTGGAGACGGTCTCGGGGTTGCAGTTGACCATCACCGCCTCGTAGCCGAGTTGCCGGAAGGTCTGGACGGCGTGGACGCAGCAGTAGTCGAACTCGATCCCCTGGCCGATCCGGTTCGGCCCCGAGCCGAGGATCACGACCCGCGGCTTCGAGCCCGCCGGCGGCGCCTCGTCCGCCTCGCCCCACGTCGAGTAGTAGTAGTTGGAGGCCGCCTCGACCTCGCCGGCGCAGGAGTCGACGCGGCGGTACGCAGGCCGCACGCCGCAGGCGATCCGGAGCGCGCGGACGTCCGGCTCGGACCGCCCCGCCGCCGCTGCGACGTCCGCGTCGGACAGGCCGATCCGCTTCAGCCGCACCCAGCCGTCCGCATCGAGCTGCTCGAGCGGCAGCCGCGCCGCCTCCACGTGCCCGTCGCGGATCCGCGCGATCTCGGCCTCGAAGAAGGGGTGCAGGCCCTCCGGGAGATCGTCGAGCGTGTGCCACGGCGTCGCCGCGCCGGCGTCCAGCTCGCGCGAGCGGAACGCCTTCAGGAAGGCCTCGGAGAACGTCCGCCCGATCCCCATCGTCTCGCCCACCGACTTCATCTGCGTCCCGAGCGTGCGGTCGGCGCCCGGGAACTTCTCGAAGGCGAAGCGCGGGAACTTGACGACGACGTAGTCGAGCGTCGGCTCGAAGCTCGCGGGCGTCGTGCCCGTGAGGTCGTTCGGGACCTCGTCGAGCGTGTAGCCGACCGCGAGCTTCGCGGCGACCTTCGCAATCGGGTAGCCCGTCGCCTTCGACGCGAGCGCGGACGAGCGCGAGACGCGCGGGTTCATCTCGATCACGCGCATCTCCCCCGTCTCGCGGTCGCGGGCGAACTGGATGTTCGAGCCGCCGGTGTCGACGCCGACCGCCCGGATCACGGACGCGGCCGCGTCGCGCAGCTCCTGGTAGGCCTCGTCGCTGAGCGTCATCTGCGGCGCCACCGTGACCGAGTCGCCGGTGTGGACGCCCATCGGGTCGAGGTTCTCGATCGAGCAGACGATCACCACGTTGTCCGCGCGGTCGCGGACGACCTCGAGCTCGAACTCGTCCCAGCCGCGCACCGACTCCTCCACGAGCACCTGGCCGATCGGGCTCTCGCGCAGGCCGATCTCGACCTGGCGGAGGAGCTGCTCGGGACTGTTCGCGAACCCGCCGCCGTGGCCGCCGAGCGTGAAGGCGGGCCGGACAACGCACGGCGTCGCGAGGCCTGCGAGCTGCTCCACGTCGGTCACGATCGTCGAGGCGGGAACCCTGAGCCCGCACGACTCCACGGCCTGCTTGAAGAGGTCGCGGTCCTCGGCGCGCTTGATCACGTCGAGGTTCGCCCCGATCAGCTCGATCCCGAGCTCGGCGAGGATCCCGGACTCGGCGAGCTCGCGCGCGAGGTTGAGCGCCGTCTGGCCGCCCATCGTCGGCAGGAGCGCCTCGGGCCGCTCGCGCCGGAGCACGTCGGCGACGCCCTCGAGGTCGAGCGGCTCGATGTACGTCCGGTCGGCGAAGCCGGGGTCGGTCATGATGGTCGCCGGGTTCGAGTTGACGACGATCGTGCGGAAGCCGTCCTCGCGCAGGACCTTGAGCGCCTGGCAGCCGGCGTAGTCGAACTCGGCCGCCTGGCCGATCACGATCGGGCCGGAGCCGACGATGCAGATGCTCTCGAGATCGGCGCGCCTAGGCATCGCGCGCCACCTCGTCGACCCATTGCTCGAGCAGCGGCCAGGCGTCGTGCGGGCCCGGGCCGGCCTCCGGATGGAACTGGAGCGAGCGCGCGCGCAGCTCCGGGTAGTCGAGCCCCTCGACGGTCTCGTCGTAGAGCGAGAGGTGGCTCGCCTCGGCCGCCTCGGAGGCGCGGACGGCGAAGCCGTGGTTCTGGCTCGTGACGAGCACACGGCCGCTGGCGCGGTGCAGCACCGGGTGGTTCGCGCCGCGGTGCCCGAAGGGCAGCTTGAACGTCTCGTGCCCGGTGGCCATCGCCAGGAGCTGGTGGCCGAGGCAGATGCCGAGGACGTGCGTGCGCCCGACGAGGTCGCGGACGACCGCCGTCTCCTCGCCGAGCGGCGCCGGGTCGCCGGGCCCCGGCGAGAGCAGCACGCCGTCGTAGCCGGCGAGCTCGTCGGCGTCCACGTCGTGCGGGAAGACGGTGACTGCGGCGCCGGCGGCGGCGAGGCGGCGCAGAACGGAGTTCTTCACGCCGTAGTCGACGAGGGCGATCCGGGCGCGGCCCGCGTCGCCGACGACGTGCGGCTCCTTCGTCGAGACGTCACGGCACAGGGGGCGGCCGCTCATCTCGGGGACGGCGCGGGCAAGGGCCAGCGCGTCCTCCACGGGCAGCTCTCCCCCCACGGCCACCGCCCGCATCGAGCCGGCCGCGCGCAGCCTCAGCACGAGCGAGCGCGTGTCGATCCCGCTCAGGGCGACCACGTTCCGCTCGCGCAGCCAGTCCGTCCAGGCCGGGCCGCGCGCCTCGCGCATGATCACCGCCCTGGCGTGGACGCGGCTCGACTCCGACCGCTCCTCCGCGACGCCGTAGTTGCCGACCATCGGCGCGGTGAAGCAGACGAGCTGCTCCGAGAAGCTCGGGTCGGTGACGGCCTCCTGGTAGCCGGCCATGCCGGTGGTGAACACGGCCTCGCCGGCCGCGGCGCCCTCCGCGCCGACCGACTCGCCGCGGAAGACCGTCCCGTCCTCGAGCGCGAGGAAGCCCGTCACCGCTCGAACACCGTTCCTCCGGCCGCAACCGTCAGGACGGGGGCGCCCGTCAGCGTCTCCCCGAGCAGCCACGAGTTGACCGAGCGCGAACGGAAGGGCTCGTCGCCGACCCGCCACTCGCGGGCCAGGTCGAGCAGGACGAGGTTCGCCTGCGCGCCGACCGCGATCCGGGGCCGCTCGAGCCCGAAGATCCGGGCGGGCCCGGCGGACATCCGCTCGAGCAGCGTCTCGAGCGTCAGCAGGCCCGGCTTGACGAGCGCCGTGTAGAGCGCCGCGAACGCCGTCTCGAGCCCGGTGACGCCGAAGGGCGCCGCCTCGAACGGCACCTCCTTCTCGTGCCGCGCGTGCGGCGCATGGTCGGTCGCGACCGCCTCGATCGTCCCGTCGCGGAGCGCCTCGAGGAGCGCCGTCCGGTCGCGCTCGGCCCGGAGCGGCGGGTTCATCTTCACGTTCGCGTCGAGCGAGCGGACGGCCTCGTCGGTGAGGCAGAGGTGGTGCGGCGTGACCTCGCCGCTCGCGGCGACGCCGGCCGCGCGGGCGCGGCGGAGCGCGGCGACCGACTCGACGGCGGAGAGGTGGAGCACGTGCAGCGGCTGCCCCTCGTACGCCGCGAGGGCGAGGTCGCGCTCGACCGCGACCGACTCCGCGACGGACGGGTAGCCGGTGAAGCCGAGCTCCGCCGCGACGGCGCCTTCGTGGACGTGGCCGTCGTGCGAGAGCGTCGGCTCCTCGCAGTGGAGCGCGAGCGGCCGGCCGGTGGTAGCGGCGTACTGCAGCGCGCGGCGGAGCATCCCCGCCGAGGCGACCGGCACGCCGTCGTCCGAGAAGGCGACCGCGCCGGAGTCGGCCAGCTCGCCCATCTCGGTCAGCTCCCGGCCGGCCTGGCCGCGGGTGATCGCGGCGAGGAAGCCGACGGGGATCTCGGCCTCGCGGCGGGCGGTGTCCACCAGGGCCCCGAGCGTCGCCGAGGAGTCGACGACGGGGTCGGTGTTCGGCATGGCGAGGATCGCGCAGTAGCCGCCCGCGGCGGCCGCGGCCGTGCCGCTCGCGATCGTCTCCTCGTCCTCCCGGCCCGGCGTGCGCAGGTGCACGTGCGGGTCGACGAAGGCGGGTGCGAGCACGAGCCCGGCGCCGTCGACGACGCGGTGCTCGTTCGTGTCGAGCCGTTCGCCGATCGCGGCGATCGTGCCGCCGTCGATCCGCACGTCGACCGTCGCGTCGATCCCTTCGGTCGGGTCGAGCACGCGGGCGCCGCGGACGACGAGGTCGGCGCGGAGGGTGTCCTTGGCGAACAGGGTCATCAGGCCACCTCCGCGGCCGCGAGGGCGCGAACCCCGACGGGGCCGCCGGTGAGGACGTCGTAGAGCACCGCCATCCGGACGACGAGCCCGGAGCGCACCTCGGTCGTGACGAGCGACTCCGCGGAGTCGGCGACGCGTGCGTCGATCTCGACCCCCCGGTTCATCGGCCCCGGGTGCATGATCTTCTGCCCCGGCCGGAGCCGCTCGGGCGTGATCCCCCAGCGGGCGGTGTACTCGCGCAGGCTCGGCACGAAGTTCGCGCCGGGCTCCATCCGCTCGTTCTGCATGCGCAGGACGTAGACGACGTCGGCGTCGCCGATCGCGCCGATGTCGGTGGTCATCTCCGCCGGCAGCTCGCGCGGCAGCAGCGCGGGCGGGCCGACGAGCGTGCAGCGGATCCCGACGAGGGCGAAGGCCTGGATCAGCGAGCGCGCCACGCGCGAGTGGAGGACGTCGCCGACGATCGCGACGTGCAGCCCCTCGAGGCGGCCGAGGGACTGCTCGATCGTGTAGAGGTCGAGCAGCGCCTGCGTCGGGTGCTGGTGCTTCCCGTCGCCGGCGTTGACGACGTGGGCGTCGGTGACGCGGGCGACGAGCTGCGGCGCTCCGATCTGCGGGTGCCTGATCACGATCACGTCCGGGTCGTAGGCGCCGAGCGTCAGCGCGGTGTCCTTCAGCGACTCTCCCTTGTCCACGGAGGAGCCGCTCGACTTGACGTTGAGCGTGTCCGCGGAGAGGCGCTTCGCCGCGAGCTCGAAGCTCGACGAGGTGCGCGTCGAGGACTCGTAGAACAGGTTCACCACGAGCCGTCCCTTGAGGGTCGGCAGCTTCTTCACCTCGCGCTCGAGGGCGTGCGCGAACGTCTTCGCGGTGCCGAGCAGCCGCTCGACGTCGTCGCGGGTCAGGTCGGTGACCGAGAGCAGGTGCCGGCGCGGCGGCGGGCCCGGCGGGCGCAGCTCGTCGCGGACTAGGCGAATCGTCGTCATCGGGACTCCTCCTCGGGAGTCGGAACGAGCAGGATGCGGTCGACCTCGTCCACCTCGACGAGCTGCACCTGGATGCGCTCGCCCCGGGCGGTCGGCAGGTTCTTGCCGATGTAGTCGGGCCGGATCGGCAGCTCGCGGTGGCCGCGGTCGACGAGGACGGCGAGCTGGACGCGCGCCGGGCGGCCGTAGTCGAAGAGGGCTTCGATGGCCGCGCGGATCGTCCGGCCCGTGTAGAGGACGTCGTCGACGAGGACGACCGTCCGTCCCTCGAGCGGGAAGTCCAGCTGGGTGGCGCGGACGACCGGCTGCGCCGCGAGCGGCGCTTCGCCGCCGCGGACGCTGACGTCGTCCCGGTAGAAGGTGATGTCGACGGCGCCGAGGGCGGGAGCCTCGCCCGGCGCGCTCCTCGATCAGGCGCGCGAGCCGCTGCGCGAGCGGGACGCCCCGGGTCTGGATGCCGACGAGCGCGACCTCGTCGAGGTCCGGATTGCCCTCGATGATCTCGTGCGCGATGCGCGTGAGCGTCCGCGAGAGCGCGTCGGCGTCGAGGAGGAGCTTCCCCGATGCCTCGACCGCGCTCACGGCGCAGCGGGCGTCGAAGGGGTGCGGGCGTGCGTGGTCATGTCACTCCTTTCCGGCCTCTCCGGACCGGGTTAAAGGGGCGTGTGTCGTCGCGCACAGTAGCGCGTGTCCCGGATGGACGACGAGATCCTCGACCGGCCGTCGATGCGCCGCGGCCGCGCCCGGCCGGTCCGAGCGGAGTACGATCTGTCCGTGAACGGCCAGACGATCGGGATGATCGCGGCGGGCGTAGGCCTCACGTTCTCGGTCGCCTACCTCGTCCTCGGGGCGATGGGCGTCAGGTCGCTGCGGGAGATCCGGGCCCGTCTGAGCCGGAAGAGCTGACGACCGGCGACGGCCGCGGCCGCTGCGTGCGTGGTGTGGTTGACACCACGAAGGCCTCTGGTGTCTGACACCAGGAAGGGCTCGGGTGTCTGACACACCCGGCGTCGGCAGGGTCAGACGTCGGCGACGACCACGGCCCACTCGAGCGGGACCTCGACGCGCTCGGAGAGCTCGCGCTCGGCGCGGGCGGTGCCGGCGGCGATCTCGTTCTCGTCGAGGAGGTCGAAGGTCGAGATGTGGCGGCCGCGGATCCGTCCGAGCGCGTCCTCGCGGGAGAGCTCGTGGCGCTGCGAGAGCCGGACAACGCGCGTCGAGGCGAAGCCGGCGGCCTGCAGCTCGGCGCACAGCGACGCGGGCTCGGGGAAGCGGGCGCGGTCGATCTCGCCGATCGTCGGGAAGAGGCGGACGAGCCAGAAGCCGTCGAAGTGCGTGTGGTCGAAGGTCGCGATCACGGCCCGGCCGCCGGGGCCGAGCACCCGGCGCAGCTCCGGCAGCGCGTGTTCCCGGTCGACGAGGTGGACGACGAGCCGGAGCACGACGCGCTCGAACCAGCCGTCACGGAACGGCAGCTCCTCCGCGGACGCGATCTTCAGGCCGACCTCGCGCGGAACCCGCGCGGCAGCGACCTCGAGCATCGCCGGCTCGGCGTCCACGGCCCACACGCGCGAGGCCGCGCGCTCTGCGAGCGCCGCCGCGAGCGTCCCGGTGCCGCAGCCGACCTCGAGCACCCGCCGCCCGCGCAGGTCGCCCTCGCGCACGAGCAGCTCGAAGAGCTCCCACCAGTTCGCGTCGGCGGGCCGAAGCTCGTCGTAGCGCTCGGCACGGGCGCCGAAGTCCGGGCGCAAGGCCCGCCGCCCTAGGGCTCGGCGATGATGTCGTCCGGCTCGGTCAGCGCCTCGATCGCCTGCTGCGCCGACTCGAGGTCGGACTCGGGGACGAGCACGCTCACCGCGTCGTCCTCCTCGGATGGCTCGATCGCCGCGTCGATACCCGCCTCGCGGAGGATCTCCTGGACCTCCTCCGCCTCGGCGACGTCGCCGGCGACCGTGACCTGGACCATGCCGCTCATCTGCCCGGGATCATATGGACTCCGCGGGCTCGGGGGACGGGGGTGCGGTCTGCTCGTCCCGCGGCGGCCGCGCGCCGGCCTTGACGAGCTGCGGCGCTCCGCGTTCGGGGAACGGCACCTCGACGACGTCGAAGTCGCGCGGCACCACCGTGCCCGGGAAGACCTCGCGGGCCTCCCGGGCCAGCTCGCCGCCGAAGTAGCGGGTCGAGACGTGTGTCAGCGCGAGCAGCCGCACCGCCGCGAGCCGCGCGACCTCGGCCGCCTCCGCCGCCGTCGAGTGAAACGTCTCCCGCGCCCGCTCCCTCTCCTCCGTGCCGAAGGTCGCCTCGTGCACGAGCAGGTCCGCGCCGTGTGCGGCCTGGACGACTCCCGGCGAGGGCGCGGTGTCCCCGGCGAGCGCGACCTTCCGCCCCGGCCGGGAGGGCCCGAGCACGGCGTCGGGGCCGATCGTCCGTCCGTCCGGCAGCGTCACCGGCTCGCCCCGCTGCAGCAGCCCCCGCTCCGGGCCCGAGGGCACGCCCAGCGCGTCCGCGGCGGCGACGTCGAACCGGCCCGGTCGCTCGTGCTCGACGAGCGCCCAGCCGAGCGCGGTCGTGCCGTGGTCGACGGCGAACGCCTCGATCCGGTACCCGTCCCGCTCGAGCGCGTCCCCCGGCTCGACCTCGTCGAGCGTGAGCGGATACGGCAGGCGGCCCAGGAACGGGCGCAGCCGCGCGAAGAGGTCGCGCAGCCCTCTCGGCCCGTGCACGGTCAGTCCGACCTCCTCGCGGCCCCGCAGCGCGAAGGTCTTCAGCATCCCCGGCAGCCCGAGGAAGTGGTCGGCGTGGAAATGGGTGAGGAAGATCTCCTCCAGGTCGGGGAGCCCGACCGACGAGCGCTGGAGCTGCCGCTGCGTCCCCTCGGCGCAGTCGAACAGCAGCCGCTCGCCGCCGCGGCGCAGCAGAAGCGCAGCGGGTGCGCGCTGCGCGGTCGGCATCGAAGCCGAGGTTCCGAGAAAGACGAGATCGAGGTCCACCGGGCGATTGTAGGAGCGGCCCCCGCGCGCCATCGCCGCCACGGCGGTAGATTCGCTCCGTGGCCGACAAGCTCCAGGGCGGGCGGCTCGCGGCGCGCGCGATCGCAGCGCAGGGCGTGGACACGATCTTCACGCTCTCCGGCGGGCACGTGATGCCGATCTACGAGGGCTGCCGCCACGAGGGCGTGCGCGTCCTCGACGTGCGCCACGAGCAGGCCGCGGCGCACGCCGCCGAGGCCTGGGGACGGCAACGCCGGGCCTGTGGAGTCGCGCTCGTCACCGCCGGGCCAGGCGTCACCGGGACGCTGACGGCGGTCGCGAACGCGGCCGCGGCCCAGACACCGCTGCTCGTGATCGGCGGCGCCCGCCCGCTCGTCCAGGCCGGCAAGGGGGCGCTCCAGGAGCTCGACCAGCTCGCGCTCTTCAAGCCGCTGACGAAGTGGGCGGAGGTCTGCACCGACCCCGACCGCATCTCCGACTTCGTCGCGACCGCCTTCCGGCATGCGCTCGCGGCACCCCGCGGCCCGGTCTACCTCGAGCTGCCGATGGACGTGCTCTTCGCCGACGCCGACGACCCAGGGCCGCTCGCGCCCGCGCGCCCGGCGGGACGCGCGCACGGCGACCCGGACGAGATCGCCCGCGCCGCCGACCTGCTCTCCCGGGCAGAGCGGCCGGCCCTCGTCGCCGGCAGCGCAATCTGGTGGGACGGCGCCTGGCAGGAGCTGCACGAGCTCGTCGACGCCGGCCGCATCCCCGTCTTCCTCCAGGGCTCGGCGCGCGGCGCGCTGCAGCCCGACCACGAGCTCCTCTTCGCGCACGCGCGCGGCGCGGCCTTCGAGGCGGCGGACGTCGTCTGCGTCGTCGGCACCGGGCTCGACTTCCGCCTCCGCTTCGGACGGCTGCCCCCGGAGACGACCCTCGTCCAGGTGCACTCCGACCCCGCCGAGCTCGGACGCAACCGGGTGCCCGACGTCGCGATCGCCGGAGACAGCTCGGCCGTGCTCGGGGCGCTCGCCGACTCGGTGCGTCCCGCCTCGGACCGCGCCGGCTGGCTCGACGCGCTCCGGGCGGCGGAGCAGGCGTGGTGGGACGAGCACCGCGCCGAGATCGAGTCCGACGCCGCTCCGCTCAACCACTACCGGCTCGGGATCGAGCTCGACCGCGTGCTCGGGCCGGAGACCGTCGTGATCGGCGACGGCGGCGACGTGGTCGCCGCGGTCTCGCGGGTGCTGCGCGTCCACCGCCCCGGTCGCTGGCTCGACCCCGGCCCGTTCGGGTGCCTCGGGGTCGGCTTGCCCTACGCCCTCGGCGTCAAGGCCGCCGAGCCGGAGGCGCAGGTGATCGTCGTCGCGGGTGACGGCGCGTTCGGCCTCAACGGCTTCGAGTTCGAGACGCTGACCCGCTTCGGCCTCCCGGCGGTGGTCGTGATCGGGAACGACGCCGCCTGGGGAGAGATCCGGATCCCGCAGGTCGGGATCTACGGCGCCGACGCCGAGGTGGCAACGCGGCTCGCGCCCTCACGCTACGACCGCCTCGTCGAGGCGTTCGGCGGTCACGGCGAGCACGTCGAGCGACCCTCGGAGCTGCGACCGGCGCTCGACCGCGCGCTCGCCTCGGGCGAGCCCGCGATCGTGAACGTGATGCTCGACCCGGACGCGATGGCCGGGCACCCGTACCGCGGCATGTAGCCGCGGCTACGGGAGGATCAGATGCTGCCCCGGGCGGAGCGTCGCCGAGCGGAGATGGTTCCGCTCCTGGAGGCGCCAGACCGCCTCGCGCGGGTCGCCCCCGTAACTCCGTGCGGCAATCGACCAGAGGGTGTCTCCCGGCTTCACGACGGTCATGCGCTCGGGGCCCGCGCCGTGTGACACGCGGGCGGCCATGCCGACGGCGAGCGCGGCGCTCACCAGAAGGATCAGAAGCTTCCCGAACATCTGTTCGCCATGGTAGGGCGAACGGGTGTTCGTGTCAAGGGTCCGGACTGCGCGGCGCCCGGCGCGTAGCGGTGCGCGCTACGTCACCGGGCGCAGGCCGAGCGCGAACGCGAGCTCGTCGGCGGGACGGTCGAGGCCGCGCAGCGTCACGACGAGCGCGTAGTCGCCGACGGCCGCGGCCGTTCCGAGTCCGTGCAGGCCGACGCGCGGCGGCTTCCCCTTCGCGACCGTCCGCGTCGCTTCGGCCACCACCGAGCCGACCACGCGCCGGGAGGCGTGCTCCGTCCAGCGCGTCGACAGGCCGGAGACCTGCCGCGCGAGCGTGTTCAGCTGCGGGGCGGCGAGCGGGCGCGACGTGTGGAGCAGCTTCACATCGACCGAGGCGCGCTGCTCCATCGTCCCCAGCGCCGCCAGCGCCTGCCGGAGGGTGTGCCCGATCACCTTCGCGAGCCGCGTGCGCGGCCCCTCGGCGAGGGCCGGAAGGACGTGCTGGCGCCGCTGGAGCGCGTCGAGCGTCCCGCGAAGGCCCGCGCTCTCCCCCGCGCCGAGCAGGCCCGCCGTCGCGCCGAGCAGCGACACGGCCGTCACGCGCGAGCCGCCGGCGTCGGGCCGCCAGCGCACGACGGGCCCGGTGCAGGCCGCCCGCCCGTCGGCGAAGAGCGGCGCGAGCGCCGTGTACGCCGGCCGCGGCTGGGAGATCCCCGGGCCGCCGGCGGTGAGCAGGCCGCTCTGCCAGCCGCCGCCCACGTACTGCCCCAGCTCGTCGCGGCCGTTGCGGTACTTCTCGTCCACGAGCAGGAACAGCTCGACGTCGGTGACGGTCGGGTCGCATGCGACGTACGTGCCCACGAGCTGCCGGAGGTACTCCGCCTGGCGCTCCGGGGTCAGCACCGGCACGTTCTCCGGGCCGAAGTACTGCGGCAGCTCCTGCGTGTCGACCTGCCAGCCGACCTCGTCGATGCGGAAGGTGAGCCCGGTCAGCGTCGTCGGCTGGCCGGTGCCGTTGAAGGCGTCGTAGACGGCCTGCTTGACGCGGTCGAGGTTCGGGATGCCGAAACGGTCCGTCGCGTCGTAGCCCACGTCCGGCGAGTCGGTCGGCCGGTTGGGGTTCGGATACGGGTGCACCGAGAGCTGGTCCATGATCGGCGCCGTCCGGCCGGACGCCCTGTACGCCTGGCCCACGCCCCGCAGGAACACGAGCGGCTCGGTGGAGGCCTTGGTGGAGGCGCGCGGCGACAGGCCCATCCCGATCACCTGCGCGTCGGGGTCGGCCGCGTGGATCGTGTCGTAGCAGGTTGCGAGCAGCGCCTCATAGTCCGCCGGGGCCGTCTCCTGCGGCACCCAGTAGAGGGCGTGTTCGGCTCGTTCCAACGATGAAGTCGTGGATCCCCCACTGCTGCACCGTCGAGGCGACCTTGGCCGCCCAGGCGCAGAACGCCTCCGGGTCGTGGGCCGACCCGATCAGCCCGGGTTCCCCGCGTAGAGCGCGAGCACGACGTGGATGCCGGCAGCCTGCGCCTTCGGCGCCGCGCGCTCGAGGAAGGGCAGCTCGGCGATCGCGTCCGGGGCGGCCGGGTTCCACGCGAGCGTCCAGCGGTTCTCGGTCAGCCCCGCTCCCTGCAGCTGCCCGTAGAACCACGCGCCGCCGTCGTCGGCGTACTTCGAGGCGTCGTCGGCGACGCCCCAGGCGATCGGCGGCGCCTGCGCCGCCCACCGCGCGTGGATCTTCCCGTGCCGCACGCCGGCGGCCGCCGCTCCCGTCCCGAGCGCGGCGAGGGCGACCGCGAGCGCGGCCGCCGCAGCAAGCCTCCCCATCAAAGAACCCCCTTGGCCCTCGTCCGTCTGTCTCCCCGCACTCTACGGTCGTTCGTATCACGATGCAACACGGGGAGCCTTTCGGCTCCCCGTGCGCGGTTCCTGCGAGCCGAAGCCGCGGGCTACGGCTTCTTCTTCGGCTTCTTGTTCTTATGCTTGTGCTTGGCCTTCGGCTTCGCCTTCTTCTTGGCCGGGCTCTTCTTCGAGGCGCTCTCCTTGCCCGGCGCCCATGTGATCTGCGGCCCGGTGCAGGCAGCGCGACCCTGCGCGAAGAGCGGACCGTCCTGGGCGTAGGCGAGCTTCGGCGTCGAGACGCCGGCGCCGCCGGCCGTGAGCAGGCCGCTCTGCCAGCCGCCGCCGACGGACTTGCCCGTCTCGTCGCGGCCGTTGCGGTACTTCTCGTCCACGAGCAGGAAGAGCTCGACGTCGGTGACGGTCGGGTCGCAGGCGAAGTACTTCTGCGCCATCTTCTGGATGTAGTCCGCCTGCGTCTGCTCGCTGACGACCTTGACGTTCTCGTCGTTCACGTACTGCGGCAGGCCGGTCGTGTCGGTCTGCCAGCCGATCTCGTCGATCCGGAACGTCAGCGGCCCGGCGAACACCTGCCGCCCCGCAACCACACGCGCTGCGCCGGAGACCGTGGTCGGCTGGCCGGTGCCGTTGAAGGCGTCGTAGACGGCCTGCTTGACGCGGTCGAGGTTCGAGATGCCGAAACGGTCCGTCGCGTCGTAGCCCACGTCCGGCGAGTCGGTCGGCCGGTTGGGGTTCGGATACGGGTGCACCGAGAGCTGGTCCATGATCGGCGCCGTCCGGCCGGACGCCCTGTACGCCTGGCCCACGCCCCGCAGGAACACGAGCGGCTCGGTGGAGGCCTTGGTGGAGGCGCGCGGCGACAGGCCCATCCCGATCACCTGCGCGTCGGGGTCGGCCGCGTGGATCGTGTCGTAGCAGGTTGCGAGCAGCGCCTCATAGTCCGCCGGGGCCGTCTCCTGCGGCACCCAGTAGAGGCGCGTGTTCGGCTCGTTCCAGACGATGAAGTCGTGGATCCCCCACTGCTGCACCGTCGAGGCGACCTTGGCCGCCCAGGCGCAGAACGCCTCCGGGTCGTGGGCCGACCCGATCGGCCCGGGGTTCCCCGCGTAGAGCGCGAGCACGACGTGGATGCCGGCAGCCTGCGCCTTCGGCGCCGCGCGCTCGAGGAAGGGCAGCTCGGCGATCGCGTCCGGGGCGGCCGGGTTCCACGCGAGCGTCCAGCGGTTCTCGGTCAGCCCCGCTCCCTGCAGCTGCCCGTAGAACCACGCGCCGCCGTCGTCGGCGTACTTCGAGGCGTCGTCGGCGACGCCCCAGGCGATCGGCGGCGCCTGCGCCGCCCACCGCGCGTGGATCTTCCCGTGCCGCACGCCGGCGGCCGCCGCTCCCGTCCCGAGCGCGGCGAGGGCGACCGCGAGCGCGGCCGCCGCAGCAAGCCTCCCCATCAAAGAACCCCCTTGGCCCTCGTCCGTCTGTCTCCCCGCACTCTACGGTCGTTCGTATCACGATGCAACACGGGGAGCCTTTCGGCTCCCCGTGCGCGGTTCCTGCGAGCCGAAGCCGCGGGCTACGGCTTCTTCTTCGGCTTCTTGTTCTTATGCTTGTGCTTGGCCTTCGGCTTCGCCTTCTTCTTGGCCGGGCTCTTCTTCGAGGCGCTCTCCTTGCCCGGCGCCCATGTGATCTGCGGCCCGGTGCAGGCAGCGCGACCCTGCGCGAAGAGCGGACCGTCCTGGGCGTAGGCGAGCTTCGGCGTCGAGACGCCGGCGCCGCCGGCCGTGAGCAGGCCGCTCTGCCAGCCGCCGCCGACGGACTTGCCCGTCTCGTCGCGGCCGTTGCGGTACTTCTCGTCCACGAGCAGGAAGAGCTCGACGTCGGTGACGGTCGGGTCGCAGGCGAAGTACTTCTGCGCCATCTTCTGGATGTAGTCCGCCTGCGTCTGCTCGCTGACGACCTTGACGTTCTCGTCGTTCACGTACTGCGGCAGGCCGGTCGTGTCGGTCTGCCAGCCGATCTCGTCGATCCGGAACGTCAGCGGCCCGGCGAACACCTGCCGCCCCGCAACCACACGCGCTGCGCCGGAGACCGTGGTCGGCTGGCCGGTGCCGTTGAAGGCGTCGTAGACGGCCTGCTTGACGCGGTCGAGGTTCGAGATGCCGAAACGGTCCGTCGCGTCGTAGCCCACGTCCGGCGAGTCGGTCGGCCGGTTGGGGTTCGGATACGGGTGCACCGAGAGCTGGTCCATGATCGGCGCCGTCCGGCCGGACGCCCTGTACGCCTGGCCCACGCCCCGCAGGAACACGAGCGGCTCGGTGGAGGCCTTGGTGGAGGCGCGCGGCGACAGGCCCATCCCGATCACCTGCGCGTCGGGGTCGGCCGCGTGGATCGTGTCGTAGCAGGTTGCGAGCAGCGCCTCATAGTCCGCCGGGGCCGTCTCCTGCGGCACCCAGTAGAGGCGCGTGTTCGGCTCGTTCCAGACGATGAAGTCGTGGATCCCCCACTGCTGCACCGTCGAGGCGACCTTGGCCGCCCAGGCGCAGAACGCCTCCGGGTCGTGGGCCGACCCGATCGGCCCGGGGTTCCCCGCGTAGAGCGCGAGCACGACGTGGATGCCGGCAGCCTGCGCCTTCGGCGCCGCGCGCTCGAGGAAGGGCAGCTCGGCGATCGCGTCCGGGGCGGCCGGGTTCCACGCGAGCGTCCAGCGGTTCTCGGTCAGCCCCGCTCCCTGCAGCTGCCCGTAGAACCACGCGCCGCCGTCGTCGGCGTACTTCGAGGCGTCGTCGGCGACGCCCCAGTTGATGGGTGGCGCCTCGGTTGCGAGGGCACCCGCTCCCACCCGTCCTGTCGTTGCGCCTGCGACCGAAGTCGCGAGCAGCGCGCAGCCCAGAACGAGAGCCGCAGCAAGCTTCTTCACGTTCGTAACCTCTTTCTATCTGACCGGTGTCGGTCGGAGTACATCGGCAGGAGCTCGCGGCCACAAGAGGCCGTCCGACCTATTCGGGGGAGTCGCCAGGTCCTAGACGTTCAGCGCGCCCACGAGCTTCCCTGCGCCGAAGCGGACGGGATCGTCGGCGGGAAGCCCGGTCTCCTCCTCGGCCGCGGCGATCGCCGCGCGGGCCCCGTCCTCGTACAGGAAGCGGGTGTTCAGTGCGATCGCGGCGACCCGTGCGGGTCGTGCCGGCAGCGCCAGCCGCTCGTGCAGCTCCACGAGCTCCCGCAGGGGCGGGATGCGATGCGGGCCGCCGCCCGCACCCTCGATCTCGGTGCGCCCGGCCTCGTGGCAGAGCACCAGCAGGTGCGGGACGCTCCCGTGGTAGAGGCCGAGCGCGACCCCGGAGTAGACCGGGTGCAGGAGCGAGCCCTGCCCCTCGACCCAGAGCAGGTCGCCGCCCCGCTCGTGCCCCTCGACGACGAGCCGCTCCGCAGCGCCGGCGATGAAGTCCGCGACGACGGCGTCGACGGCGATGCCCCAGCCGGCGATCGCCATCCCGGTCTGGCCCGTGGGGACGAAGACGGAGCGGGCGCCGCGCCGCCGCGCCTCGAGGTCGAGCTCGAGCGACACGGTCATCTTCCCGATCGCGCAGTCGGAGCCGACCGTGAGGACGATCGTCGCGGGCACGCCGAGGTTCGCGCCGGTCGCCGTCGAGAGGTCGGCCGGCGGACGGCGCAGGTCGCGCAGCTCGGCGCCGTGCTGCGCCGCGAGCTCCGCCAGCTCGGGGTCGTCGCCGAGGAAGACGTGGAGGCCGTTCTCGACGTCGAGGCCGGCGACGATGCAGTCCCGGAGCACCTCGATCCAGGCCGGCGGGAAGCGGCCGCCCTGCGTCGCCACGCCGACGAGCGCGGTCGTCGGCTCGAGGCGGAGCGCCTCGCCGACGCTGCCGAGGACGGGCAGCCCGTCCGTCGTCTCCCCCGCGCGCGTCGAGTCGAGGATCGCGACGACGTCGTCGCGGCGGTAGCGGAGGACGCCCCACATCGTCTTGGCGTAGTGGGGATCGCCGGAGAAGCCCTCGGCGAGGATGAGATAGCGCGTCTCGCTCACGCGCGCGCCACGCCGAGGCCGGGCGCCTCCGCCGGCAGCTGGACGCCCTCCGCGAACCGGACGCCCGGCCACGCGTCGTGCGCGAGCAGGAGGTTGCCGTCGAGGTCGACGTGGTCGAAGAGGCTCGCGATCTGCGCGCCGGCGGCGATGCCGAGTCCGGACTCGACCATGCAGCCGAGCATGCAGCCGAGCCCGAGCGCGCGGGCCGCGTGCACCATCCGCACCGCCTCGCGGATGCCGCCGGACTTGGCGAGCTTGATGTTGATCCCGTGCGCGCGCTCCGCGCAGCCGGCGACGTCGGCGAGCGTGTGGCAGTCCTCGTCGACGTAAACCGGGAGCGGCGAGCGAGCCTTCAGCTCGGGGCCGCCCGGGTCGCCGGCCGGCAGCGGCTGCTCGCAGTACTCGACGCCGAGCTCGGCGAGACGCGGCAGGCACTCCAGCGCCTCCTCGAGACTCCAGCCCTCGTTCACGTCCACCTGCAGCGGCACGTCCACGACGCCGCGGACGGCCTCGACGCGCTCGACGTCCAGCCCGTCGTCGCCGCCGAGCTTCAGCTTCAGGCGCAGGAAGCGGTCGCGCGCCCGCTCCGCCCGCCGCGCCATGGCGTCCGGGTCGCCGAGCCAGACCGTCCAGCTCGTCGGCGGCCCCGAGCGCGGCAGGCCGAGCAGGCGCCAGACCGGCTGTCCGGTCAGCTTGCCCTGGAGGTCGTGCAGCGCGGCGTCGAGCGCGGCGCGGGCGGCGAGCTCGCGCGCCGGGAGGCGCGCCAGGATCTCCTCGAGAGCGAACGGGTCGTCGCCGAGCAGCTCCGCGTGCTCCTCCACGTATGCGCGCGCCGACGCGGCGGACTCGCCGTAGCGGTCGATCGGCGCTGCCTCGCCGAAGCCGGAGACGCCAGAGCAGCGCAGCTCGACCTGGACGACATCCTCCGTGTCGCGGGCGCTGCGCGAGATGACGAACGTCTCGGCGAGCTCGAGGGTGACGATCCGCGCCTGGACGTCCACGGCGCGGAGGCTAACAGCGGCGCAGCAGCGTCCAGTGCGAGAGCGGGAAGCGCTGCGCACACCACGTCCCCGGCGGCCGGCGCTCGATCCCGGTGCCGAGGACGACCCATTCGAGGCCCGTGGCGGACTGTTCCGGAAGCCAGACGAGCCGGCGGCCGAGCTGCGCGCCCCAGAGCGGGTACTCCCAGTCGTCCGCGGCGAGGTCGACTCCGAGGCGCGCGTCTGCCGGGACGCGGCGCGCGACGGCCTCCAGCACCGGTCGCAGCTCGGCGCGGTTGATCGTCTGCACGCTCGCGCGGTCGCGCTGCCAGACCGGCACGCCGCCAGCCGCGCCGCTCGGCTTCGTCAGGTCGTAGGCGAGCCCGAGCGCGAGCGCCGCCACACCGACGACGGCGACCGCCGCCCGCAGCCAGGCTCGCCGTAGCACGAACGCGGCGAGCGGCAGCGTCAGCGCGGCTGCGGTGATCAGGAACCGCTCGACGTAGAAGTTCCAGCGCGTCCCGAGCGCGAGCGCGACGAGGTACAGCGGCAGGGCGAGCGCGAGGGCGCCGCGCGTCCGGTCGGTGCGCCGCAGCGCCCACGCGACGAGAAAGCCGGCCGAGAGCGGGACGAGCAGCAGGAACCCGAGCGGCCCGAACGCGGACGAGTCCTCGCTCGCGGCCGTCGTCACGGCGTACGTGAACGGAAAGGTGTCGGCCGTCGTCGAGCCCGGCGGGTTGGGCGGGATCCCGAGCCCGGTGAAGACGCGCTTCGCGCCGCCCGAGACGTGCTCGAGGAAGACCGTCGGCACGTGGAAGGCGGAGACGTCGATCAACCGGTACGTCGTGCGCGCCACCGTGGAGACGGTGCCGGCCACGGTCACGTCGGGCGGCATCGAGGAGAACTGCGCCGCGCGACCCTGCGGCCGGCCGGTCTCGACGAGGTTCTGGGCGTAGCCGTACATGCCGACCAGGGCGAAGCCCGCGACCGCCGCAGCCGCCACCGACGCGAGGCGCCGCCGGGGCAGGACGAGCAGGCCGATCGCGAGCAACGGCGCGAGCGCGTAGAGGAACGTGAGCTTCGTGCCTGCCGCGAGCCCGAGGGCGAGCCCGGCCAGGCCCGCCTCGGCGCGACCGCGGCCGAGCGCGAGGGCGACGGCGGCAGCGACGAACGACGCCTCGACCAGGTCCGTCTGGGTCGTGACCGACTCGAGTGCGACGATGGTCAGCGTCGGGAAGAGCAGCGCGGCGAACGCAGCCGCGCGCGCACCCGCACCGAGTCGACGCGCGATCACGAAGACCGAGGCTGCGGTCGCGAGGCCGGCGAGGAGCTGCGGCAGCGCTGCGAGCAGGTCGCGGCCGAGGAAGACGAGCGTCCAGAGCACGAGGATCTCCGCGTTCTGGGGGTACGCGTTCTCGATCCCGTTGTGCGTCGGGAAGTAGCCGAGCGTGCCGCGTGCGCGCCAGGCCGCCGCGCGCGAAAGGTGGTAGTGCATCGAGTCCCAGTTGTTCGGCGGCGTCGCGACGACGAGAAAGAGCTCGTATCCGAAGCCGAGCGCGACGGCGAGCGCGAGGAAGGCGAGCACGGGGTCGCGCGCGGCCGCGTTGCGCGCCCACCGCATCGCGCACACGAGCCGGCGCCCCGGACCGCGCAGCCCTGCCTCCGGGAAGGGCCGTCCGGCGCGGACCCAGGCGGTGGCGGCCAGGCCCAGCGCGCCAGCCTCGAAGACCGCGTAGCCGAGCGGCCGGATCGCGTGCGCGAGCGACAGCACCTCCGTGGCCACGACGACCTCGGCGCAGACGGCGAGCCACCAGCCGGCCACGGCCACGGCTCCGCGCAGCCGCAAGGCGGCAGCGACCAGCCATCCGGTCACTGCGAGCGCCGCCCCCGCGAGGAAGAAACCGACCACCGGCCGCAAGAGTACGCCGCGGCCGCGACGCGGCTAGGCTGGTCCCCGTGCGCGGGGTGACGTCGCTGCGGGACATCCGCGGCCCGCTGCTCGCGGGCGCGGCGCTCACCATCGCATCGTGGGCATTCGTGTCGTTCACGCCGGCGCTCCGCGACTGGCTCTACGGCGACGCCCGGCTCTACGAGAACTGGGGCACGCTGATCGCCGGCCACCAGGTGCCGTACCGGGACTTCCGGATCGAGTATCCACCCGGCGCGCTCCCGGTCTTCGCCGCTCCCGTCTACGCGCGCAAGCTCGCCGGCTACTACTCGACGTACTTCTTCTGGTTCCGGATCGAGATCGCCGTGTTCGCCCTGCTCTCGCTCGCCGCGATGGCCTGGGCCCTCGTGCGGCTCGGCGCGACGCGGCGGCGCGCCTACCTGGCGCTCTGCGCCGCGGGCGTCGCGCCCGCCGTGCTCGGCCCGATCGAGTTCTTCCACTACGACGCCTGGCCCGCGCTCTTCGCGGTCGCCGCACTGGCCGCGCTGGTGTCCGGGCGCGGTGTTCTGGCCTGCGGAATCGCCGCCGCCGGCGCCGTGGCGAAGATCTTTCCCGCCGTGCTCATCCCGCTCGCCCTGTTCGAGTTGTGGCGGCGCGCGCGCTGGCGCGGGGTCGCGGCAGGACTCGGCGCGGCCGCAGCGGTCGTCGCGATCACGGTCGCGCCGTTCGCGGTCGTCGGCTCGGACGGCGTCTCCTGGGCGCTGCACCGGGAGGCCGGCCGCCCGCTCCAGGTCGAGAGCGTCGCCGCGACGCTCTTCACGGCGGCGCACGAGGTCGGCGGCCTTCACCTCCGCACTGTTCAGAGCGTCGGCTCGCGGAACCTCGTCGGCTCGGGCCCCGACGCGGTCGCATCCGCCCTCGGCGTGCTGCTGCTCGCCGCCCTGCTCTGCATCTACTGGCTCTACCTGCGCTCCCAGCGCGGCCCGGAGGAGCTCGTGCTCGCCTCGGCCGCCGCGGTCGCCGCCTGGGTCGTCTTCTCGAAGGTGTTCTCGCCGCAGTACCTCGTCTGGCTGATCCCGCTCGTCCCGCTCGTCGGCGGCCGCGTGGGACTGCGCGCGACCGCACTCTTCACCGGCATCCTCGGCGTGACGCAGATCTGGGAGCCGTACCTCTACGACCGGTACTACCGGTTCACGACGGCCTGGCTGGACTGGCTCGTGATCGGCCGCAACGTCCTCGTCGTCGGCCTGCTCGCGCTGCTCGTCCGGCCGCTGCTCCGCCGCGAGCCGGGAGGCCGCACGGAGGCTCCCGCGCGGTCGCGGCTAGACTACGACCTCCCAGAGCGCCCGTAGCTCAGGGGATAGAGCGCGCGCCTCCGGAGCGCGAGGTCGCAGGTTCGAATCCTGCCGGGCGCATCAAGTGCCCGCATGGCTGGAAAGCTTTGGCTCAACCATGCGGGTCGTCCGTGTCGGGGATGCCGCAAGAGCACGCTCGGTGCTGTCCCCGGTGCCGTTCCCGGGATTTCGCCGAACCAGACATCGCCCGACGGCGAGCCAAGCGGTCACGGCGAGCGCGGCGCCGCGAGAAGGAACCCGGTCACGAGCGGCAAGCGTACGGAGTGCGTCCGCCGACTGCAGGATTGACGCGTGACCGGCTTCGAGACGCTGACCTACGAGACGCAGCGACGCATCGCCGTCGTCACGCTGAACCGGCCCGACCGGCTGAACGCGATCGACGACGCCATGCCCGGCGAGATCCGCGCCGCGGTGGAGCGGGCAAACGCCGACGACGACGTCCGCGTGCATCGTGCTGACAGGGCGCCGGCCGCGCCTTCTGCGCCGGCTACGACCTCAAGCAGTTCGCCGAGGGCGCCGGACCGAACGCGGGCGTCAGACCGAGCCGTGGGACCCGATGGTCGACTACCGCGAGATGAAGCGCAACACCGACGACTTCTTCGCGCTCTGGCGCTGCTCAAGCCGACGATCTGCAAGGTGCGCGGCTACGCGATCGCCGGCGGCAGCGACATCGCGCTCTCGTGCGACCTGCTGGTGATGGCCGAGGACGCGAAGATCGGCTACCCGCCGGCGCGGGTCTGGGGCTGCCCGACGACGGCGATGTGGGTCTACCGGCTCGGCGCGCAGCGGGCGAAGCGGATGCTGCTCACCGGCGACCTGATCGACGGCGCCACCGCCGCCGAGTGGGGCCTCGCGCTCGAGGCGGTGCCCGAGGCCGAGCTCGACGCGCGCGTCGACGAGCTCGCGCGAGCGGATCGCCGGCGTGCCGACGCAACCAGCTCGTCCATGCAGAAGCTGATGGTCAACCAGGCGTACGAGAACATGGGCCTCGCCGGGACGCAGGTGATCGCGACGCTCTTCGACGGCATCGCACGGCACTCGGCGGAGGGCCGCTGGTTCGAGCAGCTGGCGCGCGACGAGGGCTTCCACGCTGCGGTCGAATGGCGCGACTCCGGCCGCGAGATCCCGGACGGCGGCGCGACGTGAGCACGCGGCTGCGCGAGTCGTATCTGCCGGCGGACACGAGCCTGCCCGTGCTCGAGCTGACCTGCGGCGACCTCCTGCGCGAAGCCGCGGCCGAGACGCCGAACCGGGTCGCGCTCGTCGAGGCGGCACCGGGAGTCGACGGGCGCAGCTGGACGTACGAGGAGCTGCTGGCGGCGGCCGAGCGGTGCGCGCTGCACCTGCTCGAGACGTACGAACCGGGCGAGCGCCTTGTCGTCTGGGCGCCGAACGTGCCCGAGTGGGTCGTGCTCCAGTACGGCGCCGCGCTCGCGGGGCTCGTGCTCGTGACCGCGAATCCGGCGCTGCGGGCGGGCGAGCTCCGCTACCTGCTCGAGCAGTCGCGCGCATCCGGGCTCGCCCACGTCGACGCGTTCCGCGGCAGCGACATGCGCGCGATCGCCGCCGAGGCAGCGACCGGGCTACCGGCGCTGCACGACCGTTTCTCGTTCGCGGACTGGCCGGAGCGCTTCGACGCGGCCGTGTCCGGCACCTTGCCGGAGGTGCGGCCCGGCGACGCCGCGCAGATCCAGTACACGTCGGGGACGACGGGCTTCCCGAAGGGCGCGCTGCTCCACCACCGCGGCCTCGTCACGAACGCGCGCTACATCTGGCGTCGCGCCGGCGTCGCGCCCGGCGCGACGCTCGTGAGCGCGATGCCGCTCTTCCACACCGCCGGCTGCGGGATGGGCGTGCTCGGCGCCGCGAACCTCCGCGCGACGTACGTCCTCCTCCAGCTCTTCGACCCCGAGCTGATGCTCGTCGCGCTCGAACGTCACCGCGCCGAGGTCGTGATGGGCGTGCCGACGATGCACCTGGCGCTGCTCGAGCATCCGCGCTTCGCCGAGACCGACACGAGCAGCGTCCGCGTCGCCATGGTGGGCGGCTCGTCGGTGCCGCCGGAGCTCGTGCGGCGAGTCGAGCGGGCATACGGCTGCGGCCTCAGCACCGTCTACGGGCAGACCGAGCTGAGCCCGATTGTCACGCAGACGAGTCCCGACGACCCGGAGCTCGAGCGCACGGAGACCGCGGGCAGGCGGCTCTGGAACGTCGAGGTGCAGATCGTCGATCTCGCCGGGAACGTCGTCCCGCTCGGCGAGCAGGGCGAGATCTGCGCGCGCGGCTACCAGCGCATGCTGGAGTACTTCGACCTGCCGGACCTGACGGCGGAGACGATCGACGCGGACGGCTGGCTGCACACCGGCGACCTCGGCACCCTCGACGAGCGCGGCTACCTACGCGTCACCGGCCGGCTGAAGAACATGATCATCCGCGGCGGCGAGAACGTCTACCCGGCGGAGATCGAGCGCGTGCTCTTCGAGCACCCGCAGGTCGCGGACGCGGTCGTCGTCGGTGTCGCGGACGAGCACTGGGGCGAGCGGATCGCCGCCGTCGTCCGCCCCGCCGACCCGGGCGCGCCGCCGGAGGCCGCCTCGCTCCACGCCTTCTCCCGCGAACGCCTCGCGCCCTACAAGACGCCGGTCGAGTGGTGGCTCGCAGAGTCGTTCCCGCTCACCGGCTCCGGCAAGGTGCGGAAGTTCGAGGTCGTCGAGGCGATCGCCCGCGGCGTCTATGCGCCGCTGCCCTGACGGGGCGGCTCCGTGACGCTCGAGTGCCGGAGCGCGACGGAGCTCGTGGTCGAGCTCGATCAGTCGTGCAGGACAGCCAATGGCGAGGCGGCCGCCGGGATCGATGGCGGACGGCGGTTCCTGCCGGAACGGACACGTCCGGGGGTCTGACCCCGGGACACGGCTCCTCGGGACAGGTCCCGGCTGTAGCCTCAACCGCCGTGCGCCGGGTGTCGCTGCTTGCGATCGGGATCGTCCTCACGGGGCTCAACCTGCGAACCGCGGTCGCGAGCGTGCCGCCGCTGCTCGACGACCTCGAGCGCGACCCCGGGATGTCCTCGACGGCGGCGGGCGTGCTCACGAGCCTGCCCGTGCTGAGCTTCGGAGTGCTCGCGCTCGCCGCGGCGCCGCTCGCGCGCCGCTTCGGCGGCGAGCGGACGCTCCTCGGCGTCCTCGTCGCGATCGCCGCGGGCACGCTCCTCCGCGCGGCCGGACCGGTGGGCGCCCTCTTCGCCGGCACCGCCGTCGCGGCCGCCGGCGTCGCCATCGGCAACGTGCTCGTGCCGGCCGTGATCAAGGGACGCTTCCCGCACCGGATCGGCCTCCTGATGGGCCTGTACACCGCGATCCTCGGCGCGGGAGCCGCGCTCGCCGGCGGTCTCGCGGTCCCGGCCGCCGACGCGCTCGGCTGGCGGGGCTCGCTCGCCCTGTGGGCCGTCCCGGCGGCGGTGGCTCTGGCGGTGACGGTGCCCGCGGTCCGGCGCGACCGCGGCCAGGCCGCCGTGCGCGGAGGCGTCGGCGGCCTCCGGACCCTGCTCCGCGACCGCGTCGCATGGCAGGTGACGCTCTACATGGGCGTCCAGTCGAGCGTCTTCTACAGCGGGCTCGCCTGGCTGCCCTCGATCCTCCGCGACCACGGCTTCAGACCGTCGACCGCGGGCGCGCTGCTCTCGGTCTACGCCTTCGTGGGAATCCCGTCTTCGCTCGTGGCGCCGGTGATCGCCGCGCGCCGCGCCGACCAGCGGACGATGGTCGGAGCCTCGGTCGTGCTCGAGGCGATCCCGCTCGCGGGGCTGCTCGCCGCCCCCGGGCTCGCGGTGCTCTGGGTCGCGCTCCTCGCGTTCGGCCAGGGCGCCGCCTTCAGCCTCGCGCTGACGCTGATCGTCCTGCGCTCGCCGGACCCGCGCCGCGGCGCGGAGCTCTCCGGGATGGCGCAGGCGGCGGGCTACTGCATCGCCGCCCTCGGCCCGTTCCTCGTCGGCGTCCTCCACGACGCCGAGGGCGGCTGGACGGCCCCGCTGCTGTTCATGCTCGCGCTCTGCGTGCCGATGTTCGCCGCCGGCGTCGGCGCGGGGCGGGCGCGCCTCGTCTCGGACGGCCGCCTCGCCGACCTCCCGCTCGTGCCGTGACGCGTCTCGGCGCGGCCCTGCGCTCCCTGGATCCGCGCCTGCCGCGGGACGTCTACGTCCTCCAGGCGGGCGGGCTCCTGAACGCCTTCGGGAACGGCATCGTGCTGCCGTTCCTGATCATCTACCTGCACAACGTGCGCGGAATCCCGCTCGGGCTCGCAGGGCTCGCGGCCGCGACGCAGTCGGCGACCGCGCTCGCGAGCGGGTTCCTGGCCGGGAGCCTCGCCGACAGGATCGGGCCGCGCCGTGTGCTCGTCGTCGCGCTCGCCGTGATGACGGTCGCCTTCGGGCTGATGCCGCAGATCCGGACGACGTGGCAGGCGTTCGCGATCTACGTCCTCTGGGGTGCGGGCAGCGGCTCCTTCTGGCCGGCGCAGTCCGCCCTGCTCGCCGGTCTCACTCCGCCGGCGCGGCGCGCGGGATCGTACGCCCTCCAGCGGCTCTCGATGAACCTCGGCGTCGCGATCGGCGGCGTCGTCGCGGGCGTGATCGCGTCGGTCGCGCACCCGGAGAGCTTCACTGTCCTCTTCCTCGTCGACAGCGCGACCTTCGTCGCCTACATGCTCGTCCTCTTGCGCGTGCCCTCCCCCGCGCTCCATCCCGAGCGCGCAGGCGGCAGCTGGCGCGCCGTCGCGCGCGACCGGACGATGCTCGAGCTGACCCTCCTCAACGCGGTGTTCATGGCCTTCGCGATCGCGCTGATGGTCGAGCTCCTCCCCGCCTTCGCGAAGAACGTCGCCGGCGTGAACGAGCAGGAGATCGGCGTCGTCTTCGCGCTCGACTCGGTCGGGATCGTGCTCTTCCAGCTGCCCGTCGCCAAGCTCGTCGAGGGACGGCGCCGGATGCGCGGGCTGGCGCTGATGGGGCTCCTCTGGTCGGCCTCGATGCTCGGCGTCTGGGCCGGAGGCGCCTGGACCGCCGCGACGGCCGCCGCCGCCGTCTTCGCCGCCGCCACCGTCCTCTTCGCGTTCGGCGAGTGCCTGCACGGAGCGATCCACGCGCCGCTCGCCGTCGACCTCGCCCCTCCGCAGCTCGTGGGCCGCTACCTCGCGCTCGCCAGCCTCTCCTGGCAGGCCGGCTGGATCGTCGGCCCCGCGGTGGGCGGCTTCTTCCTGCAGCACGCGCCGCTCCTGCTCTGGCCCGTGGCCGCCGGAGTCAATCTTCTCTGCGCCGCGTGGGCGCTGTCGCTCGAGCGCCGGCTGCCGGAACGGGTGCGCACGACCCCGCGCGGCGAGCCGCCGATTCCGGGGCCACTCGCGGTTGCGGCAGGGGGATCGGGGTAACATGCCGAACATGACCGCGCCCGCGACCGTCGACCCTCTCAGTACCGGTGCCCAGCCTGCCCCGCATCCGTCCGCGCCGCACCGGCGGCCCGGCCGGTCCGCCCGACGTCGCCGCGCCGCCGCGGATCGCTGAGCTCTCCTCCGACGGGCTGACCTGGATCCACCTCGAGTCTCCGACGCACGAGGAGACCGCGGAGCTCGCCGAGCGCTTCGGCTGGCACCCGCTCGACGTGGAGGACGTCCTCTCGCGCCGTCAGCGTCCGAAGGTCGACGTCTATCCCCAGGAGGCCGGGAGCTACCTCTTCACCGTCCTCCACTTCCCGGTCTACGACAAGGCCGTCGGGCGCCTCAACGCCGGCGAGCTGGACGCGTTCCTCGGTCCCGACTACCTCGTCACGCTGCCGACGGTCGACCTGCGGCCCGTCTCCCTGCTCTTCCGGCGCTGCGCCGAGAACGAGGAGCTGCGGCACAACCTGTTCACGCGCGGCTCGGGCCGGCTGCTGTACGAGGTGCTCGACGACCTCTACGACTACTGCTTCCCGATCCTCGACAAGATCGGCTACAAGCTCGAGCAGCTGGACGAGGCGATCAGCGAGGCCGGCCAGGGCGCGCGCGAGCTCGTCCGGGGCATCCACATGGTCAAGCAGGAGATCATCTCCTACCGCAAGATCATCAAGCCGCAGCGGCCGACGCTCCGCCACCTCGAGCGCGAGGTGGAGCGGTTCCTGCCGGAGGAGCTGGAGCTCTACTTCGACGACATCGTCGACGCGAGCGAGAGGATCTGGGACCTGCTCGACAACTACAAGGAAGTCGTCGAGGCGCTCGAGGACACGAACGAGTCGCTGATCTCGCACCAGCAGAACGACATCCTCTACGTGCTCACGATCTTCAGCGTCGTGATGCTGCCGCTGACGTTCCTGACCGGCGTCTTCGGCATGAACGTCCGCTTCCCCGGCTTCGACACGGCCGAAGGGTTCCTCGTCACGATCGCGCTCTTCGTCGGCGTCCTCGGCGGGATGCTCGGCTTCTTCCGCTACAAGCGCTGGTTGTAGCGCCGTGGAGCGGCTCTGGGCCCCGTGGCGGCTCGACTACGTGCAGCACGCGGACGAGCAGGACGGCTGCGTCTTCTGCAACGCGGCCGCCGGCGAGGACGAGGAGCAGCTCGTCGTCCACCGCGGCGAGCGGGCGTTCGTGCTCCTGAACAAGTTCCCGTACTCGGCGGGGCACTTCATGGTCGCGCCGTACCGCCACGGCGCCGGCTTCGCCGAGCTCGACGAGCTCGAGGCGCTGGAGGCGCACCGGCTCGCGGTGCAGGGGCTCAACCGCGCTCGCCGCGGTCTACCGGCCGCAGGGCTACAACGTCGGCTGGAACGTCGGCCACGTCGCCGGCGCCGGGATCGTCGACCACGGGCACCTGCACGTCGTGCCGCGCTGGGGCGGCGACACGAACTTCATGCCGGTGCTCGCGGACGTGAAGGTGATCCCCGAGCACCTCGCCGAGACGCGCCGCCGGCTCGCCGCCGCCTGGCCCGCCTAGGTCGCGGTCGCGGGGACGCGCGCATCGACGAGCGGCAGCCGCACCGTGAACGTGGTCCCCCGCCGCGGCTCGCTCTCCACCTCGATCGTGCCGCCGCTCTGCGCGACGATTCCGTGCACCGTGGCGAGCCCGAGTCCTGCGCCCTCGCCGAACGGCTTCGTCGTGTAGAAGGGCTCGAAGACGAGCTCCTGCTCCTCCAGGGTGAGACCGGTGCCGTCGTCGCCGACAGCGAGCACCGCCGAGCCGTCGTCGACGGCGACGTCGGATGTCGATGCGACCGCCGTGGGGCAGCGCGTCCCGGGCGTTGAGGACGAGGTTCAGCAGCACCTCCTCCAGTTGCGCGCGGTCGGCGAGCACGACGGCGCCGTGCTCGACCGAGAGCGCGAGCACCACGTCGGCGGGGATCAGCCGCCGGAAGACGTCCTCGTGCTTCGCGACGACGCGACCGAGATCGAGCCGCTCTGCCTGCAGCACCTGGCGCCGGGAGAAGGCGAGCAGCTGGCGCGTCAGGTCGGCGGCGCGGTCGGCGGCCGCCAGGATGGCCTCCAGCCGCTCCCGCTGCGAGGGATCCGCAGCCGCGGCCGCCTCGCCGAGCATCAGGCGTCCGTAGCCGCTGACGACGGTGAGCAGGTTGTTGAAGTCGTGCGCGATGCCGCCGGCAAGCCGGCCCACGGCTTCGAGTTTCTGCGCCTCCCGGAGCTCGTCCTCGAGCTGCTTGCGGGCCGTGATGTCCTCGATGAGCGCGATCCCGAAGCTGCCGTCGGCGGCGCGCGTGACCGTCACCTCGGCGCAGAGAGTCTCCCCGTCGCTGCGGACGAGCCGCTTCTCGAAGCGGAAGGAGCCGCGCTTGCCGGACATGACCTCGCGCGTCGCCGCGAGGTCGAGGCCGATGTCGTCGGGGTGCGTGATGTCGTGGTAGTGCATACGCGAGAGCTCCTCGCCGCTGTAGCCGAGCATGCGCTGGTAGGCGGCGTTCGTCTCGGTCAGCATGCCGTCGCTCCCGACCGAGATGCCCACGCCCGCGGAGTCGAAGACCATCCGGAAGCGCTGCTCGGAGCGCTCCGTGCGCGCCCTGTCCTCCTCGACCTTGTGGAAGAGCGCGACCACGCGCCAGCCGACCGCGCCGGTCAGGAACGCCGACAGGGCCGGGAACAGGACGCCGCCCGACTCGGTCGACGCCAGGCTCTCGGCGATCCACGCGAGCTGGGCGAGGGCGAGCGCCAGAAGGAGCAGGCGAACCCGAAGCTCGGCCGGAACCCGCCGCGCAGCCGCAGTGCGCGCAAACACGTTCATCCACCGGTTCATCGTCACCGCGGACGCTCCACCCGAGTACGCGTTCGGCGCGAGCGCCATCCCCGATCTCGCGTATCAGTGCCCGTGGACGTAGCCGCCGGCGCGACCGTGGCGGCTCGCCGCCTCGCCCACGTGGACGAGCGCCCTGTCCACGAGAAGGGGCGTCAGCACCTCGAACAGGAAGACCGTTCCCAGCACGAGCGCGGCGACGTCGGTGCCGAGCTGCGGCGCGCCCACCGAGGTGGCGCGGCCGATCGTGTACGACGCGAGGCCGACCGCCATCCCGGCGTACGGCAGCTGCGCCGCGCCGATCAGGTAGCTCCACCCCCACTCCCTCGCCGGCCCGGTCAGGACGCCGAGCCAGCTCCCGAGCACGCGCCCGACCGCGCGCGCGGCGAAGTACGCGCCGCCGGCCGCCCCCAGCGCGACGAACTGCCGGACGTGGACGTCGGCGCCGGTGACGATGAAGAAGACCAGGAAGATCGGCGCCTCGAGCACGCGCACGGCGTCGAAGATCTCCGTCGCCCGCGAGCGGGCGTTCGCCACCACCGCGCCGGCGACGAGCGTCGTGATCACCACGGAGCTGTTGAGCGCCTCGACGGCGCCGATCATCAGCAGCAACGCCACCCAGACGAGCAGGAAGCGGTCGCCCCAGCGCCCGACGTGCGGCCGCGCGACCCGGAGCGCCGCCCCGCCGGCCAGGCCGAGGACGACGGAGACGACGACGAGCTGGACGAACGAGTGGACGGCTTCGCGCTGCGCGTGATGGGCAGCCACCTCCGCGAACACGAACGGCGCGCCGAACCCGAACAGGAGCGCCGCCGCGAGCGTGTTCAGCGCCGTCGCCGCGAGCACGTGGTCGGTGAAGGGCCCGGCGGCGCGCCGCTCGGCGATCAGGGCCTGGACGGTCACCGGCGCCGTCGAGGGGGCGATCGCCGCGAGCAGGTACGCCGTCGGCCCCGAGACGCCGACGAGCAGGAGCGCTCCGAGGCAGATCCCGAAGGTCAGCACGCTCCCGATCAGCGAGATCGGGAGCAGCGTGCGCGCCATCCGCCGCAGCTCGCGCAGCCGCAGGCGCTCGCCCGTGACGAACACGATCGCGCCGAGTGCGACCGCCGTCAGCGGCTCGACCGTCCGGATCGCCTGCCGGTCGATCACGCCGAGCATCCGCGGTCCCAGCACGACCCCGATCACGAGGAAGGCGACCACCTCCGAGATCGGCAGCCAGCGGCGGGCGACCCAGCTCATCACGAGCGCGAACAAGCCGAGCGCGCCGATCACGAACAGCCCCGCGGAGCCGTCGATCGGCAGCCAGACGAAGCCGACTGTCGCGTTCGTCACGTCATCCCCGCCCGCCGTGCCGAGCGCCGGCCTTCCCCCCAGCGTCCACGGGTAGAGCTTCTCCGCCCGGCCGGACGGCGAACCGCCCATACGCGCCTCATACCGTCCGCAGCCGGGAACCGCTGCCCGCGTGCGCTTGGATCCAGGCATGGCAATCGTGCTCGTCTCCGATCCGGACGCGCAGTCGCGCGTCGTCCTCACCGCCCTCGTCGAGGCGCTCGGCCACCGCGTCGTCCGCGACGCGCACGCGCGCGTCGACGCCCTCGTGATCGACCCGGCGTCGCCCGAGGCGGTCGCGCTCACGCGCCGGGTGCGCCTCCAGCACCGCCGCGTCCCGGTGATCTGCGTCGGCGACCGGCGGCAGCGGCTCGCGAGCACCCGGCTCGAGCCGGTCGCATACCTCGAGAAGCCCGTCCCCGTGGGCAGGTTCGTCCGCGTGCTCGCCGACGCCGTCGGCCAGGCGCAGCACGTCGTGCGCCCGTTCGGGCCGCGGACGGCACGGCGCCAGACGTTCGCCGCGGCGTAGCGCCTCCGCCCGGCGCGGCGAGAGACGAGTAGGGGAAGCGGACGACGGGATTCGAACCCGCGACCCTTGGCTTGGGAAGCCAATGCTCTACCAGCTGAGCTACGTCCGCGCCGAAAGGCGATTCTAGCCCGCGCAAGAAACGAGTGGCCGCGGCGTCTTCAATCGACATGTGGGAACGGGGGATGAGACGGAACGCCCTCTGGGGCCGAGGTCGAGACCGCGCCCGCTAGCCGGGCCGCCGCTCTTCCGTTGGCCGTCGGCCGCCTGACGCAATAATCAGGCAGACGACACTACGAGACGGGAGAGGGACAGGCATGGCCCAGCACGATCTGCACGAGACCGCCCGCGCTCTCGTGGCCGAGGGCAAGGGCATCCTCGCCGCCGACGAGAGCGACGGAACGATCAAGAAGCGGTTCGACTCGATCGGCGTGGAGTCCACCGAGGAGACGCGGCGCGCCTACCGCGACCTGCTGTTCACGACGCCCGGCGCGGAGGAGTACATCAGCGGCGTCATCCTCTTCGACGAGACGATCCGCCAGAAGGCCTCCGACGGAACGCCGTTCCCGGACCTGCTGGCGTCGAAGGGGATCGTCCCCGGGATCAAGGTGGACAAGGGCGCGAAGCCGCTCGCGCACGCCGACGGCGAGACCGTCACCGAGGGCCTCGACGGGCTCCGGGGGCGGCTCGAGGAGTACCGGGAGCTCGGCGCGCGCTTCGCCAAGTGGCGCGCCGTCTACACGATCTCCGACACGAACCCGAGCGAGTACGCGATCTGGACGAACGCGCACGCGCTCGCCCGCTACGCGGCGCTCTGCCAGGAGGCGGGGATCGTGCCGATCGTCGAGCCGGAGGTGCTCCAGGACGGCACGCACACGATCGAGCGCAGCGCGCTCGTCACCTCGCGCGTGCTCGCCGCGGTGTACACGGAGCTGTACGACCAGCGCGTGGACGTCGAGGGGACGCTGCTCAAGCCGAACATGGTGCTCTCCGGCTACGACGCGTCCGACCGGGCCGGCGCCGAGGAGGTCGCCGAGCACTCCCTGCACTGCTACTACAAGCACGTGCCGGCGGCGCTCCCGGGGATCGTCTTCCTCTCCGGCGGCCAGTCGGACGAGGACGCGACCGCGCACCTGAACGCGATGAACGCCCGCGGCCCGCACCCGTGGCAGCTGTCGTTCTCCTACGGCCGCGCGCTCCAGGCGCCCGCCCTGAAGGCGTGGGGCGGCAAGCCGGAGAACGTCGAGGCCGGCCAGCGCGCCTACTACCACCGCGCGAAGATGAACGGCGCCGCCCGCACCGGGACGTACGCGCCCGAAATGGAGCTCGTCTAGCTCGGAGCCGCTGGCGCGGTTCCTCGCTGCAAGAAGGAACTCCGCGGGCCGGAGAGCGCGGTCTCCGGCCCGCTCCGTGCAGGTGCTGGTTTCCGATGCTCGTGACGGATTGCCTACCCCGCCGCGGGCGGACGCGCCTGCCGTCGGGTCCACCCGCTTCGTTCGCGTCGACGTAACGCGCCTACGGCCGCGTTACGTCGACGCCTGAGCCGCCCGCCCGGCCCGCGGCAAAGGCCGGAGCGTAAGGCGGCCGTAGCCGGCTTACGCGCAGGCGAACCAGCGCCCGGTCCTGCCGAAGGCACGACCGGGCGCGCCGGGGCAGGCGTCTCGTCCAGAGCATCGGAAGCAGAACAGCACGGAGGACGGCCGAGACCGCGCTCTCGGCCGTCCGCAGTTCCACCTCAACAGGTCGGAAACGCGCAGCGTTTCCGACCTACGTGTATTCGAAGCCCGTGAGGGCGCTGAGCTTCTCGAGCGACTGCTGCGCCACGACGCGGCGCACGGTGCCCGAGCGGGAGCGCATCACGATCGAGTCGGTGGTCGCGCCGCCGGGCGTGTAGCGGACGCCGGCGAGCAGGGGCCCGTTCGTGACGCCGGTCGCGGCGACGAAGACGTCGTCCCCGGAGACGAGGTCGTTCGTGTGCAGCACCCGCGCCGGGTCGAGGCCCGCGCCGAGCAGCTGCTGCCGCTCCTCGTCGTTGCGCGGCCAGAGCCGCCCCTGGATGCCGCCGCCGACGCACTTGAGCGCGGCCGCGGAGATCACGCCCTCGGGCGTGCCGCCGATGCCGTAGAGCATGTCGACGCTCGTGCCGGGCTGTGCGGCTGCGATCGCGGGCGCGACGTCGCCGTCGCGGATGAGTCGCACGCGCGCGCCGGCGGCGCGCAGCTCGGCGATCAGCTCCTCGTGCCGGTCGCGCTCGAGCACGACCACGTCCACCTCGCGCGGCGTCTTGCCGAGCGCCTCCGCGACGGCCCGCACGTTCTCGGTCGGCGACCGCGTGATGTCGATCGCGCCGATCGCGAGCGGGCCGACGGCGATCTTCTCCATGTAGAAGGCGGCGCCGGGGAAGAGCATCGTGCCGCGCTCGGCGACCGCCATCACCGCGATCGCGCCCGGCTGGCCGAGCGCCGTGAGACGGGTGCCCTCGAGCGGGTCGACGGCGACGTCCACCTCCGGGCCCTCGCCGTTGCCGACCTCCTCGCCGTTGTAGAGCATCGGCGCCTCGTCCTTCTCCCCCTCGCCGATCACGACGACGCCGCGGATCGCGACGCTGTCGAGGACGTAGCGCATCGCGTCCACCGCCGCCTGGTCGGCGCTCTCCTTCTCGCCGCGGCCGATCCAGCGCGCCGCGGCCATCGCGCCGGCCTCCGTCACGCGGACGAGCTCCATCGCGATGTTCCGGTCGGGGGCGGTGCGTGCGCTCACCGCGGAGGAGCCTACTCAACCGCGGCTGCCTGCCACGGAAGACCGGCCGGGCGCGCCCTCGGCGGCGCGCCCGAAGCGTCACATCCGCTCGGGCGCATCGACCCCGACAAGGCCGAGGCAGCGCGCGATCACGAGCCGCGTCGCCTGGACGAGCCCGAGCCGGAACGCCTGCTGGTCGCTCTCGAGCACGCGGTGCTCGTGGTAGAAGCGGTGGAAGTCGTCGGCGACGCGAATCGCGTAGGCCGGGACCGCCTGCGGGCCGCGCTTCGCGGCCGCCTCCGCCACGACCGACGGGCAGCTCCGCGAGCCGCTTCACGAGCTCGCGCTCCTCGGGCGCGAGCGACACCGCCGGCTGGGCGGAGACCGCGGCGCCGCCGGCGTTGCGCAGGATCCCGGCGATCCGGGCGTGCGCGTACTGGACGTAGTAGACCGGGTTCTTCTGCGAGCGCTCCGCGGCGAGGTCGACGTCGATCTCGATCGTCTGGTCGGGGCCGCGGTTGACGAGGTACCAGCGCGCGGCGTCGACGCCGATCTCCGTCCATGAACTCGTCGAGGAAGACGACGTCGCCGCGCCGCTTCGACATCTTCGTCTGCTCGCCGCCCTGCGTCAGGTGGACGAGCTGGTAGAGGAGCACCTCGACCCGCTCCGGGTCGTAGCCGAGCATGTGCGCGACCGCCGCGTACCAGTTGCGCGTGCCGTGGTGGTCGGCGCCGAGGACGTAGATCGCCCGGTCGAAGCCCCGCTCGAGCTTGTCGACGAGGTACGCGACGTCGGCGGCGCGGTAGGTCGGGCTGCGGTCGCCGGAGCGGAGCAGCACCCGGTCCTCGTCGTCGCCGTAGGCGGAGGAGCGCGCCCAGAGTGCGCCGTCCTGCTCGTAGGTGTCGAGCCGCGGCAGCAGCTCCGGCAGCCGCTGCTCGAGCTCGCTCTGGCGCCGCCACGAGTCGAAGTGGATCGCGGAAGCGCTCGAGCGACGCCTCGATCCGCCGCAGCATCTCCGGCACGGGGTCGCCGGGCACCGCGGCCAGCTCCTGCGACGTACTCGCCGTGGTAGCCGTCCTCGGGCGGCGCCTCACCGCGCCGGACGGCCTCGACCGAGGCGCGGAAGCGCTCCATCTGCGCGCCCGCGTCGTTGTAGTAGTACTCGCGCTCGACCTCGTGGCCGCCGAGCTCGAGCAGCCGCGCGACCGCGTCGCCGTAGGCGCCGTTGCGGCCGGCCGCGACGGTGATCGGGCCGGTGGGGTTCGCGGAGACCATCTCCACCTGGACGCGCTCGCGCGGCTCAGCCCAGCCGCCGCCGTAGCCCTCCCCGCCTCGAGCATGCGCCCCGAGCGCGCCGGCGAACCACCCGTCGCCGAGGAAGAGGTTGACGAAGCCCGGGCCGGCGACCTCGGCCCGCTCGACGTCCGGCAACTGCGCGGCGACCGCGGCGATCTCGACCGCGAGCTCGCGCGGCGGCCTTTCGGCGCGTGCCGGCGAGGCGCAGCGCGACGTTCGTCGCGTAGTCGCCGTGGTCGGGTCGCTCGGCCGCTCGAGCTCGAGTCCGCACCGATTCCCGTCGGAGAGCGCGTCCGCGAGCGTCCTCGACGGGATCAGCCGGCAACGGCCTCCCGTGGGGCGAAGAGATCCTCGAGCCGCCGGATCTCGTCCGGCGAGCCGACGCCGATCAGCACGTCGCCGACCTCGAGCGGCGTGTCGGGCTCGGGGGTGGTGTCGAAGGTGCCGTCCGGCTTGCGCAGCGCGACGACGATCGCGCCGGTCTCGTGGCGGATCCGGAGCTCGCGGATCGTGCGGTCCGGCGGCGGGCGCCGTCGGGCCCACCTCGATCTCGGCGAGCTGGAGGTCCGGGCCGGTCGCGGTCGTGACGACGTCGAGGAAGGCGGTCACCTGCGGCTTGAGCACGAGGTTCGCCATCACCTGGCCCGCGGTCGAGTACGGAAGCACGACCCGGTCGGCGCCCGCGAGCTTCAGCTTGCGCTCCGCCGACGCGTCGGAGGCGCGCGCGACGATCGTCAGGCTCGGGCGCGCGGCGCGCGCCGAGAGCGTGATGTAGAGGTTGTCCGCGTCGGAGTCGGAGGCCGCGACCAGCCCGCGCGCCCGCTCGAGCCCGGCGCGCGCCAGGTCGGCGTCCTCGGTCGCGTCGCCCTGCACGAGCAGGTCGCCGTGCTCCTCGGCCGCGGCGACCGCGTCCTCGCTGTGGTCGAGGACGACGTAGCGGACGTGCGAGTGGCGGAACTCCTCGGCCACGCGGCGGCCGACGCGGCCGTAGCCGCAGATGATGAAGTGGTCGTGAGACGCTCGATCGTCCGCTCCCTCCGCCGCAAGGCGATCGCGCCGGTGAACACGCCGCCGGCGATCGACTCGACGATAACCGCACCGGCGTAGGCGATGATCGTCAGACCGGCGAGCACGAGCACGATCGAGACGATCCGCGCCGAGTCTGTGGCCGGCACGGTGTCCAGGCCGGTCAGGGTCGTCGTGACGACCGCGCGGTAGAAGGCCTGGAGCCACGTCTCGTCCAGCACGACCCGGAAGGCGATCGTCCCGCCCGCCAGCGTGCCCGCGACGGCGGCGAGCAGCGCGGATGATCTGACGGAGCCGGAGGTGCGCGGTCACGCCCCTAGTATGTGGGTATGGAGGACGACGAGCTCGATCCCGAGGCGCCCGCTCCCGGCGAGCGCAGGCTCAACATCCATCTCGACCCCGAGCTGATCGGCGGGGTCTACGCGAACTTCGCGAACATCAGCTTCTCGCGCTACGAGTTCACGCTCACCTTCGCGCGGATCGAGCACGAGGTCGAGGAGGGCGACGTCCCGGGCGCCGTCGTCGCGCGCATCAACGCCTCGCCGCGCTTCGTCGAGGAGCTGATCGCCGCGCTCC
This sequence comes from uncultured Thermoleophilia bacterium, assembly GCA_963728095.1. GTDB lineage: Bacteria > Actinomycetota > Thermoleophilia > Gaiellales > Gaiellaceae > Palsa-739. Next base: position 44,594 of record CAVSIO010000002.1, on the reverse strand, counting down.
AGGACTCCTGGTCGAAGTACGCAGACGACGGAGGGCATCCGGAACCTGCCCGAGGCGCCGGACCACTGAGCCTCGCGCTTGTTCCGTCGTACGCCGTGCTCTGCGCGGCCCAGGCGGCGACGGCGGCCGCGCCCGCGCGGCGGGCGCCGCGGCGGGGGCGTGGGCTCGTCGGGCTGGTCGCGCCGGCGGCGCTGCTCGGCGCGGGCGTCGCCGCTCCTCGACACGCTCTCGTGGGGGCCGCGCGCGCTCGCGCTGCTCGCGACCTTCGGCACGCCGGCGCTCGCGGCGGCGGGCGGGCTGCTCGGCGGCCGGGGCCGCTGGTGGCTCTGGCCCCCGGCGGCGGTCGCGCTCTGGCTCGTCGCCTGGCAGGCGGACGGGCTCGTCCGGGACGCGGCCGGCGTCGCTCCTGATCGCGGGCGCGTGCCTCGCCGCCGCGGGAGCGGTCGCGCTCGTCGCGCCCCGCGTGGTCGATCGCGGCCGGCCTCGTGGCGCTCGCGGCGCTCGACGTCGTTCCTCGTCTGGGGCACGCCGCACGTGCAGACGGCGACCACCGTCCTCCACGCCGTCGCACCGCCGAAGGCCGCGGGCACGCCGCTGCCGCGCCTCCAGGACGCGACCTTCGGCTCGGCGCTGATGGGCTGGCTCGACCTGCTCGCTCCGGCGCTCCTGGGCGTCGTCGCCGCCGGGCGGGCAAAGCTGCTCGCGGCCGCGGTGACCGGCGCTCGCCGCCGGCGCCTGGGGGCTCCTGCTGCTCGTCACGCTCGGAGGTGGCGGCGACGGTGCCGACGCTCGCCGGCCTGGTCGCGGCGCGGCCGTGGCGCCGGCGCGACTAGCCTTCCCGCGCCATGCGCGTCGCCGTCGTCTCCGACATCCACTCGAACCTCGCGCGCCCTCGAGGCCGTGCTGGCGGCGATCGACGCCGACGCGCCGGACGAGCTGTGGTGCCTCGGCGACCTCGTCGGCTACGGCGCCGCGTCCGAACGAGTGCTGTGCGGCGGTCGAGGACACGTGCGGATGTCTGCCTCGCGGGCAACCACGACCTCGCGGTGCGCGGAACGATCGACCTCGAGGAGTTCAGCGGCGATGCGGCGGCCGCGGCGGCGTGGACGCGCGACGTGCTCAGCCCGGAGGCGCGGGCCTACCTCGACGGGCTCCAGCCCCAGGGCGAGGCCGGCGGCGTCGCGCTGTACCACGCGCAGCGCGCGCGACCCGGTCTGGGAGTACGTCCTCTCCGACGAGGCCGCGGAGGCGACGCTCGAGATCGCCGGCACGCCGCTCGTGCTCGTCGGCCACAGCCACGCGGCGCTCGTGGCGACCCTCCGCAACGGCGACATCGCGGGCGGGCTCGCCGGCGGCGGGCACCGAGATCGACCTCTCCGGCAGGGCGCTTCCTGCTCAACCCCGGCTCGGTCGGGCAGCCCCGCGACGGCGACCCCCGCGCCGCCTACCTCCTGCTCGACCTCGACGCCCGCCACGCGAGCTTCCGCCGCGTCGAGTACGACATCGCGCGCACGCAGAGCGAGATCCGCGAGCAGGGGCTGCCGGAGTCGCTCGCCCTGCGCCTGTCCACGGGACAGTGAGACCGCCCGGCTTGCGCCGGCTGCCGCGGAGCTCCGGCTAGACGGTGGCGCCGCCGCCCGCGGGCGCAGCGGCCTCGGCGGGCGGATCGCCGTACAGGTAGATGCCCTCGCGCGCCAGCGCCAGCTGGACGTCCTCGCGCGCCTTGTAGATGCGCCACTTGACCGTGGCGAGCGTCACCTCGAGCGAGTCCGCGATCTCCGTGTACGAAAGCCCCACGATGTCCCGGAGGAGCAGGGCCATCTTCAGGTCGACGTTGAGACACCCGACCGCGCGCCAGACGGCGTCGATCGCCTCGATCCGCTCGAACGGCGCGTCGAGCACCTCGAGGTGCGGCACGTCCTCGACGTCCATGACGCCGCGTGGGCGGCGCTCCGTCGCGCGCAGCTCGTCGAGCACGCGGTTCTTCGTCACCTGGAAGAGCCAGGTCGTGAACTTGGAGCGGAGCGAGAAGCGCGGCAGCCCCTGGTACACGCGCAGGAACACCTCCTGCGTGAGGTCCTCGGCGAGCGCCCGGTCGCCGACGAGGCGCAGGACGTAGTTGAAGACCGGCACCTGGTAGGCGCGCACGATGATGCAGAAGGCACGTTCGTCGCCTCGCTGTGCCTTCCGCAGGACGCCGAGATCAGGCTGGGGCAGCGACAAGGCTTCTCACTATAGCCGCGTTTTCAGGACATATTGAGCAAATTCGCACCAGTCATCTCCGCCGGCTGATCCAGCCCGAGCAGCGCAAGCGCGGTCGGCACCAGGTCGCTGAGCTCGCCGCCCTCGCGCAGGCTCGCACCCGGCTCCGTGACGACGAGCGGGACGGGATTCGTCGTGTGCGCGGTGTGCGGGCTGACGCCGTCGGCCTCGAGCAGCATCTCCGCGTTGCCGTGGTCGGCCGTGACGAGACACACGCCTCCCGCCCGCTCGACCGCCTCGACCACGCGGCCCAGGCACGCGTCGGCCGTCTCCACCGCCTCCACCACAGCCGGGATGACACCCGTGTGCCCCACCATGTCCGGATTCGCGAAGTTGACGACGACGAACGCGTAGCCGCCGCCGTCGATCTCCCCCACGACGCGCTCGGCCACCTCCGGAGCCGACATCTCCGGCTTGTGGTCGTAGCTCGGCACGTCGCGCGGTGAGGGCACGAGCACGCGCGTCTCCCCCGGGAACTCGTTCTCGCGGCCGCCGTTGAAGAAGTACGTCACGTGGGCGTACTTCTCCGTCTCGGCCGCGTGCAGCTGCCGGAGGCCGCGCGCGGCCAGCACCTCGGCCAGCACCTCCCGCACCTCCTGCTCGTCGAAGCCGACCGGGAAGTCGAAGTCGTCCCGGTAGCGCGTCATCGTCGTCAGGTCGACGCCGAGCGCGCCGAGCTTCTCCGAGAGCTGGCGCGCGCGGTCGGGCCGGAAGTTGAAGAAGATCGCCGCATCCTGCGCCGGATCGAGGCGCGGGCGTCCCTCGAGCGCGACCGGCACGATGAACTCGTCCGTGATGCCGTCGTCGTAGCTCGGCCTGCGACCGCCTCGACCGCGTGCCGCGGCCGCCGGGTCGGTGCCGGTGAGAATCGCGTCGAGCGCCTGCTGCGTCCGTTCCCAGCGCTGGTCGCGGTCCATCGCGTAGTAGCGGCCGGAGACGGTTGCGATCCGCTCGTCGGGCAGCTCGGCCAGGTCGCGGACGGCGGAGGTCGGCGAGACGTCGCGGCCGTCGGTGAAGGCGTGGATCCACGTCCGCTCCGCCATGCCCTCGCGCGCCGCCAGCTCGAGCAGGGCGCGCAGGTGGTCGATGTGCGAATGGACGCCGCCGTAGGAGACGAGACCGAGAAGGTGCACGTCTCCCCCGCGCTCGCGCGCGCGCCGGAAGGCGGTCACGAGCGCCTCGTTCTCGACGAGGGCGCCCTCGCGGATCGCGCGGTTGACGCGCTGGAAGTCCTGGTCGAGCACGCGCCCGGAGCCGATCGTGAGGTGCCCGACCTCGGAGTTGCCCATCTGGCCGGCCGGCAGCCCGACCGCCTGGCCCGAGGCGGCGAGCTGCGTGTGCGGGTACTCGCGCCAGAGCCGGTCGAAGACCGGGGTCTCCGCCAGCTCGACGGCGTTGCCGGGGCCCGGCGCCGCGATCCCCCAGCCGTCGAGGATCACGAGCGCGACGAGCGGGACGGTTCTCATGCTCTCGCGGCCGCGGCGCCCGCCTCGCAGACCGCCGCGAACGACGCGGGCTCGAGCGACGCGCCGCCGACGAGCGCGCCGTCGACGTCCGGCTGCGCCAGGAGCTCGGCCGCGTTCTCGGGCTTGACGGAGCCGCCGTACAGCACCGGACGGTCGAGCAGCGACTTCAGGAACGCGTGCGCCTCCTGCGCGAGCTCGGGGGTCGCCGTGCGGCCGGTGCCGATCGCCCAGACGGGCTCGTAGGCGACCACGAGCCGCTCGTCGTCGGGCAGCACGGAGACCTGGCGCCGCAGCACCGCCTCCGTCTCGCCCCCCTCGCGCTCCGCCTCGAGCTCGCCGACGCAGGCGATCACGCGCAGCCCCGCGTCGAGCGCCGCCTCGGCGCGCCGGGCGACCGTCTCGTCCGTCTCGCCGAAGTACTGGCGCCGCTCGGAGTGGCCGACGATCGCACCCGCGACCCCGAGCTCGACGAGCATCGCCGGCGAGATCTCGCCGGTGAAGGCGCCCTCCATGGCCCAGTGCACGTTCTGGGCATAGACGGCGAAGTCACCGCCGAGCGCGGCCCGCAGCGAGACGAACGGCGGCGCGACCACGACGCCCACGCCGAGCGGTGCCGAGAACGCCTCGACGAACGCGCGCGTGGCCTCCGGCCCCTTGAACATCTTCCAGTTCCCCGCGATCAGCATCGCTCTCCAATCGTACGGGCACGGGCGCGACCGCAGCCGTCTCAGGCGGACGGAATCGCGGCGACGCCCGGCAGGTCCTTCCCCTCGAGCAGCTCGAGGCTCGCGCCGCCGCCCGTCGACACCCACGAGATCCGGCCGGCGAGACCGAGCTCGTTGAGCGCGCGCACGGAGTCGGCGCCGCCCACGACCGAGAACGCCCGCTCGTTGCGCGCGACCGCCTCGGCGACGGCCTTCGTGCCCTCGGCGAAGCGCGGCCACTCGAAGACGCCCATCGGGCCGTTCCAGAAGATCGTCCGCGCCTCGGCCAGGCGCTCGGCGAAGCGCGTGCGCGTCTCGGGGCCGATGTCGAGCCCGAGCCAGCCCTGCGGCAGCCCGTCGTACGGGCAGACGCGCGACTCGGCGTCCTCCTCGAACGCCGCCGCGCCGACGACGTCGACGGGCAGCTCGACCTCGAAGTCGAGCGGGTTCCGGTCCGCACCTCCTCGGCCATCTTGCCGCCGATCAGGACGGAGTCCGCCCGGCCGCCGAGGTGCTGCAGCACGCCGAGCTTGTCCTCGACCTTGGCGCCGCCGGAGACGAGCACGAACGGCCGCTCGACCTCGCCGAGCAGCCGGCCGAGCTGCCCGAGCTCCTCGAGCAGCAGGAGTCCCGCGTACGCAGGGAGCAGGCGGGCGACGCCCTCCGTCGAGGCGTGCGCGCGGTGCGCCGAGCCGAAGGCGTCGTTCACGTACAGGTCGCAGCCGTCGGCGAGCTCACGGGCGTACCCCTCGTCGTTCTTCGTCTCGCCCGCGTGGAAGCGGGTGTTCTCGAGCACGCGGAGCCGCTCGTCGGGGAGCAGCTCGCGCAGCAGCGCCTCGACGGGGGCGATCGCGTACCGGGCGCGGTCCTCGTCGGTCTTCGGGCGGCCGAGGTGCGAGCAGACCCGCACCTCGGCCGCGCCGCCGTCGAGCAGGAGCCGCAGGGTGGGCAGCGAGGCGCGGATGCGCGTGTCGTCCGCGACGGCGCCGTCCTGCAGCGGCACGTTCAGGTCGGAGCGGACCAGGACGGTCTTGCCCGCGACCTCGGCGTCGCGGACGGAGCGCGGGAGCCGCATCGCGCCCCCTACGCCGCGACCGCGGCCGGCAGCGTCCGGCCGATCTTCGCGACGAGGTCGACGAGCCGGCAGCTGTAGCCCCACTCGTTGTCGTACCAGCCGAACACCTTCACGAGGTTCCCGTTCACCATCGTCAGGCCGCTGTCGAAGATCGACGAGTACGGCGAGTTGACGATGTCGGTCGACACGATCGGCTCGTCGGTGTAGAGCAGGATGCCCTCGAAGTCGCCCGTGTCGGCCCTGGAGCGGAAGAGCTCGTTCACGTCCTCGACGGTCGTCTCCTTTCCGACCTGGACGACGAGGTCGACGATCGAGCCGGTCGGCACCGGCGCGCGCATCGACATCCCGTCGATCTTGCCCTTCAGGTCGGGCATGACGACGCCGATCGCTCGGGCCGCGCCCGTCGAGGTCGGGATCAGGTTGATCGCCGCCGCGCGCGCCCGCCGCAGGTCCTTGTGCGGCAGGTCGAGCGTGCGCTGGTCGTTCGTGTAGGCATGGATCGTGGTCATGAACCCGCGTTCGATCCCGTACGCCTCGTGCAGCAGCTTCGCGAGCGGCGCGACGCAGTTCGTCGTGCAGGACGCGTTCGAGACGATGTTGTGCTTCTCCGGGTCGTACTCGCGGTCGTTGACGCCGAGCACGACCGTGAGATCGGGGTCGGTCGCGGGCGCAGAGATGACGACCTTCTTCGCGCCCGCCTGGAGGTGCTTCTCCGCCGCCTCGCGCTTCGTGAAGAGCCCGGTGGACTCGATCGCGACGTCGACGCCGAGCTCGCCCCACGGCAGCGCGGCCGGGTCCTTCTCCGAGATGAACGCGATCTCGTGGCCGCCGACCTTGATGAACCCGTCCCCGGCCTCGACCGGCTCGCCGAGCGTGCCGAGCACCGAGTCGTGCTTCAGCAGGTGCGCCATCGTCCGCGTGTCGCCGATGTCGTTGGCGGCCACGATCTCGAAGTCGCCTCCGCGCTGCAGGTGGGCGCGCAGGAAGTTCCGCCCGATCCTTCCGAATCCGTTGATCCCGACCCTGATCTTCGCCATCAGTCGCATGCCTTTCTCGTGGATGGGTTCGCGGCGAGTCTAACGAGGCTTCCCTACCCGGAAATCGGCAAGAGCCCGCACCGCGGGCGGTCTTTCCCGCAGCAGGGCGGGCCGGAGGGGAAGCTCCGAGGACGACCCTCCCCTCCGGTTTGACCACACCCGAGACCGTGGCGACGGACGGGGTCTGAATCCGTCGCCGGACGAGCGCGGACCCGCCACGGCGAGTATGACTCAGCCCCTGTTGCCGCGCTAGACGACTTGCAACTCGTACGAGCCCTGGTCAGCGCTCGGAAAGCTCCTGCAAACGGCGGAGTCGGCGGTAGGCCGACGCCTTGCTCGCGGGCGGGGAACAGCGGCGCGCCAGCTCCGCGATCGAGAGCGTCGGGTGGCGCAGGCGCAGGTCGGCGACCTCCCTCAGCGGCTCCGGCAGGCCGTCGAGGAGCCCGCCGTCCGCGAGCTTCCGCACCGCCGCGATCTGCGCGTGCGCGGCGCGGCTCGTCCGGACGAGGTTCGCATGGTCGGCGTTCGCCAGACGGTTCGCGTCGGCGCGGGTGGCCGCCACGACCGACTGCTCCTCGAGGGCCAGCACGACGTCGGAGGCGCCGGCCGCGGCGAGCACGTCCGCGATCGTTTCCACGCCCTTCGCGTAGGCGGCCGTGTGCCGCCCGCGCTCGTGCACGTGCAACTCGGCGCCCTCCCGAGCGGCCACGTCGGAGAGGAAGCGCGCGCCCTCCGGCTCGGCCGCGCGGATCTCGAGGTGCGGGTCGCGCGGGCCGCTGAGCGAGCCGCCGCCGAGCAGGGCTCCGCGCAGGTACGCGCGGCGGCAGCAGCGACGCGCGAGCACGCGCCGCGGCGGCCGGTCGAGCGGGCGGTGAAGGCTGTCCAGGACGCCGGCGCGGTGAAGCGTGTCGTAGGCGAGCGGAGAGCCCTCGACGTGAAGCTGGTAGCGCGTCGCCCGGTCGAAGGCGGGCCGCTGGTACGTGCGGATCTCGGACTCGACGCCGAAGGAGCGCAGGAGGACGAACGCGCGCCGCGCGACGCCCGAGCTGACGAGGTCGAGGTGGACGGCGACGTCTCCGCGGCCGCGCAGGTGGGCGCTGCCGGCGACGTGGAAGAGGCCCGAGAGCTCGGCGAGCCGGTCGCACTCCGCCTCGGGCGCGATCGCGGCGAGCTCCTCGCGCAGGTCCTCAGAGAGCACCTTCGAGCTCCAGAAGCCGGCGCTTGTAGGCGAGCCCGTACGAGCCGTAGGAGCCGAGCCCTCCGGCCGCGACGACCCGGTGGCACGGCACGAAGAGGCCGAGCCGGTTGCGGGCGCAGAAGCTCCCCGCGGCGCGCGCGGCGCCGGGCGAGCCGGCGAGCGCGGCGAGCTCGCCGTAGGTGACGACCTCGCCACGCGGAACCTCGCGCAGCGCCGCCGCGCAACGCCCGAGGAAGGCCGTCTCGTACTCGAGGTCGAGCGGCACGTCGCCGAAGCCGTCCGGCTCCCCCGCGAAGTACGCCCGCAGCCGAAATACGAGTTCCTCGACGAAGTCTCCACCCTCTCGTGACCCGTTCGCTGCGATCCTGTCCTTGTTTTTCCCCGGGTGGGTGGGGGTTGGGGATGGGTCCAGGGATCCGCGTGCCCGCGTACCCGCCCCCGCCGGGCCAGTCCCGGCGGGCCCCGTCGTCCGCGGCCACGGCAGCTCGTGCCAGACGACGCGCCCGTCCTCCAGCACGAGCTCGCCGACACCCCAGCGCTCGACCTCGTAGGGCACGTGCATCACGGCCACGGAAGGGATCCTAGAATCGCGTCATGAGCACCCACGGCATCTTCCGCGTCCCCGAGCCCCACAACGAGCCGGTGCGCGCGTTCGCGCCCGGCAGCCCCGAGCGCGCCGAGCTGCGCGGCCGCCTCGAGGAGCTGCAGTCGCAGCAGCTCGAACTCCCGCTCGTGATCGGCGGCGAGGAGGTGCGCACCGGCCGCACCTTCGAGGCCGTGATGCCCCACCGGCGCTCGCACGTGCTGGCGACCGTCCACAAGGGCGGCGCGGGCGAGGTCGAGCGCGCGGTGAAGGCCGCGGCCGACGCCTGGCAGGACTGGTCGCGGACGCCGTGGGAGGCCCGCGCCGCCGTTCTGCTCCGTGCCGCCGAGCTACTCGCCGGCCCCTGGCGCGCCACGCTCAACGCGGCGACGATGCTCGGCCAGTCGAAGACCGCCCACCAGGCGGAGATCGACGCCGCCTGCGAGCTGACCGACTTCTGGCGCTTCAACGTCCAGTACATGACGCGGATCTACGAGGAGCAGCCGATCTCCTCGCCCGGCGTCTGGAACCGCCTGGAGTACCGGCCGCTCGAGGGGTTCGTGTTCGCGGTGACGCCGTTCAACTTCACGGCGATCGCCGGCAACCTCCCCACCTCCGCCGCGCTCATGGGCAACACGGTGGTCTGGAAGCCCGCCTCGACCGCCGCCTACTCGGCGTGGTGGCTGATGAAGCTGCTCGAGGAGGCCGGCCTGCCGCCGGGCGTGATCAACCTCGTCTACGGCTCCGGCTCCGAGGTCGGCGACCCGGCGCTCGCGAGCCCCGACCTCGCCGGCATCCACTTCACCGGCTCGACGCCGGTCTTCCAGGGCATGTGGAAGACCGTCGGCGACGGCATCGCGGGCTACCGCAACTACCCGCGCATCGTCGGCGAGACGGGCGGCAAGGACTTCATCGTCGCCCACGCCTCCGCCGACGTCGACGCGGTGGCGACCGCGATCGTCCGCGGCTCCTTCGAGTACCAGGGCCAGAAGTGCTCCGCGGCGTCGCGCGTCTTCGCACCGGCGAGCCTCTGGCCCGAGCTGCGCGAGAAGCTCGTGGAGGAGGTGCAGAGCCTCACGATGGGCGATGTGTCCGACTTCGGCAACTTCATGGGCGCCGTGATCGACGCCGGCTCGTTCGCAACCCAGCAGGGGGCGATCGAGGAGGCGCGCGCGTCGGGCGGGAAGGCGAGCGTCCTCGTCGGCGGCGGCACCGACGACTCCGAGGGCTGGTTCGTCGAGCCGACGGTGATCGAGACGAGCGACCCCGGGTTCCGGACGATGCGCGAGGAGCTGTTCGGCCCCGTCGTGACGGCGTTCGTGTACGAGGACGGCCGCTACGACGAGGCGCTGGCGATGATCGACGCGGGCGCGCCGTACGGGCTCACCGGCGCCGTCTTCGCGCGCGACCGCTCCGCGGTGGACGCCGCGCGCGAGCGGCTCCGCTACGCCGCGGGGAACTTCTACGTCAACGACAAGCCAACGGGCGCGGTCGTCGGCCAGCAGCCGTTCGGCGGCGCGCGCGCCTCGGGTACGAACGACAAGGCAGGCTCGATGTGGAATCTGATCCGCTGGGCGAGCCCGCGCACGATCAAGGAGACGTTCGTGCCGCCGACGGACTACCGCTACCCGTTCCTCGAGCCGGATCCCGACCCGGGCGACGCAGGACGCTGAGCGGCGCGATCGTCACCGGCGTGAGCCAGCGCGCGGGGATCGCGGCCGACGACCGGTTGGCCCGCCCAGGACGAGCGCGAGGGCTGGTCGTCCGAGCCGGTTGCGGATGCCGCCGCGCTTGTCTGCTTCCCGTGCTCGGAGCCCGCCGTGCGGATCAACGGGCAGACGTTCCACGTGGACAGCGGCTACTCGCTTGTCGACGCGGCGCCCCCGTTCGGGCGCGACCCCGGCCTAGGAGGATTCGTCGTCCGGCGCGCGCTCGGCGACGGCCTCGACGTACTGCTCGAAGGCCGCCCACCGCCCCACGAACGCCTCGACGTCGGCGATCGTGCGGACGAACAGCTCCTCGTACCAGGCGTGGTTACGCAGGTCGTCGGCGATCAGGTGCAGCTCCACGCCGCAGACGCTAGACGAGACTCGTTAGCGAACCTTGAGATTCGTGTAAGAACCGCGTCGGGGCCGGTCGAGCGCCAGGATCGTCAGTCCGGCGGCGACGACGGGCAGCGCGAGGCAGACGCCGGCGACGCGGACGCCGAAGACGTCGGCGAGCGCGCCGTCGACGAGGCTCGAGAGCGGTCGCATCCCGACGAAGGCGACGCTCCAGAGCGCCATGATCCGCCCCCGCTGGTGCTCCGCGACGTCGAGCTGGAGCCGGCTCGTCGCCGACGTGTTCGACATCAGGTAGCCGAAGCCGGCCGGGACGAGGAACAGGTACCCGACCGAGAGGGACGGCGAGAGCGAGAACCCGATGATCCCGGCGCCGAACACGAGCAGCGTCACGAGCATGCGGCGCCGGCTGCCGGCCACCCGGCCGACGACGAGGAAGGCCGCCGTGACCGCGCCGAGGCCGAAGACGCCGATGATGTAGCCCGCGTCCGTGTCCGGGCGCCCGAACGCGTGCGCGAACGCCGGCGACTCGGTGTTGATCGGGTCGGAGGCGAAGCCGACGGCCGCCACGATCAGCAGGAAGGCGAGAAGCTTCGGCTCCGCCCGCACGAGCCTCAGGCTCTCGCGCAACCGCGTCTCGGCGCGCGAGGCGCGTGGGCGGACCGCAGGCCGCACGAGCAGCAGGCCCGCCACGAAGATCAGGTACGAGCCGGCGTTGATCGCGAACGAGGCGGGGATGCCGAGCTGGCGCACCGATATCGCCGCGAGCGCCGGCCCGACCGCGCGGGCGAGGTTGAACGTCATCGAGTTGAGCGCGACCGCCGACGCGAGGTCCTTCCGGGGGACGAGGTCGCCGATGATCGCCTGCGTCACCGGCGACGAGTACGCGCTGAGCACGCCGAGCGCCGCGGCAAAACCGATCACCACCCAGACGCGCGCCAGGCCGGCCCACGCCAGCGCGGCGAGCCCGCCGCTGAGCGCGGACGAGCCGATCTGGGTGACCAGCATCAGCCGCCGCCGGTCGAACCGGTCGGCGGCCGCGCCCGCCCAGGGCGCAAGCAGCAGCACCGGCACGAAGTTGCAGAAGTTGAGGACGCCGAGCAGGAGCGCCGAGTGCGTGAGCCGGTAGACGAGGAGCGCCGCAGCGAGGTTCTGGAACCACGTCCCGCTGGCGGAGAAGGCGTTGCCGACGAAGTAGGGCCCGAAGTTCCGGCTGCTGATCAACCGCAGGGCGGCGAGCGGACCGGTTGCACCGGGCGGCCGCGCTTCCTCCGTCGCAGAGTCCACGAGGAGTTCCTATCATCCGCCGCCTTCGGCGTCGGCGGTGGCGCGGGCGAGCCGCTCCGCTACTTGTGGTTGCGCAGGGCGTCGATGAGCTCGTCCTTCGTCGGGTCGGAGTGACTCTCGATGCCGATCTCTGCGGCCTTCTCCTTGTTCGTGCCCTCGCGGCAGAGCGCCTTGTACTGCTCGTCGTCCTTGACAGACGGCGTCGTCTCTGTCGGGCATGCGGCCCGCGCCCGAGCTCGGCAAGACGCCTACGAGGCGGCGCCCGTCCTGTGCAGCTGCGCGTAGATGCGTCGCGCCGTCCTCGCGGGCACGCCCGGCACGCCCTCGAGCTCCTCCCGGGTCGCCGCGAGCATCTCCTCGACCGACCCGAAGTGGTTGAGCAGCGCCCGCCGCCGCGCCGGCCCGACCCCGTCGAGGTCGTCGAAGATCGAGGCGAAGCCGCGCGACTCGCGCCGCTGCCGGTGGAAGCCGACCGCGAACCGGTGCGCCTCGTCGCGGACGCGCTGGAGCAGCTGGAGCCCCGGGTCGTGCCGCGAGAGCAGCACCGGCTCGCTCCGGCCCGGGACGAACACCTCCTCCTCCCGCTTGGCCAGCGCGATCACCGCGACGCGCGGCAGGTCGTAGGCCTGCATCGCCGCGAGCGCCGCCGACAGCTGCCCCTTGCCTCCGTCGATCACGACGAGATTCGGCGCCGACGCGAAGGATCCGTCGTGCGACTCGCCGGTGCCGTCGGAGAGCCGGGCGAACCGGCGCGAGACGACCTCCGCCATCGCCGCGAAGTCGTCCGGATCGGCGCCTGCCGTCTTGATCCCGAACTTCCGGTAGTCCGCCTTCTTCGGCACGCCGTCCTGGAAGACCACCATCGAGGCGACGGGATCCTGGCCCATCGCGTGCGAGATGTCGTAGCACTCGATGCGCAGCGGCAGCGACTCGAGGTTCAGCGCCTCGCGCAGGCCCTCGAGCGCCTCGACCCGGCGCGCGCGGCGCGCCTCGCCCTGGGCCGCGTCGGTGCGCAGGGCGTGCAGCGCGTTCTCGTCCGCGAGCGCCTGGAGGCGCCGCTTCTCGCCCCGCTCCGCCGCGCGGATCTCGACGCGCGCTCCGCGGCGCTCCGCCAGCAGCTCGGCGAGCGCCGAGAGGTCGCCCGCGTCGCGCGGCACGATCACCTGTGGCGGCACGTTCGGCGAGCTGCCGTAGTGCTCCAGGAAGAAGGCCTCGAGCACCGTCGTCAGGTCCTGCCCGCCCACGTTCTCGAGGTGGAACGAGTAGCGGTCGACCATCCGCCCGTCGCGGAGCGGGAAGATCTGGACGACGGCGCGGTCGCCCTCGTGCGCGAACCCGATCACGTCCACGCTTCCGGCCGAGCGCCCCTCGACCGCCTGCCGCTCGACGAGGTGCTGGACGGAGGCAAGCCGGTTCCGGTAGCGGGCGGCGTCCTCGTAGCGCTCCTGGGCCGCCGCCTCCTGCATCTTCCGCTCCAGCTCGCGCTGGATCGGCCGCACCTCGCCGGAGAGGAACTCGATCACGCCCTCGACGATCCCCCGGTAGTCCTCCTTCGAGACGTAGCCGACGCACGGGGCCAGGCAGCGGTCGATGTGGTAGTCGAGGCAGGGGATGCCGCTGTGCCGTCCCGGCTTCGGCCCCTCGCAGGGGCGGTACGGGAAGACTCGGTTGAGCACGTCGAGGGTCTCGCGCACCTTCTTCGCGTTCGCGTACGGGCCGAAGTACCAGACGCCGGGCCGGTGCCGCTCGCGCGTGAACATCACCCGCGGGTACTCGTCCTCGACGGTCACGGCGATGTACGGAAAGGACTTGTCGTCGCGCAGGCGCACGTTGAACGGCGGCCGGTGCCGCTTGACGAGGTTCTGCTCCAGGTGGAGCGCCTCGACCTCCGTCCCGGTGACGATCACCTCGACGTCGGCGACCCGCGCCGGTAGCTGCCGGATCTGCGCGCGGCCGTCGGTCGTCTTCTGGAAGTAGGAGCGGACGCGGGAGCGCAGCGACTTCGCCTTGCCGACGTAGAGCAGCTTCCCGCCCGCGTCCCGGAACAGGTAGACCCCCGGCTTCGCCGGCAGCCCCTTCAGCTGGGCCCTTACACGGTCTTCCATCCTCCCGGCTACGGTAACGGAGCGCATGTGGGGGCCGTTCTGCAGGATCGTGGTCGTGCTCTCGGCGGCGCTCGCGCTCGCCCCGGCGGCGCACGCGGGCGGGCCCGGGATGCTGATCGGGGCGACGGAGGACGCCGTCCGCTCGCCCACGCTCGCCGGCTCGCGCGCCCAGATGGACCTGCTGCGCATGGCCGGCTTCGGCGGCGTCCGCATCACCCAGGTCTGGGAGCCGGGCGAGACGGCGGTCTCCGCGGAGGACGCGGCGATCCTGCGCAACGTGACGACCGCGGCGACGCTCGACGGCGTCGAGGTGGTCGCGAGCGTGCTGAGCTACGGCAGCGCGACGACCCCGCTCTCCGACGGGGACCAGGCGGCGTTCGCCGCCTACGCCGCCTCGGTGGTCACGACCGCGCCCACGATCCGGCACGTGATCGTCGGCAACGAGCCGAACCTCAACCGCTACTGGCTGCCGCAGTTCGACGAGAACGGCGGCGACGCCGCCGCGACCGCCTACGAGGCCCTGCTCGCGAAGACGTACGACGCGATCAAGGCCGCCGAGCCGCAGGTCGAGGTGATCGGGGGCGCCGTCTCGCCGCGCGGCAACGACAGGCCCGACGGTGCCCGCCTGACGCACTCGCCGACGACCTTCATCCCCGACCTCGGCGCCGCCTACCGCGCCAGCGGCCGCGCCGGGCCGATCATGGACGCCTTCGCCTTCCATCCCTACGAGGACAACTCGAGCGTCGCGCCGTTCGACGGCGTCCACCCCCTCTCGACCACCGTCGCCATCGCCGACTACGGGAAGCTCGTGACCCTGCTCGGCACGGCCTTCGACGGCACCGGGCAGCCGGGCTCCGCGCTTCCGGTCTACTACGACGAGTTCGGCGTCGAGTCGCAGATCCCGCCGGAGAAGGCGTCGCTCTACACGGGCACCGAGCCGGCGACGATCGCACCCCGTGGACGAGGCCACGCAGGCGGCGTACTACCGGCAGGCGGTGCAGCTCGCCTTCTGCCAGCCGACCGTGCGCGCGCTGTTCCTCTTCCACTCGGTGGACGAGACCGACCTCGACCGCTGGCAGTCGGGCGTCTACTACGCAGACGGGACGCCGAAGGCGAGCCTGCCGGGGACGCGGCTCGCGATCGAGGAGGCGGCCCGAGGCGTCGTCGCCCACTGCTCGTGGCTCCGCCTGAAGCCGAAAGTGACGCTCGCGCAGCACGCACGGCGCCTGACCCTGACCTGCGATCTCGACTGCGTCTACACCGCCCAGCTCTACCGCCTCCCGGGCAAGCTCCTGCTCCAGCGCCGCGGGCGGGCCGTCGGCGGCACGGTCACCACGCTGGGGCTGCTCGCCCCGAAGGCCGCCGGCCGCTACCGGCTCGTGCTCTCCGCCCGCGCCGCCGTCAACGCGGGCCGGAGCACCCGCGTGCGTCTCGCCGTCCGCCCCGGGTAGCATTTCCCCCGTGGAGGGCCAGTACGTCGCCTACACCTTCTACCGGGTCGATCCGGCGTGGCGCCGGCTCCCGGTGGAGGAGCGCCGCGCCGGCAAGGACGCGTTCGCCGAGGTCGTCGAGGACTTCGCCGAGCGCTTTGACCACCTGCGCGCCTACACGACGGCCGGCGTCCGCCCGGAGACGGACTTCTTCCTCTGGAAGATCACGCAGCGCTACGACGACCTCGAGCGAGCTCGGCGCGGCGCTGAACGGGACGCCGCTCGCCGGCTGGCTGCAGACGCCGTACTCGTATCTCGCGACGACGAAGGCGTCCCAGTACACGAGCGCCCGCAAGCCGCGCAAGATCACGCCGCACGGGCTCCCCTACCTCGTCGTCTACCCGTTCGTGAAGGTGCGCCCCTGGTACGCGCTCACCGAGGCCGACCGGCAGCGGGCGATGGACGAGCACATCGTGATCGGCCGCGAGGAGTTCCCGGGGATCAAGAACCACACGACGTACTCGTTCGGGATCGACGACCAGGAGTTCATGACCGCGTTCGAGTGCGAGGAGCCGGCCGACTTCATGCACCTGATGCTCCGCCTCCGCGACAGCGAGGCGTCGAGCTACACCGAGCGCGACACGCCGATCTTCGTCGGCCGCCACGTCGCGATCCGCGAGGCGCTCGCCGCCCTCGACGGCGCCTCGGCCCGCGTCGAGGCGTAGTTTCCACAGGCGGGCCTGCCTCCTCGGGACCTGCCCTGGTGTCAGACACACCAACGTGAGCGTGACGGCTCCGTCACGCCTTCGCGACCGGAGCTCGCGGCCGCGTGCGCGGTCGCCGGACGAAGCCGCACTGTACGCGGAGTGGGCATGCCCGTCTCGCGTCACGTTCCGGTGTCGGACACAGAAACGGAACCGTCACGAACCATCCACAGCCGTGCCGCCAATCGCGTCTACGAGTAGCGGTGCTGTTCGCGCCAGACGCGCCACATGGCGAAGCCGCAGAGCGCGAGCACGCCGACGAACGCGAGCACCTGGAGGCCCCGCGCGCCGCCGTACCAGTCGACCCCGAGGTCGGCGACGGCGAGCAGAGCCGCGCCGTAGAAGACGACCCGCGCCCGCGTCGGCCAGGCGGCGATCTCCTCCCGGCGCTCGCGCCACATCAGGTAGATGAAGAACGCGATCGCGAGCACGAATGCGATCCGGGCGATCAGCAGCAGCGCCACGAGCGTCGTCTCGAGCTGGAGCGCGACGATGGCGGCGGCGATCGCCGCGAGGATCAGGAACCCGCGCAGCGTCGGGTTGATGCGGGAGAAGAAGTCTCTCATCGTCAGGTTCCGGTCATGTATGCCCGCACCGCGAGTGCGCCCGCGACCAGGGTAGCCCCGGCGAACCACGCCAGGCGGCCGCGCCGGTCGGCCGGCGCGTAGAGCCACGGCGAGAGGGCCGCGAGCAGCGCGAGCGTCCCGTACAGGTAGTGCAGCCGCTGCGGCGCCCTGTGGTGGCCGGAGAGCAGCAGCAGGCCGATCCCGACCTGAGCCACGAGCAGCGTCTGGGCGAGCGCGAGCAGGTGCGTCACGATCCCGCGCGGCTGTCGCCGCCGGTACCAGGCGACGCCGCCGAGTATCGCGGCGCCCCAGGTCGCCGCCAGGACGAGGAATGCGAGCGTGTGATGCGCCCTTAGCATCGGCGGCGGGACACTAGCGGGAGGAGAGGTCGTGATCGACGAGGGACAGCAGGCACCGGACTTCGAGCTGACGAGCGACACAGGCGAGACGGTGACGCTCTCGGGCCTGCGCGGAGGGCCCGTCGTCCTCTACTTTTATCCGAAAGACGACACGCTCGCAAGTATTTGCAGTAACAGCGGCGACCTCACCTTTTAACGAGGTCATTCACCGAGAGCTGGTTTCGCTACCTGAACGAACGCTGCATCTGGCGCAACGAATTCGAGACCCTCGACCAGGCGAAGGTGATCGCAGCGAAGCACGCGCAACGTGGGACGATGCGACAGAACTACAAGAACTCGCGGGCCTGAACCGTCAACACGGAAGGGAAGCGGACTCAACCATCGTTCGCCTCAACCTGGCGGACGTACTTCCGCAGCGTCTCCGACAGCACCGCGTAGAAATAGTTAGGGGTGCCCAACCCGCGTTTCGGTTGGAATAAGGGCGAGCCCCCAAATCAAGCTTCGGCCATGTACATCAGAGAAGACGAACGCGAGACTGACCAGCGTCCGGTATCGACCAAGGTGCGTTACATGGCGTCCCCTCAATAGGACGGTTACATGGTTCCGCTGAGCCGAGACGACTCGGGCAGTGCCGAGGTGCCACGTTCGGAACAAGCCATGGAGCTCACGGGATGCCTCCAGCACCCCGTGGCAAGATGACCGACACATCCGTAAGACCTCCGCTGTACTGCCGTTCCGCGCCGCGCGCACGAACGCCAATGCGAGGGAAGATAGCCCCGGGCTTGAAATCTTGAGACGGTGGGACGACCTGTCTCGAGCCGAGGTACAACTCACGCCAAGTGTGCACAAACTGATGACGAGACCCAAAACTGCGAACCAACGAAATGCGCTCTGAAACGAAATGTCTACCTCCTCCCGTAGGGTTCAACCACGGCCCGGCCGAGGGAGATCGCATATCCACTACCCGCGAGATCTGACGCGATCAGCCGCGCGACTTGCCTGGCAAAAAGGGTTCCGCCGATCGCCGCCGCGGCTACTTCAATAGCGCGGTTGAGCTCTTTGGCCGAGACCTGCCGATCACCCGGGTTGGGACGGACCACCGGAGTTGTGGTGATGGTAACGCCATAGGTGAGCGTACCAGCATGCCCGGGTAGCAAGACAGTCGCAGTCACGGCGTCAACCTTAGAGATCGGAGCGAACGGATCGTGTGAGATCGAAACGGATGTTTCATAATTGAATGAGATCTCCCCCACCTTGATCGACGCCTTCGCGCTTCCGGCGACCTCCCAAGACGCCTGGTGGGGATCCGGGAATCGCTTCGAGAACTTCGTTCCGGCTCGCCGACCCCAATCGCCCGCCAAGAACTTCGACGCATCTCCAAGCAGTCGTGGATCCGTGTAAGTGAAGGCGCCACCCGTGCCCTTGCCGGAAACAGCTAGGCCCCTAGGAGTGAGGGCCACGTCGAGAGACCCCTCACCGCCGGTAAGCGAAGCAGAGGTCTCTATCTTGATTGTCAGTGCACCGGCAACCAGAATGATTGGCGGGGCGTGGCCGGTAATCGTGACACTAACGGGCGGCTTGCCGCCCGATGTTGAATTGGTTTCAGACTGGTTCGCGCGCACGCTGCTGAGATCCCGATCTGGAGTACCGATCGCAGGCGCCGGCAACAATACGATCCCGGGCCGCGTAAGCATCCGGACACCTGGAGGAATGAACGCGTCTGTCTCGCCCAGGCCTTCCGGCTGGGTTGAACTCATGGTGACGTCACTTGCCGACGAGGCGGGTGTTGGTGTAGATGGCAGCGGCTGCACGACGTTTGGCGCCGTGATCAATGTGATGCCTGGCCGTGCTGCAACGCGCGCGCCAGGTATTACGAGTGCATCTGTGTCAAGCGAACTGGCGGTAATCGGTGTCGGAACGGCCGTCGAGCCTGCCCCAGCGGATTGGCTTGCACCCGTTGTGATCTGATCGCGCGAGGCAGCCGCTGCCGGTGTGGAGGAGATCGGCTGTGCGACGTTTGGGGCCGTGATCAGGGTGATGCCTGGCCGCGAGGGGATACGCCCGCCGGGTACTACGAGTGCGTCTGTGTCGAGCGAGGCGCCCTGCGTTTGCGTTGGTACGGATTGGGGTTGTTGTGGGTTGAGCGCCGCGGGCGGAGACGGTGTCGGAGCCGGCGCGGCGGACGGTTGGGGCGGCGGCGGCGGGGCGGCAGCGGGTTGAGCGACCGTCGCCGGCGGTGGGCTGCTTGGGGGCGCTGGGATGAGCGTGACCCCGGGGCGTGTTGGGATCCGCGCGCCGGGGACGATGAGTGCGTCAGTGTCGAAGGTGCTCATGTGCTTTCGCGACCCACTTCGGACGGCTTGCTCACGCGAACGCCACGAGCGTGTTCACGTTTTGATGATGTGGTTGAGGACGATGTAGGAGGGTGTGTCGAGGGCGTCGTTGGCGTTGTTGGTGCCGATGCTGCCGCTCATGCTGACTGTGCCGGTTTTGCTGATCCCGGTCGATGCGGAGCTCGTGTTGATCGTCGCCGGCGGGCTTTGGTCGGAATGCGTCAGGGCGTTGCCTGGGATCATTGCCGGTTGGCCGGTGTAGGTCGTACCGCCCCCGCCGATGTTCGTGTTGTGGGAGTGGTTTGGGTCGTTGATTCCGATCGTGTCGGAAAGGCTAAGCGTGTTTGTGGTGCGGTGTTTCGGGCGTCGGTTCGCGAGCGCTTGTGAGTCGTTGGCGCCGAGTGTGGCGACATCGCCGTGGCCGCCGGAGGCGGCCCAGCCGGCGGTTACGCGGCCGCGGAGGTCGGGCAGGTTGAAGGTTGTCGAGCCGTCGCCGACGCCGTATGTGGTTCCGAGGACGCCGAAGAGGGTCGAGTAGGCCGAGCGCGATATTGCGGTGCCGTCGCAGATCAGCCAGCCCGTTGGGGCTGAGGAGCCGCCGTAAGACCCATGATCATTCCGGTCGGGGGTTACGGCGTCCGCGCCGGAGGCGGTGGCGAGGTCGAGCCAGCCGGTGTTGACCGTGACGCCGGTCGTCTTCAGGTAGAGAACGCCGCCGTTAGTGAGCGTGCCATCCCTGACGCATGTAGACGCTGCCCTGCGGCGCATAGACAAGCCCCTCCGGGACGCCGTCACCGTGCAGCACCGTTGGGGTGCCGGTCGGCGCGGGAACGGGTCGTGCGGCACTAGCTGACGGTGATCTTGCCGCTTGCGTAGAGATTGTTGATCGCGTCGGCGACCTAGTCGTTCGTCAGGTAGAGCGACGTCGCCGAGGTGTCGTCGACGGTGAGCGTCTGGCCGACGCCGCCCGGAAGATGAAGCGGGCCGAACCAGTAGTCGGCGCCGGTTTGGTTGGTGACGAGCATCGGACCTACGCCTGCGTCACGCGCAAGAAGGCCGGCACAAGCGCGCCCGCCCCGCCCGCGCCCGCCTTGACCGTGTAGTTCGGAGTCGCCGCGGCGGCAAAGGCCTTCACCGCGTAGGTGTGCGACCCCATCGCTGGCGTGTCGAAGCACTCCGCCTTCGCGCCCGTTGCCATTCACGAAGCTCGTCCCCGTCTCGAGAATCACCGCCTGCCCGACGACGGTCGAGTCACGCAGGAACACCAGACTCACCTTGTTCGTCCCGGTACCGCCGACATTGACGAGCTCCGGCGCGAAGAACTCGATCTTCACCCGCGAACCGTCGTAGCATCACAGAGTTACCTGTGATCACGGCAACCGCGCCAGCCTCATTCGTGCCATTGATGCCGGTGATGTCAGACGTGGCCTGCTTGTAGTCGAGCTCCGAGCCGCCGTTGAGCACCCAGCCCGTGTTAAGCGTCACCGACGTCGTCTTCACGTACAGCCCAGACTGGTCGCGGCGCATGTAGAACGAGCCCTGCGGCGCGAAGTCCCGGCCTTCAGGAGAGCCGTCGCCATGAAGCAGGGCCGGGACACCGGTCGGCCGCGGGAACGGCGCCGCCGCCGAAGAAACCGTGATCTTTGCCGCGGCATACAGGTTGTTGATTGCATCGGCGACCGAATCGTTTGCCAGATAGAGCGACGTCGCGGTCGTGTCGTCGACGGTGAGCGTCTGACCAACACCCGCAGCAAGATGCAAAGGACCGAACCAGTAGTCCTGGCTGGTCTGATTCGTCACAAGCACTGAAACGCTCCTTTACTCCGGAACCGAGAGGCACCCACCTCCACCCCAACTAGACGAATCTTACCGAGCAGCGCTGCATAAAGTCCACAGGGGTCG
Source organism: uncultured Thermoleophilia bacterium (assembly GCA_963728095.1). Classification (GTDB taxonomy): domain Bacteria; phylum Actinomycetota; class Thermoleophilia; order Gaiellales; family Gaiellaceae; genus Palsa-739. Next base: position 23,463 of record CAVSIO010000002.1, on the reverse strand, counting down.
CCAACTTGTCACCAGCGTGTCGCTCCTTAGCGACGAAGGGAGATCAATGGTCGACCGATCTGTAGGAGGATGTCCGGATCGTCGTGGAACTTCGGCGGCGATCCCCAGGTTGACGATCAGACAGTAACGAGTTCGGCGACCTCCTGACGGTCGGGGCTTCGGCGCGGCGGTGTGCAGGGCGTGACGCTCGATGGCGATGACGAGCTTGGCGAGGTCGCGGTAGCCGATGATCCGCCGGAACTGCTGCTCGGCGACGAGCATGCCGGCGGCGGTCCAGCGCTTGCGCATGTCGCCGTCCTGCCAGCGCTTCACGTTGCGCTGGGTGTGAGCGGACGATCTCGATCATGCCTCGCACGGGTTCGTCGAGCAGAGCGTCTTGGCGAGCTTGCCGGTGATCCCGAGCCGCATCAGCGTCAGCGTGTCGTCCATGCCTTCGCGCAGCGAGCGCGGCGGCGTCGGGCCAGGTCGGTCGAGCTCGCCGGCGAGCAGCTCGAGCCGCTGGCGGGCCAGCTCGGATCGGTGAGCGCCAGGCCGCCCGCATCCGGGCGCGGACCTGGTCGCGGTCGCGCTCGGGCAGCAGATCGCTGACGTTGCGCTCCTTGTGGCGGTGGCAGCGGTGCACGAGCGCGTGCTCGCCGAAGACGTCCTTGATCGCCCGCCGCAGCGCCTTGCGCGCCGTCGATCACGAACAGGATCGCCTGCTCGGGATCGAGGCCGCGGTCGACCAGGTCGGCCAGCAGCGTGCGCGCCAGCGTGGCGTTCTCGGTCGAGCCTTCCCAGAGCCCGAGCGGGATCTTGACGCCCTCGGTGGTGATCCCGAGCGCGACGACATGCGTGCGCTCGGCGATCTCCAGCCCGTCGAGCATCATCACCGCCAGCCGCACGTCGTCCAGCCGGCGGCGACATCAGCTCCGCGAGCGCGGTCGCGGTGCGCTCGACGAACATCTCCGAGACCGACGTCTTCGACGTCGAGCGGCTCCCGGCCTCGACCTCCTGCCGACCGGCTCGCCGACCCGCGCGAACTTGCGCGTCGAGACGCCGGCGAGCATCCGGTCCATCACCGCCCGGGTCAGCGGGTCGCGGTCGGCGAAGTACCCGTAGCGTCTCGACCGGCAGCTCGCGCTCGTCGTCGGCCGTGCGCATCCGCGGCCGGCGCACCTGCACGCGCCGGCCGCCCAGCGTCATCGACCCGTCCTCGTGGCCGTGACGCTTCGCCGTCCGGTCGGGGTTGTGCTTGCCCTTCGGGCCGACGACCTCGTCGACCTCGAGCTCCATCAGCTCGTGCACGACGCCGAGCCCGACGCCGACGCTGAGCGCGAGCAGCCCCTCCCTCGCTGCCCCGACGAGCTCACCCAGCGCCTCCTGGATCTGCGGTGGGAGCGGACTCTCCGCCGCCTCCAGGTCGTGACGACCTTCGGCGCGGGTACCTTCTTCATGGCGGTTCCTCCTGTCCTCTCGGACTTGGCTTCAGCGCCCCGAACGCTCCCAACGGCAGCGGACGAGGCGGGAGGACCGCCGTTCAAAGTTCTACGAGATCTCGGACAACCTCATCTGTAGGCCCGCGTGCCCCTTGCACGGGCCCGGCATCATCTGAAACGCGAGTGCCCTACGCGCAAAGTTGATCGCCCAAGGCGATGCTGAGACGGTTACGTACTTCCGTCTCAGGCGTACTGCGCAGGCAGTCGTGTGTGCGAGCGACTCTCGCGGTGCGTTGTCGTCATCGCTCGTCGGTGTCCAAACCTTCGGGCAGCCACGCGCGCCTGAGCTTTCGTCAGTCCAGTGCGCCTGCCGTCCTGTCGCGGTAGCGGTTGCTTCGTGCGCGTTTGCGGCGGGTGCCGCGCGTGGTCGTATTCGCGAACGGGTCCTGGTGGTTGTAGTAGTCGGGGTCGACCGGAGCGAGACGGGTACGTTCGTGCCAGTCCGCTCGCATGTCGGCCAGCAGGCTCGGGCCGCGGGGATCGGCTCGCGACGAGGACGCAGAGGCGACTGCTTCGATCACGCCGCGGGTCGCCTCGAGCTGTCCAGCGACGCTGAAGAAGGAGCTGCTTGCTCAGAAGTGGCTGCTGCCTGCCTGTGGCGACAGAGAGATCGGAAACAGTCAGCGGACCCGCGCCGCAGTAGCCAGAGGATGACCCGCCGGGTGGGGTCGGCGAGCACGTCGAGCGCTCGTAAGGTCGGCAGCAGAGACGTCGGCTCAGGCGAGCGTTCCATGCCCGACCGGGTACGTATCCGCCACGCCGTGATTCGGAACCTCGGAGGGAGAGGATTTGGCACGCACAGGACGATCGCGCCGGTGACGAACGCCGACACCTACCAGGCCGGCGGTCTCACCGCGCGCCCCTTTTGCCCATATAGGTAGGGAGGCGTTTTCGGCGCCCCACCAGGGTGGGGAGGGCGCCGAAAACGCGCAGCCACACCCGTCGTAAGCTCGGCTCCAGGGGGCGAGCCATTGCCGGGCAGTCCGATGGGCAGTCGCCCGACGTTCCCTGCCCTGCCGTTGACCCGCATGCGCGTGCCGGCTGTGCGCTCCCCGCGCCCGCTCCACTCATTGAGCGTTGTGCTTCGCTCCCGTTCACGGCGCCGGTGGCGTCGCGTTCGTGACCACCCACCCTCACCTTCGGTGAAACCGTGTGTGGGTGGTCACGAACCACGGAGCGAAGCCACAGCAAGAAGAAGAGCGGGAGCGGGAGCACACAGAGAAAACAGACAGAGAGATCGAAGCAATCTGATCAGGAAGGAGAAGGGCACTGGCCACAGAGACGTTCACGAATCAGGGAGAAGGCGGGCGGCGAGCACGCAGAGACCGGGGCAGCTATCAGGTCTCGGAACGCGATCAGGAACTGCTCGGCCTGATCGCCGAGCAGTACGCCGTCACCCTCGACCAGCTCGCCCGCCTGATCGGGCGCACCCACCGCACCGCCCGCGGCCTCCGCGACCGCTGGTGCAACGCCGGCTGGACACAAAGCGCCAAGCTCGCCGTCAACCTGCCTCCGTTCGTCTGGCTGACCAGCCGCGGCAGCAAAGTCGCCCAATCACCATTCCGCACCTGGAACCCCAACCAAGGCCTCGCCACCCACATCGAAGCCGTCACAAACGTCCGCCTGCTGCTCGAACGCGAACTCCGCTTCGGCAACATGGGAATGCGAACGCGTCATCGCGCAGAGCTTCCACACCGCGCCATGAGGCTCGAACCCACCTCCCAGACGGGATGCTCGTCTGCCCACAGCGGATCGCGATCGAGGTCGAGCTCAACCTCAAAAGCCGCGTCCGCCTCGACGAGATCATCCGCGACCTCGGCGAGACCTACGACCAAGTCTGGTACTTCGCCACCCCCCGGCTCCTGCCAACACTCAAAGAAATCGCATCGCTGGCCCGCTGGCAAAACGTGACGGTTCACCGATATCCGCCCATCGCTGGCCAGATCGCCGATCGACAGACCTCAGGCTGAGCAAAGCCCGAGTTCAGCCAGACCACATGTCTAGGCCGCTTCCGTTTCTCGGCGAGACCGCCACTCCGTCGGAGCCGCGAGTCGCGCACATACGAAAGGATTCGTTTGCACCAAAGAAGTCGTTCGACCCCTACCCGGATTCAGCGAGGGCCGCGCCGGCAGGCACGCCGCACCGCGATCCCCGCGCACTCTCGCGGAGCGAGCACCGACAGTCCGGACGAAGTCGAGGCTGCGTCTACCCGCCCAGCCGACGAACTGTGTCTCCCAGCATCGGCGATCGCCGACGCGCAACGAATCCTCGATCGGGCGGCTCGTCGACTACTGGCCACGCGGCTTGACGGCGATCCGATCAGCTCGTCGTCCGGGAGCGATCACCGCGGACTCGACGACGGCCCGGATGAGGTCGCGTTGCTCACTGAGCGTGAGCAGATCCCAGTCACCGCTCGCGCTCAAGGTCAGCGCCGGCTGCGCCGCAGCACGCAGGCGAGCTAGCCGCTCTCGAGCCTCGTCGCGCTTCTTACGAAGCTCGAGCAGGCGTTCGCGTGCCGCCTCGACATCTTCCAGACCCGAGAATGCCCGGACCGCTGCATCGAGCTCACCCTCGGCGCCATCAAGGTCGCGGCCCGCCTCTTCAACACCTCCAGCAACACTCGCGCTACCCCGGACACCCTCTAGCAACCGCCGGACCTCATGGACGACCGCGTGTTCGGCCAGATCGGCACTAACCGTCACTCGGCGCGCACAGTCGCCGACTGGCGGGCAGCGATAAAAGTAGTGGCGTTTTCCGTTCTGAGCCGTGGACCCAATGACCATCCTCGCGCCGCAGGTCCCACAGCGGAGAACGCCGAGGCGCGCAAGCAGTCGCTCCGACTTCGCCCGCCTCCCGCGGGGCGCTCGCATCTGCTGGACGACATGCCATGTCTCCGCGCGGACGATTGCCCGGTGTGAATTCACATTGACGAGATCGCCGAAGTGGAGCTCTCCGAGAACAACTCGCGAGGTCAGAAGCGCTTGCGTCCCGTGGAACGATCGATCGACTCCACGGGTGCGCAGAAACTCGCGCACCTCCATGACCGTCGCGCCCTTCGCGCGCATCTCGAACGCTCGCGCAACAGCCTTAGCTTCGGTTGGATTCGGCTCGAGGCTTCCGTCAGTCTTGCGCCGATAACCGGGAGGGATATTCGGAAACGGTGGGACCCCCCGTGCCACCGCCCGTCGCTTCGCGTCTTGCGTTCGTTCCGCTGTGACTCGCCGGTGGTATTCGGCGACCGCACCGAGCAAGCTCGCGGAAAGCCACTTCGAGGCAGACGCGGAGCTCACCTCCCCCACGTCGACGGCAAGGATCGATCCGCCCGCCTGCTCGACTCGTTCCAGAATCTCGGCCTGTCTCGCTACCGAGCGCACCAGGCGGTCGAAGTACGCGACGACCAACACGTCGGCCTCCCCTGCTTCGACGAGCCGAAGAGCATTGGTGAGTCCCGGCCGCTGCGCGAGCGGCGCGCCGCCCGAGACGTCGAGCTCTTCGAATGTCTCCACGAGCTTCAAGCCGTCGCGAGCACATGCGTCGGCGATACGCTGACCTTGTTCCGAGGGCGAGACAAACGCTTCGCCCTCACGTCCACCGACGCGGCTCACTCGGACGACCCCGACCGCGCGACGCGAGGAGGCACGCTTGCTAGCTGAAGGCGACCCGGCTCCCGACTTCACCTTGACGTCCGACTCCGGAGACCCGGTGCGGCTATCCGACTTCCGCGGCAAACCAGTCATACTGTATTTTTACCCGAAAGATGACACGCCCGGCTGCACGACGCAGGCGTGCGGGATCCGCGACGCGTACGGCGAGTTCGAGCGTGCCGGCGCGAGGGTGCTCGGCGTCTCGCCGGACAGCGTGCAGCGGCACGTGAACTTCAAGGAGAAGTACGACCTGCCGTTCACGCTGCTCGCCGATCCCGAGCACGAGGTGGCCGAGCTCTACGGCGTCTGGGGCGAGAAGCAGTACATGGGCAAGACGTACATGGGCGTCAACCGCTCGACCTTCGTGATCGGCGCCGACGGCGCCGTGCTGAAGGTCTTCGAGAAGGTCACCCTGGAGACGCACGCCGACGACGTGCTCGCCGCCCTCCGCAGCTAAATCCCTCGTCCGGGGGACATCGGGTGCCCCCTTCGGGTGGTGCCTTGCCTCGCTCGGGGGAGGGAGGATCGCTCAACGGCCCACCGCCAACCGATGCAGCTGCGCCTCCGCGATCCCGCGTACACAGACCGCCTGGCCTCGTTCCTCAAGAGCCTCGGCCAGCATCCGATCGTCAGCGGTCCGAACTCGGTCGACCTCGACCCCAACCCGGACGAGGACGCGCAGCTCGAGCTGGAGATCTACCTGCGCGTCTGGAGCGTGCTCTACCCCGACGCGGAGATCGAGCGCGCGGCCTGAGCCGGCGGAGCGTGCCGGCCGGATACGCGTCCCGGCACCCAGAACGCCTATGCGGATGAGAGGACTTGAACCTCCACGTCCTTTCGGACACACGGACCTGAACCGTGCGCGTCTACCAATTCCGCCACATCCGCGCGGAGGGACAGTGTAGCCGGGGATTTCCCTCCGCAGGGGGCTCTGCGTGCGTACCATGAGCCGTCTGCGCCGGCCCTCCCCCGCCCTGTTCCTCCTCCCGTTCGTCGTGCTCGCGTTCCTCGCGACCGGCGGTGCCGCGGCGCGCTCCGGCGGCGCCGGCGACCTCGTCGAGGTGGTCGTCACGTTGCCGCAGGCGCCGCTTGCCGAGGCCGTCCTGCACGACCGGCAGCTCGCCGCGCGTACGACGCGGCACGCGCACCTGAACGTCCGCACGCCCGCCGCGCACACCTACCTGCGCACGCTCGCGGCCGCGCAGCGCCGGCTCGAAGCCCGGGTCGCGCGTACGATCCCGGAGGCGCAGGTGCGCTGGCACTACGGGGTCGTCCTGAACGGGATCGCGGTCGTCGTCCGCCGCTCGGAGCTGCCGCGGCTGCGCGCGATTCCCGGCGCCACGGTCTGGCCGACCGTCACCTACCACGCGCTCCTCAATCGCTCGCCGCAGCTCATCGGCGCGCCCACGCTCTGGGGCCCGACGCTCGACACCGCGGGCGAGGGGATGAAGATCGCGATCATCGACGACGGCCTCGACCGCACCCACCCGTTCTTCGACCCGTCGGGCTACGCCTATCCGGCCGGCTACCCGCGCGGCGACACGCAGTTCACGACGCCGAAGGTGATCGTCGCGCGCGCCTTCCCGTCGCCCTCCACGACGTGGAAGTACGCCAACCGCCCCTTCGACCCCGTCTACTCGGAGCACGCGACGCACGTGGCGGGGATCGCGGCCGGCAACCACGACACGCTCGCCACCGGCCCGCGCGGCCGCGTCCGCGTCTCCGGGGTGGCGCCGAAGGCCTATCTCGGCAACTACAAGGCGCTCACCGTCCCGACCAACGACTACGGGCTGGACGGGAACTCGCCGGAGATCGCGAAGGCGATCGACCAGGCGGTCGTCGACGGGATGAACGTGATCAACCTCTCGCTGGGCGAGCCCGAGGTCGAGCCGAGCCGCGACATCGTCGTGCAGGCGCTCGACCGGGCCGCCGACGCGGGCGTCGTGCCGGTCGTGGCCGCCGGCAACGACTACGGCCTCTCCGGCCGCGGCTCCGTCAGCTCGCCCGCCAACGCGCCGAAGGCGATCGCGGTCGCCGCCTCGACCGAGGGCGCCGGCGTCCCCGCCGACGACATCGCCTCCTTCTCCTCTGCCGGGCCGACGCCGATCTCGCTCCAGATGAAGCCGGACGTCACCGCGCCCGGCGAGGGGATCCTCTCGTCGATCCCGCATGCGTCCTGGGACGTCTGGGACGGCACGAGCATGGCCACCCCGCACGTGGCGGGCGCGGCCGCCCTGCTCGAGCAGCGGCACCCCACCTGGGCGGTGGAGCAGATCAAGTCCGCGCTCGAATCGACCGGCGACCCGGTGCACGTCTCGGGCACCGGAACCGAGGTGTCGACACTGCGCGAGGGCGGCGGGCGGATCGACCTGGCCCGCGCGGACGCGCCGCTCGTGTTCACCGACCCGACGAGCCTCTCCTGGGGCCTCGTTCGCCCCGGCACCGTCGGCACCCGGCAGCTGGTCGTCACCGACGGCGGCGGTGGCCTCGACCCCTGGACGGTCGCGGTCGCGGTGCAGTCGGGCCCTGCCGGCGCCGCCGTCGCGCCGACCGCGGCCTCGGTCGTCCCGGGGACGACGGTCGGCGTGACGCTCACGGTGTCGCCGGACGCCGCCGAGGGCGACGAGACGGGCTTCGTGCTCCTCACCCGCGGCTCCGACGTCCGCCGGGTTCCGTTCTGGTTCCACGTCGAGATCCCGCAGCTCGCTGGAGAGCCACACCGGACGCTCGTGCACCCGGGTCTCTACCGCGGCGACACGGTGGGGAAGCTCTCGCTCGTCTCGAGCTACCGCTACCCGGAGCGCGGCATAACCTCGGGCGTGCCGACCGACCTCTCGGTCCGGAGCAGGTCTTCCGCTTCCGCCTGCGCAAGCCCGTCGCGAACTTCGGCGTCGTCGTGCTCACGCACGGAGCGGGCGTCAAGGTCTCGCCGCGCATCGTGCACGCCGGGGACGAGAACCGGCTCGTCGGCTACACGGGGATCCCGGCGGCGATCAACCCGTACGCGGGACTGCCGCGGCCCTACCCCGTCGTCGGCGCGGTGCTGCCCACGCCGGACGCGTACGACATCGTCTTCGACACGCCCGCCGGCGCGAAGCCCGGGCCCTTCCTCTTCCGCTTCTGGATCAACGACCGCACGCCGCCAAAGGTGACCCTGCTCAGGCGGACGGTCCGGCGTGGCGAGCCGATCCGCCTCGTGGTCCGCGACGCGGGCTCCGGCGTCGATCCCGGCTCGCTCACGGCGGTGCTGGACGGGACGCAGGTGCCGTTCTCCTACGCGCACAGCGTCGTCTCGCTCCCGACGACGACGCTCTCCGTGGGGATGCACGACGTCACCCTCACCGCCTCCGACTACCAGGAGACGAAGAACATGGAGGACGTCGGGCCGGTGCTCCCGAACACGCGCCGGTTCCGGGCGACCGTCATGGTCGAGCCCGCCGCCCGCGGCTAGCCGCGGGTCAGCGGTGCTCGGTCTCGTCGATCGTCGGAAGCTGGGCGAGGTCGCGCTCGACGCTCGCGGCGAAGTCGTCGGCGTCGTCGCGGACGACGCGCAGGCTCGCCTTGCGCTTCGCCCGCTCGCGGCGCCGGCGGGCGTCAGCGCCGACTCGCGTCTCCACCCGCGTTCCGATCCGTGGCCATTCCGCACCGATCACCACCGCGATCGCGAGCGCGAGCAGCGCGATGTACAGCCAGCTCACGCCGCCGATTCTAGCCGTCCTGCGCTAGAACGGCAGGCCCGGGAGGCCCCAGAGCACCAGCGCGAGAGCGATGCCCGCCGCGACCGCGACAATCGCGCCGCCGCTCGCCACCCGTTGCCTGCGGCTCGTGGCGCGCGCCACCTCCTGCGCCCGCTCCGCGTGTCCGAGCGCCCGCAGGAGCGCCGCCTCCGCCCACCGGAACTCCAGCGCGAGCAACCCGAACCCGACGACCAGCAGCGGGATGCCGGGTCCCGGCAGGACGAGTAGCGCGATCCCGGCGAGAACGGTCGCGAACCCGGCGACCGAGACCGCGACGCGGATGATCCGCGCACGCTCCCTGTGGCGCTCCCGCCGCTCCCGCAGCCGTTCCGCGCGCTGCCCTGACACGCCGCAAGGGTAGCCCCCGGGGCGCGCTACGAGAGCACGGCCGCGCCGTACAGGTCGGCGAGCTTCCCGCGCAGGTACGCCAGGTACGGCTCCGGGTCGAGCGGCGCACCGGCGGCGCGCTGGAGCAGCTCCTGCGGCGTGAGGGAGCGTCCCCAGCGGTGGACGTTCTCGCGCAGCCACTCGCGCAGGGGAGCGAACTCGCCGCGCTCGAACTGCTCGTCGAGGTCGCCGAGGTCGGCGATCGCGCGCTCCCAGAGCTGGACGGAGACGACGTTGCCGAGCGCGTACGTGGGGAAGTAGCCGAAGCTCATCTCCGACCAGTGCACGTCCTGCATGACCCCCCAGACGTCGTCCGGCGGCTCGAGGCCGAGGTACTCGCGCATCTTGGCGTTGAACGCCTCCGGCAGCTCCTCGAGCGGGACGGCGCCAGAGAGCATGTCCCGCTCCAGCTCGAAGCGCAGGATGATGTGGAGGCAGTACGTGACCTCGTCGGCGTCCACGCGGCGCATGGACGGGTGCACCCTGTTCAGCGCCCGGTGGAACACCTCGAGCGGAACGCCGGCGAAGTGATCCGGGAACTCCTCCTGGAGGCGCGGATAGAAGAACCTCCACGTGGCGAGGCTCCGGCCGACGAGGTTCTCCCACATCCGGCTCTGCGACTCGTGGAAGGCGGCGGAGACGCCGTGGGCGAGCGGCGTCCGGTAGAAGACAGGGGCGACCTGGCGCTCATAGAGGCCGTGGCCGAACTCGTGCAGGCACGAGAGCACGCCGTGGAAGCTGTCCACGTGGAAGTTCGTCGTCAGGCGGATGTCGGAGGGGGCCATCGACGTCGCGAAGGGGTGCACCGTCCCGTCGAGCCGCCAGGAATCGCTGTCCATCCCCCAGTGGTCGAGTACCGCGAGAGCGAAGCGGCGCTGCGCCAGGCGCGGAAAGCTGCCGTGAAGGCAGGAGTCGTCCACCGGGCCGGCCTCCGCGACCGCGCGGATCATCGGGACGAGCGCCTCCTTCAGCCGCCCGAACACCTCCTCGACCTCGACCGTCTTCATCCCCGGCTCGTAGTCGTCGAGGAGCACGTCGTAGTGGTCGCCCTCGGGCTCGAAGCACGCGACGTACTCCCGCCGCAGCTCGAGCCCGTGCCGGAGGTGCGGCAGGAGGACGGCGAAGTCGTTCTCCCTCCGGGCACGCAGCCAGGCCCGGTAGGCGTGCGAGCCGGAGCGGGTCAGCTCGGCCCGCAGCTCGGACGGCACGCGCACCGCCTTCTCGTAGTCGCGGCGCGCGATGCGGACGAGGCTCGCCTCGAAGGAGTCGGCGTCGTGCTCCCCCTCGAACGGCCGCAGCTCCTCGAGGACCTCGCCGAGCGCCGTAGAGATCTGGAGCTCGTGCGCGATCCGGTTCAGGGTCGCGCGCTGCTCGGCGCGCGCGTCGGCGCCGTCCGGCGGCATCTTGGTCTCCTCGTCCCACGAGAGGAGGCCCGCCGCCTTCTCGATGTCGGAGATCTCGCCCAGCCTGCGGCGCAGCTCGTCGAAACGCTCCTCCATCGGCGGCAGGCTAACGGTCCCGGAGGTCGTCGCCTACCGGAAACCACACAGCACGCGCGGACGCCAGGAGCCGGCCGGCGCGGTAGAGGGCCGTGCCGGCGAGGAGCTTCCGGCCCTCGCCGCCGAGCGGCCACCCGATCACGACGCACTCGTCGCCCGCCCGCGGCCGCTCGTGTACGCGGGCGGTCAGCCGACCGAGCACGCTGATCCCACGCGAGCCGTCCGGTTGCACGGCCCAGCCGCCGGGGCAGTCGAGCGCCGCCCAGACGAGCTCAGCCGGCAGCGGCCCCGGGCCGGCGGCCCGTTCCGAGACCCGCCAGGGCGCGGCGACGGCGCCGTTCCCGAGCGGCGCGGGCCGCAGCCGCAGCGCGTCGCCCTCCTCCCGCCCCGGCCCGCAGACGAAGCACCCGGGGAACGGGTGGTCGGCCTCCTCCGGGCGCGCCGCCGAGAGCCGCTCGGCCTCCGCGAACGAGGGGGGCGCCGGCGCCTCGACATCCGGCTCGGCCGGACGCGCCTCGGCGACGAGCGCGCCCCCGTGCCGGATGCGCACGGCGTCCCCGTCGCGCTCCACGGCGAGCGGCGTCTCCAGCGGCGGCGGCAGCCGCAGCGTCACCTCGACCGAGGCGGCGTCGAGCAGCCCCGCGACGAGCCCGCACGTGTAGCCGCCGTTCGCGGACGCCTGCGGCCCGCGGAACCTGCGCTCGACGAGAACGTGTTCGGTCACGCCCGGAAGTGTTGCGCATGCGGCCCGGGCCCGACCTGGGCGGGCGCGGCCGAGCGGAGCTCTGCGTCCTCGCGGGGGTGTGCCGGCCCCGACGCGCCGCCCGACATGCGCGGGCGCCGCCCGACCACGCCCGCCGTCAGCAGGGCGCGAGCTGGCAACGCCCGACTCGCTTGCCGAGCGAGCGGAAAGCGCAGCGCGGGCGCCTGCCCGCGCGGAGCGGGCGAAGCGGGGAACACAGCTCCCCGGGTTGGACTCGAACCAACAACCCTCCGGTTAACAGCCGGATGCTCTGCCAATTGAGCTACCGGGGATCGGCGGCCGCCATTGTAGCGAGGAGCTATGCGAACTCCCGGATCCTGGTGCGGATCTTCATCAGAGCCTGCTGGAGGTCCACGACCCGTGCATCCTCCGCGCCCGCGAGCTCGCGCTGGAGGCGCCGCTCGCGCAGGCGCAGCAGGAGCTGCTCGGCGGTCTCGACCGTGATGTCCTGCTCGTCCGCGAGTGCGTACAGCTCCGCCAGGAGCGGCGTCAGGTCGCCGTCGGCGGGCTCCTGCCCGAGCAGATGGGCGCAGGCCCGCCGGTGCAGCTCGTCGTCGAAGTGCTCCGGGCCGAGCTCGCCGAGGATCGGCAGCAGCGAGGCGTGCGCCGCGACCCCGGCCAGCGCGCTGCGCTCGAGCCGCTTCCCCGCGTCGAGCAGCCGCGGCGAGACGACGCCGGCCGCGTGCGAGCTGCCGCGCGCGGGGGCGAGCCCCGCCTGCGTCTCGGGCGGGAGGTCGAGCAGGTCGGCCGCGAGCCGGAGCGCGTCCTGCCGCTCGGGCGAGTCGGGCAGCGAGGTGAGGAAGGCGCGGATCGCGGCGAACGCGCTCTCCCGGTCCGCCGCCCGGGCGTGCTCGAGGCGGACGCGGTGCACGGGGTAGCCGACCGGCGAGGCGAGATGCTCCTCGAACGCGGCCGGGTCGTCGGCGGGGTCGCTGCCGGCCGGCAGCGACACGACCTTGACGGTGAAGCCCTCGCGCACGGCGAGCTCCATCCCGCGCAGCGTCGCCTCCTGGCCGGCCGCGTCGGCGTCGAAGCAGAGGTAGAGCCGCTTCGTCAGCCGGGCCAGCTCCTTGAGCTGCTGCTCGGTGAGCGCCGTCCCCATCGAGGCGACGACGGGCAGGAACGCCGCCTGGCGGAGCGCGATCACGTCGGTGTTGCCCTCGACGACCACCGCCCGGTCCTCCTTCGCGATCGCCTGGCGCCCGGTGTCGAGCCCGTAGAGCAGGTGCCCCTTGTGGAAGTGGTCGCTCTCCGGCGAGTTGACGTACTTGGCCTGGAGCGGGTCGTCGTCGTGGAGCTTCCGCGCCTGGAAGCCGCGCACGCCGCCGCGTGCGTCGGCGAGCGGGAAGACGATCCGGCGCTGGAAGTAGTCGTTGCCGCGCCGGTTCCCGAGCCCAGCCGCGAGGAGCTCGTCGCGCGTGTAGCCCTCCTGGAGCGCGCGCCGCGCGAGCGTCGCCCCGCCGGGCGCGTACCCGAGCCGGAACTGCCGGCAGGCCTCCTCGCCGAGACCGCGCGAGGCGAGGTACTCGCGCGCGGGGGCGCCGCCGTCCGACTCCCAGAGCACTCGCTCGTAGAACGTGGCCGCCCGCTCGAGCAGCTTCCCGATCCGCTCGCGGCGGCGGCGGCGCTGCTCCTCCTCGGGCGAGCTCTCCTCGTACTCGAGCTCGATCCCGAAGCGCTGCGCGAGGTACTCGATCGCCCCGACGAAGTCGAGGTTCTCGTGCTTCTCGACGAAGCTGATCGCGTCGCCGCCCTCGCCGCAGCCGAAGCACTTGAAGGTGCCGCGCGCCAGCGAGACGGTGAAGCTCGGCGTGCGCTCCTGGTGGAAGGGACAGAGGCCCTTGTAGGTGCCGCCCGACTTGCGCAGGCGCACGGCGTCCTCGACGATCGGCAGGATCTCGGCCGCCGCCTTCACCGCCTCGACCGAGGCGTCCTTGATGCGGGCCACTAGTCGAGCTCCGCGGCGTAGGCGAGCGCGAAGCGGTCGGTCATGCCGGCGAGGTAGTCGGTCGCGTGCTCCAGGTCGTCGCCGCGCTCGCCCACGAGGTGGTCGAAGATCCGCCGCACCGTCGCCCGGATCTGCGCGTGCTCCTCGCCGGAGTGCGGGCCGAGGTAGACGCGCTCGAACATGAACGCGCGCAGCGAGAGCATCGCGCCGCCGATCTCCTCCCCCTGGACGATGTCGCCGGCCTCGGCCGAGCGCTCGACGAGGTCGTGGACGAGGGTGTCGATCCGCCGCGATCCGGTCGCCCCGAGCAGGGCGATCTCCTCGCGCGGCAGCTCGGCCGCCGAGAGGAGCCCGGCGCGGATCGCGTCGTCGATGTCGTGGTTGATGTACGCGACGCGGTCGACGATCCGCACGATCTTCCCCTCGAGCGTCTCGGGCTCGTCCGGGCCGGTGTGCTTGAGGATCCCGTCGCGCACCTCCCACGTGAGGTTGAGCCCGCGCCCGTCCCGCTCCAGCCGCTCGACGACCCGCAGCGAGTGCTCGTTGTGCCGGAAGCCGCGGCCGCCGCGCTCGCGCAGCACCTCGTCGAGCGCCTGCTCGCCGGCGTGGCCGAACGGCGGATGCCCGAGGTCGTGGCCGAGCCCGACCGCCTCGACGAGATCCTCGTTCAGGCGCAGCGCCCGCGCGACGCCCCGTGCGATCCCCGTCGTCTCGAGGGTGTGGGTCAGCCGCGTGCGGAAGTGGTCTCCCTCGGGATCGACGAACACCTGCGTCTTGTGCCGCAGCCGCCGAAACGCCTTCGAATGGACGACCCGGTCGCGGTCGCGCTGGAACGGCGTGCGCAGCCGGCACTCCTCCTCCGGGAGGTTGCGCCCGCGGCTCTCGTAGGAGCGGACGGCGAGCGGCGACAGCCAGCGCTCCTCGTGCTCCCGCACGAGGCCCTCGAAGGCATCGGCAACGCGTCCGGCGAGCTCCGGCATGCGTCCCAATCTAGCCCCTACCCCGGAGGGCGGAAAGTGGCCGTTGCGTGGAGGCGGCGGCCACCGCTCTACGCCTCTGGCCGATCCGCTACCGCGTAAGACGCAACGACGATGACTTCCGCGCTGGATGGTGTCACGGGCGTGCGATCCCAGTCGCCGAACCATCCGTCGACGCGAAAGCCGCGGCGGCTGAGCAGTGCCCGTCGTTGGGCGGTGTGCGCTGCGCGACCGCGAACGAGCGGACGGTCCCGGCCGCAGGCCGCGAGCGGCCGCGGCGACAGGGCGGCCCGAGGCTGGTCGGCCTGATGAGCCTTGCAGCACGGAGCGCGGCCGAGACCGCGCTCTCGGCCGCGCGGAGTCCCCGTCCGCCGGGCGCGAAGCGCAGCTTCGCGCCCGAAACTAAGCTTCGGGCCCGGAGCTAGAGGATGATCGGGACGGTGCCGCCGTCGGCGCTCCAGGCGGCGCCGGTGACGTAGCTCGTCCGCGGCGAGCAGAGGAACGCGATCACCGCGGCGATCTCCTCGGGCTCGGCGAGCCGGCCGAGCGGGCGGCCCGCGGCCACGGCGGCGAGCACCTCGTCGCGCGTCTTGCCCGAGCGCGCGGCCTGCTGGTCGGCGAGCCCGCCCTCCCCCAGCCACGCCTCGGTGGCGGTCGGGCCGGGCGCGACCGCGTTGCAGCGGATGCCGTCCTTCGCGTAGACGTCCGCGATCAGCCGCGAGAGCGACAGCACGGCCGCCTTCGTCACGGTGTAGTCCGGCATCGACGTCGAGGGCCGCTTTCCGGCCGTGGAGGAGACGTTCACGATCGTGCCGCCGCCGCGCGCCTTCATCCCCGGCAGCGCGGCGCGGATCGTGCGCACGTAGCTCATGACGTTCAGCTGCCAGAGCTCGTCCCAGTTCTCGTCGGTGACCTCCTCGAACGCGCGCTGGAAGGCGAGGCCGACGTTGTTGACGAGGACGTCCACGCGGCCCAGCCGCTCCTCGGCCTCCCGCACGACCCGCTCCGGAACGCCCGGCTGCGAGAGGTCGGCGGCCAGGTGCAGCGCCTCGCCGGCGCCCGGGGCCTGCTCGCGCCGGCCGACGGTGACGACGCGCGCGCCCTCGGCCGCGAGCAGCCTCGCGCTCTCCAGCCCGATCCCCCCGGTGGAGCCGGTGAGGAGGCACACGGTGTCGCGCAGCCCGAGGTCCACGGCCCGTTACCCTAGCCGCCCGTGACCACCACCCTGCTGCTCGTTCGCCACGGCGAGACCGACTGGAACGCCGACGGGCGGCTCCAGGGTCACACCGACCGGCCGCTCAACGACTACGGCCGGCGCCAGGCGGCCCGGCTCGCGGAGGAGCTCGCCGGCGAGCAGATCGACGCCGTCTACGCGAGCGACCTCGCCCGCGCCCGGGAGACGGCGGAGATCCTCGCCGAGCGCCTCGGGCTCCCCGTGGTCGTCGACGCCGGCCTGCGAGAGAAGGACTGGGGCTCCTGGGAGGGCCTGACGCCCGCCGAGCGCGCCACGGTCGAGTACGTCGGCGAGTCCACGGGCGCGCACCGGGAGCGGGTGCTCGCGACCGTGCGACGCATCGCGGAGCGGCATCCGGGCGGGCACGTGCTCGTGGTCACGCACGGCGGCTCGCTGCGGCGCATCCAGTCGGCCGTGCTCGGCATGGCCCTGCCGGTGCTGGAGAACTGCGGCCGCTGGCTCGTCGCGCACGAGGACGGCGCCCTGCGGGCGATAGACTGACCCACCCGTGGAGGACTACACGAGCAAGTACAAGGGCGAGCAGGTCGAGGTCGCCCTGTTCGGCGGCGAGTACCAGGAAGGCGTGCTCACCGCGTACTGCTACGTGGACGAGGTCGCCCACATCGAGCTGAACGGGCACATCCTCGTTCCCCTCCAGAACATCGCCTCGCTCCACTGTTCGAGCCGGTGCGACGCCCCCCAGAACGAGGACTGGCCCCCGCGCGGCCTCCTCGACGACGACGGCCCCGACGAGGACGGGGGGCCCGAGCGCGACGAGCCCTAGGCCGCCGTGCGCTCGCTCGCCGCCGCCCGGAACGTCGCCAAGGCCTGGCTGCTCGTCGTCCTCCTCTGCGGCCTTCTCGCCGCGGCCGGCTGGGGCCTGGGCGGCTACCGTCTCCTCTCGATCTTCGTCTTCTGCGGATTGCTCGTCGTCGCCGCCGCCTGGGCGTACTTCGACCGCGTCGTGCTCGGCATGGTGGGCGCGCGCGAGCTGCCGCTGGCGGAGGCGCCGCTGCTCCACTCCACGCTCGAGCGCCTGGCCGCCGTGGCCGGGGTCGCGAAGCCGCGGCTCTACCTGATCCCGGACGGGCTCCCGCGGGCGCTGGCGACGGGCCGGGGGCCGCGCAGCTCCGCGGTCGCCGTCAGCTCCGGCTGTGTGAGCGCGTGCTCCCCGGCCGAGCTGGAGGGAGTGCTCGCGCACGAGGTCGCGCACATCCGCCGCCGCGACGTCGCCGTGCAGACGGCGGTGGTCGTGTTCGCGGCGGCGATCGTCGAGGCGAGCCGCATCGGCGGCTGGCTCTCCCGCGCGCTGCTCTTCGTCCTCGGCCCGGTCGCGGCCGCATTCGTCCACCTGCTGCTCTCGCCGAAGCGCGAGCTCCAGGCCGACCGCGCCGCGGCGGAGATCTGCGGCTCGCCGCACGGCCTCGCCGACGCCCTCCTGCGGCTCGAGCAGGCGGCCGAGCTCGTCGAGTTCCGCGGCAGCCCGGCGACCGAGCCGCTCTACACCTTCAACCCGTTCATGGAGCAGGGTCTTGCCGCGCTGTTCGTGACGCACCCGCCGATCGGCGAGCGCGTGCGCCGGCTGCGCGCCCTCGACCCGGCCTGGCGCGAGAAGCTCCACGACGAGGCCGCCGCGTGAGCCTCGCGATCCGGCCCGAGGAGTACGCGGGCCGACGGGAGGCGCTCGCGGAGCAGCTCAAGCGGCGGGGGCTCGCGGGCGCTGTCCTGTTCGACGCCCACCGTGTCTCCTACTACACGGGCTTCGCGTTCATCCCGACCGAACGCCCGATCGCGTTCGCGCTCGCGGCGGACGGCCGCGGCGGGATGCTCGTCCCCCGGCTCGAGGTGGAGCACGCGCGGGCGAACGCCGCGGTGCAGGAGGTCGCGCACTACGACGAGTATCCGGGAGAGCGCCATCCGCTCGAGACGCTGCCCGAGCTGCTGTCGGCGCTCGGCGTCCGCGGCCGGCTCGGGGCGGACGAGGACGGCTACCCGTGGGTGCTCGGCTACCGCGGCCCGACGCTCGGGGAGCTGACGGGAGAGCCGCCCGAGCTGATCGCCGGCCTCGTCGAGGACGCGATGGCCGTCAAGAGCGAGGCGGAGATCGCGCTCCTGCGCGAGAGCTCGAAGTGGGCGAACCTCGCGCACACGCTCCTCCAGCGCTACACGCGGCCCGGCGCGACCGAGACGGAGGTCTCCCAGCGGGCGAGTGCGGAGGCGACCCTGGCGATGCTCGACGCGATCGGTCCGGTCTATCGCGCGCAGAGCATGTGGTCCGACGGGGCGAGCGCCGGCTACCGCGGGCAGATCGGCCGCAACGCGGCGATCCCGCACGCGCTCGCGAACAACATCGTCTTCGAGCCGGGCGACGTGCTCGTCACCGGCGCGACGGCGCCGGTCTGGGGCTACCACTCCGAGCTCGAGCGGACGATGGTGATCGGCCCGCCGAGCGACGACCAGAAGCGCATGTTCGAGCACATGGTCGCGCTCCAGGATCTCGCCTTCGAGGCGATCCGCCCGGGCGCGCGCTGCTCCGACGTCGACCGGGCGGTGCGCCGCTACTACGACGAGCACGGTCTCTGGGAGCACTGGCGCCATCACGTCGGCCACGCGATCGGCCTCCGCTACCACGAGGGGCCGTTCCTCGACCGCGGCGACGAGACGGAGATCGTGCCCGGGATGGTCTTCACGGTCGAGCCTGGCCTGTACGCGGCGGCTCTCGGCGGCTTCCGGCACTCGGACACGGTCGCCGTGACCCGCGACGGCCTCGACTTCCTCACGTACTACCCGCGCGACCTCGAGAGCCTGACGCTGCCGGCATGAGAAGGGGCCGCCTTCCGGCGGCCCCTTCTGAAAGAACATCGGCGGCGACCTACTCTCCCGGGAGGTTGCCCTCCGAGTACCATCGGCCCTGGCAGGCTTAACTTCTCTGTTCGGAATGGGAAGAGGTGTCGCCCTGCCGGTATGACCGCCGAACTGTCAAGGGCGCGCCCGAGGCTGCACACCTTCAAAACTCCATAGCGACCCTACACCGATGTTCAAATCAAGACCTCGGGCAATTAGTACGGGTCCGCTGAACACATTGCTGTGCTTGCACGTCCCGCCTATCAAGGTCGTAGTCTCCGACCGCCCTTACTCCCTCGAGGGGATGGGAGCTCTCATCTCGAGGTGGGCTTCCCGCTTAGATGCTTTCAGCGGTTATCCCATCCAGACGTGGCTAATCAGCAGCGCCGTTGGCACGACGACTGATACACCAGAGGTCTGTTCGTCTCGGTCCTCTCGTACTAGAGACGACTCCTCTCAAAGCTCCAACGCCCATGGTGGATAGGGACCGAACTGTCTCACGACGTTCTGAACCCAGCTCGCGTACCGCTTTAATGGGCGAACAGCCCAACCCTTGGGACCTGCTTCAGCCCCAGGATGCGACGAGCCGACATCGAGGTGCCAAACCCTTCCGTCGATGTGGACTCTTGGGAAGGATAAGCCTGTTATCCCCGGAGTACCTTTTATCCGTTGAGCGACGGCACGTCCACTAGTTACCGCCGGATCACTAAGGCCCGCTTTCGCGCCTGCTCGACCTGTCTGTCTCGCAGTCAAGCTCCCTTATGCCTTTGCACTCTACGCACGATTTCCAACCGTGCTGAGGGAACCTTTGCGCGCCTCCGTTACATTTTAGGAGGCGACCGCCCCAGTCAAACTACCCACCTGACGCTGTTCCCGCCCCGGATCACGGCAGCGGGTTAGAAGCCCAGAACACGAAGGGTGGTATCCCAAGATTGGCTCCACGCGGACTGGCGTCCACGCTTCACAGCCTCCCACCTATCCTGGACAACAAATCCCAGACTCCAACGTCAAGCTGTAGTAAAGGTTCACGGGGTCTTTCCGTCCAACCACGGGTACTCGGCATCTTCACCGAGACTACAATTTCACCGGATCCCTCGTTGAGACAGCGCCCAAGTCGTTACGCCATTCGTGCAGGTCGGAACTTACCCGACAAGGAATTTCGCTACCTTAGGACCGTTATAGTTACGGCCGCCGTTTACCGGGGCTTGGATTCAAAGCTTCGCCCGAAGGCTAACCTCTCCTCGTGACCTTCCGGCACCGGGCAGGCGTCAGCCCCTATACGTCGTCTTTCGACTTCGCAGAGACCTGTGTTTTTGGTAAACAGTCGCTTGGGCCGTTTCACTGCGGCCCCCTCGAGCTACGCCCGTAAAGGGCTTCACTCTACCGGGGCGTCCCTTCTCCCGAAGTTACGGGACCATTTTGCCGAGTTCCTTAACGAGGGTTCTTCCGATCGCCTTGGTATTCTCTACCTGCCCACCTGTGTCGGTTTTGGTACGGGCACGTCCAACCTCCCTAGAGGCTTTTCTCGGAGGCATGGCTTCAGGCACTTCGGCCCCAAGGGGCCTCGGCATCCCGTCTCAGGCTTGATGGCCGGCGGATTTCCCTACCGACCGCCCTACGCGGTTACCCCAGGTCGACCATCGCCTGGGTTGCCCTAGCCTACCCCGTCCCCCCATCGGTGATAGCGGTTGGGACGTGGTACAGGAATATCAACCTGTTGTCCATCGCCTACGCCTTTCGGCCTCGGCTTAGGTCCCGACTAACCCTGAGCAGATTAGCTTTACTCAGGAACCCTTGGGCATTCGGCGGGCGAGTTTCTCACTCGCCTTTCGTTACTCATGCCAGCATTCTCACTTCCCAGCGCTCCACGGCAGGCTTACGCCGCCGCTTCACCGCCCTGGGAACGCTCCCCTACCACTCCACGCAAAGCGTGAAGTCCGTGGCTTCGGTTCCATGCTTGAGCCCCGTTACATTGTCCGCGCCCGACCACTTGACCAGTGAGCTGTTACGCACTCTTTGAATGGTGGCTGCTTCTAAGCCAACATCCTGGTTGTCTGTGCAATCGGACATCGTTTCCCACTTAGCATGGAATTAGGGACCTTAGCCGACGGTCTGGGCTGTTTCCCTTTCGAGCACGAAGCTTATCCCCCGCACTCTGACTGCCGCGATCTGGAGTTGTGGCATTCGGAGTTTGCCTGACTTCAGTAAGCTGGTAGGCCCCCTAGGCCAAACAGTGCTCTACAACCACAACTGAACTCGCGACGCTATACCTAAATATATTTCGGGGAGAACCAGATATCTCTGAGTTTGATTAGCCTTTCACTCCGACCCACAGCTCATCCCCGCCGTTTTCAACCGACGTGGGTTCGGTCCTTCACGGGGTCTTACCCCCGCTTCAACCTGGCCATGGGTAGATCACTCAGTTTCGGGTCTAGCTCCCACGACTGAATCGCCCTATTCAGACTCGCTTTCGCTACGGCTCCGTTTCCTTAACCTTGCCGTGGAAGACTAACTCGCTGGCTCATTATGCAAAAGGCACGCCGTCACGGAACAAGTCCGCTCCGACCGCTTGTAAGCACACGGTTTCAGGTACTATTTCACTCCCCTTCCGGGGTACTTTTCACCTTTCCCTCACGGTACTAGTTCGCTATCGGTCACCGAGGAGTACTTAGCCTTACGGGGTGGTCCCCGCGGATTCCGACCGGGTTTCACGTGCCCGGCCGTACTCAGGTACCCGTCCAGGAAGACCATGCGCTTTCGCCTACAGGGCCGTTACCTTCTGTGGCGTGGCTTTCCATCCACTTCGGCTAACGCATGATTTTGTAACTTCCCGACCCGCCGGCAGGCGGATCAAGACGGGCCCTACAACCCCCACACAACAACGGCTGCCGCCTATCACGTTGCGCAGGTTTGGGCTGATCCCTTTTCGCTCGCCACTACTCAGGGAGTCGAGGTTTCTTTCCTTTCCTCTGGGTACTTAGATGTTTCAGTTCCCCAGCTTGCCTCCTCGCACCCTATGTATTCAGGTACGGGTACCGCCGCATTACCAGCGGTGAGTTTCCTCATTCGGAAATCCCGGGATCATAGGATGGTCAGCTCCTCCCCCGGGCTTATCGCAGCCGCCCACGTCCTTCATCGGCTCTCGGTGCCAAGGCATCCACCGTGTGCCCTTGTTCTCTTGATCAGAAGAACACCGGTATAGATGTCGCTATGGAGTTTTCAAGGTGCACGCGAGCTCGAGCCCGCCCTACCGAGAAGAACCGGCCCGAGGGCCGGTCTCTCAAAACTCAACAGCGTACGCGATATCGAGGTCGACGTAATTCTAGGCGAGCCGGGTATCCCGACGGCCGAGAGCCATCAAGGGGGCCGGCGCCTACCGGAGTACAAGTGCTCCGGATTCCCTAGAAAGGAGGTGATCCAGCCGCAGCTTCCGCTACGGCTACCTTGTTACGACTTCACCCCAATCATCGACCCTACCTTCGACGGCTCCCTCCCTTGCGGGTTAGGCCACCGGCTTCGGGTATTGCCGACTTTCGTGGTGTGACGGGCGGTGTGTACAAGGCCCGGGAACATATTCACCGCGGCATTGCTGATCCGCGATTACTAGCAACTCCGCCTTCATGGAGGCGAGTTTCAGCCTCCAATCCGAACCGGGACCGACTTTTTGGGATTCGCTCACCCTCGCGGGTTTGCAGCCCTTTGTACCGGCCAATGTAGCACGTGTGTAGCCCAGGACATAAGGGGCATGATGACTTGACGTCATCCCCACCTTCCTCCGATTTGTCACCGGCAGTCTCCCATGAGTCCCCGTCTTTCACGCTGGCAACATGGGACAGGGGTTGCGCTCGTTGCGGGACTTAACCCAACATCTCACGACACGAGCTGACGACAGCCATGCACCACCTGTGCACTGGCCCCGAAGGGCTGCCGTATTTCTACGACATTCCAGTGCATGTCAAGCCCTGGTAAGGTTCTTCGCGTCGCGTCGAATTAAACCACATGCTCCGCTGCTTGTGCGGGCCCCCGTCAATTCCTTTGAGTTTTAGCCTTGCGGCCGTACTCCCCAGGCGGGGTGCTTAATGCGTTAGCTTCGGCACGGAGGGAGTCGACACCCCCCACACCTAGCACCCATCGTTTACGGCGTGGACTACCAGGGTATCTAATCCTGTTCGCTCCCCACGCTTTCGCGTCTCAGCGTCAGTACCGTCCCAGAGAGCCGCCTTCGCCACGGGTGTTCTTCCCGATATCTGCGCATTTCACCGCTACACCGGGAATTCCACTCTCCTCTTCCGGACTCTAGCCATACGGTTTCCACCGACATCTCGAGGTTGAGCCTCGAGTTTTCACAGCGGACCTGCATGGCCGCCTACACGCTCTTTACGCCCAATAAATCCGGACAACGCTTGCCCCCTACGTATTACCGCGGCTGCTGGCACGTAGTTAGCCGGGGCTTCTTCTGGAGGTACCGTCACCCTCTGGGCTATTAACCCGAGTGGCTTCGTCCCTCCTGAAAGAGGTTTACAACCCGAAGGCCTTCTTCCCTCACGCGGCGTCGCTGCGTCAGGCTTTCGCCCATTGCGCAAGATTCCCCACTGCTGCCTCCCGTAGGAGTCTGGGCCGTGTCTCAGTCCCAGTGTGGCTGATCGTCCTCTCAGACCAGCTACGGATCGTCGCCTTGGTGGGCCGTTACCCCGCCAACAAGCTAATCCGCCGCGGGCTCGTCCCCGACCGGAGGCCGAAGCTACCTTTTCCGGCCGGCCCGAAGGCCAGACGGGACATCCGGTATTAATCCGGGTTTCCCCGGGCTATCCCAGTGTCGGGGGTTGATTACCCACGTGTTACTCACCCGTTCGCCGCTGTCCCCAGAGCCGAAGCCCTGGTTCTCGCTCGACTTGCATGTGTTAAGCGCGCCGCCAGCGTTCGTCCTGAGCCAGGATCAAACTCTCCGTGAA
>CAVSIO010000001.1:0-204974 GCA_963728095.1 uncultured Thermoleophilia bacterium | reverse complement strand
GGCGGTACTGGGCTCGAACCAGTGACCCCCAGCTTGTCGAGCTGGTGCTCTCCCAACTGAGCTAACCGCCCTAGGCGGGTGCAAGTGTAGCGGCCACGAACAGCGCGGGCCCGAGCGGGGGCAGCAGCAGCGCCGGGTCGACGGCCTCCCCGTCCTCGCGCAGCTCGAAATGGAGATGGGTGCCCGTCGAGAAGCCCGTGCTGCCGGCGATGCCGAGCTTCTGGCCCGCCGCCACGACGTCGCCCTCCTGCACGAGCGGCTCCGAGAGGTGCGCGTAGAGCGTCTGGAAGCCCTCGCCCACGTTCACGAGGACGACCTCGCCGTAGCCCTCGAAGCCCGTCTGGTAGCCGACCTTCTGCACCACGCCCGGCGCGGCCGCCTCGACGTCGAGCGACGTCAGGGTGCCGATGTCGATGCCCGGGTGCCGCCGGCCGGCGTCGTAGCCGAAGCCGCGCGTCACCGTCCCCGACGCGGGCCACTCGAGCGAGAGCTGCCGGCCGCCGTCGGTGTGCGCCGCCGCCGGCGCAGCGCAGACGAGCGCGGCCACGCACGCGGCCGCCGACCGCATTGCCCTCGTCCCCAGGCCCACAGCGCGGCAGGGTAACCCACGGGCCGGCCGGTGCCAACCCCAAACCCTCCTAGAAGATCTCGGGGCACCAGGGCAGCGGGCGCCACGCGAACAGCGCGTCGGCCTCCGCGAGCGCGCCCTCCCGCAGCTCCTCGACCCGCAGGGCCTCGCGCAGCTGCCGGAACGAGACGGCGCCGAGGTACGCCGACCCGAGCGCGTCCGCGTCGAGGGCGAGATCCGGCGCGGCGTCCGTCCGCTCGCACACGCCGCCCTCGAGGCGCCAGCGGCCCTCGTTCCACGGGCAGAACGGGTCGCGCACCTCGAGGACGAGCGGCCCCTCGCCGGTGTACGCGCGGCCCGAGAGCGCTGCGCCGACGTCCACGAGCCGCACCCAGAGCGCGTCGCCCAGCCGGTAGCGCGCCCGGCGCGGATTCGCGAGCAGGAGCAGGAGCGGATGGTCGGGCGGCAGCAGCGACGCCTCGACCGTCTCCGTCCAGTCCACGTCGAGCAGGAAGCGCCAGATCTCCGCGGTCGCCTGCGGCGTCGTCCCGAGCGCCTCGAGCACCTCGAGCCGCGCCGTCGAGACGCCCGCCTCGAAGCCCGGGAACTGACGGTAGATCGCGTACGCCCGCGTCTCGCCGTCGAGGTCGAGCGCCGCGAAGCGCTTCGGGTTCTCCGCCTGCTCCTCGGGCAGCCGCAGCGTGCGCAGCTCCCACCACGCGTCCGAGCGGGCGAACACGCCCGGCCGCTCGCGCCGCAGCGCCTCCCAGACCGGCGGGAACAGCTCCTTCGCCTCCTCGGGGGTCACGAGGCGGACGCGGCCGCGCCGCTCCAGCGGCTGCGCGAACGACGCCCACTCGCGCCTCAGCGCGATCTCGCCCGCCCACGAGGCGAGCCCGTAGCCGAAGCGGCCGTAGATCGTCTCCTCCGACGCCCACAGCGCCGCGATCGGCTCGCCGCGCTCGTGCACGTCGTCGAGCTGGGCGCGCATCATCGCGCGCAGGGCGCCGCGCCGGCGGTGCGTCGGGTAGACGCCGACGACCGTCACGCCCGCGCACGGCAGCGAGCCGCCGGGCACCGAGAGGTCGTAGGTGAAGGCGCCCGCGCCGCCGACGATCTCGCCCTCCTCGAGCGCCGCGTACATGCGCTCCAGCTCGATGATGTGTAGGAAGCGCTCCAGCTGCTCGTCGGCCGGGTAGCCGCTGAAGTACTGGCCGATCGCGTAGAGCGCGCGGCCGAACTCGGCCTGGTCGCGGACGGGGCGAACCTCGAGCGCCATCAGCAGAAGGGGTCGCGCGGGTTGCGGATTTCCGGGGTCACGGCCCCGAGTTCTAGCGCACCCGGACGGTCAGGCTGAGGACGTTGTCGGGGCCGAGGGTCTGGAGGCCCATCTCCTCCGAGGTCTGGAGGGAGACCGCGTGGAGACGGTAGAGGCCCTTCTTGCGGAAGACGATCGTGCGCGCCGTGCCCGCGTGCGTCACGGGATCGCCGAGCGCGAGCCGCGGCCCGCGCGTCTGGGTGAAGGTGAAGTCCATCACGCAGTTGACGCGGATCTGGAGGCGCGTGCCGCGCTTGACCACGATCGCGCGCGTCGGGCCGAGCTCCTGCGAGTCGACCGTGCCCCAGGAGTGGCAGCCGCGGAGGACGTGCACGATCGTGAGCCGCACCGCCGGCGATGCGATCGCCGCACCCGCGGTCGGGACGGCGACGAGGGCGGCCGCGACGGCGAGCCACAGCAGGAGCCTGCGCATGCCGCCATTGTCCGGGCCGCGCGGCGCAGCCGGAACCGCGGAAGCTACGGATCGGGTCTGCGGGGTGGCCACGGACGGGACGGCCGGTCCGCGGGCTACGGTCTGCGGGTGCCCGCGCGCTGGACTCGCGGCGTCCTCCGACGCCGAGGCCTCGTCCTCGCCGCCTGGCTCGCCGTGCTCGCGGCCGGCGCCGCCGCCGCGGTCGCGCTCCCGGGCCGGCTCGCGACCTCGTTCGCAGTGCCGGGCAGCGAGTCGGAGCAGGCGCGGGCGATCCTCCAGCGCGACTTCGGCGAGCGCCCGGACGGCGTCTTCACCGTCGTCTTCCGCGTGCGGCACCCGTCGGACACGGCGCTCCGGGCGCGGCTGCGCCGCGAGCTGGCGGCGGCGGCCGCGACGGTGCCGACGGGCCACTTCCAGGGTCCACTTCACGCCGGCGGCCGGATCCTCTACGGCGACGTCGCGACCACGCTCGACCTCCAGCACGCGAAGGCGTGGACGGAGCCGCTGCGGCGCGCGCTGCACAGGGCCGGCGGGCCGCCGGCGCTCGTGACGGGACAGCCGGCTCTCCAGCACGACCTCGACCCGGTGCTCGCCTCCGACCTGCGCCGGGGCGAGGCGATCGCGCTCCCGGCCGCGCTCGCCGTGCTCCTGCTCGTGCTCGGGCTCTCGCTGGCCGCGCTCGTGCCGTTTCTCGTCGCCGCGTGCACGATCGCCGCGACGCTCGGCGTCGTCTGGGCGCTCGCGCACGTGCTCACGCTCGTCGCCTTCGTGCCGAACCTCGTCGAGCTCGTCGGCCTCGGCCTCGCGGTCGACTACTCGCTGCTCGTCGTGCA
This sequence comes from uncultured Thermoleophilia bacterium, assembly GCA_963728095.1. Taxonomy (GTDB): domain Bacteria; phylum Actinomycetota; class Thermoleophilia; order Gaiellales; family Gaiellaceae; genus Palsa-739. The sequence goes on along the minus strand of CAVSIO010000001.1, from coordinate 201,822 downwards.
CCGCTTCCGCGAGGAGGCGCAGCGGCAGCCGAGCGTCGAGGACGCGGTCGTCCGGACGATGGAGACGGCGGGCCGAGCGGTGCTCGTCTCCGGGCTCACGGTCGCGATCGGGCTCGCGCTGCTGCTCGCGGTGCCGGTCCCGTTCATCCGCTCGCTCGGGATCGCGGGCCTCGTGGTGCCGCTCGCCTCGCTCGCGGCCGCCGCGACGCTGCAGCCGGCGCTGCTCTCGCTGCTCGGACGCCGGGCGGGCCGGCCGCGGACGAGCGGCGGCGGCTTCTGGGAGCGGCTGGCCGCCGCGATCATGCGGCGCCCGGTCGCGTTCCTCGCGGCCGGGTCGCTGCTGCTCGTCGGCCTCGCGGTGCCCGCGGCGTTCCTGCGGCTGACCCCGGGCGCGCTCTCCACGCTCCCGCGGGGCCCGGAGGCGGTCGCCGGCCTGGCCGCGCTGCGCGAGGGGGCCGGCGCGGGCGCGCTGACGCCGACGGAGGTCGTCGTCGACTCCGGCCGGCCCGGCGGCGCGCTCGCCCCGGACGTGCACCGCGCGGTCGAGCGCTTCGCCGACGCCGTCTTCCACGACCCGGAGGCGTACGTCACGGCGCTCGGCTCGAAGCCGCCGTACGTGGACCCGAGCCGCCGCTACGCGCGCGTGTTCGTCGTCGGGCGGCACGAGTACGGCGAGGAGCCGAGCCGGGCGCTCGTCCACCGGCTGCGCGACGCGCTGATCCCGGCCGCGCGCTTCCCGGCCGGGACGCGCGTCGTACGCCGGCGGCGCGCCCGCGCAGGGCGTCGACTACCTCGGGCGCTCGTACGGCGCCTTCCCCTGGCTCGTGCTCGGCGCGCTCGCGCTCACGTACCTGCTGCTGCTGCGCGGCTTCCGCTCGCTCCTGCTGCCGCTGAAGGCGGTGGTGCTGAACCTGCTCTCGGTCGCCGCCGTCTACGGGCTCCTCGTCGTGATCTTCGAGTGGGGCGCCGGCGTCGCGCAGATCGAGGCATGGGTTCCGATCGTGCTCTTCGCGGTCCTGTTCGGGCTCTCGATGGACTACGAGGTCTTCCTCGTCACGCGCATGCGCGAGGCGTGGGACGCCGAGCGGGACAACGGCCGCGCGGTCGCATACGGGCTCGCGCGCACCGGCCGGATCGTGACCGCCGCCGCGGTGATCATGGTCGCCGCCTTCTCCGGCTTCGTCGCCGGCCGCGTGCCCGGGCTCCGCCAGTTCGGCGTCGGCCTCTCGCTCGGGGTGCTGCTCGACGCGACCGTCGTCCGCGCGGTGCTCGTCCCGGCCGCGATGGCGGTGCTCGACCGGTGGAACTGGTGGCTGCCGGCGCGGATCGCGCGGCTCGCGCGCGTCCAGTCGTCGCCCGCGAGCTGACCGGAGGAGCCGCCCTGCGCAGGTGTACACCTGTGCAGGTGCCGGTGTACACCTACATCACATGCCTGCGCGACACGGCCCGAGGAGACGCGGGAGGGAGGGGCCGGAGCCCCTCCCTCGAGTCGCGCCTCGCTACTTGACGATCGTGATCGCCAGGCGGATCGCCGGCAGCTGGTAGCCGAGCGCGAGGCCCGGCGCGTCCTTCGCGTACGTCAGCACGGGGATCATCCCGTACGGCGTGTTCTGGTAGGACGGCTGCTGGGTGTAGAGCAGCGGGTACATGTCGATCAGGTGCGTGCCCGGGCCGCCGGTCGCGATCAGGTTCATGACCGTGTCGCCCTGGCTGTTGAAGCCGCACCCGTAGCCGACGTAGCTGTTGTCGTAGTCGACCGCGATCGTGTTGTCGAGCTGCGTCCAGCCGAGGCCCTTGAGGTGCACGGTGAAGCGCTGCCCCTCCTTCAGCACGAGCGAGGAGACGCCCTTGCCGTAGATGCTCCGCTTGACGAAGTACGGGACCTGCGCCTTCACCTGGCCGTTCTGGAAGACCTGCACGACGTGCCAGCCGCCGAGCCCGTCGGGCACGGTGATCCGGGTCGAGAGGCTGCCGTCGGCGGCGGCGGTGGCGTTCCCGAGCGGGACGGTCGCGAACGTCCAGCAGGTGCCGCTGCAGTTGACCCGGTTGCCGACCACGGTCGCCCAGCCGAGCTGCACGGGCGAGCCCGCGGTCAGCCCCTTGGCCGTCAGGGCCACCTTCGTGTTCACGGCGCCGGAGGACGAGGCGAGCTGCGCGCTCGCGGTCGTCCCGGCCTCGACGCCGGAGAGCTGGAGCGTCGTCTTCGCGTCGAGCGTCGGCGCGATCTGCGCCGGCCAGTCGATGCGTGCGGCGGGCCGGCCGGCGTCCTTCGTGACGGTGAAGGTCAGCTTCGCGCCCGTGCCCCACGGGATCGGGGACTGCTGGATGTTCAGGTACTTGAAGGTGATCGCGTCCGCCACCTCGATCGTGTGGCGGCCGACCGGGCCGCTGGCGCGGATGTGGACGACGGCGACGCCACGCGTCCAGTTCGCCATCAGGGCGCCGGTGTACTTGTTGTCGTAGAGCAGCGAGCCGCCGCCCTCGTACAGCGAGGCGCCGAGCCCGTTGTAGGTGACGGTGATCATCGTCCCGATCGGCCCGCGCTTCGGGCTGATCGTGGCCGAGCGGGCGATCAGGAAGCCGCCCTTCGCGACCTGGACGCCGTTCACCACCGCGAAGATGTCGTGGATGCCGCCGAAGTCCTTCAGGCCTGCGATCTTCGCGGTGAAGGAGCCGGAGGCGTCGGTCTTCGCGGAGCCCACGACGACCTGGAGCTTGTCGGCCTTGCGGCCGAGGTAGTCGACGCTGTCAGGACGAGCGTCGACGACCCACGTGACGTTGGCGGTGCCCCAGACGAGCGTGACGTCCGCATTCGCCGGGAGCCCGCTGCCGCTGACGGTGAAGGGCGTGCCGGCCACCGCGACGTCGGGCGTGGTCTTGAGCACGCCCATGTTCGCGGCCGGGACCGACGCCGGAGCGGCGATGCCCGGAAGCCCGGCGATGCCGGGGATCGTCGGGACGACGATCGGGGTGACCGCAGCGGCCGCGAGCGCTGGCAGGAGCAGGGCTCCTGCCAGCGTCGCGAGCGCCGCAGCCAGCGTTGTCTTGACGGTCATGGCTGCGACTCCTCGTTACCGCTACGGGATGATGTTGAGGGTGTAGTCGAACGTGCCGGTCTTGCCGCTCTCGAGCGTGTAGACGACGTGCACCGTCGTGTCGCCGAGCGGGAAGTCCGCCGGAACGACCCAGGCGTTGGCCCAGAACCACACCTTGGCGCCGACCGCGCCGTGCGCGCCCCAGTTCAGGACGACGTTCGGCTGGCCTGCGATCGAGGCGTGGGCCTCTTTCACGTTGTCGGCGGAGAGGACGTCACTGGTCGTCAGGTCGGTGCCCCAGACGCGGAAGACGACCTGCTCGCCGCGCTTGTACACGTTCGACTGCGCGCAGCCGGCCTGCCGTGGGGCCACGCCCACGGGACGGCTTCCGTTCACGGTGTCGACGTAGAGCGAGACGTTCAACGCCCCGCCGGTGCCGACCGTGCCCGGAGCGCCTGCCGGGGCAGGACCCGAACGTCGCCGCCGGCTTCGCCGCGATCGTCAGCATCGCCGAGGAAACCGGCATCTGGACGAACTGGCCCTGCCGCTTGTTCTTGAGCTTGATCAGCACCTTGAACTCGACGGTCCCGGACGCGTAGCTCGCGGGAACCGTCCACGTGCCGGTCCAGGGGAAGCCCTGCGAGGCTCCGGCCGCGGACGGGTTGAAGGCCAGCTTGACGTGCGACTGGTCCGGCAGCTTCACGTAGAAGTACCGCATGTCCTTCGCGGCGACGAGCTGCTTCGTCTTCGGATCCGCGGCGTACGCGCGGAAGACCACGGTGTCGCCGGGCGCGAAGTAGTTGGTCATCGCGCCGGCCGGGTTCACGGTCTGCGCGGCCACGAACACCTGCAGGACCTTCGGGGCCGGGAACGGCACGATCGGGTCGGCGGCAAGCGCGGCCGAAGCGGTGGTCGCGGCCGCCGCGAGCACGACCCCGAGAATCACGATTCGTCTCATTTTTCCTCGTTTTCGCGTTGGTCGTTACTTCTTGAGCGTGCCGGTGAGCTTGATCTGGAAGGAGCCGTCGTCACGGTCGTAGACGCCCGAGAACTTCAGGGTCCCCTTCGCCTTGACGAGCTTGCCGGTGGCCTTCGTGACGAGCATGTAGCCGCTGAGGCTGAAGACGTGACCGCCTTCGTCCCCGCAGCCCTTGGCGCCCGGCACGACCTTGAACAGGATCGTGCCGCCGGCACCCTTGATCGTCCCGGTGCCGCCGAAGGGCGGACACGGCTGCTGGCTCGTGTCGGCGCTGCCGGAGCCCGTGATCTTGCTCGTGCCGATCAGCGTGCCCTTGCCCGCGCCGTTGGCCGCGATCGCGGCGGTGGTGCCGTCGACCTTGGTCGAGGCCTGGCCGGAATACACGCCCGAGAAGGCGATGACCTTGGCGATTGACTTGCGTGGCTTCTTCTTGTGCGGGGCCGCAGAGAGTGCCGACCCAGCCAGCGCACCACTCACCAGCGCGACCAGCGCGATGAGCATCGAAAAGCGGAACTTCTGCACAATTACTCCTTTTCTCGTTACGCGACTCACGGCCGGGCATGTCCTCCGACTCCGCCGATGAAGACGTGCACGGGTATGACTCGCATGCTCGCCCAGGCGCGGCCAACCGCCATCCGGGCAGCCGCTGCACCTCTCTACGGAGAAGTACGAACGGCTTGTGGCGAAGCGCTCTAGAGCTTCTCGAGCGGAGCGTAGTCGAGCATCAGCCGGCGCTCGGAGCCGTCCGCCGCGAAACGGACCGTGACCACGCCGTCGGCCTCGATGCGGACGACGACGCCCTCGCCGAGCGTGCCGTGTCGCACCGAGTCGCCGGTGGCGAGCGAGGGCACGTCCTCGCGCGGCGCGGGCCGGCTCTGGGCCGGGCGCGCCGTAGCCCGACCACGACGCCGGCCGCAGCCGCTCGCGCTCGACATGCCGGTCGGGCACCTCGTCGAGGAAGCGCGAGGGCAGGTTGTGCGAGCGGCCGCCGTAGAGCATCCGCGAGGACGCGTGCAGGAGCGTGAGCCGCTCCATCGCGCGCGTCATGCCGACGTAGCAGAGCCGCCGCTCCTCCTCGACTCCCTGCTCCTCGATCGAGCGGGAGTGCGGGAAGATCCCCTCCTCCATCCCGATCAGGTAGACGGCGCGGAACTCGAGCCCCTTCGCGTTGTGGAGCGTCATCAGCGTGACGAGCGAGCCCTCGCCGCGGATCGCGTCCTGGTCGGAGTAGAGCGAGACCTCCTGGAGGAAGCTCGACAGGCTCGGCTCGGCCGTCTGCTCGCGCCACTCCTGCGCGACGGAGACGAGCTCCTGGAGGTTCTCCAGCCGCCCCTGCGCCTCGATCGTCCGCTCGGCCTCGAGCGCCTCGCGGTAGCCGCTGCGGTCGAGCACGGCCTCGATCAGCTCGGGCACGTCGAGCTCCTGCGCGGCGGACATCAGCGACTCGATCGTCGTCCGGAACGCGCGCACGGCCTTTTGCGGCGCCGTGCCGACGCCCGCCTGCTCGGCCTCGGCGGTCGCCTCCCAGAGCGAGATCTCGCGCTGGTCGGCCCAGGTCATGAGCCGCGCGAGCGTCGAGTCGCCGATCCCGCGCCGCGGACGGTTCGCGGCCCGCAGCAGCGAGACGGCGTCGTAGGGGTTGTCGAGCACCTGGAGGTACGCGATCAGGTCCTTGACCTCGGCGCGCTCGTAGAAGCGCGGGCCGCCGATCACCTGGTAGGCGACTCCCTGGCGGACGAGCACGTCCTCGAGCACGCGGCTCTGCGCGTTCGTCCGGTAGAAGACGGCGATCTCGCTGCCGGAGTAGCCCTGCTCGACGAGCATGGCGATCTCGGCGGCGACGTAGCGCGCCTCGGCGTGCTCGTCCTCGACCTCGACGACGCGCACCGGGTCGCCCTCGCCGAGCTCCGACCAGAGGTTCTTCTCCTTGCGCTCGCGGTTGTTGCGGATGACGCCGTTCGCGGCGTCGAGGATGTTCTGGGTCGAGCGGTAGTTCTGCTCCAGCGCGATCGTCTTGGCGCCGGGGAAGTCGCGCTCGAACTCGAGCACGTTGCGGATGTCGGCGCCGCGGAACGCGTAGATGCTACTGGTCCGGGTCGCCGACCGCGAACACGTTTCGGTGCTGCTCGGCGAGGAGCTGCAGCAGCCGGTACTGCGCGTGGTTCGTGTCCTGGTACTCGTCGACGAGGACGTAGCGGAACGCGCTTCTGCCACTTCTCGCGCGCCTCCGGGAAGCGCTCGAGCGCCTCGACGGTGAGGTAGAGCATGTCGTCGAAGTCGACGGCGTTCGAGGCGTGGAGCTTGCGCTGGTAGAGCTCGTAGACCTCGGCGACGGTCTGGTCGTAGAAGCTGCGCGACGCGCGCGGCGTACTCGTCCGGGCCGACGAGCTGGTTCTTCGCGTTCGAGATCTGGCCGTGGATGCCGCGCGGCGTGAAGCGCTTCGGGTCGCGGTCGAGCTCCTCGAGGCACTGCTTCGTCAGGCGCACCTGGTCGGCCTGGTCGTAGATCGTGAAGTTCGAGCGGTAGCCGAGCCGCTCGCGCCTCGCGGCGGAGGATGCGCCCGCAGGCGGCGTGGAACGTCATCACCCAGGCGGCGCGCGCGGGCGGGCCGACGAGGCTGCTCGACGCGCTCGCGCATCTCGGCGGCGGCCTTGTTCGTGAAGGTGATCGCGAGGATCTCGGGCGGCCTCGCGCCGACGGCGCCGAGCAGGTGCGCGATGCGGCGCGTGAGCACGCGCGTCTTCCCGGAGCCCGCGCCGGCGATCACGAGCAGCGGCCCCTCGGTCGTGAGGACGGCCTCGCGCTGCGCCGGATTCAGGCCCTCGAGATACGTCTCCGGCGTCGTCGCGGCCACGACCGATCGTAGCGGGGCCCCCCGGCCCGGGCTCCCGGCGGTCACGGTCGAACTCGGCTTCGCCGCCGCACGCGCGGTCCCCGAATGTCGTGACAGACGCCTACGCTCCTCCTCGTGCGCGTCGCGCCTGATGATCGAGGGCCAGGAGGGCGTGACCTGGCAGCACTGGTGCGCCCTCGCCGACGCCTGCGAGGAGCACGGCGTCGAGACGCTCTTCCGTTCCGACCACTACATCTCGCAGGCCGACGAGGACGGGAACGTCGCGCACGACGCGTGGACGACGCTCGCCGCGCTCGCGGCCCGCACGACGACGCTCCGCCTCGGCACGCTCGTCTCCCCCGCCACCTTCCGGCTCCCGGGCCTGCTCGCGAACGCCGCGGCGACCGCCGACCACGTCTCCGGCGGGCGGATCGAGCTGGGGATCGGCGCCGGCTGGATGGAGCGGGAGCACCGCGCCTACGGCTTCCCCTTCCCGGAGACCTCCGTCCGGCTGGAGCTGTTCGCCGAGCAGCTCGAGATCGTCCACCGGCTCTGGACGGAGGAGCGCGTCGAGCACCGCGGCCGCCACTACACGCTCGAGGACGCGCCCGCCCAGCCGAAGCCGGTGCAGCGGCCGCATCCGCCGATCCTCGTCGGCGGCAGCGGCACCCGCGGCACCGCGGAGCCCGCCGCACGCTTCGCCGACGAGTACAACACGCCCTTCGCCTCGCCCGAGGACTTCGCGGCGGTCCGCGGCCGCGTCGTCGCCGCCTGCGAGCGCGCCGGCCGCGACCCCGCGACGATGCGCTTCTCGCTGATGACCGGCTGCCTGATCGGCGCCACCCGCGACGACGCGCTCGAGCGGGCGCGCGAGCTGTACGGCCGCCGCAAGCGGGACGAGAGCTTCGAGGAGTGGCTGGAGGGCTTCGGCCGCCGCGGACTCGTCGGCTCCGTGGCGGAGGTGGCGGAGCGGCTGCGCGACTACGAGCGCGCCGGCTGCGGGCGCGTGATGCTCCAGCACCTCCTGCACACGGATCTCGAGCCGGTCAGGCTGATGGGCCGAGAACTGCCGTCGGCTCTGGCGTCGTAGGCTCCTCTCCGCCCTCGTCGAGCCGGAACGGCGGGTACTCCGGCGTCATGAGGGCGCAGTACGCCAGCACGCGGAACGACCAGCGGTTGAAGCCCATCACGAGGTCGTACACGCCGGCCGGGTAGCCGCGGCCGATCAGCAGCATCACGCCGGCGACGCACACAAGCACGCCGATCACGCTCGGCAGCTCCACCGACCAGTGGCCGCCCGCCCAGCCGAACCCGGTGCCGCTGCCGATGATGGTCGCGAGCACGTACTGCGGGAACCCGAGCAGCCACCAGCCGATCAGCGGCAGCCCGCGCCGGTGCTGCTCCGGGTAGGCGATGTCCAGCCGGGCCGGGTAGTCCGGCACGTCCTGGAGCGTGAACGGCGGGTAGCGGTCGGTGCCGATCGCCGAGGTCGCGTAGTAGCCGACGCGCCAGCTCCAGCGGAGAACGCCGAGGTTGAAGTCGAAGATCCCGCGCGGGTAGCGCCCGGTGAAGAGCAGCACGAAGAACGCGGCGAGCGTCGTGAGCCCGAAGGCGATCCACAGGAACAGGAGCACGAACCAGTGCGGCAGCGCGAGCAGCCACTTCACGAGCCAGAGCCAGCGGCTGAGCGGCGCTTCGAGACGCCCCTCGACGCGGACGGGGTAGGTCGCGTTCATCGGATCCTCCTTCTGCGGGTTCCCCTCCACCCTGAGCCCCGCTCCGGCCGGCGGCCATCCGGGGAATGCCGGAGCCGGATTGCCCGTTCGCCGCGATCGAGACGCGGAGGAGAACGGTTCCCGCGGCCCGGAGCGGCGCTCACCCCTCGCTGCGCGTCCAGCGGCCGGGGATGGCGTCGTCCCGGCCGCGCAGGCCCCACTCCGCCTCGAGCCGCCAGCGCCCGCGGCGCGGCGGCCGCGGCGGCAGAAGCGCCCGCGCGAGCACGGCCCTGGCCGCCGCCGCCGCGATCGCCGCGACGAGCACGGCCGCCCAGCCCGGCAGGCCGACGCGGACGAACAGGATCGCGCAGCCGGTCGCGGCGGCCGGCCAAGCGCCTCGTAGACCGCGTCGGCGAGGCGGCCCCGGATCAGCCGCCGCACCGCCGTCCCGGCGCCGGAGGCGACGAAGAAGGCGAGCACCCCGATCCAGACCGAGTCGCTGCGCTCGCCCGCGAGCACGCCCGCGGCGACGGCGACGCCGAAGAACACCGGCCGGAGGAGCGCGGAGACGAACCAGGGCCGAAGCAGGAAGCGGCGCGCGCCCACGGCGACAGCATGCCTGAGCGAAGCGCCCGCGGGAATACCTCCGCCGGCGTCGCTCCTCAGCCGCCGACCGCCGCGGCGAGCGCCGACTCGAGCCATGCCGCCGCGGCCGCGAGCTCCGCGGCGTCGCTCGACTTGACCACGACCTCGACCTCCGGCCCGGCCGGGAGGAAGGCCGGATAGGAGCCGACGAGGACGCCCGGCCAGCGCTCGCCCGCCTCGACGAGCGCCGGCGCGATCGTGCTCTCGCGCGTCCGGTAGGTGCGCCGCCAGGCGCCGATCGGGCTGCCGCGGCGGAACTCCTCCTCGATCGCGGCGAACATCGCCTCCATCTCCGAGGGCAGCCCCGGCAGGACGTAGACGTTCTCGATCGCGAAGCCGGGTGCGCCGCCGAGCGGGTTGCCGAGCGGGCGGCTGCCGCGCGGGAGCAGCGCCCAGCGGGCGGCGTACTCGGGGGCGCGGGCGAAGCGGCTGCGCAGGTCGGCCGCGAGCTCCGGCACCTCCTCCTGCGGCGTGTCGAAGGCGAAGGCGATCGCCTCGCGCGTGAGGTCGTCGGGGGTGCCGCCGAGCCCGCCGGTGACGAGCAGGAAGTCCACCCGCGGCGCCTCGGCGCGCACGTACTCGGCCACCGCCTCGATCTCGTCGGGCAGCGCGGCCGTCATCCGGACGCCGACCCCGAGCGGCGCGAGCCGCTTCGCGAGCCACGACGCGTTCGTGTTCGGGACGTCGCCGGAGACGATCTCGTTGCCGATCGTGAGGATCGACGCGCTCGCCATCAGAGTGCGATCGTACGCGTCGGCTCGAAGCGGTCGAGGAAGAGCCGGTCGTGGGTGACGAGGAGCACGGTGCCCTCGTACCCGGCGAGCGCGCGCTCCAGCTCCTCGATCGCCTCCACGTCGAGATGGTTGGTCGGCTCGTCGAGCGCGAGGCAGTTGACGCCGCGCGCGGCGAGCAGGGCGAGCACGGCGCGGGTGCGCTCGCCGGGCGAGAGCGAGCCGGCCGCGCGGAGGACGTCGCCGGCGCCGAGCCCGAACTTCGCCAGCAGCGTCCTGGCCGCTTCGGGCTCGAGGCCCGAGGCGGCGAGGAACAGGTCGAGCAGCCGCTCCGTCCCGTTCAGGGCGGCGCGGTCCTGCTCCAGCTCGCCGAGGACCACGCCCGGGCCGCCCAGCGAGACCCGGCGGCGAGCGGCAGGCGCCCGAGCAGCGCGTCGAGGAGCGTCGTCTTCCCGCTGCCGTTGGCGCCGACGATCGCGACGCGCTCGCCCCAGTGCACCTCGAGGCCGATCGGGCCGAGCCGGAAGGCGCCGCGCTCGACGACGGCGGCCTCGAGGCGGACGACGACGTCGCCGCTGCGCGCGGCGGGCGCCAGGCCGAGGCGCAGCTCCCACGGCTCGTACGGCTTCTCGACCTCCTCGACCTGGGCGAGCTTGCGCGCGTAGGCCTTCTTCACGTCCTTCGTCTTCTTCTTCTTGCGGCCCTGGCCGTAGCCGCGGCGCTCCCATTCCTGCATGCGCCGCCGCTGCTCCTCGACCCGCGCGCGCTCCGTCACCGACCGCTCCCAGCGCTCGTAGTGGCGGGCGAGCCGCGCCGCCCGCTCCTCCTCGTACTCGCTCCAGCCGCCCGTGTACTCGCGGGCGCCGTGCGTCCACTCGTCGAGCTCGACGATCCGCGTCACCGTCCGGTCGAGGAAGGCACGGTCGTGGGAGACGACCACCGCCGCGCCCTCGTAGGCGGCGAGGAACGACTCGAGCCGCGCGAGGCCGGCGAAGTCGAGGTCGTTCGTCGGCTCGTCGAGCAGCAGCACGCCGAAGCGGCTGAGCAGGATCGAGGCGAGCGCGACACGGGCGGCCTCACCGCCGGAGAGCCCGTCGAGCGTGCGCTCGAGCGGCAGGTCGAGGCCGAGTGCGGCGAGCGTGGAGGCGGCGCGCGCCTCGAAGTCGCCGCCGCCGCGCGCGAGGAACGCCTCGAGCGCCTCCGCGTGCGTGGCGACGAGGCCGGGGTCCGCGTGCAGCCGCGCGGCGAGCTCGTCCATCCGCGCGGCCGCCGCCGCGACGCCCGTGCGCCGCCCGAGGTAGGCGCGCAGCGTCTCGCCGGGGCGCGGGTCGCGCTCCTGCGGCAGGTGCCCGACCGCGAGCGCCGCCGGCGTGCGCCGGATCGTGCCGCGGTCGGGGACGTCGAGCCCGGCGAGCAGCCCCAGCAGCGTCGACTTGCCCGCCCCGTTCGGGCCGACGAGCCCGATCCGCGCGTGCGGCGGCACGACGAGGTCGACGTCCGCGAGGACGGCCTGGGCTCCGTGGGCTTTCGAGATGCCGGCCGCGGCGAGGGTGCCGAGCTGGCGCATGCGTGACCTCCTGGCGAGACGAGACAAAGCCGCGTAACAGACTGTTACTCGGCCGAAAGGGCTGGGTTCTGTCTTGTCAGTCGGTCATGGACGGCGCGGACGCGCCGCGCGCGACTCTAGCAGCCTCGTGACGTCACGCCCCGGCGCCGGCGAGGGGTCCGGCGCGCAATGATGCGGCCGTGGAGCAGCGGTTGAGCCTCGTCACTCTCGGCGTCGCCGACGTCGGCCGCGCGCGGGCCTTCTACGAAGCGCTCGGCTGGCAGGCGTCGGAGGGCTCGGGCGACGACGTCACGTTCTTCCAGGCCGGCGGCATGGTGCTCGGCCTCTGGGGGCGGGCCGCGCTCGCCGAGGACAGCGGCGCCGAGGACGCGGGCGGCTGGGGCGGGATCACGCTCGCGCACAACGTCGGCGCGCCGGAGGAGGTCGACGCCGTGCTCGCGGAGGCCGAGCGGGCCGGCGGGAGCGTCGTCCGCCGGGGCGCGGAGACGTTCTGGGGCGGCTACTCGGGTCTCTTCGCCGACCGGGACGGCCACCGCTGGGAGGTGGCGCACAACCCGGGCTGGCCGCTCGCGCCGGACGGCTCGGTGCTGCTCTCCTAGGGCAGCGGGAACGGCCGCCGCTCGAGCGCGGGCAGCGCCTGCGCGGAGACCCAGAGCGGCGTCGTCGCGTAGCTCGCCGAGTAGCGGAGGCTGCCGTCGCGCCGCTGCATCTTCCGGAGATAGCGGAACGCCGCAGGCGGCGGCTTCGCGCCGGCGGCGAGGAATGCTTGCACCGCCCACGCGGTGGACTGGACGTTCGAGGGGCCGCCGGGCCGCTGCGGGAAGCCGCCGTCGGGCAGCTCGCGGGCGCGCAGCCAGCGCAGCGCCCGTTTGACCCGGACGCCGTGGACGCCGGCGGAGCGCAGCGCCTCGACCGCGGCGGCGGTGTCGTCGGTGTCGGGCGAGATCCCTCGGGCCCAGCCGAAGCCGCCGCTCCGCGCCTGCGAGCGGGCCACGTAGAGGACGGCGGCGCGCGGGACGGTCTCGCCGGCTTGGCGCAGCGCCAGGATCCCCCAGATCGTCGAGTTGAGCGCGGGGCCGATCGCCCCGGAGGGTTGCGCGAGCGCCGCGAGCCGCTCCCGGATTCCGGGCGAGATGCCGCCGGAGACCGCCTCCGCCATCGCCGTGAGCTCGACCTCCGTCGGCGTCAGCCCGTCTTCGTGCGCGAGCAGGTAGGCGCGCGCCGCGTCCGGCACGGGCGCGCCGGCGGCGCGCAGGGCGAGCACAGCCGTCGCGGTGAGCCCGGGCGTCGAGCGGCCGCCCGGCTCGGCGTAGCCCCCGTCCGGCTGCGCGCGCCCCTGGACGAACGAGAGCACGCTCGCGGCGAGCAGGACGGCGAGCTTGAGAGCGGCTACGCCCACACGATCTCCGTCCGCAGCCGGCGCCCGTAGCGCTCGAGCAGCCGCCGCAACTCGGGGCCGGCGACGAGCGCGAGCGCGAGATTGCCGCTCGCGTGCGCCACGTCGAAGGGCAGGCCCGCCGCCTGGCGTGCGACGAACGCCTGCCAGGTGTGCGGGTAGAAGCCGTACCAGTTCCACGTGTCGAGCACGAAGCCGAAGGCGAAGCCGAGCAGGCAGCAGACGACGGCGAACGGGATCCGGCGGCGGAGCAGCGGCGCGAGCGCGGCGCCGGCCGCGCCGCAGCCCGCCCACGCGAGCATCTGCCACGGCGTCCACAGCCCCTGCCCGAGGAAGAAGTTCGAGACGAAGGCGGCGCCCGCGCCGACGCCGATCCCGGCCCGCGCGCCGAGCGCGACACCCGTCGCCACCACGATCACCGTCACCGGCTGCACGTCGGGGATCGGCGCGAGCAGAACCCGTCCGGCGGCGGCGGCGGCCGCGAGCGTCGCGATCACCGTGACCTCCTTCGCGGACTGCGGGCCGCCGTCGAGCCAGGCGGCCGCCCCGGCGAGCAGCGCCCCGGCCGCGAGCAGCAGCGCGAGCGCGGAGTCGTGCGTGACGAAGGTGACGGCCGCCGCAGCCGCCAGCGCGGCGACGAAGGCGATCCGGGCGGCGCGGCTACGCAAGAGATACCTCCCGGTCGGCCACCGCGGCCGCGAAGGTGCGGTCGTGCGTGACGACGAGCGTCGCCCGGCCCCCGGCGGCCGCGCGGAGGAGCGCCGCCAGCTCCGCCTTCCGCTCGGGGTCCACCCCGCGCGTCGGCTCGTCGAGCACGAGCAGGTCGGGCTCGGAGACGAGCACGGTCGCGAGCGCCAGCCGCTCGCGCTCGCCGCTGGAGAGGTCGCGTGGGTGGCGGGCCTCGAGCCCGGCGAGCCCCACCGCGGCGAGCGTCCGCGCGGCCCGGTCGCGGCCCTGCCCGAGCGCGACCTCGTCGAGGGCGCGCTCGCGGACGAGGTAGCGCCCCGGATCCTGGAGCAGGAAGGTGGCGCTCCCCTGCCGGTCGACGCGACCGCCCTGCGGCTCGAGCAGCCCGGCGGCGAGCTTCGCGAGCGTCGTCTTCCCCGACCCGTTGGGCCCGGTGAGCGCGACGATCTCCCCGCGCCCGAGCTCGAGCGACGCCCCGTCGAGCACGCGCCGCCCGTTGTAGGCGAAGCGAACCTCCTCGACCAGGCACACCGTCTCGCCGGGACGCCTCTCGGCTAGTGACAGACTGTCACTTGGAGAGAGGAGCCAGGCGGGGCGGTGGGTGCCGAGCCACACGAGCGCCTCGGCGACCGGGGCGTCGAGCAGGATCCGCCCGCGCTCCAGGAAGACGACCCGGTCGGCGTGGCGGAGCGCCGCGGCCGGGCGCTGCTCCGAGAGGACGACGGCCGCTCCGGCGCCGAGCACAAGCTCGAGGAAGGCCTCGGCCGCCGAGGGGTCGAGCTGCGAGGTCGGCTCGTCGAGCAGGAGCAGCTGCGGCTCGAGCGCGAGCGCCGAGGCGAGGCAGACGCGCTGGAGCTCGCCGCCCGACAGCTCGGCGGTGCGCCGCTCCACGAGCGCCTCGATCCCGACCGCCGCGAGCGCCGCGCGGACGCGAGGTGCGATCTCCGCCGGCGGCACGCCGACGTTCTCGAGGCCGAACGCGACCTCCGCCTCGACGCGGCCGAGCACGACCTGGTCCTCAGGATCCTGGAACACCGTCGCCACCGCGCCGGCGAGGTCGGCGGGACGGGCGTTGCGGGTGTCGCGCCCCGCCACCTCGACGCGCCCGGCGAAGCGGCCGCCGTGGAACCAGGGCACGAGCCCGGCGAGCGAGCGCAGCAGCGTCGACTTCCCCGAGCCGGAGGGGCCGAGCAGGAGCACGACCTCGCCGGGCTCGACGTGCAGCGACACGTCCTCCAGAGCCGGCCCGCCCTCTGGATAGGAGAACGTCAGCCGCTCGATGCGCGCTAGAGCCACAGCGCCCCCACGACGACCGCCGCACCGGCGAGGGCCAACGCGGCCGCGTCGAGCGCCCGCCACGGCGGGGGCGGCACTCTCGTCCGCCCGGGCCGGCCGAAGCCGCGCGCCTCCATCGCCTCGGCGAGGCTCAGACCGCGTTCGAGCGATCCGGCCAGCAGCGGCGAGAGCAGCGCCGCGTGGCCGCGCAGCCCCGCCGGGGCGAGTCCCCGCCCGCGCAGCGCCTCGACGAGGCCGCGAGCGTCGCGCTCGAGCGTCGGCACGAGCCGCGTCGCGAGCGCCGCGGCGAGCACCGAGCGGCGCGCGGTCGCGGCGGCGATGAGCCGGTCGTGGTCGAGCAGCAGCGCGTAGGCCGCGAACGCAAGTCCGACCGCCGCGAGCCGCAGCGCGTTCAGCCCCGCGAGCCGCAGCTCCTCGACCGTGACGTCGAGCGGCCCGAGCACCGGCACCACCGGGCCGCTCCAGAGCACGTGCCAGCCGGTGGACTGGAGCAGCGGCGAGAGCAGGAAGACGAACGCGGCGCTGACGAGCGTCCCGTAGAGGTAGGGCCGTGCCCGCGTCCCCGCCCGCAGGCAGACCACGAGCAGCGCCAGCGCCAGCGCGCCGGCCGACGCGACGTGCTGCGCGAGCAGCGCGGCGACGGAGAGCCCGGCGAGGAGCGCGGCTGCGGCGGCCGGTCTCACGGCGCCTCGTAGCGGTAGCGATACATGCTCGGGTGCGCGGCGAGCTTCCCCGGGTCGCCCGTGTACGTGAACTCGACCCCGCCGCCGGCCCGCATCCGTGCGGCGAAGATCGTCTTGCCGGTCGGAGGCAGCACGGTGAGGACGTTCGCGCCCCGCGGCGCCGACCTGCCGACGCGCCCGTGCAGGAGCTTCGCGAGCGCCCGCGTCCCCGCCGTGTCCGGGCCGACGACGACCGTCCGGCGAACCGTCCCGTCGAAGCCGTGCAGGAACGGCTCCGGGAAGGCGCCGACGACCACGGGCACCGTCTCGCCGGCGCGGCCCCAGTCGCGGTAGTCCCACCACTCGACGTCGCCCGGATGGAGCCGGTACTCGGCGGCGCCGTGCGGCGCCTCGATCCCGTTCACGAAGTAGAACCAGTCGTGCCTCGACGAGACCGAGCCCGCGAGGCCGTTCACCGACTGGACGAAGCGGCCGCCGTAGCGCGTCTCCACCGTCGCGGAGCGCTCGAGCGCCTGCAGCGCGGTCTCCCCCGCCGGCACCCGCGCGCTCACCAGCACCGTGCGCCCCTCGTCCCGCGTGACCCAGAGCGTCGCCTTCCCGTGCCCGCTCCCGCCGCAGCCGAGCAGCACCGCGGCGAGGAGCGGGACGGGGAGCAGCCGTCTCACGGGAGCCGGTTCGAACGCACGACGCCCGGGGCGCCGGCCCAGACGACGCCGTGCGGGCGCTTCGGGCAGATCCTGCCCGCGGGCGCCGGCACGATGCGGTGCCCGACGTGGTAGACGAGCTTCGCAGGCACCTGCGCGGCGCCCTGGTCGTCCTGGGCCGTTGCGGCGTAGCAGCCGGGCGCGGTCCGCTTCAGCACGAGGGTCGGCGGCCCTCCCGCAGCGCCGAAGGTCGCGTAGTACCACTCGACGACGTCGCCGTCGGAGAGCTGCACCTGGTCGGCGCCGACGGGCGGCGAGACCCCGTTCACCTTGAAGACCCAGCCGGAGTCGCCCGTGCCGGGGTAGAAGCCGACCTGGTCGACGTAGTTCCCGAACGAGGACGCCGTGACGTGGACGTAGAACTCGCCCACCCGGGCGGCCACCTGGAGCGCCTCGAGCGGCGTCGCGGCGACGGCGCGCGGGTCGTTCGGGCCGAAGATCGTCTGCGTCTTCCCTTCGACACGCACGTGGATCAGGGCCGCGGCCGCAAGGGCGGGGACGGTGAGCGCGGCGGCGGCTGCCACCACGGAGATGAGCGATCGGCGAAGCACGAATCCTCCTTCCGCGAGGGGTTCGGATCTGGCGGCGGGCGGCAGGTCTTCTGACTCGGGGCTCCCTCCTCCGCCGCCTTCCCAGGCCCGCGGGCCCAGTGGCGTCTGGCGGAGAAGCGTCTCCCCTTACAGCGGCGGGACCGTCCCGGAATCGCACCGGAGTTCCCTCACCGCTCGCCGATGTGTGCGGGGACACTAGCATCGTGGCCGGTGACCGCTCTCGCCCTCGATCTCGACGCCGTCCTCGCCGACACGCGGCCGCTCTGGGACGACTGGCTCGACGACGCCGCCCGCCGCGCACGGGTGGAGCTCGACGTGCCCGGCGACCGCACCGCGGCAGCCGCCGCGCTCGACGAGCGCCTCGGCGACTGGCGGCCGCTGCTCGAGCGCTTCGCGGCCGACCGCGGACCGGTCTACTTCCGCCCGCACGCCGACACGGCCGCGCAGCTGCGCCGGCTGCACGCCGACGGCGTCCGGATCGGCGTCTTCACCGACGCCCCACGCGAGCTCGCGGAGGTCGCGCTCGCCCACGTCGGCGCCGCCCGGCGGATCGAGACCGTCGGCACGCTCGAGGAGGTGCTGGCGGCGCTCGGCGACGGCGTTGTCGTGATCCGTTCACGCGAGGAGCTGGCGGGTCTACGATGAGTGGATGGAGCGCACGGACCTCTCAGACCGCCGCTTCGACACCCTGCTCGAGCGGCTCGACCGGCTCGGGGACGAGCTGGCGAAGATCAACAAGCGGCTCGACAACGACGAGCACTTCCTCCGCCTGACGCGGGAGCTGGCGTCGCTGAACGAGTCGCTGCAGGCGCTCGCCTACGCCGCGCTCGGCCAGCAGGCGCCCCAGGTGCGGCGGCGGCGGACCGGCTAACTGGCCAGGCCGGAAACGCTGCGCGTTTCCGGCCTCTGAGGCGGAACTGCGCGCGCCGGAGAGCGCGGTCTCCGGCGCGCTCCGTGCTGTTTCGGTTTTCGATGCTCTGGACGGGGTGGCTGCCCCGTCGCGGGCGGACGTGGCTGCGCCAGGTCCACCCGCTGGTCCGGCCTCCGCGTAAGCCGGGCTACGCCCAGGCTTACGCTCCGGCCCTTGGCCGCTTCGGGCTACGAGCCGCAAGGCGGGCGCGTAACGCGGGCGCAGCCGCGTTACGCGACCGCGAACGAGCGACAGCGGACCCGCCCGACAGGGCGCGTCCGCGAGCGCCAAAACAGCGACACCGTCCACATCCGTCCTTGGGCGAGAACGGCCGCGAAGGCGAAGGCGGGACCGCGCTCCCGCCGCAGCCCCACCACACACCCGCCACGCGCGCCGAAGGAGGGAGCCTGAGGGGAACCCTGGGTTCCCCTCAGCGAAAGCGCCATATGTCGAGCACGCCCTCGGTGCGGTGGTCGTTCGCGTTGCCCTCCGGGAGCGCGACGCGGCCGTCGACGACGATCGGGCTGTTCCAGTGCCCGGGGCCCGTGTCGAGGCGGGCGACGCGCTTGCCGGTGCCGGGGCGGTAGACGTTCAGGCCGCCGCCCGGGTCGTAGACCCAGAGCAGGCCGCCGGCGACGACCGGGCTCGTGCCGCCGGTGGAGTTGCGCCAGACCTGGTGGAGCCTGCCGCCCTTCAGCAGCCAGGCAGCGGTGCCGCCGTTGTCGGCCGCGAACATCCAGACGCCCGTCTTCGTCCGCCAGACCGCCGGCGCCGTGAAGAGGTCGCTGCCGGACGGCGTCGAGACGACCTGGAGCTCGTGGTCGGTGTGCGGCGCCGTCCCGCGCAGCCGCCCCAGCGCGAGCAGCCGGATCTTGCCGTCCTTGCCGCCCTGCGCCACGAGGCTCGAGGTCAGGAGCACCGGCGAGGTCGAGCCGAGGTCGGCGTCGGTCGCCTCCAGCTCGGCCGTGTTCGAGGGCGTGTAGTTGCCGAGCAGCTGCGCCGCCGCGGAGAGCAGCAGCACGGCGTCCCCCCAGTTCGTGTGGCCGTCCCAGGGCCCGTTGCCGGTGGCGACGAGCAGGTTGCCGCTGCCGGGAACGACGACGGCGCCGGCGCGACCCCAGATCGCCGAGTCGCTGGCCGTGCACGAGGCGGGCGCGATCAGCCCGCGCCGGTTCGAGCAGAGCGAGTTCCACACGTGGAGCAGCTTCCCGCTCGTGCCGTCGATCACGGCGACGTGCCCCTGGTAGGGCGGCGCGTCGCCGATGTAGCCGCCCGTGGTGGCGATCACGCGCCCACCCCAGAAGTTGAGCGCGGAAGCGAGCTTCTCGCGCGACGGCAGCTTCGTGATCGCGCGGCGCCAGGCCGCGTGGCCGTTCGCGACTGCGAGCTTCTGGATCCGCCCGTCCGGAGAGGCGGCGTAGATCCACGCCCGGCTGGGATCGGCGACCGGCGTCGCGGTCGTGATCTGGGCGCTCCCCGCCCAGGAGGCGTAGCCGGGCGGCGTCCAGCGCCAGAGGATCTCGCCGCCGTCCGCGTCGACCGCGACCGTGATCCCGTAGGTCGTCGTGAGGAAGAAGGCGTCGTGCTTCGAGCCGCCGATCGTCACGTCGTGGAGGTAGATCGGCGACGAGTCGGCGGTGCCGGGCAGCTGCACCTGCGCTCGCCGGAGCCCGCCGACGTTCGCCGCGGAGACGCCGGGCGAGAAGGGGAACGCGCTGCTGCGGCGCGCATCCCAGCCGAACCGCAACCAGTCGCGGCCGGGCGAGGCCGCGCGTAGCTTCGTCGCCTGCGCCGCCTTCGTCCCGTGCTCCGCCGCGCCCGGCTGCGCCACCGAGCCGCTCGCGCCGCACGCGGCGGCCGCGAGCGCCAGGACGGCGACGCCGCCGGCGGCGAATCGCCTGCTCATACGCGCTGTAACGTCGCGCACGCCGGAAGCCTGCCCTGCTAGCGGCGAAGCAACACCCGGCGGAGCTCGTCCTCCTTGCCGGGCTCGAGGATCGCGAGCACCTGGTCGCCCGCCTCGAGGACGGTCGCGCCGACCGCGATCTCGGCGCTGCCGTGGCGCATCACGGAGATCAGCCGGGATCCCTCGGGCAGCGAGAGCGACTCGACCCGCTTGCCGGTGACCGGCGAGTCCTTGTCGATCTGCACCTCGACGATCTCGAGGTTCTCCTTCCGCAGCTCGAGCAGGTGGATCAGCTCGTGCTCGGGCACCTCGTGCTCGACGAGGGCCATGATGCTCGAGGTCGCGCAGACCGTCGGCGAGATCCCGATCAGGTCGAAGTGGGCCTGGTTGCGCGGGTCGTTGACGCGCGCGATCACCTTCGGCACGGCGTACTTCTCGCGGGCGAGCTGGCAGATGACCATGTTGTCCTCGTCGTCGCCGGTGAGCGCGAGCACGATGTCGGGCGGCCGGGCGATGCCGGCGCGCTCGAGCACGTGGATCTCGGTCGCGTCGCCGCGCTGGATCTGGTGCTCGAACTCGTCCTCGAGCCGCTCGAAGCGGTCCGGCCGCTGCTCGACCAGCGTCACCTCGTTGCCGAGGCGGATCAGCGAGCGGGCGACGTTCGCGCCCACCTTCCCGCCGCCTGCCACGATCACGTACATCTAGCCCGCCGCCTCCGCGCGCCGGGCGCCGGGGATCTCGCAGGCGCGGACGGCCTCCATCAGCGTGTCGATCGCGACGCTCGTCGGGCACACCGTCCGCAGCCCGCGCTCGGCGTAGAACCGGGCGCGCGCCGGGTCGAGCACGCGCACGACGACGCACTGGATCGCGAAGCGCTTCTGCGCGACCTGGCCGATGACGATGTTCGTGTTGTCGCCGTCGGTCGCGACGACGACGGCGTCGGCGTCCTCGATACCCGCGTCGCGGAGCAGGTCGACGTCCATCCCGTGCCCGACGAGGAAGATCCCGGGCCAGTGCTCGCCGAGCCGCGAGAGCGCGTCCTCGCTCTCGTCGACCACGACGACGTCCCAGCCCTCGTCCTGAAGCTGGAGGGCGATCGACGAGCCGACGCGGCCGCAGCCGATGACGAGCGCCTTCATGCCGCGCCCAGCGTAGCGCTCCGGCTCATGCGGGTGTCTCCTCGAGCACGCCCTGCGGGAAGGCGACGATCAGCACCTCTGCGTCCGCCTTGCGCAGGACGTAGTCCACGGTCGGGGAGAAGAAGCGCGACTGGCGCCGCCAGCGCGGCGACGAGCCGAGGACGATCAGGTCGGCGCCGAACTCCTCCGCCGCCTCGGCGATCGCCTCGCCGATCGCACGCGCCCGGACGGTCCGGCCGACCACCGTGACGCCGTGGTCGGCGCCCAGCGCCGCCGCCTCGGCGAGCGACGCGGCCGCCCGCTCCTCCTCGCCGAACATGTCCGCGTCGAGCGGCCGGTCGAGCGGGACGAGGATCACGTGCAGGGCGGCCACCTCCGCGCCCTGCTCGCGGGCGAGCTTGACCGCGGTGGCGACCATCTCCTCGCCGATGTCGCCGAGCTTCATGGGCACGAGGATCCTCGCGAAGGTCGTCTCCGGGAGTACCTGCTCGTCCACCGCCTCGACGTGCTCGAGCAGTCCGGTCCCCTCGCGGCGCCGCACGAGCAGGTAGACGACGACGCCGCACGCGAGCCACACCGGGCCGCCGTAGCGCGCGCCGATGTGGGTGACGAGCGCCGCGACGAAGACCGCCCCCGTCGCGAGCGCCCCCAGCACCGAGAGCAGCGGCACGTCGGCGCCCCGCACCCGGACCGACAGCGGCACGCGGAAGGGCCGCCGCAGCTCCGGCTGGGAGAACCGGAGCCGGATCACCGCGAGCTGCGCGGCCGTGAAGGCGAGCAGAACGCCGAAGCTGAAGAGGCTCGCGAGGAACGAGACCGTGTCGGTGAGGAAGGTCGTGCCGACGAGCAGGGCGATCGAGATCGCGGCCGCGGCCACCACCGACTGCGGCGAGACGAGCGTCCGGCGGTGCAGGCGGCCGAACAGCCGCGGCAGCTGCCCGTGTTCGCCGAGCGAGTAGGCGAGCCGGCCGAAGCCGGAGATCGAGGTCGTCGCCGCGGCGAGCAGCACGAGCGCGCCGGTCACGCCGACGTAGACGCGCAGGACGCGCGCGAACCACACGTCGAGGTGGGGCTGCAGCGCCGAGACGATCCCCATCAGCGGCGCGCGCTCCCAGCCGGTGCCGAGCGCGGTCGTCCCGTTCGGAGCGGGGAACGCCGAGAGCGCGACGAGCGCGATCAGCACGTAGACGACGACGACGAGCGAGATGGCGCTGAACAGGCTGCGGGGCAGGTCGCGGCCCGGGCTGCGCGTCTCCTCCGCGAGGTTCGCGACCGTCTCGAGTCCCGTGTAGGCGAGCATCGCGAGCGGCAGCGCGAACGCGATCTCGTGCCAGGACGGCTGCGTCCCGAGCACGAGCCCGCGCGTGAGGGAACTCGGGGAGTAGAGCAGCACGAACCCGAGCACCACGAGCAGGAGCTGCGTCACCAAGTCGAGCAGAGGCACCGCGACGCCGAACGAGTAGAGCTTCGTCCGCCGCACCAGGCGCGAGAGCGCGATGCCCGCGATCACGAGGCAGCCGACGATCACGTCGCCCGGATGCCGCGCGATCGCACCGACGCCGATCGCGAGCCCGAGGTAGTGCGGCAGGAACAGCGCCGAGAGCGCGATCACGATCAGGTAGTCGAGGAAGAGCGCCCAGCCGGTGAGGAAGCCGAGCAGGTCGTTGAAGGCGACGCGGACGAAGGTCGCAGCGCCGCCGGTCTCGCGGATCGAGGCGGTGCCCTCGGCGTACGAGGCCGCGACGACGAGGAAGAGCACCCCGGTGAGGCCGAGGATCGCGGGCGTGAGCCCGAGCGCGTGCAGCGCGACGATCCCGAGCGCGAAATAGATCGACGAGGCCACCTCGCCGTACGCGACCGACGCGAGTGCGGGGGCGTCGAGCACGCGTTGCAGCCGCGGCAGCTTGCGAGCCATCGCGCGAGCTTAGAGGTTCCGCCCAGCGGCGTCAGCAGCAGGTAGAGCCGGCCGCAGCCGGCGTAGGCTCGACGGAGCCGGCCCGGGAGCGCAGGCCGCGGCTCTGCCGCGGCTGGAGCGGGAAGAGGCTGCGGCCACCCGGTGCTCAGCGACGCCTGAGCAGGTAGAGCCGGCCGCAGCCGGCGTAGGCTCGACGGAGCCGGCCCGGGAGCGCAGGCCGCGGCTCTGCCGCGGCTGGAGCGGGAAGAGGCTGCGGCCACCCGGTGCTCAGCGACGCCTGAGCAGGTAGAGCCGGCCGCAGCCGACCGCGAGAAAGAGCGTTCCGAACAGGAAGCCGGTGACGCCGCCGCCGAGCAGCGCCGTCTCGACGAGGATCGCCGCGCCGAGCGCGGCCGCGAGCACGCCGAAGATCTGGGTCGAGCGCCGGTGCAGGCGCGGGCTCATCCCCGGCCTCACGCGACGCCCTCCGTTGCCGCGGCGACCATCACACGGCAGGGCGCGTGGCGGAGGACGAAGTCGACGGTGTCGCCGAAGATCGGCCTGCGGCCCGTCGCGAACCGCATCCGGCGCGGCCCGCCCATCACGATGATCTCCGAGCCGCGCCGCGTGGCCTCGTCGACGATCGCTCGACCCGCGTTCCTGGTGCGGGCGATGCGCGGGATCACCGTGACGCCGTAGGTCTCTCCGATCGCGCGCGCCTCGTCGAGCTGCTCGTTCGCCGCCGTCACCCGCTCCGGCAGGTACGCGTCGAGGGGCAGCTCGAGCGGCACCTCGACCGCGGTGAGCGCAACGATCCGCGCGCGGCGCTCCGTCGCGAGCCGGCAGGCGATGTCCATCGCCTCGTCGGACGGGTAGCCGGGCGCGACCGGGACGACGATGTTGCGAAACTCGAGCGCCGCCGCCGGGCCGATCACCACCGGCGCCCGCACCGTCTCCCTCAGCGGCAGCTTCACGACGCGGCGCCGGTACGTCACGTAGACGATGAAGCCGACCGCGAGCCAGGCCAGGCCGGCGTAGCGGGTGCCGGGGCTCTGGACGACGACGACGATCCAGGCGAGCCCGGTCGCCGCGCCGCCGAAGAAGGCGAACACCGGCCAGTCCACGCCGCGCAGGCGCAGGTTGGGCCACGCCCGGAACGCGAGCTCCTCGTCGCGGTGCCGCCGCCGCAGCTGGATCACGGAGACGTGCGCGACCGTGAACGAGAGCATCGCGCCGAACGAGTACATCGTCCCGAGGAAGTCGGTCTTGCCGGGCAGCAGCACGATGATCGAGACGAAGCCGGCGAAGACGATCAGCGACAGCCACGGCGTCTTGAAGCGCGGGTGCAGCCGCCGGAAGATCTCCGGGAGCTGCCGGTACGACGCCATCGAGTAGGTGATGCGCGAGGCGCCGATGATCCCCGCGTTCGTCGCGATGAAGAGGATCGTCGCCGCGAGGATCCCGACGTAGATCTTGAGCGCGCTGAGCAGCAGGCCCGAGATGCCGAGGTTCTGGATCACCCCGAGCACCGGGTCGTTCTTGAAGCCGCCGTCCTCCGGGTCGAGCGCGAGCAGCGTCGTCTGGTGGTCGCCGATCAGGTGCACCGGCAGCGCCGAGAGCGCCACGAGCGGCAGCGTGAAGTAGATGGCGAAGACCGCGATCGCGACGAACAGGATCGAGCGCGGGATGCTGCGCACGGGGTCGCGCGCCTCCTCGGCGAGGTTGGAGACTGTCTCGATCCCCGTGTAGGCGATCATCCCGACCGGTATCGCGAGGAAGAACTGGCCCCACGTCGGCGCCGTCCCGAGGTGGACGTTGTGGACGAGCGTCGCCGGGTGGAAGATCAGGACGAAGCCGAGGAGCACGAGCAGGAGCTGGGTCGCGAAGTCGATCAGCGCGAGCACGATGTTCAGGCGCGCCGACTCCTGGATCCCGATCACGTTCAGCGCGACGAGCACGACGATCACCGTCGCGCCGCCGATGATGTCCCACGGGTTCTGCTTCAGGGGCTCCCAGAAGATCGAGAGGTAGTGCGGCACGAAGAACGCCGAGATGGCGATCGTGATGATGTAGTTGAGCATCTGCGCCCACGCGGCCCCGAACGAGACGAGCTCGTTGAAGGCGTGGCGCGCGAAGCTCGAGGAGCCGCCTGCCTCCGGGTAGCGGACGGTGCCCTCGGCGTAGGTGGCGGCGGTCGCGGCGAAGAAGATCCCCGCGATCACGAAGACGATCGGCGTCAGTCCGAGCGCGAAGACGGCGGTGACGCCGAGCGCGTAGTAGATCGAGGAGCCGACGTTCCCGTACGCGGTCGCGAACAGCGCGTTCGCGCCGAGGACGCGCTCGAGCTCCTGCTGGCGCCGCCGCCTGCTCACCGCGCGGACTCTAGCCGCGCGCCCGGCGCGAAGAGCCGCCCTCCTCGTTCCTTCTGAGGCGAGCGAAGCACAGCGTCGCGAGCTACCGGAGGAGCTGATATGGCACGGCTGCGAGGATCACGTGCGGCTCGAACAGGAGCAGCCGCTTCACGTAGAGCGCCCGCTGGTTGTGGAGGAGCCGGGCCCAGCCGGGCAGGACGAGCTCGGGGATCACCGCCAGGACCTCCCGCTCCCCCGGCCCCGTCAGCTCGCGGAGGTAGCGGAGCAGCGGCTCGCCGAGGTCGCGGTACGGCGCCTCGTCCACCTCGAGCGGGACGCGCGGCCCTTCGGCGCGCCATTCGCGCCGGATCTCGGCCGTGTCGTCGGCGCCGAAGGCGAAGTTGACCGCGCGCGTGTCCGCGATGCCGAGCGACTGCACCCAGTTGACGGCGCGCATCGACGCCGCGTTCGCGCCCGAGACGAACACCCGCGCCGCGAGCGGACGCCGCTCGTCCGCGCCGCCGCCGACGCTGGGCACGCCGGCGACGACGACACCCGACTCGGCGAGCAGCCGCAGCTTGAGCGCGAGCTCGAACGGATGCCTGCTCTGCTCGAGGAGCGTCGCCTCGCGGAACTGCTCCGGCACGACGACGGTGACGAAGTCCGACTCGCCGCGGGGGAGCCGCCACACCTGCTCGAGGACGGCGTCCACCGCCCCGCCCTCGGGGTCGAGGGCCTCGAGCGGCGGCGCGCCGCCCGTCCTGCGGAACCAGCGCGGCCGGATGCCGGGGTCGGTGCCGCGCCGCGGCACGTGGATCGCCCGCAGGTCGCCGCCGGAGATCGTCCGGGCGAAGCGGAGAGCGCGCTCCGACGCCGGCTCGACGGCTTGGACGACCAGCAGCGTCCGGTTCCGCGCCTCGGGAGCCGAGGCGACCGCCGCCGCGCCCGCACGCAGCCGGCGCGCGACGCGGACGTAGTGGCGGCGGACGCCGAGCATCGCGAGCATGAGCAGCGGAATCGCGACGGTCACCAGCCAGGCGCCCTCGGCGAACTTCGTCCAGATCACGATCGCCGTTACGAGCCCGGTGGTCGAGGCGCCTGCCGCGTTGACGGCCGCCTTCGCCTTCCAGCCGCCGGCACGCGTCCGCTGCCAGTAGCGCACCATCCCGGCCTGCGAGAGCGTGAAGGCGGTGAAGACGCCGACGACGTAGAGGTGGATCAGGCTGTTCGTGTCGGCGCCGTAGATCCAGAGGAGCGCAGCCGCGAGGCCGGCAAGCACGAGCATCCCGTTCGAGAGCACGAGCCGGTCGCCGAGGTTGGTGAACTGCCGCGGTGCGAAGCGGTCGCGCGCGAGCAGGGCCGCGAGGCGCGGGAAGCCCTGGAACGACGTGTTCGCGGCCAGGATCAGGATCAGGAGCGTCGTCGCCTGCACGACGTAGAAGACGAAGCCGAGCGGCGACCCCGGCCGGAACACGGAGCGAGCCACCTGCGAGAGGACGGATGCGGTGGCGCTCGGGGCCGCGTGCACGTCGACGGCGAGGTACGAGAGGCCGAGGAAGAGCGTGATCGTGATCACTCCGAGCGCGCCGAGCGTCGTCGCCGCGTTCCGACCCTGCGGGTGGCGGAAGGCGTTGACGCCGTTGGCGATCGCCTCCACCCCGGTCAGCGCGGTCGAGCCGGACGAGAAGGCGCGGAGCAGCACGAAGGTCGTCACCACGCCGGTGCCCGCCGGGAGCGCATTCGGGACGACGGCGTGGTGGAGGTCGCCCCGCGCGAGCTCGACGAAGCCTGCCGCGATCAGCGCGAGCAGCGCCGTGACGAACGAATAGGTCGGGAGCGCGAACAGCAGGCCGGACTCACGCACCCCGCGGAGGTTGGCGAGGACGATCAGGAGCAGACAGGCGAGCGAGAGTCCGACCCGGTGCGCGCCCAGCGAGGGCACGAACGACGTGACCGCGAAGATCCCGGCCGAGATCGAGACCGCGACGGTGAGCACGTAGTCGGTGAGCAGGGCGGCGGCGCTGACGAGGCTCGGCATGACGCCGAGGTTCTCCCGCGCGACGACGTAGGCGCCGCCGGCCGAGTCGTAGACGCGGACCGTCTGCCGGTAGGAGAGGATCACGATCCCGAGTAGCAGCGCGATCGCGACGGCGAGCGGGAAGACGAGGTGCGCCGCCAGCGAGGACGCGGCGACGAGCACGACGAGCGCCTCCTCGGTCGCGTAGGCGTTCGACGAGAGCGGATCGGAGGCGAAGATCGGCAGCGCGAGCCACTTCGGCAGCAGCGTCTCCTCGAGCTGGCCGGTGCGCATCGGCCGCCCGACGAGGACGCGCCGCAGCCGTCGCGGCTCCAGCTCCTCCTGCTCCACCTCGTGCAGCGTGCTCACGGGTCGAGCGCCCCCCGCACCCTCGCGAGGGCCCGGGCAAGATCCTCGTCGCTCGTCTCGCCGTAGAGCGGGCTGCCCGGGTCGCGGAGGAGCGAGCGCACGAGCAGGATCCCCCGTGCGGTCACCGGCCGCTCGTCCGCGAGCCGGTCGGCGATCGCGCGGAACAGGCCGGCGTGCGACCGCAGGGCGCCTCGCCGGAGCGGGGACGCCGACGGGAGGTGCGCCGGGTCGAGCCGGTCGATCGTCCGCTCGAGCTCGCGCAGGAGGGCCGTCCGGCCCGCGGGGTCGACGAGCTCGTGGGAGCGCCACTGGATCAGCTCGGAGACCTCGCCCCCGCGCGGATCGACGACGATCAGCCGGTCGACGGCGCGGCGGATGTGCGCGAGCTCGCGGCGTGCGCGGACGGCGCGTGCCACGGCCGCGACGAGGAAGCAGCCGGCCGCAACGAGCCCGGCCGTCCGCAGCGCCGGGTCGAGCTCGAGCACGAGCGCGACGACGGCCAGGGCGAGAAGCGGCAGCGCGGCCCACCCCGGACGGGGCAGGTCGAGCGTCCCGAACCGCGGAGCGTGTGCCGCCATGCCACGACCGTAGGC
The DNA here is from genome assembly GCA_963728095.1 of uncultured Thermoleophilia bacterium. Taxonomy (GTDB): domain Bacteria; phylum Actinomycetota; class Thermoleophilia; order Gaiellales; family Gaiellaceae; genus Palsa-739. The sequence goes on along the minus strand of CAVSIO010000001.1, from coordinate 173,820 downwards.
CGCGCCGGCTCAGGCGAGGCTCAGGATCGGGGCCGGGGCCTCAGGGAGACCTCAAGACGGCGGCGACGGCTCGACGAGCCGGTAGCCCGCACCCGGCTCTGTCACGATGTAGCGCGGCCGCGAGGGGTCGGACTCGAGCTTGCGGCGCAACTGCGAGACGTAGACGTGAAGGTAGTGCGACTCGTCGCCGTAGGCGCGACCCCAGACCTCGCGCAGCAGCGTCGCGTGGGTGAGGAGCTTGCCCGGGTTGCGCGCGAGGACGCGCAGGAGGGCGAACTCGTGCGGAGTCAGCTGCACGGGCCTGCCCGCGACGGAGACGGCCCGCTTCTCGAGGTCGATGCGCAACTCGCCGACCTCGACCACCGGCTCGCCCGACGGCTCTCCGCGACGGAGCGCGGCCCGTAGCCGCGCGAGCAGCTCGTCGATCCCGAACGGCTTGGTCACGTAGTCGTCGGCGCCGGCGTCGAGGGCCGCGACCTTCTCCCGCTCCTCGCCCACGACCGACAGGACGATCACCGGCACGCTGCTCCACGTCCGCAGCTCGCGGCAGACGTCGGTGCCGCGGCCGTCGGGCAGGACGAGGTCGAGGATCACCGCGTCCGGAGGATTCACCGCGAGCGCCGTCAGCGCCCCCTCCGCCGTCTCGGCGGTCTCGACGTCGTAGCCGGCGCCGCGCAGACTCGTGCAGAGCGCGCGCAGGATCTGCGGCTCGTCGTCGACGACGAGGACGCGACCGCTCACACGCGCACCGCGCGGCCCACGGTCGGCAGCGAGAGCACGAAGTGGCCGCCCGCGACGTCCTCCTGATCCCACACCTGGCCGCCGTTCGCCTCGGCGAAGCCGCGCGCGATCGCGAGCCCGACCCCGGTGCCGCGGGCGGGCGACGCGCCCGCGCCGCGTCGGAAGGGCAGGAAGACCGTGCTCCGCTCGGCGGGCGTCAGGCCCGGGCCGCGGTCGACGACGTGGATCCGCAGCTCGGTCGCGCCGGTCTCGGCACGGACGGAGACCGGCGAGCCGGGCGGCGAGAACTTCAGCGCATTCACGATCAGGTTCGCGAGCACGCGCTCGATCTGCGCGGCGTCGACGCGCACGGGCGGCGTGTCCGGGGCGACGTCGACGACGACCCGCTCGCCCCCGGGGCCGACGCTCTCGAGGGCCTGCGCGACGAGCTCGTCGGCCGGCCAGAGCTCGCGGTGCGACTCGACCGCGCCGGCCTCGAGCCGGGAGAGGTCGAGCAGGTCGCCGACGACGCGGTCGAGTCGCGTCGCCTCCTCGCGGATCGCGGCGACGAGCGACTCGCGGTCGGCGTCCTCGAGGCGGAGCTCCGGGTTCTCGAGCGCGCCGGCCGAGGCGAGGATCGCCGTGAGCGGCGAGCGGAGATCGTGGGAGACCGCCCGCAGGAGGGCCGTCTTGAGCGCATCGCTCCGACGTAGCGCCTCGGCCTCGAGCGCCTCGGCCTCGAGCGCGCTCCGGTCGACGACGACCGCGAGCAGGGCCGCGAGCGCGGGCAGGAAGCGGCGGGCGACGCTCTCGTCCACGTCGGCCTCCGCGTCGACGAGCAGCGTCGCCACGGGACGGAGGCTGAGCTCGAGCGGGAGCGCGCGCTCATCCGGGCCCGCAGAACGCTCGCCGAGCTCGAGCCGCGCGCCCTCGACGCCGAGCACGCCGCCGATCAGCTCGGCCAGGCGCACCACCTCCGCCTCGAGCTCGACGCCGCGCAGCAGGTCGGCCGCCGTCTCCGCGAGCGCGTGCGCCTCGGAGCGGCGCTGCTCCGCGTCGTCGCGGCGACGGCGCGCCCGGGCGGCGAGGGCGCTGACGACGACGGCCGTGACGAGGTAGACGGCGAGCGCGAGCCAGTTTCCGCTCTCCCGGAGGTGGAACGTGTGGCGCGGCGGCAGGAAGAACCAGTTGAAGGCGAGCATGCTCGCGACCGAGACGACCGCGGCGAGCCCGGCGCCCCAGAGCACCGCCACCGGCAGGACCGCGAAGACGTAGAGCACGCCGAGGCTGAGCACCGGGACGTGCGGCTCCAGGACGGCGACGGCCGCGGTGACGAGGACGACCGCTCCCGCCGCAGCGGGCACGCCGACGAGCAGGTCGGCCCTGTTCTTCACCCGGGGAACGGTACTCCGGGGCCGGGACGCGTGCGCGCCCCGGCCCCGGAGCCGCGACTACCCGTGAATGGAAACGATGATCGGGATGATCAGGATCGCGACGATATTGGCGATCTTGATCATCGGGTTGATCGCGGGACCGGCCGTGTCCTTGTACGGGTCGCCGACGGTGTCGCCGGTGACCGCTGCGGCGTGGGCGTCCGAGCCCTTGCCGCCGTAGAGGCCGTCCTCGATCAGCTTCTTCGCGTTGTCCCACGCACCGCCGCCCGAGGTCATCGAGATCGCGAGGAACAGGCCGGTGACGATCGTGCCGATCAGCAGGCCGCCGAGCATCTTCGCGTTGATCACGCCGACGACGATCGGGAAGCCGATCGGGACGAGCGCCGGCAGCAGCATGCTCTTGATCGCCGAGCGCGTGACGATGTCGATCGCCCGGCCGTACTCGGGGCGCGAGGTGCCCTCCATGATGCCCGGGTCCTCGCGGAACTGGCGGCGCACCTCCTCGACGACCTCGCCGCCCACGCGCCCGACCGCCTGCATCGCGAGCGAGGCGAACAGGAACGGCATCAGGCCGCCGATGAACAGGCCGGCGATCACCCAGGCGTTCGAGAGGTCGAACGTGATCGAGGCGAGCGCGGAGCCCGCCTTCGCCTGGGTGTGAAGGCCGTCGGCGTAGGAGCCGAAGAGGACGAGGGCGGCGAGCGCGGCCGAGCCGATCGCGTAGCCCTTCGTCACGGCCTTCGTCGTGTTGCCGACCGCGTCGAGCGGGTCGGTGATCGCGCGCACCTCCGGCGGCAGGTCGGCCATCTCGGCGATGCCGCCCGCGTTGTCGGTGACCGGGCCGTACGCGTCGAGCGCGACGATCAGGCCGGTCATCGAGAGCTGCGCCATCACGGCGACGCCGATCCCGTACAGGCCCGCGAAGTGGTTCGCGAGCAGGATCCCGGCCGCGAGCACGATCACCGGAGCGGCGGTCGCCTGCATCCCGACGGCGAGGCCCTCGATGATGTTCGTCGCGTGGCCGGTCTGGGAGGCCTTCGCGATCGACTTGACCGGGTTCCAGCGCGTGCCCGTGTAGAACTCGGTGATCCCGACGAGCAGCGCCGTCACGGCGAGGCCGATCAGCGCGGAGCCGTAGAGATTCCCGAACGAGAACTGGCCGCCCTGGTCGAACGCCATCGTCACCGGGACGAACAGGCCGGCGGAGATCAGCGTCGCGACGAGCACCGCGCGGTAGAGCGCGTTCATGATGTTGCCGCCCTCGCGGACGCGCGCGAACTGGACGCCGATGATCGAGGCGATGATCGAGACGCCGCCGATCGAGAGCGGGTAGAGCCAGAGGTTCGTGCCGGTCGTCGCGGCGGCGCCGGTGACGCCGAGGAGCATCACGGCGACGGCGGTGACGGCGTAGGTCTCGAACAGGTCGGCGGCCATGCCGGCGCAGTCGCCGACGTTGTCGCCGACGTTGTCCGCGATCACGGCCGGGTTGCGCGGGTCGTCCTCGGGGATGCCCGCCTCGATCTTGCCGACGAGGTCGGCGCCGACGTCCGCGGCCTTCGTGTAGATGCCGCCGCCGAGACGCGCGAAGACGGAGATGAGCGAGCCGCCGAAGGCGAGGCCGATGAGGTGCTCGATCGCCTGCGAGGGGCTGTCGCCGATCCACGCGGTCAGCGCCCAGTAGTAGACGGCGACGCCGAACAGGCCGAGCCCGACGACGAGCAGGCCCGTCACCGAGCCGGCGCGGAAGGCGACGTTGAGCGCCGCCGGCAGGCCGCTCCGGGCCGCCTCCGCCGTCCGCACGTTCGAGCGCACGGCGACGTTCATCCCGATGAAGCCGGCGGCACTCGACAGCACGGCCCCGATCAGGAAGCCGATTGCCGTGCCCCAGCCGAGCGAGTGGTAGAAGCCGAGCAGCAGGAACGGCACGACCGCGACGATCGCGATCGTGATGTACTGGCGGCGCAGGTAGGCGGCCGCTCCCTCCTGGACGGCGCGGGAGATCTCCTGCATGCGCTCTGTGCCCGCCGGCCGGCCGAGCAGCCAGGTCGTGAGCCAGAGGCCGTAGATGACCGCCGCGCCCGCGCAGAGAAGCGCGAACAGCACTGCGTGATGCATGAACCAGCTCATGGGTACGGGGCTCTCCCTCGTCGAATCAGCGCGTTACAAAGTCAGCGCCGAGTCTGCCTCGGCGCGGCTCCGTTTGTACCACATAGCCCGGCCGGCGCGTGTCACGAACGGCCGGTGAGACGCCGGTATCCGGCGGGCGTCCGGACGATCAGCCGGCGGGCGTAGAGCGCGAGGTAGCCGCGCCGCCCGCGGCGGATCCGGGCTGCGAAGCGCTCCACCGCGTCGACGTAGGCCCGGGACGGGTTGTAGCGGTGGAGCGCGCCGCGAAGGTCGCCGGGCGCTCCGGCCGCGCGGAGGAAGCGGGCCGCGGCCAGGATCGCAGCGTGCGGATCGTGGACGTCGCCGCGCCCGTAGGCGGCCCAGGTGGAGGGCATGAACTGCATCGGCCCCTGCGCGCCCGAGACGCTCGCCTCGCGCACCCGGCCGAAATCCGTCTCGACGTAGTTCACGGCCGCGAGCAGCCGCCACGGGACCCCGGAGCGGCGCTGCCCCTCGCGGTAGAAGCGGAGCAGTCTCGGCGCCGGCAGCGCCGGCCCGATGCGGAAGGCCGAGAGCGGGAGCGGCGGCGCGAGCCGCGACAGCTCACGGTGGGCGAGCACGTCGTCGGCGACGTCGCGGCGAAGCCGCGCGGGCAGGCGCGCGATCATCACACGGTAGAGCCGGTCGTCGCCGGCGAGCCGCAGCTCGATCGTCTGCTCGCGCGCGGACGCGTCGGCGAGCGCGGCCGGGACACTCCCCGGTCCCGTCCCAGCGCGCGAGCTCGGCGCGGAGCGCCGCGTCGGCGCGCACGAGCTGGACCGCGACGGGAGGAGCTGCGGCGATCACGCGCCCCAGGCTAGACGTCCGTCCGGCTCAGCGCATCCGGTGGCGGGGGAGCCGCGCCGGGCGCGGCAGCGCGGCCTTCCAGGCAAGTAACAGTCTGTTGCTTGCCTGCTGTGAGCGGTCGGGGCGGCCGCTCGGATGCGGGGTCTTCGCCTTGCGTCGCTTGCGGGCCATGCACGGATTCTGCGACGGCGGCCCGCGGCGGGCATCCCCGGCGGCGCGGATCCTCGCTGCGGCTTTTCCCTCCCTACACGAGCCCGCCGCGGTAGCGCCATCCGTTCGGGCTCGAAGCGGATGCCGCGCTTGCGGCAGAACTCGCGCACGGAGTCGAGCACGACGCCGCCCTCGCCGTGGAGGCGCCTCGCGAGCAGGTCGAGCACCGCGCAGCCCTCCGGCGGCTCGCCGGACAGCTCGAGCGTCAGCACGACGGTCTCCCCCGCCCCGGCGGAGACGTCGGCCGCCGCCAGCCGCTCCGCGAACAGCACGCGCGCCGGGCCCTCGGCGCCGGTGAGCTCGAACCCGGCCGGGCCTGCGTCACCCAGCGGCGCGGTCTCGACTCCGTGCAGCGTCAACAGCTCGCGCAGCTCGTCGAGCATCCGGCGCGCGAGCGCGACCTGGCGCGGCCGCGTCAGCCGGCGGCTCGCGGCGCCGGCGACCCGAGCCGGGACGCCGACCGCGAGCGAGCCGGCGTGGATGTCGGAGACGACGTACGAGTTGGAGGCGACGATCGCCTCGCGGCCGATGCGGCAGCCCGCGTAGACGACCGCCCCGAGCCCGATCTGCGCCCGGTCCTCGAGCACGATCCCGGCGAAGCGGTTCTCGAAGCCCTCGAGCAGCGGAGTGGCCGATGTTGTGCGTGACGAGCATCGAGCGCATGGTCACGAACGCCTCGCGCCCGATCAGGACGGGCCGGCAGACGTTGACGAACACCTCGTCGCCGATGAAGCCGAGGTCGCCGATCGCGAAGGTCGCCCACGGGTCGCGGTGGCCGCCGCCGCCGATCAGGACGTCCCGCCCGCACCAGAGCCCCGCCCCGACGAAGGCGCGCCGGCAGGCGAGCTCGGAAGCGCGCGCCCGAACGAGGAGAGCTCCCCGGCCGCGAAGACCTCCTCGCAGCGGACGTCGCCGCCGTCGCCGATCGAGACGCCGTCCTCGAGCACGATGCGCGGCGCGACGACGATCGCGCCGCGCCCGAGCGTGACGCCCTCGCCGATCCGGGCGCCGGCCCGGCGGTACGCCTCGCACTTCTCCTCCGAGGAGAGCGCGCGCGAACGCCTCCGGGTCGGCACGAAGCGAGGCGAGGAAGCCTTCGTCGAGCGCGCCCTCGCCCGGCTGCTCGCCGAGCGCGAACAGCGCGGGCAGCGACGACGTCCTCGGTCGAGAGCCCGGCGAGCACGGCGTCGCCGGCCTCCGGCTCGGGGCGCGGAGCGCTGCGATCAGCGCCTCGACGTCCTCGGCGGTGACGAAGCCGGCCTTGTCGATCTGCTCGAGGTCGATCCCGTGCCGGGCGGCCAGCTCGGCCGCCTTGCGAGTGACGTTGCGGAGCGCGGGCTGCTCCGGCTCGGCGGCCGGGCGTCTCGGCCCGCTGCCGCGCCTCCGCCTGCGCGAGCTCGCCGTCGCCCTGCGCGACGAGGCCGATCGTCGTCCCGAGCTCGACCTCGGCGCCGGCGGGCACGAGCTGGACGAGCGTCCCGTCGCCCTCCGCCTCGATCTCCACCGAGGCCTTCGAGGTCTCGACGACGCAGACGGGCTGGCCCTTGCGCACCTCCGCCCGGTCGTCGACGAGCCACTCGGCGAGGAGCGCCGACTCGCTGTTCGCGTCTTCGCGCGTGAGGACGATCTCGAGCAGGATCGGCGTCCCCTAGACCCTGACCCCGGCGAGGCCGGCGACCGCCGCCACGACGTCGCCGCACGTCGGGGAGCATCTCGTCCTCGAGCTCGCGCGCGGCCGGGACGATCCCGTCCTGCGCGGCGACGCGGCGCACGGGTGCGCGCAGGTCGTCCCACGCCTCGGCCTGGACGCGCGCCGCGATCTCCGCGCCGACGCCGGCGGTGAGCGTGCCCTCCTCGACCGTGACGAGCGAGCCGGTGCGCCCGACCGACTCGAGCACCGGCTCGAGGTCGAGCGGCAGCAGCTGCCCGAGCGCGACCACCTCGGTGAACACCTCGTGCTCGAGGATCAGCTCGCGCGCCGCCTCGAGCGCGACGGGCAGCATGCCGCCGTACGTGACGATCGTCGCCTCGGCGCGCGAGAAGCCGTTGCCGGAGAACGTCAGCGCCGGGTAGCCGCCGCCGCTCTCGACGCAGCGGAACTCGTCCACGTGCCCGTCCACGGGACGCCGGTTCGGCCGCCCGTACATGAGCTTGTTCTCGATGAAGAAGACCGGCTCGTCGTCGGCGACCGCCTCGACGAGCAGGCGCCGAGGTCGTGGCACTCGCTCGGCGGCGACGACGACGATGCCCGGGCACGCCGAGCAGGAGCTTCTCGAGCGACTGGCTGTGCGTCGGCCCGTAGCCGCGCCGGCCGCCCATCGGCGTCCGCACGACGAGCGGCACGGTCACCTGCTCGTCGAACATCGCGCGGAACTTCGCGATCCCGTTGACGATCTGGTCGAAGCCGAGCGTGACGAAGTCGCCGAACATGATCTCGAGGATCGGGCGGTAGCCGCGCAGCGCCAGCCCGGCGGCGACGCCGAACATCGAGGCCTCGCTGATCGGCGTCGCCAGCACGCGGTCGGGCCAGCGCGTGCTCAGGCCCTGCGACGACCTTGAACGCGCCGCCGTACGGGTCGAGGACGTCCTCGCCGAGCAGGTAGACGTCGTCCCGCTCCTCGAAGATCTCGTGCAGCGCCTCGTTCAGGGCCTGGACGCAGCGCCGGTGCCCGTGCGACTCACGATGCCCTGACCGCCCGGGACGACGGACGGCGCGTCGAGCGCCGCCTCGACCGCCTCCGCCAGGCGGCGCCTCGCAGGCCTCGTCGACTCGCGGCGGCGCGCCTCGTCCAGGCGGGCGCCCGCGACCGCGATCGGGTCGCGCTCGCGGCGCGCCGGCGATCTCCTCGGGGTCGCGGAAGTCGTCGCCCTTGCTGTGCGGGCTGAAGCGATACGTGTCGAGGACGAGGAAGAACGGGCCGCCGGTCTCGCGCACGTGCGCCGACCGCGCGGCCGGCGGCGGCGCGGATCTCCATCACGTCGGTCGTGTCGAGCCGGGCGGTCGCGATCCCGAACGCGGCGGCGCGCGCCTCGACGTCGCCCGCGAGCTGGAGCTGCGACGGCGTCGACTGCGCGTAGCCGTTGTGCTCGACCACGACGAGCAGCGGCAGCCGCCAGAGCGAGGCGATGTTGAAGCTCTCGTAGACGACGCCCTGGCCGAGCGTGCCGTCGCCGACGAAGACGGTCGCGATCGCCGCCCGTGCCGCGCTCCCGCTCGGCGAGCGCCATCCCCGTCGCGAGCGGGACGGTGCTGCCGAGCACGCCGTTCGAGTAGAAGTTGCCGGCGTAGAGGTGCTGGCTGCCGCCCTTGCCGCCGCAGACGCCGCCCTCGCGGCCCATCACCTCGCGCAGCAGGCCGTCCACGTCGTCCGTGAAGGCGAGGTAGTGGCCGTGGCAGCGGTGGTTCGAGACGATCGACGTCGCGCGCGGGGTCGAGGCACGCGATCACGCCCGCCGCGTCCGCCTCCTGGCCGATGCACGTGTGCGTCGTGCCGGACGAGCTTCCCGGCCGCGAAGAGGTCGAGCAGCGTCTCCTCGAAGCGGCGGATCAGGACCATGCCCGCGTAGAGGCCCTCGACGGCCGTCGGCGCTGCCGCTCCCGATGTGCTCATCGCCTGCCCCTGCCTCCCTATGCCCGGCTACCTCACTCGTGGACGACCCGGCCGCGGTCTCCCCCCGCGGCCCCTGAGTCCGGCGGCGATCCCTCGGGGACCGCTGCGAACAGGGGAAAAACCATAGACGAGACGGCGGCCGGCCGGCGCTAGAGATACCCGAGGTCGGCGAGCCGCGACTCGACCGCAGCGGCGTCCTCGGCGCTCAGCTCGGGCTGCTCGAGCGCCTCGAGCTCGGCGTAGACGCGCTCGCGCAGCCTCCGCCGGCACCTCGTCGGGGACGCTGCGCAGCTCGCGCGGGTCGAGGTCGAGGCGGTAGGCCTCCTCCTCCCCGGACTCGACGTGCACGGTCAGCTTCCACGGCGGCTCGCGCAGCGCCAGCTGCGAGACGCGGCCCGCGTCGGTGCCGACGATCCAGGCCGGGCGGTCGCCGGTCTCGGTGCCGTCGAGCAGCGGCAGCAGCGAGGCGCCGTCGACGCCCTCGAGCGGCGCGCCGACGAGGTCGAGCAGGGTCGGCGTCAGGTCGACGAGGCTCACCTGGGAGGGCACGACCGCCGGCTCGACCCGGCCCGGCGCCGAGAGGATCAGCGGCACCTCGACGATCTCGTCGTAGAGCGTCGCCCCGTGCATGTGGTAGGTGCCCTTCACGGCCTGCTTGTCGGCGAAGCGCTCGCCCCACGACTCGCCGTGGTCGCTGAGGAACGCGAGCGCGGTGTCCTCGCGCAGGCCGAGCGCGTCGAGCTCCTCGAGGAAGCCGGCGAGCAGCTGCTCGGAGGAGCGCTCGACCGCCTCGGCGTACGCCTCGACGCAGCGCGTGCAGCGCGGAGGCGCTGTCGGACTGGATGCCGGAGATGATCTCCGTCTTCGCCGCGAGCCACTCCTTCCGCTCGGCGTGCAGGACGTCGTAGGGCATGTGCGTCGCCCAGCTGTGGAACCAGAGCACGAACGGCTCGGAGCGGTGCCCGCGCAGCCACGCGACCGCGCAGTCGAGCGTCTCGCTCGTCCCGGCGACGTTCGCGTCCGGGAAGCCCTTGAAGAGGTAGTCGTCGTCGAAGACGAAGCTGCCGGTCGCGTAGCCGTGCGCGGCCGCGACCGAGAAGAGCGTCGGCATGGCCGGGTCGAGCGGCGCGTCCCAGTGCAGGTAGCCGTGGTGGTGCGGGTAGAGGCCGGTGATCATCGACGTCGTCGAGGGGCACGTCCACGGCGCGGCCGCGATCGCCTGGTCGAAGCGGGCGCCGCCCGCGGCCAGCTCGTCGATCGTCGGCGTGTGCACGCGCCGGGCGCCGTAGCAGCCGACGTGGTCGGTGCGCAGGGCGTCCGAGACGTAGACGATCAGGTTCACGCCGCAGCTCCGAGCTCGGCGGCGAGGCTCGTGCCGCGCATGTCGTCCGGGACCGGCAGGCCGAGCGCGTCGAGCACCGTCGGCGCGACGTCGAGCAGGTGCGCGTCGCGCGTGCCGCGCGCCGCCACGCCCGCGCCGGCGGCGATCCAGAGCCCGTCCTGGGCGTGGTTCGCGTCGTCGGGGCCGGTGTCGTTCTCGAAGGTGTGGATGCCCTCGTCGCCGCCGATCGTCCCGACGGAGCGCCAGAGCAGGTCGCCGAAGATCACGATCAGGTCGGGCGCGACGCCCTCGACCTGGTCGTAGAGCTCCTCGGGCTTGTAGACGCGGGTCGCGATCGGGCGGCCCTGCTCGTCGGGGATCGCCGCGAGCCGCCGGGCGAGGTCGTCGCGGACGGCCTCGTAGTCGGCGGCGGAGGATCGTCCCCTCGGGCTCGCGCCCCTCGACGTTGAGGAAGACGCGGGCGTAGTAGCCGCCCTCGCCCCAGGCGGTCGTGCGCGCCCAGTCGATCCCGGCCTCGCGCGGCGAGGCAGACGCCCGTCCGGCTCGCGCTCGGTCGCGAGCAGCCCCTCGCGGCGCAGCCACTCGTTCACGCGGATGCCGCCCTCGAGCCGCTTCGCGCCGTGGTCGGAGACGACGAGCACGAGCGTCTCGTCGTCCGCGTGGCGCGAGCAGGCGGCCGATCAGCCCGTCGACGTGCTCGTAGTAGTCGAGGATCGCGTGCTCGTAGCGGTTGCCGGGCTCGTGCTTGCGGTGCTCGGCGTCCATGTGCTTCCAGAAGCCGTGGTGGATCCGGTCGGTGCCCATCTCGACCATCGCGAAGAGCTGCCACGGCTTCGTCTCGGCGAGGTGCTCCGCGAGCGCGAAGCGCTTGTCGGTCATCTCGTAGACCTGGCGCAGCAGGTCGTCCTTGTCCTCGGTGCGGAAGTTCGTGCAGTCGAAGAGGTAGTCGCCGCCGACGACCTCGCGCGATCTCCTCGCGTGAGCGCGGGCGGGTAGGTGTAGCGGCTCTCGAGCGACGGGCGTGAGGAAGCAGCTGACCATCGCGCCGCGCAGCGGCTTCGGCGGGTACGTGCCGGGGACGCCGAGGACGATCGAGCTGCCGCCGCCGCGGCCGACGAGGTCCCAGAGCCGCGGCGCGTGGATCGCGGTGCCGTCGGCGATGAAGTTGCCCTCGTAGGTGTGGTCGGCGCGGTTGCGGAAGCCGTAGACGCCGAGGTCGCCCGGCGTGCGGCTCGACATCATGCAGGACCAGGCCGGCACGGTGATCGGCGGGACGACCGAGGTGAGCCGTCCGGAGACGCCGCTCGCCATCAGGCCCGAGAGCGTCGGCAGCCGGTCCCGCCAGCGCTCGAGCACGAGCGAGGGCTCCGCGCAGTCGAGCCCGACGATCATCACCTTGCGCGCGACCGCCTGCCCCACCCGGCCCATCGTAGTGCGTCCTGCGCCGCGGCTACTCGGTTCCTCGGGCTCCGCCGGCGGCGCCGGCTCCCCCGCGGGCGGCGCGGCCGCGTCGGCGAACGCGAGCTGGAGGCTCGCGACCGCCTGCTGGATGTCGCGCCGCGGCTGCTCCGGAAGCAGGGGCGCGAGCGCCTTCAGCGCCTCGATCGCGAGCCGCGCCTGCTCGAGGTCGCGCGCCTCCGGGTCGAGCTTCCCGTAGCCGAGCGAGGCGAGCAGCGAGCACGTGTGCACGAGCAGGTCGGAGACCTTGGCCTTGCGGAGCTCGGCGACGAGCTGCTCGGCGCTGGGCAGCTCGGGGCCGGGCATGCCGTCAGCCGGAGACTCGCTCACCGGCCCTCACCTGCTCCGTGAAGATCTCCTCCATCGTCGCGCCCTCCTCGTGGCGCGCGATCTGGCGCTCCGCGGCGTTCCGCTCGGGGACGGCCAGCCAGCGCGCCGCGCCGAGCTCCTCGGCCACCGGCTGCACCCACTCGACGAGCTGCTCGAGACGCGTCCGCGCGGGCACGACCTCGCCGCGGTCGAGGTCGATCAGCTCGCCGGCGAGCCCGTAGCGGATCGCGCGCCAGAGGTTCTCCTCGAGCAGCCGGTGCGGCCAGTCGGGCAGTGGCTCCCCCTCGTCGAGGGCCCTCGCGACGCGTGCGACGAGCGCGAAGCAGAGCGCGGCGAGCGAGCGCGCCTCGCCGAGGTCGGGCTGCGCGTCGCAGATCCGGATCTCGACGGTCGGGAAGGCGAGATGCGGGCGGACGCTCCACCAGAGCTGGGTGTGCTCGGTGATCGAGCCCGTCCCGTAGAGGAAGCGGACGTAGTGCTCCCAGTCGTCCCAGCCCGCGAACCAGTCCGGGATGCCACAGCGCGGGAACATGCGCGTGAAGATCTGCGTCCGCGCCGAGTGGAGGTGCGTGAAGACGCCCTCGACGAACGGCGAGCTCGCCGAGAGGGCCAGCAGCTCGGGCAGGTAGTTGCGGAGCGCGCTCGTGACGCGGATCGCCCGGTCGGGGCCGTTCACGCCGACGTGGACGTGGAGGCCGAACGTGTTGTTGCGCCAGACGACGTAGCGGAGCCGCTCGTCGTTCCGCCGGTAGTGCGGCGTGTCGATGATGCGCTGGTCCTGCCAGCGGCTCCATGGGTGCGTGCCGACGGAGGAGAGCCCGATCCCGAGACCGTCCACGAGCTCGCGCAGCTGGCCGCGCCGCTCGCCGAGCCTGCCGGCCGCGTCCGCGAACGTCTCGCAGCGGCCGGTGCGGATCTCGACCTCCGAGGCGATCAGCTCGCCGACGAGGTGCGGCTCCAGCTCGGTGTCCCGCGCCGCCGCCTGCACCTCCTCGAAGCGGTTCACGAGCTCGAGCGTGTCCGGGTCGAGGAGCGCGAACTCCTCCTCCACGGCGAGCGTGAAGTCCGGGACCTCCTCGAAGGCCGCGCGCGACCGCGCGAGCATCTCCTCGTAGTCGATGCGCTGCTCGTCGCCCACGGCGGAAGCGTAGTTGCTGGCGCGCGCCCGTCATCGCGGCGGCGTCGCGGCCGGACACGAGTGGGACGTTCCCTCCGGCGGCAACTCGGGAATCTCCGAGTATGTCCCTTCCCGGCCTCACCTCGCTCTGGCACCATCTCGCCGGGGTCACGTGGTGGGAGCTGACGGTCGCGCTGGCCTTCCACGTCGTCGCGATCGCGGTCCGCACGCGGGCGTGGCAGAACATCCTCGTGGACGACTTCCCGGAGGCCCGCGTCCGCTACCGCGACGTCCTGGGCGCCTACGTGGCCGGCGTCGGCGTGAACTCCGTCGTGCCGGCGCGGGCCGGCGATGCGCTCAAGCTCTTCCTCTGCCGGCGCGCCGTCCCCGGCTCCTCGTACCCGGCGATCCTCTCGAGCCTGCTCGTGATCGCCATCCTCGACTCGCTCTTCGCGCTCGGCTACGTCGTCTACGCGGTCTCGACGGGCGTCTTTCCCGCTTCGCGGATCGCGCCGAAGATCGACTTCGTCGGCGGCTGGTTCGTCGCCTTCCCGGCCGCGAGCGGGGCGGTTGCCCTGCTGGTCGCGGGCGCGCTCTTCATCGCGCTGCGCTGGGCGCACGGCAAGGTCGAGCCGCTGTGGCGCGGGTTCCTGCGCGGGCTGCACGTCGTGCGCGACTGGCGCTTCTTCCTGCTTCGAGTCGTCACGTGGGAGGGCATGAGCTGGGTGTTGCAGCTCTGCGCGTTCTGGTGGTTCCTGCGCGCGTTCGAGGTCAGCACCTCGCTGCACCGGGCGGCGCTCGTCCAGGCGATCCAGAGCCTCGCGATCGCGGTCCCGTTCACGCCGAGCGGCGCGGGCGCGGAGCAGGCGCTGCTGCTCATCGCGTTCGAGGGCAAGATCGCCGCCGGCGTGCTCGCGAGCTTCGCGATCGGGATGCGCGCGGCGCTCACGATCGCGAACGTCGCGATCGGGATCGCCGCGATCCTGCTGCTGCTGCGGACGCTGCACTGGCGCCGCGTGATCGAGACGGAGCGCAGGCTCCACGAGCAGCTGCTCCGGCCCGTGCGCGAGCGGAAGCCGAAGAAGACCTAGTCCTAGTCCTCGAGCAGGCGCTCCGCGATCGCGGCCCAGCTCCAATGCCGCTCGACGGCCCGGCGGGCGGCGAGGCCGAGCGCACGGCGCTCCTCCGCGGGCAGGGCGAGCAGCGCGGCGAGTCGCTCGTGCAGCGCGCCGGCGTCGGCGGTCGGAAACGAGGCGAGACGTGCGGCCTTCGGCCCGTACTCGGCGGCGATGCCCTCCGCCACCTCGGCGAGCCCCGAGTGCGCGCGCCACCACGGGCGGCACTCCGGCCGCGGCGGCCTCGGCCGCGACCATGCCGAACGCCTCCGGGAAGATCGACGGCACGACGGCGGCGTCGCAGAGCGGGAGCAGGTGCGCGAGGTGGCGGTGCTCGAGCGGGCCGGTGAAGAGCGTCCCCGGCGGCGCGAGCTCCTCCAGGCGCGCCCGGTAGTCCCCGAAGCCGACGACGAGCGCGCGCGCGTCGAGGCCGCGAAGCGCCTCGAGCAGCACCTGCACGCCCTTGTTCTCGATCAGCTTCCCGAAGTAGAGGACGGTCGGGCCCTCCTGGGCGAAGAACGCGGCGAGCCGCTCCGCATTGCCGTCGTCGGGAAGGCGCTCCTCGCGCGTTGCCCGGGTTGGGCGGGTCGCGGCGCGCCTGCGCGAGCAGCGCGGCGAGCGCCTCCCCGCGCGGCTCGGGCCGAACTCCTCGACGTCCACCCCGGGCGGGACCTCGTGCACCCGCTCGACGTGGCCGACGACGTCCTCGAGCACCTGCCGGATGTGCGCCGAGCCGACGTAGACCGCCGCCGCGCCCGCGAGCGCCTCGGCGCCCCAGCGCGCGAGCTCGGCGCGGCCGCGCATCGAGTACTCGAGCTCCGACCCGTGGGCCTTCACGACGAAGCGGGAGCCGGTGGCCGCGCCGACCGGCCCGCCGAGGAGGACGTGGTTCGCGAAGACGAGGTCGGCCGGGAGCAGCTCGCGCAGCGCGGCGGCGTTCGCCTCGACGTACGCCTCGCGCTCGGCCGGCGTCAGCTCCTGGAGCAGGCGCGCCTCGAGCTCCTCGTAGCGGTCGAGCACGAAGACCGGCAGCAGCCGCCCCGGCAGGTCGGGGACGACGACGCTCGCGCCGCCCAGGTCGTAGCGCTCCGGGTGCCGCTCCTGGCAGACGATCGTGACGTCGTGGCCGCGGAGGCTCCACGCCCGCGCGAGCGCCGCGCGTGTAGACGTTGGAACCGGTGCCGCCGAGCAGGTAGCCGTGCCAGAGGAGGATCCGCACGGCGGCGGTGGCTACGTGAGGTGGAAGTAGAGCGCGTAGAGCAGCTCGACGGCCGGGTTCGACGTGTGCACCGTCACGTCGGCCGGGGTCTCGAGCAGCGCCTCGGAGTAGTTGAAGACGATCTTCACGCCGGCGGCGATCAGGTCGTCGGCGGCCTGCTGGGCGGCGGAGGCCGGTACGGCGAGCACGCCGACGATGATGTTCCGCTCGGGGACGACCTCGGCCAGGCGGCCGTACGCGTAGACCTCGGTGTTGCCGATCGGGAGGCCGACCTTCTCGGCGTCGCTGTCGAAGACCGCCGTGATGTTGATGCCGTGCTCGGCGAAGATCGGCGAGCTCGCGATCGCCTGGCCGAGCCGGCCCGCGCCGACGAGCGCGATGTTGTGCTGCCCCTGCGTGCGCAGGATCTTTCGGATCTCGGCCAGCAACGACTCGATGTTGTAGCCGACCCCGCGCTTGCCGAACTTGCCGAAGGCGGAGAGATCGCGGCGGATCTGGGTCGCGTTGATGTTCGTGTACTCGGCGATCTCCTGTGAGGAGATCCTGGACTTGCCCATCTTCCGCGCCTGCGTGAGCACCTGGAGGTACCGGGACAGGCGGGCAGCGACGCCAACCGTCAGGCGATCCGCCACTCGTCCTCCGTTCGTCGAGTTTGTGACAGCGGGGACTGTTCTACCAGCTACGAGTCCGCCGCCGCTTGTGCAACCGCTCGGCGGAACGCGTCTTCGTGCACATGGTAGGTGAAGCGGCGCCGTCCTTCGATCTCGACGACCGGAATCCACTCGCGGTGCTCGGCTTCGAGCACCGGGTCGCCGTCGATCAGCACCTCGCGGAGGTCGAAGCCGAGCTCGTCCCGCAGCGCGCGCACCTGCTCGAGCGCCCGCTCGCAGAGGTGGCACTCGCGGGCGTGGTAGACGACGACCTCGGTCACGGCGACAAGCGTAGAGCCCCTGACACTCTCGCCACGAAGGTGCCCGGCACCGCGCCGACCGTCCGTGACACGTTCATGACGGTTCGACCGCACGGCTGCGCGGCTCGTGACGCTTTCGTTGCATCGGTGCCAGGCACCACGACTCGGCGTCGGCAGCGCCCGCGCGGCACCCGGCACGGCGGGCGCGTGCGAGAACGCACGGCGTCCGAGTTCGTTCCCGAGCAGGAAAGCGAAGCGGTGCTCAGCGGATCACGGGTAGATGCCCCTGGTGACCGTCGCCTCGGCGACGCGCCGCACCGCGAGACCGTAGGCGGCGACGCGCATCGGGAGGTTGCGCTGCTGCGCCGTCTCCCAGGTCTCGTCGAAGGCACGGCTGACGATGTCGTTCAGCTTCGCGTTCACCTCGACCTCCTTCCAGAAGTACTCCTGGAGGCCCTGGACCCACTCGAAGTACGAGACGACGACGCCGCCCGCGTTCGCGAGCACGTCGGGGAGAATCAGAACGCCCTTGTCCTCGAGGATCGCGTCGGCGGACGGCGTGACCGGCCCGTTCGCACCCTCGCAGATGATCGCCGCCTTCACCTTGTCGGCGTTCTCCTCGGTGATCACCTGTTCGAGCGCGCAGGGAGCGAGGACGTCGCAGTCGAGCTCGAGCAGCTCCTCGTTCGTGATCGTCTCCGCGTCCTTGAGCCCGGCGAGGGTGTGGGTCTCGCGCTTGTGCGCGAGCGCAGCGGGGACGTCGATCCCCTTGGGGTTGTAGAGCGCGGTGGTCGAGTCGGAGATCGCGATCACGGTCGCGCCCTCCTCGTGCAGGAACTTCGCGAGGTAGCTGCCCACGTTGCCGAATCCCTGAACGGCGATCTTCATCCCGGCGGCCGAGCGGTCCTGCTTCGCGACCGCGTCGCGGATGCAGAAGAGGGCGCCACGCGCAGTGGCCTCCTCCCGGCCGAGCGAGCCGCCGATCGTCAGCGGCTTGCCGGTGACGACGCCGAGGACGGAGTGGCCCTTGTTCATCGAGTACGTGTCGAAGATCCAGGCCATCACCGAGCCGTCGGTGCCGACGTCCGGCGCGGGGATGTCCTTCTCCGGGCCGATCTCGTTGATGATCTCGCTCGTGTAGCGGCGCGTCATCCGCTCGAGCTCGCTGCGCGACATCGTCTTCGGGTCGCAGACGACGCCCCCCTTGGCGCCGCCGAAGGGGATGCCCATCAGCGCGCACTTCCACGTCATCCACATCGCGAGCGCCTTGACCTCGTCGACGGTGACGTCGGGGTGGTAGCGGATGCCGCCCTTGGACGGCCCGCGCGCGACGTTGTGCGTGACCCGGTACCCCTTGAAGACACTGGTCGTCCCGTCGTCCATGCCGACGGGGATCGAGACCTCCACGGCCTTCTTGCACTGACCCAGCACCTCGACGAGGTTCTGGTCGATTCCGAAGGTGCCCGCGACGCGCTGGAGCTGCTGGCGTGCGAGCTCGAACGGGTTCTCGCGGAGGTGAGAGACGGGTGCGTCGACCGCTTTCACAGTTTGCTCCTTTTCCCGAGCAAATCGATGGTAATCCGCATATACGTGGCGAGTATACGTCCGGTCATCGCAGGGCCAACCGTAGTTTCCGACGACTCGGACTGCCTCCGTCCACGGGGACGGCGACGAGGTGGATCACGTACCCGCCCGGAGCCAGGAGCCGCCCGTCGGGGCCGCGCCCGGTGAGGCCGAACGTGTACCGGCCCGGAAGCACGTCGCGCAGCCGCGCGAGCAGGCCGACGCGCGTCCCGTCGGCGCGCCACAGCTCCACGTCGAGCCGCGCGAGCGGCCGGATGTCCGGCCGCTCGTCCCGCTTCAGGACGCGCCCCGCATCGACGGAGAGCAGCGCCGGCGTCGTGTCCGAGGCGGCGAACGCGTGAGCGGAGAGCGTCGTCCGGCCGAGCAGCTCGACGCGCGGAGCGTCGAACGGGACCGCCCACGGGACGCGGATCGCGCCGCCGCCGGCGACGCGGACGACGACGGCGCCGTCGGCGGTCGCGGCGCCGGTCGCCGGGGACGCGACGGCGGCAGCCAGGTGGACGCGAACGCTCCGGCCGCGCCGGAGCGCGATCCGCCGCGGCCGCAGCGTGAAGCGAAGCGCCGCCGCGCCCTCGTGCTGCGTGGCGACGCGGAGCGACAGGCGCAGGGTCCGGGTGGAGAGGTTCGTCAGGGTGAACGACGAGGCGCCGCGCCAGTCCCTCGCGGTCGCCCGGCCGAGCGCGAGCGTCGCCGGCGTCGCCGCGACCTCCCCGGCCGCGGCCGCCGCCACGTCCACCAGGCCCGCGCCCTGGAGCGCCACCGGGTCCCGCTCCAGCGGCACGGCGGTGCCGGTGAGGAGCCCGTGCAGCGCGGCGGCGCCGAGCGCGGGACGCGCCTGGGCGAGCAGGGCGGCCGCGCCCGCGGCGGCGGCGGCCGCGGCGCTCGATCCGTTCACCGTCACATAGCGCGGCGCGCCGTCGGGGCCCGCCCCGGGGTCGGCGGTCGCAAGCGCGACGCCGGGCGCGACAACGTCGGGCTTCACGCTCCCGTCGAGTGCGAGCCCGCCGGAGGAGAAGTCCGCCACCGCGCCGTCGTCCGGGTTTGCCGCGGGCCGGGCCGCGCCGAGCGAGGCGGTCGCCCCGACGCCGGCGTCCAGCCGCGCGAGCAGGGCGCGCGCGTCGGAGCGGGAGAGCGAGACGACCGGAACCGGGATCGCGTCGGCGAGCCCGAGCGCGCCGGCGGGAAGCTGGCGCCCGAGGCCGTAGAGGAGCACCACCGCCGCACCCGCGCGGGCGGCGCGCTCCGCGGCGGCCGCCGGCGCCGCGCCGGCGGAAACGAGCGCGGCGCGCCCGGCCACGAGGCTCACGCCGTCCCGGGAGAAGAACTCGCGAAGCCGCGGCGCGGTCTTCCCCACCTTGCCGGACGTGCCCCGGGGGACGGCGAGACGGAGGTCGAGCCGCCGCGCCGGCCCGACGACGCCGACGAGCGGCGTCGTCCGGTCGACGAGCGTGTCGAGGCCGCTGCGCACGACGAGGCGGACGCCGGCGGTGCGCGGGCGCGTGTCCGCGGCGCCGACGGTGAGAACGGCGCGCGCGCCGCCGGGGCCGGAGAGATCCCCGTAGCCGTCGGCCGCGGCGCCGTCGTTCCCGGCGGGCGCCACGACGAGCGTGCCGAGCGCCGTCGCGCCGGCGACGGCGCGCGCCTCCGGTCCGTCGGCAAAGCCTGCGAAGGGCGTCGCGAGCGCGACGAGCGCGACGCGGGCGGCGTCGTGCGCGTCGCCGTCGTCGCTCGGGTCGACGGCCCGGTCGAGACCGGCGACGACCTGGTCGCTACGCGCGTACACGGCCCACTGCCCGAGCCCGTCCGGCTGCCAGCCGGCGACGCGGATCGGCAACACCTCCGCGCCGGGGGCGGCCCCCGCGAGCCCGCCCGGGCCGCCGGCCCCCACGAGCAGCCCGGCCATCTGCGTCCCGTGCCGCTCGACCTGCGACGTGTCGCCGGGCCGCGTCTGCGCGCGCGCGTTCGGGTCGCCGCCGACGAGATCGATCCCGTCGCGGACACGCCCGCGCAGGAAGGGCACTGCGGCGTCCACGCCGGTGTCGAGGAGGGCGATCGTGACGCCGCGCCCGTCCATGCCCGGGAGCGCGAGGTCGAGCCGGTGCCCGGAGCCGGGGCCGAACTCGGGCTGCGCGAGCACGTCGGCGGACACGGACGCCGGGTAGGCGACCCGCACCGGGTAGACGCCGACGACCTCCGGGTCGTGCTCGAGCAGGGCGATCGCGCTCGGATCGACGCTCGCGGAGAAGCCGTCGAGGACGCGGGCGAAGCTGTAGTCGGGGTGGATCGCGACGCCCTGGAGCGCGAGTCGCGAGACCAGCAGCTCCTGCGCCGCGAGCGCGTGGCTCGTCCAGGCGCGCTCCTGCTCGGCGCTCGTCCTCCCACCGGCAGCGGTGACGCGCTGCGCGAGCGAGGGCGTCCTGAGGACGACGATCACGCGACCGGCGGCCGCGACCCGGGGACGCGAGCCGACGAGCCCGCGCCAGCTCCCGGGACCGACGGAGGGCGCTCGGGCCCGCTGTGCGCTGCCGCTGCCGCCGGCGGCGAGGAGCGCTGCCGTCGCAGCCGCGGCGACGAGCGCGAGCGCGAGGATGGAGCGTGGCTCAGCGCGACGCATACGCGTCGAGGCCGAGATAGCCGGGGTACTGCACGGGTGCGGTGAAGCGTGCCGCAGACGCGATCATCGCCGCGTTGTCGGTGCAGAGCGGCAGAGGCGCGAGCGCCGCGCCGGGGAGCGCCTCGCGCAGCTCCGAGTTCGCTGCGACGCCGCCGACGACCGCGATCCGGCCGGCGCCGGTCCGCTCCGCCGCCTCGCGCGTCCGGCCGGCGAGCGCGTGAACGATCGCACGCTGGTAGGAGGCGGCGAGATCGGCCCGGCGCCGCTCCAGCTCCTCCGGCGCGAGGTCGCGCACCGCGTACAAGAGCGCGGTCTTGAGCCCCGAGAAGGAGAAGTCGAGGCCCGGCACGCGCGCGACCGGGAACTCGTACGCGCCGGGTTCGCCCTCCCGTGCCAGCCGGTCGATCTCGCTGCCGCCGGGATAGCCGAGCCCGAGCAGGCGCGCCCCCTTGTCGAAGGCCTCGCCGGCGGCGTCGTCGAGCGTCGTCCCGAGCAGCGCCTGCTCGGTGTGGGAGCGCACGTCGAGGAGCAGCGTGTGCCCGCCGCTGACGAGCAGGCAGAGGAAGGGCGGCTCGACCGGATCCGGCTGGAGGTAGAGCGAGGCGACGTGCCCCTGCAGGTGGTCGACGGGGACGAGCGGCAGCCGCCGCGACCAGGCGATCGCCTTCGCCGCGGCGAGGCCGACGAGCAGCGCGCCGATCAGGCCCGGGCCCTGCGTGACGGCGATCCGGTCGACGTCGTCGAGGGTCGCGCCCGCCGCGGACAGCGCCTCACGCACGACCGGGGTCACGAGCTCGAGATGCCGGCGCGACGCGATCTCCGGTACGACCCCTCCGAACCGGGCATGGAGATCCGCCTGCGAGGACACGACGCTCGACCGGATCTCGCCCTGCTCGGTGACGAGCGCCGCAGCGGTCTCGTCGCAGCTCGTCTCGATGCCCAGGATCACGCGGGGTCCGCGCGCGCGACTGGGTCTTTCCACATGATCAGGGCATCCTCGCGGTTGTCCGTGTAGTAGCCGCGGCGGATGCCCCGCGCCTGGAAGCCGAGCCGCTCGTACAGGTGGATCGCGTTCTCGTTCGAGACCCGCACCTCGAGGGTGTAGCCGCGGCGCGGGTCCTCGGAGGTGAGGGCGAACAGCCGCTCGAGCAGCATCGTCGCGATGCCGCGGCCGCGGTGGTCGGGATCGACGGCGATGTTCATCACGTGCCAGGCGTCGACGTAGCGGGAGACGATCAGGTATCCGCACAGCCGACCCTCCTCGACGTCCGCCTCGAAGGCGCCGAGGCAGATCGAGCTGGGCTTCGCGAGCTCGCCGGCGAACATCGAGCGCGACCACGGCGTCGGGTAGGAGACGCGCTCGATCTCCTCGATCGCGCGCAGGTCGGCGAGGCCGAGGCGGCGCAGCTCGACCGTCGTCATGCCGGGCGCTCCACGGTCCGCTCGGCGTCGGGGACGCGGAGGTAGAGCGGCTCGATCGCCTCCACCGGCCCGAGCTTCCCCGCGAGGGCGGCGTGGAACCGCGCCCGCGGCAGGTGGCGCTCGTCGCCGTCCGGCGGCACGACCGCGCCCCGTTCCTCGAGCAGCGCGCGGTAGCGGCGGGCGCCGTCGCCGACGCACACCGTTCCGGCCCCGAAGCGGAGATCGGCGGGGGCGAGAACGGCCGGCTCGCCGTCCACGAGCGTGAAGACCTCGTGCCGGCGCGCGTCCACCACCGGCAGCGCGCCCGGCGCGCCCGCGGCGAGGGCCGCGAGCGTCGAGACCCCGGCGCCCTCGAGCCCGAGCGAGAGCGCGAGGCCGCGTGCAGCCGCGAGCCCGATCCGGAGGCCGGTGAAGCTGCCGGGGCCGATCCCGACCGCGAGCCCGTCGAGGTCGCCGGGGTGGGCGCCGCCCTGCCGGAGCAGCGCGTCCACGTCCTCCAGCAGCGTCTGCGCGCGGGAGGCCCGCTCGCCGAGCAGCTCGCCGTCGTCGACGAGAGCGCTCGTCGCCGCTTCGGTCGCCGTGTCGAACGCCAGAATCAGCACTCGTCGATCGTCACCGCTCTGCCCGCGTCAGCATGCCGCAAATGCACCCGGAAGCGCGGCGCCGGCAGCACGCCCTCCCCCGCCTCCGGCCACTCGACGAACGCGACCGCATCGTCGAAGTAGGGCTCGAGGTCGCCCCACTCGGCCGCCGACACCTCCCGGAACCGGTACAGGTCGAGATGGGAAACCTCCAGCGAGCCGCCGTGGTAGCGGTGCCCGATCGTGTAGGTGGGGCTCGTCACCCGCTCGCGCACGCCGAGCGCCGCACAGGCGCCGCGGACGAACGTCGTCTTCCCGGAGCCGAGCTCGCCCGAGACCGTCACCACGTCGCCGGGCGCGAGCCGTCGCGCGAGCCCCGCTGCCAGCTCCTCGGTCTCCTCCGGCGACGTCGTCACCCTCTCGGCCACGCGCACAGCGTAGATTCCCGGCATGCCTGCATACCTGATCGTCGAGACGGACGTCCACGACCCCGAGCGGTACGAGCGCTACAAAGCGGTGTCCCCCGCCGCGGTCGCCGCGGGCGGCGGCCGCTTCCTCGTCCGCGGCGGCGAGCTCGCCGTGCTCGAGGGCGACTGGGAGCCGAGCCGGCTCGTCGTGCTCGAGTTCCCGGACCTCGAGGCGGTGAAGCGCTTCTACGACTCGCCCGAGTACCGGGAGGCGAGGGCGCTCCGCGAGGGCGCCGCCGACCTCCACATGGTCGCCGTCCAGGGCATCTGACGCCTGGGCGAGAAGCTGCGCTTCTAGAAGAGTCCGAGCTGCTCGGCCGGGACCGAGGTGGCCGGCGCGGGCTCGGGCGGCGCGGTGGCTGCGGCAACCGGAACCGTCGTGCCGCCGATCAGCGCCGGGATGCGCGCGAAGTCCGCCTCGAGCACCTTCAGCATCGCGGGCGTGTAGAGCGCCGCGGCCGGGTGGTAGATCGGGTAGAGCAGGACGCTGCGCCCGGCGATGGTGGTCCGCTGCTCCTGGCCGTGGACGCGGGTGATCCCGGTCGGGCGGCCCGAGAGGAGCTTCGTGGCGAAGTTGCCGAGCGTCGCGATCATCACGGGCTCGATCAGCTCGATCTGGCGGAAGAGGTGCGACTCGCAGGCCTCGATCTCGTCCGCCTGCGGGTCGCGGTTGCCCGGCGGGCGGCAGTTGTGGACGACACCGCCTGCAGTGACGAAGTTGTGCGTCTCGTCGACATCGATACAGAAGAACGTCGTGTCGGTTCGGGGCGCATCGGTCACGTCCTCGATCTCCACGTCGTCGTACAACACCTCCAACGGTCCCGGCTCGAGCCGAGAGCGGTCGAACGGCACGCGCGATTC
Source organism: uncultured Thermoleophilia bacterium (assembly GCA_963728095.1). Lineage (GTDB taxonomy): Bacteria > Actinomycetota > Thermoleophilia > Gaiellales > Gaiellaceae > Palsa-739. The sequence continues at coordinate 149,913 of CAVSIO010000001.1, read as the reverse complement.
GACCTCCGGGCAGAGCTTGTAGCGCATCACCGGCGGCACGAACGGCGCGATCGTCTCGCACAGCCTCTGCGTCGTCTCGACATCGAAGTAGATGCGACCGCGAAGCGCCTTGGCGGGAAGCCCCAGACGCGCCAAGCCGTCGAGAAGCACAGCGATGTCGCGATCGTCGAATCCGCACGTCGCGATCTCGGCGAGCGGACGGCGGTCTCGCCGAATGCGCGTGTGGCCGTCGTCCATGAACCAGATTGCGACCATCCGATCCGTGAGGCCCTCCGCCAGCCACGCCGGCACGTGCTTCTCGGGTCCGTAGAACTCGCGTGCGAGAACACGGATCGCGCGATGGGCTCGCGTCCTGACGTGGACCGTGTCGTACAGGTGGGGCGCTCCGACCGCGGCCGCGACCTTGAGCTCATCGACGGACGCGCCCAGCTCCGCAAGCAGGTCGGCCTTGAAACGCGCGTACTCGCCCTGCACGAGCGAGTGCGACATGGCGAGATGACCGCGCCCCGAGCTGATCGAGCCGTCGCCGAGCAACGTGCCGCACACCACGTCCCGCGCAAGCGCGCTCAGCCCCTGTCCCGTCGCAACGCGATCGCCGGTGGAGACTTCTGCCGCAGCCACCCAGCCACGTTCCGTCAAGATCTCGTGGTCTCCCGTCAGCTGGATGCTGACGCGGCCGCGGCCGGCGTTCTTCGCCGACCGGTACGTGAGCTTGAAGACGCGCCGATCACCCAGCGGCGTCTCGTGCCAACCCGTTACTCGTCGGGGTACGAGACGCCCATGACCGTCAACGGACATCACCGCCCCGGCGTAGCCGTTGCGAACGAGTCGTCCGATCCGCTCCCAGGATCCATCCCCGAGCTGGACGAGCGCGTTGTATCTGAGGCATTTGAGGACGTTCGCGATGTACACGTCCTGCCGCGTCAGGCCGATGCCCGCCAGCAGCTTCTCGAGCAGCTTCCCCGCCTGGCCGACGAACGGGACGCCCTGCTTGTCCTCGTGGAAGCCGGGCGCCTCGCCGACGAACATCAGGTCGGCGTCCGGGTTGCCGGCGCCGAAGACGACCTGGGTGCGGCCCTGCGCCAGCCGGCAGCGCGTGCACCCGGCGACCGACTCCGCGTAGGCCGCGAGCTCGTCGAGAGGCTCGACCCGAACCGCGCTCATGCCCGCTCCCGGCACCGGCCGAGCCGGCGCCCCCGCTCCTCGTTGAGCTCCATCGAGCCTGACCTCACGGGCGGTGAGTCTACGACGCGCGTCCGACGGACACCACGCGGGCGCGCCAGGTGCCGCTCGGCGCCGCGACGACGATCTCGTCGCCCTTGCCCTTGCCGAGCAGGGCCTGCCCGACGGGCGACTCCGGCGAGACACCGTCCACGGCCGAGATCTCGACGTCCATCGTCTGGCCGTCCTCACGCTCGAGCTGGACCGTCGAGCCGACCGTGACGAGGCCGCTCCGCGCGGCCGCCGTCTCGTCGATCACCTCTGCGCTCTCGATGCGCGAGCGGAGGATCGCGATCCGCCGCTCGAGCAGCCCCTGTTCGTTCTTCGCCGCGTGGTACTCGAAGTTCTCGGACAGGTCGCCGTGCCCGCGCGCGGTGGCGATCGCCTCCACGATCTCGCGGCGCTTCGGGCCCTCGAGCTCGGCGAGCTCGGCCTCGAGGCGCTCCTTCTGCCCGGGCGTCAGCTGCCCGCGCTGCTCCCCCCCGGCCACGCCGGCCTAGTGACCGCAGCCGCAGGAGCCGCCGCAGCAGCCCCCGCCGGTGCCGCCGCCGAGGCTGGGCTGCTTCGCGGCGCCGTGGACGGCGAAGGTCGAGAACTGACGCGAGACGTTGGTCGCGGTGCAGTCGGGGCAGCAGACCTGCTCCTCGCCCCGGACGAGCTCCTCGAAGTGCGACTCGCACTCCATGCAGACGTATTCGTAGATGGGCATCGCTCGTACGTTAGACGATGCGGGCCGCCGCCTGCGCGGCCGCGTCCGCGAGCCGCCGGGCCTCGGTGACCCGCGGGTCGCTCTCGACCGCGGTCAGGTTCACCGCGACCATCTCCACGGCGCCGCGCGCGGCGCCCGCGGCGAGGTGCGCGGCGGCGGCCGCGTCCGCGTGCACCGAGGCCTTCCCGTTCGCGGCGATCTCGGCCGCGAGCTCGGCGACGTCGGCGGCGACGCGCGCGATCTCGAGCGGCGGCTCGGCGGCCCGCGCGAACGCCTCGCCGATCGCATGGTCGCGCCGGGCGGGCGGCAGGTCGGCCGCCTCCCTCCGCGCCGCCATCGCGGCCTCGTAGGCCTCCGCGTCCCGCTGGGCCAGCGGCGCCGCGCGGTCCTGCAGCGCCTCGGCCTGGGCGGCCGCCCCCGGATCTCCCGAGACGCGGGCGGCCATCGTGAGCACGGCGGCGGCGGCGGCCGTCGCGTAGGCGAGCGCCGACCCTCCCGCCGGTGCGGGCACGGGTGCCGAGAGCGCGCCCAGCCACTCGCCGAGAGACAGCTCGAGATAGGAACGCAGAGGCGCCACCGGGGGGATTCTCGCCGATGGCGCCCCTGTGCGGTCGGGGTGTTCTGTCGCCGCGACGCGCCGGCCACCGGGGGACGTCGACCCGCGTCCCGCCGCGGCGCTACACGCCGAAGAGCAGCATCTGCGCACCGAGCATGACGGCGAACGAGCCGCCGCCGCCGAGCGCGAGCGCTCGCTTCGAGGCGTCGTGCATCGCCTCGGGGAGCAGCTCGGAGAAGACCATCCAGATCATCGCCCCGGCGGCGAAGCCGAGGCCGGCCGGAAGCACGGGCTTGAACGCCTCGACGAAGAGGAACGCGAACGGCGCGATCAGCGGCTGCGGCAGGCTCGAGAAGACGCTCCACCAGGCCGCCGAGCGCACGCTCGCCCCACGCGGGACGAGCACGAGGCTGATCGCGAGCCCCTCCGGGATGTTGTGGACGGCGATCGCGATCGTGATCAGCACGCCGAGCCGCTCGCCGCCGCCGTAGGAGACGCCGACGCCGACGCCCTCGCTCGCCGAGTGCACCGTCATCACCGCGACGATCACGAGCGCCTTCAGCGCGTCGGCGCCCGCGAGCCGGCCCAGGACGAGGTTCTCGTGGTCGCCGAGCAGGCGCCGGAAGGCGAGGATGAACGCCCCGCCCGCGAGCGCGCCGAGCACGACCCGTCCCGGGCCGAGCCCGACCCCCTGCCAGATCAACCCGACGCTGGCGGCGAGCATGAACCCCGACGCGACCGCGTTCGAGGTGCCGAGCCACCGCCGTGCCATCCCGTTGCGCAGGAACACGAACGGGACCGCGCCGAGCCCGGTCGCGAGCGCCGTGACGGCGGCGGCGGCCGTCACCGTCCAGACGTTGACCGGCATCGCCCGTAGCGTCCGTGTGGCCTCACAGGGGCGCATCCGCGTCCGCGCGGATCGCGCTGAGCGCCCCTACTGACCTTGGAGCAGCTCCGCGGAGCCGGCCCGGGCGCTCAGTCCGCCCTGAGCTCGTACCGCGTCTCGACCGGGACGCCCTTGCGGAGCGTCTCGAGGTTGACGCAGAGCCGCTCGGAGCCGTAGCGAAGCCGCTCGAGCAGGCGCGGCGGCGTGCCGGGCGCAGCCCGCAGACGCACCGACATCTCCAGCGACTGGAAGCCGACCGGCACCCCGGGGTCGAGGTTGAGCGTTCCGCGGACGTCGACGAGGCCGGTCACCTCCACCTCGAGCTCCTCGAGCTCGATCCCGAGCGCGCCGGCCATCATCCGGATCAGCCCGTCCTGGCACGTCGCGAGCGCGACGCACAGGAGCTGGCCCGGATTCGGCCGGTCGTCGAGGCCGCCGACCGACTCGTCGATCCCGTAGTCCCAGACGACGCCGAAGGGCGCCTCCGGGCGGGCCGCGTTCTCGGGCACGACCGCGCCGTGGAAGGGGTCGCGCGCGTCCGCGGGGCCGCAGCGGGCGCGCTTGGGGATCATCGCCGCGCCGGGGTCGCGGGCGTAGAGCGTGCGGAGCGGCGCCTGGCGTGCGCGCACCGTCTCCGTCGTGGTCGTGGCCGTCATGCTTCCTCCCTTGTACGAACGATCGTTCACGCTACTGTACGAACGTTCGTCTACGATGTCAAGTGGATGAGCGAGACCTCCCCCGCCACCGCCCCCTCCCCGCGCCGACGCGCGCCGGGCGAGCGCTCGCGCGCGCGGGTGCTCGAGCAGGCGGCGCAGCTGGCGACGATCGAGGGGCTCGACGGCCTGTCGATCGGCCGCCTGGCGGACGCGGCCGGCATGCCGAAGAGCAGCGTCTACGTCCTCTTCGGCTCGAAGGAGGAGCTGCAGCTCGCGACGGTCGACGCCGCCCGGGAGAGCTTCGTCGCCGAGATCGTCGCCCCCGCGCTCGCCGGCGCGGAGCCGGGCCGCCCGCGGCTGCTCGCCCTCTGCGAGGGCTACCTCTCCTACGTCGAGCGCCGTGTCTTCCCGGGCGGCTGCTTCTTCGTCGCCGCCTCCGCGGAGCTGGGAGCCCGCCCGGGCCCCGTCCACGACCGCGTCGCCCGCTACCAGCTCGAATGGCGGGAGCTGCTCGCCCACGAGGCGCGGACGGCGGGCGAGCGGGACGAGCTCCCGTCCGGCGCCGATCCCGACCAGCTCGCCTTCGAGCTCGGAGCGATCCTCGCCGGGACGAACGTCGTCGCGGTGCTGCACGGCGACGACGCCGTCGTCGGGCGCGCCCGCGCGGCGGTGCGCAGCCGCCTGGCGGCCTGAGCGCTTCGCCCGCCCGTTTCCGTCTACACTGAGCTCTGCCCGGCATCCGCTACGGAGCTGGAGCGAGCAATGGTCGAACGGATTCGCGTCATCGGCTCGGGCCGCGTCGGCTCGGCTGTCACCGCCCGTTTGGGCGAGCGGGGCCTCGCCGTGGGCGAGGACGACCCGGAGCTCGTGCTGCTCTGCGTCCCGGACACGGCGATCGCGGACGTGGCCCGGGGTCTGACCCCCGGACGTGGCTCGAATGGCCCGTGGGTCGCGCACGTCTCGGGGGCGACGCCGCTCGCGGCGCTCGACCCGCACGAGCGTCGCTTCTCCGTGCACCCGCTCCAGACGTTCACGCTCCGGCGAGGGGCGGAGCAATTCGACGGGGCCTGGGCCGCGGTCACGGCGGAGACGGAAGAGGCGCTCGCGGTCGCGCGGTGGCTCGCCGAGACGCTCGGCCTGCGCCCGTTCGAGCTGCCGGACGGGGCGCGCACGCTCTACCACGCGGGCGCCGCGCTGGCCTCGAACTACCTCGTGACCCTGCACCGGGCCGCGTCGCTGCTCTTCGAGTCGGCGGGCGCGCCGCCGGAGGCGCTCGTACCGCTGATGGAGCGCACGATCGAGACCGGCTTCGAGCTGACCGGGCCGATCGCGCGCGGCGACTGGGCGACCGTGCAGGCGCACAAGGACGCGATCCACGCCGCGCGCCCGGAGCTCGACCACCTGTACGAGACGCTCGCGGACGCGACGGTGACGCTCTCGTGATCCTCGCCCGGACGGTCGCCGAGCTGCAGGAGGCGCGGACCGGGCTCGGCGAGCCCGTCGGGCTCGTGCCCACGATGGGCGCGCTGCACGGCGGGCATCTGGCGCTGATCGAGGCCGCGCGCGCCGAGAACGACGCGGTCGTCGTCTCGATCTTCGTCAACCCGGCCCAGTTCGACGATTCCGCCGACCTCGCCGCCTACCCGCGGGACGAGGCGCGCGACCTGCGGCTCGCGGAGGAGGCGGGCGCGGACGCCGTCTTCGCGCCGGCCGCGGACGAGCTGTACCCGCCCGGCTTCGAGACCTGGGTCGATGTGGAGAGCGCCTCGCGCGGCCTCGAGGGCGAGGCGCGCCCGGGCCACTTCCGCGGCGTCGCCACGGTCTGCCTGAAGCTCTTCAACCTCGTCCGCCCCGCCCGCGCGTACTTCGGCCAGAAGGACGCGCAGCAGCTCGCGGTCGTCCGGACGCTCGTCCGCGACCTCGACCTGCCGCTGCAGATCCGCGCCATCCCGACCGTGCGCGACCCGGACGGGCTCGCCGTCTCGTCCCGCAACGGGCGCCTCTCGCCGACGGAGCGGGCGCAGGCCCTCGCCCTCCCCCGCGCCCTCGCCGCGGGCGCCGAAGCGCACCGCCTCGGCCGCGACCCGGTGGCGGCCGCCCGCAGCGCCCTGAACGGCCTCGACCCCGACTACGTCGAGCTGCTCGCCCTCGACGACGCGCTCCTGCTCGCCGCCGCGGCCCGCGTCGGCTCGACCCGCCTGCTCGACAACGTCCTCCTGGAAGGAGAGATCCGATGAGCGAGAAGCCCCCGCGTTACGCGTCCTGGACCGCCGGCAAGCTGCCGCTGCCCGAGCTGCTGGAGATGAAGCGGCGCGGCGACAAGATCGTGATGGTCACCGCCTACGACGCCCCGAGCGGCCGCCTCGCCGACGCGGCCGGCGTCGACCTGATCCTCGTCGGCGACTCCTCCGGCATGGTCGTGCACGGTCGCGAGTCGACGGTCGCCGTCTCCCTCGACGAGATCGTGTTCATGACCCAGTGGGTGGCGCGCGGCGCGAAGCGGCCGCTCGTGATCGGGGACATGCCGTTCGGCTCCTACGAGGAGTCGGACGAGCAGGCGGTGCACAACGCGGTGCGGATCGTGAAGGAGGGCGGCGCCGACGCGGTGAAGCTCGAGCGCGGCGGCACGACGGTCTCGCGCGCCCGGGCGATCGCCGGCGCGGGCATTCCGGTGATGGGGCACGTCGGCCTGACGCCGCAGACGGCGACCGGGCTGGGCGGCTTCAAGGCGCAGGGGCGGACGGCGGAGCAGGCGGCGGCGCTCGTCGCGGACGCACTGGCGCTCCAGAAGGCCGGCTGCTTCGCGGTCGTGCTCGAGGCGGTGCCGCCGGCGGTGGCGAAGGCGGCGACGGCCGCGCTCGCGGTGCCGACGATCGGGATCGGCGCGGGCGCCGACTGCGACGGCCAGGTGCTCGTCTGGCACGACATGCTCGGCTACTACGAGGGCCGCGCACCGCGGTTCGTGAAGCGCTACGCCGACCTCGGCGACACGATCGTCGAGGCACTCGGCCGCTACGCCGAGGAGGTGCGCAGCGGCGCCTTCCCGGAGCCGCAGCACACCTACGCCATGCCCGAGGAGGAGCTGAAGGCGTTCAAGGCCGCCTCCGGGCGCACGTAGCGGACCGTCACCCGGCCCGGGGGCCGGTCACGCCGGAACGAGGCCGGTCTCGCGGCCGACCTCGACGAACGCCTCGAGCGCCCGCTCGAGGTGCACCGGCTCGAGCGCGGCGGACATCTGCACGCGGACGCGCGCGGTGCCCTCCGGCACGACGGGATAGCCGAAGCCGGTGACGAAGACCCCGCGCTCGAGCAGCCGCTCGGAGATCTCGATCGCGCGCGCGGTCTCGCCGACGATGATCGGGATGATCGCGCTGTCGCCCTCCAGCGGCGCGAAGCCCCGCTCGCGCAGCGCGCCGCGGAACCAGCGCGTGTTCTCGCGCAGCCGGGCCACCAGGTCCGGCCGCTCCAGCAGCACCCGCACCGCCGCGCGGGCGCTGCACGCGACCGTCGGCGGCAGCGCGTTCGAGAACAGCTGGGGCCGCGAGCGCTGCGCGAGCAGCTCGCAGACTTCGTGGGACGAGGCGACGTAGCCGCCGGCCGCGCCGCCGAGCGCCTTGCCGAGCGTCCCGGTGAGGACGTCCACCTGGCCCTCGACGCCGAAGTGCTCGGCGACGCCGCGCCCCATCCGGCCGACGACGCCGACGCCGTGCGAGTCGTCCACGAGCACGATCGCCTCGTGGGCGCGCGCGAGCTCGAGGATGTCCGGCAGCTTCGCGAGGTCACCCTCCATCGAGAAGACGCCGTCGGTGAGGATCAGCTTCCGCTGCCCGGGCTCGCAGGCGCGGAGCGCGTCGCGCAACTCGCCCATGTCGGAGTGCGCGTACCGCACCTTCCGCTCCACCTTCGCGAGCCGGGTCGCGTCGATGATCGAGGCGTGGTTCAGCTCGTCGGAGAGGATCACGGTGTGCTCGTCGGCGAGCGTCGGGATCGCGGCCTCGTTCGCGTTCCAGCAGGAGACGTAGGTGAGCGCCGCCTCGGTCGCGGACAGCTCCGCGAGGTCGCGTTCGAGCTCGAGGTGCGGCACGAACGTCCCGCAGATGAAACGCACCGACGCGGTGCCGGCGCCGTAGCGTTCGAGCCCCTCGATCCCGGCGGCGACGACGTCCGGGTGGTCGGCGAGGCCGAGGTAGTTGTTCGAGGAGAGGACGATCACCTCGCCGCGGCCGGCCATGCGCACGACCGGGCCCTGCGCCGACTCGAGCGTGTTGAAGCGCTTCAGCGTCCCCGCCTCGCGCAGCGCCTCCAGCTCGGCGCCGACCTGGTCGCGGAGCGCGCTCACGCTGCCGCCAGCGCCTCTTCGCGCACCGGGCTCGGGTGGAGCACGAGCTTGCACGCCTCGCCCGCCTGGAGCAGGGCGAACGCGCGCTCGAAGTCGGCCATCTCCAGCTCCTCGGTGATCAGCGGGCGCAGGTCGACGACGCCGTGCTCGAGCAGCCAGCGCGTCCGGTACCACGTGTCCCAGACCTGCCGGCCGCTGACCGCGGAGACGTCGAGGTTCTTGAAGATCAGCGCCTCGGCGACGTCGATCTCGACCGGGCGCGCGGGGATCCCGAACAGGATCACGCGGCCGCCGTTGCGGACGATCCGGAACGCGTCGGCGATCGCCTCGGGCGCGCCGGACATCTCGAGCACGACATCCGGATGCTCGCCCTCGTTCAGCGCGAGGAAGCGCTCGGCGGCGTCGCCGGGCTCGCGCGCGTCGAGGGTGAGGGCGCCCATCCGCTCGGCGAGCCCGAGCCGGAACGGGGTCCGGTCGGACGCGAGCACGCGGCCGGCGCCGTACGCGCGCGCGATCCCGATGCTGAACAGCCCGACCGGCCCGCAGCCGAGGACGGCGACGCTCTTGCCGGCGAGGTCGACGTGGCTGACCGCGAAGACGGCGTTCCCGAACGGCTCCTGCAGCGTCGCGATCTCGGGCGGCAGCTTCGCGCGGTCGTTCTGCCAGATCACCGACTCGGGGACGGCGACGTACTCGGCGAAGGCGCCGTCGCAGTCCACGCCGAGGATCCGCGTCCGCTCGCACATGTGCGCGCGGCCGGTGCGGCAGTGGTAGCAGGCGCCGCAGGTGACGTGGCTCTCCGCGGAGACGTAGTCGCCGGTGGCGACGTTGCGGATGTTCCGGCCGGTCTCGACCACGGTGCCGGCGAACTCGTGCCCGAGCGTCAGCGGCGGCTTGATCCGCTGTTGTGCCCAGTCGTCCCAGCGGTGGATGTGGAGGTCGGTGCCGCAGACGCTCGCCGCCTCGACCCGGACGAGCACCTCGTCGTCGGCCGGCGTGGGGACGGGTACCTCGTCGAGCGAGAGGCCCGGTTCCGGACCGCGCTTGCGGATCGCCCACATGGTCTCCATGCGGCGACGATGCCCGGCCGCGCGCCCGGCGGCATCCGCGCCGGTTCGGAACGGGGTTGCGGGCTTTCCGCTACAGGGTCGTCGCGGCGACGATCAGCGCCGGGAACGCGGCGGCGAGCGCGATCGCCGCGGCCGCCCTCCCCCACGTCCAGCCGTGGACGGTGCGGACGCCGACGAGCAGCAGCCAGGCGCTCCAGGCGAAGGCGGCGAGGAAGAGGGTGCCGAAGACCGCGTCGCCGCGGCCGTAGTCGTTTCCGCCGGTGCGGAAGAGGTCCTGGCCGTAGACGGCGATCCGTACCGGCCAGAGCGTGACGAGCGCGAGCGCGAGCGGCGCCGAGGCGAGGGCGAGCGTGTGGCGGGCGCGCCGGTAGCTGCCGAGCCCGCCGAGCCGGCGCGCGGCGCCGTAGAGGAGCCCGCCGCCGAGCCAGTAGGCGGCGAGCGCGTAGACCGCGCCGCCGATGAAGGCCCAGACGGGGATGAGCGCGAGCGTGACGGAGGCGTCGTTGAGCAGGTGCCGGGCGACCGGCGTGCCGAGCACGGCGCCGATCCCGGCGAGCCCGGCGAGCGCGGAGATCGGCTCCTGCCGCGCCTCGACCGCCTCGTCCGACTCGTCGCGCAGCGAGGCGAAGACCGCGCGCGGCGCGGCGAGCACCGCCGGGGCGCGCAGCCACCAGTTCCGCTCGAGCGCGGAGGCGGGTGCGCTGTCCGTGCTCACCCCGCCAGCGTAGCCGGGCCCGCCGGGACGGGTCCCCTCACGACCTGTGTGCTTCCCCCGCTCCGGGGAGACGCAGCGTGCGAGACTCGGCGTGTGGACTCCTCGCCCGACCCGGAGCTGACCGCGCAGGTCGCCGCCGCCTCGCCGTTCACGGCGTTTCTCGGCATCGAGATGGTCTCCGCCTCGCCGCACGAGGTGCGGGCGAGGCTGGCGTGGAGCGGGGAGCTCTGCACCGCCGGCGGGATCCTCCACGGCGGCGCGCTGATGGGCCTCGCCGACAACACCGGCGGCTTCTGCGCGTTCCTCAACCTGCCGGAGGGCTCGGGCGGGACGGCGACGATCGAGTCGAAGACGAACTTCTTCGGCCCCGTCCGGGCGGGCCACGTCCACGCCGTCTCGCGGCCGCTCCACACCGGCCGGCGGACGATCGTCGTCGACACGGAGCTCTACGACGACGCGGGCAAGCTCGTCGCCCGCGTCACCCAGACGCAGGCCGTGCTCTGAACCGGCGATCGCCGCACGCTCGTCGAACGGCCGGGGCCAGGCCCCGTGACGTGGGCGAGACGGAATTGCATCCTGCACCTGGCGAACGCGCGGTGTTCAACAGCGGTGCGCGCGTGACGAAGACGTGACGTCTCCGTATTCGGGCCTGGCCCCGGCCTGAGGAGCAGCGACCCGTGGCGGCGTGGAGCGGCTACGCGGCCGCGACGGCGGGCGCCGGGAGAACCTGGCGCAGGAAGGCGCCCGTGAAGCTGCCCTCGACCTGCGCGACGTCCTCCGGGGTGCCCGTCGCGACGATCTCGCCCCCCGCCTCGCCGCCCTCGGGGCCGAGGTCCACGAGCCAGTCGGCCTGCTTGATCACGTCGAGGTTGTGCTCGATGACGAGCATCGTGTTGCCGCCGTCCACGAGCCGCTGCAGCGTCTCCAGCAGCTTCTCGATGTCGGCGAAGTGCAGCCCCGTCGTCGGCTCGTCGAGGATGTAGAGCGTCTTCCCGGTCGCAACCTTCGACAGCTCCGAGGCGAGCTTCACGCGCTGCGCCTCGCCGCCGGAGAGCGTCGTCGCGGGCTGCCCCAGCTTGATGTAGTCGAGCCCGACGTCGTGCAGCGTCTGCAGCCGCCGCCGGATCTTCGGGATCTTGGCGAAGAACTGGAGCGCCTCCTCGACCGACATCTCGAGGACGTCCGCGATGCTCTTGCCCTTGAAGCGCACCTCGAGCGTCTCGCGGTTGTAGCGCGCGCCCTTGCACGTCTCGCACGGCACGTAGACGTCCGGCAGGAAGTGCATCTCGATCTTGATCTGGCCGTCGCCCTTGCACGTCTCGCAGCGGCCGCCGCGCACGTTGAACGAGAACCGCCCCGGCTTGTAGCCGCGCACCTTCGCCTCCGGCGACAGCGAGTACAGCTCGCGGATGTGCGTGAACAGGTCGGTGTACGTGGCCGGGTTCGAGCGCGGCGTCCGCCCGATCGGCTTCTGGTCGATCTCGATCACCTTGTCGAAGACCTCGATCCCGTCCACGCCCTCGTGCGCGCCCGGCTTCACCCGCGCCCGGTTGAGCCGGTTCGCGAGCGCCTTGTAGACGATCTCGTTCACGAGCGTGGACTTGCCCGAGCCGGAGACGCCGGTGACGACGACGAACTTGCCCACCGGGAACTCGACGTCGATCCCCTTCAGGTTGTGCTGGGCCGCGCCGCGCACGAGGAACGAGCCGCGGTCGTCGCCGCGCCGCTCCGGGACCGCGATCTCGCGCGCGCCGGCGAGGAACTGCCCGGTGACCGACTTCTTGTTGCGGGCCACCTTCGCCGCCGGGCCCTCCGCCACGACCTCGCCGCCGTGCAGGCCCGCGCCCGGCCCCATGTCCACGAGCCAGTCGGAGCGGCGCATCATCTCCTCGTCGTGCTCGACGACGACGACGGTGTTGCCGATGTCGCGCAGCCGCTCGAGCGTGTCGATCAGGCGCGCGTTGTCGCGCTGGTGCAGGCCGATCGACGGCTCGTCGAGGATGTAGAGCACGCCGACGAGTTGCGAGCCGATCTGCGTCGCCAGCCGCAGCCGCTGCGCCTCGCCGCCCGAGAGCGTCGCCGCCGCGCGATCGAGCGTCAGGTAGCCGACGCCGACGTCGTCGAGGAAGGTCAGCCGCTCGCGGATCTCCTTGAGGATCCGGTGCCCGATCAGCTGCTCGGTCTGGGTCAGGTCGAGCTCGTCGAGGAACTCGAGCGCCCGCCCCACCGACATCCGCGTGAACGCGTGGATCGACTGCCCGCCGACGGTCACCGCCAGCACCTCGGGCTTCAGCCGCGCGCCCTTGCAGACCGGACAGGGCCGCAGCGACATGTACTCCTCGATCCGCTCGCGCTGCTGCGAGGAGTCGGTCTCCTTGTAGCGGCGCTGGAGGCTCGCGACGATCCCGTCGAAGGCGAGCATGTACTGGCGCCGCCGGCCCATCCGGTTGCGGTACTGGACGTAGATCCGCTCGCCGTTCGTGCCGTGCAGGAACCAGTTCTGCTGCTCCTCGGACAGCGCCGACCACGGCTGCGAGGTGTCGATCTCGTAGCGCTCGGCGATCGCGCGGATCACGGCCTCGTAGAAGCCCGAGGAGCCGCCGACCGACCAGGGCACGAGCGCGCCGTCGTCGATCGAGAGCGAGGGATCCGGCACGAGCAGGTCGGGATCGATTTCCTGCTGGGAGCCGAGGCCGGTGCAGCGCGGGCAGGCGCCGTGCGGGGCGTTGAACGAGAAGATGCGCGGCTGCAGCTCCGGCAGCGAGACGCCGTGGTCGGGGCAGGCGAAGTTCTCGGAGAAGAGGAGCGGCTCGCCGTCGACGACGTCGATCGCGACGAGCCCCTCGGCGAGGCCGGCCGCCGCCTCGATCGACTGGGTGAGCCGCAGGCGCAGGTCGGCGCGCATCACGAGCCGGTCCACGACCACCTCGATCGTGTGGTTGAACTTTTTGTCGAGCTCCGGCACCCCGTCCTCGAGCAGGTGCTGCTCGCCGTCCACCTTCACGCGCGTGAAGCCCTCGCGGGTCAGCTCCTCGAAGACGTCTTTGAACTCGCCCTTGCGGCCGCGCACGAGCGGCGCGTTGACCGTGAAGCGCGTCCCCTCCTCGAGCCGCAGCACCTGGTCGACGATCGCGTCGATCGACTGCCCCGCGATCGGCTTGCCGCAGACCGGGCAGTGCGGCCGCCCGACCCGCGCGTACAGCAGGCGCAGGTAGTCGTAGATCTCGGTCACAGTGCCGACGGTCGAGCGCGGGTTGCGCGAGGTCGTCTTCTGGTCGATCGAGATCGCCGGGCTGAGGCCGTCGATGTGGTCGACGTCCGGCTTCTCCATCATCTGGAGGAACTGGCGCGCGTACGCGGAGAGCGACTCGACGTAGCGGCGCTGGCCCTCGGCGTAGATCGTGTCGAAGGCGAGCGAGGACTTGCCGGAGCCGGAGAGCCCGGTGATGCAGATCAGGCGGTTCCGCGGCAGCCGGACGGTGATGTCCTTGAGGTTGTGCTCGCGGGCGCCGTGGACGACCAGCTCGTCGGCAGCCATGTTCGGCGGTCATTGTATCCAGCGAACGTGTGTTCGTGAAGGGATGATCAGTCGCGCGGCACGCGGTGCGGGAGCAGGCCCCACGCGGCGGTGTTCCGCTTCGACGGAAAGAGGTCGCGCCAGTCCTTGGCCACGAGCCACGAGCCGGCGAGGATCACGGTCTCGGTGCGCAGCGTCAGCTCCCAGAGCTCCGTGACGCCGCCGGCGAGCAGCACGGCGAGCACGACGAGCCCGAGCGCGAACTCGTGCACGCGGACGCCGAGCACGTAGACGCGCGGGCCGAGCCGGTGTCGTTCGAGCCGGAGCACTCCCGGCACGGTAGCCCGGCCCGGATGAAGGCTCGGTTAAGGAACGAGAAGCCTCTGGACAGCGCCGACCACGACGCGCGGCTCGGCGACGCAGGCGATCTCCAGCTCGCCCGCGCAGATCGTCCCGTAGCCGAGGATCCGGCCCGGGAGCGACTGCTCGAGCTCGACCGCGCCGATCCCACCGAGGCGCACGGACGCCGACCGCCGGCGCACGACGCCGTACACGACGAAGAGCTTCTCGCTGGTCAGGACGATCTGCGTCCGGTCCCAGCGCCAGACCGCGGCGACGGCGAGGACTGCGGCGAGCAGGAGCAGGCACGCGCCCGCGACCGAGAGGGGCCAGCCGGCGAGAACCCCCGCGACGCCGAGCACGGCGGTCGCGAGGGCGCGCAGCAGCGGGCGCACCAGGACGACGCCGTGGCGGCGCGCGTCGAGGCAGACCCGCTCGTCGCCCGTGTCGAGCATGGGCCTGCTCATTCGCCGTGCCCGCGGCGATACCTGTTGATCGCTCCCGGCCCGGACACCTGCGGCCGGGTCAAGCGGGAGCGGGCGGCTGCCGATCTTCCGGTATGCGCCTTCTTCGTCCCGGACGCTTCGAGGTCGTCGCCGCCGTCTTCCTCGCGGCGACGGTCGTCGCCGCCGTGCGCTCGACCCACGGCTACATCGGCGAGGACTTCCGCATCTTCGCCGACGCCGGCACGACGATGCTGTCCGGCGCCTGGCGCCACACCTACGCGGACGCGCTCGTCCAGGCGGGGCCGCTCCAGCTCGCGCTCGCGAGCCTGCTCCGCGGCGCGCTCGGCGGCTCGACCGCGGCGCTCGCCGTCGTCTCCGACCTGCTCGTCGCGGGCGCGCTCGTCGCCGGGACGGCGGCGTTCGCCGGCCGGCGGCCGCTGCCGCTCGCGCTCGTCGCCGCGGCCGCGATCCCGCTCGGGCTCGTCACGCACCCGTTCTCGCTCGGGCACTTCGCCGAGCCCGCCGGTGCGCTGCTCTGGCTGCTCGCCGCGCGCGACGCGCGGCAGGGCCGCGTCCTGCGTGCCGGCCTGCTCGTCGGCGCCTCCGCCGGCTTCGAGCTCTGGGGGATCCTCGGCGTCGCCGTGCTCGCGCTCGCTCCGCGCCTGCGCGACGCGGCCCGTGGCGCGGCGCTCGCGGGATCCGTGCTCGCGCTGCTGCTCGCGCCGTTCGTGCTCGGCGGCGACTTCCACATGTTCGACCACCGCTGGGTCGTCACCGGTGGTGCGATCCACCTCCTGCTCCCGCACCTGCACGCGTTCCCATGGCCGCTGCGGGTGCTCCAGGCGGCCGTGACCGTCGCCGTCGCGGGCGGGCTCGCGCGCGCGATCCGCGGCTCCGCGGCCGCCGTCTTCGTCGTGCCGGCCGCGGCCGCCTTCGTCCGGCTCGCGCTCGACCCGATGAGCACGTTCTACTACTGGGACACGCCGCTCGTGATCGACCTGCTCGGCGCCGCGGCGGCGCTCGCGCAGCTCGGGGCGATCCGTACCTGGGCCGGCGCCCGCGCCGGGCGCGCCGCGGCGGCGGCCTAGCCGGTCCGGCTCAGGCCTTGCGCCACTTGCCGAAGACGAGCCCGCCGAGCGTGAAGCCGAGCCCGAAGGTGCCGACGGCGAAGCCGCTCACCGCGACCGCCTTGCGCCGGGTGGAAAGCCGCTGCCAGCGCCCCAGCGCCTCCTGTTCCTCGGTCGTCAACTCCTCGCCGCGCCGCTGCTTGCGCAGGGCGCCGCCGGCCCGCAGCCCCAGGTACAGGTCGTCGAAGATCTCGGTGGGTTCTTCGGCCATGCCCTGAATCTATAGCCTCATTCGGTCGTGACGGCACGCATCCTCCACGTATCCGATCTACACACGGGTACCCGTGAGGATGCGCAGGTCGAGCGCGCGCTCGCGTCGCTCGTCGAGCGCGTCGCACCCGAGCTGGTCGTCGCGTCGGGCGATCTGACCAACCGGGGCCGGCGCGAGCAGCACGAGCGGGCCCACCGGTTCCTGCGCTCGCTCGGACCCTCGGTGCTCGCCGTGCCGGGCAACCACGACCTCCCGTACACGTTCCCGGCCCGCTTCACGAGCCCCTGGCGGGAGTTCGAGCGGCTCTGGGAGACGACCGAGCCGACCCACGCCTCGGCCTCGCTGCACGCGATCGGCCTCAACTCGGCGCGACCGTTCCGCCACCAGGGCGGGGCGCTCGGCGACGGCCAGCTGCGCCGGGCGGCTGAGCGGCTCGGCGAGGCGGCGGAGGGCGCCTACCGGATCGCGGTACTGCACCACCACCTGCTCGGGGCGCCGTGGCGGGCGTCGCGGAAACGGCCCGTCTCGCACCGGAACCGCGTGCTGCGCGCACTCGTCTCCGCCGGCGCCGACCTGATCCTCACCGGGCACATCCACCAGGCGGCCGTGAGCGAGCGGCACGAGTTCGAGGTGGTCGAGGGCGACGTGAGGGCGGCGGTCGTCTCGATCGCGCCCGGTTTCGGCCGGCCGCGCCCGAGCCGGCTCGGCGAGGCGCGCGGGCTCCACGTCTACGAGGCCGGCGAGGAGACGCTGGCCGTGCTGACGTACACCTGGCGCGGCGGCGACTGGGGCCTGACTGCCCGGCGGACGTTCCCGCGCGGGCTCGGCGCGCTCACCGTCGAGCGCTAGCCGCTCGGTGGCAGCCGCTTCGCGCCGGACCCGGTCAGCGGCCGGTGCTGGACGAAGCGGCGGTGCGCGTAGAGCAGCGCGACCGAGCCGATGACCGAGAAGACGAAGCCGGCCGCCCGGTGCCAGAGCAGGCCGGCGATGAGCCCGCCGGCGAAGGAGCCGGCGAGGCCGAGGCCGATCGTGGCGAGGATCCCCATCGGATCGGGCCCGGGCAGGGCGAGCCGGGCGAGCGCCCCGACGACGAGGCCCCAGATCGCGAGGAAGAGCAGCAGCGAGAGCATCCTTCTCCTTTCTAGCCGCGCAGCCGCTCGAGCAGCCGCAAGCGGGAGGCCTCGAACTCGTCGTCGGCGAGCACGCCGGCGTCGTGCAGCTCCTCGAGCAGCCGCAGGAAGTGGGCCGGGTTCTCGGTCGGATCCTCGGCCTGCCCCCGCTGCGACTGCGCCTGCGGCCCGGCGCCGGGACCGGACGCCTCGCCGGCGTCGGGCTGGGCCATCGCGAACGGCGTGCCGATCCGGTCGGGATCGATGCCCGCGCGCTCGAGCCGCTCGCGGTACTGCTGGACGCCCACGCCGCGCTCGGGGAAGCGGTACGCCTCGGGGCCCCACAGCGGCCGCCGCTGCACGAACCGGCGATACCCGACGACGAGCGCGATCGCCACGAGGAAGCTCACGATCCCGACCCACGACGCGTCGGGCCCGATCGTCGCGACGACGATGCCCCAGCCGATCACCGAGCCCGCGAGCCCGATCATGACCGTCAGCCACGCGGGCATCGGATCCGGGCCGGGCACGGCGAAGCGGGCGAGCGCCCCGGTGACGAACGCGGAGACGAGCAGGGCGACGACGCTTGCGAACATCCGAGGAGCGTAGCGTTACGCGTGCACGTGCTCGCGCACGCGCGGGGGCGCGGCGGTCTCGAGCTCGCCGAGCAGCCGCCACGAGACGGCGGCGATCTCGTCCACCGCCCGCTCGAAGGCGGCCTCGTTCGCGCGCGACGGCTTCCGGTAGCCGCTGATCTTGCGGACGTACTGGAGCGCGGCCGCCCGGGCCTCGGGCTTGCTCGCCCCCGGCTGGACGTTGTAGAGCGTGTGGATGCTGCGGCACATGGGTCGCAGCCTACCGCGGCCCGTTCGTGACACGGATCGTCACGACTCCGTCACCGCTCGCGCAGGCCGCCGGGGACACGTCCGATCCGGCAACGCCGCTCCCCTGCCCGCGCCTCCCGCCCTTTCCGGACATGCCCCGGTGTCAGACACCGCAACGGAACCGTCACGGACTCGTGCTGTCCGCGGTGGACATGGCCGGAGATGCTAGGCCTTCACCTCCTCGAGCGCCTGGAGCTCCCGGCGCAGGTCCCTGATCTCGTCGCGGAGCTTCGCCGCGTACTCGAAGCGCAGCTCCTCGGCGGCGACGAGCATCTCCTCCTCGAGCGTGACGACGAGCTTCTCCAGCTCCTCGCGACTCAGCCCCTCGACCTTGGCCGCGCCGCGCCGCCGGCGGGCCGGCACGTGCGGCTGGTCGAGCATCAGCATCTCGGCGATGTCGGTGACGCCCTTGGTGATCGTCCGCGGCTGATCCCGTGCTCCTCGTTGTAGGCGAGCTGGATCGCCCGGCGCCTGTCGGTCTCGTCCAGCGCCGCCTTGATCGCCTCGGTCTGCTTGTCGGCGTACATGAGCACGGTGCCGTGGATGTTCCGCGCGGCGCGGCCGATCGTCTGGATCAGCGAGGTGCGACCGCGCAGGAAGCCCTCCTTGTCGGCGTCGAGGATCGCGACGAGCGACACCTCCGGCAGGTCGAGCCCCTCGCGCAGGAGGTTGACGCCGACGAGCACGTCGTATTCGCCGAGCCGCAGCTCGCGCACGATCTGGATCCGCTGGAGCGTGTCGATCTCCGAGTGGAGGTAGCGCGCCTTCACCCCCGACTCGAGCAGGTAGTCGGTCAGGTCCTCCGCCATCTTCTTCGTCAGCGTCGTGACGAGCGTCCGCTCGCCCGCCTGCTCGCGCTTGCGGATCTCGCCCAGCAGGTTGTCGATCTGGTTGCGCGTCGGGCGCAGCTCCACCTCGGGGTCGACGACCCCGGTCGGGCGGATCAGCTGCTCGGCGACGCGCTCCGAGTGGCGCAGCTCGAACGGCCCCGGCGTCGCCGAGACGAACACGAGCTGCGGCACCTTGGCGAGGAACTCGTCGAAGCGCAGCGGCCGGTTGTCGAGCGCGGACGGGAGCCGGAAGCCGAAATCGACGAGCGTCTGCTTGCGCGAGCGGTCGCCCTCGTACATGCCGCCGATCTGCGGCACGGTCTGGTGCGACTCGTCCACGAAGACGACGAAGTCGGACGGGAAGTAGTCGAGCAGCGTGTGCGGCGCCGACCCGGGCGGGCGGCCGTCGAGGATCCGCGAGTAGTTCTCGATCCCGTTGCAGAAGCCGAGCTCCTGCATCATCTCGAGGTCGTACTCGGTGCGCTGCCGGATCCGGTGCGCCTCGAGCATCTTCCCCTCCGTCTCGAACCGCCGCACCTGCTCCTCGAGCTCGTGCCGGATCTCGCCGGCCGCGCGCTCGATCGTCGGCTTCGAGGTGACGTACTGCGTCGCCGGGAAGATCGTGATCGCGTCGTGCTTCGCGAGCACCTCGCCGGTGAGCGGGTCGAAGTGCGTGATCGCCTCCACCTCGTCGCCGAAGAAGGAGATCCGGTGCGCCGTCTCCGAGTACGCCGGCTG
The DNA here is from genome assembly GCA_963728095.1 of uncultured Thermoleophilia bacterium. Lineage (GTDB taxonomy): Bacteria > Actinomycetota > Thermoleophilia > Gaiellales > Gaiellaceae > Palsa-739. The sequence continues at coordinate 130,560 of CAVSIO010000001.1, read as the reverse complement.
CACCTCGACGACGTCGCCCTTGACCCGGAAGCGGCCGCGCCCGAGCAGCGTGTCGTTGCGGACGTACTGGATGTCGATCAGCTTGCGGAGCATCAGGTCGCGGTCCTGCTCCTCGCCGACGTTGACCAGGACGACGCGCTCCTTGTACTCCTCCGGCGAGCCGAGGCCGTAGATGCACGAGACCGAGGCGACGATGACCACGTCGCGGCGCGAGAGCAGGTTCGAGGTGGCGGAGTGGCGCAGCCGGTCGATGTCGTCGTTGCGCGAGCTGTCCTTCTCGATGTAGAGGTCGGCCTGCGGGACGTACGCCTCCGGCTGGTAGTAGTCGTAGTAGGAGACGAAGTACTCGACGGCGTTGTGCGGGAAGAACTCGCGGAACTCGTTGCAGAGCTGGGCGGCAAGCGTCTTGTTGTGGGCGATCACGAGCGCCGGGCGGCCGACCTGCTCGATCGTCCACGCCATCGTCGCGGTCTTCCCCGTGCCGGTGGCGCCGATCAGCGTCTGGTAGCGCTCGCCGCCGGCGAGCCCCTCCGCCAGCGTCTCCACCGCCCGCGGCTGGTCGCCGGTCGGCCGGTAGGCGGAGGTTGTCTTCAGCTCGGCCACGGGAAGAGAAGGGTATCTCCCGTGTCCGTTGACGCAGGGCGCCGGCGCGCTCGCCACAGGAGCAACGAGATCGAAGGCGAGTCCGGCCGAAACGCGGAGTAGTCTGCGCAGTCCCGCCTGGGTGCGGGCTCCCCGATGCGCGCCTCCCTCTCCCTGATCGGCGTCCTCGTCGCGCTCGCGCTGCCGGCCTCGGCGGCGGCGTACCCCTGGCCGTTCAAGCCGTTCGACCGGCAGCACCCGATCCGCGGCTACTTCGGCGACCCGCGGACGGTGTTCGGGCAGGGCGTGCTGGCCGACGGGATCGACGGGCCGGGGATCTTCTCGTTCCACCAGGGGATCGACATCTCCGCCCCCAACGGGACGCCGATCTACTCCGTCTCGAACGGCACAGCCCACTACCTCGGCGCGCAGACGCTCGACGTGGACACCGGGCGCGGCGTCGTCTTCCAGTACTTCCACATCGTCCCCGTCGTCGGCGAGGGGCAGGACGTGCGGCGCAGCGCGACCGTGCTCGGCTACGTCCAGGCGCCGTTCGAGCACGTCCACCTGACGGAGATCATCGGCGGCCGCGCGGTCAACCCGCTCCTGCCCGGCCGGCTGGCTCCGTACACCGACCGGACGCGCCCGACGATTCGCGTCGTCGCCTTCCGCAACGACGTCGGAGCGGCCGAGGTGCCGCTCGGGCTGTGCGGTCGCGTGGAGATCGACGCGCAGACCTACGACACGCCGCCGCTGCGGGTTCCCGGCCCGTTCGACGGCCTGCCCGTCGCGCCCGCCCTCGTCACATGGACGATTGCCCGCGCCGGCGGCCGGGCCGTCGTGAAGACGCAGACCGCGGCCGACTTCCGGCGGATGCTGCCGGCGAACCGGCGCTTCTGGGACGTCTACGCCCGCGGAACCTACGAGAACGGGCCGCGCTTCGGGCACACCCAGTACACCGCGATGCCCGGCCGCTACGTCTTCAGGCTCGCGCCGAGCTTCGACACGAGGCGGCTCCGGAACGGCGTCTACGTCCTCACCGTGCGGGCCGCCGACATCCGCGGCAACACGGCGGTCGTGCGCCGGCGCTTCTCGGTGCTGAACGGGCGCGGGAGCTGCCCCGGATCGCTGCCCGCGCCGCCGGGCGAGCCGCCGCCGGGCGAGCCCCCGCCCGTGTCGAACGAGGCCGACACGCAAACGGGGCCGGATTCCGGCGTCGGCGCCGGATACCTCGAGCGGCGGCCGCCGAGCAAGGTACCGCCCGGCTCGCAGCGCTAGACGGTTGATGCCACGCCGTTAGGCGGTGTAGTCGGCGATTGCCGCGGCTGGGTCGGCCGAGTTGGTGGTTGAGGCTGATCGCAGGCGGCGAGTGTGAGCAGGCGGGTCGCGATGCGGGCGGCGAGGTTGCGTGGGGTGCGAGCGCCGTGGCGTTCGAGGGTGAGGAGGTCTTTGCATGTCCAGAAGACCGATTCGATCCGCTGTCGGATCGGGGCGAGGTGCGGCCCGGCGTGCGGCTCGTTTTGCCGGGGCGGTCGGAGGACGGCGGCGCCGAGATCGGCTACGGCGGCCGCGAACTCGCGGCCGGCGTAGCCCTTGTCGCAGACGATCGTCTCGCCGCCTGTGAGCGCGCGGCGGCAGCAGGGTCAGGGCGACCTCCCGCTCGGGCCGGTCAGCGGAGACGAGCGCGGCCGCGCGCGGCGTGCCGTCCGGGGCGCAGGCCAGGTGTAGCCGCATCCCCCAGAACCAGCGCGAGTGGCTGCTCGAGTAGCCATAGCCACAGATATCGGCCAGCTGCGAGCGGCGCGTCGTCTCGATTGACCGTCCGCATTCGACCGGGGTCGAGTCGAGCAGCAGCAGATCGTCACCGCTGCCGGGGCTCTGCGCCGCGAAGACACCGATCAGCCACTCGATCGTCTCGGCCAACCGCGCCCGCCGCTTGTGCAGCCCGTCCTGGCTCGGCAACTGCGGGAAGAGGTGGCCGAGCTGGCGGCGGGCGGCCCGCAAGAACCGTCGGTCGCTCGGGATCCCCATCAGCACCTGCGCGACGCACAGCGTCACGATCTCCGCATCGCTCAGCTTCCGGCGCGCGTTACGGGGCCGCTCAGGCAGCAGGTCGTCAGCCGTGCAGTAGACACTGATCAGCAGCAGGTCGAGGTCGGCGTGCATCGTGGCCTCCAGGTCGTCGACGCTTCAGCAGCGCCGACTTCGACCTGCACTTCTTGGTCCCTTAGCCACGACCAAAGGCCGTGGCATCAATCATCTAGGGGCCGAGCCCGAGCTCCGACGCATAGGCGCGGCGGTAGATCTCCTTCAGCCGCTCGACCCGGTTCACGTAGGCGCGCGTCTCCGGGAACTGGATCCCCTCGTGCGCTGCGCGCCAGCGGTCGACGTTGTCCTGGCCCGCGTTGTAGGCGGCGAGGGCGGTGCGCTCGTCGCCGTACTTGTCGAGCAGGTGCCGCAGGTACCAGGAGCCGTAGCGGACGTTGATCTCCGGGTCGGTGAGGTCGGAGAGCACGAACTTCGAGCCACCGGTGTACTGCGCGATGCCCTGCGCGGTCTGCGGCGTGAGCTGCATGAGGCCGACGGCGCCGGCGCTCGAACGGGCGTGCGCGTCGAACTTGCTCTCCTGTTCGATCACCGCGGCGAGCAGCGCCGGGCTCAGCCGGTAGTTGTGCGCGTGACCGCGGACGATCTGGGCGTACTCGAGCGGGTACCAGATGCGCGCCCACCACGCGGGCTCGGTGCGCTGGAGGTACGTGTAGGCGCCCGCCGCCGCGACGACCGCGACGAGGACGACCGTGAGCCGCTTCACGAGCGGCACAGCGCCTCGACCACCTCGCCGACGAAGGCGTCGAGCTCTTCGAGCGGGCCGTCGTTGACGAACGCGAAGTCGGCGCGGCGGAGCTTCTCCTCGTCGGGGATCAGGCGGGCCTCCCGGTCGGCGACCGGGCCGCGCCGCGCCCGGCGCAGCGGCGCCGGAGCGGTCAGGACGACGACCGCGTCGAAGCGGGACTCGCCGCCGGTCTCGTAGAGGAGCGGGATCTCGACGACCGCGAGCGCGGGCGGATCGTCCTGCGCGCGCAGCTCCTCGAGCCAGGAGTCGACCGCGCCCCGCACGCGCGGGTGCAGCTCGCGCTCGAGCCACTCGAGCTCGGCCGGGTCCGCGAAGACGATCCGGCCGACCGCGGCGCGGTCCACGTCGCCGTCCGCGAAGACGAAGTCCCCCCAACGGCCGCGGAGCGCGGCCTGCAGCTCGGCGTCCTCGCGGTAGAGCCGGTGGACGACCTCGTCGCTCGAGGCCACGGCGGCACCGCGCCTCGCGAAGGCCGCGAGCGCCTCCGACTTCCCTGCCGCGATGCCCCCCGTGACCGCGACCGCGAGGGGCCGCCTCCGCATCGCTAGCGGGTTACTGCCTCGTCCGAGCCCTCGGCGTCGGGCTCGTCGGAGGTGACTTCGGCAGCCGGCTCCTCGGTCTCGACCTGAGGCTCCGGCTCCGGTTCCGCCTCGGCAACGGGCTCCGGCTCGGGTTCGGCGTCGGCGTCGGCGTCGGGCTCCGGCTCGGCGACGAGCTCCGCCTCGGCAGCCGGCTCGTCGGCGGCGGGCGCCTCGGCCTCCTCGGCCTCGGGCTCGGTCGCGACCGCAGACGCCGGCTCCTCGGAGAAGACGTCCTCCGAGAGGTCGAGCGCGGGCGCCTCGGCCTCGTCGCCGGGCTTCGGCTGAACGGGCATGCCGTCCTCGACGCGCTTCAGCGAGAGCGAAAGGCGGCGCCGGTCGGCGTCGACCTCGAGGATCCGTACGTTCACGTCGTCGCCCTGCGAGACGATCTCGCGCGGGTTCTCGACGTGGTGCTGGGCGAGCTCGGAGATGTGGACGAGGCCCTCGACGCCCGGGAGAATCTCCACGAAGGCGCCGAACGTGACGACCTTCGTCACCTTGCCCTGGACGACGTCACTCTCCTGGTAGCTGTCGAGCACCTGCTGCCACGGATCGGTCTGGGTCTGCTTGAGGCCGAGCGAGATCCGCTGGCGGTCGCGGTCGATGTCGAGCACCTTGACGTTGACGGTCTGGCCGATCTCGAGCACCTCGGAGGGGTGGTTCACGTGGCTCCACGACAGCTCCGAGATGTGGATCAGGCCGTCCATCCCGTCGAGGTCGACGAAGGCGCCGAAATCGACGATGTTCGAGATGGTGCCCTCGACGACGTCGCCCGGGTTGAGCCGGTCGAGAATCGCCTGGCGCATCTCCTTGCGCTCGTCCTCGAGGACGGCGCGGCGCGAGAGGACGACGTTGTTTCGCGAGCGGTTGAGCTCGATCACCTTGCACTTGAGCTCCTGGCCGAGGAATTCGTCGAGGTCCTGGACGCGGCGGATGTCCACGAGCGACGCGGGCAGGAAGCCGCGCACGCCGAGGTCGAGGATGAGGCCGCCCTTGACGACCTCGATCACGCGGCCGTCGACGGGCTCGCCCTGCTCGTGCGCGCTCTCGATCGCCTTCCAGGCGATCTCGAAGCGGGCGCGCTTCTTCGAGAGGATCAGCCGTCCCTCGGCATCCTCCTTCGTCATCACGAGCGCGGCGATCTCGTCGCCGACCGAGACCTCGTCCGCCGGGTTCACCGAGCGCCTGATCGAAAGCTCGGCGACCGGAATCACACCCTCGGACTTGTAGCCGATGTCGACGAGCACCTCGTCCTTGTCCACACGGACGACGGTGCCGTTGACGACTTCCCCTTCGTTGATCGTCGGGAAGGTCGACTCGTAGTCCGGAATCAGCTCGCCGTCGGGACCTTCTGTCCAGACGCCTTCCTCGAGCCGTGGGTCGTTGATTGTGTCGTTGGCCATTGGGCGGGTCAGTATAGCCCCACCGAGTTAGACGTCCGTTCCGCAAGTCGGTTGGCCGACCCGGCTGGATACGCTGGCGGCGTGGATGAGCGCTATCCGATCGGCGAGACCGAAACGGTGGCCGTCGCCGTGCTCCGGCACGAGCGGCGCGAGGCCGGGTATCCGCAGTGGACGGCCGCGATCGGGCTGCGCAGCGGCGAGGCGACGGTGAGCGTGCCGGGGCACTATCCGGGGCAGCTCGCGCTGCGGCTGCGGCTCGCGGCGGCCCGGTTCGCGCCGGGCGCACGGCTCGGCCGCGACGAATACCTCGACCTGACGGCGCTCGTGCGGGACGACGAGGAGACGCTCGCGCTCTCCTCGACGTCGCGTTCGCCGGTACGCGTGACGATCGAGGTTCCGCGCGCCGAGCTGGAGCCGCTCGCGGAGCTGCTCGTCGCGGCACAGGAGCTGATCGAGACGCTGCGGCAGGGGCTCGGGCTCGTCCCGGACAGCCTGCCGGAGCTGGGGTAGCCGTGCGCGCGTACGCGGCCGCGAGCGCGCGCGTGGCCCGGCGGGCGGTGCGGCAGCGGCGGTTCGGAGGGCGGGAGGAGCGGCTCGTCTTCGTCGTCGGCTGCCCGCGGTCGGGCACGACGTTCCTCGGCGGCGCGCTCGGCTCCCAGCCGGGCTTCGTGGACATGGGCGAGGTGACGCCGTGGAAGGCCGCGATCCCGGGCCTGTACGGGCGTCCGGAGGCGGAGGCGGCGCGCGAGGCGCGCCGGATCCTCGAGCGGGTTCGCCGGTTCGGGCTCGCGGGCGGGCTGCGCACCGTGGAGCAGACCCCGGAGACGGCGCACGTGCTCGGCGCCGCGCTCGCGGCGTATCCCCGGGACTCGCCGTGCACTCGCTGCGGGACGGCCGCGACGTGGTCTGCTCGCTGCTCGAGCGCGGCTGGCTGAGCCGGGAGCGCGCCGGCGCGGACGATGCCGGCCACGCCTACGGGTCACACGTCCGCTTCTGGGTCGATCCGGAGCGGCGAGAGGAGTTCGCGCACGCGAGCGACGCGCGCCGAGCCGCGTGGGCGTGGCGGCGGTACGTGTCCGCGGCGCGGGCGGCAACGCCGGAGCGGACGCTGGAGTTGCGCTACGAGTCGCTCGTCGCGGGCCCGGACGACGCCGCCGAGCAGCTGGCGGCGTTCCTCGACTCCGACCCCGCTCCGCTCCACGCGGCGCTCGGCCACTTCACCGACCGCTCGATCGGCCGCTGGCAGCGCGACCTCACCCCGGAGGAGCTCACCGACGTCGAGGCGGAGGCGGGCGACCTGCTCGCCGAGCTCGGCTACCGCTAGCCCGGTCGCGGCCGACCCCCGAACCGGTGCCAGACACCGGAGCGAACCCCGGTGCCAGACACCAGAGCCGCCCGAAATGCCTGGCACGGGAGCGGCCTCGGTCGCAGACACCCGGGAGGAGGCTCGGACTGTCTCCGTGGCACTCGCGGACACGTCCCGGGGTCTGACCCCCGGACATGTCCGTTCAGGACTTCGCGTCGGCCCAGGTGTCGCCGGCGCCGACGTCCACCGCGAGCGGCGGATCGAGCGGGTACGCGCGACACATCTCCTCGCGCACGAGCTCCTTCACCGCGGAGACCTCCGTGTCCGGCGCCTCGAGCAGCAGCTCGTCGTGCACCTGGAGGACGAGCCGCCCGCCCCTCCCCTCGTCGCGCAGCCGCCGGTGGATCGCCACCATCGCCACCTTGATGATGTCCGCGTTCGAGCCCTGCATGACGAAGTTCACCGCGACGCGCTCGCCGACACCGCGCGTCTGGCGGTTCCGCGCGCGCAGCTCCGGGACCGGCCGCCGCCGCCCGAGCAGGCTCGTCGCGTAGCCGTCGGCCTCCGCCTGCTCGATCGTCCGCTCGATGAAGTCCTGGACCATCGGGAAGCGTGCGAGGTACGCGTCGATGTACTCCTGCGCCTGCTCGCGCGGGATCTCCAGGTTCTCCGACAGGCCGAACGCCGAGATCCCGTAGACGATCCCGAAGTTGATCATCTTCGCGATCGACCGCTCGCCGGTCGTCAGCGTCGCGGGATCCTTGCCGAGCACCTCCGCCGCCGTCGCGCGGTGGATGTCCTCGCCGCGCTCGAACGCCTCGCGCAGCTTCGGCTCGCCGGATACGTGCGCGAGAATCCGCAGCTCGATCTGCGAGTAGTCCGCGGAGATCAGCCGATGCCCGGGCTCGGCGACGAACGCGGAGCGGATCTCCCGGCCGATCTCGGTGCGGATCGGAATCGCCTGGAGGTTCGGGTTCGACGTCGAGAGCCGCCCGGTCGCCGCCACCGCCTGGTTGAAGTGCGTGTGCAGCCGCAGGTCCTCGCCGAGCAGCGTCGGCAGCGGGACGAGATACGTGTTCAGGAGCTTCGACAGCTCGCGCCACTCCTCGATCACCGGCACGATCTCGTGGTCGGCGCGGATCGAGCGCAGGACGCGCGTGTCGGTCGAGTAGCCGGTCTTGCCCTTGCGGCCCGGCGTGAGCTCGAGCTTCTCGAACAGGATCCGGGCGAGCTGCTGCGTCGAGCCGAGCACGAACTCCTCGCCCGCGAGCTCGTACGCGCGCGACTCGAGCTCCTCGACCCGGTCGGCGAGCCGGGCCGTGATCTCGCCCATCCGGTACGTGTCGATCTTCACGCCGGCGTCCTCCATCGCGCGCAGGACGCCCACGAGCGGCATCTCGACCTCGCGGTACAGCCGCTCGGCGCCGCGCTCGCGCACGCGCTCGAGCAACGGGTCGCGCAGGCGCAGCGTCACCGCCGCGTGCCGGACGAGCCGCGCCGTCTGCTCCTCTGCCTCCGGCACCGGCTTCACCTCGACCGCGTACTCGGCCTCCAGGTCGTCGAGCAGGTACTCGCTCCGTCCCGGCTCGATCAGGTAGGCGAGGATCATCGTGTCGTCGGCCGCATCCACGCCCACCGTCTTCGCGTCGTGGGCGACGAGCTCGCCCACGAGCCGTTCCGGCCGCGGGGCCACGAGCACCTCGCCCCCGACCGCCACCGCGACCCGCCCGTCGTCCGCCGCGACCCCGACGGCTCCCTCGCCAAGTAACAGACTGTTACTTGGCACCTCGCGCCACGGAACCTCGGTGCCCTCGACGACGACCGGCTCGCGCGCGGGCACGGCCTCGTCCAGCTCGTCCACCCGGCTCAGCAGGCCGCGGAACTCGAAGCGCCGGAACATCTCGCGCAGCTCGGAGCGGTCGGGCGGCGCGAGCACGAGCTCGCCCGGGTCGCAGTCCAGCTCGAGGTCGCGCCGCATCGTCGCCAGCCCCTTCGCCGCGCGCGCCTGGTCGGCGAACTCGGTCACGTTCTTGCGCCGCGCCGGCGACAGCTCGTCCGCGTGCTCGATCACCGACTCGAGCGAGCCGTACTGCGCGACGAGCTGCCCCGCGGTCTTGTCGCCGATTCCCGGGATGCCCGGAATGTTGTCCGAGGTGTCGCCCTTGAGACCGATGAAGTCCGGGATCTGGTCGGGCCGGATCCCGTAGCGCGCCTCGACCCGCTCGGGCGTGTAGACCTGGACGTCGCTGACGCCGCGCGGCGTCATCATCAGGCAGACGTTCCCGGAGACGAGCTGGAACGCGTCGCGGTCGGTCGAGACGACGCACGTCCTGACCCCGGCCTCGTCGGCGCGCGTCGCGAGCGTCGCGATCACGTCGTCCGCCTCCCAGCCCTCGAACTCGAGGTTCCGGTAGCCGAAGGCCTCGACGATCGGCCGGAAATGCGGGAACTGCTCCCGCAGCAGGTCGGCCATCGGCCGGCGACCCTCCTTGTAGACGACGTCCGCCGCCTCGGCCTGCGCCGCGCGGTGCACGGGCTTCGTGTCCCAGGCGACGGCGACACCCTTCGGCCGGTAGTCGGACAGCAGCTTGAAGAGCATGTTCGCGAAGCCGAGCAGGGCGCCGGTCGGGAAGCCCTCGGTCGTCGCCAGCTCCTCCGGCAGCGCGAAGAAGGCGCGGTAGGCGAGGTTGTTGCCGTCCACGAGGAAAAGGTCGGCCTCGCGGGCGGGCGCGTCGTTGAGGTCGAGCTCGGCGCCGGTGAGCGTCTTCGGAGACATCGCCTCCGAGTGTATTCGGCGTCCCGGCGTGATCGAATCGCGGCGCTCGGCCGGGCGAGAGAGCCGTCCCCCGCGGCCGCTACTTCAGCGTCTTCAGGTACTCGACGAGATCCTGGATCTCCGCCGGCGGGATGATCCCGCCCCAGTGCGGCATGCTCACGATCGGCGCCTTCCCGATCACGCTGCCGGTGCGGATGAAGTCCGCGATCTTCGTGTCGGTGTTGAACTCGCCGCGGAAGTCGCCGCCGGAGAGCGGCGGGATCGCCTTGTCCGCGGACTGCGGGTTCGGGACGCCGCCGAGCCCGTTCGGGCCGTGGCAGTTGACGCACCCGTAACGGACGTAGAGCGCCGCCCCGGCGACGGCCGGCCCCTGCCCCTGCGGCACGGACACCGGCTCGGTGCCGGCGACCGCGGGCAGCCCCGCGCGGATGTAGGCGACGAGGTCGGAGACCTGGGTCTTCGAGATCACCTCGCCCCACACGGGCATGTACGGCTTCGTCGGGTTCGCCGATTCCCCGAGTCCGTGGTCGATGATCCGGGTGAGCTGCGCGACGGTGAGCTGCTTGCCGGCGTCCGTCAGCGCCGGAACGTCGGGCGAGACGCCGCCCTGCCCCTGGGCGCCGTGGCACTGCGAGCACGCGAACTGGACGAACGTGTGCGCGCCCGCCGCGACCTGCGGGCTCACGGAGGCGGAGGTCTGCGTCGGCGGCGCCGCGGTTCCGGCAACGGTCACCGTCTTCGTGGCCGCCGTGTAGTGGCCCGCGGCGAAGCCGACGGCGACGCCGGCGACCGCCATCGCGACGGCGGCGGCGAGCACGGCGGGAAGCAGGCTTCCGCCCCGCTTCGCCGGCGGCTCCTGCGGCGTGTCGCTGCGCTCCTCGGTTGCCATGGATCGACGCTCACGGATGCCGATGCACCTCACATCGGTAGGAAGCCGCATCGCTCATGCGGCCGGCTGCTTGAATCCGGCGGTGCCGCGCATCCCGCTTCTCTCCGGCTCGCGCCTCGTGATCGCGGCCGCGCCCGAGGACGCAATCGTCCTCCGGCCGCCGAGACCGCCCGAGGGAGTCGCCGACGTCTCGGCCGCGGTGCGCGACGCGCTGCGCAACCCACTCGACGGCAAGCCGCTCGAGACCATCGCCGGGGGCGCGCGGCGCGCGACGATCGTCGTCGAGCCGCCGGGCCTGCCCATCCCGGGCGTCCCCGCCGACCCGCGCCAGCTCGCCGTCGGCGCCGTCGTGGACGAGCTCGAGCGGATCGGAATCCCGAGCGGGTACCAGACGATCCTCGTCGCGTCGGGCCTCGCCCGGCGCAGCTCGCAGCGCGAGGTCGAGGCGCTCGTGGCGCCCGAGCTCGCGCGCCGATTCCACGGACGGGTCCTGGTGCACGATGCCGAGAATCCGGAGCTCGTCACCGTCGAGGAGGGCTCGCGGCCGCCGCTCCGCGTGAGCCCGGCGCTCGTCGAGACCGATCTCGTCGTGACGGTGAGCGCGGCCGAGACGGTCCTCCACGGGGGGCCGGCGGCGCTGCTCGCCGCGTCGGGCGCCGACGCGCTGCGGGCGGCCGGCGCGTACTCGCTGCTCGAGACCGCAGGCTCGCAGGGCTGGCAGCTCGCGGTCGCGGCTGGAGCGCGCCGCTCAGACGGCGCGCGCCGCTGTTCGGCGTCTCGATCGTGCTCAACCACCCGGTGGTGTCGGGCGCGCTGCGCGGCTACCCCTACGACCCGGAGGCGCTCGAGCGGATCGCCGCGTCGCCGCTTGCGCTTTCTCTTCTCGGCGCTGCCGGGCACGCTGCGGGGCGCGTCCTGCGCTCGCTGCCGGTGGAGGGGTCGGTCGCCGCGGCGTTCGGCGGGCCCCCGTCGGTGGCCCACGCCGAGGCGCTGCTGCGGGCCGTCGAGCTGCGGCGGACGGAGCTCGACGAGCCGCTCGACGCGATCGTGCTCGGCGTGCCGCGGACGACGCCGTACCTCCCGCGCGAGGACCCGAACCCGCTGCTCGTCGCCTACCTCGCGCTCGGGCTGGCCCTGCGGCTCTGGCGCGACTCCTTCCCCGTCGTCGACGGCGGCACCGCCATCGTCGTGAACCCCTTCGCCCGGCGCTTCGCGCACCCGACGCAGCAGCCGTACCGCGCCTTCTTCCACGCCACCCGCACCGGGCGCGACCCGCAGGTGCTCGCGGACGCGGAGCGCGCGGCGGCGGCCGACCCGCGCGCGATCGACGAGTACCGGGCCGGCCGCACCGTCCATCCGCTCCTGCCGTTCCGGGACTGGAACGCGTGCCAGCCCGCGCTCGGGCGGCTCGGCGCCGTGCTCGTCGCGGGCGCACGGGACGCGACCGCCGTGCGCGAGCTCGGCTTCGTCCCCGCCCACGGCGTCGGCGCGGCGCTGGAGATGGCCCGAGGCCGCGCCGGCGGCCCGCCCCGGATCGGGTTCCTGCTCTCGCCGCCGTACTTTCCGCTGCGCGTCGGGCCCTTCGGCCAGTAGCTCACGAAGCTGCGCCTCGCTCGCTGGGTGAAGGAACTCCGCGCCGCCGAGAGCGCGGTCTCGGCGGCCCTCCGTGCTGTTTCTCGTTTCGATGGTCTCGACGGGCCGGCTGCCCCGTCAGCACGAAGCGAGCCCGGGACCGCGCTCCCGGGCTCGCGGAGTTCCGTTTCAGCGGCTCGGAAAGCGCAGCTTTCCGAGCCGGGCTACGCCTCGCCGAGGTACGCCTTGCGCACCTCTTCGTTCTGCGCGAGCGTCTTCGCATCGTCGGCGAGCGCGACCTTGCCGGTCTCGAGCACGTAGCCGCGGTTCGCGACCTGGAGCGCCATCAGCGCGTTCTGCTCGACGAGGAGGATCGACGTGCCCTGCTTGTTCACCTCGACGATCGTCTCGAAGATCCGGTCGACGAAGATCGGCGCGAGCCCCATCGACGGCTCGTCGAGCATCAGCAGCGTCGGGCGGGCCATCAGCGCCCGGCCGATCGCGCACATCTGCTGCTCGCCGCCGGACAGCGTCCCCGCCTTCTGGTGCCGCCGCTCGGCGAGCCGCGGGAACAGCGTGAAGACACGGTCCATGTCCGCCTTGAACGCGCCCCTGTCGGTGCGCTGGAAGGCGCCCATCTCGAGGTTCTCGGTGACGCTCATGCGCGGGAAGAGCCGCCGTCCCTCGGGCGACTGCGCGATCCCGAGCTTCACGACCTCGTGAGCCGCCGTCGTCGTGATGTCGCGGCCGCGGAACGAGATCTTGCCGCGGCGCGGGTGGTTCAGCCCGTTGATGGAGCGGAGCGTCGTCGACTTGCCGGCGCCGTTCGCGCCGATCAGCGTCACGATCTCGCCCTCGCGCACCTCGAGCGAGATCCCCTTGAGCGCCTGGATCGACCCGTAGTACGTCTCGACCGCGTCGAGACGCAGCAGCGGCTCGCCGGCCGCGGTCGCCGGAGCGGCGCTCATCCGCTCACCGCCCCGGAGCCGAGGTACGCCTCGATCACGCGCTCGTCGCGCTGGATCTCCTGCGGCGTCCCCTCGGCGATCTTCTCGCCGTAGTCGAGGACGGTGACGCGGTCGGAGACGCCCATCACGACCCGCATGTCGTGCTCGATCAGCAGCACGGCGAGCTCCTGCTCGGAGCGCAGCCGGCCGACGAACGTCGTGAACTCCGCCGTCTCCTGCGGGTTCATGCCTGCGGTCGGCTCGTCGAGCAGCAGCAGCTTCGGCTGCGTCGCGAGCGCGCGCGCCACCTCGAGCCGCCGCTGGTCGCCGTAGGAGAGGTTCCGGCCGATCACCTCGTCGCGGCGCCGGAGCCCGCAGTACTCGAGCAGCTCGCGCGCGCGGACCCGCGCGTCTCGCTCCTCGCGCCTGACGCGCGGCGTGCGCACGATCGCCTCGAGCAGGTTGCCCTTCAGGCGGACGTGCATCCCGACGAGCACGTTCTCGAGCGCGGTCATGTTCTGGAAGAGGCGGATGTTCTGGAACGTGCGCCCGATCCCGCGCTGCGTGTAGGCGTGCGGCGGCTTGCCCGTCATGTCCTCGCCGGCGAAGTGGACGCGGCCCGCGGTCGGCTTGTAGACGCCGGTGAGCATGTTGAAGAAGGTCGTCTTCCCGGCGCCGTTCGGCCCGATCAGGCTGACGATCGACCCGGCGGGGACGGTGAAGTCGACGTCGGCGTTGGCGACGAGGCCGCCGAACTCCTTGCGCAGCCCGAGCGTGCGCAGCAGCGGCTCGTCGTTCATGCCGCCGCCCCCGCGTCGGCGCCGCCGCCGTGCTCGAGGTCGTACAGCGGCTCGTCGTGGACGCCTTCGTGGAACTCCGCCGCGCGTCTCGAGCTCGGGATCAGCCCCTCCGGCCGGAAGAGCATCACGACGACGATGATCGCGCCGTAGATGCCGAACTCGTAGAGCGGCACGTTGATGTTCGTGCCGAAGTGGCCGTTGATCCAGGTGCCGACGTTCGAGAGCCCCTCCTGGTTCAGGTAGGCGAGGAAGCAGGCGCCGAAGATGACGCCCCAGATGTTGCCCATCCCGCCGAGGATGACCATGCAGAGGATGAAGACGGAGATGTTGAAGAAGAAGTCCGAGGGGAAGACGCCGCTGCGGTAGGACGCGTAGTAGGCGCCGGCGACGCCGCCGAAGAAGGCGCCGGTCGCGTACGCCCACGTCTTCACCCGCATCAGCGGCACCCCCATCGCGGCGGCGGCGATCTCGTCCTCGCGGATCGCGACCCAGGCACGGCCGAGCCGCGAGTCGCGCAGCCGCATCGAGCATGAAGACGGTGATCAGCACGAGCACGAGCGCCGTCCAGAAGTAGACGGAGTCGAGGTTCGACGCCGTGAGGTAGTTCGCCGGCAGGTGCAGGTTGCGCTGCGCCCAGTTGCCGAAGCCCGGCCCGTCGATCGGCGTGATCCCGCCCGTGCCGTTGGTGAGGTTGAAGCCGAAGAGGTGGTCGCCGTTGTTGGCGACCTGGGGCATGATCTCGCCGAAGCCGAGCGTCACGATCGCGAGGTAGTCGCCGCGGAGACGCAGCGTCGGCAGGCCGATGATCACGCCGACGATCGCGGTCGCGATCCCGGCCATCAGCAGCACGAGCCAGATCGAGAGGTGCAGCCCGGCCCAGCCGGGGTAAAGGCCGACCGCGCCGAGGTTGATGTGCCGGCTCGAGAACTGGTCGGACGCGAACCAGCCGGCCATGTAGGCGCCCATCGCGTAGAAGGCGACGTAGCCGAGATCGAGCAGGCCCGCGTAGCCGACGACGAAGTTCAGTCCGAGGGCCATCATCGTGAAGATCATCATCACGACCATCGTCGAGACCTGCGGGAACGGCCCGAACACCGGCATCTGCGGCATCGAGCCGAGGTAATACGGGTAGGCGATCGCGAGCCCGACCACTGCCGCGGGCGCGATCCACCTCCCGACCGGCCGGCCGCGCACGGTCAGGCGCGCCCAGGACGGCACGACGAGAAGCAGGACGACGGCAGCGATCGCGAGCGCGGACGCGTTCCAGACGCCGAAGAGCGCGACGAGCACGAGCCCGATCGCGACCCACAGCGCGACCTTGACCGTCCGCCGGGTCGTTCGCGGCAGCGAGCGCCAGCGCCGCTGGTCCAGGCCCACCCGGCCGAGCGCCTTCCACCAGCCCGCGGTGATCGCGTCGAAAACGCGGCGCCGCACGTCAGGTCCCTTCGGGTGTTCGCTCGCCCAGCAGCCCCTCGGGGCGGAAGACGAGGATCAGGATCAGGATCGAGAAGACGATCGACTGCGTCCAGTCGCTGCCGGGCGAGTGCCAGGTCAGGCCCTCGTTGAACGCCTGGATGAAGCCGATCGCGAGCGAGCCGAGAACGGCTCCGGGCAGGTTGCCGATCCCGCCGAGGACGGCGGCGGTGAAGGCGATCAGCCCGAGCTGGAAGCCGGTGTCGTAGCGGATCTGGTTGAAGTAGAGGGCGTAGAGCAGCGCGCCCGCCCCGGCGAGCGCGCCGGCGAGCGCGAACGTGAACGAGATCGTCCGGTTGACGTTGATGCCCATCATCGCGGCGGCGTCGCGGTCCTGGGCCGCCGCGCGCATCGCCTTCCCCTGCCGCGTGCGCTGCACGAGCCAGACGAGGCCGACCAGCACGGGCACGGTGATGAGGACGACGATCAGCTTGTCCCAGTTGTAGACGACCCCGCTGATCGAGAAGACGTGCCCGTGCGGCAGGATCGTCGGGACGGTCACGTACTGCGGTGCCCTTCCAGCCGATCGCGACGTCTTCGAGGATGAACGAGACGCCGATCGCCGTGATCAGCGGCGCGAGCCGCGGCGAGTTCCGCAAGGGCCGGTAGGCGACGGCCTCGATCGTCGCGTTGATCAGGCCGCAGCCGATCATCGCCACCGCGAGCGACGCGAGGATCGCCGGGACGAGCGACCCGACGGACGGGTGCGCGCCCAGGTGGAAGACGGAGAGGATCATCGTGGCGGAGAGCATCCCGCCGAGCATGAACACGTCGCCGTGGGCGAAGTTGATCAGCTCGAGGATCCCGTAGACGAGCGTGTAGCCGAGCGAGACGAGCGCGTAGACGGCGCCGAGCGTCAGCCCGATGAAGAAGATCGTGAAGAAGTAGGCCGGGCCCTTGACGAAGTTGACGACGAGCCACAGGGCCAGGAGCGCGAGCAGGACGCTCGCGAGCCCCGGCATCAGGTAGGAGCTGAGCGAGCGGCGGTACCTGACCGGGGCTTCGGTATGGGCTGCGGTCGTCAAGGCAGTTGTCGGGACAATGTGGCGGTGCCGGGGGAGGCGAGCCTCCCCCGGCACCGGGTTCGAGCCGCCGTCAGACCTCTACTTCACGAGGCTCGCGGGCGGGACGAGCGTCTTCACCGGCACGAACTTGCTCGGCGAGACCTGCTTGTAGATCGTGATCGCAGTACCGCTCGTGTCACCCTGGCTGTTGATCGTGAACGAGCCGAGGATGCCGTTCGTGATCCGCATTCCGTACAGCGCGTTCACGACGCCGGAGCGCTGACCGCCGGAACGGGCGATCGCCTTGCAGCAGACGTCCATCGCCTGGGCGCCGTACGCGGCGTACGGGTTCGGGATCGCGTGCACCTGCTTGCCGAACTTCTTCACGAACGTCCTGCCGAAGCCCGTCAGCTTGGTCGGCGGCGTGCCGGCGACGCTGAAGTACGCGCCGTTGCCGACCGTCCCGTTCGCGCTCGGGTCGCTGAACCCGTCCGGCATCTGGAGCTGGATCTTCGGGTCGACCGACTTGATGTCCTGCATCAGCTTCGCGCCGTTGTTGTCGACGATGCCGCCGAGGAACACCGCCTGGGCGCCCGACTTCTTGATCGCGTTCGCGAGCGCCTCGTAGCTGGTCTGCTTCGAGTCCCAGCCCTTGAAGCCGACGACCTTCATGCCGAGCTTCTTGGCGGCGTTCGAGTACGTGAGCGCGACGCCGTAGCCGTACGTCTGCTTGTCGTTGAGGACGTACACCTTCTTGACGCCGAGCGACTTCGTGAACATCGCGTCGGCCGGGCCCTGGAACTGGTCGTTCGCGACGACGCGGGCGTAGTTCCGCTTCCCGTTCGGGTAGTACTTGTTGGGCTCACCGGGGTCGGCGCCGGGGCCCGTGGTCGTGATGCCCGGGCTCGTGTTCGCCGGGCTGACGATCGCGAGCGGGCCCGGGTTCGCGCGGTTGAGGATCGGGATGATGATCTTCGCGCAACCGGAGTTGAACGTCCCGACCACGCCGATCACGGAGCGGTTGCTTGCGTACAGGTGCGCGTTCGTGGCGCACTTGCCCGTGTCCCACCCGGCCGCCTGCGCGGTCGAGTCGTCGCAGGACTGGAAGGCGATCCTGTACCGGCCGGCCTTCCAGCCGCGGTTGATCAGATCCCACAACGCCGCGCGCGAGATCTGCACCGTCTGGTGCCGGCTCGCACCCTGGAGCGGCAGATCGGTCGCGACGATGAAGTCCGGGCTCCCCGACCCCTTGTAGACCACCGGGCCGCAGGACGACGACGGCAGGGGCGTCACGCCGCTCGTCGCGCTTCGCGCGGTCCCGGCGTACGCCACCGCGATCGCGGCTGCGATCGTCGCCATGCCTGCCAGCACAGCAATAGCACGCTTCCTACTCAAGTTCCCTCCTCGGGTTTGCATCCGACCGGTCCGGCATCCACCACCCGAACCGAGGCGTGAGTATCCCGCTGTCTTCTCTCAGTTTCAAGCAGCAAGCTTCCGCTCGTACCTGCCGAAAACGCCTCAACCGTCTCGGGGAGCTCAGTACATGACCGTCCGCACGAGGTGGTGCGGGCGGTGCGTCGCGTGGAACGGCACCCAGAGGCGGGCGTCGATCCGGGGCACGATCACCTGGAGCTCGGGCGGCCGCAGCTCGTTGACGGCGTCGCAGAGGAGCGCGGTCGCGACGACGGTGTGCGCCCGGATCTCGACCTCCCAGCGGCCGCCCGGCTCGAGCTCGCGGCGGGCGAGGACGGCCTCGCGCAGCGGCTCGGCGTAGCGGAGGATCCCGAGGATCTCGAGGGCGGCGGGGACGATGTAGTCGGCGAACGCGGTCAGACGGTGCAGGTCGGCGACGCGCAGGCCGCCGTGGCCGCGGAGGCTCACGTGCAGCATCCAGGCGGCGAGCTGGACGAGCTTGTAGAAGCGGACGGTGTGCCCGTCGAGCTCGACGACGTCGCGCCAGCGCGGGAAGTCACGGAGCAGGAGGTCGAGCAGGCCGCTCCCGTCGTCCCAGAGCCGGTCGGAGGCGGCCTCGACGAGGTGGTGGAAGCGGCCGTCCCAGCGCTCGACGAGCGCCGTGCCCGCTTCGTTCAGGATCCGCACGCGCTCGTCGAGCAGCGGGATCTCGATCGTCCCCTCGCGGAAGATGCGCCGCACGTCGGCGGCGTCGAGGCCGGCCAGGACCGAGCCGTCGAGAACGTCGGTGCCCTCGACGAGCGCCCGGTGCAGACAGGCGAAGAGCGCGTCCGCGTCGGCGTAGACCCTGCCGTCGAGCTCGACGTCGAAGCGCCGGCCCGTGTCGAAGTCGGTGAAGGCGAAGTTGAGGAGCGTCGAGACGAGCACGAAGTCGATCAGCTGCTCGCGCGAGTCCAGCCGGAACGGGAGCAGGTAGGCGGGCTCGGGCAGCTCCTCGTAGGCCATCCAGGAGGCGACGGAGCGGATCGCGTCGAGGTCGGTCTCCACGAACTCCGACGCGGCGGCGACGGGGAGCACGGAGTCGAGCACCGGGTGCTCGTCGGGCCCGAGACAGACGGGGCGCGGGAGTGCGGTCGCCACGGCCCCACTCTACGATGGTCTCGTCACGCCGAAGTGGCGGAACTGGCAGACGCGCCGGAGAACACGGGGGAACCCGTGGTTCCCCCGTGCGCCCTCTCCTTCTCCGCACGCGAGACGAACCGCCGCGAGCGCTCCGGGGAGAGCGCGGTCTCCCCTCCGCGCAACGAACCGTCGATCCACCCCGAGCGACGTACCATTCGCAACGTCACGCCGAAGTGGCGGAACTGGCAGACGCGCCGGACTCAAAATCCGGTGCCCCGCGAGGGGCGTGTGGGTTCGATCCCCACCTTCGGCATCGCACCGCGAGCCCTTCGGACAAGGGATCGCACGATGCGGCGTCTCTCGGCGTCAGGAGCGGATTGGCGGGTGGCGAGACCCGCACAACCCGCTCCGCAACCAAGCGTAGTCGGCAGGCGACGCCCGGCCTCGCGCATGGTGGAGCTGCCGTGGCGACGAGAGTCCGCGTAACGATCGATGGCCGGCCTTGACTGGCGGCAACGGCTGCCGGATACTCGGGCCGTGAACAGGCTCGGCGTCGCGCTCGGCGCCGTCGCGGCAACGGTCGTCGCTCTCTCGCTCCCGCAGACAGCAGGTGACGCGGGCGTCGGCCGAGTGCGGCCTCCCCGCCTCGCAGCCTCTCTGGATCGACTACGGCGAAGGCTCCGTCAAGCCCGACACGCGCGCGGTCTTCGCCCGGCCCGGCGTCGTTGTCGCGTCGAGCGGCACCGCCGTCCCGGCGGCCTTCCGCAAGGCGGGCGCGGCGACGATGTACTTCGAGCTGCACCTGCCGCGGCTCGTCGGGGAGCCCGTCGATCCAGCGGACGCCTCCACGGTCGTCGCGGCGGCCGGCGCCCTCTACGACCGGGCTGTCGCCAGCACGGCGTGCGCGACGCCGTGGATCGCGCTCAACGAGCTGCTCGGCTCGAACCTGCCGGCCCCGTGGAGCGCATCGAACGCGGTCTATCGCGCGAACGTGCTCGCACTCGTCCAGGAGCTCGCGGCGAGGGGCGCGCACCCGGCGCTGCTCGTGCACGGCGACCCGACGGTCGCGGGCGACACGGCGGCCTGGTGGCGCGCGGTCGCCCAGTCGGGGACGATCGTCTACGAGGCGTACTACGACGCGTCGAAGATGATCACGCTCGGGTCGCTGATCGGCAACCGACGGATGCGCCTCGGGATACGCTTCGTCGTGAACATGTTCGCCGGCGCCGGCGTGCCGCGCTCGCAGCTCGGCTTCATGCTCGGCTTCCACTCGGCGCAGACACCGGGGATCGCCGGCCGTCAGGGTCTCGAGCCGACCGAGGCGTGGCTGCGGGTCGTCAAGTGGGAGGCGCTCGCGGCGCATCAGGTCGCGGTCGAGGAGCAGATCCCGACGCTCTGGTCGTGGGGTTGGGGTACGTTCGGGCCGGAGAGCGTCGATCCCGACAAGGCGATCGCCGCCTGCACCTGGCTCTGGGCGCGCGATCCCTCTCGGTCGGAAACGCGCGCGACGTCGGCACCGTCCCGCTCGCGTCGTACCTGCCGTTCCTCTTCCGCGACCGCATTCCCCCCGCGACCCCGGCGACGCCGGTCGCCGCGCGTACGGGGAAGATCGTCACGCTCACGTGGCAGGCGGGCCGGGAGAGAGACCTCGCCGGCTACGACCTCTTCCGCACCGATCCCGGCGGAGCGCCCCGGAAGCTGAACACGCTCGGGCCGATCGGCCTCTCGACGTTCGTCGACACCGCCGTCCCCGAGGGCGCGGTGTACGCGCTGCAGGCCGTGGATACCTCCGGCAACCACAGCGGCCTCTCGCCTGCCGCCACGAGCTGAGCCGTGCCGGGAGTCCCTGGTGCTCGCGGCTACGCCGGGATCGCGTAGGCGCAGCGTCGCGCGTCGCGGGGGAGCGGCGAGGGCCCGACGCGCGCGACGCGACAGCGCGGCCACGCCTCCGAGCCGGACGGCGGCTCGACCTCGGCACCGGCCGCCGGTGCGGAACCGCGCCGCTCGAACAGCCGGTAGCCGTCGGCCGCGGCGACGAGGAGAAGATGCGTCGCGGGCTCGGACTCGGGATCCGGCTCCGCGGCGGCGCGGGCTGCCGCGAGCTCGGCCGCGAGCGCCTCGGACCGGAGCGTCTGCCCCCGGAGACGCTCCTCGACGTCCCGCAGCCGCTGGAGGCTCGCGTCGCGCTCGCCGCGAAGCCGTTCGACCTGCGCGAGAGCGTCGTCGAGACGGCGCTGGAGCTCCGAGATGCGCTCCGCCCATTCGCCCGCGGCAGCGGCGGCTTCGGCGTCACGCGCCTGGAGCCGATCGCGTAGCGATCGGGCCTCCGACACCTCGCGCTCGATCTCCTCCACCCTCCTGCTCGCCTGCGCGACCTCGGCTGCGGCGGAGTCGCGCTCGGCGGCCGCCTGCAGCCGCGCCGCCTCGGTCTTCTCGAGCACATCCTCGAGCTCGGCCACGCGCTCTCGAAGCTGCGTGAGCTCCACCTGGGCGGCGACGAGGCCGGAGCGCGCGGAATCGCGCTCCCCGGTCGCCTCTACGAGCCGGGCCTTGAAGGCCGCCAGCTCTTCGTCGCGAGGGTCGGCGGCCGGCCCGGGCTGAACGGGCTGCGGCGCCGGCTCGGGCGCAGGAGCCTGCGCGGGTGCGGAAGCCTGGGCGGGCGTCGCAGGGCCGAATCCGGTGGCGAAGCCGTACTCGGTCTTGAGCAATCCGCCGTGTTGTGTCGCGAGCGCCTGCGCCACGACGGGTCTCGAGACGTAACCGAGCGCGACGAGAATCTCGCCGAGCAGGAGCCCCGAGCGCGACTGCTCCGCAAGCGCCGCCGCAAGCTGTTCCTGGGAGATCAGCCCTCGCTGGACGAGCAGCGCGCCCAGCGGAGGCTGCCCCGGCGGCCGCAGGCCGTCGTGGTCAGCCGCAGCAGCCATCGCCGCCGCACGATCGCTCGAGACGCAGGGTCGCCTTCCCCGCGGTTCTGTCCCTCGACACGGGTGACGCCTTTCTCTACCGCAGTGCATCTCTCCCATCGGCACGAACGGGTGCCGCGGCTCTCCCCCGGACGGGGAGGATCGCGGCGGGACGCCGGCGTCGCGCCCACCGCGCGGCCGGGCCGATCCGCGACCGCACCGATGGCAGCCTCGACCGCCTGCACGATGCTCCGGATACGGCGCAGGAGGCGACGATGGCGGGCAGCGGCGGAAGCGACAGACGGCGGCTCCTCGTCCTCGGCGTCGCCGCGCTGCTCTCGATCTCGGCGCTGCTCGCGATCGGGATCCTCCTCTTCGGCCGCTTCGGCGAGACCGAGGGGAAGATCCTGGGGTCGACGGCGCTCCTCGCGGCCTGCGGCGTCCTCGCGCTTCCCGGCGTGGTGCTGCTCGACCGGCGGCAGCTGCGCGGCCTGGCCGTCGCGGTCGCGGCGCTCGCCGCCGCGGGGTACGCGCTCGCGCTCGTCCTGATCTGGCTCGAGCCGTCTTCCGAGTGGCTCGGGAAGGCCGTCACCACGACGTTCCTGTTCGCCGTCGCGTCGGCGCAGACGGCCGCGCTCGCCGCGCGCCGGCAGGAACGGGATCCACCCTCGGTGAGACGGCTCTTCCCGCTCTCGATCGGCGTCGCCCTGGCCGCCGCCGGCGTGCTCAGCGGCCTCATCTGGGCGGACCGCGCCGGCGCCCCGGCGCGGATCGCCGGTGCGCTCGTCGTCCTCGACATCCTGGCCGTCGCCCTCCAGCCGCTGCTCGCCCGCGCGCGCCCTGTCACCGTTCCCGTCCGGCTGCGGGCGCTGCTCGACAACGGCGAGCCCGTGGAGCTGGACGTGGTCGCCCCCGACCTCGCGACCGCCGCGGCGAAGGCGATCCGCTCGCTCGAGCGGGACGGGCGCCTCGTCGTCCGCGTCGAGGCCGTGGACCGGATGCCTGCGGGGAAGGTCGCGGCCGCGGCCCGCGAACCGGTATGACTACGGGCGCATGGCGAAGACGATCGGGATCCTCACCGGCGGCGGCGACTGCCCGGGGCTGAACGCGGTCATCCGCGCCGTCGTGCGGCGCTCGGACGCGGCCGGCTGGGACTGCGTCGCGGTGCGCGAGGGCTGGCGCGGGCTCGTCGAGGGCATCTTCGAGGATCTCGGGCCGCGGGAGGTCTCCGGGATCCTGCCGCGCGGCGGCACGATCATCGGCACGAGCCGGACGAATCCGTACCAGCTGGACGGCGGTGTCGAGCGCGTGCTGCGGAACGTCTCCGACCGCGGCCTCGACGCACTCGTCGCGATCGGCGGCGAGGACACGCTCGGCGTCGCGGCGAAGCTCCACTCCGAGCACGGGCTCCCGGTCGTCGGCGTTCCGAAGACGATCGACAACGACCTCTCCGGCACCGACTACACGTTCGGCTTCGACACCGCGGTCACGATCGCGACCGAGGCGATCGACCGGCTGCACACGACCGCCGAGTCGCACAACCGCGTCATGGTCGTCGAGGTGATGGGTCGCCACGCGGGCTGGATCGCCGTGATGAGCGGGATCGCCGGCGGCGCCGACGTGATCCTGATCCCCGAGCAGCCGATGACGGTCGAGGCGGCGTGCGACGAGCTGCGGCGGCGCCACGCGCGCGGCAAGAGCTTCTCGATCGTCGTCGTCAGCGAGGGGTACGAGCTCAGCTACGAGACCGGCGAGAGCCAGGTCGTCGGCGGCGAGGCGCGCGCGACCGACCAGTTCGGGCACGTGGCGCTCGGCGGCGTCGGCGAGGTGCTCGGCCGCGAGATCGAGCAGCGCACGGGCTTCGAGACCCGCGTCACCGTGCTCGGGCACGTGCAGCGTGGCGGCTCCCCGACCCCGCGCGACCGTATCCTCGCCACCCGCTTCGGGCTGAAGGCCGCCGACCTCGCCCACGCCGGCGACTTCGGGACGATGGCGGCGCTGCGCGGCGACGACGTGGTCGCGGTCTCGCTCGAGGAGGCGACCGCCGAGCTGAAGCTCGTGACGCAGGACTGGTACGAGGTCGCGAAGGCCTTCTTCGGCTAGCGGCGATCGGCCTCGACGGGGCGATCCGGCTCGCCGAGCCACGGATTCCGGGCGGCGCGGGCCGGGCCCGCGCCGCCCGTTCGTCGCCGCTACTGCGTCAACGCCGTCCCGCCGATCCCGGCCGGCGGAGCCTCCGTGTCGCCGCCTTCGGCGAGCACCGAGCCGAACTGCGCCACCTTCTCCGGCGCCCGCACGTGCAGCCACGCGAGCCAGACGAGCCCGAGCGCCAGCCACCCGCCGGCGACGTACGGCGCGTAGCTGATCGGGTGCGGCGGCCGCGGGAAGATCGACCAGTAGATCGTCAGCCCGCAGATCACGATCGCGCCGACCGGGAGCAGGACGTCGAAGACGACGTTGTAGGCGACCGCCGACGCGGTGCGCGTCCTCCAGAAGTACGCCATCCCGCCGAGCGCGATCAGGATGTAGACGGCGAGGATCCCGAACGTCGCCGTCGTCGCCATGAACGCGAAGTACGTGAACGGGTCGTTCCACGTGCCGCGCGCGAGCCACGAGGTGAGCACGAGGGTCAGCGCCATCGTCGAGAGGATCGCCACCCACGGCGTCTGGAAGCGCGGGTGCGTCCACGCATAGAGCCGCGGCAGGCCGCCCTCGCGGCCCATCGCGAAGGCCGTGCGCGAGACGAGCGCCACGCCCGCCAGCGCCGCGACGAACGCATCGACGACGACGGCGACGTCCACGAGCGTCGCGAACCAGCTGCCGACGTACCGCGTGGCGAGCGTGTCCAGCGCGGCCGGGTCGCTCGCCCATTTGCCGGCATTGGCGACCCCGAAGCCGACCGACATCGCCCACGTCAGGAAGACGTAGAAGACGAGCGCGACGACCACGGCCGAGAGAATCGCCTTCGGGATCATCTTCAGCGGCTCGGAGGCCTCCTCGCCGAGGGCTGCGGCCGCCTCGAACCCGATGAACCCGGTGAAGGCGAACACCATCGCCTGGAAGAAGTCGTGCGCGCTGTGCGCCCGGCCGGGGTTGAACGGCTGCAGCGTCACGCCGCCGTCGCCGCCCTTGCCCAGGATCACGATCGCGAGGATCACGATCGTCGCCGCCCCGAGCGCGGCCACGATCAGCTGCGTCCGCGTCGAGATGCGGATGTCGAGCAGCGAGAGCCCCGTCAGCGCCGCCAGCAGGATCCAGAAGCACTGGAACCACGTGAGGTCGACGCTCGTGTGCACGGTGAGCACCGTGGACATGTAGACCGAGGCGATCACGAGCACGAACGAGACGCCCGCGGCGAAGCCCCAGCTGTAGAGCCAGCCCGCGACGAACCCGGCGTTCCGGTCGAGGCCGCGCGAGGTGTAGGTGTAGAGACCGCCCGCGCTCGCCATCCGGCGGGTGAAGCGGATGATCACCGAGGCGAGGCAGAGGGAGCCGACGCCTGCGAGCACGTACGCGAGCGGGACGGCGGCGCCGGCGAGGCCGGCCGCGCCGCTGGTGGCGAGCGAGCTCGCCATCACGAGGGCGAGCAGCGCGAGCGACATCGCGAACGTGTCCGCGAGGCTGAGGACGCCGCGCCGCAGCGTGCCCACGCGGCTCATCGTCTCGAGCAGTCGCATTGCCTTTCTCCTTCCTAGTCGGGAACCAGGGCGAAGATCCGTGCGGGAGCGCCGTTGGCGCTGCGCACCTTCATCGGCGCGACCACGACCTGCGTCCGCTCCGGCAGGCGGTCCAGGTTGGTCACGTTCTCGATGATCATCCGGCCCGCGCCGAGCCAGATGCGGTGCAGGTCGAAGGTGGTCGTGTCCACCGGGTCGGCCGAGGGGCCGTCGAAGCCGATCGCCGAGATGCCGCGCTCGATCAGCGCCCGCGACGCGTCCGCGTCGGGGTACGACCAGCCGGTCCAGTAGGCGTCGGTGCCCCAGTTGCGCCCGTTGTCCGAGTAGAGGAAGACGACGTCGCCCGCCCGGATCCGGTCGAGATGGGGCTCGATCTCGTCACGGGGGATCGGCCCGGGCTCGCGCCGCGAGACGTCGATCGTCACCGCGTCGGTCACGAGCCGCTCGAGCGGGATCTCGTCGAGCGTGTCGCCGCCGGCGATCTGGTGCGCGGGCGCGTCCACGTGCGTGCCGATGTGGTTGAGCAGGTGGTACTCCGACATCGCGTAGCCGTCCTCCTCCACGACCGCGATGTGCCGGAAGCTCGGCCGCGCGAGGCCAGGGAAGATCGCCATGTCGTCCGCCAGCTCGTGCGTCAGATCGACGATCCGCACATGTGCGAGTATGCACGAGCGGTCGGACCGAGGGCTACCAGTGATGTGGCCGGTAACGTTGCCCGGTTCCCGGGTCGCGAGCACCAAGCGATGCAAGGACGCAGGGAGCGCTCATAGCCAAAGCTATGGGCGCGACTGAGGACGCCGCAGCGCGCCGCGTGACCGCGGGCCGGGGACCCGGCAAAGGTTGCCGGTTACATCACTAGACCTCGGGCGGCGGGCCGCCCGCGAGCGGCGAGACGTCGGGGGCGTGCGCGATCACGGCGTCGACGCCGGCGCGCTCCAGTTCCTGCACCTCGTCCGCGGTCGTCACCTGGAGGTCGGCGATCGCGAGCTTCCCGGCGGGGACGGCGGCGAGCAGGTCGAGCACGCACTCCAGCGGCGTCTCGTCCTCGTCGGCCTCGACCGGGGAGAGCAGGAGGATCTCCGGGTCGATCCGCTCGAGCGCCCGCTCGAGCTCCTCTGCGTTCCGCACCTCGACGGCGCAGTCGAGCCCGAGCTCGAGCGCCTGCTCGTGCAGCGCCTCGAGCCTGCCGTCGTCCTCGTCGAGCGCGTCGAAGACCAGCAGGTAGGCGTCCGCGACCGCCGAGGCCTCCTCGAGCGAGACCGCCGCGCGCCACAGGATCGGCAGCGTGGTCGCCTCGCGGATCGGCGCCGGGTTCCCACGGACGACGAGCGCCTCCGCGCGCTGCTGCTCCGCGGCCTGCGCCGAGTCGGGATCCTCGACCGCCGCGATGACGGAGATTCCGTCCCCTTCGGAGATCGCCTCGCTGAAGCGGCCCTGCGCCATTCTTCGGCTCTAGCGTATCGCGCTGCCATGCCCCGTGGACGCTCAGGCGGCGATCGGGCGCCGGACCGTGTTCAGCACGACGTGTCCGCTGCGACGCTATACCGTCCGGCGGGATGAAGCGCCGCGTCCTCCTGCTGCTCGAGCGGCTCCGCCTGATCGGCCCGGCCTTCCGCCTCTACGAGCACGTCCTCGCGCTCCGCGCGACGGAGGTCACGGTGACGGAGGGGCCGCCGCTGCCGCCCCGCCGGCTGATGGTGCGGGTCGCGGGCACCGCGGACGCCGACTGGTTCCTGCGCAGCGGCCGCGCCGCCTACGACGCGATCGTCGCGCACGTCCCGCTCGGCGAGCTCGAGTCGGTGCTCGACTTCGGCTGTGGCTGCGGGCGCGTGACCCGCTACTGGGAGGGCTTCCCGGGCGCGGTCGCCGGCAGCGACCTCAGCGGCCCGGCGGTCGAGTGGTGCCGCGCGAACCTCCCCTTCGCCCGCTTCGAGCGCAACGGGCTCGAGCCTCCGCTCGCCGTCCCCGACGAGAGCCTCGACCTCGTCTACGCGCTCTCGGTCTTCACGCACCTCACCGCCGAGCTCCAGCTCGCCTGGCGCGACGAGCTGCGACGCGTGCTCCGGCCCGGCGGCCGCCTGCTCGTGACGACGCACGGCCGCTCGTACGTCCCGCGCCTGACCCCGGAGGAGCGCGAGCGCTTCGAGGCCGGCGAGCTCGTCGTCCGCTGGGGCGACGTCGCCGGCTCGAACCTCTGCAGCGCGTATCACCCC
The DNA here is from genome assembly GCA_963728095.1 of uncultured Thermoleophilia bacterium. Classification (GTDB taxonomy): domain Bacteria; phylum Actinomycetota; class Thermoleophilia; order Gaiellales; family Gaiellaceae; genus Palsa-739. The sequence goes on along the minus strand of CAVSIO010000001.1, from coordinate 103,045 downwards.
GAGCCGTACCTCCGCGACGCCTTCGCCGCGGGCTTCGCGTTCGTCGAGCTGGAGCCCGAGGGTGCGCGCGGGAACCCGACGCAGGATCTCGTGCTGCTGCGCAAGAGCTGACGCAGGCGCCGGAGCGGCCGCCCGCGGGCCGCACCGCCGGTCGGCACACTACGCCTCGTGATTCGGGGGTCGGGAGCGGCACTGCTGGCGGCAGCGGCGACGGCCGTCGCCGGGCCGTTGGGCGTGCAGGCGCCGCGGCAGCAGGCGCCGCCGGCCCGGCTTGCCGGCCGGGTGACGATGGGCGCTCTCTTCCATCCGCCCTCGAAGGCCTTCCTCGAGCGGGTGCGGCACGGCCGGATGACCGGCGTCCTGCTGATGGGGCACTGGCGGTCGACGGCCCGGATCAAGGCGGCCACGGACCAGCTGCAGCGGGCGGCGTGCCGCACGGGCGAGCCGCTGCTCGTCGCGACCGACCAGGAGGGCGGCCGCGTGCGGCGGCTCCCCTGGGCTCCGCCCTCGATCGCGCCGTCCGCCTTCGGCGGCCCCGACCGCGCCGAGCAGGAGGGCGCGGCCGCCGCCGCAGCGCTCCTCCGTGCCGGGATCGGCGTCGACCTCGCGCCGGTCGCCGACGTGCCCGTCGGGGAGAGCTTCCTCGGCGAGCGCGCCTTCTCCCGCTCGACCGCCGTCGTGGAGCGGCTGACCGCGGCGTTCGTGGACGGGCTCCAGCTCTCGGGCGTCGCCGCCACCGCGAAGCACTTCCCGGGGCTCGGCGCCGCCGCCTCGAGCACCGACGACGGGCCGGTGGCGATCCGCGCGGGCGCCGCCGCCCTGCGACGCGGCCTGCGCCCGTTCCGGCGCGCGATCGACGCGCAGGTGCAGCTCGTGATGGTGTCGAGCGCCTCCTATCCGGCGCTCGATCCGTCCGGCCGGCCGGCGGTGTTCTCGCGCCGGATCCTCGAGGGCCTGCTCCGCGGCGAGCTCGGCTTCGAAGGGGTGATCGTGACCGACGCCCTCGACGCGCCCGCCGCCGCGCGGGCGTACCACCCCGCCACCCGCGCGATCGCCGCCGGCGCCGACCTGCTCCTGTACACGAGCGAGAAGACGAGCGAGCGCGGCTACGCGACCCTCGTCGCCGACGCGAAGGCGTACCCGCGCCTACGGCAGCGCCTCGCCGAGTCCGCCGCCCGCATCGCCACCCTCAAGGAGTGGCTCGCGGCGTCCTGCCCATGAGACCGTAGGGGGAACCTGCGGTTCCCCCTACGGGACCCCCTCCCTCGGCGTGGAGTGGCGGGAGGGTGGTGTGGCTGCGGCGGGAGCGCGGTCCCGCCTTCGCCGACGAGCGGCTCTCGCCCAAGAGCGTGTCTGGACGGTGTCGCTGTCGCGTCGCAGCCGATCGTGCCCTGCGGCAGGACCGGCCTGCTGGTTCGGCCTGCCCGTAAGCCGGCTGACGCCTGTCTTACGTGCAGGCTCTTCCGGCAGCGTGCATGGTGCGGTTCAAGCGTGGACGTAACGCGAGCGCAGCCGCGTTACGGGAACGCGAACCAGCGGGCGGACCTGCCCGAAGCGCACGTCCGCCCGCGCCGGGGCAGCCAGACCGTCCAGAACGCCCTTGGGCGAGAGCGCTCCCGGGCGCGCAGGGGAGACCGCGCTCTCCCCGAAGCGCAACAGCCCTCCCGCCACTCCCCGCCGAAGAAGGGGGCTCCTGGGGGAACCCTGGGTTCCCCCATGCCCTTTAGAGGCCGAGCCGCTCCAGCATCGCGTCGTCGCGACGCCAGCGGGGGCGCACCTTCACCTGGAGCTCGAGGAAGACCTGGTGGCCGAGCAGGTGCTCGATCTCCGGGCGGGCACGGACGCCGATCTCCTTCACGATCCGGCCGCCCTTGCCGACGACGATCTGCTTCTGCGAGTCCGTCTCGACGAGGATGTTCGCCCGCACGACCTTCTCCTCGAGCTCCGTGACCTCGACCGAGATCGCGTGCGGCACCTCGTCGCGGGTCAGCCAGAGCGCCTTCTCGCGGACCAGCTCCCCGATCTGCGCCTCGACGGAGAGATCCGTCCGCTGCTCCTGCGGGAAGTAGAGCGGCCCCTCCGGCAGCAGCGCCACCAGCTCCTCGCGCAGACCATCCATCCCGTCGCCGGTCTTCGCGCTCACCGGGTGGAGCGCATGGAAGTCGCCGAGCTGCGCCGCCGCGTTCATCTGCTGCGCGATGTGGCCCGGCTTGAGCCGGTCCACCTTGTTCAGCGCGATCACGACCGGGACGCCGAGCGCGAACACGCGCTGCGCGATGAACCGGTCGCCGGCCCCGATCCGCTCGCGCGCCGAGAGCACGAGCAGCACGACGTCCACGTCCTCGAAGGAGGCGTCCACGGTGCGCTGCATCCGCTCGGTGAGCGCGTCGCGGGGGCGCTGGAAGCCGGGCAGGTCGGCGAGCACGAGCTGGTAGTCGTCGCCGTTCGCGATCCCGAAGATCCGCCGCCGCGTCGTCTGCGGCTTGTCGGAGACGATCGCCACCTTCCCGCCCGCGAGCGCGTTCACGAGCGTGGACTTGCCGACGTTCGGCCGCCCGGCCACCGACACGAAGCCGGACTTCATGACCCGGGGAGATCCCACGTGTCCGGCAGCAGGCCGCCGGGCGCGTACTCGGCGATCGAGCCGTCGTCGCGGCGGAACCAGACGCGGTCGAAGCGCCACTCGTGCAGCCACTGCCGGCAGCCGCCGCACGGCGACGCGGTAATCCCGATCGCCTCCACCTCCCCCGGCCGCACGCCGTCGCTGGCGGCCTTCACGATCGCCGTCTTCTCCGCGCAGACGCCGAGCGGGTAGGCGGCGTTCTCGACGTTCACGCCTTCGTAGACCCGCCCGTCGCGGGTGACCAGGCACGCCCCGACGAGGTAGTTCGAGTACGGCGCGTACGCGTTCCGCGCCGCCGCCTCGGCGCGCTCGACGAGCTCCTGTCCGGTCACGAGAGCACCTGGAACACCGCCAGCGTCACGAGCGCGCCGAGCGCGCCCCCGTACAGCACCTCGAGCGCCGAGTGGACGCCCGACTCGACCCGCGTCTGCGCGACGAGCAGCGCCATGATGAACGTCAGCGACGAGATGAGGAAGCGGTGGTCGTCGCCGATCACGTACGTCGCCGCCATCCAGCCGGCGAACGCGAGCGCCGAGTGCCCGGACGGGAGCCCGCCCCGCAGCGGCGTGCCGCTGCCCGTCCACGCCTTCGTCGCGATCACGACGAGGATCACGAGCACCAGCGCGACGAGGGTGATCTCCGCCGGCGCATTCCGCACCCGGTCGAGGATCCGCGCCGTGCGGTCGGCGGCGGCGCCCGCGAAGACGAGGTAGCCGACCGCGACCGCCGTGATCGAGGCGATGAGCACCGCCCCGGCCCCGATGTCCTTCGCGAGCTTCGCGTTCGGGTCGAACGAGGTCGTGGAGGCGTCGATCGCGCCCTCGATCGCCGAGTTGACCATCTCCGCGACGAGCACGAACGCGATCGCGATCAGCAAGGCGATCAGCTCCATGCGCTGCACTCCGACCGCGACGCCCGCCGCGATCACCACGATCGCGACCGCGAAGTGGATGCGCAGGTTCCGCTGCGTGCGGAGGACGTGGATGATCCCCTCGAACGCGAAGTTGAAGCTGTCGAGCAGCGTCGGCGCGCGGCCGGGAGCGGGCGCGGGACGGCGGGGCGTGCGCTCGCGCCGCTCCTCGTCGTCGCGGCGGGGGCTCGTCACGGTCATCCCGCGGCCCTCATGCGTGGAGCGCCTCCCGCGCCTCCATCTCGGCGCCGTGGTCGTAGCCGACGAGGTGCAGCACCGCGTGCACCAGCGGCGCGCGCCACTGCTCGCGGACGACCTGCGGGCAGACGACGACGTCGCCGAGCTGGCGCGGGATGCCGTCCGGAAGCGGGTCGAGCCCGTCGATCGGGAACGCGAGCGCGTCGGTCGCCTCGTCCACGCCGAGGTGCTCCCGCTTCAGCGCCCGGCTCTCCTCCGGGCCGACGAAGACGAGCCCGAGCTCGCCGGAGCCGACGCCCTCCGCGGCCAGCACCCGCCGGGCGAGCTCGACGGCCGCGGCCTCGTCGACCTCGGCGCCGGACCGGTTCTCCACCTCGACCTCGATCACCGGCTCCGCTGCGTCCCGGTCTGCTCGGCGTGCCGCTTGTACGCCTCGACGATCCGCTGCACGAGCTTGTGCCGCACGACGTCCTCGTGCCCGAACTGGACGAACGCGATGCCTTCCACCGAGCTGAGGATCTGCTGCACCTGGATCAGTCCCGACGCCTGCTCCCGCGGCAGGTCGACCTGGGTGACGTCGCCGGTGACCACGACCTTCGAGCCGAAGCCGAGCCGCGTCAGGAACATCTGCATCTGCTCCGGCGAGGTGTTCTGCGCCTCGTCGAGGATGATGAAGCTGTCGTTGAGCGTCCGGCCGCGCATGAACGCGAGCGGCGCCACCTCGATCGTGCCGCGCTCCATGTAGGCGTTCAGCTTCTCCGGGTCCATCGTGTCGTAGAGCGCGTCGAAGAGCGGCCGCATGTACGGGTCGACCTTCGCGAACACGTCGCCGGGAAGGAAGCCGAGCCGCTCCCCCGCCTCGACCGCGGGCCGCGTGAGGATGAGGCGGCCGACCTGGCGCTCCGAGAGGGCCGCGACCGCGAGCGCGATCGCCAGGTACGTCTTGCCGGTGCCCGCCGGGCCGATGCCGAAGGTGACGGTGCACTCGCGGATCGCGTCCACGTAGCGCTTCTGCGTCACCGTCTTCGGCGTGATCCGCTTGCCGCGGTGCGACCAGACGACGTCCTCGAAGATCTCGCGCACGTCCTCGGCCTGGTCGATCGCGGTCAGGATCGTGTCCACGGTGCCCGCGCCGATCTGCTGGCCGCTCTCGACGAGCTCGACGAGCTCCTCGACGACGGCCCGCGCCTCGACCACCTTCACGTCCTCGCCCTTGAAGGTCAGCCGGTTCCCGCGCAGGTTGACGGCGCAGCCGAGCCGCTCCCGGAGGGCGCCGAGCACGCCGTCGCCGATGCCCGCGAGCTCGGCGGCCACCTCGTTCGAGACGTCCAGGACTTCCTGCACGCGGTCAGTGTAGGCCGGGAGTCTGCGGACGCCTCAGCGCGCGACGCGAACCGTGACCGGCCGCGAGAGATTGCCGGCCTCGTCCACCGTCCGCACCTGGAGCTTCTTCCCGCGCACCTTCGCGAGCGGGAAGGCGGCGCTCGTACCGCGCACGACTCGCGGCGCGAGCCCGGGCGCGGTGATCCGGTAGCCGCGGATCCCGATCGGATCGGAGACGGCGCGCCAGCGCAGCACGACCTTCCTGCCCGAGCGCGCGGCCCGCAGCCCGGTGACGGACGCCGGCGCGACGGTGTCCTTCAGCAGCGCGCCGCCGGCGTCGACGATCCCGTAGCCGACCTTGAAGCGCAGGGTCGCCGGCGCGCCGAGCCAGCCGGCGTCGTCCACCGACCGGATCGTCCACTGGAGCGTCTCCCCCGGAGCGCCGGTGGTGGTGAGCTTCGGCGAGCCCGGCTCGTGGAGGAGATTCCCGTCCGCGCCGTAGACGCGGTAGGAGACGCCGTCCGGGGCCTGCGTCCGGCTCCAGTCGACGATCACCACGCCGCCCAGGCTCGTCGCCGTCAGGCCGGCGATCGCGGGCGGCGGCGGCAGCTGCTCGTCGAAGCGGTACAGGAGCAGCGAGTCGCGCGTGTCCCACCAGGTGCCCTGGTGCCCGTAGTAGTCGTCGCGGCCGACGTCGAGCGAGAGCGAGCCGAGCCAGTCGCCGCTCTTGATCACGGCCTTCATCAGGTCGTTCGGGCTGTCGCAGACGTGGCCGTCGCTGCAGTAGTGGGGCGCGCTCGGGTAGACGGCGCCGAGCCCGTGCACCATCTCGTGCGTCGCGACGAGCTGCCGCACGTCGTCGCTGTAGGACTGCCCGCACGCCTGGAGGTACATCAGCGTGTAGGCGAACGCCGTGTCGGCGACGCTCCCCTGGCCGCACAGGCCCGCCTGGTCGCCGGCGTGCGGAGTGTCGTCGACGTAGACGAGGTAGCCCTTGTCCGGGCTGTCGAAGCCGGCGGCCGAGACCTCGGAGACGACCTGCTCGAAGGAGTAGGCGCCCGCGGGCTGCGGCAGGCGCAGGAAGGAGATGTCGAGGCGGCCGTACTCGCTGCCGCAGGACGGCGCGTCGAGCAGGTCGAAGCGGGGCTTGCGGGTCGCGTCCTGGCCGAGCCACCAGTTGCTGATCGCCTGGACGTCGCCGGCGAGCCGTGGCGCGTAGGAGGCGAAGCGATCGACGCCGTTGCTCGGCGTCGCATAGACCACATGCCACGAGAACGCGCTGACGGCGTCCGGCTGGTCGGTGGTCGGCTCGCCGGAGCCGCACCATGCCACCGGCCCGCCCGCCCGGGCGGCCGGGGCGCCGAAGAGCCCTGCCGCGACGAGCGCGAGGGCCAGCAGCGGGAGCAGGCGCCGCAGGGGCACGCAGGCCAGGGTAGCCCGGCCGTGGACAGATGGCCTCCCCCTCACGAGTGGCGGCCGCGCCCGAGCGCGATCCCGGTCAGGATCTCGCGCACGATCCGTTCCGCGACGAGCGCGGTGACGTCGGCCGAGCCGACGGCGGTCGGGATCACCTCGACGACGTCCGCGCCGACGAGGTCGAGGCCCGCCGCGACGGACCGGACCGCCTCGAGCAGCTCGAGGCTCGTCATCCCGCCCGGCTCCGGGGTGCCCGTGCCCGGGGCGAAGGCCGGATCGAGCACGTCCACGTCCACCGAGAGGAAGACCGGGCCGGCGCCGACGCGCTCGACCGTGCGCGCGACCACCTCGCGGATGCCGAGGTCGCGGACGTCGTGCATGAAGTAGGAGACGATCCCCCGCTCGGCCTGCCAGGCGAACTCGGTCTCGCCGGGCCAGTAGCCGCGCAGGCCGATCTGGACGTAGCGGGCCGGGTCGACGTGGCCGTCGCGGACGAGCCGGTACATCGGCGTCCCGTGCGAGACCTCCACCCCGAAGACCTCGGCGCCGGTGTCGGTGTGCGTGTCGAAGTGGACGAGGCCGACAGGGCCGTGGCGCGCCGCGCACGCGCGGATGTCCGGCTCGGCGATCGAGTGGTCGCCGCCGAGGACGATCGGGACGAGCCCGGCGTCGAGCACCTCGCCGACGGTCTCCTCGATCGCGGCGTGCGAGCGGCCGGGATCGGCGGGCAGCACGGGCGCGTCGCCGAAGTCGACGACCTTGAGCGCGGCGAACGCGTCGACCTTCGCCTCGAGGTGCGGCCCGGGCGGGCAGCTCGCCGAGCGGATCGCGCGCGGCCCGAAGCGGGCGCCCGGCCGGTCGGAGACGAGGTCGTCGGTCGGCGCGCCGACGATCGCCACGTCGAAGCCGGCCAGGAGCGCGGCGTCCTGCGTGTAGGGAGCGCTGCCGAAGCTGACCGGCCCGGCGTAGTCGGGCTTCTCCCCGTGGCGGCGCCAGCGCTCGAGCGGGTCGATCATGGCGCGATCGTCGCACGCCCGGGCCGCGCCTGCCCGTCCCAGAGCCCGACCCCACACGTCGTCTCGAGACACGTCCCGGGGTCTGACCCCAGGACGTGGGTGTACGGGACAGGTCCGCGAACCACGCAGTCGCGGCGAGCGCGCCCGCCGCGGCGCCGTCTCGAGCGCCTTTCACTCCGGGTCGGGGCCGTCCACGTTGACCACGAGCGGGCCCTCGCCGACGAAGGCGATCACGAGCTCCTGCGGCTCGTCGTAGGGGTTGACGTCCCGGTGCACGAGGCCCGTGGGGACGTGGAAGAAGCCGCCCTCCTCGACGTCGGTGCTCTCCGAGCCGCCGGGGCCGAACTCGAAGCGCGCGCGGCCGCGAACGACGTAGCCGAGCACCTCCCGGTCGCCGTGGTGGTGCCAGCCCGAGGCCATGCGCGCCTCGCAGCGGGCGCGGACGTGCAGTGCCCGCTCGGTCGCGAACGCCACCTCACGCACGAGGCCCGGCGTCGCAGCCGCCTCGGCGAGGCCGTCCGGCAGAACGGCGATGACTCGCTCCACTCCCGCCACGGAGCAGAAATCTACTAGGCGAGCTTCTCGCGCACGATCTGGCTCACCTGCGAGCCGTCCGCGCGCCCCGCGATCTGCGGCATCACGTCGGCCATCACACGGCCGAGGTCGGCCATGCTCGTCGCGCCGACCTCCGCGATCACGTCGTCCACGATCTCCTCGACCTGCTCCTCGGAGAGCGGCTCCGGCATGAACTCCTCGAGGATCTCCAGCTCGAGCTCCTCCGCCTGGGCCTGCTCCTCGCGCCCGCCGGAGCGGAAGGCCTCGGCCGCCTCGACGCGCCGCTTGCGCTCGCGCTGGAGCACCTGGAGCTCCTCCTCCTCGGTCAGCGGCCGCTGCAGGTCCTTCTCGGAGCCCTTGAGCGCGTTGAGGATCAGGCGCAGCGCATCGCGGCGATCGGCGTCGCGCGCGCGCATCGCGTCCTTCAGCTCGTCCTCGATCTCCTCGATCAGGCTCACGCCATCCTCCCGGTCAATCCGCCGCTCAGCACGTGCCAATGCAGGTGAAAGATCGTCTGACCGGCGCCTGCCCCGGCGTTGACGACGACACGGTAGTCCTTCAGGCCCTCACGTGCGGCAACTTCGGCGACGAACTCGAGCATCCGCTTCGCCTCGTCGGCCGGGAACTCGGCGATGTCGTGGAACGACTCGACGTGCCGCTCGGGCAGGACGAGTAGGTGCGTTCCCGCCTGTGGGTTGATGTCGCGGATGGCGACGAAGCCGTCGGCGGCCGCGACGTGGTCACCCTCGCGGTAGAGCCGGCAGAAGAGGCACTCGTCGCTCACGCCGCGAGTATCCCCTCTGCGGAGACCGCCGCGCCACGAACCGGCACGAGCTCCCCGACGGGCGCGGACTCGCCGACGAGCCACGGCGAGTAGTCGTCGCCGTAACCGCGGCCGGGCCGGTCGACGAGCACGAGGTCGTCGCGGCCGAGCTTCGTCCGCCAGCGCGCGAGGCAGGCCTCGTGCGAGGCCGCGCGCAGGCGGGCGCCGCGCTCCCTCTTCACCTCGGGCGGCACCGTGTCCTCGCCGGCGGTGACGGTGCCGGGACGCGGCGAGTACGGGAAGACGTGGATCTTCGTCAGACCCGCCTCGCGCGCGGTGCGCAGCGTGTTCTCGAACGCGCGCTCGTCCTCGGCCGGGAAGCCCACGATCACGTCGCTCGTGAGGTTGAACTCCTCCCGCAGCGGCGCCAGCCGGCGCAGGTACGTGCGGACGCCGTAGCGGCGGCCCATCGCGCGCAGCACGCCGTCGTCGCCGGACTGGAGCGGCACGTGCAGGTGGCGGCTGACGACGGGCGTCTCGCGCAGCGCCGCGACGAGCGCGTCGCTCACGTGGTTGATCTCGATCGAGGAGAGGCGCAGGCGCTCGAGGCCGTGGGTCGCGCCCGCTTCGCGGACGAGCCGCGGCAGGTCGTAGCCGGCGGCGCGGTCGCGGTAGCAGCCGAGGTTGATCCCGGTGAGGACGACCTCGCGGTGGCCCTGGTCGACGCGGCGGCGGATCTCGGCGAGCACGGCCCCGGCGGCGCGGCTGCGCGAGGCGCCGCGCACGAGCGGGATCACGCAGAAGCTGCACGAGAACGAGCAGCCGTCCTGAACCTTGACGAAGGCGCGCACGCGGTCGAGGCGGGCGTCGGCCCGCACGCAGCCGATCGCGCCGACGTCTCCCGCGACGAACCCGGGCGTCTCCTCGCTGCGGCGCGCGACGACCACCACGTTCTCCGGCAGGCCCGCGAAAGCGTCGGCGGCGAGGTTCGCGCCGCAGCCGGTGACGTAGACGCGGCGGTGGGCGCGCGCGGCGCGGGCGGCCTCCTTGCGGGACTTCGAGACGGCCTCGTGGGTGACGCAGCAGGTGTTGACGACGGCGACGTCGGCGCCGCCGACGCGCTCGGCGTGCCCGTCCGCCAGCAGGCGCTCGCGCACCTCGTGCGCATCGACGTGCGAGACCTTGCAGCCCAGGAAACGGACGGAGAACGTCGCCATGACCCGCAGAATCGTAATCGCCTAGCGCGGACCGAGCTCGCGCTCGACCTCGTCCACCCACTGCTCGTGGGCGTCGAGGAGGAGCGCTCCGAGCCGGTGCACGAGCCGCAGCTGGCGCTCGCGGTGCGGGAGCGTGGACGCCCGCTCCACGGCGGCCTCGAGCAGCGGGCGAGCCGCCTCGATCTCGCCGCGGAGGGCGGCGAGGCTGCCGAGCACGTCCCGGTCGTCGCCGAGGTCGGCGGCCAGCAGCCGCGCGACCGCCTCGTGCTGGATCCGCGGCAGCGCGGACGGCTCCGCGAGCCACGCCCGGAGCGCCGCCAGCCCCTGTTCGGTCAGCTCGTAGTGCGTCCGCTCGGTCGTCCGGCCCGGCTCCTTGCGCGAGCGCACGTGGCCGAGCCGTTCGAGCCGCTTCGGTTCCGCGTACCACTGGCTCTCGGCGGCCGTCCAGTACAGGCCGCCCTGGGCGCGCATCATCCGCGCCAGGTCGTGCGGGCCGGCGCCCTCCCGGCCGACGAGGCCGAGGACGAGGTACGAGAACGGTGTCAGGCGGTGGCTTGACAAGACTCCGATTCGGAGTTTACGCTGCGCGTCAAGACTCTGTTTCGGAGCTTTAAGGAGGCACGATGGAGACCACGCTGACCGTCCCGCGGCCGAAGCCGCTCTGGTTCATCGACACGCTCGCCCGCGTCCACGTCGGCGGCGACGAGACCGGCGGCGAGTACGCGCTCGTCGAGAACCTCGCGCCCGAGGGCAACATGCCCCCGCTGCACGTCCACCACCGCGAGGACGAGCTCTTCCACGTCCTCGACGGGAACCTGTCGCTCCACCTCCCCGGCGAGCGGGCCGAGCTCGCCGCCGGCGACACCTTTCGCGCCCCACGGGGCGTGCCGCACACCTACCGGGTCGAGTCGGAGACCGCCCGCTGGCTCGTCGTCTGCGCGCCCGCCGGATTCGACGCGCTCGTTCGGGAGACGAGCGAGCCCGCCCCGGCCGAGCAGCTGCCGCCACCCGGCCGCCCGCACGACGTCGCCGCGATCGCCGCGGCCGCCGCGCGCCACGGCATCGAGATACTGGGGCCGCCCGGGGCACTGCCGGAGGGCTAGGAGCGCTCGAGCCGGTCCGCCGCCCAGCCGTCCGCGATGCGGCGGTCGAGCCGGCGCCACCCCTCGGCGTGCGGCTCGTCGCGCTCGAGGTAGCCCGAGGTGACGGCGCGCCGTGCGGGCAGGCGCCCGAGCAGCCGCTCGACCACGTCGAGCGCGACGTTCGCGACGGCGACGTCCGTCTCCGGTAGCGGGTCGGCGAGCGCGTCGGCGAGGCGGGCGGCGACCTCGACTCCGTTCGCGGACGCGTTGGCAAGCGTCGTCTCGACCGCCGTCTCGTCCACGTCCACCCCGGTCACGGGGCCGAATCCGAGCTTCGCGGCCGCGATCGAGAGCACGCCCGAGCCGCAGCCGACGTCGAGCAGGGAGCCCGGCTCGAGCTCCTGGAGCAGCTCGAGCGTGAGCCGCGTCGTCGGATGGGCGCCGGTGCCGAACGCCCGGCCGGGGTCGATCACGACGGGGATCGTGTCCGCCCGCGGCTCCTGCCACGGCGGCCCGACCCAGCAGCGGCCGACGACGACGCCGTGGTGGAAGTCGCGCCACGCGTCCTCCCAGCCCGGCTCGACGGACGTCGCGCTCGCCCCGGGAAAGCGACGGCCGAGCTCCTCCTCCCCGGCCTCGTCCGCGTAGACAGCCCAGCCGCCCTCGGCCTCCTCGACGCCGTCCGGGAAGAGGTCGAGCAGAAGGGCCAGCTCTGGCTCGCCGCCGGGGACGAGCACCCGCCTCAGGCTCAACGGAAGGCGCTCTTCAGCTTGTCGAAGAGGCTGCCGTCGCCCTTCGCGTACGTGCGCTCGTCGGCGTGGGAGTCGAACTCCTCGAGCAGCCGCCGCTGCTCGTCGCCGAGGTGGCGCGGAACGAGGACGTTGACGAGCACGCGGTGGTCGCCGCGGCCGTAGCCCTCGAGCACCGGCATGCCCCGGCCGCGCAGGACGACGATCTCGCCCGGCTGGGTGCCCGGTCCGAGCTCGAGCGGCTCCTCCCCGTCCAGCGTCGGGATCGTGACGGTCGCGCCGAGGGCCGCCTGCGTGATCGTCAGGTCGACGGTCGAGTAGATGTCGTCGCCCTCGCGCACGAAGCGCTCGTCGTGGCGCACCCGCACCTGCAGGTAGAGGTCGCCCGCGCGGCCGCCCGAGCCGCCGGCGTGCCCCTCGCCGGTGAGCCGGATCCGCTGCCCGTCGTGGATCCCAGCCGGGATCTCGACCGCGAGCTGTCGTTCCTCGAGCACCCGGCCGGCACCGGCGCACTCCGTGCACGGCTTCTCGATCCGGCGGCCGGAACCGGCGCAGGTCGGGCACGTCTGGGTACGCACGAACTCGCCGAAGACGCTGCGCGTCACCTGCTGGAGCCGGCCGACCCCGCCGCAGGCCGGGCAGGCGGAGACCTCCGTGCCGGGCTCGGCCCCGTCGCCGCCGCAGCGACTGCACCCGACGGCGGCCTCGATCTTGACCTCGCGCTTGACGCCCGCCGCCGCCTCGGTGAGCTCGACCTCGACCGTGGCGGCGAGATCCGCGCCGCGCGCCGCGGCCGCCGCCGGCCACCCGCTGAGGACGTCGTCGCCGAAGAACGCCGCGAAGAGGTCGGAGAGGCTGCCGAAGTCCACGTGCCCCGGCTGGAATCCGCCGCTGCGAAGACCGGCGTGGCCGTACCGGTCGTACAGCTCGCGCGTCTCGGACTTCGAGAGCACCTCGTAGGCCTCGACGACCTCGCGGAAGCGCTCGTGCGCGTCGGGTGCGTCGGAGACGTCCGGGTGCAGCTCGCGCGCCAGCCGCCGGAACGCCTTCTTGATGTCCGCCTCGCTCGCAGTCGCGCGAGATCGCCGAGCAACTCGTAGTAGTCGCGGTCGGTCGTCGCCATGCCCGGAGGGTAGGTCGGACTACGGCTCGACGTAGATCGACTCGACGAAGCGCGAGAGCTCCGAGGCGGCCGAGCGGACGGCGCCGACCGCCTTCTCGTAGTCCATGCGCACCGGCCCGACGAGGCTGACGGCGCCGAGCGCGCGGTGCGACGAGCCCGTAGCACGCGCCCACGAGCGCGATCTCGTGCAGCGCCGGGTGGTCGAGCTCGTGCCCGACGCGGACGAACGGCCGTCGCATCTCCGTCGGCTCGCCGAGCACGTCGAGCAGCGCGGCCCGCTTCTCCACGAGCTCGAACAGGCTGCGGTACGCCTCCAGCTCCTCTCCGCGCACCTCGCCGAGCAGGTCGGCGGCGCCGCCGACGTAGAGCCGCTGCTCCGCGGAGAGCAGCTCCGTGAAGGCGGGCCGGAGCGCCGCGAGGAAGCCGCGCTCCTGGACGCTCAGGCCCGTGTCCTCGAAGCGCCGGCGCAGAAGCGCCGTCCCGAGCTGGAGCCCGGAAACCGTCTCGTTCAGGTACTCGGCAGCCCACTGCGCGAGCCCGGGATCGACCGGCGCGTCGAAGTGGAAGAGCCGCTTCGTGACCCCGCCGGCCGAGGTGATCACGACCACCATCACGAGCTCCGGCTGGAGCAGCAGCACCTCGACGTGGCGGACGTGCGTCGCTTCGAGCGGCGGAGCGGACACGAGCGCGAGCAGCCGTGTCACCTGCGAGAGCATCTCCGTCGTCGCCTGCAGCGCCGACTCGACCTCGGTGCTCGTCGAGGCGAGGTCGAGCGGGAACGCCGCCGGATGCGGGTCGAGCCGACCGAGCAGCTTGTCGGCGTAGAAGCGGTAGCCGGCCTCCGTCGGCACCCGCCCGGCCGAGGTGTGCGGGTGCATGAGCAGGCCGACCGCCTCGAGCTCCGCCAGCTCGGCGCGCACCGTGGACGCCGACGCGTTGACCTCCGTGCGCTCGACGAGCGTCTTCGACCCGACCGGCTGGCCGGTCGCGACGTACTCCTCGACGACGCGCCGCAGGATCTCCTGCTGACGCTGCGAGAGCTGAACCATCGACGGCATTTGCAGGCAATTTTACCGGTCACAGCGGCCTCGGTCCCCGCGTCGCGCGCGCTCAGGCGACTCGCAACTCGGCCGTGACAGCGCCGCCGAGGAAGCGGCCCCGCTCGGTCAGCGTGAGCGCTTCGCCCGCGCGCTCGGCGAGGCCGAGGCTCTCGACGCGGGCGAGCCCGGCTGGGTCGAGGGCGTGCGCGAGGCCGGCGAGCGGCAGGGGCTCGTCGAGCCGCAACCCGAGCATGACCCGCTCGCGCGCCCGCACGCTGCCGTCGAGCTCCTCGATCTCGCGCTCGGGCCTGTTCCCCGCCGCGAGCGCCTCCAGGTAGCGCCCGAGCTTCGGCGTCGTCCGCCAGCGCCGGTTCTCGATTGTCGAAACCGCGCCGATCCCGAGCCCGAGGTAGTCGCGGCCGAGCCAGTAGGCCAGGTTGTGCCTGGCGCGCAGGTCCCGCCCCCGCGCGCCCTCTGAGTCCGTGCGGCAGAAGTTGGCCGTCTCGTACCAGCGGTAGCCGGCGCCGGCCAGCCGGGCGACGACACGCTCGAAGTAGTCCTCCATCGCGTCGGCCTGGCGGGCCAGCTCCTCTCCCCAGGCGTGGGTGAAGCGCGTCCCCGGCTTCGCCTCGAGCTCGTAGCAGGAGAGGTGCTCCGGCCCGAGCGCGAGCGCGTCGTCGAGGTCCGCCTCGAGGTCGGAGGCGCTCTGGCCCGGGATCCCGTAGACGAGATCGAGAGAAATGTTGTCATATCCGGCATCACGGAGATGATGCACGGCGCGCCGGACGTCGTCAGGTCCGGCAACGCGCTCGAGCACGCGCAACAGCTCCGGGCGGAAGGTCTGGGCCCCGACCGACACCCGCGTGACCCCGGCGGCGCGAAGGGCGCGCGCCAGCTCCGGCGTCACCGTCTCCGGGTTCGCCTCGACGGTCACCTCCTGTGCCGGCGGCAGCGCCTCGAGCAGGCGGACGAGCTCCGGCAGTGCGGTGAGCGTCGGCGTGCCGCCGCCGAGGAACACCGTCTGCACCCTCGTCCGCGAGCAGCGCGCGCTCCCGAGCTCCAGCTCGCGCAGCAGCGCGTCCGACGTAGGCGCGGCTGCGTCGTGCTGACCCTCGCGCCCGACGACCGTGACGAAGTCGCAGTAACCGCACCGGTGCGCGCAAAACGGCAGGTGGACGTAGAGGTGACGCGCGCCGGCGCGCTCATCGCAGCTCGACTTGCCGCTCCCGCCCCGATGTTGAGCACGGCCAGGAACGCCTCCTGCGGCACCTCGACCGCGCCGACCTGCTTCATCCGCTTCTTCCCTGCCTTCTGCTTCTCGAGCAGCTTCCGCTTGCGCGAGATGTCGCCGCCGTAGCACTTCGCGAGCACGTCCTTGCGCCGCGCCTTCACCGTCTCGCGCGCGATCACGCGCGACCCGATCGCGGCCTGGATCGGCACGTCGAACATCTGGCGCGGGATCTCCTCACGCAGCTTCTCGACGAGCATGCGCCCGCGGTCGTAGGCGAAGTCGCGGTGGATGATCAGCGACAGCGCGTCGACGGACTCGCCGCGACCAGCACGTCCACGCTGACGAGGTTCGCCCGCCTTGAAGCCGGCGAAGTCGTAGTCGAAGGACGCGTAGCCGCGCGTCCGCGACTTCAGCTGGTCGTAGAAGTCGAGCACGATCTCGGCGAGCGGGAGCTCGTAGGTCAGGTGCACGCGCGCCGGCGAGAGGTACTCCATGTGGTCGAACGTGCCGCGCCGGTCGTTGCAGAGCTCCATCACCGCGCCGACGTACTCCTTCGGGACGATGATCGACGCCTTCATGTAGGGCTCCTCGACCTCCTCGACCTCGCGCCGGGAACTCCGAGGGGTTGTGCACCTCGAGCCACTCGCGCGTTCCGCTCGAGCACGCGGTAGGCGACGTTCGGCGCGGTCACGAGCAGGTCGAGGTCGAACTCGCGCTCGAGCCGCTCGCGGACGATCTCCATGTGCAGCAGGCCGAGGAAGCCGCAGCGGAAGCCGAAGCCGAGCGCCTGCGAGGTCTCCGGCTCGTAGAAGAGCGCCGCGTCGTTCAGCTTCAGCCGCTCGAGCGCGTCGCGCAGCTCGGGGTAGTCGTCCGAGTCGGTCGGGAAGAGCCCGGCGAAGACCATCGGCTTGACGTCCTTGTAGCCCGGCAGCGGCTGCTCGGCCGGGCGCGCGACCGAGGTGAGCGTGTCGCCGACGCGCAGGCGCGAGACGTCCTTCAGCCCGGTGACGACGTAGCCGACCTCGCCCGCCGAGAGCGAGTCGACCGGCGTCATCGTCGGCGCGAAGAAGCCGAGCTCCTCCGCCTCGAAGCGCGTCCCTGTGGCCATCGTCCGCAGCTCCTCGCCGCCGCGAGAACGCGCCGTCGACGACCCGCACGAAGGCGACGACGCCGCGGTACTGGTCGTACGCGGAGTCGAAGACGAGCGCGCGCGGCGGCGCGTGCGCCTCGCCGGTGGGCGGCGGGACCCGCTCGACGATCGCGTCGAGCACGTCGGCGACGCCGGCGCCCGTCTTCGCCGAGATCCGGACGACCCGCGCCGGGTCGTCGCCGAGCAGGTCGGCGACCTCGACCGCGGTCCCGTCCGGGTCGGCCTGCGGCAGGTCGATCTTGTTCACGACGGGGACGATCTCCAGGTCGTTCTCGATCGCGAGGTACGCGTTCGCGAGCGTCTGCGCCTCGATCCCCTGCGCGGCGTCCACGACGAGCAGCGCGCCCTCGCACGCCTGGAGCGAGCGCGAGACCTCGTAGGTGAAGTCGACGTGGCCGGGCGTGTCGATCAGGTTCAGCTCGTGGCCCTTCCAGGCCACGCGCACGGCCTGGGCCTTGATCGTGATCCCGCGCTCGCGCTCGAGATCCATCGAGTCGAGCAGCTGCTCGCGCATGTCGCGCGCCGAGACGGTCTCGGTGACCTCGAGGATGCGGTCGGCGAGCGTCGACTTGCCGTGGTCGATGTGCGCGATGATCGAGAAGTTGCGGATCTTGCTCTGGTCCATGGGCTGCCGGGCGATGGTACTCGCGGGGCCGATCGTCGCCGGGGCGCCGCGCCCCTAGCCGCGCCGCCGCAGCCGCACCAGCGTCTGGAGCTCCTCGCACCCCGAGCAGCCGGCAGGAGCCGAGATACGCGGCGAGGCCCACGCGCGAGGCCGACGCCGAGCGAGACGATCTGGGCCGGGAGCGAGCGGCCGAGCGCCGCGTCGACGAGGTGCCAGCCCCACCAGGAGACCGCCGCGAGCACAGCGGACGCGACGGCGACGAGCGCGAAGCTCCGCGCCGTCTCGCCGAGCTCGATCCGCCCCATCCGCCGGCGCAGGAGCACGAGCAGCGCCCCCGTCCCGGCGATGTTCACGAGCGAGGTCGAGAGCGGGATCCCCCAGATGCCGAACCGGTAGAACGCGGCGTCGAGGAGCGGCGTTCAGGACGAGGTTGCCGAGCGCGACCCAGCTCGGGATCCAGGGCGACTGGAGCGCTGAAGAAGGCGCGGTTCAGCATCAGCATGACGCCGTTGAACGCCAGCCCGAGCGCGAAGGCCGCGAGCGCGTGCGCGACGACGGGCGTCTGCGCGGCCGTGAACCGGCCGTGCTGGTAGAGCAGGCGGACGATCGGCTCGGCGAGCACTGCCGCGGCCGCGCTCGCGGGCAGGAGCAGGAACGCGATCAGCCGCAGGCCGGTGGAGACGGTGCTGCGGAAGCGCGTCCAGTCGGTGCGCGAGGCGTAGCGCGAGAGCGCCGGGAAGAGCACCGTCGCCACCGCGACCGAGAACATCCCCTGCGGGAGCATGTAGAGCCGGAAGGCCGGCGACGATCGCGGCCGGCGCCATGGTTCTTGTCGAGCAGGCGCGTCGCGAAGATCTGGTCGATGAACGCGTTGATGTTGATCAGGCCGAGCCCGATCGTCACCGGCACCATCAGCGCGAACGTCCGCTTCACCGCCGGGTCGCGCACGTCGATCACCATGCGCAGCCGCCCGTCGCGGCCGCGCAGCCACGGCAGCGGCAGCAGGAACTGGACGATCGTGGCGACGAGGATCGCGACCGCGTAGACGTAGAGCTCGTGCGAGCGCCGTGCACGTGCGGGACGCCGAGCACGAGCCCGAGCGACGATCACGAGGTTCCAGAGGACGGGGCTCAGCGCCGGGACGCTGAAGTGGTCGTAGCTGTTCAGGATCCCGACGACGATCCCGCGTCAGGCCGAGCACGACGACGATCGGGAAGAGCACCCGGGACAGGCCGACGGCGACGCCGCCGTAGACGTCGGGCCCGTAGCCGAACGCCTCCATCACCCAGGGCGCGATCAGGACGAACAGCGCCGTCAGCCCGCCGAGCCCGAGCAGCATCAGCCAGAAGAGCGTGGAGGCGACGCGCCAGGCGCGCTTGCGCTCGCCCTTCTCGAGCAGGTCGCTGAAGACGGGGACGAACGCCGACGAGAGCGCGGCGTCGGCGACGAGCGCGCGCACGGTGTTCGGGACGAGGAACGCGATCTCGAAGGCGTTGATCGGGCCGGTGGTGCCGAAATAGGCGCGGGCGATCGACTCTCGCGGACGAGCCCGAGCACGCGCGAGAGGGCCGTCGCCAGCGAGAAGACGATCCCCGAGCGGGCGAGACGCCGGCGCTGGTCGGACTCCGGGTGCGGCGGCTCCGCCACGGGCACCGGCGGGCGCGACGCCCGGTCGCGCCGGCGTCCGGCTCCTCGGGCCGTCCCGCTCGAAGCCGACGAGCCGGTCGTCCTCGCGGAGCGGGCGCAGGATCAGCGTCGGCTGGTCGGCGGGGTCCTGGGCGATCGGCCAGCCCTCGAGCGTGGCGTCGCTCTCGAAGTACGCCGGTTTGCCCTTCGCCCGCCGGCGCCGGTCGCGTTCGAGCCGGCGCTCCTCCCGCTCGCGCTCGCGGTCGTCGCTCACGGTCGGAGCATAGGGAGCGGGCCTGTCAGGAGCCCTGGCGCCGGTCGCGCCCGGTGCGGCGGTCCTCACCGGAGCGGCGGTCGGTCCCGCGGCGCCGCTCGCCCGCGGGCGGTGGCCCGTCCTCGAGCTTCCGGCGGTCGGCGCCGGCGCGGCGATCCGTGCCCGAGCGGCGGTCGCCGCCGCCGCGTTTCTCGCCCATGCGGCGCAGGTTCGGCTCCGGCGCAGGCTCTCCTGCCGCTTGCTACCATCAGCGCGCCCGCCGTTGCGGGCGTTTCTACGCCATGCCGAACATCAAACAGCAGGAGAAGCGCGTTCGCCAGGCCGCCCGCCAGCGGCAGGAGAACCTGCGCTGGCGCTCGACCGCGAAGACGCTGATGCGCCGGCTCCAGGCGGCCGCCGACGAGAGCGACGCGAAGGTGGTCGAGTCGCGGCCGAAGGAGCTCGAGCGCTGGCTCGACAAGGCCGTCTCGCACGGCGCTCTCCACAAGAACACCGCCGCCCGCCGCAAGGCGCAGGCCGCCCGCCTCGCCGCGGGCGAAGCCTCGGCCTAGCCGGCGAGCGGCGACGGTCAGGCTGAGCGGTCGCGAGGCCGCGTGATGTCGACGAGCGCGCGCTCGAGCTCGAGGTCGGCCGGCGAGCCGCGAGCCGCCCTTCGAGGCGGCGTCGAGCTGCCGCGAGCCGGACGACCGCCTGCCCGAGCTCCTCGTCGCGAGAAGTTCGCCGCCTGCTGGAACGCCTTCTCGGCCACGAACGGGTGCATCTTCAAGGCGCCCCGCCGCGTCGCGCGGGCGCACGCCCTGCTCGGCGAGCCGCGCGCAGCGGCGGACGCGGCCGACGTGGTTGACGAGCGATCGCGACCAGCCGCATCAGCTCGCCGGAGCGCGGCCGGTGCGAGCGCTCGAGCAGCGCCTCGGCCGCCGCGAGCACGGCGCCGACGTCGCGCCTGCCCCAGGCGTCGGTGACGGCGAAGATCGGGGTCTCGGCGCGACCGACAGCGAGCTGCTCGACGACGGCGACGCGTGACCGTCTCGCCGCCGGCCCAGGTGGCGAGCTTGTCGATCTCGGAGCGAGATCGTCGAGGTCGTCGCCGACCGCCTCGACGAGCGCGCGGCACGCGTCGGCGTCCGCCTTCGCGCCGAGCCGCGCGAACTGCTCGGCGACCCACTCCGGCAGCCCGGCGCTTCGCGACGTCGTAGGCGAGGACCTCGCCCGCCTTCGCGACCGCCTTCCCGAGCGCGGAGTCGGCCTTGATCTCGCTCGCCGACGAGCGCAAGCACCGTCGCCGGCGACGGCGCCACGAGATACGCGGCGACCTCCTTCGCGTCGGGCGCCTTCCAGCGCTCGACCTCGTCCACGATCACGAGGCGCCCCTCGCCGCCGAAGAGCCCGAGGGCGTTGCAGGCCGCGACGGCGTCCTCGCCGGAGACCTCCCGCGCGCTCAGCAGCTCGGTCGCGTCAGCGCCGATCCGCTCCCGCAACCGCTGGAGGGCGCGCGAGATCTTCGGCCTGTCGCTCCCGGTCAGGAGGTAGACGGGCTTCAGCTCGCTGGGCGCCACGCGCCCAAGCATAGGCCGCGACCCCGAGGGCGCCCAGCCCGAGGAGGGCGGCGGCCACCGGCGACCGGATCTGCGCGCCCGGAAGCCCGCCGAACAGCCGCGCGCAGGCGGCGAGGTAGGCCGCGCACCAGCCGTTCGCCCAGGCGAGCGCCGCCGCGAGCGGCGGGGCGACCGGCGCCACGAGGGCGCAGACGAGCGCGAGCCCGAGCAGCGGCGCGACGACCGGCGCCGCCGCCGCGTTGGCCGGCACGGTCAGGAGCGGGATCTGGTGGAACTGGAGCCACGAGATCGGCGCGGTCGCGACCCCGCAGGCGGCCGAGACCGCCACGACGGCGCGCAGGCCGTCCGGCAGCGGGTACCCCTCGAGCCACCGCGCGACCCGAGGCGCGAGGAAGAAGATCGCCAGCACCGCGGCGAACGAGAGCTGGAAGCCGGGATCGAGCGCGTTGTACGGGCTCCACGCGAGCAGCGCGACGGCGGCGACGAGCAGCGCGTGCAGCGCGTCGCGCTGCCGGCCGCTCAGCCACGCGAGCGAGCCGAGCGCGCCCGCGATCCCGGCCCGGATCACCGACGGCTGCGGGCCGACGGCGAGCACGTACACGCCGATGGCGAGCAACGCGGCGAGCTGCGCCGCGAGCGCCGGCACGGCCGGCCAGCCGGGCGAGCGCGAGCGTCCCCGACGACGACGATGAGCGACGTTGCCGCCGCTGACCGCGAGCAGGTGGTAGAGCCCGCTGGCGCGGAAGCGCTGCCTCAGCGTGTCCGAGAGGCCCTGGTCCTCGCCGAGGACGACGCCCTCGACGACGCCGCGCCGCTCGCCGCCGAGGCCGGGAGCGCCGTCGCGCGCGAGCCACGCGTGCAGCCGGTCGGCGACCCCGCCGAGCCCGCCTCGCGCACCCACGATGTGCCATGCGTCCCCGCGCAGCACGGCGTGGACGCCGTGGCGGCGCAGCCACGTTCGTTCGTCGAAGCCGTTCGAGGGCCCGCGCGGCGCGCGGAGCACGCCGAGCAGGCGCAGCACGGCGCCCTGTGGAGGCGAGCGGCCCAGGGGAAGCTCGAGCAGCACGGCTCGCGCGGCCGCAGGCCACCCCAGCGGAGGACGAGGGCCCGGACGCGCAGCTCGAAGGCACCGCGCCGGGGCGGCTCCTCCAGCTGGACGAGCACGCGCTCGGCCGTGCCGATCCGCGGCGCGAGCACGCTGCGGTCGAGCGCCGCGAGGCGCGCGCTCCCCCAGCCCCAGCCGACAAGGGCGAGAGCGAGTGCCGCGGCGACGAGCCGCCACCCGGGCGCGGCGACGGCCGCCGCCGCGGCGAGCAGCGCGGTCCCCGCGAGCGCTGCCGGCAGCGGCGCGACGCGGACGGCGTTCGCCCAGGCGAGCCCGCCGCAGAGCGCCCCCGCGAGCGCGTACGGAGCCCGCACGGTCACGACGGCGTCACGAGCCCCTTCAGCTGCGCAATCCGCGACGCGCCGATCCCCGGCACGGCGTCGAGCTCCGCGAGCGAATGGAAGGCGCCGTGCTGCTGCCGGAACGCGACGATCTTCTCCGCCGTGGCGGGGCCGACTCCGGGCAGGGCGTCGAGCTGCTCGGCGGTGGCGGTGTTGAGGTCGAGCGGCGCGGCCGGCGACGGGCCGGCGGGAGGGGAGGCCGCCGCATCGCCGACTGCGCCGCGCGCCGGCACGACCACCTGCTCGCCGTCCGCGAGCGGGGCCGCAAGGTTGACGAGGTTCAGATCCGCCTTCGCCGTGGCGCCGCCGGCCCGGGCGACGGCGTCGGCGATCCGCGTCCCCTGCCCCAGCCGGTACAGCCCCGGCCGTCGCACGGCGCCGACGACGTCCACGACCAGCTGCTGCACCGGCGCCGCGTGCGCGACGCGCACCGGCGCAACCGCGGGCGCAGCCGGGCCCCCGCCGCCGAGGTGCCGCAACCCGAGCACGAGCACGGCAGCGAGCGCGACCGCGCCCGCAAGCAGGCGCCGGCGGGAGAGCGAGGGCAACGGCAGATCCATGTCGTCCATCGTGACAACAGAACCGTCAGGAGAGGGTCACGACTTCGTCGCACGCGGGTAGAGTTGCGCTGTCGAGGCGTACGCGATCGCACCCGGGCTGTGGCGCTGAGCCGGCTCCCATGAGGAGTGGAGGGAGGACGTTGGCTGCACCTATCTTGAGACGCCGGACGAGATCTGCCTCATCGACCCTCGTGCCGCCGGAGGCGTCCGCCGCCTTCTCCGAGGCCCTCGATCGTGACGTCCGGAACGTCGGCGTCCCGCTGCCGGGCGGGATCGAGGCGCTGCCCTCGGGCCGCTCGCGCGAGGCGCTCTTCTACTTGCCGGAGCACCGCGACCTCGTCGCCGGCGACGTGCTGACTTGTCCGCGACGGAAAGCTGCGCCTCTGCCCGGAATCCTGGCTCCCGAGCGGCGCGAGCCTCGCGGACGTGCGCCGCACGCTCCGCCCGCTGCTCGACCTAGACGATCTCGTCGATGCCGCCGGGCCGGTTCTAGAAGGCGGGCGTGGGCGGCAGGATCGTCGCCCCGAGATCCGAGCGTGAGCATGTTCCGCAGGTGCACCGAGTTGAGCGGCGTCTCGCGCACGGCGAGCACAAGCGTCCGGCGCTCCTTCAAACGACGTCGGCGGCGCGGCAGACGAGGCTGTAGGCGAAGCCCGTCCGATCCCGGCCAGCGTCTTCGTGCAGCAAGGGACGATCCATGCCCCGCGTCAGGAACGAGCCGCTGGAGACGGCGGCCGCCCGGTCGTTCTCCGAGTAGAGGACGTCGGCGAGCTCCTTCACCGCACCGAAGGTGTGGTCCGTCTCGTGCTCGATCGTCACGCGCGCCCAGGGTGAGACCATCACGTGCGTCTCCACGGGCAGGTCGTGGAGCTTCTCGAGCAGCCGGATGCCGTAGGTCGCGGCCGAGACACCGGCGATGCCCACGACGAGTCTGGGGCGCATCATTCTGCCACGACCGAGGGCCGGAAGTCGGGCCGAGCCCCGCCGCGCCCGGTCGGGGCGCGGCGGGGCCCACAGCTCGTCAGGACGCCGGTGCCCACGGGGAGCCGCGTCACTTCCCGCTGAACTTCAGCTTCAGCCAGAGCCGGAAGTTCGGGGACTTCTTGATCTTCGCCCAGGAGACGCCCTTCTTCCGCTGCTGAACGATCCAGGTGTGCAGCTTCGCGATCTTCTTCGCCTTGGCGATCGAGGCCTGGTCGAGCCCCATCTGCTTCGCGGCCTTCGCGACGAACCCCTGGTCGACGAGGCTCGAGAGATTGAGCTGCCCGACCGCGGCGTTCGTGGCCGCTAGGTCCTGCTGCGTCGTCCTGAGCTGCGCGACCGTCACCAGCGGGACGGCCGGCATCGCCTCCGTGATGTAGAAGTCGTAGGTGTCGTCGGCCGTCGCCAGATCGGTGACGTGCATGTACTTGCGCATCTCCTGCGCGACGTAGGCCTTGTCGGTCTTGGCCCGCTGGAGCGCCTGCATGACGGAGAGCACGACCCGCTGGATGACGTCGGGGTTCTGCTGGATGTACGACGTCTGCGCGGCGAGCCCCGTGTTCACCGCCGGGATGTGCTGCTTGACGAGGTCGACGAGCATCTTCAGGCCCTGCTGACGGAACGTCAGCGTCGATGGCGGGTGAGACGCCGCGGCCGCGACCGAGCCGGCCGCGAGCGCGCTGTTCACGTTCGGCACGGAGCCGAGCGGCACGAGCTGGACGTCGGAGGGCGCGAGCCCGAGCTGCTTCAGCGCCAGGATGGTGCCGGTATAGAGCGAGCCGACGGGCGTAGAGATCCCGATGCGCTGCCCCTTGAGCCCGCCGGCGCTCGCGAACTGCGGCCAGGCCCAGAGCTGGAACGGGAACACCGGCATGAGAGTCAGGAAGTAGGTGATGTCCGCGCCCTGCGCTTTCGCCGAGAGCGCCTCCTGGCCGCCGATGGAGGCGATCTGCGTCTTGCCGGAGATGAGCGCCGGAACGCCGTTGGCGCCGCCGACGTTCGCCACGGTGACGTCGAGGCAGTTCTGCGTGAAATAGCCGGCGTCGTCGGCGATCCAGACCGGCAGCTCGTCGCCGACCGGAGCGTTGTAGGAGAGGGTCAGCTTCGTGAGCTCGCGACAGGCTGTCGCCTGCTTCCCGGAAGCCGGCGCGGAACCGGCGGAGCCCGCCGCCGTGAGCGCGACCGCCGCCACGACCGCTGCGATCATGAGGGCACGGATATGTGAACGACTGTGCATATCTCGTCTCCTATCTAGAGAGGAACGACGATCGAATACGAGTGGGTTGCATTTGCTCAGAGTCTTCAGCTGTTGAAGTGGCGTCCGAGGCGGCGCAGCAGTGCGGTCAGCAGCACTGCTGGCCGGCAACGGTCAACTGCTGATCGAAGGCCCGTCCTTCGGCACCCCGTCCATCGGCTCCTCGATCACGCCGACGACGTCCTCCTCCAGCGCGGTCGGCTGCGGCGCTTCGCCCTCGAGCCCCAGCTCCTGCCAGCGGGCGCGCACCGCCTCGTAGGTCGAGCGGCTGAGCGCGGTGCGGCGGGAGAACGTCTTGAGGTAGCGGTGGTCCTTGCAGGCGTTGATGAGGGCCTTGCTCCCGTACGGACGCTTTTCCGGCGGGTTCTGAGTCGGGTCGAGGTAGGTCGACCACGTGGTGCGGAGGATGTCGATGTCGTCCTGCGGGTGGCAGCGGGTCGACATCGCCCAGAGCACCTGGTTGATGTCCGTCGGGTCGACGTCCTCGTCGACCGCGACGATCCACTTCGTGAAGTACGCGCCCGCGGGGCACTGCGCGGCGAGCGCGAGGACCTGCGAGGCGTGGCCCGCGTACCGCTGCTGGAGCGAGACGATCGTCATTCCCGGGCCGCCGCTCGCCGCGGGGTGGCAGTAGACCCCGGCGATGCCCGGCACGCCGATGCCGTCGAGGTCGGCCCAGATCCGGCCCGAGCGCCCGACTGAGTACCACAGCGCCTGCTCGTTGGCCGGGTAGTCCGCCATCAGGGCGTGCGTCGTGATCGGGTTGTCGCGGTAGTGGACAGCGCGGACCTCGACGAGAAACGCCGGGCTCGGAGGGCGTCCGTAGTAGCCGGTGAACTCGCCGAACGGTCCCTCGTGCCGCTCCGACCCGCGCGGGATCACTCCCTCGACCACGATCTCGGCTCTCGCGGGATAGGGGAGGCTGGTCGCGTCGCCCGGCGTCAGCTCGACCGGCCGGCCGCCGAGGCCACCGGCGAAGTCGAGCTCGGACTCCGTCTTCGGGAAAGTCAGCGCGGACGCCATGTACAGCACCGGGTCGATGCCCCAGCAGCAGACGACCTCGCAGTCCTGGCCCTTCTCCCACGTCCGCTCGATGTGGAGGCGGGCGTCCTTGCCGGGCGAGATGTAGAGGCCAACCTCGTTCTTGCTCTGGATCATCTGGCGGTACGTGCCGACGTTGAGCCAGCCGTCGTCGGGGTCGCGCGTGATGATCGCGTCGCAGGTGCCTATGTACTCGCCGCCGTCGAGCGGCCAGTGGCGCGCGCCGGGGAAGATCGTGATGTCGACCTCGTCCCCACGCTGGGAGTTCGCGTTCACCGGCGCGTCGTCGGCATCGACGATCACCGGCAGGATCCGCCTGGTCATCCGTTCACGGAACGCCTGGATCAGCTCCTGGATCGTCCGGTCGGGGCGCTCGCCCATCGCTACGGCGAGGCGCTCGGAGCTCGAGCCAAGCTGGTTCCAGAGCGCCGTGAATCCCGGCGGACAGCCGGCGATCCGCTCGAAGAAGAGCGCCGCGGCGCCCTCGCGCTGGTGGTAGAGGTAGGTGACCGCGCCCATCTCCTCGTCCCGGCTGACCTCGGCATCGACCCGGCGGAGCTGGCCGATGCTCTCGATCGCCGCGACGAACTCCCGCAGGTCGGCCGGCGCGCTCGGCTCGCCCGCGAGGTCCGGCAGCGCGGCGGCGGTGCCCGTGGTCACGTTCTCCTCCATCAGCGGCTCCTTCTCCCGATGTTCGGTCCGTCGTCTCGGGCTGCGGCTATCTCGTCCAGCCAAGCCGAGCGCCCCATTGCTCACGCATGCGGGCCGCGAGGTCGGGGCTGACCTCGACGACCGCACCGAAGGTGCCGAGCCGGTGGAACGGCCGACACGCGTTGATCACGGCCCGGGAGGTGGACCACGGGCCGTTCCAGTCCTCCAGCATCGGGTCGAGCGGATTCGTGGGCGCGTCGCGGATGATCTGGATGCTCACGGCGGGATCGGTGCGCGTCGAGAGGCACCAGATCACCTCATCGAGGTCCATCACGTTCACGTCCTCGTCCACAACGATCACGTAGCGGCCCATCGAGACGCCGCCGGCGATCAGCGCTGCGGCGGCACCGACCTGCTGGGCGTGCCCCGCGTAGCGCTGACGAATCGAGACGACGGTGAAGAAGTTGGCCGATCCGACCTCGTACTTCCACGCCGCCTTGACGTCCGGGAGCATCGACTGAAGCTCGTCGAGCAGGAGGGCCGACTCCATTGCAGCGCGCCAGTAGGAGTGGTCGAAGGGAGGCTTCCCCGGCAGCGAGCCGTAGACGATCGGATCGTTGCGGTGGTAGATGCGCTCGATCCGGATGGCGTCACGCTCGTCGCGGCCGCCGGCGTAGTAGCCAGTGAACTCGCCGAACGGTCCCTCGGGGACGGTGTCGCCGGGCATGACCCAGCCCTCGATCGCGAGCTCCGACGCCGCCGGGATGGGCAGGCCGGTCACCGCGCCCTCGATCACCTCGATCGGCTCACCAGCCATGGCGCCGGCGTACTCGAGCTCGTTGAGGCCGTACGGAAGCGGCATCGAAGAGGCCAGGTACACGAGCGGCCCGTGGCCGAAGCTGACGGCGACGGGCGCCGGGCGCCCCTGCTCGTGGTGCTTCTGGATGTGGATGCCACCGTGGTTGAAGGGCTCGATGAACAGGCCGAGGGTCGCAGCGTCGTGCACCTGGAGGCGGTACGTCCCGCAGTTGACGTTCTCGCCGCTGTCGGGCTCGCGCGTGATCACCGTGCAGCCCGTGCCGAGGTAGCGCCCGCCGTCGCCCTCGTGCCAGAGCGGCGCCGGGAAACGTGTCACGTCGACCTGGCCGTCGCCGAGCACGTGCTCGAGCACCGGGCCGTCGGCGACGACTCGAGGGCGGTACTGCGGCGCGGCCTCCTGCCACTCCCTCGGCTTGCCGCGCAGCGCCTCCACGAGCGCGCGGTCGTCGAGCCCGTCCGGGAGACCCAGGGCGGAGGCGAGGCGCGCGGCGCGCGAAAGCGAGCACGACAGGAGCCGGCCCTCGCCGGCGTATCCGCGGATCTCGGAGAACAGCAGCGCAGGCCCGCGGTTCTTCGCGTTGAGGTCCGTGAGCGCGCCGATCTCGAGCTGGGCATCGACGCCGACGAGTTCCTCGACCTCGCCGAGACGCCGCAGGTCCTCGAGCCACGCGCGAAGGTCGAAGCCGGGCACCGGCGCGGAACGCCCGACGCCGGTCGCCGCGGCGGGCTCGATGCTCATCGGACGTCTCTCCACCCGTCGATACCGGAGAGGCTACGCCCCTCCCCGGTATCGAGCAAATCGGGAATCCGGATCCATATCATCGACCGCGTCGATATCGCCTGCTAGTGTCGCCGCGTGCTCCTGACGCAGGTCGAGGGCTTCGTCGCCACCGCGCGCGAGCGCAGCGTTTCGCGGGCCGCCAAGCGGCTCTTCCTCTCCCAGCCCGCGCTGTCGGCGCGGCTCCAGGCGCTCGAGCGCGAGGTGGGGATGCCGCTCTTCGTCCGGACGCCGCGCGGGGTGCGGCTGTCGGAGGCCGGGAAGGCGTTCCTCCCGTACGCGCAGCGGACGCTCGACGCCGTCACGGAGGGGCGCAACCTGCTCGACCAGCTCCGTGCCGGCGAGACGGGGCTGCTCGCCCTCGCGACGGCTGCCTGGCCTGCTCACGTCGGTGCTGCCCGGGATGGTCAAGCGCTTCCGCGACGCGTTCCCCGACATCCGCGTCATCATCCGCACCGGCCACCCCGAGGAGGTGTTCGAGCTCGTGCTGCGGGAGGAGGTGCAGCTCGGCTTCGCGTGCAACGTCGAGCACCCGGAGCTCGAGGCGATCCCGCTGCACGAGGACACGCTCGTCTGCGTGCTCTCACCCGACCACCCCGCCGCGGCCGACGAGGAGATCGCGTTCGCCGACATCGCGGCGGGACAGCTGATCCTGCTGCGCGAGTCGAGCCTCGACCAGCCGCTGTCGACGCTCTTCCGGGACGCGCGCGTTCCACCCGACGCGGTGCTTGAGCTCGACAGCATCGACGCCGCGAAGAAGATGGTCGAGAGCGGGCTCGGCGTGGCGTTCCTGCCGCGCGTCTCGCTCGAGCCGGACGAGCTTGAATCCGGGCGGCTGACCTACCGGCGGCTCCGCGACGTCGGCCCGCTGCCGCGGGCGATCATGGCGCTCCGCCGGCGGGACGCCGGGCAGCTGGTCGGCCCGGCCGCGCACTTCCTCAGTCCGCAGGTGCTCGGGCCGCTCGCCGACGGGCGCTAGACGAGGCCGCTCCGCGCGGCGGCGACGGCACGGGCGGGACGAGGCCCGCGAGCGAGCGGCCGGTGCCCCCCGGCCAGAGCTCGCGACCGACGCCGCAGCGCCGCGCCGCATACTCGGCCCACACGGCGATCGCGACGTCCCAGCTCGCCATCCCGGACGAGACGAAGACCGTCACCTCGTCGTCGTCCTCCCGGCCAGGGGCGATACCGGCGACGACGTCCGCGAGTTCGACCGAGAGCGCATCGCGAGAGATTGCGCCCGTCGCGAGCAGCCGAGGGAACGGCTCCCACGCCGGCGTCCCGTCTGCGATCTCCGCCCCGTACGACGGAAAGAGACGCGCGTCGAGGACCGTCTCGTCGTCGAGCTCCGCAGGGGCGATCGAGTTGACGTGCGTGCCGGGCGCGAGCCACGATCGGCGGAGCACGGGTGTCGTCGTCGTCGTCGCCGTGACCACGACGCCGGCGCCGTCCACAGCCTCCTGCGCCGACTTGCAGTCGACGAGGCGGGCGCCGAGCAGCTCGGACATCTCGGCGCAGAAGACGGCGCGGCGAACCGGGTCGCGGGAGTAGACGCGCACCTCGTCGAGCGCGCGGACGGACGCGACCGCGGCGAGCTGGCCGCGTGCGTGGCGTCCCGTGCCGATCACCGCCGCGGAGCGTGCGTCGGCGCGGGCGAGGCGGGCGGTTGCCACGCCGGTCGGCGCGGCTGTCCGCAGCGCGTGCAGGCTGTAGTCCTCGATCAACGCGCGCAGCGTCATGGTCTCGCGGTCGAAGAGCAGCAACAGCTCGGCGGGCGCCGGGCGGGCAGGATCGCCGGCCTTGTTCGTCGTGTACACGCGCACCGCGGCCGCGTCGAGCGCCGGGACGATAGAGGGCAGCAGCCGCATCGTCCGGCCCTGCGTCTCGCCGCTCCCCGGCGGATCGGCGAGCTGGAGACGCGGAGCGATGGCGACCCGTCCGTGAGCTTGCTCGACGAGCACGCGCTCCATCACCTCCATCGCCTCGGCCATCGCGGTGTCGGCCCGGAGCAGCGCACGCACGTCCGCCTCGGTCACGAGCAGCGTCACCGCGGCATCATCGCCGAGCCGGCGTCCCGGGCAGCCAGCGCTAGCCGATCACGAAGTTCACGAGCCGGCCCGGAACGACGATCGTCTTGCGCGGCTCGGCCCCGTCGAGGTGCGCCTGCACCTTCTCCGACGAGCGCGCCAGCTCGACGAGCTGCTCCTCGCCCAGGTCCGCGGCGGCCTCCACCCGGTCGCGCACCTTGCCGTTCACCTGGACGACGAGCTCGAACGTGTCGCGGACGAGCTGCGACTCGTCCGCCTCCGGCCACGGGTGCTCCCAGAGGCGCTCGTGCCCGAGCACCGTCCACAGCTCCTCGGCGATGTGCGGCGCGTACGGCTGGACGAGCGACACGGCCGTCTCCGCCGCGAAGCGCGCGTCCTCGGCTCCCGGCGCCGCGACCAGGTCGTTGACGAGCTCCATCACCGCCGAGATCGGCGTGTGGAACTGGAAGCGGCGCAGGACGTCGTCGGTCACCCGCACGATCGTCTCGTTCGCCTTGCGCGCGAGCGCGCCCTCGCGCGCGCCCGGCGCCGGCGCGGTTCCGGCGACCTCGTGCACGACGCGCCAGAGGCGCCGCAGGAAGCGGACGATCCCCTCCGCCCCGGCCGGCGTCCACTCCATGTCCTGGTCGGCCGGGCCCATGAAGAGGATGGTGAGGCGCGTCGCGTCGGCGCCGTAGGCGTCCACGATCGCGTCCGGCCCCTCGACGTTCCCCTTCGTCTTCGACATCTTCGTGCCGCCGAGCTGCACCCAGCCCTGGTGGAACAGGCGCGCGAACGGCTCGCGGAAACCGAGGAGCCCCCAGTCGTTCAGCGCCTTGACGAAGAAGCGCGAGTAGAGCAGGTGGCCGGTCGTGTGGTCGATCCCGCCGATGTACTGCGACACCGGCAGCCAGTAGTCGACCACCTCGGGGTCGAACGGCGCCCGGTCGTTGTGCGGGTCGACGTAGCGGAGGAAGTACCAGGACGAGTCGACGAACGTGTCCATCGTGTCCGGGTCGCGCTGCGCCGGGCCGCCGCAGGACGGGCAGTCGACCCGCATCCACTCCTCGTTGGAGGCGAGCGGCGCCTTGCCCTTCGGCGTGTAGTCCTCGACGTCCGGGAGCAGCACGGGCAGCTCGTCCTCGGGGACGGGCACGATGCCGCAGCGCTCGCAGTGCACGAACGGGATCGGGCAGCCCCAGTAGCGCTGCCGGGAGACGCTCCAGTCGCGCAGCCGGTACGACACCGTCGGCTTGCCGCGGCCCTGCTCCTCGAGCATCGCCACGATCGCGCGGGCGCCCTCCGCCGCCTCCAGGCCGTCGAAGCCGCCGGAGTTGACGAGCTTCCCGTCCTCGTCGATCACCTCGCGCACAGGCAGGTCGAAGGTCTCCGCGAACTCGCCGTCGCGCTCGTCGTGCGCCGGGACGGCCATGATCGCGCCGGTGCCGTAGTCCATCAGGACGTAGTCGGCGACCCAGATCGGCAGGCGCTCGCCGTTGACCGGGTTCGCGACGTGGTGCCCGGTGAAGACGCCGGTCTTCGCCGTCTCGGCCGCGCGATCCTCGACCCGGCGGGCGCCGGCGTGGCGGGCGTACGCCTGGGCCTCCTCGCTCGCGTGCGCCTCGACGAACGGGTGCTCGGGCGCGACGACGAAGAAGGTGGCGCCGTAGAGCGTGTCGGCGCGCGTCGTGAAGACCGGCAGGTCGAGATCGAGCTCGTCCACGCGGAAGAGGATCTCGGCGCCCTCGGAACGGCCGATCCAGTTGCGCTGGATCGTCATCGTCCGCTCCGGCCAGTCGGCGTCCTCGTACTCGAGCAGCTCGTCGGCGTAGGCGGTCGTCCGGAAGAACCACTGGGTCATCTGGCGCAGCTCGACCTCGGCGCCGCAGCGCTCGCAGCGGCCGTCGACGACGTACTCGTTCGCGACCACCGTCTGGTCGTTCGGGCACCAGTTGACCGGCGCCTCCTTGCGGTAGCCGAGGTCGCGCGCGACGAACTGCTGGAACAGCCACTGCGTCCAGCGGTAGAACTCCGGCTGGTGCGAGGAGACTTCGCGCTGCCAGTCGATCGCCCAGCCGAGCCGCTTCATCTGGGCGCGCATCGTCCCGATGTTGCGCTCGATGGTCTCGCGCGGGTGCCTGCCCTCGCGGATCGCGGCGTTCTCGGCCGGCAGCCCGAACGCGTCCCAGCCCATCGGGCGCACGACGTTCCAGCCGCTGCGGCGGCGGACGTGCGTCTGGACGTCGCCCATCGTGTAGTTGAGGACGTGGCCCATGTGCAGGCTCGGCCCGGAGGGGTACGGCAGCATCTCGAGCTGGTACCAGTGGTTCTCGGGCGCGGGCTCGCCCGGCTCCGGGTTCGGCACGTGGAAGGCCTGCTCGTCCTCCCAGACGCGCTGCCAGCGCTCCTCGATCGCTTTCGGGTCGTACCGCTCGTCCATCTCGCTCGAATTCTCCTCCAGAGACGAAAAAGCCTCTCGCAGGAGAGGCCGTGGGGAGCCGGCGCGGCGTCGCCGCGCGTGTCTCCCTGGTCTAGATAAGCAGCTCCTGCATGGGACACCGATACTAGCAACGTGCTGGAGCTGTTTCCCGAGTCCGCGGTCGTCGAGGACGGCGAGCTGTCGCTCGGCGGCGTGCGCGCGTCGCAGCTCGCCGCGGAGCACGGCACGCCGCTGCTCGTCTACTGCGAGGAGACGGTGCGGGCGCAGGCGCGCGCCTACCGCGCGGCGGCCCCGGACGCGCTCGTCGTCTACGGGACGAAGGCGTTCGCGAACGTCGCGCTGCTGCGGCTGCTCGCCGAGGAGGGGATCGGCGCCGACGTCTCGACGCTCGGCGAGCTCGCGTACGCGCGGCGGGCGGGGATCGCGGGCGACCGGCTGCTCTTCCACGGCAACAACAAGTCGGACGAGGAGCTGCGCGCCGCGGCGGAGGTGGACGCCGCCGTCGTGCTCGACGCGCCCGACGAGCCGGAGCGGGCGGCGGCGGCCGGCGTGCGCCGCGTGCTGGTACGGCTGACGCCCGGGATCGAGGCGATGACGCACCGCGCGATCCAGACCGCGCACGACGAGTCGAAGTTCGGCATGCCCGCCGAGGCGGCGCTCGGCGCGATCGCGGCCTCGCGCGAGGCGGGGATGGAGGTCGTGGGCGTCCACTTCCACGTCGGCTCGCAGCTCGCGCGCGTGGACGAGAGCCTGCTCGCCGTCGACCGGCTGGCGGCGTTCTGCGAGCGGGCGCGCGACGAGCTCGGCTGGGCGCCCGCGGTCGTCGACCTCGGCGGCGGGCTCGGGATCCGCCACAACCGCGACGAGCGCCCGCCCGGCGTCGCGGAATGGGTCGAGCCGCTCGTCGAGCGGCTGCTCGAGCGCGGGCTCGGCGGCGCGCGGCTCGCGCTCGAGCCGGGACGCTCGCTCGTCGGCCGCGCCGGCGTCACGCTCTACCGCGTCGGCGTCGTCAAGGAGAGCGGCGGCGTCACCTACGTCGCGATCGACGGCGGCATGTCCGACAACCCGCGCCCGCAGCTCTACGACGCACGCTACGAGGCGCTGCTCGCGAACCGCGCGGGCGAGCTGCCGACGAGCGTCTACCGCGTCGCCGGCAAGCACTGCGAGTCCGGCGACGTGCTGATCGAGGCGGCGGAGCTGCCGCGGCCGGAGCGCGGCGACCTGCTCGCGGTGCCCGCGACCGGCGCGTACACGCTGGCGCTCGGCTCGACCTACAACGGCGTCCCGCAGCCGGAGGTCGTCCTCGCCGGCGGCGGCGCGGCGCGGACGATCCGCCGCCGCGAGACCGTCGAGGAGCTGCTGGCGTTCGAGGAGCCATGAACGCGACCGCGCACGACATCCTCGTCTGGTCGGACTACATCTGACCGTTCTGCCGGCTCGGCCAGCCTCTGGCCGAACGGCTCGCGCGCCGGTACGGCGCGACGGTCACCTGGCAGCCGTACGACCTGCACCCGGAGTACCCGCCCGAGGGGATACCCCGCGAGCAGCTGCACGCGCGCTACGGCGAGGCGGTCCACGAGCGGCTGCGCGCGTCGTTCGAGCGGGCCGGGCTCGCGTACGCGCCGCCGCCCCACGTCGTCCCGAACACGAAGCTCGCGCTGCGCCTGACGGAGCTCGCGCGCGAGCGCGGCCTGCACGCGCAGGTGCACGACCGGCTGATGGACGCGTACTGGGCCGAGGGGCGAGACATCGGCGACCGCGACGAGCTGCGCGCGCTCGCCGCCGAGGCCGGTCTCGAGGACGCCGACGCGGCCTTCGACGACGAGACGTACCTCGAGCGGGTGCTCGCCTCGACGCAGCAGGCGGTCGCGATCGGCGTGAGCGGCATCCCGGGCTTCCTGCTCGACCGGCGGCTGCTCGTGCTCGGCGCGCAGCCGGACGAGGTCTTCGAGCAGGCGTTCGCACGGCTCGCGGAGCCGGGCGGCTAGCGCGCCCGGGCGCCCGCGAAGCCGGGCCGGACGAGGCGCGGCGGCGCCTGCAGCCCCGCGTCGCGCACCGGCGGGTTGACCGGCTCGACACAGGGCGGCGCGCCGAAGCTCGCGGCGCGGCGCTCCTCGGGCGCGTCGGCGTAGAGCGTCGTCCGCTGGCGCGGCGTGCGCCCGTTGGCGCGGATCAGCGCCTCCATCTGCTCCGGCGTCATCTCCTGGCCGTGCTCGGCGCCGGCGGCACGCGAGATCGACTCGTTCATCAGCGTGCCGCCGAGGTCGTTGACGCCGGCGCGCAGCACGGCCGCGGCGCCGCGCGGGCCGAGCTTGACCCAGGAGGCCTGGACGTTCTCGATCCACGGATGCAGCGCGAGCCGGCCGACCGCGTGCATCAGCAGCGTCTCCCCGAACGTCGGCCCGCGGCGCGCGCGCCCCTGGAGGTAGATCGGCGCCTCCATCGGGACGAACGGGAGCGGCACGAACTCGGTGAACCCGCCGCTCCGCCGCTGCTGCTCGCGCACGGCGACGAGGTGGCGCGCCCAGCTCCTCGGCCCGTCCACGTGCCCGAACATGATCGTGTTGTTCGAGCGGAGCCCGGCCGCGTGCGCCGCGTCGTGCACCTCGAGCCACTGCGCGGTCGTGATCTTGTCCGGGCAGATCACGGCCCGCACCTCGTCGTCGAGCACCTCGGCGGCCGTGCCGGGAAGGGAGCCGAGACCGGCGGCGTGCAGGCGGCCGAGGTAGTCGGGCAGCTCGAGGCCGAGCGTCGCCGCGCCCTGCCACACCTCGAGCGCCGAAAATGCGTGCACGTGCATGGCCGGCGCGGCCTCCTTGATCACGCGCACGACAGACTCGTAGTAGTCGCCGGTGAAGGCGGGATGGATGCCGCCCTGGAGGCAGACCTCGGAGGCGCCCCGCTCCCACGCCTCGACGACCCGGCGGACGATCTCCTCGTGGGGGACGAGGTAGGCGGGCCCGCGGAGGTTCGCGGCGAGCTTGCCCTTGGAGAAAGCGCAGAAGCCGCAGCGGAAGTAGCAGACGTTCGTGTACTGGATGTTCCGCGTGACGACGTAGCTGACCGTGTCGCCGCAGACCTCGCGCCGTCGCCGGTCGGCGGCCGCGAAGACGCGCTCGCGCTCCTCGCCGCGCGTCTCGAACAGCTGCACGATCGCGTCCTCGTCCAGCTCGTCGCGCGTGTCCAGCGGCAGCGCGCCGCGCGGGACGAACGGCACCTCGACGGGGTCGCCGGGCGCCCATTCGTCCTCGCGGGCGAGGCGAAGCGAGTCGGCGTGCCGCAGCGCGCGCGGCAGCACCGCCGCGTCGACCCACTCGGGCGCGAGCCAGTCCGGGTAGACGGGCAGGCGCGGCGCGAGCTCGAGACCGCGGCTGCGGGTCGCCTCGCGCAGGCGCTCGAGCTCCGGCCACGGCGCCTCGGGGTTGACGTGGTCGATCGTGACCGGCGAGACGCCGCCCCAGTCGTCGATGCCCGCGTCGAGGAGAACGGCGAAGTCCCCGGTCAGGTTCGGCGGCGCCTGCAGGTGGACGTCCGGCGGGAGCAGCAGCCGCGCCGCGGCGATCGTCCAGAGGTGATCCTCGACGGCCGGCTCCGGCGCGTCCGCCATCCTCGTCCCCGGCTTCGCGCGGAAGTTCTGGACGATCACCTCCTGCACGTGACCGTGCCGGCGGTGCGCGTCGACGATCGCGAGCAGCGCCTCGAGCCGCTCCTCGCGCGTCTCGCCGATCCCGATCAGGATCCCGGTCGTGAACGGCACCCGCTCGGCGCCGGCCGCGTCGAGCGTGGCGAGCCGGGCGGCGGGGAGCTTGTCCGGCGAGCCGAAGTGCGGCCCGCCCCGCGCGGCCAGGCGCTCCGAGGTCGTCTCGAGCATCAGCCCCATCGAGGCCGAGAGTGGCCGCAGCGCGCGCACGTCCTCCCGGGTCAGCACGCCGGGGTTGAGGTGCGGCAGGAGCCCCGTCTCCTCGAGCACGGCCTGCGCGGCGCGGGCGAGGTACTCGAGCGTCGTCTCGCAGCCGAGCGCGCCGAGCTCGTCGCGGGCGGCGCGGTAGCGCAGCTCCGGCTTGTCGCCGAGCGTGAAGAGCGCCTCGCGGCAGCCGGCGGCGGCGCCGGCGCGCGCGATCTCCAGCACCTCGTCGATCGTCAGGTACGCGCGCTCGCCGCGCCGCGGCGGCGCGGCGAAGGTGCAGTAGTGGCAGACGTCCCGGCAGAGCGTCGTCAGCGGGACGAAGACCTTCGGCGAGTAGGTGACGAGGCCGGGCCGTCGCGCGTCCCGCAGCGAGCGCGCCTCCGCGAGGAGGTGGTCGAGCGGGGCGTCGAGCAGCTCGCGGGCGTCCACACCGAGAGCTTACGCGCCGCGGCCGAGGCTACCCCGCCTGTCTCGCTCGGGGCCTCGAGCGGCGACCGGCCTCGCCGAAGGGTCACGGAGAGCAGTGCATGCCGCGGACGGGTGCGCGATGATCGGCCCGTGAACGCCTTCGAGGGCAGCCTCGTCCAGAACGCGATCTACATCGCCGGCCGGGCGGAGTGGCCGGTCGCGCCCGAGGACTGGGAGACCGCCGCGGAGGCGGCGCTCGACCCGGGCGCCTTCGGGTACATCGCGGGCGGCGCCGGCGGCGAGGCGACGATGCGCGCGAACCTCGAGTCCTTCGAGCGGCGGCGGCTGCGTCCGCGGATGCTGGCGGGGAACGTCGAGCGCGACCTCTCCGTCGAGGTGCTCGGCACCCGCTCCCCCGCGCCGTTCTTCCTCGGGCCGGTCGGCGTGCTCTCGATCGCGCACGAGGACGCGGAGGTCGGCGCGGCGCGCGGCGCGGCGGCGGCGGGCGTCCCGTTCGTGCTCTCGAGCGCCGCCTCGTCCTCGATCGAGCAGGTCGCCGGGGCCATGGGAGACGCGCCGCGCTGGTTCCAGCTCTACTGGATCAACGACCGCGAGGTCGCCGCGAGCTTCGTCGCGCGCGCCGAGGCCGCGGGCTACGGCGCGATCGTGGTCACGCTCGACACCCCGACGCTCGGCTGGCGGCCGCGCGACCTGCGCAACGCGTACCTGCCGTTCGTCCGCGGCGAGGGCTGCGCGAACTTCTTCACCGATCCCGTCTTCCGCTCGAGGCTCGAGAAGCCGCCCGAGGAGGACACGCTCACGGCGGCGGCGACGATGCTCTCGACCTTCCCCAACCTGGGGCTGACCTGGGACGACCTGGACTGGCTGCGCGAGCGCGTCTCCGTGCCGCTGCTCGTGAAGGGGATCCTGCGCGGCGACGACGCGCTCCATGCGCGCGAGCACGGCGTGGACGGGATCATCGTCTCGAACCACGGCGGCCGCCAGGTGGACGGCGCGGTCGCGGCGCTCGACGCGCTCGTCGAGGTGCGCGAGGCTGTCGGGCCGGAGTATCCGCTGCTCGTGGACGGCGGCGTGCGGCGCGGAGCGGACGTGGTCAAGGCGCTGGCGCTCGGCGCGGACGCTGTGCTGCTCGGACGCCTGTACGCGTACGGGCTCGCGGTCGGCGGCGCGGCGGGCGTCGAGGCGGTCTGCCGGCAGCTGCTCGCGGAGGTCGACCTGACGCTCGCGCTCTGCGGCGGCGTTTCGGTGCGCGAGCTCGACGGAACGCTCCTGGCGTGAGGGCCGCCTTCATCGACGAGTTCGGCGGGCGCGAGCGGATCCGCGTCGGCGAGGTGCCGGAGCCGAAACTACTCCCGGACGGCGTCCGCGTCTCGATCCGCGCGGCCGGGCTCAACCCGGTGGACTGGAAGACGCGCGAGGGCCGCCAGGAGCCGCGCTTCCCGCACGTGTTCCCGCTCGTCCTGGGCTGGGACGCCGCCGGCGTCGTCGAGGAGGTCGGCCCGGCGGTGACGCGCGTCCGGCCCGGCGACGAGGTCTACGCGTACTGCCGCAAGCACTTCATCGGCGAGGGCACGTACTGCGAGCAGGTGGTCGTGCCGCAGGAGTTCGCCGCGCGAAGCCGGCGTCGCTCTCCTTTGAGGAGGCGGCGGCGGTGCCGCTCGCGGCGCTGACGGCGTGGCAGTGCCTCGTCGAGAAGCTCGAGCTGGCGGAGGGCGAGACGGTGCTCGTGCACGCGGCGGCCGGCGGAGTCGGCCACTTCGCGGCGCAGATCGCGGTCGCGCTCGGGGCGCGCGCGATCGGCACCGCGAGCGAGGCGAACGCCGAGTTCGTGCGCGGACTCGGCGCGGAGTTCCTCGACTACCGGAGCGGCGCGCTGCCGGAGCGCGTGGACGCGGCGATCGACCCGCTCGGCGGCAAGTCGCTCGAACGGACGAAGGCGATCGCGGGCCGCGTCGTGTCGATCGTCCAGCCGGGCGAGGGCCACCTCTACCACTACGTCCGCCCCGACGGCGCCCAGCTCGAGGGGCTGACGCGCCTGATCGACGACGGCCGCGTGCGCCCGCACGTCCAGCAGGTCTTCCCGCTCGAGGAGACCGCGGCGGCCCACGAGCTGCTCGAGAGCGACCACGTCCGCGGCAAGCTCGTGCTGACGCTGTAGCCGGAGTCGACACGTCCGGGACGCCGTCGGCGGGCGGAGGCGTACTTCGACCGATGCGACGTCTCGCGCTCCTCGCCGCGCTGGTTGTGCTCGCCGCCGCCCCGGCGGCGCGCACCGGCGGGCAGCAGGTGTCGGTCGCCTCGACCGCGGGGCGCGTCTGGGCCACCGACGGGTGGCGCGTGTTCGAGCTCGACGCGGCGAGCGGGAAGCTGCTCGCCGGTGTGGCGACCCGCTATCCGTTCGCGCTCCAGCTCGCCCTCAGCGACGGCGCCGTCTGGGCCGCGAGCGTCGAGAACGGCTTCGTGACGCTGCCCTAGCGCCGCGGGTTCAGCGCCGCGTCGAGTCCGTCGCCGGCGAGGTTGACGCAGACGAGGACGAGCACGAGGACGAGGCCGGGGAACGCCCACGTCCACCAGCCGAGCCCGACCGAGTTCGTGACGCCGATCCCGTACTTCGTCACGTCGGCGATCAGGTTCCCGAGCGTCGGCGCCGCGTTCTGGTTCAGGCCGTAGCTGAAGAACTCGATCGTCGCCTCGAGCAGGACGACCTGGCCGACGAGCGAGGTGGCCGCGACGACGACCGCGCCGGCGCTGTTCGGGAGCAGGTGCCGGAACACGATCCGCGCGTCCGAGGCGCCGAGCGCGCGTGCCGCCTCGACGTACTCGGTGGCCCGGAGCGCCGCGAAGCTCGCGCGGACGACGCGCGCCACCACCGTCCAGAGGTAGGCGACGAGCACGATCCGCGACCGTCCGCGGCGTGATCGGCCGGAAGTAGACGATCGACGCGAGCAGGAGCACGATCGCCGGATAGGCGGTGACGAGGTCGACGACGCGCATCAGGGCCGCGTCGACCCAGCCGCCGTAGTAGCCGGCGAGCCCGCCGAGAGGATGCCGAGGAGCGTCGCGAGCGCGGCGACCGCGAGCGAGACCTCCTCCGTCGTCCGCAGCCCGTAGAGCGTGCGGCTGAAGATGTCGCGGCCGATGTCGTCGGTGCCGAAGAGATGCGTACCGGCGAGCGTCGGCCCGTGGCTGTGCCACTGCGAAGCGAGGTCGATGTGGTCGGGCGACGTACGGCGCGAGCACCCCGGCGAGCCCGCCGGCGACGAACAGGGCGACCAGAACGACGACGGCAGCGATCGTGACGGGCTGCCGGCGCGAGCCGCCGCGAGCAGGCGGCTGCCGGGGAGCGGCAGCGCGGGTGTCTCGACCTCGACGGCCGCGGCGCTCACGCTTCCCTCGCGCGCGGGTCGAGCAGCGGCACCGCGAGCTCCGCCAGCAGCGACGAGCCGAGGACGAGCACCGCGGCCGTCATCAGCAGGAGCTGGACGGCGTACGGGTCGAGGGCCGCCGCGGACGCGATCTCGACGACGAACAGCGTCCCGAGGCCGCGCATGCTGAAGACCCAGTCCACCGCGAGCGCGGCGCCGAAGATCGCGCCGACGTCGAGCAGGAGCGCGCTCGCGAACGTCACGAGCGAGTTGCGGAGGGCGTGACGGACGACGACCCGCCGCTCACGGAGCCCTTTCGCCCGTGCAGTCGTCGCGTAGGTCGCGTCCAGCGCGACGACGAGCGACGAGCGCAGGTAGCGGCTGTGCAGCCCGACGAACCCGAGCGCGAGCGCAGCCGCCGGCAGGGTCAGGTGCCGCAGGAGGTTGAGCGCATAGTCGAGCCCGCTTCCCGCCGGCGAGCACGGTCCCGGGAACGGCGCCGGGCTCCCGGGCACGGGACAGAACCCGGGCCAGCCCGAGAGGACGAACGGGTGCAGCCCCCACCTCGTGCCGATCCAGCCGAACGCCTGCTGGAGCACGAGCGCGAGCAGGAACGCCGGCACCGCCCAGGCGACGTACGAGAAGGCACGCAGCGTCACGTCGAGGGCGGAGCCGCGCCGCACCGCCGCGAACGTCCCCAGCAGCACGCCGAAGACGACGACGAGCACGAGCGTCGCCCCGAGCAGCGCGAGCGTGTGCCCGAGGGCCGGCACGAGAGCCGCCCACAAGGAGGGCGCGCCCGCGAACGCTCCCGGCTCGTGGCCGATCCCGCCCGTCGGGACGCTCTTCAGCCACGCCCAGTAGAGCGGCCAGACCGGCTGCCCGTGGAAGCGGTCGAAGCTCCGCGCGAAGAACCAGAACGTCACGAACGACAGGACGAGCAGCACCCCGAGCGAGAGCAGCAGCCGCCGGACGACGAACGCCGCCACTACTGCTGCTCGCAGAGCGGCGAGAGATACGCCGCGACCCGCTTCGGCGACCAGCGCACGAACGCCACGGGGCGATTCTTCGTCTGCAGGCGGAGCGCGAGGAGCGCGGACTGCGGCTTCCCGGCTGCGTCCAGGTGGAGGCGGACGCGGAGCAGCACCCGCCCCGGGAGCAGGCAGCGAGCACCGAAGCCGCTGAAGACGCCCGCGCCGTAGACCCCGGCGGACGGCAGCTTCGCCCGGATGAGCGGAATCTGCCGCTTGACGGGCCGACAGCTCGAGCCGTCGAGCTGGAAACCCTTGAAGCGGGTGTCGACGACGAGCAACTGGCCCGTGTGTCCGGTCGTGACGCCGAGGACCGCGTAGTCGAAGCCCTGTGGGATCGGCAGCGCGTCGATGCCGAAGCTGCGCACGCCGGCCGTGAGCTGCGTCCGGCAGGACACGGTCCGGTCGATCGTCGTCCCGCCGCCGCGCGTCCCCGCGACCACCGCGGCCGCGGCGAGCGCCGCGACCGCGACCGCCGCCAGCGCAACGCCCGTCCGCCGCCAGCGCCGCGCCTGCGAACGATCCTGCGCCTGCATCAGGCCGCGCAGCTCCTCGAAGAACTCGGGACTCTCAGGCGGCACGCACAGCCGCTCGAGCGTGTCGCGCACCTCAGTCCCGAGCACAGCCGGCCTCCAACCGCTCGCGCAACCGCCGCCGCGCCGCGTTCAGCCGCGAGGCGACCGTGCCCCGCGGCACGCGCAGCACCGCCGCCGCCTCGGCATAGTCGAAGCCGAGCAGGTCGACGAGCAGAAGCACGGAGCGGTCGCCCACGGCGAGCGCCGCGAAGGCGCGGTCGACGTCGAGGCGGCGGCCGCGCTCCTCCGGTACGACGCGGAGGTACTCGACCTCGGCGCTCGCGCTCTCCCGCCGCCGGCGCGCGCGCCGCAGCTCGTCGAGACAGCAGCGGTGAACGACCCGCGTCAGCCAGGTCGCCTCGTGCGCCTCGTTCGCGAACCGCCGCGGCAGCTTCCGGTACGCCTTCAGGTACGCCTCCTGGAGCACGTCGTCCACGCGGTCGGGCCGGCCGATCATCCCCGCGACGACGCGGCGCAGCCGCGGGTGGTGCCGCCGGACGATCGCCTCGAAGCGGACGTGGTCGCCGGGAACGAGCGGGACGTGCGCATGCGTCTCCGCCGCCGGCAAGCGCTCGCGCAGGTATGGGATCTCCGCGCTCATCCACTCCTATAGACGCTCGCAGGCGCCGGAATGTTCAGCCCCGCGTCAGCGCCTCGGGTTGACTCTCGCGGATTGATTCGCTAGTCAACGCGCGGGTCGGCACGGTAGGCTCGCGGCGTGGACCTTCGCGACACGCCCGAGGAAGCGCAGTTCCGCGCCGAGTTGCGCGCCTGGCTCGACGAGAACCTCCCGGCCGACAAGCGCGGCCTGCGCGGCGGCGCGCAGCGGTTCGACGACACGTTCGGCCGCGAGTGGAGCCGCAAGCTCTACGACGCCGGCTATGCGGGCCTGACCTGGCCGGCCGAGTACGGCGGCGCCGGCGCCCCGTACAGCCACCAGGCGATCTTCCTCGAGGAGTCGGCGCGCGCGCAGGCGCCCGCCCACGTCGGCGTGATCGGGCTCGGGATGGCCGGGCCGACGATCATGGTGCACGGCACCGACGAGCAGAAGACGCGCTACCTCGACCGGATCCTCTCGGCCGAGGAGATCTGGTGCCAGGGCTTCTCCGAGCCGGACGCCGGCTCCGACCTCGCGGCGGTGCGCACCCGCGCGGAGCGGCGCGATGAGACCTACGTCGTCAACGGCCAGAAGGTCTGGTCGTCGTTCGCGCACATCGCCGACTGGTGCATCCTCGTCACGAACTCCGACCCCGAGGGCAAGCGCTACCGCAACCTCACGTACCTGCTCGTGGACATGCACGCGGCCGGGGTCGAGGTGCGGCCGCTGCGCCAGATCACCGGCGAGGCGGAGTTCAACGAGATCTTCTTCACGGACGTCGAGGTGCCGGTCGCCAACCGCCTCGACGACGAGGGCAACGGCTGGGCGGTCGCGATGACGACGCTGATGCACGAGCGCGGGACGCTCGGGTTCGCGCTCACGGCGGCGCTCGAGGTCGGCGTCAACCGGCTGGTCGACGTGGCGCGCGAGGGCTCGAACGGCGACGCGCTTGCCCGCGACCGCGTCGCGCAGGAGTGGATCGAGCTGCAGGCGCTCCGCTACACGAACTACCGCTCCCTGACGGCGTACGAGCGTACCGGCGTCCCCGGGCCGGAGGGCTCGGTCGCGAAGCTGCGCTGGTCGGAGCAGAACCAGCGGCTGACGAAGCTCGGCCGCGAGCTGCTCGGGCCGGACGGGCTGCTCGACGACGGCTGGTGGCACCACCAGCAGCTGCGCAGCCGCGGCAACACGATCGAGGCGGGCACCTCCGAGGTGCTCCGCAACATCATCGCCGAGCGCGTCCTCCAGCTCCCCAAGAGCCGCTGACATGGACTTCTCCTTCACCGACGAGCAGCAGGAGCTGAAGCGCGAGGCGCACCGCTGGCTGGCGGAGCGCTACCCGCTCGACCGCGACTTCGAGGCCTCCGACGACGCATGGGGCGAGCTCGCGGAGCTCGGCTGGCTCGGTGTCTCCGTGCCCGAGGAGGACGGCGGCGCAG
Source organism: uncultured Thermoleophilia bacterium (assembly GCA_963728095.1). Classification (GTDB taxonomy): domain Bacteria; phylum Actinomycetota; class Thermoleophilia; order Gaiellales; family Gaiellaceae; genus Palsa-739. The sequence continues at coordinate 59,229 of CAVSIO010000001.1, read as the reverse complement.
GGCTCGGCTTCCTCGAGGAGGCGATCCTCCTGGAGGAGCTCGGGTACGCCCTCTATCCCGGCCCCTACCTCGCGACGGTCGGACTCGCGCTGCCGTGGCTCGGCCCGGAGGAGCGCGCGAAGGTGGCCGCCGGCGAGGCGCGCTGGTCGGTCGAGGTGCGCGGGCTGGTGCCGTGGCTCGGCTCGGTCGACCGCGTCGTCGACTCGGACGGAGCGGCGCACGAGGCGCGCGGCGAGGAGTTGCCGACGGTGGATCCCTCGCGGCCGCTCGGACGGCTCAAACGCGGCGACGGGTCGCCGCTGCCGGGCGCGCGAGACGTGCGGCGGTCGCGGGCGGCGATCGCCTGCGAGGCGGTCGGCGTCGCCCAGCGGGTGCTCGAGCTCGGGATCGAGCACGCACGGACGCGCGAGCAGTTCGGCCGGCCGATCGGCGTCTACCAGGCAATCTCGCACCCGCTCGCCGACACGTACGCCGACGTCGAGCTCGCGCGCTCGCTCGCCTACTGGGCAGCCTGGTGCGTGGCCGAGGGCGACGAGCAGGCGCCGGCCGCGGCCGCGGCGGCGAAGGCGTTCGCGACCGAGGCCGCGGTGGTCGCGTGCGAGCGCTCGATCCAGGTGCACGGCGGCACCGGCTTCACGTGGGAGCACCCGTTGCACCGCTACTACAAGCGGGCGCTCTGGCTGCACGGCTTCGGCGCCCCGCCGTCCGAGCTGCGCGCGCAGATCGCCGAGCTCGTGCTCGGCGCGCCCGTCACGGCCTGAGTCCGCGCCTCGCGCCTCCGGGAACCGCGTCACGAGACCGTCACGCGTTCCCGGCGCTCCATGGATGACCATGTCCAGGTGGAGATGGACATCCATGTCCATGCCTCCCCTTCGGACGTGTCCTTCGGCTCTCGGTTGCCGGTGCGCGCCCATCCGTGCCACGATCAGAGCCACCGCGACAATCGAGGAGTGATCGTGGACGGCCTGATGATGGACTTCCAGCTGACGCTGACGCACCTGCTGCGCCGCGCCGAGACGTTCTTCGGCGAGGGCGAGATCGTCACCCGGCTCCCGGACAAGAGCTTCCACCGGACGAACTACCGGGAGACGATGCGGCGCGCGCGGCGGCTCGGCGCGGCGCTGCAGAAGGCCGGGTACGAGCGCGGCGACCGGATCGCGACGCTCTGCTGGAACCACCACCAACACCACGAGGCGTACTTCGGCATTCCCTGCGGCGGCTTCGTCCTGCACACGCTCAACCTGCGCCTGCATCCGAACGACCTCGCCTACATCGCCGACCACGCCGGCGACCGGGCCGTGATCGTCGACCGCTCGCTGCTGCCGCTGCTCGAACAGTTCCGCGAGCGCACGAAGATCGAGGAGGTCTACGTCGTCGAGGACTCCTACGAGGAGCTGCTCGCGACCGCCGAGCCCGACGAGTGGGTCGATCCCGAGCTCGAGGAGGGCGAGGCGGCGGCGATGTGCTACACGAGCGGCACCACCGGGCTTCCGAAAGGGGTCGTCTACTCGCACCGCTCGTCCGTCCTGCACGCGCTCGGCGTCGGCGCGAACAATCCGCTCGGGCTCGGCGTGGCCCTGAACGACGCGATCATGCCGGTGGTGCCGATGTTCCACGCGAACGCGTGGGGCTACCCGTACCTCGCCACGCTGCAGGGAGCGAAGCTCGTCTACCCCGGGCCGCACATGGATCCGGAGAGCCTGCTCGAGAACATGGCCCAGGAGCGCGTCGCGTGGGCTGCGGGCGTGCCGACCATCTGGATGGGCATCCTCCAGCTCCTCGACGCGAATCCCGGCAAGTGGGATCTCTCCGCCATGAAGGCCATGCTCGTCGGCGGCTCCGCGGTGCCGCGCGCGATGATCGCCGGTTACGAGAGCCGGCACGGCCTACGCATCGTCCAGGGCTGGGGCATGACCGAGACCTCGCCGGTCGCCTCGACGGCCGCGCTCCCGTACGACCTCGAGGACGCCGACGAGGAGACGCGCTGGGACTACCAGGCGATGGCCGGGATGCCGCTCGGGTTCGTCGAGATCAGGGCACGCGTCGGCGACGCGGAGATCCCGTGGGACGCCGAGGCGATGGGCGAGCTCGAGGTGCGCGGGCCCTGGGTGGCGTCGAGCTACTACGACACGCCCGAGCAGGCCGACCGCTGGACGGACGACGGCTGGTTCCGCACCGGCGACATCGTCTCGATCCATCCGCGCGGGTTCATCCAGATCAAGGACCGCTCGAAGGACGTGATCAAGTCCGGCGGCGAGTGGATCTCCTCGGTCGACCTCGAGAACGCGCTGATGGCGCATCCGGCCGTCTCGGAGGCGGCCGTGATCGCGATCCCCGACGAGAAGTGGGCCGAGCGGCCGCTCGCGGCGGTCGTGCTCAAGGAGGGACAGTCGGCGACCGCGGACGAGCTGCGGGAGTTCCTCGCGCCCCAGTTCGCGAAGTGGTGGCTGCCCGATCGCTTCGAGTTCGTCGAGCGAGATTCCGAAGACGAGCGTGGGCAAGTTCCGCAAGACGGCGCTGCGGGAGCAATTCGCCCAGGAACCGGCGACGACGAATTGAGGGCAGGCGCTCCTGCGCGAGGTCGACGGGCCGTTCGAGCTCGCGGACGTCCCCGACCCGGAGGACGAACGGGAAGGCCCTCGTCCGCGTGCGCGCGGCCGGGATCAACTTCCTCGACATCCTGATCCGGCGCGGGCGCTACCCGCAGATGCCGCAGCTGCCGGTGGTGCTCGGCTCGGAGATCGCCGGCGAGCTGGAGGACGGGACGCGCGTGATGGCGCTCCCGGCGGCGGCGGCGGCTACGCGGAGCTGGCCGCGGTCGACCAGGCGCAGCTCGTGCCCGCTGCCGGACGCCGCGAGCTTCGACGAGGGGGCGTCGTTCCTGCTCACGTTCCTGACCGCGTACGTTCCGCTGACGCGCCAGGTGCGGCTCGGCGCGGGCGCGAGGTGCTCGTGCACGCGGCGGCGGGCGGCGTCGGCACGGCCTCGATCCAGGTCGCGCGGCCGCTCGGCGCGCACGTCGTCGCCACGGCGGGTTCGCGAGGAGAAGCTCGAGCGCGCCCGAGCTCGGCGCCGAAGAGGCCTACGTCTACGACGAGTTGCCCGACGACCTGCGCGCGGACGTCGTGCTCGACCCCGTCGGCGGCGACCTCTTCGAGCGCGCGTTCTCGCTGCTGCAGCCGCTCGGCCCGTGGTCGCGATCGGCTTCGCGGGCGGGCCTGGCCGGAGCCCCGACCCGGCGCACCTCGTCGGACGGAACGTCGGCCTCGCGGGCTTCTACCTCGGACGGCTGCTGCGGCACGGCCGGAGCTCGTCGGCGACGCGTCGGCGAGCTGCTGGCGCTCTGGGAGACGGGCGCGCTCACGCCGATCGTGGGCGCGAGTTTCCGCTCGACCAGGCCGCAGCAGGCGCACGGGCTGATCGAGTCGCGGCGCAACGTCGGCAAGGTCGTGCTTGTTCCATGAGACCGCCTCGTGACGGGCGGGGCCGCGGCGGGATCGGCGAGGCGATCGTCGGAGGCTCGACGGAGACGCCGAGGTGATCGTGCTCGATCTGCGCCACGGGTTCGACGTCGCGGATCCGGCCGCCTGGCGCGCCCTCGGGCGCGGTTCGACGCGGCGTTCCTGAACGCGGGCGTGACACGGGCACGGCGGAGATCGCGGAGCTGACGGACGAGCAGTACCGGCGTCGCGCGGCACGAACGTCGACGGCGTCGTGCTCGGCGTCCGCCACCTGTCGCGCGGCTGATGCCCCAGGGCGGCTCGATCGTGGCGACGGCGTCGCTCGCCGGCCTGCCGCGCTCCGCTCGACCCGATCTACGCACTGACGAAGCACGCGGTCGTCGGCTTCGTGCGCTGTGTCGCGCCGCAGCTCGAGGCGCGCGGGATTCACGTCAACGCGCTCTGCCCGGCCTTCATCGACACGCCGCTCGTGGTCGACAGCTGCGCGGCGGGCTGCCGGTGCCGCTGACGAGCCCTCGTTCGTCGCCGAGGCGGCGCTGCGCGCGCTGCACGACGAGGAGACCGGACGCGCGTGGATCGTGCAGCCGGACCGGGTCGAGCCGTTCCGCTTTCCCGGGTGCCGGGGCCGCGATGACGGGCAAGCGAGCAGGCGTCCCTGGGAAGGCCGCGCCGCCGGCGCCGCACATCTGGCACACGCTCGGCTACCGCGGCGTCGAGCAGGGCGACGGCCGCTCGGAGATCGAGTGGGATGCGACGCCCGACTACTGCTTCCACGCCCAGTCGGGGCCGATCGTCCACGGCGGCATGGTCGCGACGCTCCTCGACACCGCGATGGGCGGCGCCTGCTGGTCGCTGATGGCCGCCGACGAGGACTTCCTCACCGCCGACCTGCGGACGGAGTTCCTCCGCTCCGCCCGCCCGGGGACGCTGCGGGCGGTCGGAACGGTCGTGCAGCGCAACCGCCGTGTCGTCTTCTGCTCGGCGGAGCTGTACGCCCCGAGGGGACGCTGCTCGCGACGGCGCGCTGCACGCAGATCGTGCGCCGCGCCCGCTGAGTCAAGAACCGGCGCGCGAAGGCCGATACCGGCCGTATGAGGCGGATCCTCCCGTGGATCGTGCCCGCCGCCGCCGCCGCACTGCTCGCGCCGCTCGCGCGCGGGGACGGCGGCGACGGCCGGCTGTTCGTCGCGGCCGGGCGGACGCTGCTCTCGGGCGACTGGAGCCGCGCCTTCGCCGGCCCGAGCGTCCAGGTGGGACCGCTCCAGCTCGCGCTGTTCGGCTCGATCGGACGCTCGCCGGTCGCGCTCGCGATCGTGCTCGGCGTCGCGGCGGCGCTGCTCGCCGTGGCCGCGGCGCGCGCCGCCGGGGTCGAGCGGCCGGCGCTGCTCGCGGCCGTCGGACTCGTCGCGGTCGCGGCGGGGTTGACGATCACCGGCTACGACTCGGGCCATCCGGCCGACTCGCTGCTACCGCTCCTCTGGATTCTCGCCGCCGCCGACGCGCGGCGCGGCCGCGTGCTGCGCGCAGGGCTCGTCGTCGGCCTCTCGGCGGGGATCGAGACCTGGGGGATCCTCGGAGTCGCCGTGCTCGCGCTCGCGCCGCGGTGGCGCGACGCGTCCCGAGGCGCGGCGCTCGCGGCGGGCGCCGCCGCGTTCTCTTCCTCCCGTTCGTGCTCGCCGGCCATTTCGCGATGGGCTCCTACCACTGGGTCGTGACCTCGCGCTCGCTGCTCGCCCTCGTCGTCGCCGAGGGCACGGGCTTCGGGTGGTCGCTCCGGTTCGCCCAGGGCGCGCTTGCGCTCGCCGCCGGAGTCGCCGTCGCACGGTTCGCGCGGCGCTCGCCGCACGCCCTCTGGCTCGTCCCGTTCGCGGTCGCAGCGGCCCGCTCCTGCTCGACCCGCTCGTCAGCGACTACTACTTCACCGCGCTCGAGGGGCCGGCGCTCGCCGGCGCCGCCCTGCTCGCCGCGCGCGGCCTACCGCTCGCCCGCCTGCGCCGCGAGTCGCTCGCCTAGCGCGGCCTTCACCGCCGGCCAGTCGTCGTCGATCACCGCGTACCAGGCCGAGTCGCGCCGCTCGCCGCCGCGCACGAGCATGTGCTTGCGAAAGACGCCCTCGAACTGCGCGGGCAGCGCGGCCAGCGCCGCGCGCGAACGCTCGTTCAGCGCGTCCGTCTTGAACTCGACACGCAGGAAGCCCTCGTGCTCGAACGCGTGCTCCATCAGCAGGAGCTTCGTCTCGACGTTCGCGCCCGTCCCCCACGCGCGGGGCGCGAGCCAGGTGTGGCCGATCTCGAGCACGCGGTCGTCCTCGCGCACGTTCAGGTAGCTGGAGTGCCCGAGCGGGACGCCGTCGACGAGCGTGGCGAAGCCGAGCGCCGTCTCGCGCACGGACGCGAACCAGCGTGCGAACGCCTCCCGGCTCTCGTCGCCGCGCACGCGCATCCAGCGCCAGACGCGCTCGTCACGGGCGACCTCCCAGAGCGGCTCCTCGTGGCGCGGCTCGAGCGGCTCGAGCCGGACGAGCGATCCCTCGAGCGCTACGTGAAGCGCCAGACGCCGCCGTCCTCGAACGAGCGGAGGATCCGGCGGGCGACGACCATCTTGTGCACCTCGTCGGCGCCGTCGTAGATCCGGCCGCCGCGGGCCATCCGGTACATGAGCGCGAGCGGCGTGTCGTCGGTCACGCCGAGGCCGCCGTGCACCTGGATCGCGCGGTCGATCACCTCGTTCAGGACACGCGCGGCGTAGAACTTGATCAGCGAGACCTCGACGCGCGCCTCGTCGCCCTCGTCGAGCCGGTGCGCGGCCTGGAGCGTCATCAGCCTGCAGGCCTGGATCTCCGCCGCCGACTCCGCGATCCAGTTCTGGACGCTCTGCTTCTCCGCGAGCGGGCCGCCGAACGCCTTCCGCTCGAGCGAGTACGCGCACATCAGCTCGAAGGCGCGCTGCATCTGGCCCAGCCAGCGCATGACGTGGTGGATCCGGCCCGGCCCGAGCCGCTTCTGCGCGAGCCGGAAGCCCTCGCCGGGCTCGCCGAGCGTGTTCCCGACCGGGACGCGGACGTCGGTGAAGCGCGTCTCGCAGTGCGTCCCCCAGCCGCGGCCCTCGTGCCCCATCACGGGCACGCGGCGCACCATCTCGTAGCCGGGCGCGTCGGTCGGGACGAGGATCATCGAGGCGCGCTTGTGCGGCTCGGCCTTCGGGTCGGTGACGACCATGACGACGCCGAAGCCCGCCCCGTCTGCGCCCGAGGAGAACCACTTGTGCGCGTTGATCACCCACTCGTCGCCGTCGCGCTCGGCCCGCCCCTTGAGGAGTGTCGGGTCGGAGCCCGCCACCTCCGGCTCGGTCATGCCGAAGAAGGAGCGCGTCTCGCCGGCGACGAGCGGGGCCAGGAAGCGCTCCTTCTGCTCGGGCGTGCCGAACATGTGCAGGATCTCGCCGTTGCCGGCGTCGGGCGCCTGGCAGCCGAAGATCAGCTGCGCGATGAAGCTGCGGCCGATCTCCTCGTTCAGGTAGGCGTACTCGATGAAACCGCTGCCCGACCCGCCGGCCTCGGGCGGCAGGTGCGGCGCCCACAGGCCCGCGTCCTTCGCCTTCTGGCGCAGCTCGGCGATCAGCGCGTCCGCGGCGTCGTCCTCCGTGAAGAGCCGAGGCTCGTTCGGGTAGACGTGCTCGTCCATGAAGGCGCGCACCTGCGCGCGACGTTCGCGGATCGGTTCCGGGATGACAAGGGACACGGCCGGAGGCGATGATCGCAGACGTGCGCGATGCGTTCCAGCGGGTAATCACGGATCTGCTCGGCCGCGAGGTCGAGGTCTCGGAACCGGTGCTGCTCGCCGGAGGCGCCTCGAAGGAGGCCTGGGCGGTGGACGCCGACGGCGAGGCGCTGCTCGTCCGGCGCGCCGCGGTCGGGGTGATCCACCGGCACACGCTCTCGCTCCGGGACGAGTTCGAGGTGCTCCGCGCGGCGCACGAGGCGGGTGTGACGGTGCCGCGGCCGTACGGTTACGTCGCCGACCTCGAAGGGCGCGAAGCGTTCGTGATGGAGCGCCTCGAAGGCGAGACGATCGGCCGCCGGATCGTGCAGAAGCCGGAACTGGAGGCGGCGCGCGCGGCCCTGCCGCTCCAGCTGGCCGAGGAGCTGGCGAAGATCCACGCGATCCCGGCGGAGCGCGTGCCCTGTCTCGGGGAGGCGCGCTTCGAGCGGATGGTCGAAGAGCTGGACGAGATCGACGAGCCGCACCCGGCGATCGAGCTCGGCCTCTGGTGGCTGCGCGAGAACCGCCCGCCCGCCCGGCCGTCGGTCGTCGCGCACGGCGACTACCGGATCGGCAACGTCGTCGTCGGCGACCGCGGCCTCGTCGGGATCCTCGACTGGGAGTTCGCGCACCTCGACGACCCTGTCCGCGACCTCGCCTTCGGCCTCGTCCGCGCCTGGCGCTTCGGCGTCGCCGAGAAGCGGCTCGGCGGGATCGGGGACGTCGAGCCGTACCTCGAGCGCTACAACGAGCTGACCGGCTTCGACGCGCGCCCTGAGGAGCTCGACTACTGGGAGCTCGCCGGCAACGTCGGCTGGGCGATCGGCTGCCTCACCCAGGCGCGGCGCCACCTGAGCGGCCAGGACCGCAGCGTCGAGCTCGCGATCCTCGGGCGCCTCGGCAGCGAGGTCGAGTACGAGATCTGCCATTTGCTCGAAGAGGCGGGGGCATGAACCGCTTTCACTCGTGGACACACCCATTCGCAAGCGTGGCGACGCCACGCCACGCCAGGTGGCGACGCCACGCCACGCCAGGACGCCACGCCACGCCAGCGCGTCACGAGAGGGTGTCGCACCCGTGACCGAGCGCCCGACCGCGCAGGAGCTGACCGAGGCGATCCTCGAGTTCCTCGGCGGGGAGATCCTGCCGACGCTCACCGACCACCGGCTCCGCTTCCGGACGCTCGTAGCGATGAACGCGCTCGGGATCGTCCACCGCGAGCTCGCCACACTCCCGGCCGAGGACGATGCCGAGCAACGCGAGCTGGCGCGGCGGATCCGCGCCGGCGACGTGCCGCCCGGGGCGCTCGCACAGGTCAAGGCCGACGTCGAGGCGCGCCTGCGGGTCGCCTCCCCCCGGTACCTCGAGCGGTACTAGAGGAACGCGCTCTCGCCCGTCAGCGCGCGACCGATCAGCAGCTTCTGGATCTGGCTCGTGCCCTCGTAGAGCGTCGAGACCCGGGCGTCGCGCAGGTACTTCTGGACGGGGAACTCGTCCACGTAGCCGTAGCCGCCGTGCACCTGCACGGCCGCGTTCGCCGCGCGCACCGCGACCTCGCTCGCGTAGTACTTCGCCTGCGAGGCCGCGAGCGTGTAGGGCCGGCCGCCGTCCGCGAGCGCGCCCGCGCGCCAGGCCATCAGGCGCGCGGCCTCGGTCTCGACGGCCATGTCCGCGAGCAGCTCCTGCACGAGCTGGAAGCCCGCGACCGGCTTGCCGAACTGGCGCCGCTCCGTCGCGTACGCCGTCGAGGCGTCGAGGCAGCCCTGCGCGATCCCCACCGATCCCGCCGCGAGCGAGATCCGGCCGTTGTCGAGCGCCGACATCGCGACCTTGAAGCCGGCGCCCTCGTCGCCGAGGCGCGCCGAGTCCGGCACGCGCACGCCGTCGAGGAACAACTCCGCAGTGTCCTGCGCACGCAGGCCGAGCTTGCCGTCGATCTTCCGCGCGCTGAACCCGTCCGCGGCGGTCGGGACGAGGAAGCACGTGATCCCGCGCGGCCCCTCCCCGCCGCTGCGGGCGAAGACGAGCGCGACGCCGGCCCAGGAGCCGAGCGTGATGAAGATCTTCGAGCCGGAGATCAGCCAGTCGCCGCCGTCTCGCTCGGCGCGCGTCACGAGCGAGCCGGGGTCGGAGCCCGCGCCCGGCTCGGTGAGCGCGTAGCAGCCGAGCGCCTCGCCCGAGGCCATCCGCGGCAGCCACTCCCGCTTCTGCTCCTCCGTGCCCCAGGTCGCGATCGTCTTGCCGGCGAGGCCGTTGTTGACCGACGCGATCCCACGCACCGACGAGTCCGCCTTGCCGAGCTCCTCCATCACGAGGCAGTACGAGACCGTGTCGAGACCCATGCCGCCGTACTCCTCCGGCAGGGCGCAGCCGAGGAAGCCGACCTCGGCGAGCTTGGCGACGATCCCACGGTCCATCCGCTCGCTCCGGTCCCAGTCGCGGGCGTGCGGCACGATCTCCCGCGCGCAGAACTCGCGCGCGGTCTCCCGGATCAGCTGCTGTTCCTCCGTAAGCGTGAAGTCCATGCGCGTATTCTCCACCCATGCCGAATCTCGAGGGGAAGGTTGCGATCGTCACCGGCGCGGGGCGCGGCATCGGCCGCAGCCACGCGCTCGCGCTCGCCGCGGCGGGCGCCAACGTCGTCGTCAACGACCTCGGCGCGGCGCTCTCCGGCGAGGGCTCCGATCTCTCGCCGGCGGAGCAGGTCGTCGAGGAGATCCGCGCCGGCGGCGGCGAGGCCGTCGCGAACGGCGACGACGTCGCCGACTTCGCGGGCGCGGAGCGGATGGTCGGGCAGGCGCTTGAGGCGTTCGGGCGGCTCGACATCCTCGTCAACAACGCGGGGATCCTGCGCGACCGGATGCTCGTGAACATGACCGAGGCGGAGTGGGACGCCGTGATCGCCGTCCACCTCAAGGGCCACTTCGCGCCCACCCGGCACGCGGCCGCCCACTGGCGCGAGCGCTCGAAGGCGGGAGACGAGGTGAAGGCGCGCGTGGTCAACACGTCGAGCCCGTCCGGAGTCTTCGGGAACGTCGGCCAGGCGAACTACGGCGCCGCCAAGGCGGGGATCGCGGCCTTCACGCTGATCGCGGCGCAGGAGCTCGCGCGCTACGGCGTCACCGTCAACTGCCTCGCCCCGAACGCGCGCACCCGCATGACCGAGGAGACCTTCGACATGGCGCCGCCGCCGGAGGGCTACGACCCGCTCGACCCGGCCAACATGTCGCCCGTCGTCGTCGCCCTCTGCGCGGACGAGGCACAGGGGATCACCGGCCAGGTCTTCCACGTCTGGGGCGGCGCCGTGAACGCGCTCCGCGGCTGGAGCGCGGGGGAGCTGTTCGACGCGGAGGAGGGCTGGGACGCCGACGCGCTGCTCGCCGAGCTCGTCGCCCGCTTCCCGGAGGGCGTCTCGCCGCCGGGGATGGTCGCGGGAATGCAGTCCGCGGGCGGGCGCTCGCTCGGCACGCAGTGACCGCGCCCGAGCGGCGCCGCATCTACCTCATGCGCCACGCCGAGGTGCGCTACTTCGAGGGCGTGCGCCCCGAGGACGTGCAGCTCACCGAGCGCGGCCGCCGCCAGGCCGAGGCCGCCGCCGCCGCGCTCGCGGAGATCCCGTTCGACCGCGTGATCACGAGCGGCCTCCCGCGCACGCTCGAGACGGCGCGAATCGTCGCGCGGGGGCGCGAGCCCGAGGCGCGCCACGCGCTGCGCGAGATCGAGAGCGGCGACATCCGCGGCGTCTCCCCCGAGGACGTGCAGGAGATGATGACCGCGGCCTTCCGCGGGGTCGTCCCGCCGGAGACGCGGTTCCTCGGCGGCGAGACGATCGGCGAGCTGCTCGACCGCGTCGGGCCCGAGCTGGACGCGCTGCTCGCCGACGACGACTGGGACCAGCTCCTGCTCGTCCTCCACGGCGCGGTCAACCGCGCGATCCTCAGCCGCGCGGTCGCCGGCGAGCGCGCGTTCCTCGGCGGGTTCGAGCAGTCCCCCGGCTGCGTCAACGTCCTCGACGTCGGCGGGGGCGGCGACTGGATCGTCCGCGCGGTCAACCACACGCCGTACGACCCGGCTCACGCGGGCGCCGCGCGGGCGACGACGATGGAGCAGCTGTGGAGGGAGTACCTCGCCGCCCGCGAGCGCCGCGGCGCCGCCGGCATTTGACTTGCGGTTCAACCTTTCCCCTCGGATCCGAATCCTCTAGGCTGGGCGCGCTCCGGCATGGGTCTTCTCTCCCTCGAGAACGCGCGGCTCCGCTTCGGCGGCATCGTCGCCCTGGACGACGTCTCCCTCGACGTTGCCGAGGGGACGATCGCCGGGCTGATCGGCCCGAACGGGGCCGGCAAGACGACCGCCTTCAACGTGATCACGGGCCTCTACCGGCTCGAGTCCGGCGACGTCGTTTTCGACGGCCGCTCCCTGCGCCGCACGGCGCCGAGCCGCGTGATCAAGCTCGGCATCGCGCGCACGTTCCAGAACGTCGAGCTGTTCCCGACGATGAGCGTGCTCGAGAACGTGCTCGTCGGCGCGCACACGACCTCGCGCTTCGAGCGGGAGCGGTCGGTGCGCCGCCGAGCGCTCGAGACGCTCGAGTACGTCGAGATCGGCGACGTCGCACACCGGCCCGCCGCGGGTCTCCCCTTCGGAACGCTCAAGCGCGTCGAGCTGGCGCGCGCGCTCGTCTCGCGGCCGCGCCTGCTGCTGCTCGACGAGCCCGCCGGCGGGCTCAACCACGAGGAGGTCGAGGAGCTCGTGACCTTCATCCGGCGCCTCCGCGACGAGCGCGACCTGACCATCCTGCTCGTCGAGCACCACATGAACCTCGTGATGCAGGTCTCCGACCACGTCGCGGTGCTCAACTTCGGCAGCACGATCGCGAGCGGCACGCCGCAGGAGGTGCAGCGCGACCCGAGCGTGATCGAGGCGTACCTCGGCGGCGAGCTCGAGGAGGCGGCCGCCGGATGAGCGCGCTGCTCGAGCTGCACGACGTCGAGGCGCGCTACGGCCCCGTCCAGGCGCTGCACGGCGTCTCGCTCTCGGTCGGCGACGGGCAGATCGTCGCCGTGCTCGGCGCGAACGGCGCCGGCAAGACCACCACGCTGCGCGCGATCTCGCACACGGTGTCGCGGAGCGGCGAGGTGCGCTTCGACGGCCGGCCGCTCGGGCGGCGCGGCCCCGACGCGGTGGCGCGCCTCGGCATCGCCCACGTCCCGGAGGGGCGGGGCACCTTCTCCGAGCTCACCGTCTGGGAGAACCTGCGCCTCGGCGCCTACACGCGCCGCGGCTCGATCAAGCCCGAGGTCGAGCGCGTCCTCTCGTACTTCCCCTGGCTCGACGACCGCCGCCACCAGGAGGCCGGCACGCTCAGCGGCGGCGAGCAGCAGATGCTCGCGCTCGCGCGCGCGTTCGTGCAGCGGCCGCGCCTGCTCCTGCTCGACGAGCCGTCGCTCGGCCTCGCGCCGGTGCTCGTCACGGAGATCTTCCGGATCATCCGCGAGCTGAACGAGCACGAGGGGCTGACCGTGCTGATCGTCGAGCAGAACGCGCACCTCGCGCTGCAGGTGGCGCAGACGGCGTACGTGCTGGAGGTGGGGCGCGTGGCCCTCTCCGGCCCGAGCGCCGAGCTGCGCGCGCACGAGTCCGTCCGCAAGAGCTACCTGGGCTACTGATGGCGGGCGTCGAGACATCGCGCCAGCCGGGCGTCGCTGGTCGCGAGGGCGTCCTCGGCGCGCTCCTGCGGCCCGTCAACGCGCTCCTGCTGGCGGCGGCCGTCTTTCTCCTCGTCGGCTCGGTCGTCAGCCAGGTGTTCGCGCAGCAGACCGTGGCCGGGCTCGCGCAGGGCGCGATCTTCGGCAGCCTCGCGCTCGCGCTCGTCCTCATCTACCGCGCGACCGAGGTCGTCAACTTCGCGCAGGGCGAGATGGCGATGGCGACGACCTACATCGCCTACCAGCTCATGCTCTGGGGCCTCGCCTACTGGCTCGCGTTCTTCCTCACGCTCGGGATCGCCTTCGTGCTCGGCGTCGTCACCTACGGCCTCGTGATCCGTCCCGTGCAGCACAAGTCGGTGATCGGGGTCGTGATCGTCACCGTCGGCATGTTCATCCTCATCGACGGCCTCGTCACGTGGAAGTGGGGCGCCGACCTGAAGTTCATGCCGGCGCCGTTCGGCAAGGCGATCTACCACCTCGGCGGCGTCGCGTTCTCGCAGCAGGACATGGGGACGCTGCTCGTCGCCGTGCTCACGGTGATCCTGCTCTGGATCATGTTCCAGTTCACGAAGCTCGGGCTCGGGATGCGGGCTGCCGCGCTGCGTCCCGCGGCCGCCTCGCTCGTGGGCGTCCGCGTCGACTGGATGCTCGCGATGGGCTGGGGCCTCGCCGCCGTCCTCGGCGCGGTCGCGGGCCTGATGACCGAGCCGTCCCAGTACGTGCTCCAGCCGGCGCTGATGCAGCCGATCCTGATCTACGCGTTCGCCGCCGCCGTGCTCGGAGGGCTGGAGAGCCCGGCCGGAGCGGTCGTCGGCGGGCTCGCGCTCGGCGTCTTCCTCAACCTCGTGGGCCAGTACGTGCCGGCGATCACCTCGGAGCTGCGGCTCCCGTTCGCGTTCGCCGTGCTGCTGACCGTCCTCCTCGTCAAGCCGGCCGGGCTGTTCGGCCGGGCGCGGGTGCGGAAGGTATGAGGGCGCGCGCGTTCAGCCTCGGGACGATCGCGGCCTGCGCCGTCGTGCTCGTGCTGCTCCCGTTCCAGCTCAGCGGCTACCACCAGGGGCTCGCCGCACAGGTCGGGATCTACTTCATCGCGATCCTCGGCCTCAACATCCTCACCGGCTACTCGGGGCAGATCTCCATCGGCCACGGGGCGTTCATGGCGATCGGCGGCTACACGACGGCGATCATGTCCCGCGACCACCACACCAACCTGATCGTGACGATGGTGATGGCGTTCGCGATCTGCTTCGTCTTCGGGCTGCTCGTGGGCCTCCCCGCGCTTCGCCTCTCGGGCGTCTACCTCGCGCTGGCGACGTTCGCGCTCGCGGTCTCGGTGCCGCAGCTGCCGCTGAAGTTCTCGAACTTCCTCGGCGGCAGCAACGGCATCCAGTCGGCGGAGACCGTGAGCCACCGCTGGCTCTACGCGGCGAGCTGGACGTCCGCCGCGGTCCTCTTCGTGCTCGCCTGGCTGCTGCTGCGGGGCCGCATCGGCCGGGCGTTCCGAGCCGTCCGCGACAGCGAGATCGCGGCCTCCTCGTCGGGCGTCGCGCTGCCCGTCTACAAGACGCTCGCCTTCGGCGTCTCGGCCGCATACGCAGGCGTGGCGGGGTCGCTGTTCGTGCTGGGGACGAACGGGTTCGCGCAGCCGAACGAGTTCAGCGTCCTGCTCTCGCTCCAGATCCTCGTCGGCGCGGCCGTCGCCGGCCTCGGCTCGCTCTGGGGCATCCCCGTCGGCGCCGCATTCATCGGGCTGCTGCCGACGATCTCGAAGGACGTCCCGCTCGTGGGCTCGAGCCACGGGCAGGACGTCGTCTTCGGCCTGCTCGTGATCCTCGTCATGCTCGCGCTCCCGACCGGCGTCGCCGGGATGCTCGCCCGTGTCGCCCGCGGCCGGGCCGGCACTTGAACCGCGAGTCAAAAACCGCTATCAAATCGGATCCGACCACGTCATACTCGCTACGACCCGATTTTCGAGCCGGGTTCTTGGATCAGACCGTAGGAGGGCTGATGGGCAGTAAGAGCAGGATTCTCGGCGCGGTGGTGACGGCGATCGCCGTCGCCGGCGTTGCCACGACGGCCGCGTTCGGCGCACACCGGGCCGACCCCGGCATCACGAAGACCACGATCAAGATCGGCGGGACCTTCCCGATGACGGGCGTCGCATCGCTCTACAAGACGATCCCGCTGGCCGAGAAGGCGTACTACGACTACATCAACGCCCGCGGCGGCGTCAACGGCCGCCAGATCGACTTCACGATCCTCGACGATGCCTACGACCCGTCGAAGACGGTGCCGCTGGCGCAGCAGCTCGTCGAGCAGCAGAAGGTCTTCGCCATCGTCGGCAGCCTCGGCACCGCGCCGGGCCTCGCCACGTGGGGGTACGCCAACTCCCGGAAGGTGCCGCAGGTCCTGCTCGCCACCGGCGACTCCTACTGGGGCTTCTGCGCCCGGAAGAAGTGCGCCGGCTCGACGAAGCCGTGGACGACCGGCTGGCAGCCCGACTACCCGGGCGAGGCGAAGATCTACGGCCGGTACATCGCCTCGAACATGCCGAACGCGAAGGTCGGCGTGCTCTATCAGAACGACGCGTACGGCAAGAACTACTACGCCGGCCTGCGGGTCGGTCTCGGCGCCAAGAAGGGCAACATCGTCGACGCCGAGTCGTACGACGTGACGAACCCGAGCCTCACGCAGCAGATCCTCGCGCTGAAGAGCAAGGGCGCGGACACGTTCGTCGTCTTCGCGACGCCGTCGCCGACGATCACGGCGCTCGTCACCGCGACGAAGGTCGGCTGGAGCCCGCAGACGTTCATCAACAACGTCTCCGCGAACCGGCTCTTCCTGCTGGCCGCCGCCGCCAACGGCGCGAACGTCGAGGGGGTCCTCTCGAGCACCTACGTCGCGAGCGCGACGGTCCAGCCCAACCTGCCCGGCATCAAGCTCGCGAACACGATCATCGCCAAGTACGCTCCGGCGCTGCTCGGGAGCTTCAGGCAGGGCGACACGAACATCGTGTACGGGCTCGGCGTCGCCTGGACGTTCGTCTACGCGCTCCAGCATGCCGGCAAGAACCCGACCCGGGCGAGCCTGATGCAGGCGCTGCACAGCCTGAACACCTCGAAGAACCCGTTCGTCTACCCCGGGATCACGCTCAAGACGTCGGCGAAGGACAACTTCCCGATCGAGCAGGAGATCCTGGTGCGGTGGTCCGGCGGGGCCGGCGGCGACTGGCGCCCCTTCGGGAAGCTCTACAGCAACGTCCGCTAGCGCTCGGAGAGAGCGTGCGGGACGCGACGGGGGAGCTTCGGCTCCCCCGTCCTCGTTCCGGGGCTAGTGATGTGGCCGGTAACGTTGCCCGGTTCCCGGGTCGCGAGCACCAAGCGATGCAAGGACGCAGGGAGCGCTCATAGCCAAAGCTATGGGCGCGACCGAGGACGCCGCAGCGCGCCGCGTGACCGCGGGCCGGGGACCCGGCAAAGGTTGCCGGTTACATCACTAGCTGGGCCAGCCGTGGCTCGCCGGGCGCAGGTCGAGCGCGCCGCCGTCCCGGCACTCGGCCGACCAGTAGCGCGGCGTGCTCGTCTGCCGCAGCGGGTACATCTCGGTCGCGTAGAACGCCGCGAGAGCCTGCGCCTCGCCCACGGGGGCCCTCAGCCTGCGCGCGACGAACCAGATCGACTGCATGCCGTAGCACTCGACCTGGGCCTCGTTCGCGTAGCCGAGCAGGTGGTACGACTCGTGCGCGACTACGGCGAGCGCCATCGCGATGTCCGGGACGTAGCGGCAGTCGCTCCCGGCGCAGCTACGGGGATCCCAGCGCGCCGGGTCGCGGTCGAACCACGCGAGGTAGGTGCACTCGGCCGGGCGCATGAGGAAGTAGTCGAGGGAGTGGTGGTCGAGCTGCGGCGTCACGCCGAGCACGCGCGGGTCGCGGATCCCGAGCGCGCCGCAGCGGACGGACGCGCTGTGGTGCGTCAGGCGGGCGGCGACCCGCTCCGCGATCCGCTCCTCCCAGGTGGCGGGCCGCGCGAGCAGCCGCCGGTCCTGGGGCGTCAGCGGCCGCGCCGCCGCATAGGCGGATCCCGCCAGGACGACGGCGAGGAGCACGACTCCGGCCAGGGCACGCACCCGCATGCCCGTCCCATCGGCACTCGGAGTCCGAAGACTTAGTAACAGACTGTCACGTTGCGAGCGCGGCGGGATCCGTCACGGGGGCGCGGCAGGCGAAGCGCTCGCACGCGTACACGGCCGGTTTCCCGTCCACCAGGCCCTTCCCCTCGAGCAGCGGGACGCCGTCCGCCGGGCCGAAGGCGACGACCGTGTTCGGGTGGTAGCCGCGCAGGGCGGCGCGGGCGACCTCGCTCTCCGCGGGGCCGGCGATCGCGAGCTCGCGCGGCGGCGAGAGGTGGAGGTCGAGCGCGCAGAGCGCCCAGCCGAAGGCGGACGGCGCGCGCGGCAGGGCGTCGCGGACGAGGCGCAGGACGCCCGCGGCGCGCCGCTCGAGCTCGTCGTCGCCCCAGATCCTGGCCAGTCGCAGCAGGACGAACGCGAGCATCGAGTTCCCGGACGGCGTCGGGTTGTCGTCGAGGTCCTTCTGGCGCGCGACGAGGGCCTCGCCGTCGGCCGGCGCGAGGAAGAAGCCGCCGCGTTCCTCGTCCGCGAACAGCTCGACCGCCAGCAGCGCGAGCCGCCGCGACTCGTCGAGCCAGCGCGCCTCGCCGGTGGCGACGTGCAGCTCGTAGAGGCCGTGCGCGACGTTCGCGTAGTCCTCGAGGTAGCCGGTGCCCTTCGCGACGCCTGCGCGCCAGGTGCGGTGCAGCCGGCCGCCGTTCGAGAGCGGCCCGAGCAGGAACTCCGCCAGGGCGCGCCGCCGCGGCGAGCCAGTCGTCGCGCCCGAGCCTCCGTCCCGCCTCGGCGAGCGCGGCCAGGAGCAGCCCGTTCCAGGCCGCGATCGCCTTGTCGTCGCGTTCCGGCTGCGGCCGGCGCCCGCGCACCTCGAGCAGCGCGGCCCGCTCCTCCGGCGTCAGCCCGCCGCGCAGGATCGAGCGGCCGTGCTCGAACGGCTGCAGCAGCAGCTCCCGCCCGGGCCCGATCGCCTCCGCCAGCCCCTCCGCCGTCCACGTGAAGGTCAGTCCCTCGACGCCCGCGGTGTCGGCGTCCTGCGCCGAGGCGAAGCCGCCGCCCTCCAGCGCGAGCTCGCGCAGGACGTAGCCGACCGTCTCCTCGACGATGTCGCGGTAGCGCTCCTCCCCGGTCACGACCCAGGCATGGAGGTACGCCGACACGAGCAGCGCGTTGTCGTAGAGCATCTTCTCGAAGTGCGGCACGAGCCACTGCTCGTCCACCGAGTAGCGGTGGAAGCCGCCGCCGACGAGGTCGTACATGCCGCCCGCCGCCATCCCGTCGAGCGTGCCGAGCAGCAGCGGCATCGCGCCGGCGCGGCCGCGCGCGTGCAGGCGCAGGAGCAGCTCGAGCGTCGAGTGCGGCGGGAACTTCGGTGCGCGGCCGAAGCCGCCCCAGCGCTCGTCGAACTGCCCGCGCAGGACGCGCAGCGCGTCGTCGAGCAGCCCCTCGACGAGCGGCTCCGCCGAGGGCGCCGTCTCCGCGCTCCGCCGCAGCGCGCCGACGAGGGTCTCCGCCTGGCGCGCGACGTCCTCGCGCCGCTCGCGGTACGCCTCGGCCACCGCCACGAGCACCTGCCGGAAGGCGGGCATCCCGCGGCGCGGCTCCGGCGGGAAGTACGTCCCGCCGAAGAACGGCTCGCCGTCCGGGGTGGCGAAGACGGTCATCGGCCAGCCACCCTGGCCGGTGAGGGCGACGACGGCGTCCATGTAGACCGCGTCCACGTCGGGGCGCTCCTCACGGTCGACCTTCACGCTGACGTAGAACTCGTTCATCACGCCCGCCGTCGCCTCGTCCTCGAACGACTCGCGTTCCATCACGTGGCACCAGTGGCAGGCGGAGTAGCCGATCGAGACGAGCAGCGGCTTGTCCTCCGCGCGGGCGCGCTCGAACGCGTCACGGCCCCACGGGTACCAGTCCACCGGGTTGCCGGCGTGCTGGAGGAGGTACGGGCTCGTCTCCTGCGCGAGTCGGTTCACGGAGACCGACGCTACCCGGTAGGTTCGGGCCGTGCGCGGATACGAGGAGCTGCAGGTCGGCGACGTCTACCGCAGCCGCTTCGGCCGGACGGTGCTCGAGGCGGACAACGTCTGGTTCACGCTGCTGACGCTGAACACGAACCCGATCCACTTCGACGCCGCCTACGCGGCCACGACCGAGTGGGAGCGGCCGCTCGTGGACTCGACGTTCACGCTCGCGCTCGTGACCGGGCTGTCCGTGGCGGACGTGTCGGAGCGCGGCGTCAACCTCGGCTGGCGCGAGGTGCGGCTCCCGGCGCCGGTGTTCGCGGGCGACACGATCCGGGCGGAGACCGAGGTGCTGGAGAAGCGCGAGTCGCGCTCGCGGACCGGGCAGGGGATCGTGACCGTGCGGACGCGCGGGCTCAACCAGCGCGACGAGGTCGTGATCGACTTCGAGCGCACGATCATGCTGCCGCTGGAGCACCCGCGGTGAGCGAGCTGCGCCCGCTCGAGGGGATTCGCGTCGTCGACGTCACCTCGTCGATCGCGGGGCCGACCGCGACGCAGCTCTTGGCCGCGCTCGGCGCCGACGTCGTCAAGGTCGAGCCGCTCGGCGGCGACCACGCGCGGGCGTGGGGCCCGCCGTTCTGGGGCGGGGAGGGCGCGATGTTCCTCGCCTCGAACGCGGGCAAGCGCTCGCTCGCGGCCGACCTCGGCGACCCGCGCGGGCTCGAGGCGCTGCTGCGGCTCGCCGACCGGGCGGACGTGCTCGTCCAGAGCCTGCGGCCCGGCGCTGCGGAGGCGCACGGCTTCGGGGCCGCCGCCGTCCGCGCACGCAACCCGCGGCTCGTCTACTGCAGCGTCGGCGCCTTCGGCGCGACGGGGCCGCTTCGCGACCAGCCCGGCTACGACCCGCTGATGCAGGCGGCGGCCGGGATCATGAGCGTCACCGGCGAGAGCGACCGGCCGCCGGTGCGGGTCGGCGTCTCGCTGATCGACCTCGGCACCGGCGTCTGGGCGGCGCTCGGCGTGCTCGCCGCGCTCCACGAGCGGGAGCGGACGGGCGAGGGCCGAACGCTCGACGTGTCGCTGTACGAGACGGCGCTGTCACTCCTCTCGTACCAGCTCGTCGGCTACCTCGGCACGGGCGAGGTGCCCGGACGCGAGGGCAGCGCGTTCGCGCAGATCGCGCCGTACCAGGTGTTCCCGACCCGGGACGGCGAGCTGATGGTCGTGGCCGGCAACGACAAGCTGTTCGCCGCGTTCTGCGGCGTGCTCGGCGTGCCCGAGCTGGCCTCGGATCGCCGCTTCGTCACCAATCCCGACCGGGTGCGAAACCGGCCGGAGCTGCTCGACCTCCTCGGGGCGCCGATGCGCGAGCGGGAGACGGGCGAGCTGCTCGACGCGCTCGTCGCGGCGGGCGTCCCCGCGTCGCCGGTGTACGACATCGGCGAGGCGGCGCGCCACCCGCAGACCGAGGCGCTCGAGATCCTCCAGGCGCTCCCGGGCGGCGTGGTGCCGGGGCTCGTCACCGTGGCCGCGCCCCTCTCCGCCGACGGCGAGCGCATCCGCCACCATTCGCCGCCGCCGCAGCTCGGCGCCCACACCGCCGAGGTCCTGCGGGAGCTCGGCTACGCCGACGACGACGTCGCCTCCCTCGCGGCGGCGGGCGTCGTCCGCCTCGGCTGAGGCGGCCGACCGGACATGTCCTGGGGTCAGACCCCGGGACGTGGCCGCGGCGGCCATGGGCCGGCGCGGTAGAGCTGGCCCTGGAGGCGGCGCCCGAAGACGCCCTCGAGCCACGCCGACGTCTCGACGAGAGCATCGACGCTGATGCCGGTCTCGACGCCCTCGCCCTCGAGAAGGTAGACGAGATCCTCCGTGGCGACGTTGCCCGTCGCGCGCGGGGCGTACGGGCAGCCGCCGAGGCCGCCGACCGACGCGTCGAGCAGCCGCACTCCCGCCTCCACCGCGGCGAGGCAGTTCGCGTAGCCCGTGTTGCGCGTGTTGTGCCCGTGGAAGCCCTCCGCCCGCGTCCGCTCGACGAGCGCGCGCACTGCCGACGGCGTCGCCACGCCGATCGTGTCCGCGAGCACCACCTCGGCCCGGCCCTCGAAGCGCGCCGCGAGCTCCGCGACGACCCCCGGGTCGACCGGCCCCTCGAACGGGCAGCCGAAGGAGCAGGAGATCGTCACCGTCGCCGGCACCGTCCCGGCCGCCGCGAGGATCTCCTCCGCGCCCCCGACCGCCTGCTCGAGCGTCGCGTTCCCGTTCTCGCGGTTGAAGCTCTCCGTCGCTGCGAAGGTGACGTTGACGCGGTCGAGATCCGTGGCGCGGAACCGCTCCCATCCCTTCACGTTGAGCACGAGGCCGCTGTACTCGGCGCCGGGAACCCGGTGCAGCGCCGCGACCACCTGCTCGGCACGCGCCATCTGCGGCACGCGGTCGTCGCGGACGAAGCTCACCGCCTCGACGCGCGGGAGGCCCGCCGCGGCGATCCGGTCGACGAGCTCGGCCCGTGTCTCCGGCGTGAGCTGATCCGGCTCGTTCTGGAGCCCGTCCCTCGGGCCTACGTCGCAAACGGTCACGCGCACGGGCCCAAACCCTACTCGGTCCCGGTAGTTGCTCCGGATGCGGACGCGAGCCGGGCGTCCCTACCCTGGGGCCATGCATCCTTCAGCCTCATTCAGCGCCGCGATCCGCGTGCGCATCGAGAACCATCCCGGCGCCTTCGCGCGCCTCGCCTCCGCGATCGGGGAGGCCGACGGCCTCCTCGGCGCCATCGACCTCGTCCGCGTCGAGCGGGACACGAAGGTCCGCGACGTCAACGTCCTCGCCGACGACGAGTACCACCTCGACGCGATCGTCGAGGCCGTCCGCTCCGTGCCCGGCGTCGAGGTCGTGAACGTCTCCGACCGCGTCTTCCTCGCCCACCTCGGCGGCAAGCTCGAGGTGCGGCCACGCTCGCCGCTCAAGACCCGCGAGGACCTCTCGATGGTCTACACCCCCGGCGTCGCCCGCGTCTCGCGTGCGATCGCCGACGACCCGGAGAAGGTCTGGAACCTCACGATCAAGCGCAACACGGTCGCGGTCGTCAGCGACGGCACCGCCGTGCTCGGGCTCGGCGACATCGGCCCCGAGGGCGCGCTGCCCGTGATGGAGGGCAAGGCCGTCCTCTTCAAGGAGTTCGCCGGCATCGACGCCTTCCCGATCTGCCTCGACACCAAGGACGTGGACGAGATCGTCCGCACCGTCGAGGTGATCGCACCCGCATTCGGCGGCATCAACCTCGAGGACATCGCCGCGCCCCGCTGCTTCGAGATCGAGCGGCGGCTGCGCGAGCGCCTCGACATCCCCGTCTTCCACGACGACCAGCACGGGACGGCGATCGTCGTCCTCGCTTCGCTGCTGAACGCGCTGCGCGTCGTCGGCAAGCGGATCGAGGACGTCCGCATCGTCACCACCGGCTGCGGCGCGGCCGGCATGGCCGTCACCCGCGCGCTCCAGCAGGCCGGTGCGCGCTGGATCGTCGGTTGCGACGAGGGCGGCGCCCTCTACCGTGGCCGCTCCGGCCTCAACCCGGCGAAGCAGGAGTACGCCGAGACGACCAACCCGGACAACCTCCAGGGCTCCGCCGACGAGCTGCTCGAGGGCGTGGACGTCTTCATCGGCGTCTCCGTCCCCGGCGCGATCACGGTCGAGGGCGTGCGGCGCATGGCGCCGCGGGCGATCGTGTTCGCGATGGCGAACCCGAACCCGGAGGTCGACCCGGAGGCGATCGAGGGCCTCGTCGAGGTGATCGCCACCGGACGCAGCGACTACCCGAACCAGATCAACAACGTGCTCGCGTTCCCCGGCGTCTTCCGCGGCGCGCTCGACGTCCGCGCGACGACGATCGACGCCGAGATGGAGGTCGCCGCCGCCCGCGCGATCGCCGCGACGATCTCCGACGACGAGCTCGCGGCCGACTACATCGTGCCGAGCGTGTTCAACCGGACGGTCGCGCCGGCGGTCGCCGCGGCGGTGGCCGAGGCGGCCGAGCGGAGCGGCGTCGCGCGCCGTCCGCACGGCGCGCCGGCGCCGGTCGTGACGCTTCCGTAGTTCGCCGCAGGGGCGCTCAGCGGCCCGTCGGATGCCGCCGCGCGCCCCTCCGGCGAACATGCCCGCATGGAGAAGAAGGTCACGCACACCCCCCAGACCCTGCCGGTCCCCTTCGAGACGGCGACCGTCGCCGACGCGATGAGCCCCGGCGTGATCAGCTGCCCTCCCGAGACGCCGCTGCGCGTGGTCGCCCGGATGATGGCGACCTTCAGCGTCCACTCCGTCTTCGTCTTCGAGCACATGGACGAGGACGACGAGGACGCGCAGCTGTGGGGGGTCGTCTCCGACCTCGATCTCGTCGCCGCCAGCCAGGCCGACGTCGACGCGCGCACTGCCGGCTCGAGCGCCGTGACGCCGTTCGTGACCGTGCCGACGGACGCGCCGCTCGTCCGGGCCTCGGCGCTGATGGCCGAGCACGGGATCGCTCACCTCGCGGTGATCGACCCGGAGACGCAGCGTCCCGTCGGCGTCGTCTCGACGCTCGACATCGCCCGCTCGATCGCCGCCGGAACGAGCGTGCGCGAGACTCAGGCTTCTGCGTAGCGGCGCTTCGCGCCGCTACGGGTTCCCGTCGCACCGCTGTGCTTTCCTGCTCGGGAACGGCGTCCTGAGAGAAGCGGCGGGCGGAAGCGGAACGGCGGTGAGCCGCGCCCGCGCATGTCGGGCTCGGCAACGGTAGCGCTCCGGAAAGAGCACGCTGGCCTGCGCCAGTTCAGGAATGTCCCCCGGCCTATGAAGACCTGCGGGCTTCCCTCCCTTGCGTCTCGTGCCTGCTACTGCGCCGACGGCAAAGGCATCCCGACAAAGAAGAAGCCGTCAAGCGCGAGAATCCGGGTCGCGTCGAACGTTAGGCCCTGGAAGTACAGAGAGGAGAGCGCGATGAGCGACGAACAGGCGGCACCTGAGACGAAAGGTGTTACCACGGAGTTACTCGCAACGGTTGACCTTGGCCCTGAGATCGAGGGTATGGCAGGGCGCCAACTTCGAATGCGTATGGTGACCATCGAGCCTGGCGGCGTCTTCGGCCCGATTCACGACCATAAAGACAGACCAGGCATCGTCTACATCCTGCAAGGAACCATCACTGACCATCGAAATGGAGTGGCTACGGAGTATGGGCCGGGAGTGGGCTGGCCCGAGGATAGGAACACCACACACTGGCTTGAGAACAGAGGCACGATCCCGGCGGTGGAGATCTCGGTCGATATCGTCAGGCAAGAGTAAGCCCGACACCTGCCTTTGGATCAGGCGTGAGGAACCGCTCCTTGCGCCAGCGTTCCGGAATGACGCCCGTGGCGCGGGGTGTTATGGCGGCGAGGAAGATGTAGCCGCGAGGACCTTCACTTACCCCCCAAATGCGTGCCGGAACCTGAGACCGAACGCCGCAAACACAAGGACGATGCCGACGTTTGCTATCAGCCGCTCCCAGAAGTGGTGGCTGAAGAACAGGACATCCACGCCCACCACAACGGCTACCAGAGTAAGCACGTAAAGCGCGACGGCGCCCTGTCTTCCCACCGTTTCATCCTACGTGTTGGCCGTTCTCCCGAGGTTGGTCGCGCCGTGCGGTGCCGGGCGGAAGGGCGTCCCGATGCGCCAGTGCGCGGGAATGACGCCTGGCGCACGCGGTCTGTCAGCGAGTGGAAGCGACGATTTCCCGAAGCACATGGGCGCATTCAGTCAGTGGTTCCCACGCGTGGATGCTGATGACGTAGCCGTGGCCACCGCTCTGCCACCAGAAGGTCAGGTGGCCGCCAATCTGGCCGCCAAACGGGTATGAAGGGGCGAGGAACAGGGCGCCGGTGTGACTGCTCCACACTCTTTTCCCGAAGAAGAGCAGTTTGAGGCGTCTGGTGGCGATTGAGGCGTCGGAGAGCGTCGCGTCGCGGCGTGTTCCGGGGTAGGTCATCCCGCCGAACAGGTTGCTTGGTCTGCGACCCGCGACGATCGTCAGGTGGAGCGTCCGTGGCGGACGGTTCAGTCGCAGCTTGTACTCGTGGGGGACGCCGTGCTCCATGTCAAAGACATAGAAGAGGGCGCCGTTTCGCTGCGGAAGAGGCCCGGACGCGACAAGCCCGTCGACGACGACGCCGCCAAGCGCGTCCGGCACCTTCGGGATCAGCCGCGGGCACGCAGGCTGGAGGATCGGCGAACTACGACAGCGGGTCGCGTATCGCGAGGGCATGGGCATCATCTGGACAACAGTGGCCGCGTGGGCTCCTGGCGGGGCCGTTGCGCTGCTACCCACTTCGAGGTGGCCGGATCCACCGGCGCAGCCGCTGCTAACGGCGACCGCCATGCCTATCGCGACGAGACATGATCCTGTGACTGCGCGTCTCACCACTCCGACACTACGCGCAGAAAGGCGAAGCGAGTCCAGGCCTGATCCGATCTGCCGCGATCGCTAGGCACAGCAGAACACAGCCGGTGGTCTGGGCCAGCGTGTCGCTCGCTCGAGCCGACACCCGAGCGGTTCTGTGGCTAGCGGGTCCCGAGCTCCATCCCGAGCAGCCGCGGCAGCGCGGCGCCCGCGCGCGCCGGGAGCGAGCCGCCGGCGGCCCTGCTCCTCTGCCTCCTCGCAGGCCATGATCGCCGCGCGGACGATGCCGCCGCCGACGCGGCGGAGCGGCTCGCCAGGAAGCCGCGGCACGCGGCGGGTCGCGAGCGGCAGCCGCGTCCACTCGTCGTCCGCGCCGAGTGCGAGCGAGGCGAGGATCCGGCCGCCGAGCCAGCTCGGGCCGACGCCGTGGCCCGAGTAGCCGGCGCCGAAGTGGACGCGCGTGCCCGGCTTCGTGCGGAAGAACGGCAGGTGGTCGGCCGAGACGTCGATCGGCCCGCCCCACGCGCGCTCGACCCGCGCGCCGTCGAGGCCCGGCAGCAGCCGCCGCAGCCCCGCCTCGGCGCGGCCGGCGCTCGCCCGGTCGGTGTCGAAGCGCTCGTCGACGCGGCCGCCGAAGCCGATCGGCCCGGTGCCGCTGCCCATCAGCACGCGCCCGTCGCTCGTCGTCCGGAAGTAGTGGAGGAACATGCGCGCCGTCGACGATCGCCTCGCCTCCCGTCCAGCCGATCTCGCTCGAGCAGCTCCGGCGCCGGCTCGGTCAGGACGACGTAGGAGCCGAAGTTCGTGAGGCTGCGCGCCGCCGGCCGCCAGCCGGTGAGCGCAGCGTTCGTCGCGAGCACGACCTCGGGCGCGCGCAGCGTCCCGGCCGGCGTCTCGAGCACGTTCGGCGTCGCCGGCGCGGAGCCGCGTCACGCGGCGTCCGCTCGTGCAGCGTCACGCCCGGCGTCGAGCGCCGCCCGGCGCAGCGCCCGCACGAGCAGGCCCGGATGGACGGTCGCGCCGTCCGGGAAGAAGACGCCGCCGCGGAACGACGGGCGACGTCACGCGCCGCGCGACCTCCTCCGCTGAGAGCGGCACCGCCTGGTCCGGCCGCCCCAGCTCGCGGCCGCGGCCTCGACCGCGACCTCGACCGCGCGCGTCCTGCGCCGGCGCGGCCGAGACGATCAGCATCCCGCTGCTCGCGCAGCCAGACGTCCTCGCCGCGCGCCTCGGCCCAGGCCCGGATCCCGGGGACGATCGCCTCGCCGGCCGCGGCGAGCGCGAGCGCCTCCTCGTCGCCGAGCACCGCACGCAGCGACGCGAGCGCCGCCCAGTAGCCGTGCACGAAGCCGCCGTTGCGGCCGCTCGGCCCGTGCCCGCAGATCTCCGCCTCGAGCAGCGTCACCCGCAGGTCGGGCGTCGCGCTCCCGCAGCGCGAGCGCCGTCCAGAGCCCGGTGTAGCCGCCGCCGACGACGGCGACGTCCGCGGTCGCGTCGCCGCGCGAGCGCCGGCGCCGGCGCCGGGCTCCCCTCCGCCGCGAGCGCCTGCTCCAGCCACCAGGACGGCAGCGCCGGCTCGACGGACGGACTCATGCGCGCTCTGCGCGCGCGGCGGTTCTGGACGAGGACGTTCGCGAGCATGCCGACCGACCGCGATCGCGAAGATCGCCGTCCCGATCACGTTGATCTGCGGCGGCACGGCGACGCGGGCCGCGCCCCAGACGAAGAGCGGGAACGTCGTCACCGTGCCCGCGTTGAAGTACGTGATCACGAAGTCGTCGATCGAGAGCGCGAACGCGAGCAGCGCCGCCGCGAGGATCCCGGGCGCGATCAGCGGCAGCGTCACCCGGAGGAACGTCACGGCCTCGTTCGCGCCGAGGTCCATCGCGGCCTCCTCGAGATGCCGGTCGAAGCCGACGAGCCGCGCCCGCACGGTCACGACGACGTACGAGATGTTGAACATGATGTGCGCGATCAGGATCGTCCCGAAGCCCTGCGGGATCTTCCAGTTGAGGAAGAGCGTCAGCAGCGAGGCGCCCATCACGATCTCCGGCGTCGTCATCGGGATGAAGATCAGGAGGTTCGTCGTCGCGCGGCCGCGGAAGCGTGTAGCGGACGAGCGCGAGCGCGATCAACGTGCCGAGGATCGTGGCGAAGAGCGCCGAGAGGACCGCGATCTCGATGCTGATCCGGATCGCACTGCCGAGCCCGGGGTAGCCGAGCGGGTGCAACCAGTTCTGGAACGTGAAGCCCTGCCACGTGTAGTTGAAGCGTCCGAGCGGGTTGTTGAACGAGAACGCGACGACGATCCCGATCGGCAGGAACAGGTACGCGAGCGCGAGCAGCGCGTACACGTCGAGCAGGTGCCGGCGGACGAAGCGCCAGGCGCGCACCGCCGCGGTCTGCCGCCGCGGCATCGACGACCGCGTCGCCGGCCGCGCTCACGCCGCGGCCCCCGCGGTCAGCCGGTCGGTGCCGAGCACGCGCGCGAAGACCAGCACGAGCACGAGGATCACCGCCCATCAGCACGAACGACAGCGCCGCCGCGGTCGGGTAGTTCCGCAGCGACGAGGAACTGCGACTGGATGACGTTGCCGATCATGTACTGCTGCGGCGTCCCCAGCAGCTGCGCGTTGATGAAGTCGCCGGCGGCCGGGATGAAGGTCAGCAGCACGCCGGCGAAGACGCCCGGCAGCGAGAGCGGCAGCGTCACCCGCGAGAACGAGACGACGCGGTTCGCGTAGAGGTCGCCGGCCGCCTCGATCAGCCTCGGGTCGATCTGCTCGAGGCTCGACGTACAGCGGCAGCACCATGAAGGGCAGGAAGTTGTAGGTGATGCCCGCGATCACCGCCGCCGAGGTGGCGAGCAGCCGCCCGCCCGGCGGCGAGCGACGTGCACGTCGCGCAGGATCGCCGACCACCGGGCCGCCGTCGGCGAGGATCGTCTCCCAGGCGAGCGTCCGGATCAGGTACGTGACGAAGAACGGGGCGATCACGAGGAGCAGGAACAGGTTCTTCCACCGCCCGCCGCGGAACGCGATCCAGTACGCGAGCGGGTAGCTGATCAGGAGCGCCGCCGCCGTGGCGATCCCCGCGTACTGGAAGGAGCGCAGGAACTGCTCCTGGTACGCCGTGACCGAGTCGCTGAAGTTGCTCCACGCCCAGCCGAAGCTGAAGAGCGGGAAGAGGCCCTGCGAGAGGGCCGTCTTCGCCAGGTAGTACATGGGCACGACGAAGAAGACGAGCAGCCACGCCGTGCCCGGCGTGAGCAGCATGTAGGGCGTCGCCCCGCGGCTGCGGTGGAAGAACCTGCCCATGTCCGCGGGCTAGGCCCCGATCAGGTTCTGGAAGTCCTGCTTGTACTTCGCGTTGTTGATCGCCTTGCCGTCGAAGATGTGCGTCTGCGCGAGCAGCGAGGCGGGCGGGAAGATCAGCGGGTTGTTCGCCACCGCCGGGTCGCTCTTCTTGAGCACGGCGGCCGCGCCCTTCACCGGGCAGATGTAGTTGACGTAGTCCTCGACCTCCGCGGCGATCTTCGGGTCGTAGAACCAGTCGGCCAGCACCGACGCGCCGTAGACGTTGCCGCCCTTCGGGATCAGCATGTTGTCCGTCCAGATCATCGCGCCGGACGTCGGGGCGGTCCACTTCAGGCCGGGGTGGTCGGCCTGGAGCTGCACCATGTCGCCCGACCAGGCGAAGCACGCCCACACGTCGCCCTTCGCGAGCAGCGGCGCGTAGTCGTTGCCCGTGAACTGGCGGATCTGGCCGGAGCTGACCGCCGCCTTGATCCGCTTGACCGCGGCATCCCAGGACTTCTGCGTCACGTCCGACGGGTCGTCGCCGTTGGCGAGCATGACGAGCCCCATCGTGTCGCCCATCTCCGTGAGCAGCGTCACCTTCCCCTTCAGCTTCGGGTCGGTGAAGAGCTTGTCGATCGAGTCGATCTCGTAGCCGACCTTCTTCGGGTCGTAGCCGATCCCGGTCATGCCCGACTGCCAGGGCAGGCTGTAGTCGCGGTTCGGGTCCCACGCCGGGTGCGCGAGCGAGTCCTGCAGGTTCGAGAAGTGCGGCATCGCCGACTTGTCCCACTTCTCGAGCCAGCCGAGCTGGATCATCCGCTGCGGCAGGCCGGACGAGTCGGTGAGCACGATGAGGTCGCGCCCGACCGAGTTCCCCTGCGACAGCGGCCCCTCGATCTTCCCGAAGAAGGAGTCGTTGTCGTTGATGTCCTCGATGTAGCGGACGGTCGTGCCGGGGTGCGCCTTCTGGAACTGCACGAGCGAGGGGTGCGTCTTCTTCTTCTCGTTGATGTCGATGTAGAGCGGCCAGTTCGAGAAGACGATCGTGCTGGGCAGGGTCTGTGCGGCGCCGGTGGACGCAGCCGCGCCCTCGGTCGCGGTCGCGCTCCCGCCCCCGCCGCCGCACGCGGCGAGCAGACCCGGAACCGTGAGGATCGGAGCCGCCGGCGGCTGCGCGGCGGAGAAAGGCTTGACGGGAGATCCGATCGGACATCAGGGCGCCTCCTGGGCGTCGACGACGAATGTGCAGTCCGGACTCCAGGCGAGCGTGAGCCGCTCGCCCGGCGTAACCCCCTGAGCGCCGGGACGGTCGTTCTGGACGTAGACCGTCACGGCTCCTGCGGGCGTGTCGACGATGTACTGCGTCGAGACGCCGATGTACGCACTCTCGGACACCGTCCCCGAGAGCGTGTTGGGCTCGCCGCCGTCGATCCGGAGCTTCTCGGGCCGGACGCCGATCTGCACCGAACCGCTGCGGCCGCCGAGCACCTCGCGCGGCACCGACACCTCGGTCCCGTCCCCGAGCCGGACGCGGTCGTCGGCGACGACCGTGCCCGGCAGCAGGTTCGAGACGCCGAGGAAGCCGGCGACGAACGCGGTGCGCGGGTGCTCGTAGAGCTCGCTCGGAGCCCCGAGCTGCTCGATCCTGCCCGTGGTTCATGATCACGATCCGGTCGGCCATCGTCATGGCCTCCTCCTGATCGTGCGTGACGTGGACGAAGGTGATCCCGACCTCGTGCTGGATCCGCTTCAGCTCGAGCTGCATCTCCTTGCGCAGCTTCAGGTCGAGCGCGCCGAGCGGCTCGTCGAGCAGCAGCACGCGCGGACGGTTGACGAGCGCGCGGGCGAGCGCGATCCGCTGCTGCTGGCCGCCGGAGAGCTGCCGCGGCTTGCGTCGCTCGAGCCCGGCGAGGCCGACGAGCTCGAGCGCGTCGCCGACGCGCTCGGCGCAGCTCGCCGCCCTTCACCTTCCGGCGCCGCAGCCCGAAGGCGACGTTCTCGAAGATCGGTCAGGTGCGGGAAGAGCGCGTACGACTGGAAGACGGTGTTCACGTCGCGCCTGTACGGCGGCAGCGCCGCCGACGTCCGCGCCGCCCAGCTCGATCCGTCCCGCGGTCGGCTCCTCGAAGCCGCCGATCATGCGCAGCGTCGTCGTCTTGCCGCAGCCGGACGGGCCGAGCAGCGCGAAGAAGCGGCCGCGCTCGATGTCCAGCGAGAGGTCGTCGACCGCGACGACGTCCTCGAACCGCTTCGTCAGGCCGACCAGCTTGATGTCGAGATCGTCGGCAGCCCCGGTCGGCTGCGCCCCCGTCCCGTCCGTCACCGCAGTCGATCCCACGCCTCGGTGAGCACGTCCCCGAGGATGCCGGTCATCTCGTCGAACTCCTTCTGGCCCGCCGACGAGCGGCGGCGAGATCTGGACGACAGGGTCGCCGCGGTCGTCCGCGCGGCAGATCAGCCCCTGCTCGAACAGCGCGCGGCGACAGGAACCCGCGCAGCAGCGTCTCGCACTCCTCGTCGGAGAACGTCTCCCGGGTCTCCTTGTCCTTCACGAGCTCGACGGCGTAGAAGTATCCCGCGCCGCGCACGTCGCCGACGATCGGCAGGTCGAGCAGCTGCTCGAGCGTCGAACGGAACGCGCCCTCGTTCTCGCGCACGTGCTCGTTGATCCGCTCGCGCTTCATGATCTCGATGTTCTTCAGCGCGATCGCGCTCATCACCGGATGGCCGCCGAACGTGATCCCGTGCGAGTACATCGAGGTCGCCTCGAGGAACGGCTCCATCACGCGGTCGGTTGTGACGACCGCGCCGATCGCCGCGTACGAGGAGGAGAGCCCCTTCGCGCAGGTGACGATGTCCGGCCGGATGTCGTAGCGCTCGGACGCGAACCAGTGGCCGAGCCGCCCGAAGCCGGTGATCACCTCGTCCGCCGAGAGCAGGATGTCGTACCGGTCGCAGAGCTCGCGCACGCCCTGCCAGTAGCCCGCGGGCGCGACGAACGCGCCGCCGGCGTTCTGCACCGGCTCCATGTGCACGAGGCAGACCGTCTCCGGGTCCATCGCGATGATCGTCTGCTCGAGGTCGTCGAGCAGGAACGCCGTGAACTCCTCCTCGGTCTCCTCCTGCGGGCGGTGGTAGCGATTCGTGTTGTGGACGTGCCGCACCTCGGGCACGAGCGGCTCGAACGGCGTCCGCAGTGCGGGGATGCCGTTGATGGAGAGCGCGCCGAGGGTCGTGCCGTGGTAGGCGATGTGGCGCGCGATCGCCTTGTAGCGCTTCGACCGCCCCGCCTCGGCGACGATCGCGTCGTGGCGCGTCTCGGGCTCGCCGCTCGGCACCCGGGTCGCGATCGCGCGCAGCCGCTGCTCGCGGCGCGCGGCGTAGTACTGGCGCGCGAGCTTCCACGCCGACTCGACCGCCTCGGAGCCGCCGGAGACGAAGAAGACGCGGTTCAGGTCGCCGGGCGCGAGCGAGGCGACCTCGGTCGCGAGCTCGATCGCGCGCGGATGCGCGTACGTCCAGTTGGTGTAGAAGGGCAGCTCGCGCATCTGCTCGAGCGCCGCCTGGCCCATCTCCTCCCCGAAGCCGTAGCCGATGTTCACCGAGAACAGCCCGGCGAGCGCGTCGAGGTAGCGGTTGCCCCTCGCGTCCTCGAGATAGCAGCCGTCGCCGCGGACGATGATCGGCGGCTCGGGGCCGCCCATGCGCGTGAAGTGGAGCCAGAGGTGGTCGCGCGCCGCCTGCTGCAGCTCCTCGACCGACCGCGCGCTCTCGTAGGTGGTCACGAGTCAACGCCCCCCTTCGTTCGCGTTCCCCAGTCGTAGAGCTGCTTCCACATCTCGAGGTAGAAGAAGGTCTCGGTGGAGACGACGCCGTCGATTGCGCGCATCCGGTTCGTCAGGTCGAGCAGCTCCCGCCGGTGGGCCGCCACCACCTCGGCGATGACGTCGAACTGGCCGGCGGTGACCACGACGTAGTCGACCTCCGGCCACCGCGCGATCTCGTCGGCGACGGCCTCCGGCGGCCCGGACGTCTTGACGCCGACGAGCGCCTGCTCGAAGCCGAGGCCGAGCGGATTCGTGACCGCGACGACCTGGAGGATCTCGTCCGAGGTCATCCGCGCGTAGCGCGCCCGCACGGTCGCCTCGGAGACGCCCAGCCGGGCGGCGATACGCCGGAACGACTCGCGCCCGTTCTCCTGGAGGGCCTCGATGATCCCGCGGTCGAGGTTGTCGACGCGACGGGCCGGGGCGACGGGCCCCCGGCGGGATTCGCCTCCGGCGAGCGGGAGCGGCTGGGCGTCCTCTCTGCGCAACGCGAGGGATTCGTACCATCTCGCTGCGCATTGCGTCAATCGTGGTGCGATCGTCCTGTGGAATCGCGTGACGACCGGGCTTGACTTCGCGGGCCCCGATACGAGAGGCTGCCGCGCCATCCGACCCCGCTCCCAGGAGGGCACCAGGATGGCACGCACACCGTTGCTCGGAGCGCTCCGGCGCCTCGCGGAGGAGCATCGCGCGGCCGATCGGCTCGGCATCGCGCCGGCCGAGTTGCGCGGGCTCCGCGCCGAGTCCACGCACTCGCGACGCGAGTTCCTGAAGCGCGCCGGCGCCGCCGGAGCGGCCGTCGCCGTCGCCGGGCCCGCGGCGCTCGCCCGCCCCGCCTCCGCCGCGACGGCGCCCCGGATCGCGATCGTCGGGGGCGGGATCGCCGGCCTGTCGGCCGCGCTCACGCTGGCGGACGCGGGCTACGCGTCCACGATCTACGAGGCCTCGACCGAGCGGATCGGCGGTCGCATGCACTCCGACGCCTCCGGCTACTGGGACAGCGGCCAGGTGTCCGAGTTCTGCGGCGAGCTGATCGACACGAACCACATGACGATCCGCCACCTCGCGCAGCGGTTCAAGCTCGACACCGTCGACCTGATCGCGGCACAGCCGAACGGCTCGACCGACACGCTCTGGTTCCTCGGCGGCTACTACTCCACGGACGACGCCGACAACGACTTCCAGCCAATCCACAACACGCTCCAGGGCCAGGTGCAGGCGACCAGCTACCCGACGACGTACCTGATCCACACCGACGCCGGCGTCTTCTTCGACCAGATGACGGTCTACGACTGGATCGAGGCCTACGTGGACGGAGGCCACCGCTCGCGCATGGGCCGGCTGCTCGACGGAGCCTACAACGAGGAGTACGGCGCCGAGACGACCGACCAGTCGGCGCTCAACCTCATCTACCTGCTCGGCTACAACGCCTCGCCGGGCAACTTCTCCATCTTCGGGAAGTCGGACGAGCGCTTCCACATCGCCGGCGGCAACCAGCAGCTCCCCGAGGCGATCGCGAGCTACGTGGGCCACCGGACGATCAGGATGGGCTGGGCGATGCAGGCGATCCGTACGAACGCCGACGGCAGCGTGGCGCTGACGTTCTCCACCCCCGGCAAGACGCAGACCGTCACGGCCGACCACGCGATCCTCTGCATGAGCTTCTCCGTGCTGCGCACGCTCGACACCTCGGGCGCCGGCTTCGACGCGCTCAAGCAGCGGGCGATCTCGCAGATCGGCTCTGGGCGCAACGCGAAGCTCCAGCTCCAGTTCGCGAGCCGCTGGTGGAACACGCCGGGGCCGTGGGGGCTCTCCAACGGCAACGTCTACAGCGACACCGGCTTCCAGAACACCTGGGACGTGACGCGCGCCCAGGCCGGCGCGCCCGGAATCCTCGTCGACTACTCGGGCGGCGACTACGCCGGCTCCTTCAAGCCCTCGGCGCCGTACTCGAGCGCGGCGACGAGCACGCAGGTGACCGGTTACGCGAAGGCGTGGCTGAAGCAGCTCGAGCCGATCCTGCCCGGCATCACGGCGCAGTGGAACGGGAAGGCGACGCTCTCGACGCCGTTCCGCGACCCGCTGCTCCGCTGCTCCTACTCGTACTGGAAGCCGGGACAGTACGTCGGCTTCTCCGGCTACGAGGGCGTGGCGCAGGGGAACGTCCACTTCGCCGGCGAGCACTGCTCCGTTGACTTCCAGGGCTATATGGAAGGGGGCGCGAGCGAGGGGGTCAGAGCGGCAGGCGAGATCCTCGCCGCGCTGAAGAAGTAGCATCGCCGCCGGGATGAGGATCCTCGTCGTGGGCACAGGAGGGGTCGGCGGGGCCGTCGCGGCGGTGGCCGCGCGCCGCGGCTTCTTCGAGCGGATGACCCTCGCCGATCTCGACCCGGCGCGCCCGGAGGCGCTCGTCCGGCGGCTCGGCGACGAGCGGCTCGCCGCGGCGGCGGTGGACGCGTCGGACGCCGGCTCTGTCGCGGAGCTGATCCGCGCCACCGGTTCCGACGCGGTCCTCAACGCGACCGACCCCCGCTTCAACCCGCAGATCTTCGCGGCGGCGTTCGAGGCCGGCGTGACCTACCTCGACATGGCGATGACGCTCTCGGAGCCGCACCCCGAGCGGCCCTACTCGGAGCCGGGCGTCAAGCTCGGAGACGCGCAGTTCGCCGAGCACGAGCGCTGGGCCGAGCGCGGCCTGCTCGCGCTCGCCGGCATCGGGGTCGAGCCGGGCCTCTCCGACGTCTTCGCGCGCTACGCGGCCGACCACCTGTTCTCCGAGATCGACGAGGTCGCCGTGCGCGACGGCGCGAACCTCGAGGTCGAGGGCTACGACTTCGCCCCCACCTTCTCGATCTGGACGACGATCGAGGAGTGCCTGAACCCGCCGCTCGTCTGGGAGCGGGAGCGCGGCTTCTACACGACCGAGCCGTTCTCGGAGCCGGAGCTGTTCGAGTTCCCGGAGGGGATCGGCGTGGTCGAGTGCGTGAACGTGGAGCACGAGGAGGTCGTGCTCGTCCCGCGCGGCGTCGACTGCCGGCGCGTCACGTTCAAGTACGGGCTCGGCGAGGAGTTCATCGGCGTGCTGCGGACCCTGCACAAGCTCGGGCTCGACTCGACCGAGCCGGTGCGCGTGCGCGGCATGGAGGTCGCGCCGCGGGACGTCGTCGCGGCCGCGCTGCCCGATCCCGCCACGCTCGGCGACCGGATGCGCGGCCAGACCTGTGCCGGCACGCTCGTCACCGGCACCCGGAAGGACGGCAGCACGGGCGCCGCCTACCTCTACCACGTCGCCGACAACGAGCGCTGTATGCGCGAGTACGGGCACCAGGCCGTCGTGCTCCAGACGGCGCTGAACCCGGTCGTCGCGCTCGAGCTGCTCGCCGAGGGCGCGTGGCAGGGCGAGGGCGTCCTCGGCCCCGAGGCGTTCGACGCGGCGCCGTTTCTCGACCTGCTCGCCGACTACGGCGAGCCGCATGGCGTGGTCGAGGGCGACCCCCGCCGCTAGCCCTGCTCGTCGATCCCGGTCGCGCTGATGCGCTCCGGCCGGATCAGCACCTTCACGCGCCGCTCGCCCTCACGGCGCCACGGGTACTCGTCCTTGCCGAGGTACTTCTTCGCCAGCCGGTCGATCTGCGCGTCGGCGCCCTCGGTCGTCAGCTCGGCAGCGCCCTCGACGGCGACCCACCGGTACGCATCGGCCGGGTCGACGACGGTGAGCGACGCACGCGGGTCGCGCTCGAGATTCGCCGGCTTGACGCGGCCGTAGGCCGTGTTGAAGGACACGACGCCGTCCTCGACGTCCACCCACACGACCGTCGAGTGCGGCGACCCGTCGCCGCGGAGCGTCGTCACGACGCCCACGAAGGGCTGCTGCAGGAACTCCCGCTGTTTCTCGCTGAGCGCTGCCATGAAATCCTCCCGGTCGGGGTGTGGCGCTCCCATACCCGTATCAGCAGCGATCAATGCTGCGCGTCACCGGTGCGCTCGTCGCGCACGACGACCACCCGGTGCGGGAACGGGATCTCGATCCGCTCGCGGTCGAAGGCCTCCTTGATCCGCTTGCGCAGCTCGCCCGTGACCTCCCACTGCGTCATCGGGCGGACCGTGCCGAGCACCTTGATCTCGACCCCGGAGTCGCCGAGCTTGTTCACGCGCAGCACCTTCGGCGGCTCGAGGACCTTCTCCGCCCAGTCGGCGTCCGCGGTGAGCTCCGCCCCGACGGCGTCGATCACCTCGCGCACGCGGTCGAGATCCTCGGAGTAGCCGACCGAGACGTTCAGGTTGACGCGCGCGAAGCTGCGCGTGAGGTTCGAGGAGACCCGGATCTCGCCGTTCGGGATCGTGTGGACGATCCCGTCGATGTCGCGCAGGATCGTCCGCCGCAGGTTGATCTGCTGCACGGTGCCGGCGATGCCCGCGACGTTGACGACGTCGCCCTCCGCGTACTGGTTCTCGAAGAGGATGAACATGCCCGCGAGCACGTCGCTGACGAGCGACTGCGCGCCGAACCCGATCGCGAGCCCGACGACGCCGGCGCCGGCGATCAGCGGCCCCAGCTGGAAGCCTGCCTCGCCGAGGGCGATGATCCCGGCGAGCAGGAACGCGGTCACCTCGACGGTCTTCACGAGCACCGAGGAGAGGGTGGTCGAGCGCTTCGCCTGCTCCTCGAGCGCGATCTCCGCGCCCGGCTCGTCGGCGTCCTCGATCCGCTGCCGGACGAGCGTCAGCCGCACCGCGCGCGGGATCATCCGCCGGGCGGCCCAGGACGCCAGGAGGGCGAGCACGAGCAGGACGCCGATCCGGATTCCGTTGTGCGCGAGCCAGTCCATGGCACCCGAGGCTACCGGGCGCCCCGGCGGGAACGTCGACCGGCGGGGCGCGGGCGCCGGGCGCCCGCGCCCCGCGGGGAGCTACCCCGCCGAGACCGTCGTCGGAATGCCGGCGATCGTTCCGTCGACGATCTTCTGCCGGATCTCGTCCACCTTCGCGACGATCGCCTTCGGCACCCTGGCGCTGATCTTGCCGAGGCCGACGCCGTCGTCCTTCAGGCCGAAGGTCGAGTTCGTCCCGCCCTTGAAGCTGCCCTTCTGCACCTGCTCGATCGTGAGGAAGACGGCGGTGTCGACGCGCTTCATGGCGCTCGTCAGCACCTGCGGCCCGAGGTACGACTGGTCGGCGTCGACACCGATCCCCCAGACGCCCTTCTCCTTCGCCGCGTCGAGCGTGCCGAGGCCGCAGCCGCCCGCCACCTGGAACTCGATCGTGGAGCCCGCGGAGATCTGGTCGAGCGCGAGCTGCTTGCACTTCGCGATGTCCACCCAGTCCTGCGAGTAGCCGTTCAGCAGCGTGATCCCGGGGTCGGCGGCCTTCGCGCCCGCTTGGTAGCCGGCGATGAAGCGGTCGACCGGGGGCTCCTTCTGCCCGCCGGTGCTGCCGATCACGTGCGGCCCCGCCTGCGACTTCGAGACGAGCCCCGCGAGGTAGCCGGCGAGGTAGCCGACCTCCTGCTCGCGGAAGAGCAGCCCCTCGACGTTCTGCGGCTTGCCCTTCAGCGTGGACTGGTCGACGTCGATGATCGCGAAGTTCGTGTCCGGGAACTGCTTCGCCACGGTCGCGACGGCGTCCGCCTGCGCGTAGCCGACGCTGACCACCAGGTCGGCGCCGTCGCGCGCCGCCTTCGACAGGTTCGGGATGTAGTCGGCCGCCGACGCGGACTGGAAGACGCGGCCGTCCACGCCGAGCTCGCGGATAGCGCGCTTCATCCCCGTGTACGCGAGGTGGTTGAAGCCGTGGTCGTTGAGCTGGTTGATGTCGGTGACGAGGACGACGCTCGTCTTCGCGGCGCCGGTCGTCGCGACCGCGCCCGTCCCGGTCGTGCCGCCGCCGCCGCCGCAGCCCGCGGCCAGCAGCGCCGCCCCTGCCGCGACGAGCGCGGCCGCCCCGATCCTCCGCTTGCGCATCCCTGTCCGTCTCCTCCGCTAGTGTTTGCGACTGTGAAGCGAAAACCTGGCGCCGAGTCTATCAGCCCGCTCCCCGCCCACGTCTCCCTGGCGGTGGTGCTCCGAGTCCGCGGCGGCCTCCTCCAGGTGATGCTCTGGAGGCGCGCGCGCGAGCCGTTCGCCGGCCGCTGGGCGCTGCCGGGCGGCTACCTCGCCCCCGGCGAGACGCTCGAAGCGTCGATCCAGCGCCACCTCGCCGAGAAGGTGGACGTGCGGGAGCTCTCGCACCTCGAGCAGCTCGACACGCGCAGCGACCCCGGGCGCGTGCCGGGCGAGTGGCAGCTCGCGACCACGTACCTCGGGCTCGTGCCGACCGTCGCCGACCCGCAGGTGCCGGAGGACACCGCGTGGCACGCCGTGGACGACCTGCCGCACACGGCCTTCGACCACGGCGAGATCGCGCTCGCGGGCCGCGAGCGTCTGCGCGCGAAGCTCTCGTACACGAACGCCGGCTTCGCGCTCGCGCCGGCCACGTTCACGATCTCGGAGCTGCGCGACCTCTACGCGGCGGCGCTCGGACACGAGGTCTCGGCGACGAACCTCCAGCGCGTGCTGCTGCGCCGCGACGTGATCGAGCGGACCGGCGGCCGGCGCGAGCCGGGCCCGAGCGGCGGCCGCCCGGCGGCGCTCTTCCGCTTCCGCGCCCGCGAGCTGGCGATCACCGACCAGTTCGCCGTCCTGCGCCCGCCGGCCACGTAACAGACTGTTACAAGCTGCCGACGGCGCCGGTCCTCGACGGACTGGCTCGCTTGACGCCTGGGCTCCGGGCGCCTAGGGTTTCCGGCGGTTTCCGTCCCCGGCGAGAGGAGGTCGTTCCAGATGACTGTGTGCTTCTCCTCCTCGGCCCTCGCGGCCGCCTAGCCGGCGCGACGGCGCACCCCTTCGAGGACGCGGCCGCCGTGCCGCCGTGCACTCGTACCCCATCCCGAAGGAGAGTTGCGTTGCCCCGATTCGAACTGGACGAGCTCGGATGGAACTCCGACCTCGCCGACGCCCTCGAAGCGCAGCAGGTCCCGGCCCGCGTCGCCGCGCAGCACCGCGGGCAATACGTCGTCTACGCCGAGCGCGGCGAGCTCCGCGTGAGCCTGCCCGGACGGTTCCGGCACGAGGGCGTCGACGTCGCCGTCGGCGACTGGGTCGCCGTCGCGGACGACTGTGTCGTCCAGGCCGTCCTGCCGCGACGCAGCGCGATCGTCCGGAACGCCGCCGGCCTGGCGACGACCGCGCAGACGCTCGCGGCGAACGTCGACCTCGCGCTCGTCGTCAGCTCGCTCGGGCCCGACCTCGAGCCGCGCCGGATCGAGCGCTACCTCGTCACGATCTGGGAGAGCGGCGCG
Source organism: uncultured Thermoleophilia bacterium (assembly GCA_963728095.1). Lineage (GTDB taxonomy): Bacteria > Actinomycetota > Thermoleophilia > Gaiellales > Gaiellaceae > Palsa-739. Next base: position 19,330 of record CAVSIO010000001.1, on the reverse strand, counting down.
ACCCCGGAGATCGTCCTGACGAAGGCCGACCGCTTCGACGACCCGTGGGAGATGGTCGCCGAGGTCGAGGCGGTCGCCGTCGGCGTGCCCGTGCACGTGGTCAGTGCGGTGACCGGACAGGGCTGCGACGCCCTGCGCGCGCGCATCCGCCCGGGGACGACCGCCGTCCTGCTCGGCTCCTCCGGCGTCGGCAAGTCGACGCTCGTGAACCTCTGGGCCGGCCGCGAGCTGATGGCGACGCAGGAGACTCGCGCGGACGACGACGAGGGGCTGCACACGACGAGCCACCGCGAGCTGATCCAGCTCCCCGGCGGCGGCATGGTGATCGACACGCCCGGCCTGCGCGAGCTCCAGCTCTGGGACGGCGCCGCCGGTCTGGGCGAGACCTTCGCGGACGTCGAGGAGCTGGCGGGCGAGTGCCGCTTCAACGACTGCTCGCACACGCAGGAGCCGGGCTGCGCGGTGCTCGCCGCCGTCGAGTCGGGCGAGCTCGATCAGGAGCGGCTGCACAGCTGGCGCAAGCTCCAGCGCGAGCTCCTGGCGGTCGCGGTGCGGCACGACGTCCTGCTCCGCAAGCAGGAGGCCCGCAAGTGGCGCCTCCGCGCCCGCGAGGGGCGCGCGAAGGCGCGCTTCCGGTGAGCTCCGCCCGCGGGCTACGCGCCCGCGGGCGTCTCGAGGAGATCGAGCGGCTTGACGATCTCCGCGAAGTGGCAGGCCGAGGGGTGCCCCTGGCCGCGGTCGACCAGCGCCGGCTCCTCCTGGGCGCAGATCTCCTGCGCCTTCCAGCAGCGCGTGCGGAAGCGGCAGCCGGACGGCGGGTTCGCCGGGCTCGGCACGTCGCCCTCGAGCACGATCCGCTCGCGGCGGCCGCGCTGGCCCGGCTCCTCGATCGGCACCGCCGACAGGAGGGCCTGCGTGTACGGGTGCGCCGGCCGCTCGTAGATGTCGTGCCTGGAGCCGGTCTCCACCACCTTGCCGAGGTACATCACGGCGACGCGGTCGGAGACGTGGCGGACGACCGAGAGGTCGTGCGCGACGAAGATGTACGTCAGCCCGAAGTCGCGCTGGAGCGACTCGAGCAGGTTCACGACCTGGGCGCGGATCGACACGTCGAGGGCCGAGACCGGCTCGTCGAGGATGATCATCTGCGGGTTGAGCGCGAGCGCACGCGCGACCCCGATCCGCTGCCTCTGGCCGCCCGAGAACTCGTGCGGGAAGCGGTTTGCGTGCTCGGGCGACAGGCCCACCGTGCGCAGCAGCTCGTCCACGCGCTGACGGCCCTGCTCGCCCCGGAAGCTACGGTGGATCCGCAGCGGCTCGCCGACGATGTCCCGCACCGTCATGCGCGGGTTGAGCGAAGCGTACGGGTCCTGGAAGACGATCTGCATCTCCCGCCGCACGTCGCGCATCTGCCGCCGGCTGAAGCCGGTGATGTCGCGGCCGTTGAAGATGACCTTGCCCGCGGTCGGCTCGACCAGCTTGATGATCGTGCGTGCGAGCGTCGTCTTGCCGCAACCGGACTCGCCGACGAGGCCGAGGGTCTCGCCCGCCGTGATCGAGAGATCCACCCCGTCCACCGCATGGATGTGGCCGACGGTGCGCTTGAGGAGCCCGGCGTGGATCGGGAAGTGCTTGACGAGCCCCTCGACGCGCAGGATCTCCTCCCCGGTGGCGGCGCGGTCGTGCACCGCCGCGAGCTGCTCCGCCGAGCTCATGCCGAGCCTCCGGCAACGGCCGGCGCGAAGCGCGAGGGCCGCTCGCGCAGCTCGTCGGTGAAGTGGCAGGCGGACAGGTGCTCGGCGCCGTCCATCGCGCGGAGCTTCGGCACCTCCGCCCGGCACTCCGCGCGCCCCTGCGAGAGGAAGCAGCGGGGGTGGAAGGCACAGCCCGAGGGCCGGTTGATGAGGCTCGGCGGCTGCCCGGGGATCGGTCGCAGCCACTCCTCGTCCTCGGTCAGGCGCGGCAGGCTGTCCATCAGCCCGATCGTGTAGGGATGCCGCGGCGACCTGAAGATCGTGTGCACGTCGCCCGACTCGACGATCCGCCCCGCGTACATGACGAGCACCCGCTCGCACAGCTCGGCGACGATCCCGAGGTCGTGCGTGATCAGGATCGTGGCCGCATGTGTCTCGGCCTGGACGCGCCTCATCACCTCGAGCACCTGCGCCTGGATCGTCACGTCGAGGGCGGTCGTCGGCTCGTCCGCGATCAGCAGCGACGGCGAGTTCGCGATCGACATCGCGATCATCGCGCGCTGGCGCATGCCGCCCGAGAACTCGTGCGGGTACTGGTCGTAGCGCGTCTCCGGATTCGGGACGCCGACGAGCCGGAGCAGCTCGATCACCCGCTCCTTGACCGCGTCGTCCTTCTCCTTCGGGTAGTGCGTCTTGATCGCCTCGCCGAGCTGGAAGCCGACCTTCAGCACCGGGTTGAGCGAGGTCATCGGGTCCTGGAAGATCATCGCGACCTCGTCGCCGCGGACCCGCCGCAGCTCGCGCTTCTTCAGCTTCAGCAGGTCGCTGCCCTTGAACATCGCCTCGCCGCTGACGATCCGTCCCGGCGGCTGCGGGATCAGGCCGAGGATCGAGAGCGTGCTGACGCTCTTGCCCGACCCGGACTCGCCGACGATCCCGAGCGTCTCGCCCGGGTAGACGTCGTAGCTGATGTCGTCCACGGCGTGGACGATGCCGTCGTCGGTCTTGAACTCGACCGCGAGATTGCGGATCGAGAGGATCGGATCAGGCACGCACCCTCCTCTGGGTCGGGTCGAGGGCGTCCCGCAGCCCGTCGCCGATGAAGTTGATGCACAGCACGATCAGGACGATGGTCAGGCCCGGGAAGATCGTCAGCCACCACTTCTGCGGGTTCGTCTGCCCCGAGACGACGAGCACGCCGAGCGACGGCGTCGGCGGCCTGATGCCGAAGCCGAGGAAGGACAGCGCCGCCTCGGTGAGGATCGCGGTCGCCACGGCGAGCGTGCCGTTGACGATGATCGGCCCGAGCGTGTTCGGGAGGATGTGCCGGAACATGATCCGGATGTCGCCGGAGCCGGCGGCCTTGGCCGCCTCCACGTACTCCTTCTCGCGCAGGGACAGGAAGACGCCGCGCACGACGCGCGCCAGGGTCGTCCAGAAGAAGAGCGCGAGGATGAGCGAGACGCGCCACTGGTTCCCGGCGCCGAGCAGCGCGGCCGCGGTGAGCAGAATCGCGAGCGCCGGCAGCGTCAGCACGAGGTCGGTGAGGCGCATCAGGATGTTGTCGATCCAGCCGCCGTAGTAGCCCGCGATCGCCCCGACGACCAGGCCGATGATCGAGGAGACGATGGCGACGAACACACCGACCTCCTCCGAGGTGCGGATGCCGTAGATCACGCGGCTGAAGTAGTCGCGCCCGATCTCGTCCGTGCCGAAGAAGTGGTGCCCCTCGGTCGTCGGCGGGTGCAGGATGTTGGTCAGGTCGATCTGCTCGAACGAGTACGGCGCGATGTAGTTGGCGAACACGCCGGCGCCGAAGAGGACGATCAGCAGGATCAGGCCCGTCATCGCCAGGCGATGGCGCAGGAAGCGCCGCCGCGCGTACGACCACTGGCTCCGGACCTCGACCTCGAGGCCCGCCTCGACCGTGGAAGCGTCGATGCCCTCCGGCGCGACCACCTCGCCTTCGTGCCCCGGCTCCTGGGACACGGTCGGCTCAGTCATAGCGGATCCGCGGATCGAGGAACCCGTACATGACGTCGGCGATCAGGTTGAAGGCGATGATGACCACCGAGGTGACGACGAGGTACGCCATCACGGCGTAGATGTCGAGGTTGCCGAGCTTCTGGACGAAGTAATAGCCGATGCCGTCGAGGCTGAAGACGGTCTCGGTGATGATCGCCCCGCCGAGCAGGCCGCCGATGTTCAGCGCCGTGATCGTCGTGATCGGGATCAACGCGTTGCGGAACACGTGGCGCATGATCACGCGCCACTCGGGGACCCCCTTCGCGCGCGCCGTGCGGACGTAGTCCGAGTTGATCACGTCCAGCATCGAGGCACGCATGTAGCGGCTGTAGAGGGCGAAGCTGATGATGCAGAGGGTGATCACGGGCAGCGCGATGTGTTGCAGCCGGTCGAGCGACCACGTCCCCTTGTGCGGGCTGTTCAGACCGGAGGTGTAGACGATCCGCACGCCCCACTTGAGGTAGATGTCGACGAAGAAGATCTGCAGCAGCAGCGCCAGCCAGAACGTCGGCATCGCGAAGCCCAGGAAGCTGAACGAGGTGAAGATGTAGTCGAAGACCGAGTACTGCCGGATCGCCGAGAAGACGCCGACCGCGATCCCGAGCAAGATCGCGAGCACCTCGGAGATGATGATCACCTGCGCCGTGTGGCCGAGCGTCCGGGTGATGTCCGGCCAGATCGGCTGCAGCGTCTCCAGCGAGTTGCCGAGCTTGTGCGTGAAGACGTCCTTGAGCCAGTACACGTACCGAACCGGGATCGAGGTGTCGAGGTGGTACTGGTGCTTCAGGCGCTCGACGGTGGCCTGCGACAGCCTCGGGTTGCCGCGCAGCCGGGAGAGCGGGTCGCCGGCGAGCGACACGAACATGAAGCTCAGGAAGCTCGAGACGATCAGTACCGGGATGCTGTAGAGGAGGCGCCGGGTGATGTAGGTGAGCATGTGGTCTGTGACCTTAGCTTCGGCCGAGCCGACCCGCGCCCGCCGAAATCGGCGGGCGCGGGTCGCTCTCGGTGGAGACGGGCTAGAGGCCCGTTTCCGTGGTCGTTACGACGTCCACTTCCAGTCCTCGATGTTCCAGCTGAAGCCGACCAGCGAGGGGTTGTTCAGCATCCCCGAGATCGCCTTCTTGTAGATGAGGATGGACGGCGACGCGTAGAGCGGGATCGTCGGAACGTCCTTGGCCATGATCGCGTCGGCCTTCTTGAACAGCGCCATCCGCTTGGCCCGGTTCAGCTCGCTCTTGGAGGCGTCGAGGAGGTTCGTGGCCCTGCGGTTGCAGTACTGCAGGTAGTTGGCCTCTCCTCCGCAACCCCAGATCGAGACGAAGCCGCCCGGATCCGGAGTCGTCACCCATGCGAACTCGAACATGTCGTAGTTGCTCGCAGCGAGAACCGTCGGGCCGAAGGCCACGTTCGCCGGGAGCAGGTTGTCCGTGATCTGGATGCCGATCGCACCGAGCTCGGACTTGAAGATCGCCTCGCTCGTCTCACGCCGGTGGTTGCCGGCGGTCGTCGTGTAGGCGAACTTCGCCGGGTAGCCGGAGCACGTGAAGAAGTTCGTGTTCCCGTCCGTCGGGGAACTCGGGCCGCCTGAGCAGTGCTTCTTCAGGACGGCGATCGCCTTGGTGGGGTTGTAGTTCCACTGCCGCCAGTCCGGGTTGTAGTTCGCCTTGTCGGACTGGTAGAACAGGATGTTGTCCAGCGGAGTCAGACCAGGGGCGATATCACCGAACAGCGCCTTGATCACGGCGCTGCGGTTCATGCCCATGGCGATCGCCTGACGCATCCACGGGGCCCGCAGGAGCGGGTGCCCCTTCTTGCCGAACTGGATGTCGACGTGCTCCTGATAGAGCGCCGGCACCGAGTTGTAGACGATGCTGCTCTGGTTCTTGAGCGCCGTCAGCGCGGTCTGCGGGGACGGGTTGATCGCGTCGACCTCACCGCCGCGCATCGCCTGGATCTCCGAGTTGGTGTCGGTGATCAGCTTGAAGTCCACCTCGTTGAGCCCCTGCTTCTTGCCGTACCAGAAGGGGTTCTTCTTCAGCGTCAGGCCCTGGCCCTTGGTGTAGTTCGAGACGTAGAACGGGCCGTCCGAGATCGGCTTGCCGTCGCTGCCGCAGACGCAGTTGGCCCAGATCTTGTTGAAGTCCATCCCGCCGAGCGCCTGGGACGGATAGATCAGGCCGAAGATGTCCTGGTACGCCGCGTACGGCTTCTTCCACTTGAACGTGATGACCTTGTTGCCCTTGTGGGTGAAGCCGGTGATCTGGTCGTACCCGTCACGGCTCGCGACGTCGTTCTTCGGGTTGATGAACGCCTTCCACGTGTACACGAAGTCCCTGTACGTGACCGGGAGCTTCTTGCCGCCCCAGTACCAGTTGGCGCCCGCGCGGATGTAGTAGGTCAGCGTCGTCTTCGTCGCCACGACCTTCGAGACGAGATCGGGGACGTATGCGAGCTTGTCCGTGATCACGTAGGCACCGCGCAGCACCGGCGTGTTGCCGGTCACAGCGGCCCAGAACTCGGAGCAGCAGTTGAGTGCGGTGTTGAAGCCGTCAACGTCCTGCTCCATCCCGAACACGAGCACGCTCTTTGCCTTGCGAGCGGCCGGCGTCCGGGGCACCTGAGCCCAGGACTGGGCGAACGGGGCCGCAGCCGGGGTGGCGTCAGCCGCCCGAGCCGTGCCGGCCGTGTTGGTCGTCGCAGTCGCAGATGCCGCCAAGAGAAGCACGGCGGTTGCCGCTCCTGCGAGGAGCCAGAGGCGTCTGTGCATCGATTCCCTCCGTTTGGTTTGCGCCGGGAGTCGGTTCCGTACGGCGGCGCCTGCTCACTCCTGACGCCCGTTGGGGCGCCCCGTCACGTTGGTAAAGACGACGGCGCGGTAGCTTAGTTAGGACGCGCAGGAAATGCCACTCTCGACCATGAAAGAACTGCGGAGTCCGCTCATAGCGGACTCAGGTCTAGAGGGCGACGATGTTCGGCCCGAGCCGAAGCGGCCCCGGCGCGTGCGCAGGCGGCAGCAGCGCGAGCAGGTGCTGCTCGAGCGCGTCGGCGCGAACGCTCTCGGCGTCGGCCGCCGTCACGAGCGGGCGCGTCGCGCTCGGCGCGACGCCGCCGCCCCGGCCGAGGACGTGCCCGAGGACGAACGAGCCGCCGATCGTGGCGGTCACGAGCACGGCCGCGGCGGCCGCCTGGACGCGCAGAGCGGGCGCGCGGCGGCGGCGGAGCGGTTCGAACGCCGGCGCCTCGATTGGGCGCAGCGGCGTCCGGCGGAGCTCGGCGACGATCACCACCACCTGCCCGGCGTATGCGCGGCACGCGGCGCAGCGGCGGAGGTGCAGGTCGAGGCGGGTCCCCTCCAGCTCGGACAGCTCTCCGTCCAGCCGAGCGGAGACGGCCTCTCGGGCGCGCATGCAGTCGCTCGGTGGAACGGGGATCAACATCGTCTCATGCCTCTCTTCTCTTCATCAGACGTCTGCCCGGCCTTCGAGTTAGCTCGACGGAGCAGGTATCGGCGCTGCAGCGCCGTCGCCGTAGCGCGGCCGGTGGCGCTCGAGGATCGCCTCGGCGTCGATGCCGGCGGGCAGCGTCCCGTAGCCGAGGCCCCCCTCGCCCCCGAGCCGGGAGGCGCAGAACGCGTCGGCGACGGCCGGGGGAGCGTGGCGCACGAGCAGCGAGGCCTCGAGCGCGAGCGCGAGCCGCTCCACCGCCAGGCGCGCCGAGGACTCCTCCACCTCGGCTAGCGCCCGTTCGGCGAGCGCGGTCGCGCGCGGCTCGCCGGCGAGCCGGATCTCGTCGAGCAGCACCGCGGCCGTGTCCGGCTCGCGGCGGAGCGCCCGCAGCACGTCGAGCGAGACGACGTTGCCCGAGCCCTCCCAGATCGAGAGCAGCGGCGATTGGCGGAAGAGGCGTGGCATGCCGGAGTCCTCGACGTAGCCGTTGCCGCCGATGCACTCGAGCGCCTCGGCCGCGTGGCCGGGGCCGCGCTTGCAGATCCAGTACTTGGCGACGGCGGTGCCGATCCGCGCGAGGGCGGCCTCGCGCTCGTTGCCGGCGGCGCGGCGGTCGTAGGCGCGCGCGAGCCGCATCGCGGTCGCGGTCGCCGCCTCCGACTCGAGGCAGAGGTCGGCGAGCACGTTCCGCATCAGCGGCTGCTCCTCGAGCAGCCGGCCGAAGGCGGAGCGATGCGCCGCGTGGTGCAGGGCCTGCTCGACGCCGTACCGCATCCCGGCGACGCTGCCGAGCACGCAGTCGAGCCGCGTGTGGACGACCATCTCGACGATCGTGCGGACGCCGCGGCCCTCCTCGCCGACGAGCCGCGCCCACGCGCCCTCGAGCTCGATCTCGCTCGAGGCGTTCGAGCGGTCGCCGAGCTTGTCCTTGAGGCGCCGGATCCGGAGGCCGTTGTGCGTCCCGTCCGGGAGGACGCGCGGGAGCAGGTAGCACGAGAGCCCGCCGGGCGCCTGCGCGAGCACGAGGAAGCCGTCCGACATCGGGGCCGAGCAGAACCACTTCTCGCCGTCGAGCGCGTACTCGTCGCCGCCGAGCGGGCGCGCGGCCGTCGTGTTCGCGCGCACGTCCGAGCCGCCCTGGCGCTCGGTCATCGCCATGCCGAAGACGACGCCGCGCTTCTCCGCGGCGGGGCGCAGCCCGAAGTCGTAGTCGGCCGAGGTCAGCAGCGGCTCCCATTCCTCGGCGAGGTGCGGCGCCGACGCGCGCAGCGCCGGCACGGCGGCGTGCGTCATCGAGACGGGGCAGCCGTGGCCGGCCTCGACCTGGGCGACGAGGACGAAGAGCGCGGCGCGGGCGACGTGCGCGCCCTCGCGGGATTCCGTCCAGGAGAGCGAGTGCAGCCCGTGCCCGAGCGAGAGGCGCATCAGGTCGTGCCAGGCCGGATGGAACTCGACCTCGTCCGCGCGCTCGCCGAAGCGGTCGTGCGTGTGCAGCACCGGCGGATGCTCGTTCGCGAGCCGGCCCCACTCGAGCGGCGCGCCGCCGAGGAGGGAGCCGAGGGCGGCGCAGCGCTCGCGCGCCCACCCGGCGCCCTCGCGCTCGAGCGCCTCGGCGAGCGGACGGTCGCCGGCGAAGAGGTCGTGCCCCTCGAGCGGCGGAGGCTGGTTGGCGGTCGTCCCCGCGGCGACGGTTGCCATGCCCAGACGATACGCCTCGACGGCGTGCCCCGGTAGCCACCGAGCCGGTCACGCGCACGGTGCACGGGGTGGCTCGCCGCGCGCGACCGGTATCGGCCATGTGGCCGCGCGCGGCGATCGTGTGAGCTACGTCGTGGGGCCGCCCGGAGCGTCGGGGCCGCCGGGGGCCCACGGGCCGCCGCCGCCCCAGCCGTGGCGGCCGCGGTCGCCCTTCCACGGGCGCGGCGGCATCGCGCCGTTGACGCGGTCGGTGACCCGCTGCTCGAGATTCGCTGCGAGCGTGCCGGCCTGGGCCTGCGTCAGCTTCCCGGCCTTGACCGCGGCGTCGAGCTCGGACGTCTCGTGCGCCACGAGCGCGGCGATCAGTCCGGTCGCCGACTTGCCGCTCGTGGCGTCCGCGACCTGCGCCAGCGTCTTGCCGGAGCGGAGGTCGTCGAGCAGCGTCGCGGTCGGAACGCCGAGGTAGCCGGCGGCGGCCGCGAGGTCGTCGCGGTGCCCGAGCCCAGGCCCGTGCCCGAAGCCGGGACCCTGGCGGGGACCGGCCGGGCGCGTGCCGTTGACGACGTCGGTCATCCGCTGCTCGAGGCTCGCGGCGATGGTGTCCGCCTGGGCCTGGGTGAGCTTGCCGGAGGTGACGGCGGCGTCGAGATCCGTCCTGGCGGCCGCGACGAGAGCCGCGACGAGCCCGGAGGCGGACTTGCCGCTCGTGGCGTCCGCCACCTGCGCCAGCGTCTTGCCGGAGCCGAGCCGGTCGCGCAGGTCGCTCTCGCTCAGTCCGAGATAGCCGGCCGCGGCGGTGAGCAGGTCGCCGCGACCGTGCACGCGCATGTGCATGCCGCCGCCGTGCCCCGCGCCGAGGACGGAGGCGACGAGGCTGCCAGCGACGGGGGAGGCGGCGCGGCCGGTGCCGTGGCCCGAGGCCGCGATCGCCGAACCTGCGCCGGCGAGGACGAGGGCGCCCGCGGCGCCCAGCACGATCTTTCGCGTCGACGTCATGGCTGGTTCCACACATCCTTCCGGTTCGCGTTCCGGGGACAAGCGTGCCCGCGCCGCCTAAGACGAGGATTAGACGGGGGTAAGGAATCGCTGTGAATCCGCCCGCGGCTCCGAGGATGCCCCGATGGGGTCGCGCCGCGCGGGCCGGAGGCTGACGGCGAGAAAGGAGGTGCCATGACGCTGGAGAGCCATCGCTGCTGCGTCGACGGATGCCCGAACCTCGCCGCCTACGAGGTGCAGATGTACGGGTTCGACCCCGCCGAGGGCGCGGTCACCTTCGCCCCCGACGACAGCTGCCAGTTCATCTGCGTCGAGCACGCGATCGACAACGAGCGCCGCACGACGGACGACCGCAAGCCGTGGCTGACGGTCCGGTACCCGCACACGAACCGCGACCGCCTACCCGGATTCGCCGTCTACATGCAGCTCGAGCCGGCCTACGCCTAGCGGCAGCGCCGGGTAGCCTCGGGCGGGTGCGCGCGCTGCTGCTCCGCCCCGGCGCCGTCGCCGCCCTGGCCGACGCCGCCGCGATCCTCGTGTTCGCGGTCGTCGGCCTGCTCTCGCACCGGGGCGGGATCTCGGCCACGGGGCTCGCCCGGGACGCACTGCCGCTGCTCGGCGGCTGGTTCGGGACGGCGCTGCTGCTACGGCTCTACGCACGCCCGTCCACCGCCCGGCTCGCGGGGACGTGGCTCGGCGGCGTGACCGCCGGCGTGGTCGTGCGCGCGCTCGTGCTCGGCCATACCGCCGTCGGCAGGGAGTCGGCCTTCCTCGCCGTCTCGCTCGCCTTCACGCTCCTGTTCGTGCTCGCGGCGAGGGCGGTCGCGGGGCTGGCCGCGGGCCGGTTAGCGTACGAGGCGTGAGCGGCCGCGGCGGCAGGACGATCGTCTTCTTCCCCGAGGGCGCGTTCGGGCCGACGAACAACTGCGTCGGCATCGGCGACGTGCTCCGGCGGCGCGGCCACCGCGTCGTCTTCGTCGTCGAGGAGTCGTTCGCCGGCACGCTCGAGGCGAAGGGCTTCGAGGAGCGGCTGATGCGGCTCGCGCCGGCGTCCGAGGAGCCGGAGGAGCCCGGCCAGTTCTGGAAGGACTTCATCCGCGACACCGCGCCGGTCTTCCGCGCGAGCACCTTCGACCAGCTCGGCGACTTCATCGCGCCCACGTGGCAGGCGCTGCTCGACGGGGCGCGCTACGTGGACGAGCGGCTGGCGGAGATCTTCGGCGAGCTGGAGCCGGACGCGATCGTCGAGGACAACGTCTGCGCGTTCCCGGCGATCCCGGCGAGCGGCCGCCCCTGGGTGCGGATCGTCTCCTGCAACCCGCTCGAGCTGAAGGATCCCGCGCTGCCGCCGCCCTTCTCCGGGCTGCCGCTCGGCGACCGCTCGGAGTGGGCCGCCTTCCGGGCCGAGTACGCGCGCCGGGTCGGCGAGATGCAGGCGGCCTTCTCGGAGTTCTGCGTCGAGCGCGGCGCGCCGCCGCTGCCGGAGCTGGAGATGATCCACGAGTCGCCCTGGCTCAACCTCACGCTCTACCCGGCGGAGCTCGACTACCCGCGCAGCCGCCCGCTCGGGCCGGCCTGGCACAACCTCGAGACGAGCGTCCGCTCGACCGACGAGCCGTGGACGCCTCCGGAGCCGGACGGCCGCGCGCTCGTCTACCTCAGCCTCGGCTCGCTCGGCTCGGCCGACGTGCCGCTGATGCAGCGCCTCGTGCGACGTCCTCTCGCGGACGCCCCACCGCTACGTCGTCAGCACGGGCCCGCAGCACGCCGAGTACGAGCTGGCGGAGAACATGACCGGCGCGGAGTTCCTGCCGCAGACGTCGGTGCTTCCGCACGTGGACGCCGTGATCACGCACGGCGGCAACAACACGACGACCGAGTGCATGTGGTTCGGCAAGCCGATGCTCGCGCTGCCGATCTTCTGGGACCAGCACGACAACGCCCAGCGCGTGCACGAGGCCGGCTACGGGCTGCGGCTGCCGACCTATTCCTTCGAGGAGGAGCAGCTCGCCGGGGCACTCGACCGGGTGCTCTCGGACGAGGGGATCCGGGCGCGCGCAGCGGCAGCCGGCGAGCGGCTGCGACGGCGGCCCGGCACCGAGGCCGCAGCGGAGCTGATCGAGCGCGTCGCGCTCGGCGAGGCTCAGCCGGTGCGGGCCGCCGCGAACACGGCGCGCACGTAGCGCCGGACGGCCGCGGGCGAGGCCGGCCCGGCGGGGAGCTCCGCAGCGAAGGCGGTCGTCCCGCGCCACGCGTTGTTCTGCCAGGTGACCGCGCTGCCGGCGAGCTGCGGCATCGGGTGGTACGGCAGCCCGGAGACGCGGGCGAACGCCTTCTCGGCCCGCCGGTCGCCGCCGGAGGCCCAGACCATGTCGAGGTGCTGGTGGAACCAGACCGTCAGGCGCGGGCGCAGCCGGAGGATCAGCCGGTGCGCGATCCGCGCCTCGCGCTCGGAGAGCGGCCGCGGCCCCGACTCGTAGACGCCGCCCATCCTGCGCCAGCGCGTCGGGAAGTTGCGGTTCAGGTCGACGCCGTGCGCGTTCTTGCGCGTCCCGGCGGCGACGCCGTCGGGGTTCAGGTCGGGGACGATCCAGAGGTCGAGCCCGCGCGGGTGCGTGCGCGCGAGCGCGCGGGCGACCGCGATCCCGGCGGTCTCGTTCCCGTGCACGGCGCCGACGACGAGCACGGGGATCCCGCCCGGGTCGCCGGCCTCGAGCGCGACGATCGGCCGTCCCTGCCAGGAGCGGCCGAGCTGGTGGACGCGCGCCGCTCCGGCCGGCGCCGCGAGGGCGGCGGCTGCGAGGAGCGCGGCCGGGAGCGCGAGGCGCATCTCCGTATCGTGCCGCGTTTACGCGGGAGCCTCCGGGCCGGCGGCCCAGTTGGGGCGGAGATACGCCTCGGCGAAGCCGGCGCGGAGGATGTTGCGGTAGGACGCGGACGGTCGCCCCTCGATCCGCTCGCCGGTCTCGGTGACGGCGATCTCGCAGCCGTGCTCGCGTGCCTGCTCGATCCTGGCGGCGAGCAGCGCTTGCTGGCTGCCCCGGCCGCGGAACTCGGAGAGCGTCGCGCCGAAGCCGAACCAGGCCGCGCGCCCGTGGACGAAGAGGGCGCCGGCGCCGGCGGGGTCGGAGCCGGCGAACGAGAGGAAGCACGACCAGCCGCGGCGTCCGGGCAGCGTCGCGGCCCACTCCGCCACGAACGCCGGAGCCTCGAAGGCGGACGCGACGATCGCGCCGAACGCCTCGGCGGCGTCCGCGCCGATCCGCTCGATCCGCAGCTTGCTGTGCGCCTGCAGCGGCTCCAGCCCGCGGCGGAACTTCATCCACGCGTAGTCGCGCCGGTAGCCGCGCTCCTCCAGGACCGCGTCGAGGTCGGCGCCGGGCGCGGTCGAGACGAAGTAGGGGGAGCTCCGCGGCGCGAGGAAGGCCGCGGCCCGGTCGAGCTGCTCCTCGCTCGCGACGCCGAGCGCGCGGTTGAACATGCGCGCGCCGGGGAGTGCGGCGACCGCGACGGCCTTCGCGCCGCCGAGATCGAGCAGCGCGATTCCCGCCGGCTCGGCCAGGCCGGGCGGCGCGGCGCGGGCGAAGTCCGCCAGAGCCTCGATCTCGACCCGCTCCAGGTCGACCGGCACCGCGGCCCGGCCGGCCGGGTCAGACCGCATGGCGAACGGGGCGCGGCTCGGGCATCGCGGGCATTATCGAGCCATTCGGCCCCCCGAGACGCAGTCGCGCACGGGCCCGCCGGCAAGGACGGAGAGCAGGCCGAGACGGCGTCGCTGCCTGCCGGGCGCGGGAAATGGACGCAACTCGGCGTTGTGCAAACCAGCCGCAGCTCGCGTCGCAGTCGTTGCGTCTCGACAGAGACCGTTCGTCGCCGCGCCCGACATGCGCGGGCGCGGACCACCGCCGTCCGCCGTCAGCAGCGCGAGCCGGCGCAGCCGGCTCGCGTGCCGAGCGAGCGGAAAGCGAAGCGCGGGCACACGCGCGCGGCGCGCCTGCCCGCGCGAAGCGGGCGAAGCGGAGGAGTGGACGCAACTCGGCGTTGCGCAAACCAGCCGCACCTCGTGTCGCAGTCGTCGCGTCGCGACAGAGACCGTTCGCCGCCGCGCCCGACATGCGCGGGCGCGGCCCACCGCCGTCCGCCGTCAGCAGGCGCGAGCCGGCGCAGCCGGCCCGCTTGCCGAGCGAGCGGAAAGCGAAGCGGGCGAAGCGGAAGTGGGCCGAACCGGGCATTACGCGAACCGGCCAGATGAACGCGGTTCCTTTGTCGGTCCCGTTATATGCCTCGGAGAGTCTTTGAAGGTCGTGCGCGGACCGGCGGCACGCCGGAAGCTCTGAGACCGAGCCCGACCGGCTGTGGCGGACTGCGCCTACGACTTGGTCTTGCTCAAATCTGACCGGATAGACCGATGGTCTACCACTGGTGTACACTAGCCCCATGGACAAGGAGACGCAGCGCCGCGAGGCGCCTATCTCGTTCCGCCCCGGGAAGCTCCGATCCGTGATCGCGCAGCGAGCGCTGCGCACCTTGACTGAGGGTCAGATCGTCAAGCGGGATCTAGGCAGGTATTACCTCCTACTCGGGCAAGCGCTCCTAGACATCCGCCTGACCCGCAGCGAGGGAATCTGGCTGGCAAAGACCGAGCTCTACCACTCTTTCGACGAGTCGCTCTTCGGTGACCCGTTCGTCCCCGAACACGAGAACCCGAGCGATTATCTGATGCGCGTCGCGCGACGCGCCATCGCTAATGCGGAGCGACAGGATAAGCCCGCTCCGCCAGTCGCGTATCGAGTGCTCGACAAGATCGAGCAGATGACACCGCTGGAGCGAGCCGCCCTTGTCGACGCTCTGGACCGATTGCCGGCTGAGCACGAGGAGGAGATCTATGACCCGGGGAACTGGGCGCTGATCGGCCTCCCGCTCGCAGACGATCCGCTAACCGCCGAGGACGTCGTCACTCGAAAGCAAACGTCGAGCTGATGTCGTCAGCGCCGCTGCTGACCGTCGGCCGTGCCGCGCGCGCTTGGGTGTCCGCTACTCGACCCTGCTCGACGTGATCGAGAAGCGCTCCGCGCCGTTCCCGGTTCAAGGAGCTGATCGGTCGGCGCGCATTTCCCCGAGTACCTCGACCTGGAGAACTTGCATCAGCGACCTGGGGCACCCCTTTGGTGGTGCGCGCGCTCGAGATTGCCATCGCGGAGCCGCACGGCCCAAAGGTGCCTCGGCGCCGGAACCCGCCGGATCACCTTCGAGGAGCCATCCGACAACTCGAAGGCGGCCTACGTCTTGCGAAAGAGGCCCGGTCCCCTGCTGCGCCGACGTGGGCGATTGCGCTTCGTTACTACGAGACGAGCAGCCGGAACTGCTGACCATCAGCGACGCGGCGCGAATCCTCAACGTGAGCCGTGCAACGCTCCTTAGCGTGATCCGCGATGGGACGGTGCCCTTTCCTGTTCAGCGAGCGGGCAAGAGTTACTTGGTGCCCGCCGGGTTCCTCGATCTCCGGGAGATCCCCCGCTCGGACGACAGCTCGTGGGTTCTGCGCTGGGCATTGATCGCAGGCGACAAAACTCCGCCGGAAGGCCTCGTTCTGGCTTTCTCGGGCCGGACCGCTGCTGGGTATCTCTGGACCGCGACTCGCCGCGCCGAGGGCGGAATCCGGCTCGTTGAGGAGAGCGGTCCTGCGGGCCTGGTAGAGGACTGGCGGGCGGCGCTGCGTTTCCTGCGCGAGCTTTGGCGACTAACCGGTCAGCCGTCAACCGCAGCCGGGAACCTCCTCATGCCAATCGCACGACCTTTACTCGCCGGCGGGTCTTCACCGCTCACACGAGATCGCGAAGCTCGCGGTGACTGGGTTACCAAGACGGATCTGGTCCGATACCTCCGGTGCCCGTACTCCTTTTGGCTGCTGGACCAGGGACAGATCTCGTTCGAAGACACGGTTGATGATTTCGCCGTGAGCCTCCTACGAGAGGGCAACACTTTCGAACGACTTGTTCGCACGATCGCTCGACCAAGAGCAGTCGAGACAGAGGGTGTCGCCAGCGGCGAGTTGGGTCTCTTACATCCGCCGTTCGAGAACTCAGAGCTGAAGATTCGCGGCGTCCCTGATGCCGTGGACGAGCGCGGCGGCGAGCTCATACCGGTTGAGATCAAGTCCCATAAGGACGTGACGCGCACGGACGAACTGGAACTCGCGTTCTATTGGCTCCTGTTGGAGCCTTATCGGACCTCCCACGATGGCGAACCGAAGGGCTACCTCATTCTTCGCCGCGACAACGCAGCTGTGCAGCTCGAAGTCCCGATCGCGTCGCATCGCCTGGAGCAAGTGCATCAGATCCTCGAAGGAGTTCGACGTGCGAGAGCACACGGCGTCGAGCCACGGATCTGTGGGTGCTACGTCTGCAGCCGACTGAAGCGTGAACAAATCCTCGAACTCACTTGGGCACGTCAGGACCTCACGCTCATCGCCGGAATCGGGCGCTCATACGCAGAGGCTCTGGAGTCGGGCGACATCGCCGATTTCAACGTGCTTCGACGCACCCCGACGACAACCGTGCTGGAGGTTCTGCGGCGCCGAAAGTGCTTCGTCTCTGCGGAGGAGATCGAGCGGTGGAAGCACCACGCAGAGGCATGGAGCAAACAGAGGACCGTGTACTTCGGTGGAGGGCCATGCTTCGAAGGCGAGTCGTTCATCGCTCTCGATCTCGAATACGACGCCGACGGCTTCGTCTGGCTCATCGGGCTTGCCGTCATCGACGGCAGCGCCCGGGAGGACTACGCCCTTTGGAGCGACACGAAACGAGGTCAGGTGCGGAACCTTCGCAAGATGGTGGCAGTGCTGGCATCGCATCTTGAGGCGCCCGTCGTTACGTGGGCCGGGACGGAGCGCGGACCTGCCGCACCTTCTTCGGCTCTTCAAGAGTCTCGACATGGTCGCAGCGGGCAACGCCCCGACCGCGCGGCATCGCGACCTTTATCAGTACGCCGTCCAGGGCGTGCGACTCCCGATCCCAAGCCTTGATCTGAAGAACGTGGCGGGCTACTACGGCATCCCGAAGGTCAGTCAGATTCAGAGCGGCGTGCAGGCAGCCGCCCTGCGGGAACAGTACGTATCTAACGCCGACAGACAACAGCTGGCTGCTCTGCGCGCTGAGCCATCGACTACAACCGCGACGATCTCGACGGCCCATCGTCGTAGACCCACGCTTTCAAGAGGAAGCTCGCCGCCGGGACTGACACGTCGCCGACACGCGACCGACACGACGCCGACCCGGTGCGGTCGGCTGTAAAGGGTGCGTAAGAGTTGCCGGAGGGGCTGTCATTTTTGGGGGGCGAAAATGGCCTTTCTATGTAGAGGGACTCATCGTGCTCGCCGGGCGTATCCGTCTCGGGTGCCCATGTTTGTTCTTCCGGCTCCTCTGCCGGCGCGTCGACAACCGATGCACGATCACGACGCGCCGCGCGGCGGCGGCAAGGTTGCGCCGCTGCGCCCCAAGACAATCGATGACGGTGAGATCAGGCTCGGCCCGGTGAGGGTCGAGCCGCTCACCGCTGCTCAGGAAGCGCAGGCGGTCGAGCTGCTGACCGCCCTGTTCGCGGCCGCGCTGCGGCGGCAACGCTCAACGCCGCTTAGGCGGCGGCAGGGATCGCGCTTCGGCTTCTCCTCGGGGTGGGCCGTTCTGGTGTCCGTTCTGGCATCCGATCTGGCATCCGATCTGTAGTCCGGTCCGGACCGGATGCCCTCAGCGTCGGGAAAGCGCGTGCACACTGCGCGATTTCGTGTCCGCGTAGAGCACGGACAAGGTGGAAGAAAGAAGAAGTTGCGTTGCTCGTGGCGGAGCGGCTGGCTGCGCGGCGTACGCCGCGCTTGCCGACGGCATGCTCGAGCGCGCCCGGATGGGCGCACTCGATCCTCGGCGGGGCACGAGCGACTTGACGTTCGCCGGGATCGATGGCCTCATGGACGACCCGCCAACCGAGGGGGTCGCCGTGATGCGGGTCTGCCTCTACCTGCGGATCTCAACCGACGAAGACCACCAGCCGACCTCGCTGCGGACGCAGCGGGAACGGCTGGAGCGCTACTGCGAGGCGATGGAGGACTGGCGGATCGTCGCCGCCTACGAAGACCAAGCCTCCGGTACCACCCTCGACCGTCCCGGCCTGCAGCAGGCGCTCGACCTCGCGCGCGAGAAGCGCATCGACCTGCTGCTCGTCTACCGCGTCGACCGCCTCAGCAGGAAGGTGCGACAGCTCGCCGGGCTCTGCGAGGAACTCGATCAGCTCGACGTCGTCCTGAAGTCGGCGACTGAGCCGTTCGATACCGGCTCGGCGGCGGGACGGATGATGTTGCAGATGCTCGGCGTCTTCGCCGAGTTCGAACACGCCACCATCGTCGACCGCGTCACCGCCGGCCTCGAACGCCGCGTCCGCGAAGGCAAATGGATGAGCGGACGCACCCCCTACGGCTACACCCGAAACAAAGAGACGAAGCTGCTCATGCCCGATCCGGTGAAGGCGCCGGTCGTGCGGCGCATCTTCCATCTCTACGCGGAAGGCAAGCTCGGCACGACTGCGATCGCACGCGCGTTCGACGCCGAAGGCGCGCCGCCGCCGCGCAAGCAAGGCTGGTCCCCGAACGCACTCCAGCTGATCCTCGCCAACCCGGCCTACCGCGGACTCGTCCGCTGGAACGGCGAAACGCACCCTGGCCTGCACGAGCCGCTCGTCGACGATGAGACGTTCGAGAAAGCGCAGGACATTCTCCGCCGCCGCGGCGACGATGCATCGCTGCGGCGTGGCAACCCGACCGACTTCCTGCTCTCCGGGCTCGTGCGCTGCCACCACTGCGGCCGCGCCTACGTCGGCACCAGCGCGCACGGACGAAACGGCCGCTACACCTACTACGCCTGCTCGACCCGCTACAAGTACGGGCCCAGCAAGTGCAACGGCGACCGGCTCCCCAAGGAGCGGCTCGAAGCAGCCGTCCTCGCCCAGCTCGCCGAGCTCTTCCGCGACGGCAGCGTCATCGAGCACGCACTCGCCGACCTGCGCCGAGCACACCGAGAGCGAACGGCCGCGGATCGAGGAGCAGCTCGCCTCGACCCGCGCCGAGATCGCACGGTCGAGCGCAAGCTCGAGCGCTACTTCGAAGCCTTCGAAGACGGCGGCTCTCCGCCGACCTCTGCCACGACCGCGTTCGTGGCCACCGTGACCGCCTGGAGACCCTGCGCGAACAAGAAGCCGACCTCACCGACAGCGTCGGCGCACAGGCGCACACGCCGCCCGACGCCGCCGCCCTCGCACGGCCTCGCCGACCAACTCGAAGCGATCCTCGCAGACGAGAGCCCCGAGCAGGCAAAGGAGCTCCTCCGCCTGCTCGTCAAGGAAATCCAAGTGCACGACCGCCGCCGGATCATCCCCACCTACAGGATTCCGGCGGCGGTTCGCGCAATGCCTCGTAAGGTG